>CAKSEC010000049.1 GCA_934446355.1 uncultured Oscillospiraceae bacterium | reverse complement strand
CTCCACCCCCCCCCCTGAAATTTTAGCTTTTTCAGAGGGGAGGGAGTTATGTTGTAAACTCGTTATTCAGTTTTCTTGTTACTTTTTGTTGCCTGATCGTATGGTTTTTGAAAAGCCCCCTTTTTCGTTCCATTTGATCTATCGTGAACACAGCCCCTATGCCTTGCTGTGTGACAACCATATGGTCATTTCAGAAACTTTTAACGCGGTTCCCAATCGCAAAAATTTATAAACTTTTATTACAAATTGTTTAAACCTTCATACATTGTTCTCATCGGCATGATCACAGCGATTACCAGTGTGCCGACAATCAGTGCCATGAACACGATGATCAGTGGTTCCATAGCTGCGAGTACGCTCTGGGTAGTAATCTCTACTTCTTCGTCGTAATAATCAGCGAGTTTATTGAGCATCTCTTCCATATTACCGGTTTCTTCACCGATCCCGGTCATATGACACACCATCGGAGGAAAGACTTCACTGGCTGCAAGTGGCTCCGAAAGTGGAATACCTTTCATTACCTCTTCTTTTGCCTTCTGAAGTGCATTCTTATAATGAATGTTATTGATGATCTTAGTGCAGGTATCCAGACATTCCGTTGTGGAAATACCGGCTCCCATCAGGGTACTCATCGTTCGTGCAAACTGGGCACAGGCAGTTTTGACTGTCAGTTTGCCGAACAGCGGAATTTTCATCTTGATATAGTCGATTTTCAGCCGTCCCTGATCTGTGTTATAGATAAGGCGGTATGCAGCGACCACTGCCGCTACCACAGCAAGGATGACGTACCAGTGGCTGGCCGTCCATTTGCTGAGGTTCATGACCCCCATTGTCAGTGCCGGCATCTCAATATCCAGATCCGCAAACATATCAATGAAGATCGGGATTACATAGAGCAGCATAACTGCAACTACACCAATAACCGCAAAGATCAGGATGATCGGATAGATTGTTGCTTTACGGATCGTCGCCTTCAGCTTAGCCTCTTTTTCGAAATGGGTTGCCATTCTCTCAAAAGACATATCTAGGCTACCTGAAGACTCACCCGCTGCCACCATATTGACAAGCATCGGCGGGAATACATCCGGGATTGCTGCCATGGAATCCGCCAGCGTATTACCTTTTTCTACATTGAGAAGCACATCGGCTGTCGCCTTCTTGAGCCATTTATTTTCTGTCTGCTCCGTCATCATCTGCAGGGCTTCCTTCATCGGAACACCTGCCTGTGTGATGCTGACAAACTGCCGGCAGAAAACGCTCAGATCTCTGGGCTTGACTTTCTTACCAATAGAAAAATCCAGGTCTTTATTCAGAACTCCCTGCTCTTTAATTTCAACAGGAAAGAGTCCGTCTTTTTTTAACTGCTGGGAAACCTCATCTCGGTTCTCAGCCTCCATCTTGCCGCGCTTTTCTTTACCTTTCTGGTCGACGGCAATATAGGTATAACCGGGCATCAGCTCAGTCCTTTCTGTTAAATCTCAAAATTCACTTTCCGGTTCATTGCAACCGGGTCCTGTGCATAGGTCACAACTGCATCTGCACTGATCTCACCTCTCATAAAGAGATCATACAGGGCATCATCCATTGTGATCATTCC
>CAKSEC010000048.1 GCA_934446355.1 uncultured Oscillospiraceae bacterium | reverse complement strand
CTGGTGGAGGCCATCTTCTCCTGGCCGGGCATCGGCAGCTACATTTCCAGCGCGGTCACCACCCTGGACTATCCCGCCATCATCGGCGTGACCCTCTTCGGCGCCTGCTGCTACATCATTCTGAATCTGCTGGCGGATATCGTCATCGCGTCCGATCCCCGGGTGCGGCTGTAAGGGAGGAACTACAATGGACAATTTCATTCAATCCCTGAAGCCCCGGATCAAGAGCCTGCGGGAGAGCCTGTACCTGATCGCCCGGAATAAGCTGAGCCTGACCGCCCTGATTATCCTGGTGCTTCTGATCGTCGGCGCCCTGCTGGCGCCCTACATCATCCCCTACCCTGAGGACTTAGCCGATGCCACTCACACCCAGATCAAGCTCCAGGCTCCCAGTTTGGAGCACCTGATGGGCACGGACGAGCTGGGTCGGGATATTTTCAGCCGGGTCGTCTACGGCGCCCGGGTGTCCCTGTCCGCGGCACTGGCGGCCGTTGGCCTGTCTCTTGTCATCGGCATTCCCCTGGGTGCCATCGCCGGCAGCTTCGGCGGCTGGGTGGATAACCTCATCATGCGCATTACCGACGTGTTCCTCAGCTTCCCGCCCCTGCTCCTCGCCATCGCCATGGTGGCCGTCATGGGCAGCAGCCTGAACAACGCAATCCTTGCCATCGCTCTGTCCTGGTGGCCCTGGTACACCCGGCTCATCCGGGGTCAGGCCATCTCCGTCAAGGAGCGCAAATTCGTCCAGGCAGCGGAGACCATCGGTACCGGCCGGATGAAGATCATCTTCAAGCACATCATTCCCAACTGTATCAGCCCTGTGATCGTGCAGGCATCCATGGACATCGGCGGCGTAATTCTGACCGTTGCCAGCCTGTCCTTCCTGGGACTGGGTGCTCAGCTGCCCACTCCGGAATGGGGCCTGATGATTTCCATGGGCCGCCGGTTCTTCCCGGACAGCTGGTGGTACTGCATTTTCCCGGGTCTGGCCATTTTCGTCACCGTGCTTTGCTTCAATCTGCTGGGCGATGCCATCCGGGAAATTCTGGATCCCAAGACCCGCAAGAACTAAGGAGGACGCGACATGGCTTATTTTGAGATCAACCATCTGCATATTACCCACCGCTCCTTCGAGGGCACAAAAACCGTCCTGGACATCGACCACCTGGAAATCGCCAAGGGCGAGACCTACGGTCTGGTGGGCGAGTCCGGTCAGGGCAAAACCGTACTGGCTCTGGCAATCCAGCAGCTGCTTCGCTGCCCTCCCGGCAAGATCGAATCCGGGGAAATTCTCCTGGACGGCCAGGATCTTCTGAAACTGAAACCCAAACAGATGCAGCAGCAGATCCGGGGCAAGAAAATCGCCATGATCTTCCAGGATCCCATGAGCTGCCTGAACCCGGTGTTCACCGTGGGTCAGATCATGACGGACGTGCTGCACACCCGGAATCCGGAGATGAAGAAGCTCCAGGTGCGCCAGGCGGCTCTGGAATTACTCCAGGAGGTAAAGCTTGCGGACGCGGAGAGCACCATGAGCAAGTATCCCCACCAGCTTTCCGGCGGCCAGCGGCAGCGGGTCATCATCGCCCTGGCTCTGGCCTGCGGCGCGGAATTTCTGATTGCCGACGAGCCTACCCGGAACCTGGATGTGACCATCCAGGCAAGCATCCTGAAGCTGCTGAAAGAATTGCAGCTGAAGCGGGGCATGACCGTTCTCT
>CAKSEC010000047.1 GCA_934446355.1 uncultured Oscillospiraceae bacterium | reverse complement strand
TTCGAATCCCTTGCATAAAAAATAAAGCTGACACCATGCGGTATCAGCTTTATTTCTGGCGGAGAGCAAGGGGCACAGTCGGTCAGGTGGTTCACGGATATCGACTTATGCCGCTTGCGGGTCAGGTTTATCACGGAGTGTTCCCACGCCCTAAAAACGCTTCCCCGAAGCGTTTTCTTAACGGGCTTTCGAATCCCTTGCATAAAAAATAAAGCTGACACCGCGCGGTATCAGCTTTATTTCTGGCGGAGCCGTCAAAGTGGCTACAGATCTTAGTGGAGTCAATTCTGCCCACCACTTTGCCATACATATAGGCAAGCAAGGACAGCTTTATCCGCTGAGCGCGGGAAAAATCGAATTTAACGGCAGTGATATTTCAAAGGACAAAAACTTATAAATCAAAACAGCAGTTTTTTTCATTGAAACCTTCGCAGCAACTCTATCTTTTCGATAAAGGTAGTATTAAGCTCGTCGAGCAAGGTTTGTGCCCACCAAGGGAAATTCTCACGCAGACAAGCCAGGTGCAGCGTCACAACCACACTCACTACATCATCTAAGGCCTTCTCCGCTGGGTCAAACTCACCGTATTCTTTGAGAAAGGCTTTCGCGGCTTCCTCCGACAGAGATGATAATACATTTCGGACATCCGTATAGGCATAACCCTTGCCAAGCAGATTGTAGTCAAACATCAGCGCAGAGGAGTTGTCTTTAGCAACGACCATATTCGTATAGTAGAAATCGTTGTAGGTTATCGTCCGTCTGGCCTTGCGAAGCAGATCGCTGATAGCGGCATAATTCTGTTCCAGAAGCCCCCATGCTGGCACGTCTTGGGTTTCGGTCTTGTCCTTTATAGAGGCAATGTTTTCGAGGGTGAAGAAATCTGCCTCGTCATACATAGATTCTCCATTCTGACAAACATAACCGTATCCTTGGCTGTGAAGCTGTTTGTACCATTCTGCAATGCGGCGGACAACTGCGGGATCGGACATATCTTCTTCGATACCCAGACGGTAGACTGGGCTACAATCAATGTCCTCCAGAAGAAGTGCAGAATCCGTGGATGCAATTACCCGGATTGTGGGAACTCCAAGGGACTCTAAGAGCCGATAGTTTCCCATCTCCCGCTTGTGTTCGTCCTTTTGGAAGCACTTGACCACATAGGATTTCTCGCCGCTTACGATTCGGGCAACAGTGATACCATCCTTGTCCTGCAAGATGGAGAAATTATCATAGGCGATACTCAGCTTATTCAGTTCTTTGTCAATGATGTTCATAGTCTTCTTCTCCGTTATAGATTTATTCAAATGCCTTCGTCCTTGATTTCAGAGTTGGGCAGATTTCGATAGAACCGCTGGGCGTCTTCATTGGAAGCGATAAGGCCAATCAGCGTATCGACTCCCTGGTTCTTCAGTTCTTTGCGTAAAGTTTGCATCAGCACCTGTGCAACTCCTTTATGGCGGAGAGCAAGGGATACGGACGGCGTGCCGTCCTGCATCCTCGACGACTGTCGAAGAGCGACAGTACCCGTCTCGGACTTCGCAGCTAAAAACAATCCGCAGGAGTGTTTTATGAAGTGTTGCTGCACAACATGAAGCGGCGGCAACACCGCCATGAAGCACTCGTCTTTGACTCGCATGAAGAGAAGCACATTTATTTTGCGTGCAAAAATAATATCGTTTTTCATGGGCGTAAGCCCGCTTAATTTTTCATGAACTGTCAAGTGCGCTTCATTTGAAAAAGCACTTAAGC
>CAKSEC010000046.1 GCA_934446355.1 uncultured Oscillospiraceae bacterium | reverse complement strand
CTTCTCCGCCTTGGCCCGCGCCGCCAAGTTGGACGGATCTGCTCTCGCAATATCCATGTAGTGATTCATCAGCGTCAGGAAGTTGAAGCCATCCGAGCGGGTGGGATTCCGCAGGTCGATGACGGAAACCCGGTAGCCATAGTACCGGGAGGCGATGGCACCGTAGTTGCGCGCCAAGTCTCCCTTGGTGTCCAGCGCCAGATAGCTCATACCGCTGGCGCTGGCATACTCTAAGTTGGCGTATAAAAAGTACGCAGTCTTGCCCACGCCGGAAGCGCCGATCATAAGACAATGGATATCATCGCTGTCCACCAGCGCGCGGACATCCCGCTGATCTTCCACCACATTTTTGATTTTGGAAATCGCTGACTTCTTTTTCTTCGGCTTTCGCTTTTCTTTTTTCCCTGCTGTAGGACGGCGGAGCCTCTCCAGCATCTTGTGCGTGGCTTGTGAGATCACGCCTTTTTTGGTTCTGCGCTTTCTTCCGCCCATGCTGCCGAGGATGATGCCCTGCACCGTAGGCAGATCCTCTCCCTTGCGCCAGCGGCGAGGGCGAAACGGGACCACATGATAGGTCGTGTGGATCTCCTTGGGAGTAGCCCAACGCGCCGTGCCGTGCTGACCGTCGCCAACGGTTTTGCTCTTGAAATTGTTGAGAGAATAGTTCTTGGAGAGGAAGGACACCACAAGCAAGAATGCCAGCAGTCCGCCGCCAAGCAAAATCAGGGGCCATACATTTTCGTTCATGTGTCTTTCTCCTTCTTCTCGAATTTAGCGCAGAGATCGTCATTCCAATCCTTGCGCACCGGGCAGAGCCGCTCCACATCCAAGTCCATGTCCTCCAGCGTATCCGTCATACGGTCGCAGGCGTCATTGCCTGCGTCATCGTTGTCGAGGCACAGGTACACCATGTCCAGCTTTGGATTCTGCCGCAGCCGCTCCAGCACCGGCTGGATGGAGAGCCCGCAGCAGGCAACGTAGCTGTGTTCCTGCCAGCCGTATGGATAGAGGGTAATGTGGGACAGAAGGTCGATGGGCGCCTCGAACACATAGAGAGACTTGTCTGTGCCGTTCTTATGAAAACAGTGCTCGCTGGCGCTGCTCTCGATGTTCATGCGGAACACCCGTCCCTCGCTGTTGGTACTGCGGATGTGCGCGTGCTTGGCCTCACCGCTGTCATCCAGCCCCACGAAAACACAGTTGTGATGCTTGTCCTCGTAGAGCAGCTTTTCATGTACGAAGGCGGAAATAACCTCGCGGTCAATGTGGCGCTGACGCATGAGGTAGGCATACATACGCCGCATGGTTCCGTAAGGCTCCGGCAGCGCGAAGGGCTTCGGAGCCTCCTTTGCGGGCTTTGCCTGTTCATGCGATTTTCCGTTCTTCCTGCCCAGCAAAAGCAAAACCGCCTCCTGATAAGGGAGGCGGTAATAGCGCTGGACGAAGCTGACGGCGTAGCCGCCGACGCGCGCGGAGTGGTCGAACCATTTGTTGCCCCGCACGGTGATGCTGGGATCGTTGGGAGTACGGAACTCCCGGCCAGAGCGCACGGGTCGCTCCCCCTGAGCGCGCAGCAGCGACACGAGATCCGTGTTCTGCGCCCGCGCCTTTTCCTCCGGCGTGAAATAGATAAATTGGCTCATGATGTTTCCTTTCAAAATTCTGCTTTGCGCTATCTGAATGTCTGCTCCTCATGGTCATCCGGCTTGTGTCCCATTGCCAATCGCTTGCGCTGCAATTCCTGACGGCGCTTGCGGTCGATCTGCAAGCCGCGGTGGATCTGGTCGATCTTGCTGTTGTCCTCGAAGATCCTGCTCATGTGGTGCAGCATCCGCACAACGGTTTCGCCCACCGTGGGGGCACGATAATCTGCTCCTGCCAGTGCGGTTTGCCCTGCTTGACCGGATGGCTGTGAGTGCGTCGGAGTCATTTCGCCCACGGGCGGCGCGGTACCTTTG
>CAKSEC010000045.1 GCA_934446355.1 uncultured Oscillospiraceae bacterium | reverse complement strand
GGGTAACGGAGGAGAAGAAGCTGCCAACCAGGGCTTCAGGGCCGTCGGCCATGACCTTGTTGTAGGCGTTCATGGCCTGCTTGGCGTCCTTGGCATCGTCAGCCACCTTGCCGCCGTTGACAATTTCGATTTTATATTCGGAGTCGCTGGCGTTGATTTCCTCAACTGCCATATCCACGGCGTGCTGGGCGCCCTCGCCGTAAATGGCGGAGCCGCCGGTCATGGCGCAAATCACGCCCACACGGATCACCTTGTCTTCCGTACCGGAGGCGGCAGCGGCAGGGGCGGCGCTGTCCGCAGCGGGGGCAGAAGCGGCAGTCTGGGCACTGGAAGAGCAGCCGGCCATCATGCTGGTCATCAGGACGGCGGACAGCAGGGCGGAAATCACTTTTCTTACCTTTTTCATAGTAAACCCTCACTTTTTACAGAATTCCTCAAAACAAAGGTTACTCCGCCTTGTCATGAATTCGGGCCCTCAGACAAAAGCATCGGAAACAAAAAACAGAGCCACACTGCGCCCTATCGCGCAGGTGACTCCATTGCCCCGTTCATTGTTTTGATTGGCTTCATTATAGCACGGGATTTTGAATTTGCAAGTGGTTTCTGCTGAAATTTCATTATTTCGTGGATGTGGCAACCATTCCCGGTTTCTCCAAACGTTGGCTTGTGCAAATACACAAATTACTGCGAAAAATATGTGCACATCGCCTGGCTCCGCGTCGGTTTTTAGACCGGAAATCCGCAGGCCTTTGCGGGTATGAATCTTCAGAACTTTCAACTTGCATTTTTGATTCTTCCGTGATATAACTGCAAGAAACGGCGTTCCCGCCGGAAGAGGAGAAATTCCATGAAAAGAGCAATGCTTTACGGTCTGCTGGCTTCCATGTTTTTTGCCCTGACCTTTCTTTTGAACCGGAGCATGAACCTGGGTGGCGGCTACTGGCTGTGGAGCGCCTCCCTGCGGTATCTGTTCATGCTGCCCATGCTCTGGCTTCTGCTGGGCAGGAAGGGAGCCGTCCGGCCCATTCTTCGTCAGATTCGAAGCCGTCCGGTTCCCTGGCTGGTATGGAGCACCGTTGGCTTCGGCCTGTTTTACGCCCCGCTGTCCCTGGCATCCTGCTACGGAGAATCCTGGTTTGTGGCTGCCGCGTGGCAGATCACCATTGTGGCGGGCGTCCTGCTGACGCCCCTGTTCGGCGGGAAAATCCCGGTGAAGAATCTGCCCTTTTCCGGGCTGATTCTGGTGGGAATCTTCCTTTGCAGCTGCCGGAGTCGGCCGGGAAGCCTGGATCTGGAAAGCTCCCTGAAGGCGCTGGCGCTGATTCTCGTCGCGGGCATCTGCTACCCCCTGGGAAACCGGAAAATGATGGTGCACTGCCCATCTGGGTTTTCGACGGCGCAGCGTGTTTTCGGCATGACCCTTTGCAGTATGCCCTTCTGGCTGCTGTGCGCCGGCTACGCGCTGGTTACCCACGGACTGCCTTCCTCCGGTCAGATTCTTCAGTCTGTGATCGTCGCGCTGTTTTCCGGTGTGGTGGCGACGCTGCTGTTCTTTGAGGCCACAAATCTGGTCAAGGACAATCCGAAGCAGCTGGCGGTGGTGGAAGCGACCCAGGCAGGGGAGGTTTTGTTCACCCTGCTGGGCGGAATTCTGTTCCTCCGGGATGCTCTGCCCGGGCCGGTGGGATTTCTGGGCGTCGGCATTGTGGTGCTGGGCATGATCCTGAACTGCCTGTCCGGCTAGGGGGGCGTATACACTTACTGTTTAGAATCTTTCTGGACATCCAAAAGGGAATGATCCGGGATGCTGTCTGAAGGCGAGGACGCGGTAGATACCGCCATTCATCTGTGTCTCTACTGCATGAAAACCCAGATCTTCAGCGACGGCAACAAACGGGCATCGGTGATCTTCGCCAATCATTACCTGATTTCCAAAGGTCAAGGACTGATCGTGATTCCCGAAAACCATGTGCCGGAGTTCAAGCGGCTGCTGGTTGCCTACTATGAGGGCCGGGATCAGGGTGAGATCATGGACTTCATGCGAAGCAAATGCTGGCGCACGTTCTGAATGATAGGGAACTTTTTTGAATTGTTGAATCAAATTAGTTCCCTATATACAAAACCTCCCCGGTTTTCCTGACCGGGGAGGTACTGTTTTGGGTGGTTCTCATC
>CAKSEC010000044.1 GCA_934446355.1 uncultured Oscillospiraceae bacterium | reverse complement strand
TTGTGATATTTTGCGATACTTTACGAGGTTTTCTCTGTAAACATCAAATGCCTTCCAGCCCTTATAAATCAAGCATTCCCGCCACTTTCCAATCCTTACTTCTCGTCAACAACCTGGAAGATGTAGAACTTTAAATAGTAGCTTTCATCTGCTGCCCACAGAATCGGATGATCCGCAGCCTGTGTGCGGAACTCCACCTGACGCAGGCGCTTGTGTGTCGCCTTGGCAGCTTCCTTGACCGTCTTTGCGAGTAATTCCTGTGTCATAAAATGTGAGCAGGAACAGGTGGCAAGATAGCCGCCGTCCTTGACGAGTTTGAGTCCTTTCATATTAATCTCGCGATAACCTTTTATCGCATTCTTTGTTGCCGCTCTTGACTTTGTAAATGCCGGCGGATCAAGAATTACCACATGATATTTTTCCCCTGCCGCCGCAAGCATCGGAAGTTCATCCAATACATTTGCGCAGCGAAAATGCACGGTATCCTCCAGATGATTCAACTTTGCATTCGCCTGAGCCTGCTGCACCGCATATTCCGAGATATCTAGTCCGGTCACATCCGACGCGCCCGCGATTCCCGCATTGAGCGCAAAAGTTCCCATATGTGTAAAGCAGTCTAACACTTTCTTCCCTTTGCAGATGCGCTGCATCGCCAGACGATTGTACTTTTGATCTAAGAAAAATCCTGTCTTCTGACCATTGACCACATCGACCATATAGTGGACACCATTCTCCACGATCTCAACATTCGTATCAAATTCCTCGCCGATAAAATCTTTCACTTTCGGCAAGCCTTCTTTCTTGCGCTCATTTGCATCGCTTCGCTCATAGACGCCACGAATCTGAATGCCATCGGCAAGAAGTGTTTCTCTTAATAGGGAAACGATTGGCTCCTTGAACTGCTCCATGCCAAGCGCAAGGCACTCTACAACCAGCACATCCGCATACTTGTCCACAACCAGTCCCGGAAGGAAATCCGCTTCTCCGAAGATGACTCTGCAGCAATTCAGATCCGGGCTGCCGCCTGCCATCACCTGCTTGCGGTAATCCCACGCATTCTGCACACGCATACGAAGAAACTCTGTATCAATCTCCTGATCCGCATGACGCGTCATCATACGGATACGGATTTTCGAATTCTGGTTGATAAAACCTTTTCCCATCGGGTATCCGTCAAAGTCGTGCACCGTCACGATGTCCCCGTTCGTAAACGTGCCCACGATTGTATCGATTTCATTATCGAAGATCCACGCACCACCGGCTTTGATCGTGCGTCCCTCTCCCTTTTTCAAAGTAACTATGGTATGATTCTGCATCTGTTTTCTCCTTTAAAATGTACCACAATTTAAAACTTTTTCTTAATTTGTGGCACTTATCTTTCATCAACTATATCATGAAATAATCAGAAACCCTTTACAAACTGGAATTTCATAAATTCACGTATTAGAAATTCAGTTTATATCCATTACCTTGTAAACCACTTGAAACTCCTCACAAAGAATCCTTGTTTGTCCATTGAATTCAGTTTTGGTTTCTTCAAATTCTTTTGTAAAGAATTCTTCATGAACCGCTCTCCAATATGCAAGACTTCGGTCTCCTTCCCCTTCCTTGTAAGCGTGTTCCTCTGATACTTCATCAAATGGAACCACTGTGGTCTTCGTGGTTTGAATAACACAAACGGCCTCATCCTTTGCGTCCAAAATAACACTATAGTCACCCGGCTGTGGTAATTGCTCCTCTTCTCCTTCCATAAAATACAAATCATATCCTGATGCAGTTGCAGTCTTGATTCCCTTTAATACAAGGTCTGCCAGTTTATCCGGAGCATCTCCAAATCTCCACGCTTCATAAGGTGTATCAATATCTATCTTCTCTTTCTCGCAATATGTTTTCCACAATTCTTCTGCTCTCATAATTCTCCAATCTGCGAATTTTTGTTTGTGGTGGAGCATTGTCCACAGCACTCGAACTTTTAGGCCGGCATATCGTTGCTGTGGTCGGTACGTTTCAAACCAAGAAATGGAGGAACTTCAGAACGCTTCAGCCCTTGCTCGTGTGCTTTTTTCAGTTGGCATTCATGCAGGGCAACGGCTTCCACAAAGAATCTGTCCTTTTCGGAAGCGGTAGCATATTCTACGTTGAAACGTTTGCAAACAACGCTGAGCTGGTCGAGCAACTCAACAGCAGCAGGAGACATTCGTTTGACCTCGATATCCATAAAAAC
>CAKSEC010000043.1 GCA_934446355.1 uncultured Oscillospiraceae bacterium | reverse complement strand
TATGCAGAACAGGAATAATTTTGGAACGGTCGTCCTCAATCCTTGCTTTCAAATCATCACGCTTTGCGGATACCGTCCGGGCTTCTTCTGTCAACCGCTGGTATTTGCTAAGGCTATCACGCAGTCTTTTTACGAAATCATCCTGGTATGTATCGTGGGGATAGTACCGTTCAAACAGTGATTGAATCTCTTCGCTTTTTGCATGAATTTCTGCATCGATCTCTCGAAGTTCGTCCTCTGCCGCAAGTTTTTTTGCGTGCAAATCGGCGTAAGCTTTACTGTCGATGCGCAGTTGTACCAGCTTGTTATCCGGGTCGGCAGCATCATCATAAAAGCGTAACAGGAAATCATTAAGAGCGTGCTGCAGGTTGTACAACTCTTGATTTTCTTCATCCGAAATGGCACTTGCGGTAATAACGGAGGAATTGTTCCGCGTCTGGTTGTTGACGATGGACTTGGTGTGCAGCCAAAATGCTGTGAGCAAAGCCACAAACCCGGCAACCAAAAGAATGATGCCGGGGATCGAGAGCTGCATCACAAAGCAGATAATGCCGAAAACCAACAGTGCCGCACCGACTCCTCCACAAATCAGGGGCGCTTTAGAAGGCGCAGGAAGTTCTTGTGGAAGATCCTGTTGTATAATCGTGGTCTGCGTGTTTTTCTTAGCCGTCAGTTCTGCAATTCGGCGGCTGTCGGCTTGTTTGCTCTGGATTTCTTCCTCAGCAGGGACACCCGCAGCAAAGGTGCGTTTCAACGCCTCATATTGCTTTTGCTCATTGTCAGGGAAAGTGTGCGCAGAGCGGCTTTGAATCAGCACATCGCGATCATGGAGAGTCTGTTCACAATCGCTTAGTGTGCTGTCATCCGGGATGCCGCTTCTGAACAGTTCCTGAAGCTGCGCAAGATATTTTTGATTTTCCGCTGATACGGATAGTTCCGCATATTGACGCTGTGCATCGCTGAGGTCATCGGCAGCTGTCATACAGGTTTGCAGCTCTGCTTCTGTTGGGATTCCAGCGGCAAACTGCTTGGACAATGCATCCAGCCGTTCAAGCTCCTCCGGCAGCATCTGGGCGGTCATCTTGGCAGAAACTTCTCCAAGTTCCTTACAATCTCGGTCACATTGTTCAATATCTGCGGCAACCTGTTCGGTGTTGGCAAACCAGCGCTGTTCGGTTTCGGTGATTTCTTTGTCGGAACCGCTGAGTTTCAGTGCCTGAAGTCGTTGACCTTCCTGTTGTATAATGCTCAGATTCTCCCGCTGCTTCTTGATTTCCTCTGCAGTAGGGTAACCGACCGGATAACTTTCGTCCATCTCCAAAAGATACTGCTGCTTCTTCTCGACTTCCAAGCGCAGACTATTCAGCTGCTTCTGATTGGTTATTCGGGCCTTCTGGTCCGATGCCAAACGAATCTTTTCACGCAGATTATTTACGGCGTCCGTTTTGATTGCTTTTTCGCCATTCAAGCGTTCAATGCTTTCCACAATCTCCTGCAATCTCGGGCGCTGCTGTTCTGCTTTATATCTATCATTTTCAAGCCTAAGGCGCTCTACTTTTAATTCGTTGATAGCTCCTCCCTCACCACGGTAGGCACGAAATTTTGTGCGATAATCGCGAAGCTTCTTCTCTGCCGTGTCGTAATTGCGGAGGTCATTGGTGTCATCGACCAGATTACTCAGCTTTGTCCGGATAGAAGTAGTTGCCTGCATATCGTTGGCAGACAGCTGCGGAACATAGGTGCTGCGTGCAAAGGAGTCTGCATCCAGCTGAAACAATTCCTCACCGAGCTTTTCTGAAAACCGGGTGCTTGGGCGCCGATTGGTCAAATCCAACAGCGAGAATGTGTCTTTAGCGGCGGTCTTGCCAAAGTAACGCGTCACGCGGTAGCTGACATCCTGCACTTCAAACTCCAGGTAGCCTCCGTATTTTCCACCCTGCCAGGGATCGTAGCGTTTGCGTTCATTTTCTACGATATTACGGGCACCAGTACGGGGAAAGCCATAGAACATCGCTTTAATAAAGGCAGCAAAGGTACTTTTGCCGAATCCGTTGCTTTGACAAATGGTGGTCAGCCCCTCGGCAAAGCTGAAGTCAAAGTCGGAGAGTACGCCAAAGTTTTCAATATGGCATCGAATCAGTTTCATAGCGTGATCTCCTCCCCCATCAGTGCCTGCATACCGGTGCGGATGATTGCTGCCTTATCTTCCTCGCTGGCATCCGAGTCCAATACCAAACGGATAAACTCCCCCTTAAGCGAAATGTCGTGTTTGTAGTCCTCCGGGTTTATCGCCAGATGTGTTTGATCCTTTACTTTAACAAAGAAGAAATCTCTTTTTACAAGATTCTGCAGGTACGATAC
>CAKSEC010000042.1 GCA_934446355.1 uncultured Oscillospiraceae bacterium | reverse complement strand
AAATATGGTGCGTAAGAGCACAAAATAAAAGAAGGGACTATTGCAGAAGCGTTTTGCTTAGGCAGTAGTCCCTTTTTTGCTGTTATAAACCTTAGCTCATTTTCATGAACTTGTCGATTCTAAACTTTTTGCCCTGCAGCAGGCAGTCGATGCGTGCCGTAACAACATCGTTGTTGCTTAGCTTGCGTCCTTCCATGAGAGCGTTGCGGATGGCCGGAGTGATAAGCTCTGGCGGCCATTCGTCCAGAATACCGCAGGCGATGCCGCGCGTGAGGTCGTAGATGGACGTGAGCGCAGCGCAGACGATGGCTTCGCCCTCGCCGGGATGGATGGCCAGGTAGCGCAGCGGTACGAGCAGAGAGCCTGAGTCGATACTGTATTCCGGCAGATGACGGCTTATATATTTGAGCACCTGCTTGGAGCGGTCGCTGCCCTCGTAGGAAAGCAGATAGGGAAAAAGCTCGATTTCCATGGGATGCTTTTTCCAAAATTCGAAGAGCTGCTGCCAGATGTCGATTTCCATTTCAACTGCGAGGTCGCAAAGAGTGTAGTTGACCTCATCATCTTTAATCAGGTTTGCCAAAATTTCTTCGGTCATATCTCTGCTATAGATAATATTTTCGAAGGAAGCGATTAAGACCTGCGCTTCGTTCAGCGAGAGCTGGCTGAGGTTATTTTCGTCGATGAGAGAGCGCAGAGCCTGGGCGTAGCTGAGCATATCAAGCATATCCTCAGGCTTATGGATGTGCTGCTGCGCTTGCTCAAGAATCAGCTTCAGCAGCTTAGGCAGGTCGATAGAGGTTATATTGAAGCTTTCTTCTATTTTTTTCAGCGGCGTATGGTTGAGCAAAATCAGGTAATTGCCCACGATAACAACGGCGCTTTTATATTGCTCATAGGTGAGTGGCTTTTGCAGCTGCTCCTCAAGCTTTGTTTCTGTGATAAACTTGATGGATAGCGGCGGATATTCAACAGAAATATCTGTGCCGTTTTCCAGCAGCCAGAGGCGCTGCTCATCATCCTGACATTGGCAGTCGGTAATTGCAAAGACGCGTCCCCAGGCATTAGTGCAGCGGATAAGCTCCCAGATTACAGGCTGGGGGATGAAGCTGCTGATGCGGCAGGCGAGCAGGAAGGGGAAGGTGAATTCCTCGCAGTGAGCGATTTTCACGATGTCCTGCCAAAGCTCGCTGTCTTGGTCGTGGATGCTTTTCATGCCGTAAATGCCAAAGAGCAGCAAAGCAAATTTTACGTGCTCGCGATGCTGGGCATTATAAAAGAAGCGGCGTGCCAAATCATAGGCTGCGTCGTTTTTCGCCTCAGCCGTGTAGCTAGACATGAACGGGTCGCAGTAGGCGGCGAAAACCTGTCCCTTGAGCTTTTCGTAGAGAGCGCTACGGTTTGCCTGCGAGGGTTCGTCTACATAGTTTTGCATAAGCTCGACGAGATCCATCGCGACAGGAATATTAGATTCGATGCTTGTGGAATAATAGAAAGCATCCTCTGAGCCAAGCGGACGGGGGATGGTTTCATAGTTGGTGTCGCTAAGTACAGTTTCAGTAAAGCGACCATGTTCATCTAAATGATTAGTAACAAAATTATAGATAGTTTGTTGCATAGTTTATACCTCACTGAGCTTATTATAGCATTAAAAGACGTGCAGGTCGATAAGTAATAACGAAAATTATCTAGAAATAACACGAATTTACAGAAAGTTCACAATGAAAATTAAAATAATCATATGAAATATCAGAATATTGTGGTATAATAGACGCGAGAGGAGGTGATGAAGATGCTGCTTCAGTCAAAGTATAACCTAGAGAAGCAGATAGTGTTTTTTCGCCAGCTGGCGGCTGTGCTGCAAAGCGGTTTGCCGCTGCTGCGTGGCTTGCAGCTCTTAGAGCGGCAGTCGGAGGGGGATTCGCTGCTCTACTACAGGCTGCGGACATCGCTGAGTCGCGGTAGCAGCTTTGCGGAGGCGCTGGCTGCGGAGCCGGAGCATTTCAGCCGGCTTGCTGTGAGCATGGCGGCGGTGGGTGAGGAAAGCGGCGAGCTGAGTAATCTGCTGCTGCAGCTGGCTGATTATTATGAGCGGCAGGACAGGCTAAGACGCTTCGTGCAGCGGGCGCTGATTTATCCATTACTGTTGCTCGTAGCAGCGCTGCTGCTTTTGCTGCTGTTCGGCTTCTATATCCTGCCAATGCTGCTAGAGACCTATACGGCCATGGGAATCAAGCCGGCCGGAAGCTTGGCGCTGGTACTCAGGCTGCGCTCGCTGCTGCTGGAGGCGCCGCTGTTGGGCGTGCTGTCACTGGTTCTGCTGACTGCTGCACTGCTTGCAGGCGGACGCCGTCTGCTACACTGGTTTTTACGCAGCCGCTGGAGCGGTAATTTTCATGGCCTGCTCATAGAAGTGCGTTTGTGCAAGCTGCTGGCCTTGCTTCTGGAGGCAGGCTTGGCAATCACCAGAGCAGTAAGCATTGCTATGGCGACGGTGGAGGACGAAGAATGCGTGACAGAGCTGCGCATTTTCAATAGCAGGCTGCGACGCGGTCTTGCTGTTGAGCAGGCAGCTGCGGCCGCAGAGGGCTTGTTCTCTCCGCTGACCTTGGAGCTTATCTGCGT
>CAKSEC010000041.1 GCA_934446355.1 uncultured Oscillospiraceae bacterium | reverse complement strand
CTTACTTGAGACCGGCCTGCTCCAGCAGAGCGGGAATCTTGGACTCCCAGCCCAGGCTCATGATGTGCACGCCCTGGCAGTAGGGCTTGCACTCCCGGATAATCCGGGCGGCGATCTCCACGCCGGTGATACCGGCCTTGGTCTTCTCCTTGTCCGCCTGAAGCTCCTCAATGAGAGCATCGGGGATATGGACACCGGCCACGTTCTTGTTCATGAACTTGCACATACCGGCAGACTTGGGAATGATGATGCCCACCTGCACGGGCTTGCCAAACTGCTTGGCAGCTTCCATGAACTTGATGAACTTTTCAGGCTCGAAAACAGCCTGCGTCTGGAAATACTGGGCACCGGCGGCAACCTTGCGCTCCATCTTCACCAGCTGTGCGTCCACGGAGTCGGAGCAGGGAGACACAACCGCACCCTTGGCAAACTTGGGAGGCTCGCCAACCAGGTCGTTGCCGCCCAGATCCTTGCCGGTTTCCAGAAGGCTGGCGGTATGCAGCAGGGACACGGAGTCCAGGTCAAAGACGGGCTTGGCCTGGGGATGGTCGCCCATCTTGGTGTGGTCGCCGGTCAGGCACAGGATGTTGTCAATGCCCAGCATGGCGGCACTCAGCAGGTCGGACTGGAGGGCAATCCGGTTCCGGTCCCGGCAGGTCAGCTGGAAGATGGGGTTGAGGCCCGCGTCCTTCAGCACCTTACAGGTTGCCAGAGAGCCCAGACGCATAACAGAGGACTGGTTATCGGTGACGTTTACGAAGTGGACACCGGACAGATACTCCTTGGCCTCTTCCACCATGCCGTCAATATGAATTCCTTTGGGAGGGCCGACCTCGGCAGTAACTACAAATTCACCGTTATCAAACAGTTCCGTAATTCTCATAATTCTATTCGCTCCTAATTTATTCAGATTCTTTGACGGCCTTGGTGGCCTCATCGGTATTGAAGTCATGCAGCTGCGTGGGGCACTTGAGCACGTCCAGACGGCCCTGAGCCTTCAGACGCTGAATGATCCGCTCCCAGCCGCAGTCCATGTCGGGACAAACCTCGCACTTGCCGTTCTTGGTGCCGCCGCAGGGGCCGTTCACCAGGCTCTTGGAGCAGGCGGTGATGGGGCAGATGCCGCCGGTCAGGTTCAGGAAGCACTGGCCGCACTGGCCGCAGTCCACTTCCAGCGGGGTCACGCCCTGGAAGCCGGGCAGCTCAATGGTATCGCAGCAGGCGTAAACAGGCTTGTCCTCCAGCACGCCGGAGATGGTCTGCACGCCTACACCGCAGGAGAACACCAGCACCGCGTCGGCCTGCTCGATCTTGTCCAGCACGCCGCGCAGCCGCAGAGCCAGCTCGTCAGGATTGCACACATAGTCGGTGGTGAGAATGCCCACAACCTTACCCTCAGCTTGAAGCTTCTTCTGGAGGGTCTTGGCCTCCTCTTCCGGGAAGCCCACTTCCTTACAGCCGTGGCAGTTGATGATGAATACCTTGCCGGACGCCAGGGAGCCGATAACCTCTTCGGATTTCAGTTTTGTCATTAACATACGTCTTCGTCCCCCTTACTTCTTCTTCAGCAAGGGCATAACCAAGCCCTTTGCGGCGTTGATCTTGGAAACCAGAGGAATCTTGGAAGAGCAGATGTACTCGCAGCACTTGCAGGAGAAGCAGTCCATGACGTTCAGCTTCAGCAGGCCTTCCGCATCGCCCAGCTGACCCAGCTTGTAGATTTCCAGAGGCTGAAGCTCCATGGGACACACGTCCACGCAGCGGCCGCACTTGATGCACTCTTTTTCCTCGGTGTGGTCGGCGGCAATGGCGATAATGCCGTTGGAGCCCTTGATAATGGGCACATTGGTGTCCTTGATAGGAGCGCCCATCATGGGGCCGCCCATCTTCAGCACCACGTCTTCGCCGGTAACACCGCCGCAGTGGTCGATGATCTCCTGGACATTGGTGCCCAGCTTGACAATGTAGTTGCCGGGATTCTTGATGTATTCGCCGGTGACAGAGACGACCCGCTCCACCAGGGGAAGTCCCTTCTGGATGGCATCGGAGATGGCCTTGGCGGTAGAGGTGTTGGACACCACGCAGCCCACATCCGCGGGCAGCTTGCCGCTGGGAACCTGACGACCCATGACCTTCTTGATGAGCATCTTCTCAGCGCCCTCGGGGTACTGGGTCTTGGCGGCCACCACCCGGATATTGTCGTAGGGCTTGACCTTCTCCTCCATCAGAGCCACTGCGTCGGGCTTATTGTCCTCGATGAGAATCACGCCCTCGGGAGCGGCCACGGCCTTCATCATTGCCCGCAGGCCATAGACGATGTCGTCGGCAAACTCCAATAGAACCCGATGGTCAGCGGTCAGGTAGGGCTCACACTCGGAGCCGTTGATGAGCACGGCGTCGATGGGCTTGCCGGGCTTCAGCTTGACATAGGTGGGGAAGGTTGCGCCGCCCATACCGACGATGCCCTTCTCCTTGACGATCTCCACGATCTCGTCGGGGGTCAGCTCCTCCAGGGGCTTGTTGGGCTTGACGGACTCATCCAGAGTGTTCTTGCCATCGTTCTTGATGACCACGCTCATGACGCCGGGGCCCTTGTTGGGATGGGTGTGAGGCTCCACGGCGATGACGGTGCCGCTGACAGAGCTATGGACAGGTGCGCTGATGAAGCCGGCCTGCTCACCGATGAGCTGGCCAACCTTCACGGTATCACCGGCCTGTACCACGGGATTGGCAGGGGCGCCGATGTGCATGGCCAGAGGAATGATGACGGTATCCGGCTCCGGGAACTTCTGCAATGCCAGATGCTCGGTGTATTCCTTGTTCTCGGTGGGATGGACACCGCCGTAGAAGCCCTCGTACCGCTTGGCACGGGCCGCTTCCACATAGGCCTTGATCTGGTCTACGTTCACGGCAGAGTAATCCCGCAGCTGCACAGGCTGAGCCAGGAATTCCTTGGTTCTGCCCTGCTTCTCCAGGCGCTGATAGATCTTCTCCCAGGCGCAGTCCTTCTTGGGGTCGATTTCGCACTTGCCGTTCTT
>CAKSEC010000040.1 GCA_934446355.1 uncultured Oscillospiraceae bacterium | reverse complement strand
CCTCATTTTGTCATGCAAAGTTTTCCTGAATGAGCTTTCCCCAAGGCAGCATCTGCTTGAGACGCTCCGGATGGGTCTGGATCTCCATGTCAGGCAGATTCTCGAAAAGGAACTGGATATAATCTCTGGGCGCAAGGTTGTTTGCCTTTGCTGTTTCCACAATGCTGTAGATCACTGCGCTGGCCTTTGCGCCGGCAGGCGTGTCGCTGAACAGCCAGTTCTTTCTGCCGACTGTAAAGGGGCGGATCTTGTTCTCTGCACGGTTGTTGGAGATTTCGCAGCGAGGATCCTTCAGATAGTTTTCCATATAAGAGCGCTGTCCCTGCGCGTACTCCACCGCCTTTTTCAGGCTGCCGGCCAGTGGCTGTGTGCTGAGCTCATCCAGCCAACACCAAAAAGCCCTGAGCATCGGTTGTTCGACCGCAAGGCGCTTTTCCTGCCGCTGTTCAGGCGGAAGGCTCTGTATTTCTTTTTCAGCTGCAAAGAGCTGGTCACAAAGGTCCCGCCCGATCTGTGCAGGTGTAGACGCATTGCTTTCCGGCGGCATAGCCTCTACGAACTTTCTTCGCAGATGCGCCCAACAGCCGCAGCGTGTGACATGAGGGATCTTGTTGTATCCGGCATAGCCATCGGTATGGAGATAACCGTGGAATCCTTCCAGAAAAGCCTTGGCATTGTCTCCGCTGCGGCTGGTCTTGTAATCGTACAGGACGATTGGCGGCCGACCGTCATTGCCGGTGCAGTACAGCCACATATAGGATTTTGTGGTAGGAGCTTTGCCTTTCTCCTTCAGCACCTGGACCGTGGTTTCATCTGCGTGCAGCACTTCCCGCTGCAACAGTTCTTTCCGCATCGCTTCCCAGATCGGAACCAGCCAGTCTTCAGCGCAGCGGATCGTCCAGTTTGCCATGGTCGTACGACTGAATGCTACATCACGGCCTTTCCACTCCTGCTCCTGTCGGTACAGAGGAACGTGGTTTACATATTTCTGGTAGATCACCTCTGCCACCACAGAAGGAGAAGCCATACTGTGGTTTAGCAACGGCTTCGGAGCAGGGATTGCTTTTGTTGCCAGTCTGCCTGCCTTCTTGCAGCAAGGACAGTAGTAGGTATACTGCCAGTAGCGATTGAGTTTCAATTTTGCGGGAATGAATTCCGGGACTTCCCGGACCATATTTTTGCCCAGCAGTTTCATCTGCGTTCCGCAGTTGGAACAATTTCTCTGGTCGATTGGAATGTCGAAATCGACATTCTCGATCTGGACACCCTTGCACAGCTTCCACTTTTCCAGTGCATTCAGAATATGGTAGCCACGGGCATCCTTCTTAATAGGCTCTTTGGGTTCCGGTTTATTTTCCTGTTCTGCCTCGTTAAACAGACCTAGCTGCTCTTCTGTCGGTTTCGTCTGCTCACTGGATGGGCCAAACTGCTTTTTGCGCAGCAGAGCGAGCAGTTCATCCATATTCCGAACCTCATCTGAGAGCAGCTGGACTGTTTTCTGGAGTTCTGCGATGTAAGCATCCTTTTCTGCACCATCGGAGGGCTGCTTTGCCAGAAGTTCTGCAATTCCGGTATCGATCTTATTCATCTGTGCTCCCTCCATTTCCGGTCCCATTATACAAGAAAAAGGCCACCATTGGTAGCCTTTTTTGAGGAGAATTTTGTACTGAAATTCTGGGCACTCTGCTGCAAAAACAGTCCTTGAAATTGTGGAAAAATTCAGCCTAGAGAACAACTCGCTCAATGGTCTTTGTTGCCTTAGGCTGGTCTACCGAAAGACCCTCCAGCAGCCACCGGAATTCCTGCCAGCTCAGGCTCCGCATCTCTGCTTTTGTCCGTGGCCACTGAAAGCAGCCCGTCTCTACACGCTTGTAAAGTAATACAAATCCATCTCCCTCCCAAAGCAGGGCTTTGATCCGGTCCCGTCTTCTGCCGCAAAACAGAAACAGGCTGTTGGAACAGGGATCCAGCGAAAACTGATTCTGTACGATCTGTGCCAGACCGTCTATTCCTCGCCGCAGATCTGTATATCCGCAGGCGATGTAGATGTGCTCCACCTTCCGGATGTCACCCAGCATTACGGATCCCCCGGATGATCTCGCTGATCTGGTCGGAGGGCAGATCTGCTGGCAGTTCAACTGTAACATCCCGAATGTGCAGTGTGATTTGGGTGGGAGGAATCGCCGCTGTTTTCGGCGAGCTGGGCGAAAGTTCCTCGAACTGGACGGATTCCTGCCGCAACAATGCACTCCTCATTTTTCGCTGCCAGCTGTAGAAGCTGGAAAGCGGTACGCCATTCTCTGCACACCAACTTTTTATGCTCTGCCCACTTTGTTTCGCTGTAGTGATCGTCTGATACCATTGCTGTTCTCGTACTGCCAATGCTTGCTTCTCCATGGAGTCCTCCTTGCTGCGTCTCTGTATTTTTTAGACTGCTCTCAAAAATACATTTTTTCCATGGTACTATTTTCGCACTTTGGAGAGAGTAGGTGAAGACATGGTTTCATTAGGCGGGTACGTTCTTTCTTGTCGCATATATTTTGAAAAGATAAATGGTCATTCTCTGCCAGAACTGTTTTAATGTCTGCCACCGATATCCCAAGCCCTCGTAAAACTGCGGTCTTTCTTAATTGGATGACATCATTTTCCGAAAACACCCTGTAACCATTTTCCATGATTTGAGGGTGAGTTAAGCCTTGTTCCTCATAATACTCAATAGCCTTTTTCGTAAGGCCGCATTTCTTGCAGACTTCATTGATAAGCATATCATCACCTCCACTGGTATGATAAGCCCACCCCCAAGGGAACAGTCAATAGCTTTTTCAAAAATTCCCTTGATTTGGCAAGGTGCGTACGATATGTAATGCCGTGGCTGCATTTTCTTTGTCCACAAATATCTCCGTGATATACTTCGGCTTTATACCCAGTGTTCCGATTTTCGCTTGATCGAACCCATTACGCCGATTGACATCTTTGGTTTTACAATAAAACTTGATTCCCGCAGCCGCCAACGCATCCGTAATGCGGTTGCATTGGTCGGGATCAGAAACTGTTGCAATTTGCGATTTGAAAAGCTGCTCTAACATAAATACCCCTCCTACCGGTCGTCTGAAAAGGATATAATTTCAAATATCTTTATTGGAATAACGCAATTTAATCTCAATTTATTTCGTTCGTCCATAAATTTCCAAAAGTTTG
>CAKSEC010000039.1 GCA_934446355.1 uncultured Oscillospiraceae bacterium | reverse complement strand
GGATATCCGGGAGGATACCAACCGGAAAATACGGTATCTGGCGGAAAAGCTGCAAAAATCCAGGATTCACGGACTTCTGGAAACGGTTCCCACCTATTGCAGTCTGACGGTGTACTATGAGCCGCTGGCCCTGCCCAGAAGGAAACTGGAGCATCAGGTCCTCCGTTTTCTCTCCGTGTATCGTCCCGATACCGCCGGGGAAAAGCGGACCTTTGAGATCCCCGTCTGCTACGAGGGGGAATTTGCGCCGGATATGGAGGACGTGTGCCGCCTGACCGGGCTGACCCGGGAGCAGGTGGTGGCACTGCACAGCGGTGTGGATTACCTCATCTATATGCTGGGGTTTCTGCCGGGATTTCCCTATCTTGGCGGCATGGACCCACGACTGGAAGCACCCCGGCTGGACAGCCCCAGGACCCGGATCCCGCCGGGAGCCGTGGGCATCGGCGGAAAGCAGACCGGCATTTATCCGCTGGCTTCTCCCGGCGGCTGGCGGCTCATCGGCAGGACCCCCGCCGCAATTTATGACCCCACCCGAGACAAACCTATCGTCTATGAAGCCGGGGACTATATCCGGTTCTGCCCCATCTCCGTAGAGCAGTTCCATGAAATGCAGGCAAGCGGACAGACCGACATCCGGGAGGTAAGCTTATGAAACTGACGATCCTTTCTCCCGGGCCCCTGACCACCGTTCAGGATTCCGGACGCTTCGGCGCCTTGGGCAAGGGCTTTTCTCCCGGCGGTGCCATGGACATGGATGCCATGACCGTGGCCAATCTGCTGGTGGGCAACGCTCCCGGCGTGGGCGTTCTGGAAATGACCATGCTGGGAATCACCGCCCGGTTTGACTGCGAAACCGTCATTGCCCTGACGGGGGCGGATATGTCTGCCCGGCTGAACGACCGCCCCATAGCCCGTTACGCTTCCGTTGCCGTCCATCCGGGAGACGTGCTGACCATGGGCGCGGCGAGCCGGGGAATGCGTGCCTACCTGGCCGTCACCGGCGGCTTTGACCTGCCGTTGGTCATGGGAAGCGTGTCCACCAACCTCAAATGCGCTCTGGGCGGATTTCAGGGGCGGAAGCTGAAAACAGGCGATGAACTGCCTCTGAACCAGAGCGGCGCCCCGTTCCTGCCCCGGCAGGTATCTCCCCCGGAGGACTATCCCGACTGCATTTCCCTGCGGGTGCTGCTGGGGCCTCAGGATGACGCGTTTACGCAAAAAGGCATCGACACGTTTTTGGGCTGTGAATACACCGTGACGGACAAGGCAGACCGGATGGGCATTCGTCTCTCCGGCGAGATAATTGAAAGCAAAAACGGCGTGGACATTCTCTCTGACGGCATTGCCGCAGGTTCTGTGCAGATCCCCGCCTCCGGCACCCCCATTATCATGATGGCGGACCGGCAGACCACCGGAGGTTACGCAAAGATCGCCACCGTCATTTCCGCAGACCTGAGCCGGGCGGCCCAGGCACGGCCCGGCACCCGCATCCGCTTTGTGCGGGTCACGGAGGCGGAGGCCATCCGTCTGCGGCGGGACGCGGAGAAAAAACGAAAGCAGCTGGAATACGAGCTGCTGTACAGATAACAGAAAGGGTGAAAACCATGAACTATTCCACCATGAAGCCCAGCGAGGTCAGAACGCTGATCCGGCAGGGCAGGCTCACCGGGCAGACCTCCGGTATGTGCGACGGCTACGCCCAAGGTAATCTTCTGGTTCTGCCCCGCGCGCAGGCCTACGACTTTCTTCTGTTCACCCAGAGAAATCCCAAGTCCTGCCCCCTTCTGGAGGTGGGTGACGTTGGAAGCCGCCTGGTAAAACGAATGGCTGCGAATGCGGATATCGCCACGGATATCCCCAAATACCGGGTATGGAAAAATGGAGAATTGGCTGAGGAATGCACGGATATTTCCCATCTCTGGCAGGATGACTTTGTCTATTTCCTCATTGGCTGCTCCTTCTCCTTTGAGGGAGAGCTGCTGGCCGCCGGTGTGCCGGTGCGGCACATCGAGGAAGGCAAAAACGTGCCCATGTATCTGACCAACATCGACTGCGAACCGGCCGGAATCTTCCACGGCAAGCTGGTGGTCAGTATGCGGCCTATGCCGGCGGATCAGGTTATCCGGGCGATCAGCATCACTGCCTCCATGCCCCGGGTCCACGGTGCGCCCATTCACATCGGCGACCCTGCCAAAATCGGCATCGCAGACATCAATAAGCCGGATTTCGGCGACGCGGTGACCATTCACGATGGAGAAATTCCCGTGTTCTGGTGCTGCGGCGTGACCCCCCAGTCCGTGGTCATGAGTGCCAAGCCCCCCATTGCCATTTCCCATGCGCCGGGGCATATGTTCATCACGGATGTGAAAAATTCTCTGCTGAAGGACTGATGCGTATGTATACAATTGATCTGAACTGCGACCTTGGCGAAAGCTACGGTGCGTATCATCTGGGAATGGATGAGGAGATCATTCCCCTGATCTCCTCGGCGAATGTGGCCTGCGGCTTCCATGCGGGCGATTTCAATACCATGGCGAAGACGGCCCGGCTGTGCGGAAAAAGCGGCGTATCCATAGGAGCCCACCCCGGATTCCCGGATTTGCAGGGCTTTGGACGCAGGAATATGAACCTGTCCCCAGCAGAGGTGCAGAATCTGATTACCTATCAGGTGGGCGCGCTGGATGCCTTCTGCCGGAGCGCCGGAGTACGACTGCGGCACGTCAAGCCTCACGGTGCGCTGTACAACATGGCAGCAAAGGACCCGGCCCTTGCCAAAGCCATCTGTCAGGGCATTTACAACTTCGACCCGTCCCTAGTTCTTCTGGGGCTGTCCGGCAGTGAGATGCTGCGGCAGGCAAAGGCCATCGGTCTTCCCTACGCGGCGGAGGTTTTCGCCGACCGGGCCTACGAGGACGACGGCACGCTGGTTGCCAGAACCAAGCCCGGTGCCATGATCACCGACGAAGACGAGGCCGTGGCAAGAGTGATCCGCATGATTCTGGAGCACCGTGTGGCCTCCATCAACGGGAAAGAAATTGAAATTTGTCCCGATTCCGTCTGCGTCCACGGCGACAGCGCAAAGGCCCTGCTGTTCGTGAAGAAAATCCGTACCGCGTTGGAACAGAACGGAATCACCATCCAGCCCTTGCACAAAATTGTATAAACAGAAAGAAGCCATTGCCTTCCTTTTGAGAGGGCAATGGTTTCTTTTTTATACTATTTCCTGATTAAAATCTTAATTTTAATCAGGAAGGCATCGCCTGAAGGCGCTGCCTGTTTTGTGATTT
>CAKSEC010000038.1 GCA_934446355.1 uncultured Oscillospiraceae bacterium | reverse complement strand
TCGCAGGATTAGTAGTAGCGGAAAGGGAGAGAAACACCCAATCCCCCAACAGAAAGGGGGTGAAAATGATGGAAGCTATCCCCCGCGACTATGGACAAGGCCAGTTTGATGCCTTTTGCAAAAAAGTGTTGAAGAACGAGGCACGGGCTTATCTGCGGAATATGAAGCGTCAAAGAGATCGTGAAACGATGTTCAGCGACTTGCCGCAGCATGAGTTGGACAAGCTCTGCACCGTAGACCGCTATCCCAGCGACAGCTTTGTGTTTAGCTCTCATGGGTACGATTTACATATCGACAACGAGCTTGTGGCCGACGCTTTTGCCGACCTGCCGCAACAGGAACAAAGCATTTTGATCCTGTACTGCGTACTGGATATGGCAGACGGCGAGATCGCCAGCCTCACAGGGATGTCCCGCAGCGCCGTCCAGCGCCACAGGACAAAAACACTGAAAGAGTTGCGTGTAAAATTGATGGCGCTCATGCCGGAAGGAGGTTGACGCGGATGAAAGAACCTGCCTACAAAGGCAAAGAGCCTTTGCCCCTTTCAGTGTATGTGTCCGCCCGTGCAGGCGATCCCCAAGCCGTAGAACGGTTGCTTCGGTACTATGACAATTACATGAATTGTCTGTGTACCCGGACGCTCTATGACGAGGACGGCTATCCTCATTTATGCGTGGACGAGTACATGAAGCGGTGCTTAGAAATCAGGTTGATCCAAGCTATCGTTAAAGTTTAACGATAATCGCCCGGCTGGATGCAGCGGCTTACCCTTTCCCCGCCAGCAAAAGGTCTGTGGCGTCACAGTTCTTTGAAAAATATGCCCGTATATAGCGGCGCATCATAGGGCAAACGGACACATTCTGTCTGTGCCGAGCCGTGCGGCAGGTGCGCCATGAGGCTTTCCAGTAGGAAAAAGCGGAGCGATCAAACCGGGCTGTAAAACAAGTGTGGCAACTTGTGGGCGACGACGTACAGGCAAGACAATGATACTCCCGCGTTGAACGCCCTCAAAGCATTGCGCGGCGCACCCATCAGCATGGGCCGGGGTGAGATTCCCGTGGAGCTGTGCCAGCAGCCGTCCGTACTGCCCATTTCGTTTTACACCAATGTAAGCGAAAGGGGGATTACTGTATGAGTACAGTAACAAGTCAGAACCAGACCGCCCCCGTTGTACGTCAGTACGAGATCGGAGGCGTTCGATATATTGTGAAAGCGACCGTCAAAGACGGCGCGAAAGAAACCGCAGTCAAGAAAATCCGTCGGCTGCTCCAAAACGATTTGAACAAGGCAGCCACTTAAAAATTAAAGATTTTTTCATTTCCTACAAGCAGACGGATGGGGCATGATATGGTATAATATACTTGTATCATGCCTCGTTTTCCGGCTGCGGAATAGGAGGAACTTATGAGCAAACAGCCGGAAATGGTGATTGCACGGAACCCCCGTGCGACACGGAATAACGATACTACTTTGAACCTTGACAATCAAATGTACCAACAGCCAGTCACTTCCTTTCAGCGCGTATCCAATGACGCGCCGTTGAGCGAGGAAACCAAGACGGCTATCCAAAACACGGTGCTGCAATTCTATGTCCACAGCCAGCCGCAGGAGGAAGCCGAGGGCATTACCGCCTGCTATGAGCGTCTTTCCCAAGAAGATAAGCTGGACGGCGAGAGCAACAGTATCAGCAATCAGAAGCGGATTTTGGAAAAGTATTGCCGGGATCACGGCTATACCGCCATCCGCCACTACGACGAGGACGACGGATATTCGGGAACCAACTTCAACCGGCCCGGATTCCAGCGGATGCTTGCCGACATCAAGGCGGGCAAGATCAAGCGCGTTGTCGTTAAGGATATGAGCCGGTTCGGGCGTAACTATCTGCAAGTCGGGATGTACACGGAAATGCTGTTTCCAGAGTACGGCGTCCACTTTATTGCCGTCAATGACGGTGTGGACAGTGTGCGCGGGGACAGCGAGTTTACCGCCATCCGCAACGTATTCAATGAAATGTACGCCAAGGACACCAGCAAGAAAATCCGGGCAACGTGGCAATCCAAAGGACGCTCCGGCGAACACCTCACCACTATCCCGCCTTATGGGTACAAGAAAGACCCGGAGAACAAGAAGCGGTGGATCGTGGATGAAGAAGCTGCCGCCGTTGTCCAGAAGATTTTTGCACTGTGCATGGACGGCATGGGGCCGACGCAAATTGCAAAATGGCTCCAAGAAAATAAAGTTCTTTCGCCTGTTGCTTACTGCTACGAAAACGACTTGCCGACAACATCTAAACGGCCAACTGACCCTTATAAATGGGCAACAAAGACGGTAGTGCATATTTTGGAACGCCTTGACTATTTGGGCCATACCGTCAACTTCAAAACTTCCAAGCAATCGTTCAAGAGCAAGAAAGTATTGTGGAATGATCCGGCGGATTGGGTGATCTTTGAGAACACACAGGAACCTATTATTGAGGAAAGCGTGTTTCTGATCGTCCAGAAAATCCGACAGGGCCGCCGCCGTCCCACTAAGATGGGCGACATGGGTATGTTCTCCGGCCTGCTGTTCTGTGCGGATTGCGGCGGAAAGATGTACCTGTGCCGGGCCAATCACTTCAAACCTGAACAGGAATATTACCTTTGCTCAACTTACCGTAAAGACCGCACTTTATGTTCGACCCATTCTATCCGGCGCGTTGTCCTTGAAGAAATCGTGCTGCGAAACCTGCGGGAAGCCATTCAGTATGTGACGCAGTATGAGGACGACTTTGTGCAGCGGGCCGCAGATCAAAGCCTGCGGGAACGGGATAAGGAGCTGGCACAAAAGAAAGACACTCTGGCGCAATCGCAAAAGCGGATTGCCGAGCTGGATGTTATCATCAAGCGACTGTATGAGGATAACATTTCCGGCAAGCTCTCCGACGAGCGTTTCATCAAACTGTCCCGTGACTATGAGCTGGAACAGACCAACCTTACAAATCTTGTCGAACATCTGCGGCAGGAAGTCAAGGAACAGGAGAAGCAGAAAGTCAACGTCAGACAGTTCATTGCAGCGGTCAGAAAGTACACCGATATGCAGCAGCTTGACGCTTACATTCTCCGGGAGTTTGTGGATAAAATTTATATCTCCGAGGTTTACACGCCGGACGAGAATGAGCCGCGCATTAAGGTCAGAGAAATTGAGATTGTTTATAACTTCATTGGTGCATTTGATTTTGAGGAAGCAAGGGAGCAATCCCAAGCAGCCCAAAAAGAAAAGAAAACCGGCGTAGCCTAAACTACGCCGATTCTCTCACATAAATGTTTTCTTACGGAACCACGCCTTT
>CAKSEC010000037.1 GCA_934446355.1 uncultured Oscillospiraceae bacterium | reverse complement strand
GCAGGGCTTAACCTGCCGCAAATTGTGGTCGTCGAGGCCATCGACGGTCTCAGGGTTGGCATGGAGGTTTCGTGGGAGGAATCGTCCTATGACGCGCAGTCCACGGCTTGGCAGACTATCCCCGGCACGCTGGTATTCGACGCTAACGACGAGCACAAGTATCAGCAGCCGGAGCCTGCGGTAACAGCCGCGATCCGGGTGAAGCTCCTCGGTCCGGAAGATGCGCCGGCGATTACTACCACGACGCTGCCCGGCGGCACGGTCGGCACGCCGTACCACCATCAGCTTCATGCAAATGGGGGAGGCTTCATTCTGTGGGAGCTTTTCAGCGGCGAGCTGCCCGATGGCTTGACGCTGAAACAAACCACCGGCGAGATCAGCGGCACGCCCACTGCGGAAGGAACCGCCCAATTTACCGTTCGGGCCCTCAACAGCGTGGGCAACGATAAGAAGGAGCTGTCTATTACGATAGCCGAAGACGCCCCTGCCGATCCCGCTAAGCCCGACATCAGCGTCACAGGAACCTACACCTACAATGGCTCCGAGCATACAGCGACCGTGGACGGCTATGATCCCGCCACTATGGACATCTCCGGCAACACCGCCACGGACGCGGGCGATTACACCGTTATCGTCACATCCCAAACGGAAAAATGGGCGGACGGCAGCACCGACGCCGTGACCGCAGAGTGGAGCATCGGCAGAGCCACGCAGGAAGCGCCTAACGGCTTGATCGGTGTCGCGCCCACCACCAAGGGCGGCAGCGACGGCAAGATCACCGGCGTGTATGCAACGATGGAATACCGTGCAGAAGCTGTCAGCGACTACATACCCTGTCCCGATGGCGAAATTACCGACCTGTCCGCCGGCAATTACTTCGTCCGCTATGCGGAGGATCACAACCACTTTGCCGGCCCCGATGCGACGGTTACTGTGGGTGATGGAGAGTCGCTTGAGGAGTGTACAATAACCTTCAACGCAGGTGGCGGCAGCGGCAGCATGGATTCCGTGACCGTCAAGGCAGGGACAAATTATATCCTGCCCGACTGCGGCTTCACCGCTCCCGCCGATCAGGAGTTCAAGGCATGGGAGATCGGCGGCACAGAGTACAAGGTGGGAGATTCCTACACCGTGCTCGGGGATACCGAAATCAAGGCGCTGTGGGAAAACAGCGTTATTACCCCTGCCACCTATACCGTCACCGTCAGCACAGACGGAAAAGGCACGGCTTCGGCAAATCCCGCCTCTGCCGAGGCGAATACGGAGATCACTCTGACCGCCACGCCCAAAGAGGGCTACCGCTTCAAGGAGTGGCAGGTCGAATCTCCGACGGGGCTTGTAATCACCAACGATAAGTTTTTCATGCCGGACAGCCATGTGGAGGTCAAGGCGATATTTGAGGAGGATGCGCCTGCCGAGTTCATCGTCATCTTCGACGGTAACGGCGGTACGCCCTCTGTCGGCAGCATGACCACCACCAATCGGAAGCTGACCTCTCTGCCCGGTGCTTTCCGCAGCGGCAGCTACAGCTTCGACGGCTGGTACACCGAAAAGAGCGGCGGCACAAAGATCACGACGGATACCGTATTCCATGCAAATACCATCGTCTACGCCCACTGGATCTACACCGGCGGCATTATCGGCATCGGCGGAATCGGATACAGCCGCTATACCATAAAGGCGACTGCGGGAGTCGGCGGCGCTATCTCTCCGTCAGGCGATGTCAGCGTCCGCGAGGGCAGAGATCAGAGCTTTACTTTCACACCGAATAACGGCTACGCTGTCTCCGATGTCAAGATCGACGGCAAGAGCGTCGGCGCGGTGAAATCCTACACATTCGAGAATGTCAGAAAAACTCATACAATCGAGGTCGTCTTTACGGAGGTTATCGACAAACCTCTGAGCCGCGTGTTTGCGGACGTTGCCCCCGACAGCTATTATAAGGAAGCTGTGGATTGGGCTGTGGAGAACGGCATTACTCAGGGAACCGACGACCGCTTCTCACCTGACGGAATCTGCACCCGTGCGCAGGCAGTGACTTTCCTGTGGCGTGCCGCAGGAAGCCCTAAACCCAAAAATCGTACCATGCCGTTTATCGACGTTCCTGCCGACAGCTACTACTATAACGCCGTGCTGTGGGCGGTGGAAAACGGCATTACGAAGGGTACAGGCGATACCGCGTTCAGTCCCGACATAACCTGCACCCGCGCACAGATCGTCACTTTCCTGTGGCGTTCCGCGAACTCTCCGACAACGGAAAGCGGCAATCCGTTCACTGACGTTGCGGCTGACGCTTACTACTATGACGCTGTACTGTGGGCAGTCAGAGAAAACATCACAAAAGGAACCGCCAAAACTACATTCAGCCCCGACACGGATTGCACCAGAGCGCAGATTGTGACTTTCCTTTGGCGTTCTGAGAAATGATCGGCTGAACGGCAAAGCCACATAAAACAAGTATCGGACAGCGCAGCGTCAAGGCGAAAAGCCTATCCGCTGCGCTGTCTGACATTCAAAATATGGGATATGAAGTTGTTCCGGTCTCGTCCGGTGCGATTGCCGTTGGAGCAAACAAAAAGTCTGTGAAAAAAAGACCCGCAAGCCTGCAAATGAAACAGACCCCTGCGACTGTGGGGCAATGCAGCATTATGCATCTCTATAATAAGTTCTTTGAAGATTATGAAAAGACGACCGCGCAAATCCTGCTCAACGCCGACAACATTGAGCAGGAGGAGAAAAAAGCACTAACAAACGGCGCACAGGCACACTTCCTTTTATCGAAGTGCGTCTGTGCGCCGCTTTTTGAAGTTTTTATTTGAAATAATATTGACAGTCTCGGATGTTCGTACATCCAATATCGCTATGACCGTACTCGCATCTCAGTTCAAACATTATATATCCGCCGCCGTTTTTTATAGGTACGAACTTGCCTTTTGCGGAAAATGCGATAGCGGAAGCTAATTGTCTTATCGGCACTTTGATTATCCCGAATTCAAACGGATATACAATCAACAAACTCAGATTTTTTCTTTAATCTTATTTTTTGCTTTCGGAATATCAAGACGAACAATTCCGACAATAATTGAGCAAATCGTTAAAAACTCGTTTACACATCCGGAGTAAGAACCGACTGCGAAATTATAAATAAACCACGCCAAACTCGTAATCAGTATCAGACAACGCACGAAAGCAGTGTTTGAGCTTCCGTATGCGACAGTTGACAAAACTTTTGCCCCGCCGGCAAGTACGCTTTTTAAACCTGACCACGTAAAAACCGTGAAAGCCATAAATATGACGCTGAATATCACGCGCATAAATACTGTGCTCTTTTTCTTTTCCACCATTTTCGTAAAGATCAGATTTCTCGTACAGCCGATAATATTCATCGCGACTCCGGTATACGCGCCCAAAAGAAAATACTGTATGGCAAAGAAAAATTCATTTGCGGTTTTGAAAATCAGCAGTTTTTTATGTTCTTTGCACTGAAATGACAAAATACTCGCAATTATACCGATAGCCCCGATCCCCTGCACAAGGATCTGAAATAATGTGGTTTTCAAAAGAATAACTCTCCCATTCTGTTGTGCGGTCGGGAAATTGATTTCTCAACCTTTTTAAGTAGCTTAGCAAATGCATCGTAATACAAACTATTTAGTTATTATATAGCATACAGCGAAATTTGTCAATAAACCTTTTCACTGCGTACAAGAGTTAAAAAAATAAAGTTTTAAGTTAAAATGCGCAAATAAAAAACGTCTAAATTTTCTTTTTTTCACTTGTGAATTTTATGTAATTTTTTTGGTTATATTTTTTATTTGAAGTTGTGCGGAAAATATATTTATGATATAATGTAAAATATAATAATCTAACATTATATTTTCATATAGTCTTTCGAGTCCAGACAGATGCAGCT
>CAKSEC010000036.1 GCA_934446355.1 uncultured Oscillospiraceae bacterium | reverse complement strand
CTATCGGATGCAGAGCAAGGTGATCCTTGTCACGACTGCGTTTCTTCTCGTCCTTCCGGCCATATTTTTCTTCTTCGTGGATTTTTCTTCACTTCCCATCGGAAAACGGGTGCTTGCTTCTTTTTTCCAGTCCGTCACACCGAGGACTGCTGGCTTCAACACCGTGATCCTCTCTGATATGACTGGCGCATCGCAGGCTGTTATGATTTTTCTGATGATGATTGGCGGGTCACCCGGCTCCACGGCGGGCGGTATGAAAACAACAACGCTGGCTGTATTGGTCGCAAATGCTGCCGCGACTTTTCGCCAGCATGAGAGCGCCCAATTTTTTGGACGCAGGATTGAGTGTGGAGTTGTCAAGACTGCCGCAACCGTTGTGACGATGTATCTCGCGTTGTTTTTTGGCGGCGCTATTTTTATCAGCGTATATGAAAATCTGCCGCTTTCCTCGTGTCTGTATGAAACGGCTTCGGCAGTCGGAACAGTAGGACTGACGCTGGGGATCACGCCGCAGCTCCACATTCCGTCGCAAATGGTGCTGATCATGCTTATGTATCTGGGCAGGGTCGGCGGTCTTACCCTTATTTACGCGGCGCTATCCGGAAAAAGAGCGGAAACCGCAAAGCTGCCGTTGGATCAAATTGCAGTTGGATAAAGTCAGGAGGTTCATGATGAAAAATATTTTATTGGTTGGAGTCGGTCGCTTTGGACGGCATATTGCCGTCCAGTTAGCGCAGATGGGACATCAGGTTATGGCAGTAGATACGAGTGAGGATCGAATCAATGCTGTACTCCCGTTCGTTACCAACGCTCAGATTGGCGACAGCACAAATGCGGATTTTCTTCGCACACTCGGTATTGGGAATTATGATGTCTGCATTGTTACAATCAGCGGCAATTTCCAAAACTCCCTTGAAACGACCTCGCTTCTAAAAGAGCTGGGTGCAAAGTGTGTCGTGTCCCGTGCCGAACGCGATGTTCAGGCGAAATTTCTACTTCGCAATGGAGCCGATCATGTGGTCTACCCGGAAAAGCAAGTGGCAAAGTGGGCTGCGATTCGATACAGTTCCAATCATATCTTTGACTACATAGAAATCGACGACCAGCACGCAATTTTTGAAGTGGAAGTACCGGAGGCGTGGAGAGGTAAAAGCATCGGTGAGTTGGACATCCGCAGGAGATTCGGAATCAACATTCTTGGAATTAAGCGGGCTGGGGAAACCGATGTGTCTGTCAAGCCGGAAACCGTGCTGACAAATGATGTAACCATTTTGGCATTGGGCGAATATAAGCAGCTTCAGAAATGTTTTCGGCTTTGAAAGGGCGGTGAATTTATATGGAAGATGTTGCTTTGATCGTATCCATGCTGCTTCTTTTTCTGTTCGGCTGGTTTGTTATGGTGAGACTGGATCGAATCCTCGATGATAAACAAATGTGGAATGATAGCGCATGTGAATCACGACCAACTCCACGCTGTACTGTTCTGCCTGGAAATCTTATGGAAGAAGATTTATCATCGGAATTGCAGCGTTTTAGAGATATACACCCAAACACACAAATTTTACTTCTTGATTCTGATACATATTCCTTAGACGAAATCCTATCGGCCATAGAGTACAAGCGGTAGAATCTTTCATAATTGCGTGTTATAATATTTTCAAAGGTGGTGGACACATGAGCGATCAGACTGTAAATACGATACAGCAAGAGCATATTCTTGTTTGCCTGTCGTCATCACCATCAAATGAACGCATCGTCCGTACTGCCGGGCGGATGGTCAAAGCATTTGGCTGCGACTTTACAGCACTATATGTGCAGACACTTGATCGTACCGCATTGAGCAAGAATGATCTGGCGCGGCTGACCGATCATATCAAGCTCGCAGAACGGCTTGGAGCAAGGATCGTCACAACGCATGGCGAAGATGTAGCGACGCAGATTGCGGAGTACGCACGGCTTTCAGGCGTAACAAAAATTGTGATTGGGCGAAGTGGTGTGCAGCGCCGTCATTTCTGGAATCGCCCGACTCTGACTGAGCGCTTGATTGAGCTTGCTCCGGGACTTGACATTCACATTATTCCCGATGCGGATATATATAAAAACTATCGGCAAAAGCCCGTTGCGATCACACATCCGACCGTTCCGACTGTGCGGGAACTTTTGCTGACATTGGGCATTTTGGGAATAGCAACTGCTGTTGGTTGGGTGTTCTCCCGTTTAGGCTTTATAGACGCGAACATCATTGCAGTTTATTTGTTGAGCGTACTTCTGACCTCCATTTTTACCAGCGGCTATACCTGCGGTATTCTGGCCTCTTTCCTGAGCGTGATTCTGTTTAACTACTTTCTGACGGAACCCCGCCTCTCTCTATTGGCTTATGACAGCGGATACCCTATAACATTTGCGATTATGCTGGGCATCGCACTTCTGACCGGAACATTGGCCGCAAAGCTGAAAGCTCACGCGCAGCTATCCGCACGGGATGTCTACCGCACCAAGATTTTATTTGACACAAATCAGCAGCTCCAAAAAGCTGCAAAACCAGAGGATGTCTATCAAATGACCGCTACGCAAATGCAGCGGCTCATGGGGCGCAATATTCTGATTTATCCTGCACACGATGGTGTGCTGCTGGCTGGGAGTTTTTATCCGGCAGACGACAGTTCGCCGCAAGGCGTCCCGGATGCTGAACAGGAGCCGGATGTTGTTCGTTGGGTCTGGCACAACCGCAAGCGCGCCGGAGCGACTACAACACATTTTTCTGAAGCGAGGTATCTTTATCTTGCCATTCGGACGCAGCAGCAGGCCTACGGGGTAATTGGCATCTCCATCATGGGTAAACCCTTGGATTCCTTTGAATCCAGCATTTCATTGTCCATTCTCGGTGAATGTGCCTTGGCGCTGGATAACCTGCGCAACGCCAGAGAAAAGGAAGAAGCTGCCGTCCTTGCAAAGAACGAACAGCTTCGTGCGAATCTTTTGCGTTCGATTTCCCATGATCTTAGAACCCCGCTGACCTCCATTTCCGGCAACGCCGACACGCTGCTGCACAGCTATGATGCTTTGGATGCGGAAACTCGGCAACGTATTTTTAACGACATATACGATGATTCTCAATGGTTGACTGAGCTTGTGGAGAATTTGCTTTCCATTACGAAAATAGCGGATGGCAGCGTAAAGCTGCATCTATCCGATCAGGTGCTGGAGGATATTATCTCAGAGGCGCTGCGTCATATTGACCGCAGAAGTTCCGAACATCAGATCATGGTAAATTGCGGTAACGAGCCGTTATTAGTACGGGTGGATGCGGGACTGATCATGCAAGTCCTTGTCAATCTCGTAAACAATGCAATCAAGTATACTCCTGCGGGCTCATGTATCCAGATAACCGCAGTACGCCACGATGATGCAGTTGCACTTTATGTCTGCGACAACGGGCCCGGTATCCCGGATGAACTAAAGAAACGTGTTTTTGAAATGTTCTTTACCGGAGGCAATCCGATTGGCGACAGCCGCCGAAGTCTTGGGCTGGGGCTTACTCTCTGTCAAGCCATCATTCATGCACATAATGGCGAAATAACGCTGAAAGACAATTCGCCGCATGGATGCATCTTTTCCTTTACAGTACCGCTTAGTGAGGTGAACCTAAATGAATAAGCCGCTCGTCCTCGTTGTAGAAGATGATACCCCGGTGCGCAATTTAATCACGACGACGCTGAAAACTCACGAATACAGGTATCTCTCAGCTCAAAACGGCGCAAGCGCCGTAATGGAGGCGCTGTCTCATAATCCGGATATTGTGCTGCTTGATCTGGGGCTGCCGGATATGGACGGCGTGGAGATCATCCAAAAAATCCGTTCGTGGTCGAATATGCCGATCATCGTGATCAGCGCCAGAACGGAGGATTCTGATAAAATCGGGGCGTTGGATGCTGGGGCAGACGATTACCTGACGAAGCCCTTTTCCGTGGACGAGCTGTTGGCGCGGCTGCGGGTGACGCAGCGAAGATTAGCGTTGATGAAAGCGGATACGGCGCAGGAAACTCCAATTTTTACGAACGGTGCGCTGAAAATCGACTATGCGGCAGGCTGCGCATATCTTGATGGCGCAGAAC
>CAKSEC010000035.1 GCA_934446355.1 uncultured Oscillospiraceae bacterium | reverse complement strand
GCTATCAGCCCAAGGAGCCGGCTGCTCTGAAAAAGTACGCAAAGAAGTGAGTTGCTGTGTATCTCACCTTTGCGGCTTAAAAAAGTAATTGCAGGCGGTGAACGTCTGCAATTATTTTATGTTTAGTATGGCTGCCCTTTTCCACAGCTGCGAAAGTATTTTCTGAGATTCGTCAGGCCGCACGAAGTTATCTGAAAGGATACGCTTTCCCTGTATTCCTGAATTTGATTGCGATCATTGTTACAAGGCTTGAATTTGTGTTTCAGAATATCGCCCGATAACAAGATACAAGCAGATCAAAGCCGCCCGATCTCATTCGACATATCTCTGTATGACTGCGGAGGGGTTTCCTTTCACTGTATCACTCGTCAATGCCGAGCATTTCCCTTACCTCAGCTTCATTGCCGAGGAAGTAGTTCTCCACAGCGTCCCAGCGCTGCTCCGAGGTGAGGTCTGCCTGGAAGAAGCGGCTGAGCGTTGCAGTCGCGGATTTGTTCTTGTTCTCGATGTCATGCAGAATGAGATTGGTGTACTTACCAACGGAGAGATATCTGAGCTTCATCGGGTCGTTGATCCTCACGAATACCTCGACATTGGCGCCGCCGCGTATCTCATATGAGGACAGCCCCAGCAGCTCCATGAGGTTCAGCAGGCGCATGAGATGATCCTTTTCAGAGCCGTCGGCAGTGGTGATGAATGCGGTATACTCGCCGCTTTCGTCCGGTTTTCTCTCGCTGAGCAGCCTGAGGAATCTTGACGGCAGTCCGAGATAGTTATTGTTGATTATGCGGTATTTCGGTTCGCCGTTGTTAGAGCGCTTCTGAATGAACTTGTACGGGTTCTTCTTTGCATTGGAGAATTTTTCGCCCGGCTCCACAAGGAACGTATCAAGGATTATTCTCAGGAACTCTCCGGCGATATCAACGTCTGTGCCCTCAAGCGCAGCTTTCATCTGCCTGCGGAAATCCTCGAACTCAAATAACCCGCCGTCCTGAAGCTGCGAGAATACCTCGCTCAGCTTTCCGAGCACCGCCGACAGCGTATTCACTGCCTGCTCGTAGCTTTCCTTATAGTGAATGGACAGCTTCATGCGCGGCCAGAACTGCTTTGAGCCGTTTTCAGAGAACAGATCGCCGTCAAAGAACCTGCGCTTGAAATCTGCAAACGTGAGGTCGCTGAACTCGTTCTCCCATATCTCCGACATATTCACCTCGTAAAGGTTTCCGGCGTTTCTGTAGCCGCTCTTGTCGCCGGTATTGTCGCTGAGTTTTCTCACTGCGTGGCTGTACTTCTGCAGGAACTTGTGCTCAAAATCCGGAGCAACGCACACGAAACTCTTGGTGAACATCGTTTTCGGCCGTACTGCGATAACAGGAAATCCGTACTTCTCTTCGAGATCCTTGGACAGCAGGAGCAGTCCGTTCTTCACCTTGTTTTCAATATCCGAATCGAACAGATAACCGAACACATCAGGAGCTATCAGCAAATTTCGGTGATTCTTCACGGAATAGATATCGTACAGCTTGCGGAGCATTTCTTTCAGCTGATACTGTTTCAGTCCGGATATTCCGTGCAGCACCCTCGTATAGCGCATATCGGAAGGATTGAAGTCTATTCTCGCAGTGCCGTGAGCGTTTCTGTCACGGGCAATACGGCCTATCTCCTGAATATAGTCTGCAAGATTGCCGGACGGCGCAAAATGATAGCAGTCGGTTATGTTCTTCACGTCGATGCCCATGCCGTAAGCCTTTGTGCAGATCATCGAGGTTATCTTTCCGCTGCGGAAGGATTCCTGATAATGCTCCTTGAGGTCTTTTCCAAGCTGACCGTGATAGAATCCCACCTGTTCACGAACGGCAGTATCAGTGCGCTTCCACAGTTCGCTCACCTGCGTTGTGTAAGGGCAGTAAACCAGCGATTTGCGGTGCTCGTTCACATATTCACCGATAACCTTTGCGGAGTGATCCAGCTTTGCTTCCTCGTATGAGCCTGTCGAACCCTTTTCAAAGCTGCGGATATCGAAGTCGATATTTTCACGGCGGACATTTCCGAGAAGAATGCGGGTATTTTTAAGTCCCAGAGTGCTGATGGTTTCGTTTACGACGTCCTCTGTTCCGCCGTAAACTGCAGTCGCAGTAAGGCACAGCACCGGGAACACCAGTCCGCTCCTGCGTGCCTTTTTGAGGTAATCCCCAAGGAACCAGTAATCCACACGGAAATCACGTCCCCATGACGTCACTGTATGCGCTTCATCGACCACGAACAGACCAAGCTTTCTGTCGCCGAGAAGAGTTTCCAGCGGGCAGGAGAGAAGAAGTTCCGGCGCAAGGTACACGATGGACTTTTCGCCGTTCTTTATCTGCGCGCTGCGGTTCTCGCGCTCCTCATAGGATATCGTGGAATTAAGGAAAGTTGCGCAGTCAACCCCGCGTTCCTCCAGACCCTCGACCTGATCTTTCATCAGCGCGATAAGCGGGCTGACAACGATAGTCACGGCATTGTGCTGCTCCGCAAGGTGGATAGCCGGAAGCTGGAACAGCAGCGATTTTCCTGCGCCAGTGGGAGCGGTTATAAAGAGGTTCTTGTGGGATTTATCGCCGGAAAGAGCCCTTTCGCCCTGATTCACGATATCGGATATCACCGCTTCCTGCGATATCTCCACTGTATCATGCGAGAAATTCGGGCTCTTGTAGAATTTCAGCATACGGAACTGTGCGTTTTCTCCGTGCATACGCTGAAGAAGCGGAAGAAATGACCTCGATGAAGATACTATCTCCTCAAAGGAATTGCTTTTCTTTATGCCAAAATCCACGCCGAGCGCCGCAAGAACTCCGGCAAGGGAAGCCGCGGCACGGTCGCCGGTATTGTTTTCTCCGCAGACTATCGTCACCGGTTCGGGAACTGCGCCGTTCTGCAGGTCAAGTACATACTGCCACATCTCGTCCGAAAGAACTTCCAGTTCGTTTCCGCAGTCTGCTTCGGGAAGCTGCTCAAATCTCATTGCCGGAAAGAACGGAATCACCTGAAGCTTCTCGTCAGTGTGCTTGTTGATGTGCCGCACGCCGTACCCGCTGGTTCCGAGGCGGTCGGCGTCGGAATAGTATTTCGTGTATACTGCAAGCTTTTCGGGGTCGGCGGTGCTTTCGCTGTCGAAGTAAGCTGCGAGTTCCTTTGCAGTTTCCTCAGGAATGAGCGCCGGACTTACTGACGCGAACAGGTTGTTGTCCACGATAACAAATCTGCGGTCGGTGAGTTTGACGCCGCCGTTCAGCGTGTCGCATACTGAAAGGTACTGCTCATAAAGGCAGATCATCGGCTTGCCGCCGGGAGTCATAAGCGACACCAGAAACGTCCTTGCGTTGTTCTCAATGCCGTTTATGTCGAGAGGTGCAGCCTCCGGAACGAGCACATCAAAGCCAAGCTTTCCGGCAGCCGAGCAGACAGAGCTTATCTCAGGCGCTGTGAAGCCTTTCAGGGTAAGTACAGTCTGAGGGTCGGCGCTGCCTGCGATCTCTGCGAAACGAGCGTTAATGAGTTCGGGAAAAGATACTGTTTTCGTCATGTTTTTTCTCCTTGTTGAATATGCACAATAGTTTTTAAGGATTGTGGGTATTCGCCTGTCAGCTGATGATTTGAGTATATCACAACGAAAAAGATATGTCAAGCAAAAACAGTGCCTTTTTTGATACAGTTTATTTGCGCTCTGCAGATGTTTTGGTTAATATGCGCAAGGCAACAAACGGCGTAGCAGTGCGGTTTTACGGCAGTGTTTTGTTATAGGTCATTTTCCTGCGCGCACCCTCTGAGCGCCCTGAATCCGCGCTCTTGTGCGGTTTGTTAGCTTTTGCAATTAGTGTTATAACAAATAAAAATCTGGCACGATTTTTTATTCGGCATTTTGACCAGAGAATATTTGGGGTTTGCGTATTACTCTAAGAATGTCCAGATCGTAGATCAGCCCCTTTTCGTCTATATCGAATACCGAAACGATAAAGACAAATGAAAGCCCGCTCCCTGAACCGGTCAAGGTCAGGGGCGGGCTGTTTTTCTTTTCAGCGGCGGCTGCGTGTTATCGACCGTCCGAGATCCACTCTTTCAGCGCAGCGGAGAGCCTGTTGTCTATGTCCTTTCTTGTCTGCTCGCACTCGTTGGGGTACTCCTTTGCTGCCCTGAAAATAAACCGCAGCACGAATTTCAGACCTACCGGAAGCGCTCCACGCAGCAGCGA
>CAKSEC010000034.1 GCA_934446355.1 uncultured Oscillospiraceae bacterium | reverse complement strand
CACGAAGGCAGCTCGCTCTATTGCCCGGGAAATCCGTTCAATTTCAATTATATCACAGCCCACGCCGATAATCATCCCGCAGCCTCCCTTACTCAGCTTTAAGAAGCAATCTGGCTGGGGTAAACGCAGCTGCTTCTGTAACTATATTTAATTCTTCCCGAAGCATCGAAAATCCTTTTTTTATTTTTGCTTTTCACAAAAAGGTCGCAAAAAAGCAAGAAAGGCCATCGCCAACGCGACAGCCCCTCAAAAATTTTATTTTACATAGAAAACACGGTTCGGCTTACGCTTTAACGCAGGCGGCACCTTGCCGTTAATATAGCCGAGAATGCAGTGGCCAACGCCCTCATACTCGCCCTCAATGCCCCACTCCTTGAGCAGCTGCTTGCCTTCCTCGCTCTCAAACTCCTGCTTAGCACGGTTAATCCAGCAACTGCCTAAGCCTACAGCATGAGCTGCCTGCATCAGATTGCCCATGATAAGGCTTGCGTCATAAATACCATTCTTGTTGCTCTTCGGCGCCAGCACAATCAAAACAACCGGCGCACCATAAAAGGTATCACTCTTCGTACCCATGATAGCACGGTTCATCTGCGACAGCTTGTCGCGCACCTCTTTATTCGTAACCGCAACGATAATCGAATCCTGCTCGCCATGGCCGCTGGCAGCGTAAAGGCCTGCCTCAATAACCTGGTCAATCAGCTCCTGCGGCACCATGTCGGGCTTATAGCTGCGAATGCTTCTGCGTTCCATCAAAGCCTGTAATTCTGTATTCATATTTATCAGCTCCTTATATTAAGCAAATTTATACACTTATATTCTAACAAAAATGCAGACGCTTGTGTGAAACGTTTTTGTAAATTACAAAGGACATGGCGCAAAGAAAAAGACCTGCAGCCTTACTTCCGTAAAGCCGCAGATCTTTAGTTTCACTCAATACTACGCGCTCTGCTTAGCCGCCAGCGCACGCACTTCTTCTTCAGAAAGCTTGGAATAACGCGCAACACTTTCAATGCTCATATTATCTGCAAGCATATCCTTCGCAACCTCAACATTGCGCTGATGAGCCATCTCTTCTGCAGCTTTTGCCGCCTTATTCTCTGCGTAAGCTTCAATAATATCCGTCATGTCAATCTCGCCCTCCTTCGTACTCTTAAAATAATTCACTGTATCTGCCAGTTCTTTATAATACATCTTCGCAGGATTACTGCAATTAAAATCCTGCATCAGCCTGCCGAGCGGCGTGTCGTCCTGACAGGCAGCATTCACATAAACGATATGTGAGCCATCGCCAAAAGCTTCGCCAGTTTCATCAACACTCCAAGGCCATCAAAATTCACAAACCAATGCTTGCTAAAATATTATCTTTGTGCTATATTATAGACAAGAAGACAACCGCCCACAAGGTGGGTTGCCAAGTTAACAAGGTAGAAAATACCGCCCGTTCACTCGTCAAAGTACTGGGGCGGTTTTTCTATGTCCGTAACGGTTACTTTCTGTTCTGAAAAATGAACGTCAGCAATGCCACGATAAAAATTCCAAAGGACATTAAATCCTGAAAGCTGAAATATACCATAGACATCACCTCCATTCCGAAGAATTTTGGCGATGCCACCCTCTAGCACGGTTGTCTTGCACAATATTTTATCATACTGTTTCTAAACATACAACGAACAAACTGTGAAGTTTGCGTTGTATGTTTTTATTTTGTATCAAAAAAGCACCTGCCAAAGGACATCTCCTCTGACAGGTGCTCTCTTCATTTTTTACATTACAGGAACCAATTACTTACCTTGAGCCGCCAGCTTCTCCACCATAGCCTCAAGTCTTGCAATCTTTTCATTTTGCTCTGCCAAAGTCTCATTCAGCGCTGCAATCTGCTCATTCTGAGCCACTACGGTCTTTACCAAAGCAGCCTTCGTGGTCGGCGTTTTGCTCGGACGGTCGAGCGCGAAGCTTACGCCTGCGTTCACCATGTTCTCGCCGTTGCCCATGTTGCCGGAAATGCTGAACATAACCTGCTCGCTCGGACGATAGAACGCGCCGATTGCCGCAGCGTTCGTGCCACGGTAGTTGCCTACGCCTGCTGCGAAGGACAGCTTGTTGTCAGAGTCAAACTCCATCGGATGCAATGCTGCCAGAGCTGCCGCACCAGCGCCAACCTTGTTCACCCTGCTGTCCAGCTTAGCTACTGCGCCGCCCAGCTCGTCTACACGGCCGTTGACCTTATTAATATCCTCTGCGTTCTTATCTGCCTTTTTGTTAACAGCAGCAGTTGCCTGTGCAAGGTTATCGCCCAAGCCTGCGTCCTTCAACGCCTTCAGCTCATCAGCAGTGCCAACCTTGTTGTTCACCTTCACCACAGCATCAGACAAATTATCGCCTAAGCCTGCGGTAGTCAGCTTAGTAGTATCGCCAATTTTCTTCTTGTTGTCTTCTGCTTTTGTGTTCACCTTCACTACAGCGTCAGACAGATTATTACCTAAGTTTGCGTTCGTCAGCTTACTTGTATCACCAATCTTATTATAAACAGTTTCGCCATTTGCGATAGTACCAGTTCCCAGCTTATTTGCCCATTGAGATTTATCAATATTACCGCCATCAACGTCTGCCTTACCATTCATATTGTTTTTTAAGCTGTTAAAAGCGTCATTATTGTTCAGCATTTCATTGAACTTTTCGGTTGTGATTGAGCCTGCGCCGCCTGCCGCAATCATGCTCTTAACCTGTCCGACAGTCGCAGCGTCGCTATCCGCATCACCATCAGCAACATTAGTGATTCGTCTTCTTAGCCATTGTTCTTCCATTATAGCATCACCAGAAGGAGCATTACCAACCTGTACTTCATGCATACCACCAACAGAAACAGTATAATCTTCATCAGCAGTTGAGTCATCGCCAAGCGCAACAGAATATTTACCTGTTGCTTTTGAAAGTCGACCAAATGCATCAGAATATTCACCTGTAGACTTAGAATCAGCTCCTAATGTAATAGAAGCGCAACGTCCTAGTTTAGACCAAAGTCCAATCGCCACACCTCCATAACTTTCAGATGTAATACCGTTTCCCACAACAACTGCATGTGCACCGTCACCAATAAGGTCATTACCGTTACCTATAACAACTGAATTGTACGCACCGTCACTTATCGTTGTATTGTAACCAACAACAACATTCCATCCTGTTGAAATATTCATGTTATTACCAACGACAACGTTAGTTCCAAGGGGAGGAGAATAAGGCAAAGTATTTCCATTTCCCAACACCAAATCATCTTTAAGATTACCTTTGTTATCATTGCCTATTACAGTAGCATATACACCTTTAATATCATTTCCATTACCTAATATCGTTATATTATTTTTTAAATTTTCATTAGAATAAAACGAAACAAATTCATATTTATTTTTCCCACCAAGCACAGTGAATTCTGTCTTTTCCCCATCAACCACTCCGCCAGTAAGCACATTTTCAGTACCAATTACCATACTAGAATCCTTCGCATCAGTAATCGTATTATTCGTTCCTGTAATCTCTATCTCCGCAAATGCACTCTGCGCCCCCACGAAGCTCATACCAAACACCGCCATCACAGCCAAAGCAATGCGCGCTTTTTTCGCTGCACTCATCAAAACAGTTTTTTTCATACGTACACTCCTCCTAGCCTTTAAGCTTGGCTACAATTTTAAACAAATCCTCGACGCTATAACCTTTATTTGAGGATTTATCAGCTGATTTTTCTATATCCACAAAAAAATCATTCATACTACAGGCAAATATTTCTCGCAGAATTACCAAATGGTCAATGGTAACTGCGCAGCGCCCTGATTCAATATTTGACATATTCGCTTGACTGATTTTCAGCTGTTCTGCCAGCTGCTTTTGCTTCATTCCTTTAGCCAGACGCATCATTTTGATGCGCTTGCCAACCAGACTTGCATTTTTGCTAATCATCTCACCCTCTCATCCTTTGCACTCCGCCTAAACAGCCTTCAAAGCTCTCATTTTTTTAATAAAACGTTAATAAAGTTTGGCTTGCCGCGTCTTGCAGAAAATTATAACATAAGTGTACCCCCCCACAAGACATAGTGGGAGGGTACGTTCACTTTTTTTATTTACTTAATTCAATTTAATAAATTTTTGTCCTTTTCCACAAGCAGCGGCAGCCACCCGCGGCAGTCTACTCTCTGACCTTCATGTCCTTTTGCAGCTCTTCCCAAAAGCTTTGCATATCCTCATCCAACGCCTGCACTATCCTGCTCAGCTGATAAACAGATATATCAACCTCGCCCTTTTCCAGCGTGCGCAGCGTCCTTTGGGGAATGTCCGCCTTTACTGCCAAAGCATACTGCCTGATATGCTTATCACGACGAGTCGATACAATATACTCGCCGATAAGCTGTGCCATCAACGTTCTCTCTTCATCCATGCTAACGCCTCCTGCAAGCTTGCTGTATATAGCGTATTACAAAAATGAGCGCCCACGTCTAAAGCGGCAGAATCCTGCCTTTATTTTAAAATTTATAATTTTCCGTGCTATAATATCCTCATCAAGCTTGATGTAGTACAGCACAGAATTCTGTCATACGCAGCACTTTGACTGCCA
>CAKSEC010000033.1 GCA_934446355.1 uncultured Oscillospiraceae bacterium | reverse complement strand
TGCCGGGCGACGCTCTTGTAGCCCTCGTGGTTCAGCTTGCCGCCGTAGATGTCGGTGGCCTCGGCCTCGATGCCGAACACGTCCTTGGCGTCCTCCTCGTTGGAGATGCACACGTCCACATACTGGCACAGATCGGTCATGGCGGCACGGGCCTGCTCCCGGGTCCAGAGCTTGCCCCGGTAGTTCAGGTCGCAGGAAATCTTGATGCCCCGAGCCTTGGCGGCCTTGCAGGCCTGGCGGCAGGTCTCCACCAGATTCTCGCCCAGAGCGGGGGTGATGCCGGTGAAGTGGAACCACTCCACGCCCTCGAAGATCTTGTCCCAGTCGAAGTCGGCGGGAACGGACTCCTGGATGGCGGAGTGGGCCCGGTCGTAGATGCACACGGAGCCACGCTGAGAGGCACCCTTCTCGTTGAAATAGATGCCGACCCGGTTGCCGCCCCGGACGATCTTGGAGGTGTCCACGCCGTACCGGCGCAGAGAGTTGACGGCTGCCTGACCGATGGCGTGGGTGGGCAGCTTGGTGACGTAGGCTACGTCCATGCCGTAGTTGGCCAGAGACACGGCCACGTTGGCCTCGCCGCCGCCGAAGGTGAATTCCACATGGTCGCACTGGACAAACCGCTCGTAGTTGTAGGGCTGAAGCCGCAGCATCAGCTCACCGAAGGTGACAATTTTTCCCATTTTTTCGTTCCTCCCGTATGGTAATTACTTTTGCAGCAGGTGCAGGGCAAAGCCGCCGAACTCGCCTGCCAGATACACGGCAACCAGCTTGCCGTTCTTGTACTTTGCGGAATCGGCCAGAACCGCGTAGCCCTTCCGCTCCAGGACGGACACGGCGAGGCCAATGTTGTTGGTGCGGATGGCGATGTGGCCGTTGGTGCCGAGATAGGGGCTCTTCATGATCTCCACGCCGGAGGAGGCGAACACGGAGCTGTTGCCGTCCTTCACGGGCATATCAAAGGCCTTGTTCAGTTCGCCTGCCAGAGACAGTGCGGCCTCGGCGTCGGGCATGTTGATGCCCACATGCACCACCTCGAAGCCCAGAGCGGCCTTCCGGGCCTCCCGGCACAGGTTCGTGATCTTCTCCCAGTTGCCTGCGGCAATCTCGGCCTTGGGGCAGACCCAGCTGCCGCCCACGGCGTGGATGAAGGGAGCGGAGATGAAATCGCCTACGTTGTCGGCGTTCACGCCGCCGGTGGGCAGGAACTTCATATCGCCGAAGGGAGCCGCCAGATTCTTCAGGGCGGTCAGGCCGCCGTAGACGTTGGCGGGGAAGAACTTGACCATCTTCAGGCCGTACTTCTTGGCGGACATGATCTCGCTGGGGGTCACGCAGCCGGGAGCCACGGCAATGCCGTTCTCCACGCACCAGGCAACGACCTCCTCGCTGAAGCCGGGGGAGACGATGAACTTGGCACCCATGGAGACAGCCAGCTTGGCCTGCTCCAGGTTCAGAACCGTACCGGCACCTACCAGCATATCGGGGCAGTTATCCGCAACCGCCTTGATGGCATCGGCGGCGCAGGCCGTGCGGAAGGTGATCTCCATGGTATCGATTCCGCCTGCCAGCATGGCGTTGGCGGTGGGGATGGCGTCCTCCGCCTTCTCCAGAACAACAACAGGGACGACAACGGAGTCGGCCAGTCTCTTCAGAACATCCATTTTATGAACCTCCTATAATTTATGCGTCCGTTTAGGGCGCGGATATACTTACCTGTGATTTTCCCGCCACTGGCGCAGCTGGGTGGATTTGCGGATCACCAGTTCCATGGGAAGCAGAATCTCCTGCTTCTCCGTCTCCGGCTCCCGGATCAGCTGAATCAAGGTCTGGGCGGCGATGGAGCCGATCTCCCCGGGACGGATATTGAAGGCGGTGAGCTTTGCCGACTGCATGGGGGAAATGGAGAACTGGGAATCCCAGCCCCAGTCGTCGGGGCCGCACAGCCCCAGATCCCCGGGGGTTTCCAGTCCCATGGTGTCCAGAACTCCGGAAATATGGGAACAGGTCACGGAATTGACGGCGATGATGGCGGGAACCTCCCCGGGCGCGCAGGAATCCAGCAGATTCCGGATGCACCGGGCGGTGTTCTTGTTGTCGCTCAAATCCAGCACATAGGTCAGCGCCTCTCCGTTTTCCTCCGGGAAAATTTCTCCCACGCTTTGCAGATAGGCGTTGCGCCGATTGAATCGGGCGGAGTTGGTGTGATATTCCTGGGTAAAGAAAGCTACCTTGCAGAAGCCTTCCTCCTTCAGATGGCTGACAAGCTTGGGCATGACGCTGAAATGCTGGCTGCCTACGAAGGGAAAGCGGAAATCGCTGACATACCGGTCGCAGAGCACCACCGGCACGCCGTCGCAGGCCACCCGGATGAGGCTCGGGTTTACATAACTTGCGGTATTGACGATGAGCCCGTCCACCCGGCGGCACAGAAGGGTCTGAATCAGATGCTCCTCCAGCTCCAGGTTGTCCTTGCTGTCCACAATCAGGGGCACATAGCCCGCTTCCAGCAGGGTATGTCCCACACCCCGAACCATGCTGGAGCAGAAGGGACTGGAAATGTCGGAGACCACCACGCCGATCTGCATGGAGTTGCGGCCTCGCAGGGACTGAGCCAGGGAATTGGGATGATAGTTGGACATCCGGATCACCGTTTCGATGCGGGAACGGGTGTCCTCGCTCATCATGGAGAACTTTCCGTTCAGAAATCGTGAAACCGTTGTCCTGGAAACACCGGCAGCCTTGGCGATGTCCCCAATGGTAACGTTCTTTCTGCTATTATCCGTATTCTTCATTATATATTGTTTCCTGTCTGAAAAGTTCCGTTTCCTTTCAAAAACCAAGGATAAACCCCGGATTTAGCTCAATTATAGCAAAGGTTAAATTCTAAAGTCAATAGGAATTCCGCAAATCTCGCCCCGGCGAGCGTTTTTTGTGGAATGTGCTTAATGTGTACCGATTTCGTATTGTACGACATGCCGAATTTTCGGAAATCGATGGATTTCCTGTTGCACATCCCTTCCCAGTATGTTAAAGTAATTCCAACGAAATACACAAACATCAGGAGGGCCTTTCCGGGTTTTTGGTCAAACCCACAGTCTCCGCCTGACTTGGGTCGGTATTTCACAGTGTGTTTATCGGTCACGGGGTTTCGTGCTACGAAACCGATAAACATAAGGTAAGGCGAATCGGGTGTTCCCGCACCCGGTTCCAAGGGAAAGGAGAAAGGGGAAGCATTCGGGATATTCATCGAGTCAGACAAACGGCAAAATCTCTTTGAAATTTTGAAAGGGAGGACAACTTCTTATGCAAACCATCCTCGGCATTATTCTTCTGATTACCTTCCTGGCATTCATCTACTATGCTGCCCGGGGCGGCAACCTGATGCTGGGTCTGTTCGTTATGGCGCTTCTGTGGTCCGGAATCGGCGTTCTGGGCGGAACCGTTACCTGGACGGACATTAACACCACCATTTTTGACGGCGGCCCCACCGGCTTCGGCCCCACCGCCGTGTACATCATCTTCGGCTCCTGGTTCGGCCGCATCCTGGTGGAGACCGGCATCGCCGGCACCATCATCCGCAATGCCGTTGAGCTGGGCGGCGACAAGCCCGGCCTGACCTGCATCCTGCTGAACCTGGTCACCGCGCTGATCTTCACCACCTCCTACGGCCCCGGCGCCGTGGTCGCTATCGGCGTTATCGTGTTCCCCATCATGCTGTCCCTGGGCATCCCCAAGCCCCTGGCTGCCGGTTCCTTCTGCATGTCCGTCGGCTGCGGTCTGTACTTCAACCAGTCCCTGCTGAACCAGGCTGCCGGTGCCATGGCCATCGGTGAGGAGAAGTACGCCATCGGCAGCGAGTGGTACGCCTTCGCCGCCGTGGCCTTCGCCATCCACTTCCTGAGCATCGTCATCATGGTCATGATGAACATGAAGAAGAACAAGGCCCACGCCTGGGCCGCCGCTTCCGTGGACACCAGCAAGAACGTGCCCGCCGTCGCCATGCTGACCCCCATCCTGCCCGTGCTGCTGGCCATCGCGCTGAAGGTCAGCATGATCCCCGGCATCCTGCTGGCGGTTATCTTCGCTCTCGTTACCACCGGCAACTGCAAGAGCTGGAGTAAGATCGCCGACCTGGTGCAGAAGACCTTCCACGACGGCGTGTCCGACGTGGGTCTGGTTCTGGGCTTCCTGATGTTCCTGCAGATGTTCTGCAAGTCCGCCGGTATGATCAAGGGTCTGCTGGCTCCCATCCTGGCCCCCATCCTGCCCAACAGCATGTTCCTGATGTTCCTGCTGTTCGGCCTGTTCTCCGTCCTGGCTATGTACCGTGGTCCTCTGACCATCTGGGGCGCCGGCATGGCTCTGTTTGTCATCGTGGCCGAAGCCACCGGCTGGCCTCTGGCAGTGCTGTACCCCCTGTTCTACATCCCCTGCTGCACCATCAACACCAACATCTGCCCCACCCAGTCCTGGAACATGTGGGCCATCGGCTACACCCAGGTCAGCGTGAAGGACTTCATGAAGACCACTCTGCCCTTCGGCCTGATCTGCGCCTTCATCCTGGAGATGGTCGCCTACGTCATGTTCGCGATGTAAAATGCCTTTTTCTGACTGACAATATTCTTATACTCCCCGCCTGTAGGAAGCCTCGGCTTCCTACAGGCTCCTATCCTG
>CAKSEC010000032.1 GCA_934446355.1 uncultured Oscillospiraceae bacterium | reverse complement strand
CGCGCGAACAAGCGCGGCAAAACATCCGATTTTTCTCGCCGTCCCCGGAGTGGGGACGGCGTTTTTGCTGTGTTGATCAAGACATAGGGCTGCATTAAGACGACCGCAAAAACCGAAAAATCTCGTGCACCCGCTCCGAAAAAGGGTGGTTCGTTTCTATAACTGCTGTGGAGCGTTAAGTTTAGACGCGCGAACAAGCGCGGCAAAACATCCGATTTTTCTCGCCGTCCCCGGAGTGGGGACGGCGTTTTTGCTGTGTTGATTAAGACGAAATGTCGCTGAAGCCGACCGCAAAAACCGAAAAATCTCGTGCACCCGCTCCGAAAAAGGGTGGTTCGTTTCTATAACCGCTGTGGAGCGTTAAGTTTAGACGCGCGAACAAGCGCGGCAAGAATCCGCCCCCTCTGATATAGGGCGGAACATAAATACCCCCCAACATAAGCGCGGGGGATTGAAAAAAGCACATTAATATGATATAATGAACACAGGCTATCAGGCGGCGAAAACGCCCGTCCAATAGCCTGTTAGCTATGTCTAACATTATTGTATGCAGGTGATGAACAATGATAAAAATTGCGTTGATTCTGGCGGTTCTGGGACATATTCTGTGCGGAGTATCGGACTGCCTGCTTGGCTACTCGCCCAAAGGGCGGCTCGACCTGAAAAGCGTTAAAGACCCTGAAAAAATGTTCGCCGCTTTTGAGGGAATGCCGCTTGCCTTTCCTCTGGCTTCGATACTTCTGGGAGTGCTTGCCATCACAATGTTCGGCTTCGGTTACTTGCAACTGAGCAGCTGGGTCGGCGCATATTCCGGTACTGCCGGAATGATAATGCTGGTATCATCAATGATATATCTGATACCAATAGCCGCACATCATGTCCTTTTTGCGGTCGCAGAGTGGGTATACATCAGGCTTGACAGAACTCCCGCCGCAAGGGAAGCAGTCTTAGAACTGCAGAAAAAGACCATCGCTCCCATGCTCGCAGGCTACGCAGGACTGCTGGCGTTCGTGGTCACGCTGTTTATTATGATAGTATCGGGCGGCACGCCGCTTCCCGCATGGTCGTGTATACTCAACACACTTATTATAATGATACTGCTTCTCCCGACGAAGCTTCCCGCAAAGGGAAATATAGCCGGAGCCGTGATGTTCCTTGGACTGCTTTTTGTGATGTGATATTCTTACCCCTTTTCAAAAATAAGTATCTTCTGCGTCATCTTCTTTATAAACGGAAGCTTCTGAAACGGCTTGACTATAGGCATTATTGCGGTCATTCCCCTGATGATATTATCGTCCTTTACCCTGCGGAAGCCCTTTCCCGCAATGCCGAGGTCGTCGAACGTATCCGCTCCGAACACGAACTTTGCACCTGTGTCCTGAATCGACTTTTCCGTGTGCTCCTTATTTACCCACTTTTTAGCAAGGCATTCAAGAAGCACGTATGCGTTGTCGAAGTTATCCCTTATTATCGAGAGCATTTGGGCGTTTTCCTCAGCGGTCAGATACATCGACAGACCCTCGATGATGAACAGCATTTTGCCCCGTTTTGTTACCCGCTTTGCCCATTCGGGGTCAAGCGCAGATATCCCTATAGTTGACACCCTGCCGCTTTCATTGAATATAGCGTCACGCACCTCTATGGTTTCGGGCAGATCGACGTTATACCATGTTATCCGACCGTTGTCCATGCGGTAGAATCTCGTGTCCAGTCCGCAGGCGATATTCACGACGGTGCAGTCGGGATTCTTGTCGATGAAATCCTTTACCAGTTCGTCAAACACGATGGTTCTTGCAATGACTCCGTTGCTCATTGTGGAATCTTTTTCCGCCTTAGAGAAGTCATAGTCGATCTTTTCCACCAGTTCGATAGCCTTGGCGTCGTAGAATTTATGGTTCTTTCTCCTCGGGATACGCTGAATAAAGCGAAGCGTAACAAAATCAGACACGTGAGTTCGCTCGTTTGAACGTGACGATTTTGTTTTATTCAGCGTTTCCCTAGAATACTTTGCTCTTGCGTAGAAGCTCTGGAGCATAGTTTCTGCCGAGCCGGTCAGCACCGGCTTTATTTTTTCCTCGTTCATGGTTTCTCCCCGATTTCAAATTCAATTTAGGGTTAGTCCTAACAAACCCGACATTATTATATATCATTCTTATTCAATTGTCAACATTACTTACGCAAAATCCCTCGCTGGGAGAACCAACGAGGGACAACATCTTCTATTCCCATTTGAAAAAACGCACAGCCGCTGTCGTGCAAACGACCGTTACGCCAAGCATTACCGCCACGGGAAGCAGCACATTTCCTCCGGCTGTTCCCAGAAAAGTGTTCTTCATCAGTGTGATTCCCTGCGTCAGCGGAAATACGCTGACTATGTTCTGCATTATTTTCGGCATGACCTCAATAGGCAGCGTTGTTCCTGAAAAAATCAGCATAGGGAAGTATAATACAGAAGCGATCACGCTTGCCTGCTTCGAGTTTTTCGCCAGACCGCCGACCAGCATTCCGATACTCAGGGTAGAAGCCATAGTGAGCAGCCAGCTTCCAAGAAACGCCGGCACAGACCCCCGAATATTCACACCCCAGAACAGCGCAGCCGCCGCACTCAGCAAAACGAGCGACACAATGCAGTAAACCACATAGACCGCAAGCTCCACACCCAGTATCAGCGCAGGACTGACCGGAGTTACCCGAAACCTCTTTAATATTCTGCGCTCGCGATAGCCGGCAACGACCAGCGGCAGCCCCATAAGCCCGCTTGCGCATATAGCCACAGTGCTGACTGCCCCGAACGATCGTTCCATAAAGGTATACTCTGCACCCTCAAACGCAGGATCTCTGCCGTAAATTATTCCGAGTATCACCAGAATGGCAAGCGGCATTATTACCGCAAATATCGGCATATTCATGTCCCGAAGGCTCAGCTTCAGTTCGTTTTTCAAAAGAGTAAAGAACCTTTTCATTCGACCGCTCCCTCCTCGTCCGACAGCTTCAGATAGGCGTCCTCAAAGCATTCACAGCCGGTGACTGTCTTTGCCTGCTCCACAGTACCATAGAACACCGCATTCCCCTTTTTAAGAACGCAAATCTCATCGCAAAGAGCCTCTACCTCGTCCATAAAGTGCGAGGTAATGAAAATAGTCAGACCTTTCTTCTTCAGTTCTTCAAGAGTTTTCCATACGCTGCGCCGCGCCTTTGCGTCAAGACCGGTGGTCAGTTCATCAAGAAACACAAGTTCCGGCTTCGGGATAAGCGCCAGCACGATGAACAGCCGCTGACGTTCGCCGCCGGACAGGCTCTTTACTGGGCTTTTCAGCTTATCGCCTATGCCAAACTGTCGGCAGAGCGCTTTCCAGTCGGCTGGGTCGCGGTAAAGACAGGCTGTTTCCTCACATAGTTCAGATACATTTATTTGCTGCTGATAGTCGCCCTCCTGAAACTGCACGCCGATACGCTAGAACAGCTTTCTGCGGTCACGCTCAGGGTCACGTCCAAGCAGCGACACCGTGCCGGAATCCGATTTTTTCGTCCCCAGAATACATTCTATGGTCGTGCTTTTTCCCGCGCCGTTCGCCCCCAAAAGCCCGAACACCGTGCCGCTGTTCACAGTCAGGTCAAGGTTATTCAGGACTGTTTTCCCGCCGTATGATTTGGTAAGCCCTCTGACAGATACTGCCTTTGTCATACTCAGCCCCTCCTGACTGCACGCAGCTCGATATATCCACGCTGTCCACGCGGTTCAAGCTGAATGCGGGGTTCATCGTCGTTCCACTTATACCCGATAACAGACGGGTCATATCCGTCTATTGAATATTGTACTGCCCTTATTGCGTCGCAGTAGTCCTCCTCTTCAAACGGCTCGCCCTGAAACATCAGATAGTCCGCTTCCGGAAGTTCGATGATGTCGAAGCCCTCCGGCACTGCGCCGTCGTAGTCGGCGGATACCTCAACGCCCTGCACATACGTTGATGTGTTCGGCTTTTTGTACTTATCCGGCAGCCACAGACAGACCGGCTCGCCGCACAGGGAATCCATGCTGACCAGTATTCCCCACACCTCGCAGCCGACCTCCTCGCAGTATTTGAAATAGTCCTCTGCTTTTTCGCCCCGCTTGCATATGACCTTTCTTGCCGGCTTGTGAATCACCTGAATAAATATGTTTCTGGTGTTATTCATCGTAAACTGCTCCTTTCTGAGTGCCCTGAACTTTATGCCATAGGGTATGAACAGAGTTATCGGAACAGGGTCGTCAGCGTAAGCACCGGGGCACATTCCAAATTCTCTGGTAAACGCACGTGTAAAGCCGTCCACGCTTCCAAAGCCCAGTTCAAACGCCACATCGGCTATCCTGCCGCCGTCTTTTTTCAGCCGCATTGCCGCACGTGCCAGTCTTAGCCTCCGTATGTAGCTTGCCGGAGTAAGCCCTGTGTGCTCAGTAAACAGCCGATAGCAGTACCACGGGGAAAACATTGCTTCCTCAGCAAGGTCGGAAAGACCTATCTTCTCGTCAAGGTGCTTTTCAATATAGTCCTGCATTCGCTGTACTGCAAGTATCTGTTCCGTCATTTTATCCACCCTCCCTTAGCAAGGTAATTATATCACTTTGCGGACTTATTTTCTCGACTTTTTTTGCTGTTCAGAAGCCGCTTACGAAAAATGCAGTCAATATAACAACAAAATATCGGGCAGACCTCACAGCCTGCCCGATAATATATTTCTAATTTACCGAAAAATCCACCTCCAGACTGGCGAGAAGCCCTCAGATTCTAGGAAGTGGCGTTTCGGCTAGGCTTTGTGCAGGTTGCCCTTAGTTGCCCGACATCGTGTCGGGCTTTTGGGGCAACGGCGCAAACATCGTGTTTGTGC
>CAKSEC010000031.1 GCA_934446355.1 uncultured Oscillospiraceae bacterium | reverse complement strand
GATTCCGCAAGCGACGCAGGCAAGTTCTCACTCGGAATAATGGCGTTTCCGACCACATATGTGATCGATAAAAACGGAAACATAGTCGGCGAGCCGCTTCTCGGCGGCATAGACAGCGAGGAAAACCTCAACAAGCTTCTTGATACCACAAGTAAAGCAAATTCGGAAAACTGACATGATGATGCAGTCACGGAAGACAATGTTATTCAAGCGTGACGTATGCAAAATCAGATAAGTAACGCTTGCCAAGCGCCGTCTTATATTCCGTGCACACAGAAAAGAGAGCTGACCTACAATGTCCGCTCTCTTTTGTATTATGCCTGCTTTGTGAATCTTACTGTGCCATCAAAGATGTGTTTTCCGTATGTGCTGAAAGCAGCCAATCTGGACGCTGTGAGCACACCTTCGATAAATGATCCGCAAGAACCAAATCTGTCTTACACACGCTCAAGGATCATCGTGCCATATGCGATGGTCAGACATCCGTTCTCATCCACCGGTATTTCGGCGAACGGGTCTACAGTCTCTCCCAGAACTTCACCCTCGACCTTGGTGTCATAGAAGAACTTTCCGTTCTCCTCTTTCCATGTGGTCTGTTCAATCGGTGCGAATCCGTCCTCGTCGATCACGGCACCCTGCGACTTTGCCAATTCGAGCTTATCCTCAGGAACGCGCATAAGCGTGTTCATCAAGCCGTCTTCGGTAAATTCGATCCTGTTCGTGAGCATCATGATGATCTCGTCAGCGCAATCTCCCTCAGGCAGATTGTCCGGCGTGTAGGACACCGTACCGCCGTCAGCTGGGAACAGTAATTCCCTGACTTTCCATTTCCCGATAATGTTCATTGTGACGCCTCCTTTGTCAATTAGTATATAGTTCATTGATCCAGCAAACGAGTTATGCCCATGGGTCCTCAGATTTCGGCGTGCGGACGCCGGTCAGCAGATACTGTTCCCACAGGAACCATTTACCATCAGAACCACGCTGACGCAGCTTTATCGGCCGTGGTGAATCCGCCCCGCCGCAGGGAATAAAGAGCTTCATGTAGCCAGGCTCCTGACCGGATACGTGATTCGATTCTATAACGATCGTGTATGGCTGTGCAGGAGTATAGCTGTTCTCAGGCGTCGAGCCAGCGAAGTAAGTGAATGGCAGATAAGTCTTTCCATCGCGGAACCGGTCATTCAGGAAAGATATTTCCTGTCCGTTCAGGGGTCGCGGCCCACGCAGGAAATTCAGCATTTCAGTGCCGATATTCTTATCCGCCGCATAAGCGCAAAGTGCGAGGACAGTCAGGGCAGCCGTCTTGAACGGCGAATCCATGCAAGCCTCCGGAAGCGCCTGCATCTCCTCCAGGCTTTCGGGAAGCGCAGTGAACGTGAAAGTTTCACGTTTTGAGCCTATTGCAGACGCTGCCGAGTTTGCGGCTGTGTTGATCGCCTGATTTGCCGTGCTTTTAAGTTTGTCGAAGATTCCCATTGTTAAACTCCTTTCAGAATGAATTATGCCTTCAGCCTGCGCCTTCGCAGACATAAAGTGTGTAATTTATCCCGTTCCCAGGATATTTATACGGTTTGGTGCAGCCTTTATCCATGTACACCGTCCCCCACCGGCAGTATTCAGCCGCATCAAACTCCCAGTCCGAGGGGATCCGGAAAGTCTGTTTTACCGTTCTGCCATCAGAGTAGAGCAGGTTGAGCGTCACGGTGCGCAGCGGCTTTTTCCACGCTGCGATCGTATCCGGCTCGGGAGCTTTCTTTCCATAGTCAAACTTTACTGTGTAGTATGACACGTCATTTTCATCGAACGACTCGACCTTCTTCAGTGCGAGGGTTCCGCGGTCAACGGTATATACGGTGCTTGAAGAACCATAATCTATGAAGAATATTTCTTCATCCCGGGTGCAGGTGAGGCGGATATAATCAACTCCATCGCCCGGAAGCATCATGTTGGCAACGTAATCGTCCAGCCATTCGGGAGAGGTACCGGCAGGCATTACGCGGACTCTGCCGTTATCGTCAGTGCAGAAGCTGTATTCATCATAGTATCCTACTGACCCTCCATTGAGCCAGAAAGCGTATCCGTTGTCAGTCTTCACCGAATGGGAGATCACTCCGAATCCGTTTGAATAATCCTCGGTAATGGTGAGATTCTCGTATATCGGGAGCAGGTTTGAAAGAAGATTTGCGTCATGAAGAAGTTCCGGCGTAAAATCAAGGTCGTAAAACTCGCTGCGGCTGAACTCGGAGAGTGAATAGCCGTCGTTTTCCTTATTGAACCCGATGCTGAATACGATCTCCTCGACTGCGTTGAAGCGCAGATGCTCGCGTATCGTGACCACGAATGTGCTGTCTCCGGTTTTCTCGCAGTTCACCTCAGAGGAAACTCCGAGATACGAATGAAAATATTCGTTGATTTCGGGGAATTCCCAGCAGGTTTTGCCGTCGTTGACCACGCGTTTTGTGCTGACTGTATCCGGAGGAGCAGCCGCAGCCTCACCGCTCAGTATGACATTTTGTATTTTCTTCAGCTGGTCCCCAGACAGCACGGCGTCGTCTGAAAATTCGAGATTCGCCTTGTATGCCGCATACCAGCCCGCCGTGTTCCATGCGAACTCCGGCGTGTCCGTGTCAATGCTGCCGTTCCATGCCAGTGTGCGGTAGGAAAGGGCGGCAGATATTGCGAGAGCTTCCAGGTCGTCAAATTCAGCGTTTTCGATTCTGTGTCCGGCAATGCAGGAAATAAAGATAGATATCACTGGGATGAGAGAAATAATTCTGTTCATGATCTTTACCATAGCTTCGACAGGCGAAAGCTTTCCTTTCTCCCCGTTTCGGGGCGGTTCTCAGAGCGGATTTGTTTTCTTGATCCAAAGAGTTACATGCGGGTCTTTTCTGCATAATAAAGATTATCAGCCTTGATGTATCTGTTCTGCTGCAAGTGTATAGAAAGCGCTGATGAGTTCTTCTCCTGCTTCTATCGGTGCGGATTTTGATGTACCGTCCGTAAAGTCAAACGAGAGTCTGTATGTGGTTTCATCAAGAGCGATCAAGCCGTCGTCGTCCGGCTCCTCATATTGCCTGACCATTGTTACGAGCTGCTGGTTTTTTATGATCCGGAGTATTTCCTCCGCGTCGTTTTCATTTATCTTTTGTCTTTCAACTTCTGTATGTGCGCCGCTGCCGTCGATAACCGCGTCGAACGAAAAATACCAGGTGTTTTCATCCTTTTCAAGCGTATATGAGTATGAAGAGGAATGATCCATGCTGCTGCAGCTCACAAAGACAGACGTTATTTCAACGTTTTCTGCCGTCTCATAGTGCTTTTCTGCAAGAGAATAGAGATATCTTAGCGCCTTGTCGCAGAAAGCGGTTTCCATTTCTATGCTGTTTCCATCGGAAAAAGTCATTACGGAGCTGTTTGTCGGTGCGTCGGCTGCATGGAGAATACTCAGCAGTCGGTATTTGCTTAGCCGGCTGATCTCGTCTTCCTCTCTGATGATCTCAAGAAATCCCTCCGCGTCCTCAGCCGGAATAGGGAATGAATCGAAAGATGTATACCGACCTTCCTTACTCTGCACATAGCAGCTAGCGGAAAAAAGCCAGTTTTCGTCCTGCTTTTGCAGGGAGAATGCATACACCGGATCGCGCTCTGTGCCGTAATACGAGGTACTGGTACCGACAATGTCATCGGTATCGTATTTTTTATTTCCGCTGCATCCGAAAAGGAGTGATAGAATCGTCATAATTATTGTCACCCTGCATTTATAGTTCTTTTTCATGCTTGGTCACCTCTGAAATTCTCATGTCAGCAAATGTCGGGCAGGTGGAACGGATTTATCTTCCAAAGTAATAGTGCACGGTTTCTGAGCGTCTGATGAATCAATACGCCGCCCAGTGCTATTACGCCTATAAATAGACATTGCTTATTGTAAACACGCACTGCAAATCTTGCGGTGATATATTTAAGGCAACACCGCACAAAGACCATATTTTGTATTTTGTACGCATCTTGCTTGCATATTTTTAGTTTGGCGCAAAAAATCACATGATTACTCAACGGATATGCTCCATGTTGCGCCAAACTTGCATCTTGCACAATTCGTCCTTGCAAGGCGTGTCTCCCCCTGCCGGGGGAGGTGGCACGCAGTGCCGGAGGGGCTGACCGAAAGACCAGCCTTGCTGCGTCCTCGTTGTACAATCTGACGAAAAATCGAGTTTTGCCAATAAGCGAAGCGTAATATTGGCAAAACTGACTGCGCAATATGCGCACAATCTTTGTGCGGTATTGCCTTAATGTTTGAAAATTACAGAAAGAAATTATTTTGTATAAAGTATAACATAAAATAAAAAAGAAATCAAGAGGTAAAACCAAAACAGATTGATATGCGTCAAGTTTTATTATACAACATCGTTTATTAAGTGCCAAAGAAAGGAGATACTGTACAACCAATACGCCATATAATCAAGCGAGGTGATGAATATGGGCATGATATTATCCTAAACTGCTTCGTGCGGTGCCTCCGTGAATTTCAGCGACGATGGTTATATAAACTCCAGCGAGCAGGAGCTTGTCTTTCATCGTGAGAACATGAGAAGCACTGCCGAGCAGATAGCGCAGGAATTGCAGCTCCGACAACTCCGTGGAGATCTGCGGAGCAGTCGTGAAATGCCTGTGTGCTAGCAATGTACGCTGTTTACCTGCGAAAATCCCGGGCAGACCTTGACGCAGAAGCCATGGGACAGGGCGAGACACTGGCAAGGCGCCGGGCGGGAGTACTCTGCATGGATATAGACCGCATGGCAAGAGGAAACAGCGCGGATCAGGCGAGGGCGTATCGCTTCCGTAAAGGAGGGACATTTTATCGGAAGCACGCCGCCATATGACCATATGGTTACAATAAAGTCAAAGTCGAAAGGGGACGGGGATTTACCCTGTCGCCGAATTCCGAAAGCGATACGGTGAAACGGATATACTCCATGTGCGTCAGCGGAATGGGCTGTAACGCCATCGCAAGACGGCTCGACATGATGGGAATTGAGCCGCGAAAGGGCGGCTCATGGAGCAGCGCTTCAATCAGGGATATTCTGAGGAATCCGGTTTACTGCGATACGCTCCGCTGCCCGAACCGGAATTGCGGCAGGCTGAGCAGGCAGTCAGCGACAATTTCACGCTTAACGTGACGCCGCTTTTTCCGGAAATAAATTAAAGGCAGTCGGAAGGCTGTATTCCCCGAATCCCCCTGCGGGGATCTATATCCGACGGTAATATGCTGTATACTTAAAAGGCAGAAATTCCTGTAAATCCGAGTGCAGAATAACTATAATGACGCCGGACGTATACA
>CAKSEC010000030.1 GCA_934446355.1 uncultured Oscillospiraceae bacterium | reverse complement strand
TCGCTGCTGCGTGGAGCGCTTCCGGTAGGTCTGAAATTCGTGCTGCGGTTTATTTTCAGGGCAGCAAAGGAGTACCCGAACGAGTGCGAGCAGACAAGAAAGGATATAGACAACAGGCTCTCCGCTGCGCTGAAAGAGTGGATATCGGACAACTGACCCGCAGCACTGCAGGGAATATTATTTCTGCCTGCTTGCAGCAAGCTTTTTATGTAGCTGCTGAATAGAAAAACAACCCGCTCCCCAGCCTTAAATCGGCTCAGGGAGCGGGTTTTCACCTGTTTCAATATCCATAGACGGAAAGGAGCGTTATAGTGCGGTTTCAGCAGTTCATTCCTTCCACGTCCTTTGAGTGACTGATAATTGAAAGCTTATCACACAGCCGCTCCCAACATCACGCCATAATATCCAGCACAGACCTCTGATTCTCTTTCTGCCTTTCCATGATGTAGCCCTGCGCCTGCATGACAAGCTTCTGACGGGCAGCCGCTGCAGCTTCGCTCGCCACATCTGCGTCACGTATCGCCGAATCTGCCGCTTCGAGGTTCTCAATATATACCTGATTGCGGTCGTATGTGTGCTCGGAACGGTTTCTGGTGACGCCCGCCATAGCCCGCCAGCCCAGCAGGTAATCATTTGCATAGTCGATACGGTCTATCGCTTTCAAGGCTCGCTCTACCGTGGTCACGCCGGTGGTATTTATGCGCATGAGATGGTCGTCCGCACGTGTCTTGTTGTACCATATATAGCTGTCCGTGCGCCTGCCGAATTGTATGCCTATCTCTGTGTCCTCGTCACGCTTGTCGGCGGCGTAAAACATATCGTCTGAGCCGTTTCCGCTTATTTTGTCAATGTGGTATGCGCCGTTTTCCGTCGTGTAGAACATCAGCCTGTCATTGCTGTCCATCGTGCGGACGATACAGCCAAGCTGCTCGTACTGCTTGTTCAACTCTGCGGAAAGCTCCTCGCAGGTGTATGTCCCCGCAGGCACTGTCACGGATATCTTCTGCCCGTCAAGCTCAAGGGTGAGAGTATCATTGACGCCGCTTTCTATTGTAAGCCCGTTGCTGAGGTCCGCTTTACCGATAACACGGGTGGGTCTGGGCGACTGCGTTGCGGAATAAAAAAGCTTATACGCTGCGCTTCCACGCACGCCGTCGATTATTGTGTCCGCATTCTTTATCGTGCCGTTGTTCGGCAGGACATAGCTCAGTATCAGCTTATCATTGCTGGGTATGGTGACGTTCAGCTCGTCGGTTACGCCGATCGCACCAAGACCTATCGTTGCATGAAAATAGTCAGCGGGAAGCGGGTCGCCGTTCACGTCTTTTATATTTGCAATGGCTTCTCTGCCCGCTTTCTGAATTGCGTCCGCCATTCCTGCCGGATCATATCCGCCCGCAGGAATGGTGATGTCCACCTTGTAAACATCGCCCTTGTACGTAAGGTCAAAGACCAGCTTGTCGTTCAGTCCGGTATATATGATGACGTTCGTGTTGGTTTCAATCTCTTCTTCGGTTTCGGGGTTCATCTCGTTTCTGCCGATGATATACGAAACCACCGAGCCTGTCGTTGTGCCGACCGTTTCGGAATGGTTCCTGACGTTTGAATAAGACGTATCCTGAAACGCCCTGTTGAACAGCCTGCCCTCAAAATTCCTGAAAGACTGGCTGTTTCCGACCTTAACGCCTGTTATGCTCAGCTTTCCCGAACCTGCGCCTACTTTAAGCTGACCCGCACCGATCTGCCCGTCAATGCTCGCCTGTATTGCTGCGGCAAGCTCCTGCATGGTATAAGTGCCCTCAGCAACTGACACGGTTATCTTCTGCGTGTTCCCATTGTCGGAATAGTCAAAGGTGAACTCGCTGCAATAATCCTTTATATCGATAGAAGAAAAGCTTCGTTTGCCGGTTATTTTGCACGCCCTGTAATTCCTGTCCGATATCTGCAGTGAGGGGCTTCTCTGCGCTCTCTTGAAATACGGTGCAGTGTTATCGCCCGCAAGGTCGATCGAAGCACTGCTGCCCACTGACGAGGTGGTTATCCTGAGCTCGCCTGAGCTGCTGACAGTCACGCCTGAACCCGCAAGTCCGTTATTAAGCTGCGACACAAGGTCGCTCTTTCCCGTGCTTCCCGCATAAACGCCGTGCGTCAGCGTGAAATTGTAGTTCTTCCCATCAATATTGATGGAAACACGGTCGTTGGTTTCGTTTATCTCAACGCCCTCGCCGTTAAACAGCGTGTCGAAATTTGTGTTCCTTATATACGCAGGGTATTTCACCTTGTTTTCGCTGGGGACTGCCGTACCGCCTGAAGCAGTATTCGTATGCTTGTACTGGTTTATTTTCGAGCTGCCGCCGAGGTTTCCAAGCGAAACATTATCGCCGCCCGCAGCAGTCGTGAACGTCAGACCTTTATTGCTGCCGGACGGGGAATAGCTTGCCTTTATCTTTCCGCTGAGCGCAGGGTCTGCCGCTATCGCCGCATTTATTGCGTCCGTATAATCCGAGCAGCTTGCGTAAGTTCCGTCGGGAACTGTGATGGTCAGCCGCTCCGTTTTGAGCCTTGACGTATCGGCGGGATCGGGCGCAGTGTAGTCCATGGTTATCGTGTTGTTCGTACTGTCGACAGTCATGGGAAAATGGCTGTCTGCACCCGATACACGTATGCTCGCCGGTTCCTTTATTGTGCCGGAAGCCTCGTCATAATAAGGTGAATTTTTGACGTCAGTCACCGTCTTTTTCTTGTTAATGGGACAGGTGCCCGAGCTGTCGATAGTTATTCCGTTTATGCCATTTGCGGGCGCAGTGAACTTAAGAGAACCTCCGCTTGCAGTGACCTTTGTTAGCGCATTGCCGCCGTCCGCCGCCGCTATCTTCGCATTCAGTTCAGCCGCAAAATCTGCAAGGGAAGCATACGTGCGGTGCTCAAGGCGAATATCGTAGCTTCTGCCGCCTGCGGTGAATTTAAGGCGGTCGTTGGTGCTGTCAGCCGTGTATGGGATATTTGTTCCCGCATTGCCGAGGGTCATTGTTGCTGGTACGTATACCTTATCCCCGTCGATAACTGCGTCGCTCCGTGAAGCAAGGCTGCTTTTATAGGCAGTGCTGATAAGATTTCCGCCATAATTGAAGAACTCAACGTTCTTGCCCGTTTCAGTCGAGGTGAAAACAAGGCTGTTGCCGTCGACCGTGAGGTCCGCTATGCCGCCGAGTGCGCTTCTTATCTTCTCGACCGCCTGTTCAGCAGTAGAGCCTTTCGGGATATCCACGAGGAACTCGGTCTTTTTCTTGTTTGCGTCATACAGGCTGAAGCTGAAGCTGATATCCCGCATGGACGTGCCCGCCGCCCTGAACTGCGTCAGAACGTCATTCAGGCGCAGCGTTGCCGGAGTATAGCTGGTGTCCGGCGGATCTACCCAGTCGTCATACTCGTTCTTTCCCTGAGTCGTGCCTTTCTTTGCCTCGGCCTTTGCGGAATTGTAATGCAGAAGATCGTCCTGCCGTGCGGACGTTGTGGACGGTGTGTAATCCGTATATTTCACAGCTTCGGTGGTCTTTCCCGCAGAGGAAATAACGTTTGCCCTGCCTGTCGATGGGTCGGTGGTGCCGTATGAGATCAGATCCTCCTCCCTGCCGGCAGCACGTGAACGGTCAATGCTGTCGTAATAAACCGTGCCCTCTATCAGCCTGCTGTAGGCAGTATCCTTTTCCGCCCTGACGGAGATTATTTCCCAGCCGTCAGCACCCGCCGCACCAAGGGAGAGCCTGCTGCCAACGGAGAAAATGAGCTTGTCCCTGAACGAGGGGTATTTTGTTTCAATCAGCCCGTTCAGCGTGGACTGAAGCCCTGCACGGGTGTACACGCCCTCCGGTATCTCAAACTCCATCACCTCGTCGGAAAGAACGCCGTTTGGGTCGGTTTTTACGGTGAAAGTGAGCTTATTCTGACCGGCTGGTATAACTATGCTTGTGCCCAGCTCTTTCCTGCTCGTGATAAAAGCTGCGCTGTATTCTGACTGAGTTTTTTCAGGCGACAGCCTGCGCAGGGCTGCGTCGTCAAACAGGTCATATCTCATATATCCGCTTGGCACATCAGAGGTATCAAGCTTGATTTTACATTCCTTACCGTACTGAAGCGTAGTGAATTTGAGCCTGCCCGAATCGTTTTCAACGCTTATCGGGCAGTCCAGTGCCTCAAAATGCTCTTTTATGCGGGACACGAGCTGGTCAGTGTTTGCATATCTGCGGATATTCTCGTCTGCGTCAAGCAGATAACCGTCCGACGAGCCAATTTTGATATCGTAAAACAGCGAAGCACCGCTTCCGCCGATGTGCTCCAGCTTGCCGTTTTCACACTGCATTGTAAGCTGCTTTTCCTCGTTCACACCGATTATCAGCGACGGCTCCTTGTCCCACAGGAGTGTATCTATCACGTCTGACAGCTCGTCCACCGTATAGCTTCCACGTGGTATATTTACGGTGCATTCGCATGACTTGCCGTCCTTTGTATACCCGAAAACAAGAGTATCATTAGTTCCGTCTATCTTTACGATACCGTCATGCGCCACGAAGCCCTCGTCCTTTTCAAATTCAGGCATATGTCTTTCAAACAGCGGTATCCCGTTGAACTCTGCGGAATCGGTCATCTGACCTATCTCCTCGACAAGCTGACGGTATTCAAGGTCAAGTGCTCTGCGGTCGATACTGTCGAGGGTGCCGTTTGCCGCCTCCACCGCAATTTCTTTCAGGCGGTGGAGCATATTATTCATTTCCTGTGCGCAGCCGTCAACGGTGTCAAGATAGTTTATGCCGTCGCTGACGTTGCGCAGTCCCTGCCGCAGGCCTCGGTCTATCGCACGAAGCTTTTCAGATATCGAAAGCCCTGCAGCGTCGTCCGCCGCAGAATTTATACGGTATCCGGAGCTTAGCCTGTGCGTCGCCTGCGCCAGCTTTGAGTTAGTGCGCATCAGATTATTACAGGTCTTAAAGCCCTCGTTGTTGTTCACAAAGCTCACTGATATTTCACCGCCAAATCATAGAATGTCATTTTAATTATAAATCATATTGGGTTGTTTGTCAAGAGTTGAGTACCCATTTTTGGTAAATATCCTGAAAAATATCAGAGAACGCTTTAACCGCTTGCGGGCACACTATACGTGCGCCCACAACAGTTCGGATATTGAAGAAGTCTTTTGATGGTTATGGCAGATAATCCGTGTTGTAATTCTGGGCTTCTTCAAACAGGTGGCTTCTCCTATAACGCTCGACTGATTGTTTACGCTGACATATCTTCGATGATAGTAAGACGATCTGTCATCATTTGCAAACGAACTGATGTTACCCCAAAATCCCAATTGCATTTCACGCAGAAATATTGCATCTTGCGCTTTTGCTATTGACATTGACGCATATGATGGAGTATACTAATACTCAAAGGTGATATAATGATTAGCTTTATATGCAACCGTTTGGCTGACTTCTTGTGTAAAAAAGAGATCATTCCGCAGGACGAAAAAGAAATATACGTATATGGATACGA
>CAKSEC010000029.1 GCA_934446355.1 uncultured Oscillospiraceae bacterium | reverse complement strand
GTTAATGGAACTTTTGCCGCCCTTTTGCGTAGTAACTCCGATATTGTAAGGCGGGTCGGTGAGCACTAAGTCCACCGACCCGTCCGGTATCCGCTTCATAAGTTCAAGGCAGTCGCCTTGCATTAACTTCATGCGTTCACTTCCTTTTTAGGCATAAAAACAGCGCCCCGTCGGAGCGCTTGGCTATTAAAAGCAAAACCGCCTTGTTACGGGCGGTCTGTTTTCTGTTCAAAGTGATAGTCTTTGCTTTTGCAGTCGGGGTGCGACTTATCTTCTTTGAATATTTCATCTGGAATGCCTTTTGGATATGCTTTACATTTGTGTTCAAAGGTAAAGTCAAAAATGAAATGTTTGCACCCAACGCATTTGCATTCAGTCAGCATATTTATCACCCTTTCTTTGCGATATTGATTATAGTTTCTTTCAGCTTTTCCTGCTTTGGCGACAACTTCTTCGCAGAAAGCAAATCTGCAACATATTCGTGCATATCTTTCCTTGCGTTATCTGACACCGCCGGGAGATTTTGTCTTCGTATCTCAGTAGCTATCTTCGATTTTTCTTTGTCTATAGCGTCCTGCGTTAGAAGATGTGCGTATTCGTGAGATGATACGTAATCAATTCTGTTGCACCCTTTTGGAATGTGACTGGTCTTTTCCCATTCATCAAGAACGGCTTGAAGCGCTCCCGGGCGATTGAGATACTGAACATTAAGACGCAACTCATTCCCCACAGTTTCAGCAACAGTTTTAGCATCGCCGTAATCAACCAGCGAAATTTGTGCGAAACACTTGCCGTGTGTTTCGGACAGTTCCTCTACCTTTGAAAGTAATTCATGTGCCTGCCTGCCATTTTTGAGCCTGTCAATGCCGGATATGTGGCTGATACCCATTTTTTCAGCAGCATATTGCTTTAACTCGCTAACGCTCTTCTCATCGACCACTTCGTCGAAGTCACAATAGTTGAATTTCTTTTCCTGCGCAAGCTGCCTTGCTTTTATTATACCACTTCCGCCCGATTTGTCAAGACCTTTCCCGCCTGAACCGCCTGCGCCATCTGAGTAACTACCGGTGAAATACCCGTGCGCACCCTTTGTCCAGTGGCGGGCACGCTGCTCGACAAGCTTCGGGAGAAGTTCCAGCGCTCGGGAACAAAGCACGGGGATCTCTGCCGTATCAAGCAGCGCACGAATAGTCAGTTCATACAGGCTCATTCCATCCCCTCCGTATCAAACATCTCCATTCGCTCCGGCTCCTTAGCAAGCCCTTTCACCACAGCGTATTCCTGCCACCTCTCCAGCAGTTCACGCAGTGTAGAGTGCCAAAAAAAGCTGTCCAGCTTGCGCATGATATCGCACACAAGACACCTCAGCCGCTTCATGTCCGGCTGCGCTTCCGGCTTGGGGAAATCGAGTATCAGCGGGTCGTGCTTTGGCAGGGAAAGCAGCACTGCACACCTGATATGCCGCCAGACCTCCGCTGCTCCCAGTTCCCGCAGTATTTCCTCGGCTCTGGCGGGAAGTTTGCCGCCCTCTTCGAGGAAAGCGCACAGCTGCGCACCGGTTATCCTGTCGGCGAATATATCCTCATATGAAAGACTGCGCCGCTCCAGACGGAGCAGCGCAGCTATATCATATCTCAGGCGTATAATTTTGCCCTTGTATTCAAGCGGGTAACTAACCCGCTCAAGTTCCGTAAACATCAGCCGCCCGTAGCGTCTGTGTCAGAGGTACCTGCGGTATAGTAGCCAGCCTCTGTGAACCACTTTTCGATGAACTGCGATTCAGTGTTCGGGTCTACACCCAGACGCTTATAGCAGTCATGATTATTCGACAGCAGCGGCGAATATGTACCCTTAAGCTGCGCCGTGCCGTACTCTATCCTGCTGCCCTCCTGCTGCTTGCTGTCCTCGCCCTGCGGCATATATTTCACCTTCGGGAACTTGTACAGATTGACCTTGCCGTCAGGGCGGACGGTCATGTAAGCCGTGCAGTTGTACGGCACGATATCGTCCGCAGCTGATACGGACGTACCGTCTGCGGTCTCCTTTTCGCCGAACAGAAAGGCGTAATCGCCCTGCTTGAAGCCCCTAATAGTAGCCTCGATATCGCCGCCGTCCTTGGCTACATAGTCCTCGACCTTAACGCCGTCGCCGTACTGTGAAGCGGTCTCCACCTTGGGCGAATACTTTGCGCTGTTCAGTTCGTTCTCGAAGGTGTAAGCCTCCGAATCGTAGGTCGTTGCTGTAATACTGTCCGTGAGTAGCTTCCACATGGTCAGCCGCTTTACATTAATACTGGAACGTCCCATTATTATCCTCCATTTTCCCATCCGCGCCGCACTATTTCCGTTATCTTATCACGGAAATTTGCGGCTGCCTTGTCCTTTGATAAATCTAATCCCGCCCGTATATGCGGTGTGACCGGCGGGAAATCTCCCTTTTTTCTGCCGAGGGAATCGGTCTTTTTTGACCTGCGTGCCGATTTTCCCGGCCTGCCGAACTCAATGACCAACAGTTCCGGGTGCTCGTGTATGGCTTCGGAATCATAACCTATCCGCAGGTGATAATACCGCCTGTTTTTCGCCTTGTGTACCTTGATAAGCGACGCCAGATCGGCGGTAGGCTTCCGGAAATGCGCAGCGGCAAGCAGCCGTTTCTGCTCCGCCGCTATTATCTCCGCAGATTCTTCCATTGCCTGCAGCGCATTTGCGTCCACGTCGTCAGACATACGGTCAAGAGCGAGGATAAGCTTGTCAAGCTCCATCTGCATTCCCGAAAAGCCGAGGTCGAATATTTCGTCAGCCATTGTCCTCAACTCCCACAAAATCAAGGTAATAGTGCGTGATGTACGGGAACAGCCTGTCCGTTCCCACCTGTCCGCCGTTTGAATAGGCGAACCCCGCCGCCCTCATCGCTGATTTGATACGCCTGTACAGCGCATGATCAAGCGACTTCGTGAACACCGACAGCCGGCACGTATACTCGGTCGTATTGTCAGTGCCATCGCCGTATTCTGCAGACCTTTCTGTGAGAATGTACACGGCGTATTTTTCCGGCTCGTCATTCCTGCCGAACTCCGGTGCGCAGCCGTACACCGGCAGAATATCGCAGAGAGCCGTCCCTATCCTGTCCGTGATGTCCATTTAGCCCCTTTCCAGTGACAACTTGATATGCAGCGGGTTCGCTGCCGCTCCTGTTGAAGCCACCTTGTACCGCACGCCGCCATAATCTGCATGGGTATAGTCCTTGTATTCCCGCCGCCACATTACGGCAGTCAGCGAAATATCTACGCCGACAGCCAGCGCTTCAAGCTTCGTCACCGTTCCCGGCTCAGAAACGTCAGCCCAGACCTCCGAGCGTTCAGCGACCTCAGGTTCACCGCTGCCCGGCGGGTAGTGCAGCGTGAGCAGGGTAAGTTTCTTGTTAAAGCAGATAGAATCACCTCTTTCAGGGCATGAAAAAAGCGCTGTGCATTGCTGCATAGCGCTTGTATATTCGATTAAGTCTTATCCTATCGCAATAGTGCGAATATTGTCCGTTACATCGTTTCTGCGGAACGCTGTAAAGATGTGCGGCAAGAGCCAGTCGGTATCAGATTTATCTGAACTTTCGGAAAGCCTTACAACATTAAGTTCACGGCTTGCCTTGTCAAACCTTATAAGGCCGTCGCATTCTTTGCTTTTGCCGAAATGTATCCGATATCAACGCAGCTATCGTTTTCCGAACGTTTGATTATATGCCATACCATGAACTATACACATCCTTTCGGTTTTTGCAGCAATAAAAAAGCACTGTGCTTTTCTGGATAGTGCTTGATTATTTCTTATCATTCATCTTCGCCAGTCCGGCGATTGTCTTAATGACAACCTCGACTGAAGCCAGCGCCCATGCCGCTATAAAGCAGCCCTGTGGTATTGTCCCTGCGCCGTTCAGGGCGTAGAGGAGTATTAGGGTAGATATCACGGGTTCCCTCCTAAAATATCCGCCAGCAGATCATCTTCTTTCTTGGCATTATCCCTGGGGATAGCCCGAAGAGCCACCGCACGGTAGGAACTTACGAGAATGTCCAAGGAAGCGGGCGGCGGGGGTATGGCGGATTTTTTCGGGGCAGAAAACGAATAAGCGCCGCTGTCGCTAGGTTGCGCAGCGTCAGTGCTGAGCTTTTGGCGACAGCTTCGCAACGTCGTGTTGCCGCCGGTAAGGGCAGCGTTTGTTTCAGTATTCGTAGTGCGTCCACATGCTCACGATATGGACTGCGTTTTCCTCGTCAACTACATGGTAGACAAGGCGGTGTTTGATGTTTATACGGCGGGAAAACAGCCCTTCAAGGTCGCCTATCAGCTTTTCGCAGGGCGGCGGGGTTTGGAACGGGTCCTCGGCGATAAGGTCAAGCAATGCTTTTACCTTATTTTCAAGTCCAGCTTGTTTGACAAGTGCTCTCTGTTTGGCTGCGGTTTTTGAAAAGACTATTCTATACATTTACCACTCCTCGTTCGGGTCGTATTCAACACCCTCTGAAACGGGTTCAGCCATTCCGTCGAGTATTTCCTTTTTTGTCTTTGGGTCAGAGGAGAGATACAGCGTTTCAACAATGCTTTTGTATTCTGCTTCGCTCATAATTATAGCGTTTCCGTTCTTAGTGCTGATGTTCAGCGGCTCGTTATACTTGATGGTCTGTTCGAGCATAGCGTAAATGTTCTTACGAAAGTTCGTTACGTTGGTATTTATCATGGATAGCACCTCCTGTTCACTTATATTATAGCGTACGCTTTTGCGTTTGTCAACAGTTATTTTAAGGAAGTGATGATTTTGACCGCCCTCGAAGCCCTGAACCTAGCCGTTCCCATCGCCGACGCATACATGAGCGTTGAGGAACGTCTGCTTGTGCAGATAGCCCGACAGATATCCCTGAACGACGACCACCAGCTGAACGAGGTCAGCCGCTGGCAGTTAAAGCAGCTCGCAAAGCACGGGCTTCTCCGACAGGACGCACACAGGATAATCGCAGCGGGCACGAAAGGCATTCCCGCCGACATAGCGGAAGCCGTCCGGCAGGCGATAGACGATACGCTTGCCGAGGACGGTATTCAGGATATGTGGCACGACCAGCGGTTCGCCGAGAGCGCCGCAAACGCCGTGAAGCACTACCGGAATCAGGCTAAGGACGTGTACAATCAGGTCACACCGTCATGAAGTACAAGGCGGAAAGTACATACGTGCGGGCGGTGAATACGGTAGCCGAGAAGTGGACGGCAGAACAGCGCAGAGCGCAGTCCGAGATAGTGAACAAGCAGGGCGTGCTGAATATTCTGAACAGCAACACGGCTTCGGTCGTTTTCGGTGCAGAGAGCCGCACAAAGGCCGTCCGCACGACGATACACGAGATGGCGCAGAAAGGTATTCCCGCCTTTGTGGACAAGTCCGGTCGGGAGTGGTCGCCGGAAGCTTACGTTAACATGGATATTCGTGCGACGGTCAAGAATACGGCTCTGGAAGCGCAGTTCTCGACTATGGACAGTCTGGGGCAGGACGTGTTTGAGGTGAGCAGTCACCCCGGAAGCCGTCCGAAATGCCGGCCGTGGCAGGGAAAGCTGATTTCTCGCTCCGGCAAGACTACCGAGATAACCGACATCAACGGCAGGAAGCACAAGGTGATTCCGCTGTCGCAGACGAGCTTCGGCGAGCCTGACGGGCTGTTCGGGATAAACTGCGGGCATAGACCGAGGGGCGTGTCCGACGGGCTTTTCAGGAAGTCTGCCGTTGAGTATGACGACGAGGAAGATAAAGCGCTGTACGATAAGGTCTGCCGGCAGCGGGAACTTGAACGCAGGGTGCGGAAGTCCAAAACGGAAGCGGATATGCTCGAAGCTGCGGGCGATACCGAGGGCGCAAAGCAGGTCCGGCAGCGGGTCACTGAGCAGAACAAGGCGCTCAAATCCTACTGCGGCAGCAACGGGCTTAAGTATCGGGCGGATAGGGTCGGGACTTATGGGAGCGTGAAGCAGAAACAGAGTGAATCCGATTTTGCTGCGCATGAAAGCGAAATTGAAAAAGCTAAAACGGCAGGCAAAGGCGAGCACTCTCTGAATGTTCAGGCAATCAACACCAAGGAATATACAGAAAAGTACAGCGGCATAGGCAAAAACCATGTTGTTGATACCAGCGTAAAGAACGAAGCCATCTCGATCATGAATCACAGGGACGGTACTTCCTTTGAGGACCTCGCATATATAGACAATAGAACTGGAGCGAGAAAATTCATTATAAACGATTCTGATACTCCCTATGGAGTGGCACATTCGCCGGAGTGCGATAAGTTCCTGGAGAATTATGACGGAGGGCTGATTGCTTTGCATAATCACCCTGGCGGTTCCAGACCGTCGTATTCAGACATCAGGCTTGCGATAGGATACGATTACAAAACCGAGAAAATCGTATATAAATCAATCGAAAAAAGCGTTATCGCGGGTCATAATGGCAAGGTTTATGTCATTGAGAATATAGCACATGACGAAACCATAGGCAAAGCCCTTGACAAATTGTATAATCAAGTATATAATTATTACGAAGGCATGACAGGGAACAAGGAATACGCTGCCGACAAGGCTCTTGACGCCGTTTATGCCAAAGGCAAGGAGCTTAAAGCGTTTACCGTAAAGGAGATGTGATTTCATGGACGATCGTGATAATTTGATTCTTGATGAACTTTATACACCGCCGCACATCGACCTTAGCGATGAGCAGAAAGAAGAAATCAGGAAAACACTGATTGAACTCGGCATAGAAAAAGACCGCCCGTAAAAAGGCGGTTTTGCTTTCCCATTCCAATAACCAAGCGCTCCGACGGGGCGCTGTTTTTATGCCTGAAAAGGAAGTGAACGCATGAATTTAATGCAGGGCGACTGCCTTGAACTTATGGAGCAGATACCGGACGGCTCGGTGGACTTAGTGCTCACCGACCCGCCTTACAATATCGGAGTTACTACGCAAAAGGGCGGCAAAAGTTCCGTTAAT
>CAKSEC010000028.1 GCA_934446355.1 uncultured Oscillospiraceae bacterium | reverse complement strand
CGATAACCCCTCATCTTCGTCGTCAGTGGCATTTCGGCAGGCACAAAGCCTAGCCGAAATGCCACTTCCTAGAATCTGAGGGCTTCTCGCCAGTCTGGTCGTAGACTTTTTCAATACACTGAGGGGGCTGCATTGCAGCCCCCCTTACTATTATATCATTCCCGAATTATTGATTGCAGCCGCCAGCGCCTTTATCGAAGCGCTGATAATATCCGTGTCGATACCTGCGCCCCAGCTTACCGAGCCGTCCGGCTTGGTAATTCCGATGTAAGCGGCAGCCTTTGATTTAGACGACTGCTCCATCGCATTTTCGGTATATGTGGATATGTGGTAATCAATATTCATACCGGTCTTGAACGCATTTGATACTGCGTCCAGACGGCCGTTGCCTGCGCCGACCCATGTGCGCTTTGCTCCGTTGACTTCGACTGTGACCTCAGCGGTTATCTGGTCGCCCTGAGTGTAGTGCGCAGCAATGAATTTCAGCGCACCCTGCGGCTCAAGATACTGCTTGCTGAAAATGTCGAATATCTCCTTGGGGTGAAGTTCCTTATGCTGATGGTCGGAAACGCTCTTGACTGCATAGCCGAAATGCTCCCTCATCTTAGGCGGCATGATTATGCCGTAGCTCTGCTCCATCAGGTAGCCGATACCGCCCTTTCCGCTCTGGCTGTTTATGCGGATAACGTCGCCCTCGTATTCTCTGCCGATGTCGTGCGGGTCTATCGGGATATACGGTACATTCCAGTGTTCGGGGTCAGTTTCCTCACGCCACTTCATGCCCTTTGCAATAGCGTCCTGATGAGAGCCGCTGAATGCTGCGAACACAAGCTGGCCGCTGTACGGCATACGTTCATAAACGTGCATTCTGGTGAGCCGCTCATATACCGAAGCGAGTTCGGGCAGATTGCTGAAATCAAGACCCGGCTCAACGCCGTGTGAATACATATTCAGCGCAAGCGTTACTATATCGACATTGCCTGTGCGCTCGCCGTTGCCGAAAAGCGTACCCTCGACTCTGTCGGCGCCTGCAAGCAGACCAAGCTCGGTATCTGCAATGCCGCAGCCTCTGTCGTTGTGCGGGTGGAGCGATATTTCAAGACAGTCACGGCGGTGAAGCACCTTGCACATATATTCTACCTGCTGTGCGTAAACGTGCGGCAGGCTTTCTTCAACGGTAACAGGCAGGTTGATTATTACCTTTCTGTCGGCGGTGGGCTGCCAGATATCTATAACTGCATTGCATATCTCTGCCGCAAATTCCGGCTCTGTGCCGGTGAAGCTTTCGGGCGAATACTCGAAGCGGAAGTTGCCGGGGGTCTTTTTGCGGTATTCGTTCAGCAGTCTTGCGCCGGTCACGGCGATGTCGATTATTTCCTCGCGGCTCTTGCGAAATACCTGCTCACGCTGAGCAACGGAAGTGGAGTTATACAGGTGCACTATTGCATTCTTGCAGCCGTCAAGAGCCTCGAAGGTCTTTTTGATGATATGCTCACGGCTCTGTGTGAGCACCTGAACGGTCACATCGTCAGGAATGAGGTTCTTTTCGATGAGCGCACGGCAGAACTCGTATTCCGTTTCAGAAGCGGCGGGGAAGCCTATTTCGATCTCCTTGAAGCCTACCTCGACCAGCTTTTTGAAAAATTCCAGCTTTTCATCAAGGCTCATCGGGATAATAAGAGCCTGATTTCCGTCACGCAGATCGACGCTGCACCACTTGGGGGCTTTGTCGACATAGTCCTTATCTGCCCAGTCCATACATCTGAACGGCGGCATGAAGTACCTTCTTGCATACTTGCTTGATTGTGTCATATCTCTTCTTCCTTTCCGGGCAAAGCCCCTGCGCTGATCGCAATATTTGAATAACGTTGAATTGCAAAAGTCACGCAAAATAAAAAAGCTTCATCTCATCAAGAGATGAAGCTTAATACTCCACGGTACCACTCTCATTGGCAGAAAACTGCCCACTCGTCCACATCATACAATGTGTCTCTCTATAACGGGAGAAACCGTAACGGCTTAATTAGCGTGCTGTTCAGCCGTTCTGCTCAAGGAGGAGCTATGACCAAGACGCCCTGCCGGCTCGCACCAACCGCCGGTTCTCTGAAAGTGCCTCAAGGCTTTGTTTCCTATCATCGCATTTCAACATATTCCACTGGCTTTCTGACCTCGGTATTATTAATGAGCACCTGTCAGAAACACCTTACTATTTGATTATACCACCTGTTCAGGTTTTTGTCAAGGGGTAATACCGCCTAAATTTCTCAGGCAAGGGCTGCGCAGGTCATCTTGCCTTGCGCTTCGCATTATCCTCATCAAGCAGCCTGCGCCAGTTCATGCTCGGCGCTTTCTTGCGTGTGCAGGTAACGGCTTCGCACATTGCGGAATACATGACCTCTGAGCCGCTGCTGTCGGCGCAGTAATCTGCGGCGTATTCACGGGCTATGCCCATGCTGTGTGCCGTCTGTGCTGCGTCGATATTCGCACCGAGGAATATGAACTTCCAGCCGTAACGCTCCTGCTGCCTTTCAATCATTTTCTTGACCTTTTTCAGGTCATAGTGCACGCTGCTGTTCTCCATTCCGTCCGTGGTTATGACAAACAGCGTGTTTTCCGGCACGTCCTCTGGTCTTGCGTATTTGTGGATATTCCCTATGTGGTGTATCGCACTTCCGACTGCGTCCAGCAGGGCGGTGCCGCCCATGGGGGTGTATTCTCTGTCAGTCATAGGTTCGACCTTCTCAAGCGGCACACGGTCGTGCACGACTTTGCTTTCGGTATTGAAAAGCACGGTTGAAACGAAAGCTACGCCCGTTTCCGCTCTCTGCTTTTCGATCATTGAATTGAAGCCGCCTATCGTGTCGCTTCTCAGCCCCTGCATTGAACCGCTCATATCAAGAATGAATACCAGCTCTGTGATGTTGTTTCCCATATTATAACCTCCCGAATGATGTTCTGTGGCAGCAGGCTGACGATAAAGGCACATCTGCGTCGTCAACGACATTTCGGCAGGCACAAAGCCTAGCCGAAATGCCGTTTCCTAGCATCTGCACCTTTCTCGCCACCCTGAAGAAGATACTTTTTCAACAAGATGTGTGGCAGTTCCACTGTCAACATTATATCATTGGGAAGAGGGATTTTGGTCGCTTCCCAAGCGACACAGACTGGCGAGAAGCCCTCATCTTCGTCGTCACCCGCCCTACGGCAGGCACAAAGCCTAGCCGTAGGGCGGGTTCCTAGAATCTGAGGGCTTCTTGCCAGTCTGTAGGTATTATATTCCTATAAGCGTCTGGTCGTACTCAAACAGCGCCTGATTCACCGTGAATATATCGTATATTCGGCTTTCTATGAAGAACTTGACGATAACGTCGAATTTAATGCTGTCCGACAGGGAATATCCCGCCTTTTTCAGAAGCTGCTCCGTTTCCGGCAGGGTCAGTTCAAGCGCCAGAGCAAAGGCGAGTACGGTTTGCTTTTTCGGGCGGTAGGCTGCGTCGCAGCGTATTTTTGAGAACAGCTTTCTGTCGATGTTCGCCTTTTTATATACCTCGCTGTCTTTCATGCCGCGTTCATCTATCAGCCTGAGGAGAGCCGCCGAGAATCCCTCGTCCGTATTGCTGAGCCGTTCTTCCAGCGAACACGGGCTTTCTTCCAGAAGTTCGCCGTAAAATGCTGCTGGTGTGTACGACGGCGCACTGAACGTCTGCGTCCTTTTCAGGCGGGGGCGCGCCTCTTCTGATTCAAGCTGCTCGACATAGTGGTCGTCGATGTATTCCTTTACTCTGTCGGCAATACCGCTGCCAAGTTCCACCATTTTCTTGTCGAGCACTGCGAGATATACTTCCATCTCGTCATGCTCGGTCAGGAAATCGGTTATTGCCCTGTGCGCTATTTCCAGAGCCTGTTCCTTTGGGTAGCCGTATATTCCTGCAGAAATCAGCGGAAAAGCCACGCTTTTGCAGTCTTTTTCAGCAGCCAGCCGCAGTGAGTTGGCATAGCAGGAGTACAGAAGTTCTGGCTCGTTTTCGCTGCCGCCGTGCCAGACGGGGCCGACCGTGTGGATTATGTATCTGCACGGCATTTTGTGCCCGCCGGTCAGCTTGGCTTCTCCGGTCTTGCAGCCGTGCAGTCTGATACATTCCATCAGCAGACCTGCGCCTGCCGCCCTGTGTATTGCACCGTCAACTCCACCGCCGCCGAGCAGCGATTTGTTCGCCGCATTCACAACGGCGTCCACCTGCATTTTCGTGATATCGTTACGAACTATTATAAAGGGCATAATATTCTCCTTTCAGAAGCCGTCTTTAATGCTCTCTGAGCGACCGAAGCAGGCTTACTGTATCGGTTACCGCCTGAGCCGCCTGCTCTATCTCCTGTATAGTGCTGAACTCTGATAGAGTCAGCCTGAGCGAGCCTTTAAGCATATCCTCAGGCACGCCCATCGCACGCAGTACGTGAGAGGGCTGTTCATTCCCGCTTGAACAAGCTGACCCTGAGGAGGCGCAGACGCCCCTCATATCAAGCCCCAGCACGAGCGATTCTCCCTCGACGCCTGCGAAGGACATATTGACATTTCCGCACAGCCGTGGGGAAGCGCCGCCGTTGAGCCGGCTTGCCGGTATCCTCAGAAGCAGCTCTATGAGCCTGTCCCGCATTGCGGCTATATTATCAGCCCTGCGCTGTATATCTTGCGAAGAATGCTCCATTGCTGCGCCCATTGCCGCTATCGCAGGGGTATTTTCCGTGCCGGAGCGCAGACCGTTTTCCTGACCGCCGCCGTATATCAGTGGCTGTGGGGTAAGCCCTCTGCGGCAGTAAAGCAGACCTGCTCCACGTAGTCCGCCAAGCTTATGCGCAGATATCGACAGCATATCGCAGCCGAGCGTTTTCACGTCAAGCGGGATATGTCCAGCCGCCTGAACTGCGTCAGTGTGGAACGCCACGCCCTTTTCCCGACATATCTCAGCTATCTCACGGACAGGCTGCAGTGTGCCGACCTCGTTGTTTGCCGTCATTACCGACACGAGCGCAGCGTCCTGCGTGATGACCTCTGCGGCACGCTCTGTTGACACATAGCCGAACTCGTCCACCGGCAGATATGCCACCTCAAAGCCTAGCCGTTCAAGATATCTGCAGCTTTCAAGTACTGCGGGGTGCTCTATCATAGATGTCACGACACGCTTAGCTTTTCCGCATTCAGCAAGGGCAAGCGCCTGCATTACTGCCATATTGTCAGATTCTGTGCCGCCTGAGGTGAATATTATCTCATCGGGCTGGGCGCCTATCGCCGCAGCGCACTGTTCCCTCGCCTTTATCAGCGCAAGGGCGGCACGCCGTCCCTCCGTGTGTATCGACGAGGGATTCCCGCAGCATTCTTTCAGAAACGGGTCAGCCGCAGCCAAAGCGCATTCCAGCACCGGCGCACTCGCCGCATTGTCCAGATAGATCACCGTGAAGCCTCCTCTATCCTGCCGATGGTCCATTCCCACTGCGGGAAGTCCCTGCGTATCCTTTCGGCGCAGCTTCTTATGAAATCTGCCCTTAACTCAGGGTGATCTCTCATCTGCTGCTTCGCTCCCCACAGGTGGGTATAGCTGTCCTGCGGGAAGAACAGCATATCCTTGTCGAGCAGCGTCCTGACTGCCGTTCCTGTGTAATCAGCGCACATCGCCGCCATTCTCTGCTCGGCGAATACCATATATCTGAGCCTTTCACCGACCCGCTGTGCGGACTTCATGAAAGCGATAGCCTGCGAGGTATAGAATAGCCGAAAATCATCGTCCGGCACATACAGAAACGCCGTATTCAGCGGCAGTACCTCACGGCTGAAGTCCGGCAGGATATGTCCGGCAGCAGAGAAATACTCCAGCGGGGGATAGATGTCGGGTGACAGATCCTCTCGATGAGCGGCAATAATATCGCTGCCAAAATCCGGCTTGTTCCATGCGATGAAGTCAGTATCTATCATCACGCATGGAGCGGGCATCTGACTTAGTGCAAGCAGCTTTCCCGCCGCCCAGAACATTTCCGGGTCTATGCCGTCAAGGTCGGAGGGCACAGTGCAGCGCACCCCGTCCCAGACCTGCTCCAGACCTGCGGTGCGTATATACTCGCCTGCTGCGCTGTCGCAGTAAAGATATATCCTGCTGCCGTCCCTTCGCCACACAAGCGCAGAGATAACGGCGCAGTAGAGATCGAAATCTTCCAAAGCAAAAGCCCCGTTGCTTTTGGCAAAAAACGGAGCAGTTGAAATTATATGAAATGCGTCCAAATCGTACTCCTAAATAATGTGGATACCGTACCCGAAGCAGTCCAGCGGACACCTGTGCAGACACTCGAACATTATTCTGTCGTATTCGTCGGGGGTCATGAAGCCCGAACCGCAGAAGCTGCTGTGTCCCTGACCCGCAGTCCTGCGAAAAGAGCCTATCAGATACGCCGCCGAGCCGAAAATATACGAGCCGAATCCCATGAAGCTTCCGGAAAACAGTCCCGTATAGCTTCCGAGGAAAGAGCCGGTCTGCCTGAACGAGCCGAGGGATCTCCACTCCCACTCCCATTCCCACAGACTGAATCTGCGGAAGCTGCCGCCCATAAGCCCGCCGCTTCCGTAAGCATAGCTGCCGAGCCATGAGCCTGTTCCGCCGTAAAAGCTTCCAAGACGCAGCCAGCCGGAGCCGCCAAAGCTTCCTGCAAGCCTGCCGGAGCCGTACATATAGCCTGCAAAACTGCCGCTGCCGTAATATGCCGAGCCGCTGCACTCAAAAGGGGAATGCGTGCGTTCTTCTGCGGCATTGCCGGTGAATATGGATACTGCGCTGACCGTGTGTCCGAATATCTCTGCAAGCCTGCGGTTTAGGTCGCTGCAGCGGCGGTCGAGCCTGTCCAGCTTGTCTGCGTATTCTGCACCGCCGTGCTCTCTCAGCCATTCTGACAAATGTCCGCCAAGGAAATAGCCCCGCAGGGCGGCAAGGTCGAAGTGCTCGGATATTTCCTGAGCCTTGCTTATCCTGTGCTTGTCAAACCATAAGCAGCAGTCCACCCGAAGCACCTCCCCCTTTTTTTCTAGTCACAGATACAATTAAACTATAACCGCAAGGTTGTGGTTTAATTGTCCGATACGCACGGAGCAAATCTTTGATTTGCGTATGTGCGAGGACATTTT
>CAKSEC010000027.1 GCA_934446355.1 uncultured Oscillospiraceae bacterium | reverse complement strand
CCTCCGTAGCTCAGTCGGTAGTAGCACCTGACTGTTAATCAGGGTGTCACTGGTTCAAGTCCAGTCGGGGGAGCCAACTTTTGAGCCGCAAAAAAATTTGCGGCTCTTTTGTGTTTGCATGAATCGGCGGTTAGGATAATATAAATTTAGTCACGACATCCTAATGGCGTGAAGCTGGACACAAAATAACCTCTAGTTTTACTAGGGGCGATTTATCATGCTATAGCGAATAAAACTATACTATATAATACCCATTTGCTTAACCCGATACGCCCTGCGTGTCGGGACTTTTCTATTGCATGGTATGCGGTTCAAGGTTGGACGGCGTTCCGCTAGATATTCTATACTTAAGTCCTGAACTGCTAAGCACACTTCTTGCATATTGTAACACGCAGATTTTCGGAAAATGCTGCCACGAAGTCAGGTGCTATTATTAAACAACTTTTGCTAAATTGTCGCATAAAATCTCATAAAGTTGTTGACAAATTCAAGTAATTGCAGTACAATATACTATGTAAAGGTATGAATTAAAGGCTCGCTTGGCAAGCCCTAATAACCTAGGAGGTACATATGACAAAGACAAGAAATCGGCTGATTTCAGTCGGGATCGCACTGCTGGTGCTTATTGCAGCGGCTGTGTTCATCATTCCGACGACAACGGCAAGTGCGGTTGCAGTTTGGGACGGAACGATTGCCACAGAATTTGGCGGCAGCGGTGATGGTTCATCAGCCGACACTGCAATCGAGATATCAAGCGGTGAAAAGCTTGCCTATCTGGCAGAGCAGGTTAATAGCGGAACGACCTACAAGGGAAAATACTTCAAGCTTACCGATAACATCGACCTCGGCTGCAATCATTGGACGCCGATAGGAAAAAATTCCGCAAACGGCACTTATGCGTTTCAGGGAATTTTTGACGGTAACGGCAAAACTATAAGTAATCTGTCAATTACCTATGGGCAGGAAGGCGGATTGTTCGGCTGTATATATGTTGGCACGATCAAAAATCTGTGCCTTGAAAAAGTTGATATCAACGTCATCAGCAAGGCGGCCGCAATATGTGTGACCAACTATGGCGGAACGATCGAAAACTGTGGCGTAAACAGCGGAACTATCGAATCTCAGCAGCTCGCGAATAGTACCGCCAGTGGTATCTGTGCAATAACGAGCACTCACGACAGCAGCACCGGCAGCACTATAATAAACTGCTACAATAATGCAGCCATAACCGGAACCAACTCAAGCGGAATCGTTCATGATGTTTGGGACTCCATCAGCGAAATCAGTTCCTGCCTTAACTTTGGCAATGTGACCTGCACAAGCGGCACTGCCTATGGCATTTCCAGTTCCTCAAATGTGAATAATTGCTACTACGACAGCAATGCGAGCGGTCCTCTTCAGGGTGAAGGCACCGGAATGACCACCGCAGAGCTTTGCAGCGGAACTTTGCCGACTGGTCTTGGCAACACAATTTGGAACGCAGGCAGCAGCGACAGTGTAGTTGGCAGATTAAAGACAGGAGCGAAGACTTATCCGAGCCTTAAGGGTGTTGGAAAAGCTGTGACAGTTGGAGGAGGCACTCCGACATACGACTTCAGCACAGATAAAACCAGCAATTTTAGTAACTTTGAGAACGCTACTCCGATTTATACGTCAGACGAGTTCAAGGCGATCAAGGATAACCTTGCCGGAAACTATGTCCTTATGAATAATATCGACTTCAAGGGCGAGGATATTACCCCGATAGGAAACGGTACTACTCCGTTTACTGGCAAATTCAGCGGTAACGGATACACTATCAGCAACTTCGTTATAACCCAGACGGCTGACGACGAAAATGTGTATGCAGGTCTGTTCGGAAAGAACGATGGCACAATTATGCTGCTTGCCGCACAGGGCAAGGTCAATGCCGGCGGACGTTCCGGCGGTATCTGCGGATTTAATGAGAAAACAGGTGTGATCTACGGCTGCTCATTTGATGGCAGCGTAGATTCGACCCAATCCAATATCGGCGGTATCTGTGGTTGGAATGCAGGTACAATATCCAACTGCTTTAATTCGGCTGAAACCAGCGGTGACAATTATGTCGGCGGCATTTGCGGAAACGTGCGTGCTACAGGTAAGGTACTAAACTGTATAAGCGTTGGCGAAGTTAATGGCAAAAGCTGGGACGGCGGAATTTTCGGAACAGACGATCGGCTTCAGGGCAGCGAAGTATCCAACTGCTATTATGACAGGGATCTCAGCGGCTGTCTGACAGGCGGCACTAAGAACATGACCGGAAACGAATTTTGTGACGGTACGCTTCCTGATAATCTGTCCGAAGATATCTGGGAGGTCGGCAGCATTTCTTATGGTGCGGGTGATGGTAAGTTCCGTGATAAGACATATACCTATCCGAGCATTAAGGGTGTTGGCAAGGCTTATGAGCACAAGGCAGATCAGTTCAACTTTGGTTACGCAGGCACAGATGATTATCAGGACTACACCTATATCAGCACCGAAGCGGAATTCACCCAAATCTGGGGTTACAGCCTGAGGTGGAATGAAAATTATGTCCTCAAAGATGATATAACCCTTACTGCCCCGCTGACTTCATCAAGCCTCAGCTCAAACACGTTCAAAGGCAAATTCAGCGGTGATGGTCACATGATAAACATGGCAGATGGCAGCACCCTTGGTTTGTTTGGCACAAACAGGGGTACGATCATGAACCTTGCGGTCAAGGGCAATATCAAAAGTGCCGGTAGCATTGGCGGTATCTGCGATGATAACTATGGGGTGATTTTCGGCTGCTCCTTTGCGGGAAAGGTTGAGACTACCGATGAAAAAGCCGGTGGCATATGCTGCAATAATGATGGAACAATAAGCAACTGCTTTGTTGTGGCAGATGTAATAACAAACAATGGTTTTGTAGGCGGTATCTGTAGATTTGATTCAGGTCCTGTGAAATCCTGCTACTTTGTCGGAAATGTAGACGGATATATTAGTGATTCCTCAACTTGTTACTACAACAAGGATTTTTGCGACGCTCAGACCGTGACGACAACGTTTTCAACCATACAAATGACCTCCTATGGTGCGCTTTCCACAATGGGCTTAGATCCCACCATCTGGGAGAAGAAGCCCAACGATACTGCAAATGGCATAGCATATTATCCCTCACTCAAGGGAAGCAGCTATCAGCCGTCAGTTATGTTCACCAAAAAGCTTGAGCTTGAACAGACCAGCGAGGGTACGCCTGCTATCGGCAGCAAAATTGAGTTCAAAACAAAGGCTCTGGTGACTTTCAAAAACGACTTTGGCGGCGACGATGTTATTGCTGAGGATACTGGAAGTTCGTTCAAAGTAAAGGTCGGCAATAAAACCTATATCATTGTCGACAACAAGATTGAGTACACGGCAGACACTGCAGACGACGTAACATTCACGATCATTAATGGCGGCTCTGATTATTTCCCTGCAGATTACTCTGAGGACGTTGTTATAAAATTTGAGAAGAAAGGTCTTACGGCAGGCGACTTTATATTCACACCTGCTAATGACCTGACATTCGACAACGCTGCAAAGGCTGCGACGGTGACAACTGCATTAAAGGGCGTTGGCAAAATCACAGTCAAGTATTACGATGAGAGCGGCAAGGAAGCTGAGCCTATCAACGCTGGCACATACACGGTCAAGATAGATGTTGCTGATGGCGACAACTATAGTGCAGCAACCGACCTCACTTCTGATAAGTGGACATTCACGATAGCAAAGGCTGCCGCTGTGACGATCACCGATTATACCGAAGTTTCATACAGCTGGGTAACCGACAGCGATGAAACAGTGACTGTTGTTGGACTTCCTGCAAATATGGGCGAGGTAACGGTAGAGGAACAGCGTATCGACAGCGCAAATGTTGTTCTAGCAACGCTCGACAACGACAAATGCTATGCTGACGGTAAGTACACTTTCCACCTCGGTCCGAACACTGCTGAAAATGTTGGTCAGGCGGGCATAATCGAGGTTCGGCTTTCAACTCAGAACTATGAGAGAGTAACGTTCCTTGTTATCGTTACGCTCAACAGCAAGGAAAATCAGGAAGCGCCTGACGAAACTGCATTTGATGTAGTATTCACCAACGACGGCGATAACCTTATAGCTACAATCGACACCAAGCTTAAGGGTGTTGAGTACAGCTTTGACGGCACAACATGGAGCACTGCCAACACTAAGACCGTTGGTCACGATGTGAGCGTTACCGCTTATATCCGCTATGCAGAAACAGACGACAAGAACGCAAGTCCGGTTGTTTCCAAGACAGCAAATTCCGGTCACGGCACACTCACTCACCATGCGGCTGTTGAAGCTACCTGCCAGAAGGACGGCAACATTGAGTACTGGGAGTGCAAGGTTTGCGCTAAGTACTACAGCGACGAAGCCGCAACAAAGGTAATCGAACTGGCAGACACTGTTCTTGCAAAGACCGACCACAAGTGGTTAGACAAGTACGAAAGCGACAAGGACGGCCACTGGCACAAGTGCGAATACTGTGACGAAGTTACTGAAAAGCAGAGCCACATTTCAAGCGGCGAAGCAACTACCACGTCCGCTGAGTACTGCACAGAGTGCGGATACATTATTTCCCCGAAGAAGAACGGCGGCAATAGCGGCGGTCACTATAGCGGCGGAAGCGGCTACAGAGATACAACGACTACTGACACAAACCCTGCAATCAACGGCACTCAGAAGTCTTGGGCAGATATCGCCTCAGACCTTACAAAGCAGACCGGCGGTACTGCAACTATCTCACTGAACGGCGAAACTACAGTTCCTGCTGACGTGATCAAGGCAATTGTGGACAACAAGATAACTGTCGAGATAATCTCCGACAGCACCAAGAGCTGGATCATTGATGGCTCTGAAATAACGACCGTTTCCTCGCTCGACCTTTCAATTCTGCCCGGCTCGGTGGATACCGGCGCACTTCGTGGAGTAAACGGCGTTAAGCTTGATCTTAGCGTGGCAAACGTTCCCGCAGACCTCAAGGTAGCGTTCAAGAATCAGTATGCGGGCGAGTTTGCGAATATCTACAAGCTGGTAAACGGCAAGCTGGTGTTCCAGAACTGCGTAAAGCTTGCTAATGACGGAACTGCAGTTCTTCCCGATATGGCAGCAGGCGAATATGCGGTAATGCTCTGCAAATACAGCGACAGACCCGGCGATATAAACAACGACGGCATACTCAACATAGCCGACGCACTCTCGCTGCTCCGCTACACAGTAGGGCTTGAAACTGGCGAGAACATCGAGATGGGCGACTTCAACGGCGATGGTAAGATTGATCTTGCTGACGCTCTGGCAGTGCTCAGAAAGTCGGTCGGCATGACAGCTTAATTTGACTAGGGCAAAATAAGATGATGGGCGCACTTAAATGTGCGCCCATCATGCTGTCGATAAAGGCACATCTGCGTCGTCAGCGCCATTTCGGCAAGCACAAACACGATGTTTGTGCCGCTGCCCCAAAAGCCCGACACGATGTCGGGCAACTAAGGGCAGCCTGCACAAAGCCTAGCCGAAATGGCGCTCCCTAGCATCTGCACTTTTCTCGCCACCCTGTAGAAGATACTTTTTCAACAAGCTGATGGGCGCACATCACTGTGCGCCCACTGCTGTTATATGTTCGGTATTACTTTCTCTTGCGGGAAACGACCATCACAGCGGCTGAGATACCCACAACTGAAATGAGTACTGCAGCAGAGCCCACGCCGGTGTCGGGAGAGCCTTTCTTATCGTCTGCAGTAATGTCGCTGTCCGAAGAATCGCCGGACGTTTCGGGGGCTTCGCTGACGATAGATATTCTGCCGCTTCCGTGCGGGTCGGAATAGCCCTCGCCGACAGTACCGCCGAGGTCCTCAATGATGTAGTCGATAAGCGCCTGATTATCGAGGATAATCTCCTTTGCAGCGATGCTGCAGTCCTTGAACATGGTCATTCCGTCGCCGCCGCTCAGGAGCAGGTAGTTGTGAGAAGCGACAGTGTAGGTCTTTTCAAGGTCGAGCGGTTCGCCGTCAACAAGCACGTTCTGAACACGATATTCACCGTTCACGCCGGTGAAATTTCCGTTCTCGTCAGTGGTGACTGAGGACGGGATATATGTGTTCACGGTGTAGGCAAGACCGGAAACCTGCATGAAGCCGCCGTTTTCCTCAGGCGTGTGAACTGCGCCCATTTCTAGGCAGTCAAGTATCTGCTGACCGGTGGCTTCCACAACGCACAGGGAGTTTCCGAACGGCTGTACGTCGATCATCTTGCCATAGGTTATGTCGCCGGCTGCAATGTCAGCACGCACACCGCCGCCGTTTATCAGACCGATATCTGCGCCTGTCCTTGCACGGTAGGCGTCGGCGCACAGGTCGCCGAGGTTGGTTTCAGCGCTTCTGACTGCACGCTCGCCGGTGTCGGGGTCGTTTATGGTGAGTTCAACGTCTGTCTTTGCAACGACTGTGTCTGCTAGTTCGGAATACTGCTCGTAAACGCCTGCGATGAAGTCTGATGTTTCCTGATATGCAATGTATTCCGCAGAGCCGGTATCGTCAGATACGATGTATGCGCCCTTTTCGATAAGTTCGCATTCTATGGTATTGTCTGCTATAGTTATCTGACCGAAATTTGCAAGCTTCGTGCCGGTGGAAGCAAGCGGGACTTCCTTGCCGTCCTTATCCTTTACGGTTTCCTCAAGGACGCTGTGGGAATGTCCGTCAATAAACGCCGTCAAGCCGCTGACGTGCTCTATAACAGCCATGGAACTCCATCTTTCGTCATATACATAGTCGCCCATGTGTCCTAATGCAAATACATAGTCTGCACCGTCCTCATACGCTGAGTCAACAGCCGCCTGAACTGCGGCGTAGAGCGCTGTTCCGTCGTCGCCGCCAAGGAAGCCGTATATGTAGCTGCCGTTTTCGTCCTTGAAGTGAGAGGGGTTGGAGGAGGTGGGGGTTTCCGGAGTAGTTATACCGACAAAGGCTATTTTCAGCTGGTCGGCTTCAATGATGGTGTACGCAGGCAGCGGTTTCTCATCGGTGAGCAGGTCTGTGAAATTCACGGACAGGTACGGGAATTCTGCCTCGTCTGTCAGCTTAAAGAAAGCGTCCATGCCGTAGTCGAACTCGTGGTTTCCGGGTATTGCGGCGTCATAGCCAAGTTGATTCATTATCTGCATTGGGTATTCGCCGTCGGACAGCGTGCCGATAACGCCGCCCTGAACGAAGTCGCCTGCGTCCACAAGTATTACCTCGTAGCCCTCGGATTCAAGGTGTGCCTTGTATGCGGCAAGGTCAGCCGCACCGTAGGTGTAGTCGTCTGCGTCGAATCCGCAGTGAACGTCGTTCGTGTGCAGAATGACAAGACCCTTGTCGGGCGCTTCCTCCTGCGCTTCCTGTGCGCCTGCGGCAGACGTCAGCGTCATCATTGACGCTGCAAGCACTGCGGCAGAGGTAAGGAAAGATATGCTTTTTTTCATTGTTTGTGCTCCTTTCTTTTTGGGCAACACTGCGCAATTATGTGTTGTTCTTTAAGCAATATTGCCATATTATAACACAATATATTATAAGACATATAAGGGATAAAGTCAAGCATATACTTGTAAAGCGTTTGTCAAAATACGCTGCACAGGCGCTATAATAGAAAAAATCCCGACGCTGCTATTGCATGGTAATGTCGGGATAGCTTGTTTATGGAATATCGCTGTCAGATGAACTTTTCAGCCCATGCTTTAAGTTCGTTAATGCTGGCATTTGCCGATAATTTCTTTCCTTCAAGCAGAGTTGCGCCTGCGCATGAAGGTGCAAGTTCCTCGTTTGTGTTGCCCATGCTGCTTCCGCCTGAGGTGGCAAAGGGGATTATCTTCTTTCCGGTGAGGTCGTACTGCTCAAGGAACGTATTAATGATAGTCGGCGCAATGTACCACCATATCGGGAAACCAACGAATATAGCGTCGTACTGGGCCATGTTCTCGACCTTGTTTGCAACAGCGGGACGGAACGACTTGTCGTTCATTTCCACGGTGCTGCGGCTGTTTTTATCGTTCCAGTTCAGGTCGGCTTTGGTGTAGGGCTTTTCCGGCTTGATCTCATGCAGGTCTGCGCCGACTGCAGAAGCCAGATTCTTTGCAAGACCAGCGGTAACGCCGCTTGCGCTGAAATATGCAACCAATACTTTACTCATAATAAAGACCTCCGTTTGATTTATTTACCGCGCCGCATGAAGGCAGGCGGATAATTAGACATTCCTGCCCATTTCATAAGCAGCGTTTTGATCTGCCTGATATTTCGCTCAAAAGCTTAGCCGCTTATATTCTAATTATACTTTATTGCTTCTGAAAAGTCAAATACTTATTTTGAATTTTCGGAAATGCTTCGGGGGCATGGGAATTTTTGTGAAGAGCTCTTGATCATGATGTGCAAACTCCCTCTGCAGGCGGCAGGGGGAGTTCTTTTGGACTGATATCGGTAAGCGGTCAGGATACGTTTATCTTTACCTTTTTGTTTGTCTTGCCGCATTTTGCAGTAATTATGGACGAGCCGGGGTTCTTTGCGGTTATCTTTCCGCTTTGTGTAACGGTAACGGAATAGGTGTTGGAACTTTTCCATGTTACCGTGCCATTGCCGGTAATTGACGCACCGAGCGAAAGCGTGTCGCCCTGTTCAAGATTGATGGTGATGTAGTTTATTTTGGCGGTGCTGGTGTTGGTGGGGAAGGTTGCGGTGAATGTTAGTTTGCCGTTGCCGTTGCCGCTGCCATAGGTGTCATCTCTGGTGAATCTAGCATAGTATGTGCCGGATTTAACGGTGTATGACACGGTACCGTTGAATTTTTCAATTGTGGAGTTCCACCACATCTCGTGAGATTCACACCCTATGTATGAACATTTCCCTGATGTGGTTGTGTTTGCTGTGTTCGACAAAAGATTTCCGTTTGAATCGTATATGTCTAGCCATAATATGGGCATATGAGATTCAATGTTGAACTTCAGAGTTCCGTTTCCGGATACGGTGATCTTGTAGTCTGCCGTACTATCATTCATCGGAAGAATGGTCGAAACCGACTTACCGCTTGTAATAGTGGTAGCTGTGTTTTCGATGCTGTCCGCACCTGCGCTGACCATCATTGAAGCAGTAGCCAAAACGGCAAGTGCTGCTGCAGACGCAACCGCTGCGATTTTCCTGAAAAGCTTCATATTTTTTACCTTCCTTGATAAAAGATTTCTTCGTATGGCATAGAATATACCAAAACGGGATATTATGATTATACCACTATGGTATACTATTGTCAAGGGGTGATGAGAATGTTTCGTCTGAAAGAGCTTCGGGAAAGCCGTGGAATATCGCAGGTGCGCCTTGCCATAGAACTTGATCTCAATCAGAACTCCATAAGCCGCTACGAAAACGAAGCAAGGGAAGCGGACTACAAAACTCTCATCGCTATTGCAGATTACTTTGACGTATCGCTCGATTATCTTCTTGGCAGGACGGAATGCCAGTGTATGAACCGCAGATGAACTACGTTTGATCGCCTGCTTTTAAGTGGGCTTTTTTTATTTTTAGAATACTGCATGATTTTTGGCTTATACTCGATAAATCTCTGGTATACTCGTGATTTTGCATTTGTAAAAGAAAATGAAATAAACAAAGAGAAAGCGAGGAAAATTGAGCGTAATGAAGCGAAAACGCAAGAAAAGCGGATATATTTGAAATATATCACGAAAAAGTCTTGACAAATCAAGCTGAAACGTGTATAATATCATTTGTTGCATAGCGGCATTTGAAATATTGAAATGCCGGATACTTGAACAAGGAGGATACAAATATGTCAACCTATATGCCTAAGGCTGCCGAAGTTGAGCGCAGCTGGTATATTCTCGACGCAGCAGACAAGCCCCTCGGCCGTGTAGCTGCTGCAGCTGCTCACCTCTTAAGAGGAAAGCACAAGCCGACTTTCGCTCCTCACTGCGACTGCGGCGATCATGTTATCATCATCAACTGCTCTAAGGCAGTCCTCACCGGCAAGAAGCTGGAGAAGAAAGTCTACAGATGGCACACCGGCTGGATCGGCCATCTCAAGGAAATAAGCTACGACAAGCTGATGAAGGAGAACCCTGAAAAGGCAATGACCATTGCTGTAAACGGTATGCTCCCCAACACCACGCTTGGCAGAAAGGCTCTCACAAGACTGCGCTGCTACGCAGGTGCAGAGCACAAGAACGCGGCTCAGAAGCCCGTTGAATACAAAATATAAGGAGGGTCTGAATAATGTACGATTCTAAGCCTTATTACTATGGCACCGGCAGAAGAAAGCACTCTGTTGCCAGAGTCAGAGTATATCCCGGAAGCGGCACTATCACAATAAACGGCCGTTCCATTGATGATTATTTCGGTCTGGAGACCCTCAAGCTGATCGTTCGTCAGCCCCTGACTCTCACAGATACCGTTGAGAAGTTCGATATCGTTGCTACTGTTGCGGGCGGCGGCGTTACCGGTCAGGCTGGTGCGATCCGTCACGGTCTGTCCAGAGCCCTTCTGCAGTACTCCGATGAACTGCGCCCCGTCCTCAAGAAGGCAGGCTTCCTCACTCGTGATCCGAGAATGAAGGAAAGAAAGAAGTATGGCTTAAAGGCTGCCCGCCGTGCTCCTCAGTTCTCCAAGAGATAATCAAAGCCATTACAAGCGGCTTTACGAAGCGGTTTGTGGCAACCGAGTTATCAACTTGGTCTTTATTTGGTCTTTATATCCTCTCCGAGTATTCGGGGAGGATTTTTCGTTTTGATAAGCTATAAACGACTATAAGCTTCGGCGTGTCAGTAATAGTGATAAATTAATGCTGCAGGCTTATTGGGCGTTGCTGGAATGCCGCTGTTGACAATTCCTGCTTTTAGGGTTATAATATCTTTAAGTGTGTAATGGGCGCAATGAATAAGCAAAGCATAACAAAATCAAGACTCGTGAGTGATATCGTTTGAGCAGGTCGATTTTGTTTTATTCAGTGCGTCTTTAGAGAAAGACCCGGTATAAGTGGAAAAGAGGAGAAAATGAACAAATACTATAAGAAATTAGAACTTGACAAGATTTTGGAACTTCTTGCCGGGCAGACCGTGAGCGACACCTGTCGGGAGCGTGCGCTGAAAATAAAGCCGTCATTTGACGAGGAGGAAATACGCAGAGAACTGAAAAAAACAGATGACGCATTCAATCTCAGCGCAAAGTATGGCACGCCCAGATTCAGGAAGATAAAGGATATTTCGTTTTCGCTGAAACGCAGTCAGAACGGCTCTGCGCTGAGTTTCAGAGAACTTCTGGACGTCGCCGATATACTCAGGGAAACTGCTGTGCTGTGCGACTGGTTCGGGCAGTGCGAGGGCGTGGAATCGTCGCTGTCAGATTATTTCAGGAATCTGTGCCCGATAAAGCAGCTTGAACAGCGTATCTCAGAGAGCATTATTTCTGAGGAGGAGATGTCCGACGCAGCAAGTCCGGAGTTGGCTTCTATCCGCAAGAGGATAGTGCGGCAGGGAATGAACATCAGAGAGCAGCTTGACAAGCTGATAAGAAACCGCAATACTCAGAAATTCCTGCAGGAAGCGATAGTTACTGTGCGTGACGGAAGATATGTCGTGCCGGTCAGAAGCGAATATAAAAACGAGGTCGCAGGTCTGGTGCATGATACGTCGGCTACTGGTCAGACTTTCTTCATCGAGCCGATGAGCGTTGTCGAAGCAAATAACGAAATTCGTGTGCTCAAATCACGTGAACAGGCAGAAATAGAGCGAATCACACGTGAACTTTCTGAGCAGGTCGGAATAAACGCCGACAGCATAGCTAATAACTTCCGCATTGCCGAGATACTGGAACTCTATTTCGCTAAGGCAAATCTCGGTGCGAAAATGAAAGGTGTTGCAGCTAAGATAGTATCTGAACCGAGGGTCAAGCTGCATATGGCAAGACACCCGCTGATAGACCCTGCCGTGGTCGTGCCTATTTCGCTGGAACTTGGCGGAGAGTGCAGTACACTGGTTATCACTGGTCCGAATACCGGCGGTAAGACAGTTTCTATCAAGACGGTGGGTCTGCTTACGCTTATGACGATGTGCGGGCTGATGATACCTGCGGGCGATGGAACGGAGATAGGCGTTTTCGGCGGGATATATGTGGATATAGGCGACGAGCAGAGTATTGAGCAGAGCCTTTCCACGTTCTCATCTCATATGGTCAATGTCGTGAAAATACTCGGAATGGCTGACGAACGCAGTCTTGTGCTGATAGATGAACTCGGAAGCGGTACTGACCCGGTGGAGGGTGCTGCTCTTGCGGTGTCAGTACTCACGAGCCTGAAAGAAAGGAACGCAAAGGTAGCCGCTACTACGCACTATCAGGAAGTCAAGATGTTTGCGCTGGAAACTGACGGCGTGGAGAATGCTTCCTGCGAATTTGACGTAGAAACACTAAAGCCGACCTATCGGCTGATAGTGGGAGTTCCCGGCAAATCCAACGCATTTGCTATTTCTCAGCGTTTGGGTATGCCACAGGAAGTCATAAGCCGTGCCAAGGAACTTGTCAGCACGGAAAACAAGCGGTTCGAGCAGGTCGTTGACGCACTGGAACGATCCAGACAGGAACTTGAAGCGCTGAAGGAAAGCGCAGCTATATCCGAGAGGAACGCAAAGCTTACCGAGGGTGAACTGAAGCAGAAGCTGTCAGAACTGGAACAGCAGAAGGAAAAGGAACTGGAGTCCGCACGGCAGCGTGCTCTGTCCATCGTGCAGGAGACCCGATTCCGTTCAGATATGCTTCTTAACGAACTGGAAGAACTCAAAAAGGTCAAGGACAAGGAAGCGCTGCGAAATTGGCTCAGCGAGGCGAAGAGCCGCACCAACAGTACGCTGAACAAGCTGCAGGACGAGGCAAATCCGGTCGTGGAGCGGCGCTCGGAGAACTATGTTCTGCCAAGACCTCTGAAAGCGGGAGATACGGTAATGCTCGCCGACACAAAGAAAGAGGGCGTGCTGATGACCGTTCCGAATATGTCGGGTACTTGCTTCGTTCAGGTCGGAATGATGAAGATAAAGACCAGTCAGAAGAATCTGCGCCTTGTCGAGAACAAGAAAAAGCAGCCGCAGAAATCTTCCGGCGGAAGCGTGAAAAAACAGGTCACCTCGAATATGCAGCGCAGCGGCGGCATGGAGCTTGATATCCGTGGAATGATGTCGGACGAGGGTGTGCTTGAAATGGAGAGGTTCATTGACGGCGCACTGCTGAGCGGAATAAAGACGCTTGTCATTATACACGGAAAGGGCACGGGTGCGCTGCGCTCGGCTGTACAGCAGGCGCTAAAGACGAATCCGAGCGTGAAAAGCTACCGTGCCGGCGCATACGGCGAGGGCGAAGCGGGCGTTACAGTGGTCGAACTGAAATAACAGACTGACGATATTATCTCGGCTTAGGCGGGGTGTTTGCGAAGCCAAGATTCGGAAGTTGTTTCCGGAATCTGAGGGCTTATCGGCGGTTCGGAAAATAAAATTAAGAGCGGCAGCCTGCTGGAATAACGGGCTGCTGCATTTTCTTAAGTCGGTTGTCACGCTTTTAAGCGTAAAAGTATTGACTTTTGCACTTTGATATGATAAAATAGGTTCATGGACCGCAGCGTGGGGCATTCTGCCCTTACTGCGTACGGCAATGGAGGCTTGATATGAAAAAAGATGATAATATGGACTACCTTTTTAAGGCGGTTCTTTCACTGAAAACCGTTGAGGAATGCTATGCCTTTTTCGAGGACCTGTGCACTCCGCAGGAGCTGAAGGCTATTTCACAGCGGCTCCACGTGGCAAGACTGCTGACGGAAAACTGCGTATATAATGATATAGTAAAGACGACAGGCGCAAGCACTGCAACGATATCGAGGGTCAACAAGACGCTCAATTATCAGGCAGCGGGCGGATATCAGATAGTATTCGACCGCATGAAGAAAGACGACGAATAATGGCTGGATATGGGCTTTTTGCGCAGGTTTATGACAGGCTGACGGAGAATGTGCCGTATGACGATATTGCGCAGTACTACCACGAAAAGATAAAGAAATTCAGGCAGGGCGAGGGGAACTTTCTCGCTGACATAGGCTGCGGTACGGGAAATCTTACCGCAAGGCTTGCTGCGCTGGGTTACGATGTGATAGGCGCGGACGCTTCGCCGGATATGCTGTCGCAGGCAATGAATAAACCGCATGACGGCGTGCAGTATATCTGCCAGGAAATGACGGATATAGAGTTGTACGGCGAGGCGGATATAATCGTATCGACGCTGGACAGCGTGAATCATCTGCAGAGCGTGCGGGATATTGCAAAATGCTTTGGCTCAGCAGCGGTGAATCTTAGGAGCGGCGGGCTGTTCCTGTTTGACGTCAATACTGAATACAAGCATAAGAAGATGCTGGCGGATAATGTGTTCGTGTATGATATCGACGGCGTTTACTGCGTGTGGCAGAACAGCTTCTGCCCGGAGGACTGCGGGGTCGATATCGACCTAAATATATTTGCGGAATGCGACGATGGACTTTATGAGCGCATGGAGGAGAGTTTCCGTGAGATAGCGCTGCCGCAGGACAGGTTAGAGGCAATGCTGCAGGAAGCGGGATTCGAGGTGCTGGAGGTCAGGGAATACCTCACAGACAAACAGCCGGCTGCGGACAGCGATAAGCTGATGTTCTGCGCAAGAAAGAAGTAACACATTCCGGCTTATTGAATATAATGGAGATGTGACATGGGAAAGATAGTTAGGGCGTTATCCGAGGACGGCAGCGTTTTATGCTCGGCGATAGATTCCACTGATATCGTAAGAGATATTCAGAGGCTTCACGGCTCGACGCCTGTCGTTACGGCGGCTTTGGGCAGAATGTGCACTGCTGGCTCTATAATGGGTGCGCTTCTCAAAAACGAGGGAGATACGCTCACACTGAGGATTAACGGCGGCGGTCCGTGCGGGACGCTGACAGTCGTTGCGGACTACAGGGGAAATGTTAAATGCTGCGCTGGGGACGCTCATGCTCAGGTTCCGCTGCGTGAGGACGGAGGACTTGACGTGCCGAAGTGCGTCGGCGTGGACGGATTCCTGACAGTCGTAAAGGATATGGGGCTGAAAGAGCCTTATGTCGGGCAGATCCCGCTTGCTTCGGGGAATATTGCGGAGGATATCACGGCATACTATTCAATAAGTGAGCAGATACCTACGGTCTGTGCTCTGGGCATAGTGTTTAACGAGGACGCTTCGGTCAGGGCAGCGGGCGGCTATATGCTGCAGCTTGTACCGCCTGTGCAGGATTCTGCGGTGAAGGTCATCGAGGATAATCTCAACAGGATGGAGTCGATAACCGGAATGCTTGAAAAGGGGCTAAAGCCAGAGGAACTTGCCGTCAGCGCTCTTGAGGGACTTGGCGGGGAGATACTTGATCAGTGGAATGCGCAGTATTATTGCGACTGTTCAAGAGAACGCACAGAGGGGATCCTTGTGAGCCTCGGCAGGGAGGAACTGCAAAAGCTTGCTGACGAGGGCGAAACAACAGAGGTTTGTTGTCACTTCTGCAATAAGAAATACACTTTTACGGCAGAGGAAATAGGCAAGTTGCTCAAAGAACAAAAAAATTAAAATATTTTTCAAAAAACACTTGACAAAAAGACTTCGAGAGTGTATAATATAGAAGTCGCTTGACGAGAGAAACCGCTGAAACGGTTCGGAGAGCGGCTTGACAAAAGTGGAAGTTTAGCTCAGCTGGGAGAGCATCTGCCTTACAAGCAGAGGGTCATAGGTTCGAGCCCTATAACTTCCACCATATGGCCTGGTAGTTCAGTTGGTTAGAACGCCGCCCTGTCACGGCGGAGGTCGTGGGTTCGAGTCCCATCCAGGTCGCCACTGCTTAGAGATAAGCGGTGTGCCTCTGTAGCTCAGTTGGTAGAGCAGGGGACTGAAAATCCCCGTGTCGTTGGTTCGATTCCGACCGGAGGCACCAA
>CAKSEC010000026.1 GCA_934446355.1 uncultured Oscillospiraceae bacterium | reverse complement strand
GTTCTGAAGAACGCATTGCGAGCTTCTGTGCCATGCAGCAACGCGATTACGATTTCAAGGTTGCGCATGCCGAAGAGACCGCGTATAAGTTCCTGGAGCATCCGCAGATCGATGGCATGGCCTATGTGGCGGTCGGTGGCCTCGACAGCATTACGCTGCTATGCTTCCTTCGCTCGATCGGTATTGACCTTCCCGCAGTTTCCGTGTCCGTGTTGGAGGACAAAAGCATCCGGCGCGTGCATAAAGAGCTGGGCGTGACCGCGCTCAAACCGCTGCGCTCCAAGGTCAACGTGATCAAGGAGCTCGGTTGGCCCGTCTTGTCAAAGGAGATTGCCGGAAAGATCAGTCTGCTGCAGCATCCGTCCGAGAAGAATGCCACCGTCCGCCATGCTATTATCACGGGCGAAACCGGAGAGTTTGGCGGCTACCGGAAGAATACGCGCATGAAGCTTTCGCAGAAATGGCTTGAGAAATTTGGCGGTGCCGATGCAGAGGGAGCAGCTCTCGGCTATGCCGCGGCGTCTTTCCTTGTATCGGACAAGTGCTGCTATTATCTGAAGGAAAAGCCATGCGATGATTATGCCAAAGAGAGCGGGCGTTTTCCGATGATGGGCCTTATGGCTTCCGAGGGAGGACGTCGGCAGAAGGCTCTCATGCTCAACGGCTGCAACTACATCTCACCCGGCACGAAGCGCAGCGCGCCTTTTGCAATCTTCAGTCGACAAGATGTGCTTCGCCTCAACAGGGTCCTGGACGCGCCGGTGCCAGAAGTGTACGGCGAGATTGTCGGTGTAGATGCCGACGGGACGCATTATACGGCCGCATATATCCGCGAGATTGCGGCTACGGAGCCGGATCGTCTTGACAGCATTACGCTCCGGACGACGCTTGCGCAACGTACCGGATGCTCCATGTGTGGCTTCGGCATTACCTTGGAAAAGCGACCGCACCGCTTTGACCTGCTGCGGGAGCAGAATCCGCAGGAATGGGAGTTCTGGATGAAGCATGTGCTTCAGGACGAAAACGGTGAGTGGTACGGCTGGGGGCGTGTGCTGGACTATATCGGTGTTGGCTGGGAGGACGTTCCTGGGGAAACGGACCAAATCAGTATGTTTTAGTCGAAATGGAGGGAAAATAATGGGACGATATTTCAGAATTACGGAGATCGACGATGCTGCTTTTACCCGAGCTACGGGAGAGTATCTTGACTGCTCACAGCTATCCGTTCCCGTCGATGGCGACGTATATGTGGCGGTCGACGAGGAAGCCGAGAGCGAGATATCTGTCGAGCTGGAGTGCTTCGATTATGCTGGCTGACACCCGGCAGACGAGTACCCAAAAACGGCCTATTTTTCGGCTTGAGGCGCTGCACATGACCTGCCGGGTGTAAAAGCCAGTAATATCAAGGCTTTGAGGGGCAAAAAATCGGCAATTTTTCGCGCTTCGTCTGACTACTATGCCCACCCATCAGATGGGCGTCAAAATCCGAGCGCACCGGTAGCGGCGCGAGAGGGTTTTGACGCCTCGCAGGAAGGAGAAAACGCAACTTTTTTAGGTCCTTGCGCATATCCGATTTTAGGGTCATTTTGAGGGGCAAAAATCGGATACTCCGCAACGCACCTCAAACGACTGAGAATACTGCGTTTTTTCATTCCAGCGCGCACCGTTTATTACCTAAGCTATAGACACCTACGGTAAAAACCGTTCTGAGGCAAAACAAATTCACAACTTTTGAGGGAAAGGGAAAATATTCAAAATGATGCTTGAAGTGATGCAATACTCGGTGGCTGCGTTATGGATCATTGCCGCGCTGTTGTGGGTCCGTAACCAGATTCGTATTAAGAAGGCTATCACAGAACTGAACCGGGAAGTAACGAGATTGAAGGAGACCGAAAATGAGCAGTCAATCGCCAGAGAGATACTTTCCGCAAAAATTGCAGTCAATGAGAGAGCGACGTCGCCTCTCACGGCAGAAACTGGCGGATCTGTGCGGCCTGAGTCGTAATGTGATTGCACAGTACGAGCGAGGCAAGCGCTTCCCCTCGATAGGCAACCTCATTGTGCTTGCAGATTTCTTTGACACCTCCATCGATGATCTCGTGGGGAGAAAATAATTTTTCGAGGGTGCGTCGCTCTGTGTGCATCGGGCAAAAAAACGGTGTTATGCTGAGATTAAGGGACGGCCGTCACCTTCTTTTGAGCCGCCCGGTACCGAGGCGGCCTTAATATCGGACTCCATGATGTTTGGCGCGCTGGGTTAGGGGGAAACTCAGCGCGCCGTCTCCTATTTTTTGACTTGAGGGGTGGTGACGTGCCGAATGAAAAGAATCTTATCCCATTCAACCGGCGAACAGAGAGTGAGCAGAGAGCTATTCAGTCTGCGGGCGGTATCGCGTCCGGCGCGGCACGGAGACGCAAGAAAAGCCTGAAAGAGGCCGCTGATCTGTACCTTTCGCTGCCCGTTTCAGACAAGCGAAGGTGGAATAAGATTGCACGAAGATATGTCGATCCGGAAGATGTAGACAACCAGATGGCCATGATCATCGGGCTGACCGAGGCTGCTACTGCCGGTGACGCCCGAGCAGCGAAAGTCATTATTGAGCTGCTGGGCGATAGTGCCGGTGAAGACGATGGAGGTGTACAGATCATTGACGACCTGTAAGCTCTCGGAGACGATCTCGCCAGCGTTTGTAGGATCCCACCGTGCGATAAAGGCGGGGGCGGTCAACGAACTGGTCGAGAAAGGCGGACGCGGAAGCTGTAAGTCTTCCTTTATTTCGCTTGAGATTATCCTACTGATTCTGAAAAATCCGCTGATTCACGCCTGTGTCTTTCGCAAATATGGCAATACGCTGCGTACTACGGTCTATACACAGATCGTGTGGGCGATCGCTCAACTCGGTCTTGCTCGGAAATTTCGCTGCACGGTGAGTCCTATGGAGTGTGTCTATATCCCCACTGGGCAGAAAATCATGTTCTTCGGCATGGATGATCCCGGCAAGGTGAAATCCATCAAAGTGCCGTTTGGATATATCGGCATTGACTGGTTCGAAGAACTGGATCAGTTTGATGGGCCGGAGCAGATCCGCAATGTGGAGCAGTCCACCTTGCGTGGCGGCCCTTTTAGCTTTACGTTTAAGAGCTTCAATCCGCCGGCTATGGCTCGCAACTGGGCCAACCGCTATGTGCTGGAAAAAAAGCCCGGCCAGCTGGTCCATCATAGCACGTTCAAGACCACGCCGCCGGACTGGCTCGGCCCTCGCTTTATTGCTGATGCTGAGCATTTAAGGGACATGAATCCAACTGGCTACCGACATGAGTATCTGGGCGAGGTAGTCGGCTCCGGAACGCAGGTATTTGAGAACCTGAAGATTCGTGCCATCACGGATGCTGAGACGAAGGAATTTGACCGCATTACAAACGGAGTGGTCTGGGGCTGGTATCCTGACCCTTGGGCATGGAACCGGATGCACTATGACGCCGCCCGACGCACGCTCTACCTGTTTGACGAGCTGACGCGCAACCGTACCAGCAACCATGACACGGCGGCCTTGGTCAAAGCCAGGATACCGGCCGGCGAGCTGCTGATCGCAGACAGCGCTGAGGAGAAATCCGTCAGCGACTACAAGAGCTATGGACTGAACTGCCGGGCCTCTGAGAAAGGCCCCGGAAGCGTCAATTACTCCATGAAGTGGCTGCAGTCGCTGACTGCTATCGTGATCGATCCTGAGCGTTGTCCTGATACCACGAGGGAATTTACTGAATACGAATACGAGCGCGATGAAAAGACCGGTGAGGTGCTTCAGGGTTACCCTGACGCGGCGAACCACCATATCGACGCTGTAAGATATGGCACAAACAAGATCTGGAAGCGGAGGGGCCGATGAGCAAATTGAAAAGATGGCTATACGAGCGATTCCTTCCGGCTTGGTGCAGGGACGACCTGATGCGTGCTAATGAGTTGTTATCTGAAAAATGCAAGGCGCAGGCCCGGGAGATCGAGCGCCTGCAGGCTTATATCGATGGGGTACATGCGGCCCAGCGTCGCCAACCCCGCATCGTGATCAACTGTCGGGAGGTGTCTAAACCGTGAGCATTTTCTCAGCCCTGTTTGAACAGGGAAAAGTCTATAACTTTGAGCAGGCTTTCGGCGTGAAGGACATCACTACCGATGCCATGCAGGCGGCTATCAAGGACTGGGCGCTGTTGTACTACCAGACGGACGCCACAAAGGAAGAGGATCCATGCCAACGCATTCCCGTGGCAGTCGTATCCAAACTCACCAAGACAACCTTCTCTGAGTACAAGGCGGTGCCGGCAAAACAAAACGCTGACTATATCGAGACAATTCTGCGGGAGTTGGATGCTGTAAGGGTAAAGGCTATGCAGCAGGCTCTCATCGGCGGTCAATGCTACCTGAAGCCGGTTTTCGGCCTGACAGGATTGTCTTTCACCGTTGTTTCCCGTGGCAGCTATATTCCATTGGGACGTGACGAACGAGACGTGATTACCGATATCGGCATGGCCGAGCGCACCGTGGAAGGCCGCAACTACTACACACTACTGGAACGGCGCAGGGTAGATGCAAGTGGCAACCTGACGATTGAGAGCAAGCTATATCGTTCTGAAACGGAACAGGTTCTCGGATATGAAACGAGTCTCAACGCATTGGAAAAGTATTCCAATCTGGTACCGGAGCTGTTCCTTCCTGGTGTGGGGTCCATCGGCCTGGTTCCTGTGAGGACGCCGCAGGAAAACACCGTGGATGGCAGTCCTGATCCAGTCAGCATTTACGCGCCGGCGGCGGGACTGATTCACAATATCAACCGAAATGAAGCACAGATGAACCGCGAGTTTGAGAATGGCCGGAGTCGCATCGTAGCGTCGGCGGACCTTCTGAAAACCGGCGAGAATGGCAAGAAACAGCTGACGGATGATCTCTTTGTTGGCTTGGAGGATGACCCCGAAGCTGTGGGCATGACGATTTTCGCGCCGACTCTGCGGGATCAGTCCTTCTTGGCCCGCAAGACGGAATATCTGCGAAATGTAGAAAGCTTGATCGGCTTGAAACGCGGTCTGCTCTCTGAGGTGGAGGCGGCGGAAAAGACTGCTACCGAGATCACAAGCTCTGCCGGAGACTACAACCTGACCATCATCGACTTTCAGAATATGTGGGAAAGTGCCGTCAGGGAAGGTGTGCGCGTGAGCGATATCCTCGGACGTACATACAAGGTTTACTCCGGCCCCGTGGTCGATCCTGCCAAGGATGTGGCTATCAGTTGGGGCAACGGTATTCTGTATGACGAGGACCAGACCTGGGCGGACTACAAGGACATGGTGGCTCGTGGCCTTCTGAAGCCGGAGATCGCTGTCGGCTGGTATTTCGATATGCCGACCGAAACCGAAGCGGATCTGGCAAAGATCAGAGAAAAATATATGCCTGAGATCAGCGCTCTTGGCACGGGGGATGAGTAATGCTGACGCCGGAGCAGATCGAGGGTTTCCGCCTTGCCGCGGGGCGTCTGATCGATCCCGTCAACACCTATCTGCTGAAAGATATTGCCCGCCGCATACAGGAAGCCGGAAAGCTCACCAGCACCGCGGCCTATGAAGCATGGCAGGTCGAATGGCTCGGCAAAGGCCGTAAGGAGCTTGAGCGGGAGCTGTCGCAGCTCCTCGGAGTGACACGGCGAGAAGCACGAAAACTTTTGCGTAGCGCAGCCCGCTATGGGTACGATACGACACTCAGCAGGTATCCCGGCCATCTTGTTCCGTTTGACACGAATCAGGCGATTCAACAAATTGTGTCTGCCGCTGTTACGTTGGCCGGCGATGAGCTGAAGAATATCACACAAACCAAGGCAATCCTGATGGTGGATCCTTACGGCCGTTATCAGGCTTTGCCAAAGGCTTATTGTGCCTGCACAGATTACGCCTTTCAGCAGGTCTTTACTGGAGCAGCTGATTACAATACCGCGATCCGGCAGGCGTGTGCAGGGATCGCAAAGCACGGTGTTTCCATCGCTTATGCTTCTGGCGTCCATACCAGTCTGGAAGCGGCCGTCCGACGGAATATTATGGGCGGCCTTGGTCTGATGACGGAGCAGATCAGCCGACAGAACCATGATGACCTCGGCTGCAATGGATGGGAGATTTCCGCGCACGCCAACAGCGCGCCGGATCATGAGCCGATCCAGGGCCGGCAATACAGCGATAAAGCCTATGATACCCTTAACAACGGTCTTGTGCGCCGGATCGGTACGCTGAACTGTGGCCATGTAGCAAGCCCTATCATTCTCGGCGTGAACAGTCCGCAGTACAGCGCCGAAGAACTGGAAAAGTTCCGGCAGGACAATGAGGCCGGCGTCACCTTTGACGGCAAGCATTATACCGGCTATGAAGCTACGCAGATGCAGCGCCGCTTGGAGCGCGCCATACGGGCACAGAAACGCCGTGTGCTGCTGGCTGGGCCGGAGGACGCGGCACCGCGAAAGAGCCGCCTGGTGCTCCTGCAGCAGGAATATCACCGCTTTTCCGATGGCGTTGGGCTCCGAACAGAGGACGAGCGGCTGGAGGTGTCCGGCTTTGGCCCGAAGCAGATGAAGTCGGCCAAGGCCGCAGTGTCTAAAGCTGCTCCGGCGGCAAAGGCTGTTACTTTCACCGACATCACTGGGAGATGGTATCCGGATGCCGACCCCAACAGCCATCCGGTGCTGGAACTGCAGGAATACACGTCCGGCGGTGAGACTTACAAGGTCGACGGCCATAACGTGGTCTTGGATCACGATCCGCATGAGAAAGAAATCGCCGAGCTTCTCGAGCGAGAAGTCGGCGGAGAGATCTATTTGGTGCCGCGTGTGAATAATCCACAAGGCGTATCTACGCCGGACTATTTGTTCCATGGGCGAGGATATGACCTGAAAACACTCGGGGAGAAAGCTGGGCCAAATACAATGTTCCAGCGAGTGAAAAAAGCAAAACGACAATCCAGAAACTTTATAATTGATGTCTCAGATACCAAGCTTGACAGAGAAACGATTGCTCAGCAAATTAGCAAAATATTCTGGTCAGAGAACACTCGATTTGTGGATGAAATTGTTATCATCAATGACGGCCGCATAGTTCAGGTGGCGAAAAGGGCATAAAAAAGGAGCCTACCGCCATCACACCCCATTTAAGGGGATCAGAGAAGACAACGATGTGCTCCAGTTAATTATTATATACCACATTTTCAAACCGGATTCAAGCATTTTTTGTTGATTACAGGCCTGCGCCTGTGCTCATATTTGCCTCGGCCGGGCGTAATCAAGGCCAACCGCAGCGGAGGCGACCCGCGTAATGAAAGCGTAGCGGAGAGAGGAGAAATAGTGAAGCGTGAATTTTTGGAAAATCTGAAGATCGGCGATCAGACGCTGAGTAAGGAACTGATCGACACCATCATGGCGGAGAATGGTCGTGACATTGAGGCGACAAAAAAGCCTTTTGCCGACTATGATGCCATCAAGGAGCAGCTAAAGACCGCTCAGGACGGTCTGAAGGCGTTCGAGGGTGTGGATGTAAAGGACCTGCAGGACAAGATCAAGAACCTCAACACCCAGCTTTCCGACAAGGATAAGGAATGGCAGGAGAAGCTGAACGGCATGGCCTTTGATGGGAAGATCAAGGATGCCATTTCTGCTGCCAAAGGGCGCAACGCGAAAGCCATTGCGGCGCTTCTGGATGTTGACAAGCTGCGGAAGTCCAACAATCAAGATGCGGAGATCAAGGCTGCTCTGGAGGACCTGAAGAAAGACAACGCTTATCTGTTTGAGGATGATACCACTCCGCCGCCCTATGCCGGTGGAACTGGCAAAAATCCCCCTCCCGGAAAGTATGACGCTGAGACCGCCAAAATCATGGCGGCCGCCGGACTCGATCCCGAAAAGGACTGAGGATCAATTAAACATTGAGAGGAGCATTTTATAATGGCAAACGCTATTACTCTGGCTAAGATCTTTATCCCCATCCTGGATAAGATCTACAAGAACGCTTCCCTGACTTCTGTGCTGGACGGCAACCCCGAACTGGTGCGTCAGGGTGCAAGCTACAACGAGATGATCATTCCCAAGATCGCCATGCAGGGCCTCGCCGATTACAGCCGCAATGGCGGTTACGTGAACGGCGATGTGACCCTGACCAACGAGACGGTCAAGTGCAACTTCGACCGCGGCAGAATGTTTCAGGTGGACTCTATGGATAACCTGGAGACCGCCGGCATCGCTTTCGGCCAGCTGGCTGGCGAGTTCCTGCGCACAAAGGTGGTTCCGGAGCTGGATGCTTTCCGCTTTGCGTCCTATGCCGGCACCACGGGTATCTCCAAGATCTCTGCTGGCGCTTCACTGACGACCGGCGAGGCGGCCATCGCTGCCATCCGCGTCGGCAACAGCAAGATGGATGAGGACGAAGTGGATCCCAACAATCGCTATCTGTTCATCACGCCCACTCTGCTGGGCCTGATCCAGGACATGGAGACCACCAAGTCCAAGGAAGTCCTGCAGAACTTTGCCGGTATCCGCAAAGTACCTCAGAGTCGCTTCTATACGGCTATCAGTCAGTATGACGGCTCTACGTCCGGCGAAGAAGCCGGCGGCTATGTGAAGGACTCCACCAGCGGCTGCGATATCAACTTCATGATCATCGAGAAGTCCGCGGTCATTCAGTTCGAGAAGCATGTGGCGCCCAAGATCATCACGCCGGATCAGAACCAGAATGCCGACGCCTACAAGTTCGGTTATCGTAATGTCGGTATTGCCGATGTTTACGATAACAAGGTGGCCGGCATCTACCTGCACCACAAGGCCAAGGGCTGAGGAGGTGCTATATGCGTACTGTCGGCTTGATTTTGCCGCCGGAGGAACCGGCCTACATCTGCCCGCATTGCGGTAAGAACTACAAGAGCGAAGCGGCTCTTACAAAGCATCTCCAAGACAAGCATCCTGATCTTACAGAAGGTTTGAATGATGCGAAGGAGGGCAACGATGCCGAAGACTGACAACCGTCTGCTGCATCTGACCGATCCGAACGTGACGGAGAACTTCAATCGCGTTCTGAAGGAAGTGGACAAGGGCAGTAAGTCCGTTGTGGGAATCGCGCTCACAACCGATGCAGCTGGAAAGGTGACGGGTGGAACCGCTACGCTGTTGAATGGCTCTGAGGTTGAGATCACGGTTGCTCCGGCAGAAACGACCTGATAAGGAGGCACCGTCATGGTTGATTATACGTTTTACACAGAAACTTACCTCGGCGGTGCCATCTCCGCTGAAGAGTGGCCGGAGCTGGAAGCGCGAGCTGCGGACCAGCTCCGGCACTATAAGCGAATCTATACCGTGACCTGCCCAGAGAAAAATGCGGAGAGCATGGCTATCTGTGCTATGTCTGAGGCGCTACACAACGTCGATTTGGTCGTAAACGGAACTGCCGGGGCTGTGCAGGCCGCGTCCATCGGATCTGTGTCAACGACCTATGGCAGCGCGGCGGCTACTGCGGTGGATGTCTCTGAGAAAGGGCAGGCCAAAGCGCTGTATCGAGCAGCAAGTCTCTATTTGGACATTTATCGGGGGGTGAGCTGATGCTTGCTCTTAGAAACAAAAAATGCCCAGTCAATTACGAGCTCTGCAATCAGACGGTCACCGTGTACCACCAGAGCGGACCGGATGCCTACACTCGGAGAGTATTTGCCAACGCCTTTCTTGACTTCAAGAAGACGCAGAATGTGGATAAGACCGGCAGTAGTGAGGTAAGCAGCTTCCTGTTGGTCATTCCCGGCTCGACGGTTCCGGTAGAAGTTGGAGACAAGGTTCTTTTGGGCGAAGGCCCGAAAGTCAGCACGCGGGCCGAATGGTCCGCGCTGATCCCGGTTAAGGTTCCTGGACTTGTCGTTATCAAGTACGTTGATCCGAAGTATTGGAACGGCTGTGTAGTTCATACGGAAGCAGGTGGGTAATATGTCGATTATTGGCAGCGTCAAGGTGAACAGCCACCCGGTGGCGGAGATCCTGCGTCGGAAAGGCCTGGACATGAACGGTGATGTGCAGCAGTTCCATACCGCCAATGTGCTGCGTCGCATTGTGCGGTATATGCCATACCGGACTGGAGCGACCATCAAGCTGACACAAGCGCAGTCTCCCATCAGTCGCCCGGAGATCAATAGCTTTGTGCCCTATGCCAGGTATCTGCATGAGGGAAAAGTCATGGTTAATGCTGTGACAGGGAATGGTCCAATGCTGATTCCGGGTATCGGGCCACGATGGCGACGCGGCACGCAGCTGAAAGCGACCGAGCGGCCGTTGAAGTATACCGCGGCAAAGAATCCGGATGCAGGGCCGTTCTGGGGACGGCGCCTTCAGGAAAAGGAAGGCGATGCCATGCTGACGGATCTGAAGAACTACGTTCGGGGGAGGCCTGATCCCGTATGAATGCTTTGGAAACAGTCCGCGGCTGGTTGGCAGATTTTCCACAGTACAATGTACTCTCGGGCTTTCAGGTGGACTATACCGACAAGATCCCCAATACCGGAGGTATCCTGCCGGACGGACTGGTGGAAGTAAGCCGGAAACGGGATATTGTTGGCAATACCACAATCACCAACCAGTACAACTTTGGCCTGTACTATGTGTTTGAAAAGGCTCCCAATGACGATGAAGGGGCCGCAAAAAACGCTGATTGGATCGTAGACCTGCAAGAGTGGGTTCAGGAGCAGTCAGTAACCGGAGCCGCGCCGGTATTCGGGGATGATCCCCGTGAAGAGCGGATCACCGCACAGAATGGTACGCTGCTACAGACTGATGAGGAAGGAACCGGCGTCTATGTAGTGCAGCTATCTGTGCGGTTCATCAAAAAGTTTAAGGGGGAAAACAAATGGCTGATATGACGTTTAACACACCGGCTGGACAGGTCGTGGATCGGAAGCTCCTGATCCTGTATCTGAATACCGGGACCAATAGCGCTCCGGTCTGGAGCCCCGTCGGTACGCGCGTTGAGGAGAGCTCCATGGAGTACGATTACAGCGAAGAGAGCAAGACTGATATCTTCGGTGAGATCTACACCAACATGAAGAAGCCTGTGATCACGCAGAGCTTTGAGCCTTGTGAGCTGGACTCCGGTGACGCGGCCCAGGTGAAGATCTGGAACCAGTCCATCAAGGAACAGAATGTGGCAGCTATGGCCAACAACGACCTGTTGGTGGTCCATGCTTACGCCGGTACGGCGGATACCGCAGTATTCGCTGAGCGGTATGAATCCTGCATGGTCAAGCCTGCCTCTCTGGGTGGCAGCTCTAATGTGGGTATGCCCATCGATGTGACCTATGGCGGCACCCGTACCACCGGCACGGCGGCTATTGCTGACGGTGAGGTCACCTTCACCAAAGCGGCCTGAGAGTAGGAGGAGATGCCTGTGAATGCTTTGAATTTCCCGATCGGAGTAAAAACCTTCGACATCAATGATGGCACCGCGCAGATCAGCTATAACCCCACGGATGTTAATTTCGTGTCGGCTCTGTATGATCTGTTTGCGGAATGCGCTGAACGGTATGAGGCTGACAAGGACAAGAAGTTTGAGAACAATACCGCCTTCTTCGAGTATGTGCGGCAGCGTGACGCGGAAGTATCTGACGGCGTTGACAGGCTGTTTGGCGAAGACACCGCGGCCGCAGTATTCCAAGGTCACAGCGCCCATGCTATGGCAGAGGGCCTGCCTTTGTGGACGAACTTCTTTCTGGCGGTCATTGACACAGTGCCGGAAGAAATGTCTAAGCAGATCCGGGCGTCCAAGCCGCGCGTGGAGAAGTACCTGAAGAAATATCATCGCTGAGAGGAGAAACGGATGGAATACACTTTGCCAAAAACCGTAATTGTGGGTGGGCGGGAGTATTCCATCCGTTCCGACTATCGGGCCATACTGGATATCTGTGAGGCCCTGACAGATCCAGAGCTGAGCAGTGAAGAAAAATCGGCTGTAGCGCTTTACATCTTCTACCCGGAGCTTGAGGCTATGCCGGTGGAGGACTGGCAGGAAGCTGCAAAGCAGTGCATCTGGTTTATCAACTGCGGGGAGAATGAGCGGCGTCAGCGGCCAGCACCAAGACTGATGGATTGGAGTCAGGACTTCCGCTATATTGCGGCACCCATTAACCGTGTTTTGGGGAAAGAAATCCGGGAAATGGAGTACCTGCATTGGTGGACATTCATCTCTGCCTACTATGAAATCGGAGACTGCCTCTTTGCACAAATCGTGCGGATTCGTAGCATGAAGGCCAAGGGCAAGCCGTTGGATAAGGCGGATCAGGCGTGGTACCAGGACAATAGGGAAATGGTAGATCTGAAAACCAGCTTTACAGAGGCTGAAGATGCAGTTGTAAACGCATGGCTGGGAAAGAAATGAGGTGACGCAATGCCCGGAGCAGATGGGTATATTACATACAGCACTAAGCTGGATAACGAAAATCTTGAAAAGGATCTTTCCAGCACAACAAAGAAGATTGAGCGTTTGGAGAAACAGCTCCAGAAAAACAGCGATAAACGCTTACCGATCTCCCGGCGTGTCAGCGAGTTGGGCGCTCAGTTGGATAAGGCAAAGGCCAAATTGGTTTCCCTGCAGGACGAAGCGCAGCGCATAGCGGGGGCCATGTCTAACGCAAATTCCAACGACCCAGCCAGTATTGCAGCTTATACAGAAGCTGCCGCCCGGCAGGCAAGTATCACGCGAGAGCTTGCGGCTCAGCAGAAAACTGTGGATGGCCTTCAAGCAAAGTTTGATCAGGCTGCCGACCGTCTGGACGATGTTGATACAGCAGCGAAGCGCATCAATGGTGACCTGGCAACAGCTAAGGACCACGCGGGAAAGGTAGCTAAGGAGCTTTACAAGCCGGCCACTGCCGCCGACGCTGTTGCGCGCGCGGTGGAGCAGGCAGACCAGCGGATCAAGAAATTCTCCGACCGGGTCAAGGGCCTTGTCAAGCGAGTATTTATTTTTACGATGATCACAGCAGCGCTGCGGTCCATGAAGGACTGGATGGGCAAGGTAGTGCAGTCCAACAGTGAGGCCTCGGCTGCGGTTGCCCGTCTGAAGGGGGCGCTGCTGACATTGGCGCAGCCTATTTTGTCGGTGCTGATCCCGGCGTTTACGGCGTTGGTCAATATTCTTACCCGCATTGTGAGCGCGATCGCCGGCATGGTGTCCCTCCTGTTTGGAAAGACCATCGGGCAGGCGAAGGACGCAGCCAAGAATATGTATGACGAGGCGGAGGCCATTGAGGCCACAGGCGGTGCCGCAAAGAAAGCGTCGAAATCGTTGGCCAGCTTCGATGAGATCAATAAGCTGTCGAACAGTGCTTCGGGCGGCGGGGGAGGCTCCGCAGCCAAGCCGGATTTCTCTTTTGACACCTCCAGTATGGCGTCGGACTTTGAAAAGATCCTGAACTGGGTAAACCTGATCGGCGCGGCGCTGCTGGCGTGGAAGCTCTCCAAAGGCTTTATGGACGGGCTGACAAAATTCGTTGGCCTGCTGGTGGCCATCCGCGGTGGCATTGATCTGGCGAAGGGCGCGTGGGACGCATGGCAAAACGGGGTCAGCATGGATAACTTTCTCGAGATGCTGAAGGGCGCCGCGGAGCTAACACTCGGCCTCTGGATCGCTTTCGGGAAGCTGGGCGCCGGGATCGGGATGGTCGTCAGCGGTCTGGTCATGTTTGCCACCGGGCTGCATGACGCGCTGGAGAATGGCTGGAGCTTTGAAAATATGCTGTCTACCGTGGCCGGCCTGCTGATATCCGGCCTTGGGATCGCTGTTCTGACCGGCTCGTGGATACCCCTGCTGGTCGCCGCTATTGCCGGCCTGCTGCTGGTGTTCACGAATGCCTTCGGGCAGGGGCAGGCTATGCTGGACGGCATGAAATCCCTGCTACAGGGCTTTCTCGACTTCTTTAAAGGCGTTTTTACCGGAGATTTGGCTCTTACAGTGCAAGGCATTCAACTCATGGTGCAGGGGCTTCAAACTATTATTGAAGCTGTTCTGACGGCCTTGCAGACGGCTATAAATGCACTTTTCAACTGGTTGGACGAGCAAACAAACGGTCGGCTGTCGGGACTGATCGAGTGGATCAAGACATTCCTAAACAGTTGGATCGAGACGCTGAAAGTGACGCTCAATAATATGGTCAACAGTATTCAGCAGATCCTCACAGGTGTTGTGACCTTCATTTCAGGTGTCTTTGCCGGAAATTGGAAGCGCGCTTGGGACGGTATCGCATCTATCCTGAAGGGCGTTTGGAATCTGATCGTGACCATTGTTGAAAACGCTATCAACCTTGTTATTGATCTCATCAATGCAATGGTGCGTGCGTTTAATGATGCCTTTGAGCCGATGCGTGCGCTAACAGGATTTCCCCCAGTCATTCAGGAGATGTCTTACGTTGAACTTCCTCGTCTGGCTACCGGGGCCGTTATTCCTCCCAATAGGGAGTTCTTGGCGGTGCTGGGTGATCAGAAACAGGGCACGAACATTGAAACGCCCCTGGATACCATGGTTCAGGCCTTCCGACAGGCACTCTCTGAAGGCGGGTACAGCGGCCAGAGTACGGCTTACCTTGTCATTGACGAGGACGTTCTGGGCAAGGTCGTATATCGGCTGAACAAGTCCGAGTCGAACCGTGTCGGCGTCAGTCTGGAGGATTACTGATATGAGCTATATCAAACTGAACGGCAGGGAGTTTGACGCAGACGTCGCAATTTCTGCTTATAGCCGGAATTTCAACGTGCTGGACGGTGATAATGCCGGCCGCGTTATGACCGGCCGCATGATCCGGGATATTATCGGCACCTACGTCGGCCACAAGATCAAAGTCTTCCGGAGGGGCAGCAACTATGCCGGATTGGACGAGTTTTGGGCTTATCTGGTGGAGCACTCCGTAGATGACAGCGTTATGCTGGAGGCGGCGGACGGCCAGACCACCATCTCCTACGAGGCGTATTACACTTCCGGCACACAGGACATCGAATCTGTCTCCAACGGGGTCAATTACTGGGGAGAAATTGAGATCAATTTCATTCCGATGGAAGCGCAGGTGGTTCCCAAATGAGCAAGACCACACTGCTGTATAAGGATATTGCGCCCGGCGCCGCTCTGGATGCCACGGTGACCGCACCAACAGCGCAGGACAGATCTGCACTTGCTCAACTGCCCGGCGGCACCGTGGAGGAGCCAGCTGCCACGGGGGAACTGAATCAGTGGGGGATGGATGGGGCCTTTGTCCTGGCGTCGGAGATCTCCCCGGCATTCTGGTCGGAGGCCATGAGCGGCGCTGACGGCAGCTTCGCCGCCGGCTCTGAGCCGCAGATCACCATTACCTTCAGCAAGCAGTATTCCTCTGTCGGCATTTCTTTTCGCTTTGATACCGCGACCGGAGGATACTGCTCGGGACTCAACATCAAGTGGTATCAAGGGAGTACCCTAAAGGCGGATCAGGACTTCACGCCTAACGCGGTGGAGTATTTTTGCCAAAAGCGGGTGGAGAGCTATAACAAGCTCCTCCTAACCTTCAAAAAGACAAACCTGCCTTACCGCTACGCCAAGATCGATCATGTGATCTTCGGCGTTCACCGATCCTTCGGCATGTCGGAGCTGCGGAAGGCATCGGCGGTCAATGAGATCGATCTGAGCAGCACCAAGCTACCCGGCTCTAAGCTGAGCTGGACGCTGGATAGCAGGGACGACATTGAGTACATGTTCCAGCTGAAGCAGCCGGTCGAGGTCAGAAATAATGACATACTGGTCGGCGTGTACTACATCGATTCCTATAAGCGCACCTCCAGCCGGGTATACCCGATCGAGTGCTGCGACGCCATCGGCGTGCTGAACGATATGCCCTTTGCCGGCGGCGTATACAACGGAAAAAGCGCGAAGGCGCTGATCGCGGAACTGGCCGCGCCCTTTGAGGTGGAATTTGACGCCGATGTCACGGACATGAATGTGACTGGCATCTTGAAGGCCGGCTCCCGCCGCGCGGCGATCCAGCAGCTTCTATTCGTTTGGGGCTATTGTGTATCCACGGATGGCCGGGCAGAGCTGCGGGTGTTTTCGCCCGGAACGGAAGAAGAAACGGTACCGTTGGAGCGTACCTTCCTCGGTGCCTCAGTCAGTACGTCGGCCATTGTGACAGAGGTGCAGGTCACAGCCCATACCTTCACGGCGGCGGAGAATGGCAGCGTCGAGGTGAACGGTGTCAAATATGCCGACACCAAGGCCGTGTACTCTGTGAAGAACCCGGATGTGACTGCCACGGACAAGCAGAAAGTGGTGAAAATCACAGACGCGACCTTGGTCTCTCCGGCTGTGGCTCAGACGGTGGCGCAGCGGCTCTATGATTACCGCCGGCGGCGGAATACCGGCAAGGCGAAGGTCATCTTCGCGGGTGAGCATCTGGGTGATCGGATATCCCTGCCGGATAACTGCGGTGGGCGAACGGTCGGTAATCTGGAAAAGATGGAGATCAAGCTGTCAAATACGGTCGTGTATACCGC
>CAKSEC010000025.1 GCA_934446355.1 uncultured Oscillospiraceae bacterium | reverse complement strand
GTCCGATACGCACGGAGCAAATCTTTGATTTGCGTATGTGCGAGGACATTTTAATATATAATAAACGCCCTGCGTTTTATTAAACCATAACCGCAAGGTTGTGGTTTAATTGTCCGATACGCACGGAGCAAATCTTTGATTTGCGTATGTGCGAGGACATTTTAATATATAATAAACGCCCTGCGTTTATTATATCATATCTGCACCAAGAATGCAACATTTTTTCATGATATGTCCCGAATAATGCGTAACAAAAAAGCCGGCAGAAAAGACCCACCGGCGTCGGCTATCCATGGAAATTCCTTTTCTTGTTGCTGAACATCAGCTTTATCATTGCGGATACTGCAGCCTTTTTCAGCGAAGCCGCAAGCATTTCCTGCTCCTCGCTCAGGCAGCCGCTGTCTATTCCGGCAAGTTCCGGCAGCTTGATGTATCTCGACGGGATCTGCTCCTGTGTGAGCCTTTTCAGTTCTGCACGGCAGATCTCGCAGTCGCAGGCATTGAATCTGCGCAGTATCTCAGGCACAGCGCCGTCTATCACCATTTCGGTCAGGTCTTTTGTGACCTCTGGCGAATTTCTTACTGCATGAGCCGCTTCAGCCGCAGCGTTTTCCAGCTTTATCAGCTTTGACAGCGGTTCGATACCACGAAGCTGCCTTGGAATGCGGCCCTTTCCCGCTGCAATGACCTGATTGTCTGCCAGCGAGCGTTCCTCTACCAGCTTCATAACGCTCGGCGTTTTTATGCTGGCTGAACTGCCTTCGGCGTCCTGATTCTCGGCGGACTTGGGCTTTCTTCCGGCAATGCGTTTTTTCTTTGCGGAAGCTTCCTCGTTCGCTGCGGGCTTTTCCTCAGCTGCAGGATTTTTCTTCCTTCTGCCGCGTGTTCCGCTGACTAGCTTTGCATTTTCAGCTTCTGTCTGCTGATAGTGCTCAGTTATACGATCTTTTTCTGTGCTCATCGCTTACCTGCCGATTTTTTGGGTTTAACACCGGTGAGTTCCTTTATGAAATCAGTGTATTCCTGCGCCGCCTTTGATTTCGGGGAATATGTAAGAACGCTCTCTCCGTGTGCGGGCGCTTCGGCAATGCAGACGCTCGTGCTTATCCTGCAGCTGAATATCTTGGTGTCAAGCTGCATTGCAATGACCTGCGCCAGATCTTCGACGTCCTTGGTCAGGGTATATCTTGGGTTGTACTTGTTCAGCAGTATTCCGGCGACTTTCAGTTCCTTGTTATAGTATCGCTGAACCGCAAATATCGTCTGCTTCAGCTGGGCTATTCCCTGCAGACTGAGTATTTCGCACAGCATGGGGATCACCAGCTCGTCGGACGCAGTGTACGCATTTATCGTCAGCACCGACAGTGCGGGCGGGGTGTCCAGTATTACGAAGTCGTAATTATCCTTGACCTGTTCAAGCTGCTCTCTCAGGATATATTCACGTCCTACTCCGGTGAGTTCAAGTTCTGCGCCGGACAGCAGAATGTTCGAGGCGATAACGTCGCAGACATCTCCGTGCTGTATTGCGTCAGAAATGTCGCAGTTTCCCTTGAACACGTCGTATACCGTGTATGCGTCCTCATCGTTCACGCCCAGCGAAAAGCTGAGATTTCCCTGCGGGTCAAGGTCGATGGCAAGCACCTTTTTTCCTGCCTGCGCAAGACCTCCGCATATTGCGCAGCAGGTCGTGGTTTTTCCCACGCCGCCTTTCTGGTTTGTCAGAGCGATGACCTTTGCCAATTTTACATTCCTCCCGGATAATAATGCGAACCCCTTGCCGAAGCTGCATGGTGTATTATTCAGACATCACAAGGGCGCACATTTACTGTCCGCCCTCGGTGTTTCTTATGGCTTACCTGAGATAAGCAAGCCCGTTCAGGCTCAGAAGCCCTCCGGGTCTATGTACTCATCAGTAGCGCTGTCGTCGGCAATATAAACGTGATAGTTGGTCTTGCCGTTCTTCTTAACGAAGTACATTGCAGTATCTGCAAACGAAAGCAGTTCGTTCACGTCCTCTGTATGGTCGGGGCAGAACGCAATACCGATACTTGCCTTGACATCAATGTGCATTGAATTGTCAGGAGTGGTATAGCCGCTGTACAGTTCGTTGATGATATCCATTGAGATGTTCTCGATGTTGTCGATATCTTCCTGATTCGTGAAGCACAGAACGAACTCATCGCCGCCGAAGCGTCCTGCAAAGCCGCCTCTGTCGTCAACCTTGGTCCTTATCGTGTCAGCAACGAATCTGATTACTTCGTCGCCCACAGTATGACCATAGCGGTCGTTGATGAACTTGAAGTCGTCAACGTCGATGAACATAACTGCGACACGCTTTGCGCCGCGGCGTTCAATCTCCGATGTAAGGTTTCTGATAAATGTGTTTCTGTTAAAGAGCTGTGACAGGAAGTCGTAGCTTGCACGCTCGGAAAGCTGCAGTTCCAGCTTCTTTTCGTTGTCGATATCGGTAAGCACGCCGATAACTCTCAGCGGTTCGCTCAGACGGTCGGTAATGCAGGTCGCACGCAGCGAAACCCAGATAACTGCACCGCTCTTGGTCTTAAGCTGGTATTCTGCGCTGTAACCGTTCTTGTTCTTGAGCAGCGCATTGATGTCACGCTTGTACTTTTCAGCGTCCTCAGGGCTCATGAGCGAATCTATGAACTTGCCGTTGGACAGCGTGGAATTTTCGGTGTCTATATCGAACTTAGCGAGCGTATTCGGGGAAACGTACATTCTTTCCTTGTGGAAATCCCACTCGAACAGCATATTATCGGACAGTTCTGCGATAGTGCGGTGACGCTCCTCGCTGAGGAATACCTCGTCAAGCAGTTCGTTGAAGGAAGTCTGTATCTCGCCGAGTTCGCTTCTTCTGTTGGTGACCTTGAAGCGGATATCCGTTGCGCCTTCTGCTTCGGAGATCTCTGTCATGGTCTTAAGCATTGAACTCATGTTGCCAAGGAATCTTCCGATAACGACCAGAGAAGCGATCGAGAATACCACGGCAGAAGCGGCAACAACCACCCAGCCCAGCATATTCGAGGTCATTGCGAAGCTTCCGAACGAGCCGTTGGGAGCAGCGCCGACCCATCTCCAGTTCTTGATGTCCTTGCCGGGCAGACCGAGGTAGTATGTAAATCCGCCTGCGCTTGAACGTATGGACTTTATGTCGTTGCTTATCTTGAGGTCGCTGTAGTCAGCGTTGCTTTCGTTAAAATACTGGCTGACGCCCTTTGTGGAGTTGTTCCAGAAATCGCCGTCTGCAAAGGTCTTATCCACGGAGCCGGACTTGTTGAAGTTCACAGCAACGCCGTTGCTGTCCACCAGCATGAAGAATCCGTTTGCGGGGTTGTCTATCGAGCCGGACACGCTTCTTATCAGCGCACTTTCCGGTGAAACGGAGTAGATAGCTGCAACATAGCCCACAACGCCGCTTGCGGCTTCCTCGTCAGTTATAGGGGAGGAAACGTAGATGGCGTCGGTCTGCTGTTCGCCGTAGCCGGTCCATGAAAGCACCGGAGATACGGAGGACATATTGATAACGCCCTGATCGTTCTTGGGGAGATTCTCGAAAACGCCGCCTGTCGAGCCGTTTACTGCAGCGACAACAGTGCCGTTCTTGTCAAGAATGAGCATATCCAGCATATCTGTGTCTGACGACACTGCGGCAGCAAGAATATTATCTGCGCTTCCGCTGCCCTTGGCTGCGTCAATGGCTGCCATGGTGCGTGACACTCCGCTGACTGTCGAGGTGTAGCTGCTGAAAAGCTGAGTTATTCCGGCTGACTTTGACTCGGAAACCAGCTTAAGGGTGTTTTCCTTTACGGAACTTTCATACCCGACTATCGAGAAAGTGCCCACAGTGCCGACGATAGCCGCCGGAACGATAGCAAATATCAGCATGACGACTGTCAGCACGATCTTAAGCCTGAAATTGCCCATAATACCTTATCCCCCTGATATCTTAAATTATTTATGTATCACTGCCTGCGCAGACGGGCTGCGTGCGGTGTTTCTCAGCTTTCCTCTCCGAACTGCTTCGCCCTCTGGAGAAGCTGCTGATGATTTATGTACTTGCCGATGGCGTCCTCCTGTGCTGCGGTAAGGCTCTCGAATGCGCAGCCGTAGCCGAGCACCTCGCCTGCCTCGTTTTGCTGCACCCTGAGAATGCGTGCCATCGTGTTCAGCCTGTATTCATCAAGAAGCCCGATGTCCACGCATACGCAGTCATCCGTCTGCAATTCATAGGGGCAGGTGATGAATACCCCGCCCACATTTATGTCGTGTACCTCTACAGGATATGGTTCCTCGAATCTTATGGTTTTGTCATCGCGTATCACGAACAGCATTCTGCCGTCAAGCGTGACCTTTATCTTGAAGAAGCGCCTGCGTTCTTCTAGCACCTGAGTACTGTTCGCCCTCATAAGGGCAACGTTCATCTGGCGGTCGTGGGACATTGAGATATCCCCGACATACCTTATCCTATCGCCAGCTTTTGTATATGCAATAACAATGACCCTTGTGCCACGCTCAAGTTCGGGAAGATCTTTTCCCTTAACTATCACGATGTTGTCGTCACCGCTGTCAGGCTCCTTCGGAAAGACAAAATTCTTTTCTGCAGCAGCAAGAAGCGTGCCGTTCTGGGCAAGGATCTCGGTTTTAACTATTTTATTTCCGAAAATCAACAGCACCAATCCCCATTATTTATTAAGCAAAGCCGCTTCGGCAGTGCATCGAACGATCATCATAAATCTGCTGGTGCTGTAAAACCACACGATACAGCCAAATGAGCAGAATTTGTCAGAATACTCTTGTACATATTATACAATAGAATCAGTATATAAATCAAGACAAAACAGCGAATTTCTAAGAATTGAACAAAATTTTTTTAGATTTTTGGCGAACATAACAAAAATCGCTTGCTTTTCTCGTCTATTTTTCGGCAGATGAATAAAGCCATCGAAAGTCACATTTTCTTGACCTTTATTTTGAACCTCTTGCCGCAGCAGCGTGCAAGCCTGTCCCTAAGCTGCATGGGCGTACCGCAGACGAACTGCGTTTTGTCGCATATTACTGCACTGGGAAGTGTTTTGTCGCCCTCTGGGAAGATATAAAAGCTGTGGCTGCATTCGTATGCACGGTGGATATTGCTGTAGGGCACGATGATCTGCTTTGCGTTCTGGTCGTGCAGAGCGAGCGAGCCGGACGCTTGACGTTCCTCGGTCTTTACGGGGACTGCGCCGTCAAGGTCTGCGTCCTGAGGTGAACTTATCGTCAGGACAAGCTGCTCGTCGCCTGAAAAATCTGCGCTGATCATGCAGCCGAAAGTATCTTCAAGCGTGTCGGCACGCCGGTTGAAGTACTGTATACGCAGGTTATGCGGGAGCGTTGCGAGCACGAGGAAAATCACGACGAATATTATACCGAGCAGCCATTCTGAGCACCAGAAAGCTGCCGCGGCGAGCAGGAAAAATACCGCCGCGCCGTAGTAGCATGCCGTCTGCAGGGGTCTGACCTTCATCAGGAACATGAAATCGGAAAAGGAACGTATCCTTGCCATATTGCACTGAGTTTCGCACACCAGTCTGCCGTCGTCCGGACGTTTCTCGTCGTTGAATTCGCCGAGCATACGCGCGAGTTTTGCTTCGGTGCTTTCTCCCATATTCTTGCTTTTTTTGCTGATAAACATATATTTTATTCCTTTCGCAGCCATGATTTTTTGCCTACGATACTAGTTTACTCACTATTTTATAGTATATCACATATCGCCCGAAAATGCAAGCAAGGCAAACGGCGCAATAATGCGGTGGCAGATTGACTAAAATTATTCTTGGGATAGCTGTCTGCATTTGGCACTTTGACGGTCAAATATTACAATTTGGATACAATTTAGCGAAAACGCCTGTCTGAAACGGCAAAATGGTTGACAATCACGCTCGTTTGAGGTATATTATTATAGTGGCGGTTTATATAAAAAAGACTTTCCGCCCTCAGACTCAACTACAGGAGAAACCATATAATGATAAAAGAAACATCACTGTGCATGGGCTGCATGAACGACAAGACCTATGACGGACCGTGCAAGCTGTGCGGATACAGCGACAGTACGCCCTGCATTCCAACATACATGGCGCCTAAGACCTTTCTTGCGGACCGCTATATCGTCGGAAAGGTGATAAGCTATAACGGCGAGGGCGCAGTATACATAGGCTTTGACACTGCGGCAGGAATAAAGGTCACCATCAAGGAGTTCATGCCCGATACGCTGTGCGCGCGCAGAAAGGGCGAAACTGAGATAACGGTTGACCCGTCCTCCGCTGCGCTCTACAAGACCTATCTGTCGGAGTTCATCGACCTCAACCGCACGCTGATGAAGCTGCGCGGCATATCGCACGTTCAGACTGTGCTTGATGTGTTCTGCGAGAATAATACGGCGTATGCGGTGTATGAATATATTAACGGCATTTCCCTTAAGACCTACCTTGCGAACTCCGCCGGAGAGATAGCGTGGGAACAGGCAAAGGAGCTTTTCTCGCCGTTCTTTACTACGCTCAGCCTTATTCACTCTGCGGGGATAATCCACAGGGGGATATCTCCCACTACGATATTCGTGACTGATAAGCTGGAACTGAAGCTTACCGGATTTGCTATCTCTGCCGCACGGACTACGGGTACTGAGATAGCCTGCGAGGTGTTCACCGGCTTTGCTGCGCCTGAGCAATACACCAACGAGATAAACGGCACGTGGACAGATGTGTACGGCATTGCGGCGGTGCTTTACCGCTGCCTTACCGGCTGTACTCCTACCGAGGCCATCGCACGCAGCGGCGGAAGCCTTATGGAGCCGATGATGATAAACCGTAATATCCCCGCCAACATTTCGGCGGTGATAATGGAGGGGCTTGAGCTTTCTCCTGACAGGCGCATACGCACCATCACCGAGTTCGTGGACAGACTTTTCAGCCAGCCCAAGCCGGCGGAGCCTGCGCCCGGTGAGAAGCAGCACCTTTCACGCCGTGAGCAGAAGCAGCGCAAGGAACGTGCCAAGACCATCGCTGTGCTGGTGTTTGCCGGAATCGTGCTGATAGCGTTTGTTGTGGTATTTGCGCTGACGCTGAACGGGGCGTTCTCAGGCAATGATTCAAGCCTGCCGCAGACGTCGGAGGCAACGCAGGAGGCTTCTGAGCCGTCGCAGCCCGATTCCGAGCCGGAGTCCTCTACTTCGCAGGCGGAGCCTGAGCCTGATTCAGAGGTGATCGGCGATACCGTGAAGGTGCCCGATTTCACACGCAGAAGCTTCGAGTATGAATCGGAGCGTTACAATGGTACGTTCACATTTGTGCCGACCTACGTATATTCGGACGAATACGCAAACGGGCAGATGTTCGACCAGAATGTTGCGGCGGAAAGTCTTGTTTCTCCCGGCACGACAGTTGAGATAAAGGTCAGCAAGGGCCCCAGCAAGGTGGCTCTGCCGGACTACACAGGAAAGACCCCCGACAAGTACATCACCGAACTGAACAAGCTGAATATCAAGTATTCGATAATGACGCAGCGTTCCAACGACGCTGAAAACGGCAATGTGTATATGTGCAGCGTGGATATAGGCGACCTTGTCGATGTTGAGCACGGTCAGCTGGTCGTGGTTTTCGTTGCTGAGAATTACGAGGAGTCTTCTTCGCCTGCGCCGTCCTCTGAGGACGTTTCATCAGAGGGCACGATGGAAGGAATACCGGTCACGGAAGATATCACCCCGGACGGAACATCGGAGGAATTGATTTAATGGAGCTTGATTTAAGCGAGATAAGGAAGAACATAGACGTTATAGACGACCAACTCCTTGACCTGTTCACACGCCGTATGGGACTGACCTGTCAGGTGGCGCAGTACAAGGCGGAACACAATATGGTGGTGTTTCAGAGCGAGCGTGAAAGGGCGATAATCGAATCTGTTCGCAGCCGTTCCCCTGAGGAACTTAAAAGTTCGGCGGAGTTTCTTTTCACGAACATAATGGATATATCAAAATGCCGCCAGAACAATACGATAACGCCTGCAAGGGAGATACCGCACAAGACCGCCGTCAAGCCTGACCCGGTCGTTGCGGTTCAGGGCATAGCCGGCGCATACGGCCATGCGGCGGCGCTCAGGCTGTTTCCTGCGGGCAGGATAGAATATCATGCCAGCTTTGCAGAGGTGTTCGAGGCTGTGGAAAAGGGCAGCGCAGACTACGGCGTGCTTCCTGTGGAAAACAGCACTGCGGGCGAGGTCACCGCAAATATGGAGCTTCTCGAAAAGCACAATGTGTATATAAACCGTACTGTTACAGTTCCCTGCACCCATGTGCTTGCAGCGAAGCAGGGCGTATCCGAGGACGATATACGCATTCTTTTCGGTCATGAGCAGGCTATACGGCAGTGCGGCGAGTATATTTCGGCACGGCCGCAGCTTACCGTGATTCCCTATGCCAACAACGCTATGGCGGCGCAGATGGTTGCAGAGAACCGCAGCAGCGAACTTGGGTGTATCTGTTCGAGGGAATGTGCAGAGCTTCACGGGCTGGATATCGTGAATCCCTCTATTGCGGCAGACCCCAACAATGCTACCCGCTTTATCTGCATTTCAAAGGATATCGAGGTATACGACGGCGCGGATACCATTGCGGTATCAGTATCGCTGCCGCATATTTCCGGTTCTCTTTACCGTATGCTGACGAAGTTTGCGGTGAACGAACTCGACCTGACCAAGATACAGAGTAAGCCGCTGCCGCTGGAATACCGCACGGACGAGAACGAATTCATGTTCTATCTTGAATTTTCGGGCAATATAAGCCAGCCGGTGGTATTAAGGCTGCTGAGCAATTTTGAGGACGAATACAGATATTTCAGGCTGCACGGCAATTTTCTTGCAGCTGATTAAGTAAAATGCGAGGTCTGCGGAGTGTTTTGCGCAATAATACTGGCGGGGGGGAGCGCTTCCCGCATGAACGGAATAAACAAGCAGCTTGCGGATCTTTGCGGCATTCCCGTAGTGGTGCGCAGTGCGCTTGCATTTCAGGCGTCGGACAAGGTGTCTGAGGTAATACTTGTTGTTCCGCACGGCGAGGAGGAACATTACCGCACGCTGTGCCTGTCGCACGGAGTCGCCAAGCTGAAAGCGGTGGTTTCCGGCGGCGCTTCACGCTTTCTGTCGGTGAAGAACTCGCTTCAGCAGGTGTCTGAGGAATGCACGCATATTGCGATACACGACGGCGCAAGACCGCTCATCACAACGGCTGATATAGACAGAGTGCTGGCGGACGCCGTTCAGTATAACGCTTCGATAGCTGCAGCGCCTGTCACAGATACGATAAAGCAGTGCAGCGGCTCTGAGGTGGTTTCTACACTGGACAGAAGCACGCTTTATTCAGCGCAGACACCTCAGGCGTTTGAGCGTGGGCTATACCTGTCCTGCGTGGAAAGACTGGGCGCAGCCGCAGAATCGCTGACGGACGACAGCGCACTGCTGGAACTGTGCGGAGTACCGGTGCATATAACTCCGGTGACCGCCTGCAACATGAAGATAACTCGTCCGCAGGACCTTGCGATCGCTCAGGCAGTATTACGGAGGTAATCAATGTTCAATATCCTCGTGGTCGATGATCAGGCGCATATACGCCGCCTGTATGAATATACGCTGGGGAAGAACGGATATCAGCCCTACACAGCTGAAAACGGCGAGGAAGCCCTGAAGCTGCTGGAGAGCACCCATATCGACCTTGTTATCCTTGACCTGATGATGCCGGTCATGGACGGATATACGTTTCTGCGCACTATGAGAGAGGCGGGAAGCAACATTCCGGTGCTGATAATCACCGCCCGTGACAGCGCAGAGGACGTCAGACGGTCGTTTATGCTCGGCACTGACGACATGATGGTGAAGCCGGTGGACGATGTGGAGATGATACTGCGCATTCGTGCGCTGCTCAGGCGTGCGAAAATATCGGAGGAGAAGCGCATAACCGTCGGAAGCACGGTGCTGATATACGATTCGTTCACGCTGGTTCAGAACGGAACAGAAATACAGCTTCCCAAAAAGGAATTTCAGATATTGTTCAAGCTTCTGTCGTTCCCGAACAAGACCTTTACACGTGCGAGCCTGATGGAGGAATTCTGGGACATGGACAGCGAAAGCGAGGCGCGCACAGTGGACGTCCACATCAACCGCCTGCGTGACCGCCTGAAAGATAATAAGGATATTCAGATAGTCACGGTCAGGGGGCTTGGATACAAGGCGGTCAAAACGTCAGCCCAAGAATAGCGGAAAGTAACGACAAGGAGTGCGCGAGGAAATGAAGCTCAGGATAACAAAACCTACCAAAAGCTGGCTCGGACTGAAACTGAGTCTGTTTATCCTTGTGATAACCCTTGCCGCAGACGTGCTAAGCTTCGCAGCCCGTATAATCATTGATATGCTGGTATCGGGCGGCAGCACCAACACCGAGGACATCATTGCGTCCGTTGCGAGCAGTGTTGTGATAGGTACGCTGCTTTCCGTTATTGCGGGAAATTTGTTCCTGAAGCCGCTGACCGAGCTAATCAAGGCGACCAAAAAGGTGTCGGACGGGGATTATTCGGCGCAGGTGGACGTCGGCTGGGCGGAAAAGCATACAGTAAGCGAACTGTCTGACCTCATAAAGGTGTTCAATGAGATGACCCGTGAACTTGACCATACGGCGATGTTCAACCGTGATTTCATTGCAAGCTTTTCGCATGAATTCAAGACGCCGCTGGTGTCAATACGGGGATTCGCACGTCAGCTTTACAACGGCGGACTTACGCCGGAGCAGCAGAAGGAGTTCTCTAAGATAATCCTTGACGAAACGGAATATCTGTCGGAGCTTTCTGCGAATACCCTGCTGCTGACAAGCCTTGAAACGAGCGACATCGTTGCGGACAAGACGGAGTTCCAGCTTGACGAGCAGCTTCGCACCTGTATGTTGAGACTGGAGCCGCAATGGTCGGAAAAGGACCTCGACCTGTGCATGGAACTCGACGAGGTAAGATTCTACTGGAACGAGCAGATGCTCGCTCACGTATGGAACAATCTTTTCGATAACGCCGTGAAATTCACGCCGCACGGAGGGTCGCTGTTCGTCAGCTGCCACCGTGACGCCGGAGTGATAACGATAAGGGTGCGTGACAGCGGAACGGGTATCCCGCCGCAGTCGCTGCCGCATATCTTCGAGAAATTCTATCAGGCGGACAGTTCCCACGCGACAAAGGGGAACGGTCTGGGGCTTCCGCTTGCAAAAAAGATAGTGGAGCAGTGCGGCGGCATGATAGGCGTACAGAGCGACCTTGGGAAGGGCACGGAATTCACCGTGATACTCCCCGACGGAGGCGCACTTCTCGGTCGGCACGGCAGCCGCAGCGAGCTGAAGCTGCATGACGGAAAATAAAAGGGAGGAAATGCAAATGGAATTTATCAGCGAAAGAACAGCCTTTACTATGGTATCTGAAACCGTGGTCAAGGCGGGAGTGTCACTGTTCAATGCGGTGAAGTATATCTATATGATAGCGGACAAGGATTTTTACAACATCAATATCAAGGATATATTCAAGATAGCACTGAACAATATCTCTGACACGACCTGCCTTTACAACACCGGAATAAAGCTGGACAAGGAACGCTGTGCGGAGATGAACACGCCCGAATATGAAAGAGTGCTTTCGCTGATGGTATATTCCTTTGCAGTAAGGCTGCCTACGCTGAAAAACGTAAAGACCGACGGCGGCTACCTCAACGACAAGCAGATAAAGACTATATACGATATGGTGATATCAAAGGGCGCAGGCAATTACGACAACGTGATAGCTGATGATTTTGAGGAGATACGCCGCATGGTCAAGGCGGGCAGGAACGTTCCCGCATATGACGCTGAATGGTATAAAAGCTATATCTACACCTATGTGCCGACGCTTTCTGCGATAACAAACAAGAACGTTTTCCTGCTGGGAAGTGCGGATATTCTGTTCACGCTGTTTTACAGCTGTCTTGAGGAGGAACTTGTAAGGCTGCTGAATTCGCTTTCGGCTAAGCAATAACAAGGTTATTCCATAGGTCTTTTGCGCATATACTCTCCCTATAGGGAGGTGCTGTATAATGCACAAACAGCAGGTCAATCAGTTTTCATATATTGCTACAGAGCGTCCCGCTCTGATGGGGGAACTTCGGGGGAGCGCCGCTCATCCGGATATCAGCGGGCTTGTCTATGCTTACTGGCTGGACGGGGCGCTGTATATTCAGGCGGAACTGACCGGACTTCCGCCGGACAGCATTTTTGGGTTCCATATCCACGAGGGCTTGATTTGCGGTGAAGCAGACGGCGCAGAGCCTTTTGTGGCGGCAAAGGGACACCTTTCCCTCTGTCCGGAGGGAATGTGGTGCGCAAGACACCCCTATCATGCGGGCGACCTGCCGCCGATATTCTCGGACAGCACAGGATATGCGGCGATGGAGGTATATCTGGGCAAGGTGAATGTTTCGGATTATTCGGGCAAGCCGATAGTGCTGCATTCAATGCCGGACGACTTTAAGTTGCAGCCCGCCGGAAATTCCGGAAAGAGGATAGCCTGCGGGTTATTTGCAGAGTATTTATAAATAGGATATGCTAAATATAAAGGAGAATAAAAATGTCACACGAAATAAGAGATACCGAACTGTGGGAGAGCGGCGCACGCAAAATTTCATGGGTGGAGCGCAATATGCCGCTGCTGAACGGCATAAAGAAAGAATTTGAGCAGGAACGTCCCTTTGCGGGTCTGCGCGTCGCACTCTCTGTGCACCTTGAGGCTAAGACCGCATACCTGTGCAAGGTGCTTGCTGCGGGCGGGGCGGAGATGTACGTCACCGGAAGCAATCCGCTGTCCACTCAGGATGATGTGGCTGCGGCGCTGGTGCATGACGGTCTGAACGTGTTCGCATGGCACGCTGCCACGGACGAGGAATACCACAGGCATATCTCTGAGGTAATAAAGGCGCGTCCTAATATCATCATTGACGACGGCGGCGACCTTGTGAACCTTATCCACAACGAATATCCTGAACTTATCCCAGAGGTGCTGGGCGGCTGCGAGGAAACTACCACCGGAATCATACGCCTGAAAGCGATGGATAAGGAGGGCGCACTGAAATTCCCGATGGTGCTTGTGAATGACGCAGACTGCAAGCACCTGTTCGACAACCGCTACGGCACGGGGCAGTCGGTATGGGACGGGATCAACCGCACCACGAACCTTATCGTTGCAGGAAAGAACGTCGTTGTTGCGGGCTACGGCTGGTGCGGCAAGGGCGTTGCAATGCGTGCTAAGGGTCTGGGTGCAGATGTAATAGTCACTGAGATAGACCCGATAAAGGCCATGGAAGCGGTAATGGACGGCTTCAAGGTAATGCCTATGCGGGAAGCGGCTAAGGTCGGCGATTTCTTCGTCACCGTTACCGGCTGCGCTGACGTCATCGGCGAGGAAGCGTTCCTCAATATGAAAGACGGTGCTATCTGCTGCAACGCAGGTCATTTCGATGTGGAAGTCAATATGGCAAAGCTGCGTGAGATAGCTAAGGAAAGCTATCTGGCAAGGAACAACATCATGGGCTACAAGCTGGCGAACGGCAGAACGGTGTTCGTCATTGCAGAGGGCAGACTTGTGAATCTCGCAGCCGGCGACGGTCACCCTGCGGAAATAATGGATATGAGCTTTGCTATACAGGCACTTTCGGCTGAATATATCGCAAAGAACAGTGCTGCAATAAAGGCTGAGGGCAGCGGAATGACGGTGAACGTTCCCCGTGAGATAGACCGCCGTGTTGCTCTGCGCAAGATAGAAAGCTGGGGCATTCAGATAGATACGCTTTCGCCTGAGCAGGAAAAGTATCTGGGAAGCTGGGAGGTCTGACATGACCTTTGAGGAAAGCTACAGCAAAATAGAGAAGCTGTTCGCTGAATCGGACTGCGATATTGAGGTGCTGCCGCCTGACCCGGCTAAATCGGCGAAGCTGCGCACGCAGGGCACGGACTACACGCCGCTTGCCGCAGTTCTCGCAGGAACGGGCGGAGTGTCGGTGAACGGCATTCTGCGGCTTCTTGGCAGCGGGATAATGGATTTCTTTGAGAGAAACGAGCGGCTTTCTGAAATGGGAATGACGGTCGTTGCGGAGGACGTATTCGGCGGCATTTTCGGGCTGGACAGTCACGGATTGGTATTGTACCTCGCACCTGACGAACTTGTGGTGGAGGAGTTTGCTGAAAATTACTCAGAGTTGCTGGAATTTGCGTGCAGCAGCGAGGAAATGGAACGCTTCTACAAGTCCTATATCAGTGAATGTCCCGGAGTGCTGTTTGATCAGCTTCCGGCGGACAAGGGCGTCAGCGTATATCCGCCGCTGTGGTCTGCCGCCGGAGATAAACCGCGCTCCACTGCGGCAGTGCCGATGGCGCAGCTTCAGGACGTTGAAATAGAGGTAATGAAAAAGCTCAGCCAGCCGGACGGCGGCACGGGAGGTACACAATGAACAATTACGAAAAGCTGATGAAATGTTTTGAATGCGTACAGAAAAATACTGATTTTAAGCCGGAATTGGCGCTTGTACTCGGCAGCGGTCTTGGCGATTACGCAGATACTATGGAAATAGCCGATACTATTGATTATCACGACATCGAGGGCTTTCCTGTGTCTACTGTCACGGGACACAAGGGGCGGTTTGTTTTCGGGTATGCGGGCGGTGTGCCGATAGTCGCAATGCAGGGCAGGGTGCACTATTATGAGGGATATCCGGTGCAGGACGTTGTGCTTCCTATCCGCCTGATGAAGCTGATGGGTGCGAAAACGCTGTTCCTGACGAATGCGGCGGGCGGAATAAACCGCAGCTTCAATGCGGGCGACCTTATGCTGATAACCGACCATATATCAATGGCTGTTCCCTCTCCGCTTATCGGGGCGAATATGGACGAACTGGGAGTGCGTTTTCCGGATATGTCGGAGGTGTACAGCCGCAGGCTTCAGCGTATCATTGAGGGATCGGCTGCCGCTGCGGGAGTACCTCTGAGAAAGGGCGTGTATATCCAGACCACTGGTCCGCAGTATGAAACGCCGTCGGAGATTCGTGCATATGAGAGGCTTGGCGCTGACGCTGTGGGAATGTCTACCGCTATCGAGGCGATAGCAGCACGCCACGCCGGAATGGAGATATGCGGCATATCCTGCATAAGCAACCTTGCCGCAGGTATTTCGCCTACTCCGCTGACCCATGCCGAGGTGCAGGAGACAGCCGACAGGACGGCTCCGCTGTTCAGGCGGCTGGTCACTGAATCAATAAAGAATATTGCAAAATAATTTTAGGGGGCTGCGATTTGCAGTCCCTTTTTTATGGCGTTGAGCAGAAAAGCGGGCGTATTGTGTTGCATTAGTTATTCGTATATAGTATAATTATATATAGAAAGGGGTGGTATCATGGGAGTGAATATCAGAATAGAAACACATTGTATCAATAAAGGGTATAATATTGCAATAGCCGCTGCGTATATCGGGGCGATGATCTGGCTGGCGGTTCTGTTGAAATACTTTTCTCCGGCGGGACTTGTTGCGTTCATGATAGTGCTTGCTGCGCTGATAGGTCTGATAATAGTCAGCGAAAAGGTCCCCACAGTGGTCGAAGCGGACGGGAAGTCGCTCAGGTACCGCCATCTTCTGGGGTGGAGATGCTTTGAATATTCTAAGATTAAAACGATAAGCTGTGAGCCGAATGTGGTGAGCGGCAGGTACAGCAGTATGCAGTGCGTTAAGCTGACAGTGATCACGGACGATGATGAATGCGAGCTGAACTGTCAGGTGGATACCAATGAAATGGTAAGCGGGCAGATGGAGGGCAGGCTGACGGATATACCGATAGTAAGGCTGTATGAGTTCGTTAAGGAGAAAGTCGGAAAATAAATTTGATTTTTCATGTTGAAAGTGTTGAAAAATCTGGGACGTTGTGATATACTATATATAGCTTAATTTATCAGGAAAGCGAGTGATATATCAATATGAAGTGTCCCGAATGCGGCTGCGAGGAAAGCAAGGTCATTGATTCCCGCCCGACCGAAAACAAGGTGCGCCGCCGCCGTGAGTGCATTCAGTGCGGGTTCAGGTTCACCACCTATGAGATCATCGAGGATATTCCGCTGATGGTCATTAAAAAGGATAACTCTATCGAGCCGTTCGACCGTCAGAAGCTGGTGGACAGGCTGTGCAGGGCTGCGGTAAAACGTCCGGTCAAGCTTGAAACTATCGAGAATATGGTTGACGAGGTTGCTGCGGAACTTAAGAACACGCTGCAGCGCGAGGTCACCTCTGAAAAGATCGGCGAGATCGTGCTTCATAAGCTGCGGAACATAGATGTGGTTGCTTATATCAGGTTTGCTTCAGTGTATAAGGACTTCAATGATGTGGACGGCTTTGTGAGGATCATTTCGGAACTTCAGGAGAGCGAGGCTTAATAGGCATTATACCGCCGCGGGTGTTCCTGCGGCGGTTTTTTGCAGATATAGTGTATAAAATGGTTGAAAAGATGGAAAAGTAATTGTGCAGTATTTTTCAGAAAAGCTGTTGACAATCACGGGGAAAGGGTGTATAATATATAAGCTGTCTGAGAACAGCGGCTGAAAAGTCACTTGAGGATCGAAAATCAAGAAAATTTCAAAGAAAAATTTGAAAAAGTACTTGACAAACGAAAAACAAAGTGATATAATAAATAAGCTGTTGAGAAAACAGAAGCAAAACCCTGATATCACATCGAAAAACAGAGAAAATCAAGAAAAAATCAAAAGAAATTTTGAAAAAGTACTTGACAAGCTCGAAAGAATGTGATATAATAACAAAGTCGCCTGAGATGGCTGACTGAGAAGCTCCTTGAAAATTGAACAATACAGAACGAATTAACATTACCTTGTCGATTCTTTGATAGAGAT
>CAKSEC010000024.1 GCA_934446355.1 uncultured Oscillospiraceae bacterium | reverse complement strand
GTGAGGGCGACCCACTAGAAATATACACCAGCCCTGACGGCGAGGTAATTTTCAAGAAATATTCGCCGGTCGGCGAGATATCCTGCACCGCTTCTCAGTACGCAGACGTGCTGTCTAAGGTGGGCGGGTGTCCGGCGGTGATATGCGACCGTGACCATGTTATCGCAGTTTCCGGCATGGCGAAAAAGGAGGTCATCGAGCGCAGAGTTTCCGGCTCGCTTGAGGACCTTATCGAGCAGCGAAAGAACCATGTTTACCGAAGCCGTGACGACCAGCGGCTGAATCCCATTGAGGGCATTGACCGCTACGCCATCGCCTGCTCCCCTATTCTTTCTCAGGGGGACGTGAACGGTGCTGTAATAATGCTTTCCGGCGACGACAACGAATTTGCCACCAGCGAGCAGAGCGCATTGGTTCAGGCGGCTGCAATGTATTTCGGCAAGCAGATGGAAGAATAAAATAAAGGGAGGGCGAACGCCCTCCCTTCCATTATTCTATTCCGCAAATCGGCAATAACTCATCAAGCGTACCTATCGTGAAGTCCTGCCCGAACTGACTCCCGCGGTGCTTTCTGTCGATGAGCACTGACCGGCAGCCTACATTCTGCGCCGTCTGAATGTCCTTTTGCTCGTCGCCCACAAATATGAACTGACGTGCGTCCTCGCCGAAATGCTCTGCGATATACTCCACACCGTGCGGGTCGGGCTTTCTCCATCCGCAGCTTTGCGAGGATACATACAAATCGAAATATGGCATAAGTTCAGGGAAGTAGCTTTTGTGCAGCTTATCCGGCATTCCCGTGGCAACGTCGGTCAGCGTTGTGATTTTCCAGCCACTGTCCCGCAGCTTCTGCAGCGTTGGTATCGTTTCGGGGTAGATAAGCGGCGTAAGCTTCATATCCTCGAAGAATGCGTCAATGACCTCGCCCAGCGAATACTGAAAATCCCACTTTGCCGCTGCGTCACCGAAAATCTGTTCGGGGGAATAGTCACGCACACGATATTTCACACGTGGGTTATACTGCCTGAGCACCTCTATCGACTCGGCAAGCTGACTGTCCGTCAGCGGCAGACCTAACTTCTCCCTGACGTGCCGGAATGCACTGTCGTAGTACTCTATCCAGACATTTGGCATATTCGTGTATTCCATCAGCGTGCCGCCGATATCGAATACTATCACACTCATCGTTACGCCCTCCCTATCTCATTGCCCGACTGCGGTATTTCCGGAGGTTCGGGCGGCTCCGGGGCGGCTTGCGGTGCTCCCTCGTCAAACAGCACGTCAAAGAAGCGCTCCTTTGATTCCACGAAGCACGCACCGTCCTCGCTGTATATCACTATCACCTCTGTGCCCTCAGGGAGCGTCCTGCCGTTTGCCGATACCGCACGGTAGTAATACGCCCTGCTCCCCTGCTTTACCCTTATCTCGCCGTACATATCCTCGGTAATTTCCTCCGTCACGACAGCGTCGCAGTTTTCAAGCTGCTCCGGCGCAGGCTCGCCCTGTTTGTGCAGCTTGTAATATAGCGGCGATAATACCGTGCTCAGCAGGAAATTGAACGCTAGTCCCCCGACGGCTGCGCAGGGCAGTCCGAGCCAGCTAACAGCGCCCATTGATTCAAGCAGTATCCCGAAAAGCGACGTGGTGAACACAAATATGACCAGCCGCAGGATATTCTTCGGGAATATCGTCTGCCATTCGACACGGCTTTTGCGGTGCTCGAAAAGCTCTCCCGCATTCGGGAAAAGCTCACGCCCGAACAGAAGCCAGACCGCAGTCTGCAGCGTAAGATAGCCGCCCGACAGGCACATCAGCAGAATATAAAACAGCCGCAGACCGTTCACCTCCGATAATCAAAACAGGGAGGGACAAAGCCCCTCCCTCTAATGTGTCCAAAAATAGATCAGATATTGCCTACAAGGTCGCGTGTATCACGTGCGATCAGAAGTTCCTCGTTGGTGGGTACTACCCAAACCTCGACCTTGCTGTCAGCGGCAGAAATGCGCTGAAGCTTTCCTCTCAGACCTGCGTTAGCTGCGTCGTCAAGCTTAATTCCGAAATACTCCATATTATGGCATACGTCAGCACGTACATCGTCGGAATTCTCGCCGATACCGCCGGTAAAGATGACTGCGTCAAGTCCGTTCATTATTGCTGCGTAAGAGCCGATGAACTTCTTTATCTCATAGCGGAGCATTTCGCCGGCAAGCTGCGCCTTGTGGTCGCCGTGTACTGCAGCGTCGGTGATGTCGCGGTTATCGCTTGAGATACCGGAAATACCGAGGAAGCCGGACTTCTTGTTCATGTAGTCGCTCATCTCGTTCGGGGAAAGACCCAGCTTGTTTGCCACGAATGTTACAGCCGAGGGGTCAACGCTGCCGCAGCGTGTGCCCATGATAACGCCGTCAAGCGGAGTGAAGCCCATTGATGTGTCGATAGACTTTCCGCTCTCAACCGCAGTGATGGACGAACCGTTTCCGAGGTGGCAGGAAACGATCTTGAGGTCCTTTATGTCCTTGCCGAGTGCGTCTGCAAGCGCCTGAGTAACGAAGCGGTGAGAAGTGCCGTGGAAGCCGTACTTTCTCACATGGTACTTTTCATAGCACTCATAGGGCAGACCGTACATGAACGCCTTTTCCGGCATAGTCGCATGGAATGCGGTGTCGAATACGACTACCTGAGGTGTGGTAGCAGGAATGACCTTCTTGCAGGCTCTCAGCGCGAGCGCATGGGGGTGATTATGTACCGGAGCAAGCTCTGCGAGGTCGTCTATCTGCTGGATAACTTCGTCGGTGACCAGTGTAGTCTTACTGAATATCTCTGCGCCCTGCACGATCCTGTGTCCCACTGCGGAGATCTCGCTCATGCTGTCGATGACCTTGCCTGTGCCGGTGGTCAGTACTTCTACAAGCTTCTCAAAAGCTTCGGTGTGCGTGGGAAATGTGCAGTTTTCGTCTACTACCCTGCCGTCAAAGGTGGTGTGCTTGATGTGGCCGTCGATACCGATACGGTCGCAGTTTCCCTTGGCGATAACGCTCTCGTCCTCCATATTGATAAGCTGATACTTCAGCGAGGAGCTGCCTGCATTGATTACTAGGATCTTCATGCTGTTGATTCCTTTCGTGTTAGAAATTTATACAAGATAATTTCTTGCAAATACCACTATTATTGTAGTACTTTCCGACAAAAAAATCAAGGGTTTTTTCAAAAATTATTGATTTATGAGTTAGAATGGTGTAGAATATACTTATCAGATTTACGGAAAGGCGGAGCAATACATGAAAACGGCTGCAGTTATATGTGAATACAACCCGTTCCACTATGGCCATAAATACCAGCTTGAACAGACACGAAAGCTTGGCGCAACGCATATCGTCGCCGTCATGAGCGGAAATTTTACCCAGAGGGGCGATACTGCGATATTCGACAAGTACGCAAGGACAAAGACTGCGCTGGAAAACGGCGTTGACCTTGTGCTGGAACTTCCCGTGAAATACAGCCTGTGCGCTGCTGAGGGCTTCGCACGTGGTGCGGTCGGCATTATATCTGCTCTGGGGTGCGTTGATATGCTGTCGTTCGGCAGCGAATGCGGGAGCGTCAGCGCACTGAAAGAAGCGGCGGGCGCAGTCGAGTACGCAGTCAGCACGCCGGAGTTCCGCAAGCTTATCAGCGACGGCAGCAGCTATCCCGCTGCGCTGGCAAAGGCGGTCGATTCTTTCTACACCAAGGACGTATACCAGACCATAAGTTCCCCGAACAATACGCTGGCGGTGGAATACATCAAGGCGCTCGACAACATCGGCAGCAGTATCGAGCCGGTGACCGTTCAGCGTGAGGGCGCAGGCCACGACAGCGGCGATAAGCCGGACGGCGACAAGTACGCAAGTGCCTCGTTTATCCGCAAAATGATCCTTTCCGGTGAGGACTATTCGGGCTATGCGCCGGTGATAGACGCTCCCGCAGCGGATATCAGACGGCTTGAAACGGCTATCCTGTCTAAGCTGCGCATGATGAAGCCGGACGATTTCGAGCAGGTGTACGACGCAGCGCAGGGTCTGGGAGAACGGCTCTATAAAGCAGTCCGCAGCGCCTGCACGCTGGAGGAGCTTTATTTCCTGACCAAGACCAAACGCTACACCCTCGCACGGATAAGGCGGGCGGTGCTGTGTGCGTTCCTCGGCGTGGAAAAGCGGCTTCTCAACGAGCCTGACGCATACATTCACATTCTCGGCATGAACGGCAGGGGGCGTGAGATACTCGCAGCAGCAAAGCAGAACGGCTGCCCGCTGCCGATGGACGCCTCTCTGCGCTCGCTGATGAACGCCTCGCGGGCGGCTCACCGTCAGGGTGCGTTCGAGGCACGCTGCGGCGATATCTGGTCGCTTTCGCTCAGCAAGCCCCGCCCATGCGGCGCAGATTTCACGTCAAAGCCCATAACGATGGATTAAATCACACGGAGGAACATAAAATGGTCACAGTGACAGAAATAAACTACAAGAACTTCGGGAAATGCGTAAAGCTCGACAACGGAACGGCAAGCCTTATTATCACCGTTGATGTGGGTCCCCGCATAATCTCCTACTGCCTGAACGGCAGGGAAAATATGCTGCTTGAGGACATCGACCGTGAATTCAAGGACGATTCCGCAGAACTGCGGGAATATTTCGGCGAGGGCAAGACATGGTACATATACGGCGGTCACAGGCTGTGGAGCAGTCCGGAAAGCTACCCGCACAGCTATGTGCCGGACAACGAGCCAGTGCAGTATTCGGTGAACGGCGGCGAGATAACGCTGATCCCGCCCGCAACAAGGACAGGTCAGCAGCACAAGCTAATATTCAGCCTTGCAGACAGCGGAACAGAGGTAAATCTTTACCACGAGGTGAAGAACGTTTCCGGTGCGATAGTGACTCTTGCGCCGTGGGCACTGACCGTATGTGCGGCGGGCGGCGTTGAGATATTCCCGCAGAGCACAAAGGACAACGGTCTTCTCTCCAACCGCAGGAACGTTTTCTGGAGCTACTCGGACATAAACGACGACCGCTTCTTCCTCTGCAATAAATACGGCACGCTGCAGCAGGTCAAGGGTGCGCCGTCCAAATTCAAGATAGGCATAAACAACGAGGACGGCTGGGCGGCTGTCGTGAATCACGGGCAGATATTTTTGAAGAATTTCAGAATGAACATTGACGGCGAATATCCCGATTACGGCTGTAATTTTGAAACATTCACGAACGGGATATTCCTTGAATGCGAAAGCCTCGGCGAGCTTAAAACGCTGAAAAACGGCGAAGCGCTCAGCATTACCGAATACTGGTCGCTGATACCCTGCAATGACGGCTTTGACAGAAAGGACGAGCAAAGCATTGACGCATTCGTAAAGAAATACGAACTGAAAAATCTCCACAAATGAGCATAACGGAGGGTTACATGAGCCTTTACGAACAGCTTCGTCAGAAGCACCGCACCTTTATCTATCACAGCTATGAGTTTTCCGAGCAGGACGGCGGCACTCACCTGAGATTCCACTTTTCGATAGACGAATACCACTTTTACCCCTGCTGGACGTTCCCCGAAAAATTCAGCGGGCTGAAATACGACCGTGAACTTGCGGACAGGACAGCGTTTTCGCTCGGCATGGCGGAACTTGTTTCCTATTGGAAATGCGCCTGCCCGCCCACAGTCGAGGTACTCTGCGGCGGTCTTTCCGACTGGGAAAAGCGTTGGTGGAAAAAACTATACTTCAACGGACTGGGCGAGTTCTTCTACCGCAACGAAATTACCCCGCAGTTCGATTCATTTATGACGATAAACGCACCGGAGCCTGTCCCGCTTCCCGCACAGAATAACACACTGAGCGGAACGCTCGTCCCCATAGGCGGCGGCAAGGACAGCGTAGTCACTCTGGAACTGCTGAAAAAAGCCGGCGCGGACATTTCCGCATATATCATCAATCCACGTGGAGCGACGCTTGGCTGCGCTGCGGCTGCCGGAATACCGGAAAGCCGGATAATCGCACCAAAGCGCACCATCGACAGGCAGCTTCTGGAACTGAACAAGCTTGGCTATCTCAACGGACACACGCCGTTTTCGGCGGTGGTGGCGTTCTCTGCGGAACTTTCCGCCTGCGTGCATGGTCTGAAATACATCGCACTGTCCAACGAAAGCAGCGCAAACGAAAGCTACGTCGAGGGCACGGCGATAAATCACCAGTACAGCAAATCCACTGAATTTGAGCGTGATTTTCGGGAATACTGCCAGCACAGCTTCGGCGGCTATTCACGCTGCCCTGAATATTTCAGCCTGCTGCGCCCGTGGAGCGAGTGGCAGATAGCAAGGGAATTCGTGAAATACCCGCAGTATTTCGGGATATTCCAAAGCTGCAACCTCGGCAGCAAGACGAATTCTTGGTGCTGTAACTGCGCAAAGTGCCTGTATGTGTATATCCTGCTGGCGGCTTTCCTTGACGATGATGTGCTGAGCGGGATATTCGGGTGCAATATGCTGGAAAAGAGCGAACTTTCCGGAATGCTTGACGGTCTTGTGCTGGACGGCGAGGATAAGCCTTTTGAATGCGTCGGCACAAAGGACGAAGTACGGCTGTCGCTTGAAATGGCGTGGCAGAAGCGCAGGAATTCTCCCCCCGCCCTGCTCAGACACTGGCGGGAACTTTTCCCGATCTACACTCCGGTATCGCTGGATAAATTCTTCGACAGCGACAATTTCCTGCCGGAGGAACTGAAATATTTACTCGGAGCGAACGATGGACATTAACGAACTTAAACCTATGTTTGACGGCAAACGCTGTGTGATACTCGGCTTCGGCAGAGAGGGCAAAGTGTGGCTCTCGCTGCTGCAAAGGCTCGGCTGCTGCAGCGAGATAGCCGTTGCTGACATGAAGCCGCAGGATATCGCCGGAGTTACCGGAATATACGGCGAGGACTACCTCGACCGTGCAAAGGGCTACGACCTGCTGCTGCAAAGCCCCGGCGTGATAATAAAGGATAAGCTGACCGCCGAGGAAAAGTCAAGAATATTGACCCAGACGGAACTTCTGCTGCGGCTCAGGCCCTGCAAAATAATCGGCATAACCGGCACAAAGGGCAAATCCACCACGTCCTCACTGATATACCACTTCCTGACTGCGTGCGGGTTTGATACAATGCTCATCGGCAATATCGGAGTACCGCCGCTTGAGCGCATTGAGGAAATGCGTGCGGGAACTATTGCAGTATGCGAGATGAGCTGTCATCAGCTTGAATTTGTGAAGCATTCGCCGGAAATATCAGTGCTGCTGAATATCTTCCCCGAACACCTCGACCACTATGTAAGCCTTGAAGCGTACGCTCAGGCAAAGCGGAACATTTACCTCTATCAGCGCAGCGGCGATACTGCGATAGTCAATATCGACGAAGCGCCCGAATCCACTTCCGGCAGGCTCATCACGATAGGCTGCGGGAAAAAAGCGGATGTGTATTCCGAAAACGGTGCAATATTCCTGCATGGGCGTGAAATAAAGCCGGAGCAGATACGCACTCAGCTTCGGGGCAGACATAATATTTACAACGTGGCTGCGGCGCTTGCTGCGGCGGAATGCGCAGGCGGGGCTATTGAAGCGTGCCTAGCTTCACTGCCGTCGTTCAAGGGACTGGAGCACCGCCTTGAATATGTCGCTGCGATAAACGGCGTGGAATACATCAACGACAGTATCTGCACCATTCCCGAAGCCGCAGTCGCTGCGGTGAACGCATTCCCAGACGGCGCAGACTGCGTGATACTCGGTGGAATGGAGCGCAATATCCCATACGGGAAACTTGCGGATTTCCTCAACACCGGCGCAGTAAAGAACGTTATCCTGCTTCCCGACAGCGGCTACCGTATCGGGACGCTTATCACAAATCGGGACGTGAACACCGTAAAGGTACACGACCTTGAAGAAGCGGTCACGGCTGCTTCAAAGCTTGCGCACAGGCGTGTGATACTCTGCCCTGCGGCGGCAAGCTACGGCTTCTATAAGAATTTTGAGGAGCGGGGGAAGCATTTCAAGGAACTTGTCAATCGGCTGAAATAGGACATGACTAAAGGGACTGTTTTCGCAGTCCCTTTATGCTATTTAATTTGCCTGCTCTGCCGGCGAGGTATCCCTGAACAGCAGCGATATGCACCATGCCGCCGACAATGCGACAAGGATATAGATTATACGGCTCATGACTGCGCCCTGACCGCCGAATATCCACGCAACAAGGTCGAAGCTGAATACTCCCACAAGGCCCCAGTTCAGTCCGCCGATTATCAGTATCACAAGCGCAAGCTTATCCATCCACATAGCTTATCCACCTTTCTTAACCTAAAGTACACGCTGAACGAAACGCACTATCCAGCGTTTTCTCTGCGCAGTGCTTATTGTACGCCGCTTCAGGTTGATTATTCAGATATCGTTCAGGCATTTTCTGGCTTGATATTTTCCGTCTTTACACAGCGATTTTTTTGTGATACAATATAAACAGATATAGCGGAGGTACTATATATGCTTATATATGTTTGCGATGATTCTAAAGCGGATCAGCTTCGGCTGATACGAAATATAAACAGCTATTCCGAGGAACTTGGCGCTTCGGTCAGCACGCAGGTGTTCTGCTCCGCCGACGAACTGCTGAAAAGCTACAAGACGGCTCAGCAGAAGCCTGACATCATATTTCTCGATATCTATATGAACGGAACAGACGGAATGTCCGCTGCGCAGGAACTGATCTCCCTCGGAATGGAAAACGGGCTGATATTCACCACCTCGTCCGAAGAACACGCCCTGCAGGCGTTCAATATCGGCGCTGACGGATATCTGCACAAGCCGTTCACGCATGAGGAATTTTCGAGGGCTATGAAACGTTTCCGCAGCGTTTTTGAGGGTTCCCGCAGGTACATAGACGTGGCGTTCAATCGGGACACCACGCGTATATACTATTCTGCGCTGCACTACGCTGAAAGCGCAGGTCACTGCACGCTGTTCCACACGGACATGGGAGAACTGCGCTGCCGTGCGCCGCTCAGCAGCTTCATCGGCGAGTTGGAAAAAGAACCTGAATTCACCGCCTGCGGCAGAAGCTTCATAATCAATATTTCAAACGTAAAATGCTTTGATAACGAAACGGGAACGCTGACCTTCAAAAATGGCGAAACCATCGACGTGCCTGTCAGAATACGGCGAAGCATAAAAGAACTTCTGGAAAGAGAGGGCTGAACGTATGTACGCTGTATTCTGCGGTATCCACATAGTCGTTATGGTGGGACTGGCGGTGCTTTTCCTGCTGTGTATACGCAAGACCAGCTCCCCCGCAAAGCTGTCGTTCATGATAACCTGCTTTTCGCTGTTTATCATGATATATGGTATGTATCTTGAAATGGTGGATTCCGACACCACTCAGCAGGCTATAATGGCGCTGAAGCTGCAGTATGTCGGGCTTTACCCGTTCTCGCTGTCCATGCTGTATTTCACCTCGTGCATGGCGGGATTCAGGATACCCGGCGCACTGTGGCTGACACTAGCTGCCGCAGATACTATGTCGTTCATCGCGATCGCCACCACCGGCGGCACTCAGCAGCTGAACCACGGGCTTTTTTACTCGCATATGGAGATAGAAACTGACGGCATTTATTCGCGGATAGTCATTCAAAAAGGACCATTCTGGATAGTGACCTATGTGCTTATGGCGTCCATCATACTTTATATGATAGTGCTGCTCATCATATCGCTGCGAAAAAGCGGGAACGCCGTCCAGAAAAGGCGTATAGCACTCATTCTGATGGGCATAACCGCCATGGGTCTGGAGCTTGCGCTGAAATGGACGGGCGTATTTGGCAGCTATAATCCGTTCGCTTTCGGGGCGTTCATTCTCATGCTGTGTATGTACCAGTCGCTCATCAGGTACAGGTATTTCTACTCGGTGTCCTCTGCGCCCGCAAATGCGCTGAACAGCGGCGACGAGGGCGTTGTCATGCTGGACGAGCACGGAACGCTGCTTTATATGAACACCACCGCAAAGCGAATACTGCCGGAACTTTCACAGCTGAAAACTGCAGCCGATCACCCGCTGCTCCATGACGCACTGACAGGCGGCAGCAGTACGGTGAACATTGGCGGCAGCATTTACGAGATACGTTCCGACCGTATTCAGGAGTTCAGCTCTCCGTGCGGTTATGTCGTCTGGCTCATCAATATGACGAAATATCAGCAGCGGCTTGACAGGATAAACGCCGCAAATACCGCCAAGACCGAGTTTCTCGCCAGAATGAGCCACGAGGTACGCACACCGATAAACACTATCCTCGGTCTGAACGAGATGGTCATGCGCACCACCACGAACAGCGAAGTTCTCGAATACTCCGCAGACATCGCAGAAGCGGGAGATACCCTGCTGACGCTCGTCAACGATATCCTCGATATCTCAAAGGCGGAATCCGGAAAGCTGAGCATTATGCCGGTGCAGTACGACACATCTGCGCTGATGCGGAGCGTCTGGCTGCTGACCTCCCAGAAAGCCGAGGAAAAGGGGCTGGATTTTCAGTTCGACATCAGCCCCAAAATGCCGAAAACGCTCAGGGGCGATCAGGCGAGAATAAAGCAGATGGCGGTGAATCTGCTGACGAATGCGGTGAAATACACCTCGTCAGGATTCGTGCGCCTTTCTGCAAAAATGGACGGCAGCGACCTTGTAATGACGGTCACCGACAGCGGAAGCGGAATAAAGGAAGCCGACCTGCCTTTGATATTCAACAACTTTGAGCGCATAGGCGCAAAGGAGGACGGCGCAGGTCTGGGGCTTCCCATCACCCGCAATATTGCGGAAGCTATGGGCGGCAGCGTGACTGCACAGAGCGAATACGGCAAGGGCAGTACATTCACGATAAGGATACCGCAGGAGATAATCAACCACGCTCCTGCCGGAGTATTCACGGCAAAGCCGCTTTCGGCGCACGCAGGCACTGACACGCTGTTTTACTGTCCGGACGTTTCAGTGCTTGTCGCTGACGATAACCGCTATAACCGTCTGGTCATTGAAAAGCTGCTGGGTCGCACAGGCGTTCAGGTGACCTCTGTGGACAGCGGCGAGGCGCTTCTGAAGCTTGCCTCAAAGAACCGCTATGACATACTGCTGATAGACGCAATGATGCCTGACATGGACGGCGTACAGACCCTCAGGACGCTGCGCTCAGACCCGCAAAGTCTGTGCCGTGACGTACCCGCCGCAGTGCTGACTGCAGACGCCGTTATCGGCGCACGGGAGCACTACCTTGAAGCGGACTTTGACGAGTACCTTGCGAAGCCCATATCAGCGCAGCAGCTTGAACAGCTTCTGTGCAGGCTTATCCCAAGAGGTGCGGTGAATGACAAGCGGACCTCGGCGAAGCCCGCTCCCGCTACGCAGGAAGCTGTTCTGAATACCGCAAAGGGACTTGAATATTCGGATAACGACCCGAATTTCTATCGTGAGCTTCTCGGCGTTTTCACTGATGAACTGCCGGATATGCTCGGAAAGCTGAACACTGCGCTTTCCTCGCAGGATCTCACGCTGTATACCACCCTTGTGCACGGACTGAAAAACAACGCCCGTGGGATAGGCGCAGACGAAGCCGCCGATATATGCTTTGACGCGGAAAAGGCTGCGCGTGCAGGCGATACCGAAGCAGTGAAGTCGCTTCACGGCGAAGTCTGCGAACGACTGTCTGCCGCAGCGGCCGCCGCTGAGAAGCTGAACAATACGGATTTGGCGGCAAAAATCTGACGTATCCAAGCCCGAAATTACATATTAATACAAATATAGGTTGAATACTCCAATCCGCCATCAAATCTCAGGAAGCGTTTTTGTGAGGTTTGCACGAAAAAAATAAAACTCTCAAAAATATATTGACAAAATGGTCAAATCACTGTATAATATAATCAAATAAATGGTCAGAGTTTTCAAATCTCCGTTCATTTGTTTTGTTTAGTTGTCTCCTTTCTTTTGTTCTACACATAACGATTATTTTACTTTGCAGCGATCTGCACCCGACCCGAAAGGGTCATTTTTTTTGCCCTTTTTCAGACTGCGCCGAAATGCGCAGTTCGGCTGCGGCACAAAAAAACTCCCGCTGCCTTAAAAGCAGCGAGAGAAAAGGGAAGAAAAAATGGTATATATAACGTACATCGCCGTCTCACGGCCAAGCGGCAGCGATATGCGCCCTGCTATCCGGCTCACGCCAGATCATCGGCATTGTAGTAGATTTCGCCGTCTTCATCAACAGTGAATGTGACGGCAGGAGCATAGAATGCGTTTCCGTAAATGTCATACAGCGTCATGGAATAGCTGTAATCGCAGTCGGGAAGCATTGAATAGGATATGTAGGTGTCGCCGCTGACCTCGTACTCGTCACCGTAGATGACCTCCAGATCGTCCGAGGTGAATGCGTAGTAGACAGGCGTTATCTTGTCGCCGTCCTTAAGCTTTACGGTCTCTCTTGCGGCTGCGCCGGTTTCAGGGTCGATACCTGCCCATGCGCCGATAACAGTCATTTCAAGGGCGTTCCAGTCAAGTTCGATACGCAGGTTGGTCTGCTCGCCGTTGAGCAGCACGGGGCAGGTGTATACGTTCTTGTCCTCACCTACGCTAACCACCTGAGTTACAAGCGGCTGATCGTCCAGCGAGGGCCAAGAGCCGTCGAAATCGTCCTGAATGGTCATCTGGTCGTAATCAACGATAACGTCGTCGTCCTCGCCAAGGTAAACATTCACGCCCTCATACTGCATGAACAGGCTGCACGCAGCGTAGTTGAACGCGTCCATATCGGAAAGCTGCAGGGTGTATTTTCCGCCGTCGTCAAAATAAACGTCTGAAACACCTACAGTGCTGTTTTCGTCAACATCGCAGAATTCGTCGCAGTTCGTGCCGACGTTTGAATCAGCGGAATAGCCATTGTTCCAGAAGTCGTCGGTATCGCTGAATATCGAACTGTTGTCATAGCTGCTGAGGTCGCCGCCGGTCGTACCGTATGCCGCCTCGTCAACAAATGCCAGATAATAGCTGCTGGTGCAGATATCCGAGAATATCGAAAGCTCCTGACTTCCCTCGACGGAAAGCGGATAATACATCGAGATACCGCCTGCGCCCTCGTGCTGAGGACCGTTTATATTGTGGATCACAGCCGCATTCAGCTTCTGAATAGTGTCGGAAGCATTCGGCGCATACGGCTCGACCGCCTGAAGAAGCCCCAGCATATCCACCATGTTGGTGTAGCCCTCGCTTCTGTTGTTGCCGCCGAAGTTGTCGGCATTGTATATCGCACGTGCGATACCCGCCATATCGCCGCTTTCGTACATTTCCTTTGCGGTCTTGTCGAAAGAGGTCAGCAGTGCGTCAAGCTTTGACAGGTCGATTATCGAGAAAGTGCTGCTTTCCCAGTCGCCGGCGTCGATGCAGTGCTGATAATAGCTTTCGCACTGCATTTCGCCGAGCGCATTTGCGTCAGCGTCGGGGTTCTGGCTGAGGAAGTTCATGATATCGGTGTAATTCCAGCCGCCGCCCGGCTCTACCTCCTCGGAAGCGAACATATACCTTGCATAAGGCACAAGAATATTCGCTGTTTCAAGCGTGCTCATAAGGCAGGCGTCAAAGCCGATGAACTCGAACTTATCGGTCATCTTGTCATAGACGGAGTTCAGCGCAGAATCTATCTCGCGCAGGGAAAGGCTGTCGCTGTCGTGATTCTCGTCAAAGCACACGCCGCTTATGCTTCCGCCGCCGTGATTCCAGAATACAAGACCCATGTGCTGTGCAGGGTAATTCTCTATGCCCCAAGACACAAAATCCTGCAGCGTTGCGGGGTCGCCCATGCTTGCGTCATACTGCTCGTCAACAAGTTCTATATCCTCGTCAATAGTGACATAACGCTGAATGGACGTGTTGGATATCATACCGTCGTACCACTCGGAAGAACCACCCGTCTGGTATACGATACGAACGTCCTCGTTATACTCTGCGCTTATCGCTTCAATGATATCCAGAGTAGCCGCAGAATATCCGCTTTCAAGGTCAGAACCGCACAGATAAACCAGAATCGTCCAGCCGCTGTCGCCCATGGGGGTCGTATTGCTGCGGGAACGGCGGTTTATGCCAAGTTCGCCGCCGCTGATGGAAAGCTGCGTCGCACCGTTAAGATATGTACGCCCGCCGGACTCTGAGCCGCTGTTCGCATAGGAATCGTCCTCCTGCGTATCGTCGGCAAGATAGCCGTCTGAGGTTTCGTCCGTCCAGATGTCCTCGTCGTCGCCCGAACAGCCTGTGCAGCTGAGTGCGACCGCTCCTGCGAGCATGGCGGAGATCAGTTTGTTGTATTTCATCGTTAACCTCCCTAATTACAAAATCAGCCGCCGAAGAAGCCTAAGAAATTGAATCCTGTCGGGAAAGGTATTGTAAACATATATATCGTGCCGAAAAGGAAGCCCGCAATTGCAACCGCAGTGATAAGCATTCTGTTCGGCAGACGGCGGAAAGTTCCCACAATACCAAGCATGAACAGCACTACCGAATATATAACGGTAACAAGATTGAACTTGTCGCCCTTGGTGTTGTCAGCCTGACCCTCTTCAAGCACTGATTCGCTTTCAGCAAGCACGTCACGTGCTTCTGCGTAGTAGCTCTCAATGAAGCTTTCATCGGTGAAAGGACTTGTGGTCGCCTTTTCATCGTTGAGCACCCAGTTGATTATCTGGTCAGCCTCAAAGCTGAAATCGTAATTTACAAGGTCTGCCATTTCCTGTGAAAGATTGTCTGCGCAGATGAACTTTATCTTATACGCGTTTTCGTACATCTTATCATCGTCGCCGGACTCGCTCGCATAAAGCACCTCTACCTGATAATCACTGATAAGGTTCCACACCTGCATATCCTGCATGAGCGACTGAGAAGCCTCGTTCCACCTTGCGTTTCCGTCTGAAGCAAGGTTATTGCTCTTGGTGTAATTTGTCGACATATTGCCGCCATGAAGCGAACCTATCCATGAAGCCCATGCGGTCGCCAACGCGGTGACGCCGAGGAATATCGCAATGATTATCTCAAGGATATCCTCCCTGCTTCTCTTGGGTTTCTGCGCTGCTTCGGGAGCAGTGTTCTGTGCTGTGGTGTTTTCCTGTTCTGACATCGTGTGTCCTCCTGTAAATTAATACTCAAGTGTCTTGTTGCAAAATATTATATCACTTTTTTCGTCCTCTGTCAATAAAGTGTTCCTAATTGTCGAATTATCGTTCCTGATTGTCGCTGAGCGATCACCAAATGCAAGAATATGCAGGTATATAGTGGGATAGAATACTGTGTAAATATGCACAAAAAACAGCCTGTATTTTTCAGATTTTTCACAAATTTTTGTAAAGTATAAAAAAACGCTTTCATTTAGGCGGCTTTTGTGATAGAATATAGTAGAGAAGTTATCAGATGATCCAGAGGTTCGTGTCCCAAGATCAGAAAGACCGCCGGGATATGAGCAGGATATAGATCGAGAGGGGAATAATATGTCACAGATAATTGCGGTAACAGCCGGAAAAGGCGGCACCGGAAAATCCACCACTTCAGCGAACGTTGCGACAGCACTTGCCGCTCTTGGAAAAAAGACGCTCGTGGTTGAGTTGGATTTCGGTCTGAGATGCCTTGACATAATGCTCGGAATAAAGGACAAGGTCAAGCACGACATCGGTGAATATCTTGAGGGAAAGATAGATATTCTCACTGCGACCACAAAGGTCGACAGGGTGGATAATCTGTATCTTGTCTGTGCAACAAGAAACCCTTTCATCGACATCAACCCTGAAAAGATCATGGAAGTGTGCGAGGAAATGCGCAAGCACTTCGACTATATCATAATGGACACCGCCGGTATCGGCAGTTCGGTGTTCAGCGTCATCAAGGCGGCTGAACTTATCCTGATGGTCACCACGCCGGATACGGTCTGCGTGCGTGACGGTGCTATCCTGTCGGACTTCCTTTATGTGAAGAACTGCACGAATCAGCGTCTTGTTATTAATAAGGTAAGCCCGAACTTCAAGGACGAGGATATCCTCTACGACCTTGACGAGGTAATGGATAATGTCGGCATTCCGCTCATCGGCGTTGTGCCGGAGGACATCAATATCAAGGTGTGCGGCGCAAAGGGTCAGCCCCTGCCCGCTTCCTGCGGCGGCGCAAAAGCATATGCAGCCATCGCAAGACGTATTCTCGGCGAGGAAGTTCCCCTTACCGTGAACATCAATTAAAAGGAGGGAGCAGCAATGGTCATTGCACTTATCGCACACGACTCCAAAAAAGAACTTATGGTGCAGTTTTGTATCGCATATTGCGGAATTTTGAGCCGCCACGATATACGTGCCACGGGTACTACCGGAAAGCTTGTTGCCGAGGCAACAGGTCTGCATATCCAGAGGTTTCTGAGCGGTTCTCAGGGAGGAGATCAGCAGCTTGCGTCAAGCATTTCCTGCAACGAGATAGATCTTCTTATCTTCTTCCGTGACCCTCTCAATGCAAAATCGCACGAGCCGAACGACATAAATCTGCTCCGCCTGTGCGACGTACATAATATTCCCGTTGCAACAAATATCGCAACGGCGGAAGCGCTTATCCACGCACTTGAACGGGGCGACCTCGACTGGCGTGAATATATGCGCAGCTGATGAATTAAAAACTTGGGGGAGGGTCATGACCCTCCCTTATTTTAATTTTGGTGATGTTTATGACTTACTATTCCGAGCCGGACGCCCGGCTTCAATTCTTTAACGGCGGGAATCTCATCAGCCGCAGCGGCTTCCTGCACCAGCACCGCACGATGGAATGCTGCGTGCTGATATACGTGCTGTCTGGCAGCCTGTCGATATCGACGTCGGGACGGGAATACACCGTCAGCGGCGGTGAATACGCCCTGCTGAATGCCGGTTCGGAGCACTTCGGCACTTCGCCGTCGCCCGCCGAACTGTCCTACCTGTGGGCGCATTTCCGCACTGACCCTCCCCTGTCGGAAACACCGGCTGAGGGCGGATTCATTCTGCCAGAATACGGCAGGGGCAGTTCGCAGAGGATAGGTCTGCTTTTCCGGCAGCTTATCGACATTTCAAGGCGTGATATCTACACTCCCAGAATGGCTGAATGCGCTCTGGAAATGCTGCTGACCGAGATCACTCAGCAGCAGTACGACCTCGGACGAAGCGCAAGCCCGCTGCCGCCGCTCATTGCCGACATCAACGAGTGGATACGGCTGAACTGCCATCGGGAACTTTCGCTCAGCGTTATTGCGGAGGAATTTCACTATAATCCGGAATATCTGTCTGCAATATACAAGCGTGACGCCGGAATTACGCTCACATCAAGCATAAACCGCACAAGAATCGAGCTTTCCAAGCAGCTTCTTTCAGACAGAAGCATTTCGATAAAGGAAGCTGCATTCTCATGCGGTTTCAGTGATGAAAAATATTTTCTCAGGGTATTCAGGAAATATGAGGGAATGACGCCGGAGCAGTTCAGAACCGCCCTCGGCGTCAAATAGGTCTTACTTTTTGGTGAAGTATACTGTATACTCCTCGTCGGTGACCTCGTACAGCGGCTTGAACATAACGTTCTGCGGCTGACTGCGTGTGCGCCAGCTGTTCTGCTTCCACGGGAATGTGCCGTAGGTATGCTCAAGCTGCGGCATGAATACCTCGGACAGCTTGTCTGCGCCAACAATTCCGCAGTCGCTGCCGGTCATTCCTGCAAGCACGATGGGTCCGTCCACTACTGCGGCAAGTTCCGGCATATCCGGCAGGCTCTCCATGCGAAGTTCTGACGGGAAATATACCTGAATGCTGCTGTTATGCCATTCTCTGGTGATATTGATGTAGCCGTTCTCTGTCGGGACGGCTGTTTTGCTGCCGTCTATCTCCAGTTCAACTTCCCCGCTGACCCATGCCGGCACACGCAGCGACAGGGTACATTCTGCGGGAGCGTCAGTCTTTACGCTGAATTTCAGCAGCCAGCGTGACATCTGACCGTCGTCCTTCTCATCAAAGAACGCCTGATCGTTGTAGTACTTCATGCCGGTGGTCTGCTCGACAGTGACATTTGTGCCGCACAGCTTCGCACTGAAGCGGGACGGGATATACTGCGCAATAGTCACACGCTTCTCCTCCGTGAAGTAGATAAGTTCCGGATAGAGCGTCTGTGCCTGAACCATAGTGCCGTGGCAGCACCAGAAATCCCTGCGCTTGCTGCCCCACTTCTTATGGCTGCCCGCAGCCAGCGGGAGGAAGTAGGTCGGCATACCGCTGACGGAATTCTGCTGCGCAAGGAAGCCGTTATAAAGGCACCTTTCGATGTAATCCGCATACTGCGCTTCGCCGGTGTATTTATATAAGTACAGCGCAGTCCTTACCATATTATATACGGTGCAGAACTCCTGATCGGTGCTGCAGAGGAAATGACCCTGCATATGCGGCGGTATCCAGAATTCGCCTGCGTTCTGTCCGCCGGTGCAGAACATTCCGCGCTCGGTGACTGCGCACCTCCAGAACAGCTTTATTACTTCAAGCCAGTCGCTGTCGCCGGTTATCTCGTACATCTTCGCTGCGCCGTGCGTGAACGGAATGCTCGCATTTGCGTGGCAGTTGGTCAGGCTGTCCCTGCCCTCTTTCAGCTTGCGGAAAAGGCCTGCGTCCGCATAACGCTTGGCAAGGGTCATGAATTTCTCGTCGCCGGTAAGCTGGTATAGTTCAGCCCAGACCTCCAGCATTCCCGCTTCCTCGCCGCTGTATACTGCGTGGGGATTGGTCTGCGCAGCCTTTTCAGTCCACCTGATGTACCAGTCGGACAGGTGCATGAGTATGTCGAGCGCCTGCTTGTTGCCGGCATAGGTGTATGCGTGGGTAAGTCCGAGTATCGTCTTGTGCATGACGTACTGCGGCGACCAGATGTACTGGTTATTTATCAGGCGGGTGAAGTATTTTTCGGGGATAGAGCCGACCCACTCGCCGCCGTTGAGCTCCTGACAGCGGGCAAGTTCGCTGACTATCTTGTCAAGCTTCACCTTAAGTTCTGCGTCATTCTCGGCTGCGATAAGCTTTGCCGCCGCACTCAGCCAGTGTCCGAGGAAATGGCCTCTTAGCTGGCAGGTGGGCGCTTCCCAACCCCAGTGGAGATTCGCCGTCTGCGGGTCGTCCACTACCTGCAGGCCGGGCAGAATTATTCCGGCTTCAAGGCAGAAATTCTGCAGCAGACAATGGTTGTCAAGTTCCAGAAGATAGCTGCGGTTCACGTCCATTCTTTCACGAAATACACCGGGCAGTATAGTAACGCTGCCCTTTGATGCGATATCAGGCATATTGATTTCCTCCATATATTCTCGATGTCGGGTTGACCCCTGCAGCTATATTGTACCACATTCGCAGGAAAAAGTCAGTGGACAAAACCCTATATCTGCCCCAAAAATCTGACCTGATATCTATTCGGGCACAGCCGGCGTATTCTCTTTATTCACACGTCAGGACAGCAAAAATAAAAGTTTTCGCAAAACCACTTGCAAAAATTATTCAAAAGGTGTATTATATACGTGTGTGCTTTTATATCAAAAAGCACTAAGTTTGTTGAAAAAGTCAATACACAGACTGGCGAGAAGCCCTCAGATTCTAGGAACCCGCACTGCGACTAGGCTTTGTGCCTGTCGCAGTGCGGAGTGACGACGAAGATGAGGGTTTATCGACAGTCTGACTATTGTATCGAAACGAGGTGCCGCAATGAAAGAAGACCTGCTTCAGAGAATGGAGGAACTTCTGCCCACATTCTCCAAAAGCCAGAAGCTTATTGCAAACTATATTTTGAATCACTACGAAAAGGCGGCGTATATGACTGCGCTGAAGCTTGGCAACGCCGTAAACGTCAGCGAATCCACGGTCGTGCGCTTCGCCATCGAACTTGGATTCGAGGGCTACCCGCAGCTGCAGCGCTCACTGCAGAGCCACATAAAGAACCGCCTTACCACTATCCAGAGAATGGACGTTACCCGCAGCCGTATCGGCGACCTTGACCCCATCGAAGGCGTACTCGATCAGGACATGGACAAGATACGCCGCACGATGGAATCGGTCAATCGTGAAGCGTTCGACAATGCCGTGAACACCATTGTGGACGCACGCCGCATATACATTCAGGGAGCGATGAGCAGCGGCATTCTGGCAAGCTTTGCGCACTACTACCTGCGGCTTATCTTCGACAAGGTAACGCTGATAGGCTCGGTGGCAACAAGCGAAATATACCAGCAGATGATTCACATAGGCGAGGGCGACGTGTTTATTGCGATGTCGTTTCCGAGATATGCAAAAAGCACGATAAACGCCTGCAAATTTGCTCACGACTGCGGAGCGCAGATAATCGCCATCACCGACAGCGAAAATTCCCCGCTGACGCAGTATGCGCACACGACCTTATGCGCATATTCAGACATGGTGAGCTTCGTAGACAGCATCGTCGCACCGATGAGCCTGCTGAATGCGCTTATCGTTGCGGTATCAAGCAGAAACCGCTGCCGCGTCGAGCAGACGTTCCGAAAGCTTGAAACGCTGTGGGACAACAATGACGTTTACAAAAAAGATGTATGATATACTGATAATCGGAGGCGGCGCAGCAGGAATGTTCTGTGCCGCCCGTGCCGCTGAAATGGGGCTTAGCGCCGCAATAGCCGAGCACGGAAAGTCGCTTGGAAGAAAGCTTGCAATTACCGGAAAGGGCAGGTGCAATCTCACCAACAACTGCGACAGCGACACCGTGATGAAGAACATTCCCAGAAACCCCAGATTCATGTACAGTTCGCTTGCGAAGTGCTCCCCCGCTGACGTCATGGAATATTTTGAGAGTATCGGCGTACCGCTCAAAACCGAACGCGGACAGCGTGTGTTTCCGGTTTCCGACCGTGCGGGAGATGTCGTGGCGGCTCTGGAAAATCAGCTTCACAGGCTGAACGTGGACATCATCAAGGGCAACTGCTCCGGTCTTATCATTGAGGACGGCTGCTGCGCTGGAGCGGCAGTATCCGGAAAAAAGGTAAGGACGGGCGCAGTGGTGCTCGCAACGGGCGGGCTGTCCTACCCTGCGACCGGCTCGGACGGCTCCGGCTACGCTCTCGCAAAGCAGGCGGGGCATACTATCACGGAATGCGTGCCATCGCTTATCCCGCTGGAAACCGAGGAACGCTGGTCTGCGCAGGCGGCGGGGCTTGATCTGCGGAATATCTCAATGAAGCTGATGTGCGGCGGCAAGACGGTCTACGAGGACTTTGGGGAGCTTCTGTTCACCGCATACGGCGTCGGCGGGCCTACCGTGCTTAGCGCTTCAGCGCATATCAAGTCGCTGGAAAGCGGGAAATACACCATTGCCATCGACCTGAAGCCTGCGCTGTCCGAAAAGCAGCTTGACCAGCGCATAATCCGTGACTTCTCAGAGCGCAGAGGAATGCGCTTTGCCGACAGTCTGCGGGGGCTTCTGCCCGCTCAGCTTGCGCCGGTCGTGGCTGAGTTATCCGGAATACCCGCAGAGCAGCACGTAGACGAGGTCACCAAAGAGCAGCGCAGAGAACTGGGCAGGCTGCTCAAATCGCTGACGCTCACAGTCAAGCGGTTTCGCCCTATTGAAGAGGCGATAGTCACGAGGGGCGGCGTGAATACTAAGGAGATCGACCCTAATTCAATGCAGAGCCGCTTATGTAAAGGGCTGTATTTCGCAGGCGAGGTGATAGACTGCGACGCCTACACTGGAGGATTCAACCTGCAGATAGCCTTTTCCACCGCTTATTCCGCCGCAAAGGCTATTTCAGAAAAAAACCGGTGAAAATTCAATGAAAATGCGAAAAAACACTTGCATTTTATAAAATAGTGTGATATAATAAATTGAATAAATGTATAGGGGGTAGTTTTCCCTTTTTGCATTTTTACGATTTCTGCCGCATTTAATGCGGTGTATTTGGGTGATGATAATGCCGGAAGTGATGGCGGTCGCCATTGATGGGCCAGTAGGTGCGGGAAAAAGCAGCATTGCGAGGGCAGCAGCGAAAAAGCTGGGCTTCGTATATGTGGACACCGGCGCACTTTACAGGGCGGTCGGACTTTACTGCAGCAGAAAAGGCGCAGACCTTTCCTCGCATGAAGCCGTTGCGGCGCTTCTGCCGGAAATACACCCCGAAATACGGCTTATCGACGGAACGCAGCACGTTTTTCTGAACGGCGAGGACGTTTCCGTGGAAATAAGGCTGCCGGAAATATCCATGGCGGCTTCCGCAGTGTCCTCAGTGCCCGAAGTAAGGGCTGCTCTGCTCGATATGCAGCGGGACATTGCAGCGAAAAACAACGTCCTCATGGACGGCAGGGATATCGGCACAGTCGTGTTGCCAAACGCTCAGGTCAAGATTTTTCTTACCGCTTCGCCTGAGATTCGTGCGAAAAGGCGCTATGACGAACTTTGCGCAAAGGGCGTAAGCACAAGCTTTGAAGATGTCCTGAACGACCTCAACAAGCGTGATTACGACGATTCGCACAGGGCTGTCGCTCCGCTGAAACAGGCTGACGACGCAGTGCTTGCGGACACCTCGGAACTTGATTTTGAGCAGTCGTGCGAGCTGGTGTGCAATATCATAAAGGAGAAGCTGTAAAGATGTTCTATTCGTTTCTCCGCAACTGCGCAAGGCTTTTCTATATTATAGTGTATCACATAGTTGTTATCGGCAAGGAAAATATACCCGACCAGAAAGGCGGGTATATCATCGCCAGCAACCATGTATCCAATAACGACCCGCCCGTTGTCGGCATTACGTTCAGGGGCAAGTATACGTTCATGGCGAAACAGGAACTTTTTGAGAAGAATTTCCTGTTTACGTGGCTGATAAAGTGTCTGGGCGCATTTCCTGTAAAGAGAGGCGCGAAGGACAACACAGCCATCGAGCGTGCGCTTGAAAGCCTTGAAAAGGGACGTATCTTCGTGATATTCCCTGAGGGAACACGTTCCAAGGACGGAAAGCTGGGTCACGCAAAAAGCGGCGTAACGCTTATCGCTGCACAGGCGAAAGTCCCGGTCGTGCCGGTGTATATCAGATACGGCAGGAAGAAATTTCGCCGGAATATATACATCTCGATCGGTAAGACGATCCCTGCAGAGCATTTCGACGTGGACTACACCGACAGAAAGCTGCTCAAGCAGGTCAGCGCAACGATAATGGACGAGATCGCCAAGCTTCAGGAGAATATGCCTGATGTTGATTGAAACAGCGGACAAGTCGGGCTTCTGCTTCGGGGTCGAGCGTGCCATCACGCTGACTGAGCAGGCAGCCGAGAAATACGGCAGGGTCTATACATTAGGTCCGCTTATCCATAACAAGACAGTTACCGACCTTCTTCAGGAGAAGGGCGTCATCATAGCCGAAAGCGTTGAACAGGCGGCGGGAACGCCGTTAGTGATACGCTCCCACGGAGTTGACCGGGATACCGAAAGGCTCGCCGAACAGCAGTGCCCGGAGGTCATCGACGCCACCTGTCCTTTTGTAAGAAGGATCCATAAGATAGTATCAGAACAGCCGCCCGAAAATACAGTGATAATTCTCGGCGACGGCAGCCACCCCGAAGTTATCGGGATAATGGGACACGCAAGCTGTAAGGCAGCGGCGTGCTTGAACTACAGCGAAGTGCAGGAGATACTCGACAGGTGCCGCACTTCCGGCGGGAACGCTGTTCTCGTTGTTCAGACCACCTTCGACCGCAGCAGATTTTTGGAATATTCAGATAAGATCAGGGAAGAATATTGCTGCGTAAAGATATATGACACGATATGCAACGCCACCTCAGAGCGCCAGAAAAACGCCGAGGAGCTTGCGAAAAGAGCTGACCTTATGCTGGTTGTCGGAGGAAGGCACAGCTCAAACACAGGAAAGTTAGCTGAAATCTGTTCGAGACATTGCCGCACAGCGTTCATCGAGAGTGCCTCAGAACTTTCCCCGCAGATCATTAAGGGTCTGCACTCCGATAGTATTATCGGAATAACGGCAGGGGCTTCAACTCCCGCCTATACAATAAAGGAGGTTCATTTAACAATGAGCGAGATCATCACAAACAATGAAAATGAGGAGAGCTTTGCAGCACTGTTCGAGCAGTCCGAGAGCAGAAGATTATATAACGGCGCAAAAGTCAAGGCAACAGTTGTAAGCGTAAAGCCGAACGAGGCTGTTGTAGAGCTGGGCACGAAGCACACGGGTTACATACCCCTTGACGAGCTTTCCAACGACCCCAATGCGACTGTTGAGGACATCGTAAAAGTTGGCGATGTTATCGACGCTATCGTGACAAAGGTAGACGATTCTCAGGGCTTCGTTTATCTGTCCAAGAAGAGAGTTGATTCCGCGCTTGGCATGGAGAAGATCGCTGCCAGCAAGGAAGCTAACGAAACTCTCGAAGGCGTTGTTACTCAGGCAGTTAAGGGCGGCGTTATCGTCGTTACCAACGGCACAAGAGTATTTATCCCTGCTTCACAGACCGGCGTTCCGAGAAGCGGCAAGCTTGAGGATCTGGTAAAGAAGACCGTTAAGTTCAAGGTTATCGAGATCAACGAGCAGCGCAACAGAGTTGTCGGCTCCATCAGACAGGCTAACAGAGAGGTTCGCGACGCTGAAAGAGCTAAGTTCTGGGAGACCATTCAGGTCGGTCAGAAGTTCGAGGGCGAGGTTCGCTCCATCGAGGACTACGGCGT
>CAKSEC010000023.1 GCA_934446355.1 uncultured Oscillospiraceae bacterium | reverse complement strand
CCGTTTTTATCGATCACATATGTGGTCGGAAACGCCATTATTCCGAGTGAGAACTTGCCTGCGTCGCTTGCGGAATCAAAATAGATATTGCGGTACGAAGCACCCTTGGTTTCAAGTATCTGCTTAGCGGTTTCGATGTTCTGTTCGTTGCCGTCCAGAGTTTCAACGTTTATTCCGATAACCTCGCCGCCCTGTTCGCTTATCCTCTCGTTCAGCTTGTCAAGCTCGCCAAGTTCCGCAACACAGGGCTTGCAGCCGCTGAACCAGAAGTTCACGACCGTAAATTCATTTCCAGAAAACAGGCTGCTGTCGACCTTGTTTCCGTCAAGATCGTATCCGTCAAACTGCGGGAAAGAGTTCGCCGAAGCTGTATCCGACGATGCATCGCCCTGCGGAAGCTGCGCTATCTGGTCTTCAATATCGCGTATTTTTTCCGCTCCTGCGCGCAGCGTTTCGTATTCTTCGTCAGTGAACTGATCCTTTGCCTTTTCAATGGTGTCAAGCAGGAACTCGCCGTAGTTCTTGCTCAGGTCGCTGTCCGTGACGTTTTTGTCCATAGCGCCGAACACCTTTTCCCACAGCTCCTGGTTTTCGGAGAGTATCTTATTTTCTTCGTCAAGCAGATCCTGTTCCGTTACAGAGCTGCTGTCCGCAGTCTGGGTATTCTGCGCCGGCTGTGAGGACTGACCCTCCTGCCCCGGCTGTGAATTCTGGCTGCCGCAGGCGGTAAGAGAAAGCGCCATGATAAGGCAGGCTGTGATTGCTGTTATCTTTTTTCTGTTCATTTGGTTATCTCCTTTGTTTCATCTGAATTGCAGGCTTTATCGCCGGATTTATTTCCAAACCCGTATTTGTAGCATATTGCTCCGGTCGGGCAGGATTTCATGCACATTCCGCATCGGATACACTCGGAATGGTTGGGGCTTTTTGTGATGTCAACGTCCATCTTGCAGGCTTTTGCGCATGCGCCGCATGAAACGCACTTGCTCTTGTCAACTTTCATCTGGAAAAGCGAAACATGGTTCAGCAGCGCATAAACTGCTCCCAGCGGACAGATCCATTTGCAGAACGGCCGGTAAATAAACATACTTGCCGTGACCACCGCCAGCAGAACGCCGGTTTTCCAGGAGAACAGCACTCCGAGAGCGCTGCGTATGCCCTCGTTTGCTGTCGCCAGCGGAATAGCGCCCTCCACAACTCCCTGCGGGCATATATACTTGCAGAAGAACGGGTCGCCCATTCCAAGTTCGTTAACAACGATCAGCGGAAGCATTATAACAAAAACTGCCAGTATGACGTATTTCAAATACCTCAGCGGCTTCAGCTTTCTGGTGGACAGCTTCGGCACTGGGATCTTATGCAGAAGTTCCTGAAGCCAGCCGAAAGGGCACAGAAAGCCGCAGATAAATCGTCCCAGAAGTACTCCCATAAGAATGAGCGAACCTGTGATGTAATAGGAAAATTTGAATTTCGATGAGCCTATGACCGCCTGAAACGCGCCGATGGGACACGCTCCGGCGGCTCCGGGGCAGGAATAGCAGTTAAGTCCCGGAACGCAGGCGTATTTCCCTTTTCCCTGATATAACGTTCCCTTAAAGAAATTCGGCAGATGGATATTTGTCAGTATTGCGGCTGCCGCTTGTATCAGCCAACGGAAACGGGCAAGGAAACATATCTTTTTAGTTTTTTTCTTCTTATCCAATTCCTACACACTCCATACACAGCCGTATCGCCTTTGACAGAACAGTATCCGCCTCTCTGCGCCATATTCCGAAACATATCATCAATATTCCGGCAAGCAGCAGAAGCGACTGTACAAGCGCTTTTTTTCTTGTCATGATTTTATCCTCCGTTCTTTGATGATATGATTATATCACAGGGAGTATAAATTTTCTGTTAAGCGGAAATTAACACAAATTTTATCTGAATGTGCTATAATATAAATACTATTATAATGGAGGACAGACAAAAATGCGTTTACTTGTTGTTGAAGATGAAAAATCCCTGCGTGACGATATCACGAAAAAGCTGCGTCTGGACGGCTATGAAGCAGACGCATGCGGCGATGGAAATGAAGCCCGTGAGCTGCTTGCCATTGAGCGTTACGACCTGGTCCTGCTTGATATCAACCTGCCCGGCGCGGACGGAATGACCATACTGCGGGAATTTCGGACAGTGAACTATGAAACTCCCGTGCTAATTCTCTCTGCACGCAGTGAGATAACCGACAAGGTGGAGGGGCTGGACGCGGGCGCGAACGACTATCTGTCCAAACCGTTCCATCTGGCGGAGCTTGAAGCGCGCATACGCAGCCTGACGCGCCGTCAGTTCATTCAGCGCAATGTCTGCCTGAAATGCGGAAAACTTGTTTACGATACCCGGACAAGGATCGCTTCAGTTGACGGCGCACCGGTCGCACTTACACGAAAGGAAACCGGAGTACTTGAATATCTCATGCTGCACGAGGGCCGCCCGGTAAGCCAGGAGGAGCTTATTGAACACGTCTGGGATGGAAGTGTGGACAGCTTCAGTAATTCGATACGCGTTCACATTTCGGCTCTGCGCAGGAAACTACGCGCTGCGCTTGGGTACGACCCGGTCGTGAACCGTGTTGGAGAGGGCTATGTGATAGGGGGAGACGACAAATGAAAAGACTGTCACTGCAATGGCGGATAACCCTGCTGACAGCTCTTCTGATCGCAGGGACCTGCATATGCCTTAATCTTCTGCTTTATCATTCAGGGGCTGTCAGCATTGATTCGCTCAATGGGTTTGTATTTGAATATACGCCGGATTTTTCCGAAAATCCGGACGGTCTCGCTATTGAGATATCAGACAGTCAGATGTCGGAATTTATCAGCCGGTTTTCAGATGAAGCGTATGATGTAAAGGCTGATTTCGGACGGAAAGGCTGGCTGATAACGGTTGCAGTGACTATTGCCAGCGCCGCAATAGCCTACTTCGTCAGCGGACAGGCGCTGAAACCGCTGAGAAAGCTTTCTCAGCAGGCTGAAAAGATAGACCAGGACAGTATCTCGGACATACGGCTCAATGAAGACACTGTAAAGGAATTCCGGCAGCTCAGCGTTTCGGTGAACCTGATGCTCGACCGGCTTTCGGAATCGTTCGCAACACAGCGCCAGTTTTCCGGGAATGCCGCACATGAACTTCGCACGCCTCTCGCAATAATGCAGACAAAGATAGAGCTTTATGCCGCAGAGCACAAAAATATGGAAGGCGATACGGCTGAACTTGTCCGATCGCAGGCAGAGCAGCTTGACAGGCTTTCCAGGCTGGTGCATACGCTTCTTGAAATGAGCAATCTAAGTTCGGCGCCGCGCTCTGAACGCATTGAACTTGCTCCTCTCGTAGAAGAGATCATTACCGACCTTACTCCTCTTGCCAGCCAGAATGATATCACAATTGAACAGGACTGCGACAACGTCGTGATAACAGGCAGCGACGAACTGATATATCGGCTGGTATTCAATCTTATTGAAAATGCAGTCAAGTATAACCGGCGGGGCGGTTCTGTCAGCGTTTCGGTGCACAAGGAGAACAACGTTGTGGTCGTCAGAGTTTCCGATACCGGCTGCGGGATACCGGAGGAGTACCGGGAAAGCATATTTCAGCCTTTTTTCCGTGTGGATAAATCAAGAAGCCGGCAGATGGGCGGCGTTGGACTCGGGCTTGCGCTCGTGCATGAAATTGCGGTACTCCACGGCGGCTCCGTCCGCGCAGAGCCTGGAAATAAAGTCGGCACCGTGTTCATTGTGACTTTGCCTGCCGGAGACGATCCCTGTTGATAAATTCTGATTTTTGCTTTTCAGAGATTCCCATAATAAAGGAAATACACGCGCGGTAATTAGGAGCGCCCTTTATTCAGTATGCCCCTGTGGAACGAGACCCTTGATAAAATTCACCCAGAACAAAATGCCAGCGGAACCCAGGGCGCAGCCAAGACCCGTATAGAACACTGCAATAAAAACTTCAGGCGCCAGTCCGGAATTTCTTAGCCATATACCGCCGCTCATCATGAATGCCATAATGAGATATGATTTCAGGTCGAAAAAATTCCAGACAGGTCTTGTTTCCTGTGGATAAGAGCGTATCCTGTTCGTATGCCTGACGCTCATACGGTAGAACATAAACCCGAACACGCAGAATACCACAATCGACAGCAGTATGTGGACTGCCGAGATCTCATCAAGCCTGATATAAGATAACACCCCAAGGCGTGCAACGTTGAATCCTGCCGCCAGCCATACGGACCCGGCAATTGCCAGCAGCGCGCGTTTTTTTACATGGTAGAAAGGACGCTTCATCTGTCTGCCTCGCTTTCGTTTCTATCGGCATTCCTCAGGGAATTGAACCCTATCAGTACAGTCCAGACGTAAGCGCAGGTCTTGGGGATCATCAGCATGCCTATCAGCGGAACTGCGTCCGCCCAGAGCACCACCGGAATGTAGAAGCCGAAACTGAGCACTATTGTGAGCCACAGAAACCGGAATTCACGGTCGCCGTTCTGCTTGGCGCTTCTGAATGTCAGAATTATTATCAGCAATCCGAGGAGCGCAAACGGAATATTGCGGAAGATACCCCAGGAAAGCGGGGCGTCGGGGCTTGTCCATTCGTTCTGCGGCATAAGGCAGAGGATGATCCGCAGAGCCGAAAGTCCCCATACTGCCGCTGTTGTTCCGCGCTTTCCGGTGATTTTGTATCGGCAGCACCAAACGTAGTACAGAATCACATAGAATGCCGTCATCGTCACGGAGGTGATAAGCTTTCCGATTCCAAGAGCGGCAGTGTAGCTTTCAAGACCGGTGGTGCAGAGCGCAGCCGCCCTCGGCACCAGGTGGAACGAGTCCCCCGCACCGAGCGTCACCGCCATAATTCCGTAGAGGAGATACTGTTTCCTCCCCTTGCTTTTGCAGATCATGAATACTCCGAGGGTTATCACGGTTAAAAGATATATTACATCAAATGTGGTTTCAAATATAGCCTGCATATTAATTCTCCTTTTGTTCAGCGGTATAATAAACGGTCAAGGATCTCAGTCAGGACGGTGCAGTCCGGCTTGCCGTTTATTATGGAAATCGTGATGGTGTCGAGTATGTGCTCAATAAGGTCTTCCTCGCGGAATGTTTCTGAAAAGATGCTGCGGTCAACGTTTTTGTCTTCCCGCAGGGCTGCGTGGAGTTCCCCGCGGATTTTACCGAAGCAGCGCTCCATCATGCCGCACGCCTTCCCCTTCACAGAACCTGCGACCGATATTGAGTGCGCCGCCAGAAAATCCGGATAGTCTTTCAGTTTCTCAATGATATGCGCATAGGTCTGCGTTATATACTGCGAAAATCTGACCCCGCTGTCCGGCGCGCTTTTTTCCAGAATGTCCTGCCACACACTTTCTATTGCGGCAACGACCAGTTCGTCCTTGTCTGAATAGTAATTGTACAGCGTTCCCAGCGCAATTCCGCACTCCTTCGCCAGAACCCGCATATTCAGTGCCGGAAGTCCTTTTTCAGATACAATTTTCCGACTGACTCTCATAATTTCCTCTCTTGATGTATTAGGTGGATTCATCAGCGTTACCTCCAAAATGAACATTGTTCATTTTGGATTGTATCACTTTTTTTCCGGAATGTCAAGAGGAAAATTCTGAATTGATAAGGATATGTCAGAAGAAAAGAAATACGACAGGAACTACAAGGAGTCGTCGATAAAGCTGGCGTTGAAAACAGGAATAAATCGAGCGAGCCGGTCAGGAACGAAAGTACCGTACGGAACGGCAGGCTGCAAAGAACGGCGGCGGCGTCCATGCCGTCGCCCGGTTATTTCGCTCTGCAACATCGTGTTGCACCTCCTCGTAAGGCATACAGCCTTACTTCGTCGGCTTTCATCGCATTCGGCGCACTCTACCCATTTTCCCTTTTCAAACCGGTTTTTAGAGGTTCCCATAGTAAACTTTGGGGCATTGAAAAGGGGCGTATAAACGCAAAAAACAGTGCCGGAATCGACCGACACTGTTTGCTGAATACTCAAAATCACTTGATAACAGCCGCAGCGCTCTCAAAGAGCATTGCAGGTATTTCCTCCTCAGAACAGAACGCATAAGCGTTCTCGCCGTCCGTCCATACTGCGGAAGCTACGCCGCCCGCATTGCCTTTCAGGGTAACTGTAACGCCGTTTATCGTCTTTTCGGTGACGTTCTTGTAGGTATTGTAGTCGCCGCTGATGTCGTCCGTGCCCTTTCCCTTGCGAATGCTCAATTCCTTGCCGTCCTTTTCGTAACGCACCTCGACGATACCGTCCATAGCCTGAACATACGACAGCGTATAGTCGCCCAGCTTGTCCGACGCAGCAAAGCTTACTCCCGCAGCCTTGGCAGCTTCCGCAACGGTCTTGTATTCCTGCCATGGGTTCGGTATCTGGGTATTGCCGCCCATGTCCGGTTCGCTGTCGGTGCTGCCAAGCTCCAGCGTCTGTATATCAAGAAGCTTTACCTTGCCCTTAAGGCTCTTGTTTACCGTCACAAGCGACCACTCATACGGTGCGTCCGGGTAAGCCGCCTGACTGCGGCAGAGTATCATGTAATTGCTGCCCGCAGCGACCTGACTTCCGAGATATGCTACCGGCTTGTAGGATACGCCCTCCAGCCCCTTCATAGCCTTTTTGTATGCGGAATATATCTTCTTGTTACGCTTCTTGTCGATGGCGGTTTTGCCGGTATTTGCCGTGAAGCCGCCCTCCTCAGGCTCGCCGATGATGGTCTGGAAGCCTGTTATCCCGGCGCTTCCGTCAAGGCTCTCATAGATGTACATTACCACCATCTCAGAATCAGCGTCGGGGTATACCGGAGTTGCCCTGCACAGTATCGCATACTTCGTGCCTGCGACCACCTGAGTACCCAGAACGGCTATCGCCTTGTAGCTTACGCCAGTCATGCCCTCAGTAGCTTTCTCAAAAGCCGCCTTTGCCTGCGGGTTCTTGCTCATTGAACTGCTGTTTCCGCTTACTTCCCAGCCGCCAAGGATCTCGTCCGCAATGCTCGGTTCGCTTTCAATGATATCTGCGGAGTTCTCCGCAAATGCGCCGAACGATACGCAGGAAGCTGCAATAATTGCCGCCATAGCCGCTGCTGTTAATCTGACTGTCTTTCTCATAATTGTATTCTCCTTTATTACGTCTGATTTTCCTGGCAGCCTTTTTTCTGCCTTTCACCCTAAAGGACAGCGTGGAATATCATCAGGTCACACTGTTCCAAAAAATTACTGAATATCTTCCACGACCGCTTTCAGTTCGTCCTCAGAAGCGCCGTCAGCGACCGAAACCGAATAGCTGTAACCGCCGTCCAACCATACCGCAAGGTAATACTTACCGCCATTGCCCTTTATCGTGACAGCCCTGCCGCCCGCCTGAATTTCGGATACGCTTTCGTATTCGTTCCAGTCGCCGCTGACGTCCTCGCCGCCCTTTGCTTTCTTGATACTAAGCCCACAGCCGCCGTCCTCGCCGCAGTACTGCACCTCCAGTATTTTTCCGCTCACAGTCGAAAAGCTAAGTTCAGTGAATGCGCCGAAGCTGTCCGGTACTGCGATATCAAAGCCGACAGCCTTTTCCGCTTCCTCAAGAGTATCGAAATCCTCATAGGGGCTTACAGCCTGAACAAAATCTCCGCTTTCGTCAGACGATACGGCTTCCGAGCCGCTCTCGGCGGGCTTCTCAACGATATTCGCCCGCTGAGTCACCGCAAATATGCCTGCGCCCAGAATAAGCGCCGCACACGCAGCCGCCGCCGCATATTTCACCCACGGAACGAAGCGTATCGCAGGCTTCTTCTCGGAGCGTTCAGACTGCTCGCACGGAGCGGCTTCCTCTATGTATTTGTCGTCTATGTCGCCGATAATCTGCATTAACCGCATTTCTTTCATATTGCTATCCCCTCGCCTTCCAGATGTTCCTTTAGCTTCTTTCGGGTACGCATGAGGCTCGTTTTTACCTTGCTTATGCTGAAGCCGTATTCCCGTGCGATGTCCTCGACAGGGCTTGCGTACCAGTACCGCCGGACGAATATCCTGCGGTTATCCTCGGACAGAGTACCCAGAAATGCGTTGATACTGTCCCGTATCATCATGCTTTCGGTGACCTGCTCAACGTCCGAAGCGGGGTCGGGGATACACTCGGAAAGCTCGTCAAGTATGGCTACCGTGCTGTTTACGTCCCGCTTCATTCGGTGCATATAGTTGTACATATTCAGTGCGATGTTCCTCGCTATCCTGCCGAGATACGCCCGAAGATTATCCGGCTTTTTCGGCGGGATAGCGTTCCACGCCTTTACGAACGTGTCGTTCTTGCATTCCTCGCTGTCCTCGTTGTTGTGCAGTATATTGTATGCGATAACCGTGCAGTACCGCCCGAATTTCATATCGGTTTCCGTTATCGCCTGCTCAGAGCGGGCGAAATAAAGCTCTACTATTGCTGAATCCTCCATCATTGACTCCCCCTAGGCTGTTTTTCTATTCCATAGATACAGACAGCGTTTCCTGTCTGCGGGTCACATTATTTCCCCATTATTTTAGCACATTCTCCTGCGATACGCAACTACCCCGCCGGAAATTTCGGCGTTATCTCCAGCCTGAACAGCGGAGTATCGCCCCTGCCCTTTCTGCAGCGTTTCGTCTTGATGTAGTCCACACGCTCCACAAGCGCTTTCAGCAGTCTGTTCTGCTCCTCCGGCAGTGCGCTGCGGTATATCCCGACTGCCGTGCACACCTGCGGTATGCGCTCCAGCTGAGGGACTGCCGATATTCTCAGTTCCGCCTGAGCCGAATCAAGCTGCCGCTGAACGCTCTCCCGCTGTTCTTCCAGCGTGTTCAGGCGCTCCCGAAATTCCTCCGGCGTGTATATTCCCTGCTCAAGAAATGCGTATATCCTGCCCCGCTGTTCCGCCAGACCTGCGAGCCTTTTGCCGAGCAGTTCAGCCGAAGTACGCAGCGGGTCTGTCCTGCATGATACTGCGGGCTGCGCCGCTTCCACCGATACGCTGAGCCACGCCGAAAGTCCGCTCAGCAGCGCTTCCTCCACCTGACAGAGTTCAGACGAGATGTTATCGCAGCCGCTGTTCGGGCAGGCCAGCCTGACTTTGCTTCTGCCGCACACCCGCTGCATGAGTGCACCGCACTTTCCGCAGTAAACAAGCCCTGCGAGCGGGTTTTGCAGCGACTTGCCGAGATTCACACACGGACGCTTCCGGCTGCTCATCTGCCGCTGAGCCTGCTGAAATACCTCCTCGCTGACCAGCGCCTGATGAAGCCCCTGCGCAAGTATGCAGCCGCCGGAGATGGCGCGGTGCTTCTCTATCCTGCCGCCGCTGCTGCTTTTCTTTTCCCTGCGGTACTGCCAGCGTATCTTCCCGCAATAGACAGGGTTTTGCAGTATATCGGCGACAGAAGCCCTGCTCCACTTCCCGCCCGACCGCGGGGCTACCCCCAGAACGTCAAGCCGCTGCGCTATTCTGGTGCAGCCGTCCCCCGAAATACACATCGAGAAAATGAGCTTCACCGCCCCGCTTTCGGCGTTCGGCGCAAGCGTGTATCCCCTGCCCCTTTCCACTTTCACTTTATCATAGCCGAACGGCGGCGTGCTGCCGATGAAATGCCCCTCTTTCGCCGAAGCGATACGCCCACGCAGCATTCGCCTGCGTATGCTTTTGTATTCCTTTCGGGCGATGAACAGCCCGAAATCTGCGTATTCCTCGTCATCGTCGTTCGCCATGTCATAGGTGCGGTTCGGCGTGATTATAAGCGTATCGGACAGGCTGAACGTCCGGATTATCCTGCCCTGGTCTGCGCTGTCGCCCCTTGCAAGCCGGTCGATATCCATGCACAGAACGCCGCTCCAGCGCCGCCGTTCCACGTCGGAAAGCAGCCTGAGCATTTCCGGACGGGCTTCTATGCTGTCGCCTGAGCGTATCTCCTGATATATCTCGCCGACTGCGTACCCGCTGCGCTCGGCAAGTTCCAGAAGCTGACGGCGGTGCCGTGCGAGCGTTTCCCCCTGACCGAGCGCCTCTGCGTCAAGGTCCGCACGTGATTTTCGCAAATATATCGCATATGCTTTCAAGCGTATTACCCCCGCTGTTCGCCGCCGGAAACGGCTTCACGCTCCCTTTGCCGCTGCGCTGCGAGAAGCTCCGCCGCCGTCTGCATGAACAGTTCCCTGCGGCGTTCAAGATCCTGCTGAGTGCAGCCCAGCCAGCCGCTGTCCAGTATTTCGGCGGTATTGTCCCTGCTTTCCGTCATATTCATCACCTCTTTTCAGATAATGAGCGGGGGGTCGTCCGATATTACTGAAAATGCGGTTTTGCTTCCATTCTGTTAATGTAATCGTTTTGTAATAATTTGTAACCAGTCTGTAATTGCAATTAAGGTCATGCTGTGTTATAATTATTGTAGCAAAATACAGCTTGTTGAAAAACTATAACCAGACTGGCGAGAAGCCCTCAGATTCTAGGAACACGCCCTACGGCTAGGCTTTGTCCGATTGTCCTTTAATGCCCGACATCATGTCGGGCTTTGGGGACAATGGCGCAAACATCGTGTTTGCGCCTGCCGAAATGCCGCTTGTGGCAGGACGCCACAAGCGAAAACCCCAAGCGCAGCACGGACGCTGCGCATTAAAGGTTTTCGCCTTACGACGAAGATGAGGGTTTATCGCCAGTCTACAAAAGAGGTGAACGCCATGAAAAAGCGCAAACTGTTCTGCGAACTCTCCCCGACCTGCTATAAGCTGTCGCTGCGCAAGGAGTACGTTCTGCGTGATATTCACGACCTGTTCAGCAAGGAAAAATTCGCCTCTGAGATAAACACAGTACCCCTGCCGGTCGTGGTGAAAAGCCATTCCTCAGATATGCTGCGGAAGCTTCACGGCGTTGAGGAGGGACTGCAGCGCAGCAAGGCGGAGAACCTGCGGCTTGCTGCGGCGAAAATAAACGGCATTGTAATTCGCCCAAAAGAAACCTTCTCGTTCTGGCGGCTTGTCGGCGAACCGAGCGAAAAGCGCGGCTACAAGCCGGGACTGGTCATCAGCAAGGGCAGGCTTGAACAGGGTATCGGCGGCGGGCTGTGCCAGCTTGCGAACCTCATTCACTGGCTTGTGCTGAACAGCCCTCTTACCGTGACGGAACTCAACCACCATTCCGACGCGCTTTTCCCCGATTCGGGCAGACGCGTGCCGTTCGGCACGGGGACGAGCGTGTTCTACAAGAACGTGGACTACCGCTTCTGCAACACCACCGACCGTCCGGTGCAGCTTCTGGTGTGGACGGACGGCGAGCGGCTGTGCGGCGAACTGCGGGCGCAGACCGCATTTCCGTATATCTACCGTGTGACGGAGGAGAATTACGGCTATGTCGAGGAGGACGGCGTGTTCTACCGGGTGAGCCGTGTCTACAGGCTGACTTTAGACAAGCAGCGGCGTGTAATGCGCAGCGAACTTATTCTGAACAACCATTCAAAGGTGATGTACGACTACTCGCTTATTCCGCCGGACCAGATAATAACGCCGTGTTTACGCAGACTTACATAAAATCAGACTGGCGATAAACCCTCATCTTCGTCGTCACCCACACAACGACAGGCACAAGCAGGATGCTTGTGCCGTTGCCCCAAAGCCCGACACGATGTCGGGCAACTAAGGGCAACCTGCACAAAGCCTAGTCGTTGTGCGGGTTCCTAGAATCTGAGGGCTTCTCGCCAGTCTGGAACACACTTTTTTATATTTCTATATTTTCGAGTATCCTAAGCCCCTCGTACATATCCTGCCCCAGTACCTCCTGAGTTTTCTGGAACGACTGCGTTTCATGCAGCTTGTCGTGTGCTTTCAGGAAAGCCCGCTTGCCGTGCGCCCTGATATACATTGCCTGAGCCTTGGCTGCGGCTGCGCCGTCGTTTTCCGGAGTGTAGAATCCCTTTTGGCACTGTTCAAGCTCCGGACATTCATAGCAGCCGTCGATCCCCTTTTCGCCGCAGCAGGTGACATTCGGGCATTTGCCGTCCGGAAAGCAGGTGGCAAAAGAGCAGGTGTTATATTCCGTCCTGCATGAGCCGCACCACTCCGACAAAAAGCAGTGATTGCAGGAAAATCCGCAGTACGCTATCGGGTCAACGCCATTTCTCGCCTGTTTGCACAGCTTATTCTTTATCCTGCGCATTGCTTCGATGTGCATTATCCAGTGCCTGCAAAACGGCATTTTTATCAGCCCCAGCAGGTTCTTTTTGCACCAGTAGTCAATGAGCCAGCTTGCTTTCTCGCTGCCGCTGACGCATTCGCAGTCTATCAGCCGCTGACGGCTTTCATCTCCGAACGTCCGCTTGAAATCACGGTAGGCAAGGCGGCTGAGTATCCCGTTTGTTGACTGCATTACCGCTTCGGCGTAGCTGTGCAGTTCTTTTACGTCAAGGCGCTTCGAGAACTCGGCTATTTCGCCGCCCTCAAGTTCATTCCCCGTGGTAATCAGCGGAGAGCCTGTGCGCTGCTGAAAGCCGCCGGAAAACAGCACCTGCTCATCTTCCGCTATAAGTTCGTGCGCCACGATGTCCTCTATCCTGAATATATGCCAGATGGAATAGCCCAGCGTTTTGCTGTGGTAGCCGTCTGCGCCGGCATACGGCATTTGCGAGAATGCGCATTCCGGAAAGGTATCCACTATCTGCGTTATCTGACCAAAAAGATCGCCCCTGAAAGCGATAAGCTTCTGTATTCCGTCCGTGTATGTGCTTTCTTTTCCCAGCAGCCGCTGTATTTCCTTGTTCTTTTCCGACCATTCCCTGTCCATAAATTACCCCCGAAGCAGCATTAGTTCAGCGTTCTGCACTTATCATTGCATAACGCTTGTTGTTTAATATCATACCACATTCGGAACAACCTGTCAAGGCAAAGAAGAACACTACCTGCAAAAATTATCCCCCGCTGTGTGCGGGGGATAAAATTGATTTTACTCTCTGTTTTTTAATACTTCAGCCGGAGTAATCCTGTTCAGCTTTCCTGAAAGCAGCGCACTGGTGATGAAGTACACCGCCATAACGCCCGCATAGATGATAAGGTACATATACCACGGGAAGCTGAGGTTTATCCCGCACGCAATATTCGGGACAAGCGCCGGGTATATTGCGTCCATAGCAAGCTTTGCAAGCGGGATAGAGATAAGCCCGCCTATTCCCACCGTGTAGGCATTGCCGCTAAGATACAGCTTCTTTACGTCACGCCTGCCGTAGCCGAATATCTTCACGAGCGAAATTCCGAACGCCGCACGGTCTATCATTATGCCCGACATAAGGTACATAACGACCACGAATATCAGCGCAGCGACCGCAATAAGCGTGGTTATCATGCCGGACATTATCTCCGTGAATACCTTAGACGAACGGTCGATGTCCTCCTTGGTGGTGACTGAGTAAAGCCGTCCCTCCTCGATATCGAGCGGCTTGTCTGAAAGCACTGCGTTGAAGTAGTCCTCGTCCTCGCCGAAAAGCTCTCTCATGCTGCCGATATCCATGAATACCGACAGACCTGCGGCGTAATCGCACACGCTGTCCACCGTGAACGCATAGTCCATTCCGGCGGCTTCGTCAGTCAGTATCAGCTTGTCGCCTGAGCCCACGCCGTATCTGCTGCTGACCGAACGGCTCGCAACGACCGTGGTCTTTCCGCTGACCGGCTTTACGCCGTAATAAGGGTTATCATCGTCAATGCCTATCACCGAAATATCCAGCGTGTAGCCCATCTGCTCCTTTGAAAGCGACTTCACGAACAGCGGCTCGCCGCCCTCCGGCACTTCCTTTGTGGGGTATTTGTAGGTGTACATATACTGATAAGTAGTGCCCGCCTGCGTGTCGGTTGTGACGTTCGTGCAGATATAATAGCAGTCAAGACCGAGCATGAGTATCATCAGGCATACCAGCATACTTGCGACAACCGCAATGCTTGTGCGCATTTCCCTGAGTATCTGGCGCATACGGAACTTCGTGATGAAGCTTCCGTGCTTTATCTCCATGCGGCTGTAGCCGTGGCTGGACTGCTCGTTCCTCATCAGCGACAGCGCAGTGCGGGACAGCTTCTTGTTTATCACAGCGGCGTTGACTATCGCTGAAATTACCGGCGGCGCTATCAGCGTATATACTATGACGTATATCGGGATATACGGCGCAAAATCCGGAATGGAGTAATAAGCCTTGGTGTCCGCCATCTGATATTCAATGCACGCAGGCAGCACCGACAGAGCCGTACCTATTGCGCCGCCGATGAATGCGACGATAGTCGGCAGCGTTATGTAGTGCCGGATAAGCACGCCTTTCTTTGCGCCCAGTGCGTACAGCGCACCGATAACGCTGCTTTCACGCTGTATCTGGTGAACGATGAACACCGATATAACGTAAGTCAGCATAACAAGGATTATCACGCCCGCAAGCAGTCCGGCGGTGCGGTTCATCTCTACGTCGCCCGCTGCGCCTGCGATACGCACGTTGTCCGCACGCTTCACGAACATAGTCAGGTTGGCGAGGTCAAGGTCGAACACCTCGTCGAGAAGTTCGTCCGCCTTGTCACGGAACTCGTTCATTCCGTCGGAGAGGTCAGCCGCTCCGTCTGCGGCTTCCTTTGCGCCGTCAGAAAGCTTCGCAGCGCCCTCGTCCGCAGAATCAGCCCCTGCGCTAAGCTTTGCCGAACCAGTCACCAGTTCCGCCAGAGGTGCGGGGATAAATCCAGCCGCATTCGCCTGAGCGATACCCTCCGCAAGGTCGGAAGCCCCCTGTGCGATATCCGAAAGTCCCCTGCTGAGGTCGTCTGCGCCGTCAAAGAGGTCGGAAAGCCCCTCTTTGAGGTCTGCCGCTCCGTCCGCCAGCTTGTCCACTGCGTCCTCTATCTCGGTGCGCTTGCTGAGCGCTTCGTCGATGGTTTCACGGTAATACTGGTCGTCAACGCTCTTGTAGTCGAAGTCGAAGTCCTCTATCATCTGCTTCAGGCTGCCGTCTGTCATGTCCCCGCCGAGAAGATACGCATAGCAGCAGGTCTGCGCCGTGATATTCTGCGCCTTTACTGCGTCATACTGACTGCCTGTCACGAACATAACTCCGAAGCCGGAACTCGACACCGCAATATCCGAAAGGTTCTGGAACGGTGCGTCATAGTCCGGCGATACGCCAAGACCGGTGACCGTGTATTCCGTGCCCGCAACGGTTATTTTCGAGCCGGCTGTAAGTCCGTGCACCTCCGCATAGCGGCGTTCCAGAAGCGTTTCGTTTTCGCCTGCGGGATATTCGCCGCTTATTATCTCCACAAGGTCGATGTTCTCCCTCAGCTTCATCATTCGCAGCACAGAGCCGTCCTGTGCGGTGACGTCCATGCTGAATATTCTTTCGAGAGTGACGCCGCTGTCGGTTATCTGCTTTTCCTGCTCAGCGGTGAGCGGAATGAACGTCGTGAACTGTCCGTCCTCGACATGGTTCGCAGCGTTGTGCTCGTCAGTGCGGGTGATTATCGTGTCCGCGCTGGCGACAAGGTTTCCCACCATGAACATACTGAACGCTATCAGCACCAGTATCGCAAGGTATTTCGCCCAGTTCGCCCTTAATTCACGGGGAATGCGTTTTGCAAGTACTCTGTTCATATCACAGGTCCTCCAGCTCGGCGGCAGGTATCAGCGTTTCGTTGCGGTAGTCCTTCTTTATCTGACCGTCCTTGATTATGATGACCTTGTGCACCATGTTCTTTATTGCGTTGTTGTGGGTGACGATGAGCATTGTCGTGCCGTATTTCGCATTTATCTGCTCAAGCAGCACCAGTATATCACGGCTGGTCTTGGAATCCAGAGCGCCGGTCGGCTCGTCGCACAAAAGAAGCTTCGGGTTCTTGATGAGCGCCCTTGCGATAGCCGTGCGCTGCTGCTGACCGCCCGAAAGCTGCGAGGGGAATTTCTTGCGGTGCTCTGAAAGTCCGAGCGTTTCAAGAAGCTCGTTCATATCCAGCGGGCTTTCTGCGAGGTACTGGCAGACCTGAATGTTCTCCTCCACCGTCAGGTTCGGCACGAGGTTATAGAACTGGAAGATGAAGCCGAGATACTTTTTGCGGTAGTCCGCAAGCTTGTCCGGCTTCATGCCGAATATCTCCAGACCGTCCACCTTGACCGAGCCGGAATCCATCGTGTCCAGACCGCCGATACAGTTCAGCAGCGTGGATTTGCCTGAGCCGCTGGTGCCCTGGATCACGCACATCTCGCCCTTTTCAACTCCGGTGGATACGCCCTTGAGCACCTGCGTCACGGTGCTGTCGCCGTAGCTTTTCTTTACGTCTTTTACCTCAAGATACATTAGTTTGTCCTCCCACTGTATATAAGTTTGATATAAGTTCACCAAGGGAAACGCTGAATAAAACAAAATCGTCACGTTCAAACGAGCGAACTCACGTGTCTGATTTTGTTACGCTTCGCTTTATTCAGCGTATCCCAGATAACACTGTTATGTTACGCCCCTGATAAATGCCGCAGCATTGTGCGGCACTATTATTGATTTGTGATAACTAGCCTGAACCACGATTCTACTATACTGTCCATTATCCTGCGGGAATGCTGCTTAGCCCTTTCGCGGTCGGTTTCATGGGTCAGCAGGTGGATATACACGTCAAGATCCATATGTGCGAGCCAGTGTATCATGTATTCGTCGATACGATACCCCGGAAGATTCCTCAGCAGAGCCTGCGCAGACGTGCGGAAGCCCTCCTCCATTATACCGACAAACTCGTCGGCGGCGTTTTCATACTCCGAGCCCTGCGCCTTTGTGAGAAGCAGCAGAAATTCATCGTAGTTGTCGTACAGAAAATCGACTATCATCTCGGCGATAGACCCGTGCTCGTCCATCATTGAATCCGGCGGTACTGTGGACACGCCCTCGCTGCCCATCGCACGTTCGTCCTCACGGTTGTGCTCCTCCAGTATTCTGCGAAGCTGCTCCAGCGGCGGCTCGACGATTGCGCTGAACAGGTCGTCTTTATTCTTGAAAAAGAAATAAAGCGCGCCGGTCGTGACTGACGCATTTGCGCATATCTTCCTAAGCGAAGCCTTGGCATAGCCGTTCTCGCAGAACTCCGCCTTTGCGCTGTCTATCAGCCTTTTCCGTGTTTCCTTGTCCTCGCCCATGCTCTCACCGCCTTTCCGTAACACTGTTATCTTAGCATATTTCAGCGCTGCTGTCAATGGCTTTGACGAAATTTCGGCAAATCGGATACAATTCCAGCATAACAGCGTTATGCTGCTGTGCACATTGCATAACAACGTTATGCGCAGACTGTCGATAAACCCTCATCTTCGCCTGTGGCGTCCTGCCACAGCAAGCATTTCGGCAGGCGCAAGCAGGACGCTTGCGCCGCTGCCCCAAAAGCCCGACACGATGTCGGGCAACCAAGGGCAGCCTGCACAAATGAGAAAAATATCATGGCAATGATTGACAAACTACTGCGAATAGGTTATAATATAAGGTAAAGTTATAACAAAAAAGACGGCGATGAACGTTTATTGCCGGTCTGAATAGTAACAATGGAGGTATACATGAACAAATCTTCCCTGATAAACCGCACAGTAAGCTGGCTGTGCGCTGTGTCGCTCGCTGCGGGTGCTTCTGCGCTTCCGAATGCGGCGTTTGCGGCGGACGTGCCTGTGGCTTCTTCGGAGAGCGTCAGCGTTCCCGCCGCAGAACAGTACACGATCACTCAGGACGGCGTTATATACGGCCAGCCGCTGGACGCTAGTATATTCAACACAGCGACCGGTGCTCTTGCAACCGGAAATTACGTGCTGACCGATGATATAATTATACCGGAAAACAAGTTTTTCACCATCAGCGCAGGCAGTGACGTAAAGATACACCTTAACGGCCACAAGATAGAATGCAATAACAGCTTGAAGGCTTTCGATGTAACCGGCGGCGAGCTGACAGTGACTGACAGCGAGGACGGAACGAAAGGCTCCATAATTTCCAGCGGTAACGTATTTACTATGAGTTCGCCGCAGGCGAGCACCATAAACCTTTACAACGTATCGTACATAAGCGGAAAAAGCACGATCTATTCGGCAAGCGGCTCCCGTGCGTCAATAAATATCTATTCGGGCGAGTTCAGCCCCAAAACGGCTTCAGACGATTTTCTTATTGTTGAGACATTTGTAAACTGCCCCACGACCCTGAACGTATCCGGCGGCAAATTCAACGGTATCATCGCCAAGCCATACGATGAAAATAATACGCCATATGATCTGGACATAACGATAACAGGCGGACTTTTCCCGTCTGGCACTCTTATCCAAGAGGGTCTGAACTGGGATTCAAACGGCGAATACAAGGCAACATACAACTTTGTCGAGAAAATGTATGAGGTAAGCTATTACGGCACAGAATACTTCCTCAACGGTCACGGCGTCACCCCCACTCCCCAAAGAGTAAAATACGGCGAGCCGCTCACAGAGCCGGAAAGGCCGACCGACCCCGACTGGGCTTTCGCAGGCTGGTTCAGAGATAAGGAATGCACCGACCCGTTCGATTTTGAATATTTTGATACCGCCCTTCAGTTTAAGCTTTATGCGAAGTGGGAAGCCAAGGCTATCAGCAGCATTGAGATAGCCATCCCGCCCGCCAAAACCACCTATAAAGAGGGCGACACATTCGACCTGACAGGGCTTGTCGTTACTGCGATATATAACACCGGCGACACCATCACCGTACCCTATGAGGGCAATGAAGCGGACTTCTTATTCGATCCTGCAGGCAAGCTTACTCCGTCTGATACCGAGGTCGAGATAAGCTATCTCGGCAAATTTACCGCAGAGCAGCCGATAACGGTCGAGCCGAAGCAGCTTCAGTCAGTTTCGCTTGCCAAGGGCTCTATGAAGGTATCCTACTTCCTGAACGACAGCTATCTGATCGACGGCGTGGAGGTCCTGCTCACCTACGACAACGGCGACACCGAAACCGTGAGAGCCATTGAAAACAGGGATAGCTTCAGCTTTTCACCCGCAACGTTCCAGACTTCCGGCGACGTGGACGTTACGATATACTATCTCGGCTATGAAATGACCGAGCAGGTGTATGTGTTCCCCGAAGCGGTATCGTTTGTTTCAGTAAAAACGCCGCCCACAAAGACAAGCTATTACGTCGGCGAAACATTCGACCCGACAGGACTTGTGCTTGACGTGCTGTATAACTCCGGCAGGACGGCTGAAGCGCCATACGAAAGCGGCAACGTATACTATACCTACTCCCCCGACGGCGAACTTACGCTTACCGACACCCAGATAGAAATATTCTATTATGGCAAGACCACAACGGTCGATATCACAGTCAGCGAGAAGCCGAACAACTCCGGCGGCAATTCGGGCGGCAGTTCCGGCAGCTACGGCAGACGTGATAGCGTGATACTTGAGGATAACCCGCTAATAGACGGCAGGCAGTCAACATGGAGCGACGTGAAAGACCTCGTCAAAAAGGGCGACGCCGCGCTCGACCTCAACGGAATAAACAGCGTACCCGCAGACGTTATTCAGGCAGTCAAGGACAGCGGCAATATGCTGATACTTCTGGACGGCGATAACGTAAGATGGACGATAGACGGCGCAAAACTCACCAGCGTTCATGCCGCAGACGTGACCCTCATCAAAACGCTCAGCCAGTATTCTTACGGGCTGTCGGGCACGGAAGCTGTTCAGTTCTCCGCAAACGGCACTGATAATGCGGAACTTACGCTGACCCTCGGCAATGCGGGCAAGTTCGCCAACGTATATTTCACCGCAGACGGAAAGCGCAGCTTCGCAGGCGTTTACAGAATAGACGCAAACGGCGAGATCAGGCTGAATATCACTGACAAGGGCGACTATATCGTGATGGTCAGCGACCTCAGCGGACTTAAAGGCGACGCAGACAACGACGGCAAACTCGGCGTATCCGACGCACTTGCGGCACTCAGACAGGCTATAGGATTAGAGAACGCCGCAAACCAGCCCATGGCTGACTATAACGGCGACGGTCTGGTGAATATCAAGGACGCTCTTGAGATACTAAGAGCAAGTATAAACCTTTAATAACCATAAAAATTGTGCAGTCTGCATTCAGCGGGCTGCACTTTTTTATAATTCTGTCTGCATTACTCCTGCGGCGTGGCGGTGAGCCCTGCGAAAATGCTGTCACGGTCGTAGTCCCCCGCCACAAAGCCTGGTATTTCTTTAATAGACCTGCACAGGCTGACGCTGAACCCCGTCAGTATCTGACCTATCTCCTTGTCCGAATAGGGGCAGTCGCCGGTGACTATGAGCGTCGAAATACTGTGCACCACAAGCCACATATCGCGGAATAAGCGGTCGGCTTCCTCGCCGGTGATGCGGTATATGCTCGTCAGTATCGGCCGCAGCTTCTCCTGAGAGTGCCCCATCACCTGAACCGCACTGTATCTTCCATATCCCGCCGGAGTCAGGAACAGCAGCCGGTATAGCTGCGGCTCTTCACGCGCGAACCTGATATACTGCATTCCGAAGCCGAAAAACGGTATCTTCCCGTTCAGCCCCTCAGCGGCGTACTTATAGTATAACCGCACCGCCGCTTCATAGACCTCCCACCTGACCGCTTCCATTGAGCCGAAGCCCGTGAATACCGGCTGGGTGGACGTGCCAAGCTCGTCCGCTATCGCCTTTGCAGTAAGACTGTCTATTCCGTTCGCGCGCACTACCCGCAGTGCGGCTTCTATCATTTCATCTTTGGTGAATTTGATTTTTGGAGCCATTGCCCCGCACCTCTCTTTTGTAAAACGATTGATACATAACAAACATTGTACAACAATTATACCACAATCAAGGGGAACTGTCAAGGGCGGTATTGCCTTAGACCACGCCTGCGGCTCAGCTTCACCAGCGGAGTTACATTCAAAGTCTTGAAGAAAGTCACCATGGGGTTCGGCGCATTCAGCCAAAACTCGTATGCCTGCGCACGGGAAGTGGTTTTCGGGTCAACTGCTGTCGGCTTCATAGGGTTTTTTCCAGTTTGTCGATTTTTCCGGACTGTATCGCTTCAATGCAGCGGGCTATTTTATCTCTGTCCCTGTCCCGCCATTGCAGCGCCTCCAGTCTGGCTGAGGTGTCGTCTTTGTTCCATGCGTCACGGATATTCTTCACGTCAAGCCCCTATCATCTCGCAAATATTCTCGCTATCTCCATAGTAACTATCTTCAGCACCGCACCGCCGGACATGATGTAAAACCACACCTCACGCACCTGCTGCGATTTGGCAATAGGCGTTGCGATGGCCGCAATGATTATCAGCAGTGCGCCTGCGCAGCCTATGATGTTCGGTATGCTGACAAGCGGGAAAATACCGGGGTCGCAGCTTCCGTCTATCGTGTGCTGGATAGTCTTGTCCAGACCGTCCCTCGCCGCCGCAAAGCAGCACACCACCAGCCCGAAGATCAGCAGGATAAGGCTTCTGCGCCCCCAGAACTGGATATTCTCACGGTCGAATATGCAGTAGCCGATATACCCAAGCAGGACAAGTATCATCAATGTCGTGACCGTAGTCACCGTATTTCCGAAATATAGCTTCATGTTATTACCTCTCTGTCATTCAATTGCTTTCTGCACTGCTGCACGCGCGTGTATAAGCGTGGTATCGAACACCGGCAGCGCAGAGTCCTCCGCACGGATAAGCAGACCTATCTCCGTGCAGCCGAGAATGACCGCCTGTGCGCCGTCCTCCGCTTTCAGCCTTGCGATGATGTTCTTCAGATTCGCCCTTGAATCCTCTGATATTATGCCAAGACACAGTTCCTCATATATCACACGGTTGACCTCTTCTATTTCCTGCGCATTCGGAACTGCCACATCAATGCCGTGTTCCGTCAGCCGTCCCTTGTAGAAGTCCTGCGTCATGGTGTATTTTGTGCCAAGCAGCGCAGTTTTCCGGATACCGCTTTTCAGCAGTGCGTCTGCCGTGGCGTCCGCAATATGCAGTATGGGGATATCAAGCGATCGCTGCACCTGCGGTGCGACCTTGTGCATGGTGTTGGTGCATATCAGAATAAAGTCTGCGCCGGCTGATTCTAGCCGCTTTGCTGCGTCTGCGAGAATATCGCCGCTTTTTTCCCACTCGCCCGCCGACTGGCAGCGTTCTATCTCCGCAAAATCCACGCTGTACATCAGCAGCTTTGCGGAATGAAGTCCGCCGAGCGTTTCCCTGACATATTCATTTATCGCCTGATAGTATGTAACGGTGCTTTCCCAGCTCATGCCGCCGATAAGCCCTATAGTTTTCACGTCTTGTAACCTCCTCATTGGTTTGTCTGTATTTTCTTTTCGTCCATACAAAACAGATGAACACCCAGCGCTGCGTTGAAGCCCGTTGCGGCGAACACGCTGAACCGCTCCACCACGCCGAAATATTCAGCCGGAACTATCTTCATGCCAAGCGCACCCACCAGCATCATGCCAAGTGCGACAGCCGCACATACGCCATACGAGCGGCAGCACTCATTCCTAGCCCCCGCAACGATAATTACCGTCAGCGAAGCAATGGACAGCACCACCACAAGCACCGTCGTTATGATGTGCATGAGGTCCTGAAAAGTCCCCGCATAGCCGCTGCCGCTGAGCGGGAACATTCGATATCCCACTGCGGACACCCACTCCATCGCCGCAAATATGTAGATACCTATGCGAAGCAGCTTCGTCTTTTTGCCCTGTATTCCTATACACACCACCGTGGCGCACATCAGTTCGCAGGCGTTATACAGTGCGCTGAGCTGATTCCACAGCCCAAGCGACGGAGCGTTTGCGGCGCTCAGGTCGCTCACCGCCTGCGACAGCCAGTCATAGCCCGGATAGGCGAGCGGCGAAAATACCACCGCCGCCGTATAGGACAGAAAGCTTATTATTCCAAGAAGCCCAAGCTTCTGGGTCAGTGTTTTCTTCATGCGTTATCCCTTTCCTTTCTGCGTGCCGTAGGTGCGATAGAACAGCCGCACGTGTGCGCCAAGCTTTTCAAGGCACTCCGCCTCACGCTCCGGCTGCCTGTCGCATATGCCTATCAGCGTAATTACCGGAGCGACATACATCAGCGCAAGCGCGTTCGGGTCATAGCCGAGTATCTCTCCGGCGGCGATAAGGCTGCGGAATATCCCCGCATGATAGGCGGTCAGCCGCTCGACATACCGCCTTGAATATAGCTGGGCGAGCTGCGGCGAGCGGAATTGCTCTATCGTCATCATGCGGCGGAATCGGCTTATCGCTTCGTTGTGCAGCGAATAGTCGAATATCTGCCTTACCTTGTCCAGCAGCGCTTCCTCGGTTATCTCGGTGAATACCGGAATATCCTGCGCCGAATCCTGCACGTGAATGTCTATCTTCCCCGTGTCCTCCTCATACTGCGCCGCAGTCGCCTCGACGATCGCGTCGAATATCGCCTGCTTGCTTGGGTAGTGATTATACAGCGACGGCGCTTTTATGCCGACCGCCTTTGCTATCTCGCCCACGCTCACCGAATCATAGCCATACGCCGAAAACAGCTCCAGCGCCTTTTCAAGTATCTTCTGCTTTGTATCTTCCTGTTTCATACGCCCTCCACTAACTAACGTTCGTTAGTATTATAGCACCGGATTCCCGATTTGTCAAGAGGTTTTTGGCGAAATATGAAAAAACCGTACAAGGACAATTGGCAGCTTGTCGAAAAAGCCCACCACCAGACTGGCGAGAAGCCCTCAGATTCTAGGAAGTGGCGTTTCGGCTAGGCTTTGTGCCTGCCGAAATGTCACTGACGACGAAGATGAGGGTTTATCGCCAGTCTGTAAATGTCCCTGTACGGTTTTTCAGAACTTGCTTAGTAACTCAGGCGATCGTCTATGACCTCGCCGTCTGATATCTCGATTATTCTGTCGCACTGCTGTGCAATGGAAAGGTCGTGCGTGACTATTATCACCGTTTTGCCCATCGCATGAAGCGCCTTAAAGATGTCCATTATCTCTGCGGCGGTCTTTGTGTCGAGCGCACCTGTCGGCTCGTCCGCAAGAAGCAGCTTCGGGTCGTTCACCAGCGCCCTCGCTATTGCCACCCTCTGCTTTTCCCCGCCGGAAAGAGTGCGCACTTCCTTTGAGGCAAGGTGGGTTATTTTCAGCTTCTTCATTGCCGTGAGCGCAGTTTTCTTTCGGTCGGTGCAGTGAATGGGCAGCAGCGGCAGCATAACGTTGTCAAGCGCCGTGTAGTCCTCAATAAGGGCGAAATCCTGCTTGACAAAGCCGATACGCTTCGCACGCTGCTTTGCAAGCACCGATTCCTTGTAGTTCCTGACGTCACGCCCGTCCAGCAGATACCGCCCGCTGGTCGCAGTATCGAGCAGACCGATGATATGCAGCAGCGTTGATTTCCCAGAACCGGATTTTCCGATAATGGCGATAAACTCCCCGTCCTCTGCTCTGAAGGAAATGTCTTTCAGCGCAGCGAACTGGTTGCTCTTTTTCAGATTGTATACCTTTTCTATGTGAGTTAATTCTATCATAACGTCCTCCGTAAGTATTCGACAGGCGATCTTCTGGCTATATTCACAAGCGGAACAGCCGCAGACAGCGCAAGAATGAATATGCAGGTCAGCAGCGTGAACAGCACATTCAGCCCCGTGAAGCCCACCGTGCTGAGGAACTCATTGCCCGCCGCCTTTGCGATGACTGTGAACAATACGCTGATGATCACCGACACAGCCTCCATCAGAACGATGATAAACATATGGCTGAATATAATGCCCGCCTTTGTGTGACCGCACATCCACAGCACGCCCTTTTCGTATTCACGCTCTTTCCACAGAATGACCGAAATGCAGATAGTCCCCACAAGGACAGCCGCAAGAACGGTGATAATCACCGGCAGCAGGCTCTTGACGTCGTTTTCTATAGCCGCCTGAGTGTTCGCTTTGATATCGTCGGCGGATACGCACAGCGCATACTGCTGGAGCGTTTCAAGGTTGGCTTCGGCGTCGCTGTTAAAGGATATAAAGAAGCCGAATGACGGGTAAAAATACTTCTCATAGCCCTCGAACTGCTCAATAGCCGATCTGTTGGTGATGATGACAAGCTGATTGCCATATATGGACGAAAAAAGGTCCTTGGTCGTGTAGTCCGAAGAATAGCCCGGTGCGGCAGGAACATATGTATAGTCGGTCAATATGCCGCAGACGTCAAGAGTAAGGCTTGACCCGTTGGAAAAGTCTATCGTCTTTTCGCCAGAGCCTATCGCCGAAGTAGCGACCGCAGAAGCGCTTCCCGTGGAATACGACCCGCTTTTCAGAGGCAGGGACAGGCTGTCATAAAGTTCGTCGCTTAACGAAAATATCGTTCTGAAGTCGCTTGTGTAGTACATTATGTCTATAATGTCGTAGTCCCCAGTTAATTTCTCGACCAGTCTTTCTCTGGTTTCAGGAACAGTTATCCCCTCAAGCGCCATGCTCACCATTGCGTTGCTGTCAAAGGCATAAGTGTAACCCTCGTCAAGTATCTTCTCGTATGTTTCATTCAATATGTAACGCTCTGATATCGTGCTGACAGCAATATTCTGCACAAGTATCAGCAGGGTCATTTCAATGATAACAAGAACGTAAGAAACCGGTCTTTTATTAAAGCATAGCAAAGCCATCTTAAAGTAGTTCATATTTATTTCCCCCTTAGTTTGTATACATCAATTCCTGTGTAACAGATCTCCTGAATGTCGGCAGGACGTTTATGCAGTACATCACAGCGCAGACCGCCGTGAACAGCAGGCACATCAGCGCATAGTAATCAAAGGTGAAGAAGAAGCTGAACGAACTGTAGAAGTTCTGGAAAACAGGCTTCACCGCCAAGTCGAACACCAGACAGCCCAGCACCGCCGACGGAATGAAAACCAAGAACAGCTCGGCAGCGCATAACAGAACGCACCTGATTTTTGTGTATCCGCAAAGCCTCAGTACCGCATAATCCTTTTGCCGTTCCAGCAGCACCATTCTGAAAATGAGAATAAGGTTGAACGATACGAGCACCTGTATTATGACCGACATCAATATCGAAGCGGAACACATTCTCAGATCCATCATATCGGCTGTTTCAACATCTCTTGCCTGATAAACCTGATCCCCAAAAACATTTGTGATACATTGATTTACTTCTTCTGCCTGCTTCTGGGTTATAGGATTTTCCATTTCAAGATAAAAGCCTTTAACACGTACATCTGCGGGTTCAGTTTCCCAAAGCAGAACTATACCTCTGGCATTGCTGTATCCGGTTATCTGATATTCCTCGCCATGAAGAATAAGGTGATTTTTCTCGTTAAAAACGAAATTCCTTGGAACATATTCTCCGTCTATCCATTCTCCGCCTGCGTCAGAACCCACTATCACAGTTTTTTCTCTGTTATAGAACTGAGTTTCTGTGGGGCATGAGTCTGCTTTCAGACCGTGGTTCTCCATTGTATGCTTTACCATTGCCTCATAGCTAGGGAATGCCCTAACAATATATGTATGGTAGTAATCATCAGGATTCAATATGTCTAGTTCTAAGCTTAACAAACCATGAGGGATAGTTTGAAGAAGTTCATTTATCTCATCTCTTATATCAGAGGTCAATACGCTGTATTGTTCTCCGTCGATCTCTTCATCTTCCGCCAGAGGTTTGCAAAACTTATATTCCATTGACCTTGCCCTATATGCGATATTGCTTTCCTTAGCCATATTATCAAGCATAATGCCATTTGACACAAAAAGCATACTTATGAACAATACTTCCAAAACACACAGCGTGATATATTGCGCAGGCTTTTTCAGAATGTTTTTAAGTATTAATTTGATTTGCATTGTTTCCCTCCTTGCTTAATTTTATTCTGCTGCGCTTGGGGCGCAGCAGCCTAGAAGTTAGTATTTTGTACGACCACGTTTGTTTTTTCGAGCAATTCAGAAGATGGTTCTGTGCCCAAATACATCAAAAGCAGATAGCTTCCTTGGTCGATTTTGCCGCTTGGAACAGGACACGTCACTGATACCGTTTCATCGTTGCCTTTATCAAACGCAGACGACATAACGCACCGCTGACCGGTCATGCTCGTTAATTCCACCTGACAGTACTTGAAATTTCCGGTGTAACCTTGATACCCCGTGATGGAGCAGTCTTTCCCGTTCACCATTTCAAGACAATGCTTGCCGTCGTAGGTATTGCAGTAGGAAAGAACATCTGACGACTTTTCGATTGTCTGTTCTATTTTGCCCGATCCGTACATAGGAACGCTGCTTGCGCTGCCGTTATGATCTCCGCCATTGGTGCTGCGCACAGATGATTCTTCTGCGGCAAACGACGCCATTCCTAGAATTGCGGATAAGACACATACGACAGCAGCCAAATAGAACATCGATTTAACCAACGCTTTCATGGTTATTCCTCCTTTACCAGTAAAATTATTCTTGTTTTTTAGGGGTTTGCTTTTTGATTTATACATCATTTTCACCCCCTGACTTTTATTATAACACAAAATGTTAATTTGTAAAGCTATAATAATACATTTTTCTGCAAAATACATGAATTTCGTTACTTTTCACCAAACGCGACATTCAATATTTGTACACTATGCCATGCGTTTAATGCCCGAAAATCAACATTCAGAACACCGCCATTTTCAGATAACATATAGCGTGACTGGCAGCTGTATA
>CAKSEC010000022.1 GCA_934446355.1 uncultured Oscillospiraceae bacterium | reverse complement strand
AGAGCTAAGTTCTGGGAGACCATTCAGGTCGGTCAGAAGTTCGAGGGCGAGGTTCGCTCCATCGAGGACTACGGCGTATTTGTTGACATCGGTCCGGTTGACGGTCTGGTTCGTACAAGCGAACTGACTTGGAACAGAGTTGGTCACCCCAAGGATATCGTTAAGGAAGGCGACAAGATCACCGTTATCGTTAAGTCCTTCGACCCTGAAAAGAAGAGAGTTTCCCTCTCCGCTAAGGATCCCGACGAGAATCCGTGGACAAAGTTCGTTGAGGAATATCAGATCGGCGACGTTATCAAGGCTACCATCGTAAGCATTACTGAGTTCGGTGCATTCGCACAGATCATTCCGGGCGTTGACGGCCTTATTCACATCTCCCAGATCTCCACAGAGAGAGTTACAAACATCAACAATGTTCTCTCCGTTGGTCAGGAAGTAGAGGCTAAGATCATCGACATCGACACCGAGAAGAACAGAGTTTCTCTCTCCATCAAGGCACTCATGGAGGACGCTCCTGTTGATTCCGACGCTGAGTAATTTTAACTGAGTTGATACAAAAGGACCGGAGGGGTTTCCCCTCCGGTTTTGGCTATGCAAAAAAATCCGGAGAAAAAAGATATTCTCCGGATTTTTCTTTATTTCACTGTCGTAATTTCATCAACAGTATAATCAAGCCCAATGACCGTAGTCCTTATCATCAACTCCGGCAAGGGCTCACGTGATTTGATATCAGCACTGCCGTCACGGTAGCTTACCTCTGCGAATACGCCGTCCTGACGGTTGAACGCTCCTGCGATTCTGGCGGCGCACTTGTCGCAGTGCATTCCGCCTATCTTCACGTGGTATTCATGCACGAAGCCCTCGGTGGATTTCTCGATCTTCTCTTCAATATCACCGCCGCCTGCGCCGCAGCAGCCCTTATTCAGGCGTTTTATGTAACTCACCACTGCGAACACGCATATCGCTACAATAACGATTATGATGAGCACAGTAGGCAGATATTCAGGCATTTACACCATCTCCTAACGCAAATCTGACAAGCTTGTCCACCGTATTCTCGGATACCTGCGCCACTATCTTCACAGCGTCGCTGTCAGCGTCCTGCTCCGGTATTCCTATGCGGTTCTGCAGGAAGTCGCACAGGATAAGGCTGCTCGTGAACAGCGACGAAGCGGCACGCACGCCCTCTTCCGTGAGCGATATCTTACCATACGGCTCTTTCAGGATATATCCGTCCTCGCACAAACGCTGCGTCATCTTCACCGTGCTCGCCTTAGTCACTCCGACAAGGCGCGACACATCTGAGGAACTTATCTCGCCGCCGTTTATACCTAAACGGTATATGGCAAAAAGATACTTTTTCTGAGCATATGTCAGCATTGTTCCCTCCGTCATTTTTTCTTAGCGGTATTCCCTGCCGGATATGAGCTGCACCCACTGCAGCCGCTGCAGCCGCCCTTGCAGGCTCCGCACGCACCGCAGTTTCCTCCGCAGGAGTGTCTGCCTGCCCTTTTGTCACGCACAAGCTTAATGACTATCAGCACGACTATAGCCAGCACTATCGCACCGACTATCAGACTTCCGTAATTGTTCTGAAGAAAATCCAGCATATTAACTCATCTCCTGAAAGGACAGGCGGCTGAGTGTCCCCCAACCGCCCGAATTTCTCTGTTGTATCTGTTATCTGTGTTTTAGGACTTGACCTTAACGTCCTTTGTAAGCTTAGTGGATTCCTTGTAAGGTCTGAACAGCATATATACAAGACCTGCAAGAAGTGCAACCGCTACGATCAGGCTGACGATATTTACTGCAGCACCGCTGCCGGCAGTCATCAGAGTGCCTGTGAACAGGTTGCCAAGCTGGTTTACGATAAGTGCTATTGCATAAGCGAAGCCACACTCATAGCCTATTGCAAACCAGAACCACTTTCTGTTGTTCATCTCACGCTTGATAGCGCCCATTGCAGCGAAGCAAGGTGCACACAGCAGGTTGAATATCAGGAAGGACATACCGCTGATACCTGTGAACGCTGCAGCCATTGCGCCGTATACGTCGCCGGAGCCGCCGTACAGTACGCCGAGGGTACCAACGATGTTCTCCTTAGCAACAAGACCGGTGACTGCCGCAACAGTAGCCTGCCAGTTGCCCCAGCCAAGAGGAGCGAACAGCCAGCAAACCGCACCGCCGATAGCCGCAAGAATGGAGTTCTCCATCTGGCTCTCGTCAAGCATCATGAACTGACCATCAACAAAGCCGAAGTAAGAAGTGAACCATACGAAGATGGTGGACAGAAGAATGATCGTACCAGCCTTCTTGATGAACGACCAGCCTCTCTCCCACATGGAGCGGAGCACGTTGACTACAGTAGGCAGATGGTAAGCAGGAAGTTCCATTACGAACGGAGCAGGATCGCCTGCGAACATCTTTGTTTTCTTAAGAATGATACCAGAAACGATGATCGCTGCGATACCGATGAAGTATGCGCCGGTGGATACCCACGCAGAACCGCCGAATATTGCGCCTGCGATCATTGCGATGAACGGAACCTTAGCGCCGCAGGGGATAAACGTTGTGGTCATAACCGTCATACGGCGGTCACGCTCGTTCTCGATGGTACGTGAAGCCATGATACCGGGAATGCCGCAGCCTGTACCGATGAGGATCGGGATAAAGGACTTACCGGAAAGACCGAACTTACGGAATACACGGTCGAGTACGAACGCAACACGTGCCATATAACCGCAAGCCTCAAGGAATGCAAGGAATATGAACAGAACCAGCATCTGAGGAACGAAGCCAAGTACTGCGCCTACGCCGGCTACGATACCGTCAAGGATAAGTCCCTTCAGCCAGTCAACGCAGTTCACTGCGTCAAGACCGCCTTCAACAAGCACAGGGATACCGGGTACCCAAGGACCGTATTCAGCGGGGTCGGGCTCGTCAAAGCCGTTCTCAGTGAAGTATGCGACTGCGTCTGCATAGGTCGTGCCGAGTGTTTCTTCCTCGTCTGCGTAAGCGGGTATCTCAGAAGCATAAACGGTGATCTCGCTCTTTGCGAGTGTCTCCTCGTCCTCTACCTCGTAAGGTACGGATTCTTCAGCAGGAGTGAATGCGGTGATGTCTGCAAGAGCAGCGTCAGCGTCGAACTCCTCGTCCTCAAGGTCGGGAGCAACACCGAATGCGTCGAGTGCGCTCATTGCGTCGCCGTATTCACCGGCAGCGTCGTCATATGCGCCTCTGCCTATTCCGAGAGCGAACCAGCCATCGCCGAACAGACCGTCGTTTGCCCAGTCTGTAGCGTTTGCGCCGACTGTTACCATTGATACATAGTATACCAGCCACATTACTACCGCAAATATCGGCAGACCGAGCCAGCGGTTGGTAACGATCTTGTCTATCTTATCGGATACGGTAAGACCGCCCTTGTTCTTCTTGGTCAGGCAGCCCTTGATGATGGTGGATATGTATACGTAACGCTCGTTTGTGATGATAGACTCTGCATCGTCGTCAAGTTCTGTTTCTGCAGCCTTGATATCGTTTTCGATGTGAGCCTTGACCTCGTCGGAGATCTTGATCATCTGCAGGACCTTTTCATCACGCTCGAAGATCTTGATCGCGTACCAACGCTGCTGAGCCTCAGGCATATCGTGAAGCGCTGCTTCCTCGATATGTGCGATAGCGTGCTCAACAACGCCGCTGAAGGTGTGCTGGGGTATCATCTTGGTCTTGTCCTGAGCGGCCTTGATAGCCTTCTCAGCAGCCTCTGTGATACCTGTGCCCTTGAGTGCGGATATCTCGCATACCTCGCAGCCAAGTTCCTTAGCGAGCTGCTGTGTGTTGATCTTGTCGCCGTTCTTCTTTACAACGTCCATCATGTTGACCGCTGCAACGACCGGAATACCAAGTTCAACAAGCTGAGTGGTGAGGTAAAGGTTACGCTCAAGGTTGGTTCCGTCGATGATGTTGAGTATTGCGTCGGGGCGTTCGCCAACCAGATAATTTCTTGCAACTACCTCTTCAAGAGTGTAGGGCGAAAGCGAGTAGATACCGGGAAGGTCGGTAACGATAACGTCCTTGTGACCTTTCAGCTTACCCTCTTTCTTTTCAACAGTAACTCCGGGCCAGTTACCCACGAACTGGTTAGAGCCTGTCAGTGCATTGAATAGCGTTGTTTTACCGCAGTTAGGGTTACCTGCGAGTGCTATCCTGATGTCCATGTGACTTCTCCTCTCTTTTTTCAATGCTAAAGCATCGGTGCAGGGCTGCCGCCTATCCGATTAGGGAACTCTAACCAGCAGTCATTTCAAAGCCCAGATACAATGCAGTATTATCAGATCTCCACCATTTCGGCGTCGGATTTACGCAGCGAAAGCTCGTATCCTCTTACTGTGACCTCTACCGGATCGCCCAGCGGAGCCACCTTGCGGATATAGATCTCAGTACCCTTGGTGATACCCATGTCCATGATCCTGCGCTTTATCGCACCCTCGCCGGTCAGCTTCTTGACTGTAACGGTCTGTCCGACTTTTGCGTCTCTCAGTGTTGCCATTGTGTCCTTCCTCCTCATTGTTATGGGACTGTCCAAAAACCGCGGCGGGTTTTCAGGGCTTCCCTAATGTATATGCTCCGACCTGTCCGGTCAGACCATGATCTTGGCTGCCATTTCCTTGGAAACAGCAACTCTTGAATCCTTTACGTTCACGATAACGTTACCTGAGATCTCGCTCACGATCGTGACAAAGCCCCCTGCCACAAAGCCTAAGCTTTCAAGGAACTTACGTGTTTCGGGGCTTCCGCCTACTTTTTTTATCATATTTTCTTCGCCAACAGCGGCAAGTGTAAGTGGCATCATGGCTTTACCTCCATAAAAGAAGCGCAGCTTCTCATTAGTCAAGCCTAATCAAGGCGTCAAAAGAATGGTTAGAACTTTCTAACCCTGTTATATAATACTACTTCGCTCCCGATTTGTCAATAGCTTTGAAGAGATTCATGCGGCGATACTGCATTTTTGTAATTTATAATGTTAGCAATAGCAAACTTGGGGGTGATTTTTGTGCAAATGCTACAAATATGATGGCACAAATTGTTACTTGGTGTACTGCTCCAGAACGGTTTTCAGAGCATTAACGCTTGCGTTGTGTATCCTCGCGACCGGAATGCCGTGCTTTTCAGACCGCTGATTCACTGATGTGACCATCTTATGGGAGCAGGTGTTGGTAAACACCACCATAAGGTCGGGAGTGCCCAGCTTGCTTGCGAAATCCGCAGGCATCTGCGTGAACACCTTCGCCTTACAGCGGTAGCTTTCGCAGATATCCTTGTATCTGGAAGCCATTCTGTCGTTTCCTCCTATTACAACTACGCTCATGGTTTTATCCTTTCTGGTTAGATTTAGCTAACCTGCACACATAATAATTATTCTATTTGCAGCATATCAGGCGAATACCCGAACGCTGATTTGCATTAGTCGCAACTAACTACGTTTTTATTTTAGCATATTTTATTGCACTTGTCAAGGGAGTAGTAGATAATTTAGCGGATAAATATGAAGTGCCCTCTGAAAGAAATATGGCTGACTATAGCAAGCCAGCCGTTTTCTTTAATCGCTGTTGATAAGCTTCAGGATTTTCTCCTCTGTCCACAGGTCGTTCGGAAAAATTGATATATCGTCTTTGTGCTTTCTGATTATGCGTACAGGCTCCTCCGTGTTGTCATAAACATGAAGAATATCGCATATTTCCATAAGCCTTTTGATATTGTCCAGAGATTTGATATAACGGCTTCGGATCTTCGCTTCATCAACGTCATGACCACCGAGAGCAACTCTTGCCGCAACTCGTGCAACATTGACAGAAGTGACGACCGTCAGAACGAAAATACACTTGATGAAATAGCCCTCGGATTTTGCCTTTTCAAGAATATCCATCTTAAAGTGAGAGGACAGAACCGTTTCAAAGGTGAAGTCCTCTTTCTTCTCGATCGAGCGGTATCTCATTTTGTCGGCGAGCAAAGCGGCTTCCTCGTTGCTCATTCCTGTTGCGGATACCATATCATCAGCATTTGTATAAACTCCGACAATATCGAAAAAACGTGTGATGGTGCTTTTTCCGAGCCGTTCGGTCCCGCAAGGACCAGCACCATTAGCTATCTTTCAGACATACTTTTTCGCTCCATCGGCAGTTTCTATATACGCTTTTCCGCTCTTTCTGTCGTACTTCGCTACCGGCTTACGACAGGTTTCAGCCCTGCTGATTGCAGAACGAACGGCAGCTTTTGCTCTTTTGTCCATCTCTGCGTCGTTCTTTGATATAAAGTCATTGGAACTGTCAGCAGGCACAACAGTCACCGAGCGCTTTCCGTCTATTTTTATTACTTTGCTCATACTCGCATCCTCCTTTATGTATTCCGCCGATTCAGCCGGATTTGCTTAATTTTATGACATTTTGATAATAAACGCTTTGCGTTTATTATACCATAGCCGAAAGGTTATGGTATAATTTGCCGATATGCACGGAGTTCGCCAGAGGCGAACGTATGTGCAAGGCATTTTAATCTATAATAAACGCCTTGCGTTTATTATACCATAGCCGAAAGGTTATGGTATAATTTGCCGATATGCACGGAGTTCGCCAGAGGCGAACGTATGTGCAAGGCATTTTAATCTATAATAAACGCCTTGCGTTTATTATAACATATTTAGCTTTATTGTTCAAGTGGTATGCAGTTTGAATGGTGAAAAGCTGATGAGAGAACAAAAACTTTTGCAGAAAATATTAATAAAACCCTTGACAAATTAATAAAACGGGTGTATAATATGAATTGTCAGGAGGTGACAGATACGGCAAAGAGTATATACAGCCTAGTGCTGTCAGACGAAGTGGTCGAGGCTATAGACCGGCTGGCAGTCGGCTCCGGCGTGAGCCGCTCGGCTATGGTCGACCAACTGCTTGCTGAACGTGTCAGCTGCGTCACGCCTGAAATGCGGCTGAAAAGCATAATTTCTGCGATACGCAGCGCAGTCAGCAGGGATTTCTTCCTTATGGAGCAGCCGTCCGCCGCAACCATCGCCTGCAAAACCGCCCTGAAATACCGCTACAAGCCCACGCTGAGATACTCGGTCGAGCTTTTCGGAAAGGGCAGCGAGCGGGTCGGCGAACTGCGCATATCCGTGAGGACGCAGAGCGAGCAGCTATACGCAGACCTCAGAGGATTCTTCACGCTGTGGACGTCGCTGGAGCAGAAATACATCTCGCACAAGCTGTCGCAGGACATACTGTTTGCGATAGAGCCGGGGCGATTCACACGCACGCTGAATATGCCGCCGGAGGGTATACCGGACGAGCTTCTCGGTCAGGCGGTAGCAGAATATATGGCAATGCTTGACGAAGCGATGAAGCAGTATTTCGCAAAGCTGCCCGATATCGAGGGCGCTGGCGCAGCGGCTGAGAAAAGCTATCGTGAAGCGATAGTGCGGCAAAGCTGCATTATTTAGCGCAGATCAATGAACTGAACAAGTCACACACTATTATAATATAAAGGAGGCAATTATATGAATCCTAACAAGTTTACCAAGAAATCGCTTGAAGCGGTACAGTCGGCGCAGGATATCTCGCTGAGCTATCAGAACAACTGCGTCGAGCAGGAGCACCTGCTGTATGCGCTTCTCACTCAGGACGGCAGCCTTGCCGCTCAGATACTGACCAAGATGAACCTCGACGCCGCAGCGGTCGAAAAGGCTGCGCTGCATTTCATCGAAGGTATGCCGAGAGTTTCCGGCAGCGGCAGAGAAGCCGGCAAAATATATGTTTCCGGCGAACTCGACCGCGCCTTTGCAGAAGCAGAAACTCAGGCAGACCGCATGAAGGACGAATACGTGTCGGTGGAGCACCTGCTGCTTGCGCTTGCTGAGAAGCCCTCCAGCGGCGTTGCGGGTATCTTCCGCAGCTTCGGCGTGACCAAGGACAAGCTGCTGAAAGCCATCTCAGAGATAAGGGGCAGCGCAAGAGTAACCTCGCAGGAGCCTGAGGAGACCTACGACGTACTGAACAAGTACGGTCAGGACCTTGTGGAACTCGCCCGCCAGAACAAGCTCGACCCCGTTATTGGCCGTGACAGCGAGATACGCAGCGTTATCCGCATTCTTTCAAGAAAGACGAAGAACAACCCCTGCCTTATCGGCGAGCCGGGCGTTGGTAAAACTGCGATAGTCGAGGGTCTTGCGCTGCGTATCGTGCGGGGCGACGTGCCCTCCAACCTTAAAGACAGAAAGCTGTTTTCGCTGGATATGGGCGCGCTTATCGCCGGCGCAAAGTATCAGGGCGAATTTGAGGAGCGTCTGAAAGCGGTACTCAACGAGGTAAAGAAGAGCGAGGGCAGGATACTGCTTTTCATTGATGAGATACACCTTATCGTCGGCGCAGGCAAAAACGGCGGCGCAATGGACGCAGGCAACCTGCTCAAGCCCATGCTTGCAAGGGGCGAGCTTCACTGCATAGGCGCTACCACGCTTGACGAATACAGCAAATATATCGAAAAGGACCCTGCGCTTGAAAGACGTTTCCAGACGGTCATGGCAGACGAGCCGACCGTCGAGGACACTATTTCTATCCTCAGAGGACTTAAGGAGCGTTACGAGGTATTCCACGGCGTGCAGATACACGACAGTGCGATAATCGCTGCGGCTACGCTTTCCAACAGGTATATCACCGACCGATTCCTGCCGGATAAGGCAATAGATCTTATCGACGAGGCGTGCGCAATGATACGCACAGAAATGGACAGTATGCCGCAGGAACTCGACGAGATAAGCCGCTCCATCATGCAGGACGAGATAGAAGAAGCCGCCCTGAAAAAGGAGACCGACAAGCTGTCGCAGGAGCACCTTGAAGATATACGCAGAGAACTTGCAGAAAAGCGTGAGAAATTCAACGCCATGAAAGCAAAGTGGCAGAACGAAAAGAATGCCATCACACGTGTTCAGGATCTGCGTAAGGAGATAGAAAACACCAACGGCGAGATAGAAAAGGCAAAGCGTGAATACAACCTGAACAAGGCAGCCGAACTGCAATACGGCACGCTGCCGAAGCTGCAGGCAGAACTTGCCAAGGAGGAGGAGCTTGCAGAGCAGGCAAAGAACGATTCCCTGCTGCGTGACAAGGTGACCGAGGACGAGATAGCCCGCATAATCTCCCGCTGGACAGGCATTCCGGTATCGAAGCTGGTCGAGGGCGAGCGTGAAAAGATACTCGCACTGGGCGATACGCTGCACAAGCGTGTCATAGGTCAGGACGAAGCGGTGGACCGTGTGACGGAAGCCATCATGCGTTCCAGAGCCGGAATAAACGACCCGAAGAAGCCGCTTGGCTCGTTCCTGTTCTTGGGTCCGACCGGCGTCGGCAAGACCGAGCTTGCAAAGGCTCTTGCAGAAGCGCTGTTCGACGACGAGCACAGCATAGTCCGCCTCGACATGAGCGAATATATGGAGAAATACAGCGTGTCCAGACTTATCGGTGCGCCTCCAGGATATGTCGGCTATGAGGAGGGCGGTCAGCTTACCGAGGCAGTCCGCAGGAAGCCTTATTCCGTAGTTCTGTTCGACGAGGTGGAAAAGGCTCACCCCGATGTGTTCAACATCCTGCTGCAGGTACTCGATGACGGCAGGATAACGGACGGTCAGGGCAGAACGGTGGATTTCCGCAATACCATCATCATACTGACCTCGAACCTCGGTTCGCAGTTCATTCTTGACGGCATAAACGACAAGGGCGAGATTTCCGAGGAAGCAAGGAAGTCCGTTGACGCACTGCTCAAGCAGTCGTTCCGTCCTGAGTTCCTCAACCGTCTGGACGAGATAGTATTCTACAAGCCGCTCAGAAAAGAGGAGATATTCAGCATAATCGACCTGCTTGCGGCTTCGCTCAAAAAGCGGCTCAAGGATAAGCAGATTTCCCTTGAGATATCCGACAAGGCTAAGCAGCTTATAGTTGATTCAAGCTACGACCCCAGCTTCGGCGCACGTCCGCTCAAGAGATATATTCAGCGTACTCTCGAAACTATGGTCGCAAAGGAGATACTGCGTGACGAAGTTCATCAGGGCGATACCATCACCGTTGATGAAAAGGACGGCGAACTTTCGCTGACGGTAAGTCACGAGTAATATTCTATAAGGCATAACAATTCTGACCCCTGACAAGTATGTCGGGGGTCATTTTGTATAATTATCCGCACTCTGCGTGTCTTATTTTGTAAGAATGCACAAATAATATGTCCGGAAAGTTTACGAAAAGTTGATTTTAGGGTGATAGAATACTAGTATGAGTTAATGGATTTATCCAGAGATCTTATGGTGGTGAATTATTATGAAAACAGGACTTATATTAGAGGGCGGCGCAGTAAGAGGAATATTCACTGCCGGCGTACTTGACCGGCTGATGGAAAACGGGATATACTACCCATATGTTGTTGGCGTATCCGCAGGCGGCGGAAATGCGATGAGTTATGTTTCCCGCCAGATAGGCAGGACCGCACGGCAAATAAACGCTCCGAAATCTGAATCCTATTTCGGGCTTCGCCAGTTTATGGAGGTACATAAGATAATCAATCTTGACAAGATGGTCTATGAGTACCCCTATAAGCAGTTCCCGTTCGATTTTGATACATACTTCAAAAGCGGTATCGAGGTGGAATACGCCTGCACCTGCTGCGAAACCGGCAAGGCAGAGTTTTTCACCGAAAGCAGCGACGAAAAGCGGCTGCTCACTATCGCAAAGGCTACCTGCTCAGTACCCATGCTGTGCGATCCGGTCGAACTTGACGGAAAGCACTACCTTGACGGCAGCATTGCGGATTCTATACCGATCGAGCACGCTCTGGAAAAGGGCTGCGACAGGGTCGTCATAGTCATGACCAAGCCGGACACCAACGTTGCGCCGACCAACTACGCAAAATTCCGCAAGGTTATAAATCATATGTACAAGAACTATCCCGCATTTGTGGACGCCTGCATGGAGCGCGTCGAGAACTACAACAAGACCATTGCGCTGATGGATAAGCTTGAACGTGAGGGAAAGGCGTTCGTCATTCGCCCGCAGATACCCACTATATCCAAGTTCGAGCAGGACAGCCGCAAGATAATGGAACTTTACCGCCACGGCTATACGCTGATGGATAAGCGGCTGATGGAACTTGTTGACTGGAACGAGGGCAGAACTCCGGTCCATGTGGAGAACGTTGGCCATGCGCCTGCGCTCGCTGAGGAAATGGACGACGAGGTGCTGCTGGCTTCGGGCTGAGCAATAACAGAATAGCAAGACTAAAAGGGGCTCGATCAAAGCCCCTTTATCTTTTTGTTATTTTGTCCTTGCTGCGGACAGCTTCCTTTTTGACAGTTCCTGATATTTTCGCCTTGTCGCCTGACCTCCCCTGAGGTGCCGCTCCTGCTTGTTGCGGTCGAGCACCGCTTTTACTTCGTCGTGAAGCTGACGGTTTACCTGAGCAAGCTTTACTGTGATGTCCTGATGCACCGTGCTTTTGCTTATCCCGAATTGTTTGGCTGCCGCACGCACTGTGGCGTTGTTTTCCGTTATGTAATGTCCGAGTATGACACATCTTTCCTGATTTGCTTCCCCAATACTATCTTTCTTCAAATGATCTGCACCCCCATTGAAATAATAGGTTTTCACACTCCTCTGACCGCAGGGGGATCCCACGGACATTTCCTTTTTCACATTTTATGACGGAGCGGTGCGGATTATGTTAAGAGAAACGCTGAATATAGCGAATAAAACATATAAAAAAGGACTGCGTTACTGCAGTCCTTTCAGCTTGTTGAAAAAGTCCACATCCAGACTGGCGAGAAGCCCTCAGATTCTAGGAACCCGCACTGCGACTAGGCTTTGTGCCTGTCGCAGTGCGGAGTGACGACGAAGATGAGGGTTTATCGACAGTCTGAAAGGACTGCGTAACTGCAGTCCTTTAATTCTATTCACCTGATTCTCACTGCCCGGTTTTCTTCTTCTCGCCAAGCGGGTGGGTCGCATAGCCCTCCTCGTCGTAGAGCGGCTCGAATTTGCCCGTAGCATACGCCGAAATAATATTGCAGGCGACATGACGGCTGAATTCTCCGTCCTCCAGGCAGATACCGAACGCTATCTCAGGGTCGTCCGCCGGATAGAAGCCAACTATCGTTGAATTGAACCTCTCCATACCAACGACCTGAGGAGTACCGGTCTTTGTGCAGACGTTTTCCTTGCCTATCCCCTTGTAGTCGTAGATGTTGTACCAGCCGCCGTCTATCAGGAAGTAGGTGCGGTCGCTTACCAGCTTCATTCCCGCCTTTACCTCGGCGAAAACGTCGTCCATGCCCTCAAGGTTATCCATGACCTGCGGCTTGGTTTCCTCGATAAGCTCGGTAAAATCGTAGTTATACACAGCCTTGACGATATGCGGGCGATAACGCACGCCGTTGTTGGCGATAGTCAGTGCCTGCGTTGCAAGGTGCAGCGTGGTGAGCAGCGTTTCAGACTGACCTATGCCCGCCTGTATCGTATCGCTGGCGTTCCACTCGATACCCAGCTTGTCAAACAGCTCAGGCGAAGTCATTCTGCCGGTGGACATCGGCAGATCGAAGCCGAGGTCCTGCCCTACGCCGAAGCGGGTCGCCCAGTATGCCAGTTTGTCTATGCCCATCAGTCTTGCCGTTTCGTAGAAGAAGATGTTGCAGGAATACATAAGTCCGTGCTGCACGGTTATTGCACCGTGTACGCCGGTACAGCCCGGCTTGAAGCCGCTCGCCGCATAGTAGGTATACACGCCGCCGCAGGAAATGCGGGTGCTGGGCGTTATCGTGCCCTCCGCAAGACCAGCGGTCGCAGTGATGGTCTTGAATGTCGAACCGGGACGGTACTCGCCGTTCAGCGCACGGTTGAACAGCGGCGAATTTTTTGCGTTGAGTACTGCTGAATAGTCCTCCACAAGGTCGTTGATGTCATAGCTTGGCAGCGACACCATAGCCAGCACCGAAGCGTCCTTTACGTCAAGCACCACAGCCGAGCCTATCTCGCAGTTTCGTCCTCTCTGCTTTGCGTCCATTGCAGAGGTGTAGTACGGCGAATGCAGGAAGTCCATGTGATACTGCACGATATCCTCGACCATGTTCTGGAACTCGGAATCTATCGTCAGCATGACGGAATTGCCCGCTTTCGGCTCTTTTATTACCTCATCGGATATCTTCACGCCGTCGGAATTTCTGGTTATCTCACGTGTTCCCCGCTGACCACGCAGTATGTCCTCAAACGCAAGTTCGATGCCTGACGTGCCGATGATGTCGTTCATGGTGTAGCCGGAGTCTTTCAGTTCGGCGTATTTTTCTGCGGAGATCGCACCGACAGTACCGCGTAAATGCGGCGCAGTCGTGCCGTCAAGGTACAGCCTGTTCCAGTCCTCGGATATCTCCATTCCCGCCATCAGCGAGGAAAGTTCCTTCAACTCAAGCACCGTATCGTTTGAAAGCCCCGAAGCTATCACGTATTTATTGCGGTAATTGAAGTCCTTCAGCGTCATCTCATAGCGCACGCCTGCGATGTACCTGCGCATAGGCTCGCTGTAGGAATCGGATATCTCGTATTCCTCGTACAGCGCGTTCATGCAGTTATCGACCGTGGCGTACACGCCAAGCTTCAGCCTGCTTTTGAGGGAATCTATCGAAGCTTCCTTGCCGTCGACGAAGCGGTAGGGCTGGGTCTTTGTGATGGGCAGCGACTCGTTCCATTCCTCGCCGTTTTCAAGAAGCACGGTCAGTATGCGGTATATGACCTCGTTCTCAGTACCCGCCGCAAGGGACGCTTTCTGCAGGTTCACGCTGCAGTCAAGCTGATTCGTGTTGAGTATCCTGCCGGAACTGTCGGCTATTTTCCCTCGTGCAGCTTCGATATCCTGCTGCGCAACGTAGGTCTGCTTGGTCATTGCGAGGTACTCGCTGCCGTCGGCTATCTGTATCTCCAGCAGCCTTAATCCGCACAGGAATGCGGCTGCAACGACTATTCCCGCAAGAAGCGCAGAACGTATTATATTACTGAATTTCGACATTAGTTCACCAAATAATCTATAGGAAAACGCAGCACCGTCAGCACTGCGCTTACTTTTCTCCCTTTGTCATCTCGTCCTCTGCGGCACTGTCGGCGGCTGCCTCTTCAAGGCGGCGTTCCTCACGGGGTCTGAACTTTCCGGAGATGACCTTTACCAACAGATAGACCGGCAGCGACAGCACTATCGCCCATGAATATGCGGGCAGAAGTGAATGCAAGAACGATATTCCTGAATATTCCCTTTCCCACACCCAATGCAGAAAGAGAAAATCCAGCGAGCACATAAGAACCGTGGTTATCGCATTCATCACAAGATGGGACAGCCAGTTCGCTTTCAGCCAGAATCTCGACAGAAGCGAGATCACGGGACAGCATATCAGCAGCCACAGCGATGAAAAGCCGATGAGCGTGCCGCTCGCTATATCCAGCATGAACCCGCAGAATACGCCGAAAACGCCGGCGGCGAACTCGCCCTCACGCATTGCAACGGCGGTTGCCAGCGGAATGATGAGCAGCGGACACCACCCACGTATAAGCGGGACGACCTCCCACAGATAGAATATCAGCAGCACCAGCGAATAAAAGAACCACCGAAAAAAGCCCCGCATGAGCATTTTTCGGGTACGGGCACGGCTGCGTGAGATTTTTTTTACCATACGCTGCACCGCTCAGCTTTCCGTGTCAAAGGAAAGCCCCTTTCCGTCGAAATCAACGACGGCATACACCGAGGTTATCCCGAAGCAATCCTCAGCCGGCTCAATGACTGCGTGCTTTGAAAGTCCGTTCGGGTCGTCGTAGACCTCCACGACCTTGCCGACGATAAGCCCGTCAGGGAAAAGTCCGCTCTGACCTGCAGTCACGACCACATCGCCGGGGTTGATATCTGCGTCCTTAAGTATCTGGCTCATCAGGCACTGACGGTTTTCGGCGGAAGCAAGACTGCTTTCTATAACGCCGGTCGTTTTGCTGCTGAGCGTGTATACGCCGACATTCACCTGCGGCGAAAGCAGCGTGGATACTCTTGAATAATTCGGGGCTATCTCAGTCACCCTGCCGACAAGCCCGACAGAGGTTATCACCGGGTCGTAGAGCGACAGCCCAGAACTGCTGCCCTGATTTATCGTGAACCCGCCAGTGATGTCGTTCGCATTTCTTGCGATTATGCCGCAAGGCTCAGAGAACACGAAATCCTCGTGCTTCTGCTTCAGACCGAGCATTTCACGAAGCTGCTCGTTTTCTTTCTGCAGGTCCTCGTAATCGGCGGTCCTGCCGTACATCTGTGTGACAAGTTCACGCAGCTCGTCGTTCTGCGAACGATAGGTATCCGCATTCACCCACTTGTCGATAAAGCCGTTCACGCCGTTTGAGATAGCGTTTGCAGCGGTGACGAACGGGTATGTCACGGTATTTATCAGCTGCTCCGGCAGCGTCTGTGTGCCGGCGGCGACCGCCACATAGGTCATAAGTCCCAGCAGCAGTGCGCCGATGCAGATGAGTATTTTGAACTTGACGCTGTGGAAAAATTCTTTCATATATCACCACATGAAGCTGTTACTGTTAAAGATATCAGTAAATGCTCTCGTCCTCGCTCAGCACGTCCTCAAGCCTGTCGATATTTTCGAGTACCTTTCCGGTGCCGTCTGCAACGCAGTCCAGCGGGCGCTCGGCTATCTTCACCGGCATACCGGTCTCCTCATGGATAAGCATATCCAGACCTCTGAGCAGCGCTCCGCCGCCTGCGAGCATTATGCCGGATTCGATGATATCCGCGGCAAGCTCAGGCGGGGTCTTTTCGAGCGTGGTCTTTATTGCGTCAATAACGTGGGAAAGCGGCTCGGAAATAGCCTCGCGTATCTCCTCGCTTGTGACGGTGATGTTCTCAGGCAGACCGTTGAGCAGGTTTCTGCCCTTGATGTCCATTACCGGCTCGTTGTCGCTGGTCTTGAATGCAGAGCCTATGCCCACCTTGATATTCTCTGCGGTGCGCTCGCCTATGAGCAGGTTGTATTTCTTCTTGATATAGTTGATTATCGCAGAATCGAACTCGTCGCCCGCAACTCTTACGGAGCGTGCGGTAACAATGCCGCCGAGCGAGATTATTGCGACCTCGCTGGTGCCGCCGCCGATATCGACGATCATGCTGCCGACCGGATCAGCGACCGGAAGTCCTGCGCCGATAGCCGCAGCCATAGGCTCCTCGATGATGGAAACACGCTTTGCGCCTGCGTTCTGGGCTGCTTCCTTTACGGCACGGCGTTCAACCTCGGTTACGCCGGAGGGAATGCAGATTATTACCCTTGCCTTTCCCCTGCCCTTGAGCGCCTTTTTGATGAACTGCTCCAGCATACTGGAGGTCATGTCGAAGTCTGCGATAACACCGTCCTTGAGCGGTCTTACTGCGACAATAGAGCCGGGGGTACGTCCGATAACGTCCTTTGCTTCCTGACCGACATAGCGCACGCACTGCAGCTTCTTGTCAACGGCAACGACTGACGGCTCCCTGATGATTATGCCCTTTCCTCTCATATATACAAGCGTGTTCGCTGTTCCAAGATCTATTCCGATATCCTTGCTTATACCAAACATTGTGGCTTCCTCCGTCAAATTAGATTAGATTATGTTATAGTTATACATAATAGTACAATTATAATTATAGCATTATTGTGCGCCGTGTGCAATATATTATTATCCTAAATTTTCGCCTTTTACGCAAATTTTTTTGGCTATATTTCGGGAAAGTGGGCGCAGACCATCTTTTTTTGAGCAGCGGCCATAAATTTATTGACAAACCGACAAATATATTGTAGAATAAAGATATGTATATTTATATATAGGAAAAATATAAAATACACATATGTACATCAGACTGTCGATAAAACCTCATCTTCGTGGTAAGGCGAAAATCTTTAATGCGCAGCGTCCTTGCTGCGCTTGGGGTTTTCGCTTGTGGCGTCCTGCCACAAGTGACATTTCGGCAGGCACAAACACGATGTTTGTGCCGCTGCCCCAAAAGCCCGACACGACGTCGGGCAACTAAGGGCAGCCTGCGCAAGCAGGATGCTTGTGCGATTGTCCCCAAAGCCCGACACGATGTCGGGCATTAAAGGACGATCTGCCAAAGCCTAGCCGAAATGTCACTTCCTAGAATCCGAGGGCTTCTCGCCAGTCTGAATGTAGACTTTTTTACAGTCTGATGTACGGATAACGTTATTTTGGAGAGGGTGGTTCAATTTGTCAAAGCTGCATTCTGTTCACCTGCCGCACTACAGCGGCTCTGCAGACCAGCTGACCAGAAAGGTTCCCGTGCCCGAGGTGGTCGCCATCAGTATGGCGCAGCATATCGGCGCACCGTGCCAGCCGCTTGTCAAGGTAGGCGAGCGTGTGCTGGTCGGGCAGAAGATAGGCGATACCGACGCATTCATGTCTGCGCCTGTTCACGCTTCAGTCAGCGGCGAGGTCATTGAGATCAAGGACGTGATGAACGTCGGCGGTCGGCTGTGCAAGACCGTCACCATCAAGTCGGACAACCGCATGGAGGTCTGTCCCGACGTCAAGCCCCCAAAGGTGGAGTCACGGGAGGACTTCATCAAAGCCGTGAGGGAAAGCGGCGCCATCGGACTTGGAGGCGCAGGCTTCCCGACGCACGTAAAGCTGGCTTATGACCACAGCAAGGTCAACATCGAATACCTGCTGATAAACGGCGCAGAATGCGAGCCTTACATAACCTCGGACTACAGGGAGCTTATCGAAAACACCGACGCCATCATCGGCGGAATAAAGCTTGTGCTGAAATGGCTGGATATTCCCCATGCCATAATCGGAATAGAAGCCGACAAGCCGGAAGCTATCTCAAAGCTTGAAAAGCTGACCGCTTCCGTCCCTGAGATAACCGTTAAGAAGCTGCCCAGCAGCTACCCGCAGGGCGCAGAAAAGGTGCTCGTGCACAATCTGACCGGACGTATCGTGGGCGAGGGAATGCTCCCGTCCGACGTGGGCTGCGTTGTGATGAACGTGTCCACCGCAGGCTTTATCCACACCTATATCCGCACCGGAATGCCGCTCGTGAAGCGCCGTATCACTATCGACGGCAATATCGTCAACTCCCCCTGCAACTTCTTTATTCCGGTCGGAACGCTGCTGCACAGCGTGGTCGGCTTCGCTTCGCTCAGGAAGCAGCCGGACAAGATAATCATGGGCGGACCCATGATGGGTATGTGCGCATTCGACCCGGATACCCCGCTTTCCAAGACCAACAATGCGGTGCTGCTGTTCAGCGACGCCCCGAAATACACCGAATCGCCCTGCATTCGCTGCGGCAGGTGTATCCGTGCCTGCTCGCTGAATCTCATGCCCACCGAACTTGAACACGCATACGACACCAGAAACGCCGAGCTTCTCAAAAAGCTTAAAGTCAATCTGTGTATGAACTGTGGTGCGTGCAGCTTCGTCTGTCCCGCTCGGAGAAGCCTTGCTGAAAAGAATCAGCTTGCAAAGGACTTCCTCCGTCAGCAGGAAGCTGCCAAAAACGGAAAGTGAGGTGCGGACATGAATAAGCTTATTGTTGAACCGTCACCGCATATACGGGGTGCACTTACCACACAAAAGGTAATGCTCAACGTCATTATTGCAATGCTTCCTGCGCTTGCTGCGGCGACAGTGATTTTCGGTATAAAGGCACTGGTGCTGACAGTCATATGCTGTGCGTGCTGCGTGCTGTTCGAGTGGCTCTTCTGCAAGGTCACGAAAAAGGCGAGCACCATTTCCGACCTGTCCGCTGTGGTGACGGGTATGCTGCTTGCATTCAATCTGCCGGTGGATCTGCCGGTATATATGGCGGTGATAGGCTGCTTTGCGGCTATCGTCGTGGTGAAAATGCTGTTCGGCGGTATCGGACAGAATTTCGCTAACCCTGCGATAACTGCCAGAATAATCCTCATGCTGTCGTTCACGGCGGCAATGACCACATGGACAGCTCCTTTCGCATATCTCGGCGGCGCAGACGCAGTGTCCACCGCTACCCCGCTTGCGATAGCCGCAGACCCCGGCTCGGCTGAGCTGCCCTCGCTGCTGGATATGTTCCTCGGAATCAGGGGCGGCTGCCTTGGCGAGACCTGCGTTGCTGCGCTTCTGGTCGGGGGCGTGTACCTCTGCGTAAGGAAGCTGATCACTCCGGTCACGCCGCTTGCATTCATCGGAACGGTCGGCGTGCTGACGCTGCTTTCCAGCGGCTTTGACTGCACCTATACGCTCTATCAGCTCATGTCGGGCGGTCTGTTCCTCGGTGCGATATTCATGGCGACCGACTATTCCACCACGCCGCTCACCCAGAAAGGCAAGCTGCTGTTCGGAATAGGCTGCGGCGTGTTCACGTTCCTGATTAGGCAGTTCGCAAGCCTGCCTGAGGGCGTGTCCTATTCGATACTGCTGATGAACATACTTACCCCCTACATCGACAAGATAACGCTCCCGAAGCCTCTTGGGGCTAAGAAAGAGCAGAAGGAGGCGCAGAAATGAGCATTTCACCAAGACCTGCGCTGACCCTCGCCGCTATCGTGGCGATAATCTCAACGCTGCTTATCGTGATGTATAACGTGACCTACGTGGACACCTCAGGCGTGCTCACCGACAAGCAGTCCGCAGCAGCGATTACGATTTACGGCGGAAGCGCGGAGGATTACTCAGTCCTGCCCGCCGAAATCACCGACGAAAACGGAAACGTCACCGGCGGCTGGAAGAAGCAGCTTGAGGGCTTAGCCGACCTCTCCCGCATTGAAAAGGTGATACAGAAGAACGACGGCAGCCTTGCTTTCGAGGTCATAGTAAAGGGCTATAAGGACGGCTTCGACATCATGGTCGGAGTAAAGGACGGCGCAGTCGCCGGCGTTGCCGTTGTATCCGCCGGCGAGGAGACCCCCGGACTCGGCACAAAGACCAACGACCCCGCATTCCTCAGCCAGTTTGACGGAATATCCGGCGAAGCAAGGGTAGTAAAGCAGACGCCCGCCGCAGACAACGAGGTACAGGCTGTGACCTCTGCGACATTCTCGTCAAAGGGCGTCGCAAAGGCGGTCAATATCGCGCTTGCTGCGTATGAACAGTATATGGGAGGTGAGCAGCAATGAGTTACATGAAAGAATTTACCAAGGGACTTCTGAAAGAGAATCCGACGCTCGTCACCCTGCTCGGAATGTGTCCCACGCTCGCCATCACGACGATGGCTTCCAACGCAATAGGAATGGGTGCTGCTGCGACTTTCGTGCTGATATGCTCTAACGTCGCCATCTCGCTGCTGAAAAAGGTCATTCCCGATCAGGTGCGCCTGCCCTCGTTCATCGTAATAATCGCAGGCTTCGTGACGCTGGTCGGCTTCGTGCTGCAGGCTTACGCTCCGGCTATTTACGACGCACTGGGCATTTATCTGCCGCTCATCACCGTAAACTGCATTATCCTCGGCAGAGCGGAGATGTTCGCCAGCAAGAACGGCGTTGCCGCTTCTGCGCTTGACGGCGCAGGCATGGGCATAGGCTTCACACTTGCGCTGCTGGCTGTTGGCTCGGTACGTGAGATACTCGGCGGCGGCACATGGTTCGGCATACAGATATGCCCCGATTTTATCCAGCCGATGACGATATTCATTCTTCCTGCAGGCGGATTCTTCGTGCTCGGCTGCGTTATCGCACTCGTGAACAAGCTTTCCAACAGGAAGCCAAAGGAAGCCTCCGGCTGCGCTGCCTGCGGAGCCTGTCAGGGCTGCGACGGCGGTCAGTGCCCCTCGGCTGAAACTGCGGAAAAGGAGGGCAAATAAATGGAGCTTGCAAGAAGCATGATGATAATTCTGCTCACCGGTATCCTGACGGACAACTTCGTGCTGTCAAAGTTCATGGGTATCTGCCCGTTCCTCGGCGTATCAAAGAACCCCTCCGGCTCGCTCGGAATGGGTCTTGCCGTGACGTTCGTCATGGCGTGTGCGACCGCAGTGACCTATCCGCTTTATTACGGATTCCTCGTGCCGCTGCACCTTGAATACCTCAACACGATACTCTTCATTCTGATAATCGCAGTATTCGTGCAGATGCTGGAGATGTTCCTGAAAAAGTACGTGCCTGCGCTGTACAAGTCGCTTGGCGTGTATCTGCCGCTCATCACCACCAACTGCGCAGTGCTCGGCGTTACCCTGCTGAACCTCGAAAACGGCTACAGCTTCGGCGAATCTATCGTAAACGCCATCGGCGGCGGTCTTGGCTTCATGATGGCAATGCTGATATTCTCAGGCGTAAGAGGCAGACTGGAACGCTGCAATGTTCCAAAGGCGTTCTCAGGTATGCCGATAACGCTTGTCGCCGCTTCGATAGTGTCGCTGTCGTTCCTCGGCTTTGGCGGTATCGTTGACGGAATATTCGGAGGTGCGTGATGGAGATATTTGTTACATATGTTCTTCCGGTGCTGATATTTGCGGCGATAGGCGGCATTTCCGGCATACTGCTGACAGTAGGCTCGAAGCTGTTCTTCGTCAAGACTGACGAAACCGTTGCGCAGATAATCGAGGCGCTTCCGGGTGCGAACTGCGGTGCGTGCGGATTCTCAGGCTGCGAGGGCTATGCGAACGCCGCAGCCAAGGGAGAGGCTCCCACCAACCGCTGCAAGCCCGGCGGTGCGGCTGCTGCGGAAAAAATCGCCAAGATACTCGGCAGCGAGGTGCTCGAAACGGTCAAAGAAGCGGCATTCGTGCGCTGCAACGGCTGCGAGGGCGCAGTAGAGGACAGATTCGAGTTCGATGGAACGCCAAGCTGTGCGGCTGCGGAACGCTTTTACAACGGCAAGAAAATGTGCCGCACCGGCTGCGACGGCTACGGCGACTGCGCTGCAGTCTGCGATAACGATGCAATATCTATCGTGAACGGCGTTGCGGTGGTAGACCAGAGCAAATGCGGTGCGTGCGGCAAGTGCGTGGCAGTCTGTCCGAATCACCTTATCGTGATACGTCCCGCAGAACTGCCGTATGACGTGCGCTGCTCCTCAAAGGACAGCGGCAAGGACACCCGTGCGATATGCAAGAACGGCTGCCTTGGCTGCCATCTGTGCGAAAAGAAGTGCCCGTCCGGTGCAATCACCGTAAAGGACAACCACGCAGTTATCGCATATGAGCACTGCGCAGGCTGCGGAATATGCGCAGAGGTTTGTCCGGTCAAGTGCATCACGCTTATTTCGGACTGACGGTAAGTCTGCTAAGCAAAATAAAAGGACCCATGCGGGAAACAAAAGTTTTCCCACATGGGTTTTCGCTTTTCTGAAGCTTGCCGGATACTCTGCATTATCCTATCTCTGCGTTCTCCAGCAGTATACTACGTTCGTAAACAGTTTCGGGAGCGATGTCGATGTCGCCGTCATTCCAACAGAGCGTACCGCAATCCACATAAACCATTTCAAACACATTCTTATCCTTTAGCGGCTGATAGCAGGGCATATCCAACAGCGGGGCAAAATCGAACACCCGCCGCTCACCGTTGCTAAAGAAAACAAGCACCCTGTAATCATTAAGCGGGCGTGCTGCTTTTACGGTTATTGGCTTCTGCTGTTCGCCTGCGTAAGCGATACCATCAATAACGTACATATGCTCACCTCATTTCAGCGGTTCTATTTTGCCGAAAGCCTCGCCCTTTACCGCCATATTCCACGCTCTGTACAACTCGTCCTCATGGATTATGACCCACGCCTGTATTATTCTGAGCTGCTTTACCGGCAGAGAACCTGCGAGAAGTTCACCGTCTATCCCGACAGAAGCTTCGTAATCTCCGTAGTACACATGGATATGCGGCTTATTATGCTGTGAGTTATCCATGTATAACATTTTTATGACCATTCCGAAAAATCGGCTTAATTCAGGCATTCTCCCTGACCTCCTTATTCTGATTCTTCCATCAGCCTTATTTGAAAGGGGCGTCCCCCTCTTTTCCTATTCCCCATCTTTCCTGTGCCGCCCCGCCACATTCTCCAGCATTTCAAGATACTGCCTGCGTGCGGACTCCGGCGCAACAAGTTCCGCCTTATCTCCGAACTGGAACAGCCACGCAAAGAACGGCGGCTGTGCGGCAACGCTGATATGTATCGTGAAGCTTTCGCTGTCTGCGGACTTTATCAGCCGCACACCCGTACCGAACCGATCGAGCACGGCGTTGACCAGCGATTTATCGAATCTCAGCTTCAGTTCGCTCTTTTCCCCGCTGAACATCGAGATATGAGCCGCAACATAGTCCTCCATGTCGAACCCTCTGGGAAGCGGTCTGGCGGGCTGCTCGGTCAGCTCCACGTCCTCCATTCTGTCCACACGATAGCTGGACATACAGTCGCGGCGGTCGTTCCACGCCACAAGGTAGTAGTGCTCGCTGTCCCACACCAGCGCATACGGCGAGCAGACCCGCATTCCGTCACGGTATCTGCGGTGCTTCGCAAGGTCGTAGTCGAAATAGCGGAACTGTATCTTGCGCAGCGGCTTTGTGGATATCGCATGATTTATCGTGTCCGCATTATACAGCACGCCCTTGTTGGACTGCTTCACCCTGCCGTTGACATAAACTGTGCGGCTAAGCTGCTGCGCCTCGTTCTCGCTGCACAGAGTGCCAAGCTTATTCAGCAGCGTTTCCGACTGCTTTATCGTCAGGAACTTCGCAGAACTCACCGCGTCGGCAAGCAGCTTCAGTTCGGCAAGCTCAAATTCACGGCTGGAAAGCCTGTAAGCAGCAGTCCTGCCGTTCGTCCACTGAATGTCCATGCCGTAGCTGCGAAGCGCCTCGATATCCTCGCCGAACGCCTTTCTGCCCTCGCTGATACCGTATTCCTCCAGAAGCAGGTCGGATATCTGGCTGCGGGTCAGCGATTCGCTGTCGCTCGTATGCCTGAGGAAAATGTCCCTCAGATACAGAAGCTTCAGGCGCTGGCTGGCTTTAAGTTCATCGCTTTCTGACATAACTCGCTCCTCCTTTTGCGGATATAATGACCCACTGTTATTATACAACATCATGTTACAGAAAACTGCGCCGTTTCAGACGCAGTTTCTCTATTCTTAGGCGAACTCAACAGATATGCAGGGATTTTCTGCGGCGCTGTCGCTGAGCACCTTTCTCAGCGCCTTTGCCTCGCCCTCGCCCAGCCTGTTTTCAAGTTCAGAACTGTTGAGTATCCTTATCACTGCGTCATAGCCGTTTATCTCGCCGAGATAGTCGTGCAGAGAATCCAGCGTTTCGCCGTAGCATTCCGGAAAATCAAACGCCGCGTAGAATCTTCCGTGTATCTGGTCCATGCCGCTGATGGAAGCGGCGTCAATGATGAGTGTTTTCATGTGTTATTCCTCTCCGTAAATCAGTGTAAAACTCTTGTAATGGTCGCCGGTGTAGTATACCAGCCCGTCGTTCGAGAATATCACGCGTTCTGCGCCCCGACTGTCCTTGCCGAGCGTGTTCACGTCGCATTCAGTGTAGCTTCTGCCGGCTTTCTCAGGGAGCAGTCCCTCGTAATTGCCGAAGCGGTCGCCGCCTATGCACATTCCCGCTGCGTATTTCTCGACCGAGCCGCCCTCCCAGCCAAGATCCCTCGCCTGTTTTTTGGTGATGAAGTTTGACGGCAGCCTGCCGTATGTGTGGATATACAGTGCGACGTCCTCCGGACTGTCATAGCTTCCGTCCTCTGCCAGTGCGGTTTCCTGCGTATCCTCCGGCGGAGCGTTCGGCTGCTGCTCTGAATGCTCGTCAGTCGCAGGGGCAGGCTCGGCGGTATCCGAAATTTCCGGCTGTGCGCTCTCGTCTGCGGCGGGTGTATTGCTTTGCGGATCCTCAATTGGAGCGACCGACTGCGTATCCTCGGTATACTCGTCCTGAATATTCACGATATCCTGAATAAACGATATATCGTCAGGAACCGAGCAGCCTGTCAGCGACAGCGCAGCAAACGCCGCCGCAAGCAGTGATAGTAGTTTCTTCATTATGACCTCACTTATTCTGCGCCACGGAAGTATAGTCCTCTGGTCAGCGTGCCCGTCGGCTTTCTTCCCGTGCGGTACATCTCATAAACCGCACCAACGTCCTGCTCGTCTGTGAATTTCAGCACGGCGAAATCGAACGGCGCAAGGCTTTCGAGCCTGTCGCTCATTATCAGCAGGTCGGGATTGAGCAGTTCCACGCTGTTGCCGCCGCACAGCACCGGCATTCTGCCGCCACGACGGTCGCATATACATTCCCCGCAGGGACTGCCGCCGTCGTCAAACAGCCGTACTCTGCCGCAGGGTGCGCCGCCGCTCACCGGACATCTGCGCATTATCATCAGCGGAAGCCTGCCATATGCCACTATTCCTCTCGGAATGGGCGAACGTATCTCCGCAAGCTGCTTCGCCGTGCCCTCGAATGACAGCACGGCGTCGCTGAACCCCAGATTCCCGCATACCTCTGCAGAATAACTGTTGATGATGTTCATTCTGTAACCGCCGTGAACTGCGTACCCGCATTCTTCAAGAAGCTGCGCATGACCCAACGTCTGCGCCATGCCGTGAGTGAAGCTGCATTCCCTTAGCTGAATCAGCCTGCTGCGTGCCTGCTCCTCGCAGTCAGACAGCACGAACGGCGGTATCACTGCGATCCTGTCCTTGTCCGGCGTATCCTCGGAAAGCAGGCGTATCGGCGCATATATCAGCTCAAAATCAAGCTGCAGAGCCTGTTCCAGCTGCTGCGCAGTGTATACCTCGCACCGCCACCGCAGTGCGCCGCTTTCCCGAACGGAAACCTCCGGCTGCGGCATTTCTGCTATTTCATAATGCGGAGTATTCCGCTCCATGACTGCCCTGTCAAGCTTGTCCGCAAGTTCCCTGCGCATTGAGTTGAGCGCAGAAGCCGGAAGATTCAGCCCCTCGCCGACATCGGCTGTCACCGTTCCGGAATAGAACTGAGTGCCGCCAAGCTTCGACATTCTCTCGCAGACCGAAGCTTCGGTCAGCGGAGCGTTCACGGCATTCTGCGGAAGCTCTCCGCTGACCTGCGCAGATATCCCGTATTCCGGACATTCCCCGCTTACCTCCGCAGGCTCTCCGCTGCGTATCACGGTGTGGATATCGACCCTTATGCGGGGTCTTTCCGATTTGTACAGCGCCTTGATTCCTGCAAGCGCCTTTGCGGAATTGTCCACGTCCTCACGGCTGCGTATGCCCTGCATATCCCGCATAGTGCCGGAGAAATAGCCGTCAGTCAGCCCGCCCCGTGAGAATATCCCCGAAAGCCGCTCTGCGTCATACTCCAGACCGTCAAGCGACCGTCTGCAGGCGTCAACAGCGCAGGCGATATATTCAGGGCGCTTCATTCTGCCTTCTATCTTGAACGAAGCTATCCCAAGCTTTTCAAGCTGCGGTAAATACCGGACGAGCGAGCTGTCTTTCAGAGATATCACATTATGCCGCCCGCCGCAGGTGAAATCCAGCCTGCAGGGCTGTGCGCAGAGCCCCCTGCTGCCGCTCCTGCCGCCGAAAACGCTGCTCATGTAGCACTGACCGCTGATACACACGCAAAGTGCGCCGTGTACGAAAACCTCCAGCTCGATACCGGCGCATTCTGCAATATTCTTTATCTGCTCAAACGAAAGTTCCCGCCCGATGACCGCACGGGTAAATCCCAGCCGCTGAGCCGCCTTAACTCCTGCGGGGCTGTTCAGCGTCATCTGCGTGGAAGCGTGCTGCGGTATCTGCGGGCATATCCTGCGCACCAGCTCCGCCGCTCCGATATCCTGAATTATAAGCCCGTCAACGCCGCATTGCGCAGCCGTTTTCACGCACTCCAGAAATCTCTCGGCTTCGCTGTCGTACACCAGCGTGTTCAGTGCGGCGTAGACCTTTACGCTGCGGCGGTGGCACTCGGCGCAGACCGTTTCCAGTTCCTCGGCGGTGAAATTCTCCGCATTCTTCCGTGCGGAAAAGTCCTTTAATCCGAGGTAGACTGCGTCCGCACCGCTGTTCAGCGCCGCCTGCAGGTCTGAAATACCGCCAAGCGGTGAAAGTATCTCGCTCATAGCGTAAGCTGGCCGTCCTCCAGCATTTCATTCAGCTGTTTATTCAGCGAAGTGTTGGTCTTTTTAAGCTCCTTTATCTCCGACTGAGCCTCTGCAAGCTGCTTTTTCAGTTCCTCAAGCTGCGCCGACTGCTCCTCGAAACGCAGGGAAAGCTCCTCGCTGCCCGCATTCTCCTTTAGTGCGGCGTTCTCGCTTTCCATCTGGGAATACACCACGGTCAGTTCCTCGTATTTGTCAGCCTTTTCACGCAGCGCAGCCAGTTCCTCAACGGACTTCTCGGCTGCGGCTAGCTTCTTTTCAAGGTCGGAGTTCCTGCCCTTTTCCGCTGAAAGCGACTGCTTCACTGCGTCGAGTTCCTCTGCGGATTTCTCGGCTACGGCTAGCTTCTTTTCAAGGTCGGAGTTCCTGCCCTTTTCTGCTGAAAGCGACTGCTTCACTGCGTCGAGTTCCTCTTCGGACTTCTCGGCTGCGGCAAGCTTCTTTTCGAGGTCGGAGTTCCTGCCCTTTTCCGCTGAAAGCGACTGCTTCACCGCGTCGAGTTCCTCTGCGGACTTCTCGGCTGCGGCAAGCTTCTTTTCGAGGTCGAGATTCTTCGACTGCTCAGCCGTCAGCGACTTCTTCACATTTTCAAGTTCCACCGCGCCCGCCTTAAGCTTTTCACGTTCCTTTTCAAGCGCATAGGCACGCTCCTCGGCTCTGCGCAGCGCTTCAGCGGTGTTGGCAGATTTTTCAAGCTTTTCGGTCAGCTTCTTGTTTTCCTCCGTAAGGCCGGCAAGCTTTTCGGTCTGCTTTTTCAGGTCGGCGTTCTGGCGAGTAAGTTCATTTATAGACTTCTCCTGCTCCGCCGACGTATCCGACACAGATTTCAGACCCGCGGCAAGCTGCGAATTTTTCTCCTCCAGAGAAGAAATACGGCTGTTCGCCTTTTCAAGTTCCGCCTTTGCCGCAGCCCCCTCTGAGGCACGGTCGTTGGCTTCCTTTAACGTCTGCGCAAGCTGGGAGTTCTTTCCCTCCAGTTCTGTGAAACTCTTGCGGAGCGCTTCAAGCGCAGCCGAATCCTTTCTCAGGGCGGAGTTTTCCTCAGCCAGACGTTTGTTTTCCGCAAGCGCCTTTGCTCCCTGCTCTGCAGTGCCGGTGAGTGCGGCGTTCTGGCGTGCGAGAGCGTCCCTGCCCGCATTGGCTGAATCAAGTTCGCCGAGCAGGTCGAGCACCGTAAATACGCAGGCGTCCTCCTTGGGGGAAGGATTGTTCGGCATCTGGCGGCAGTATTCGGTTATGCGGCGGTCGGTCTCCTCCGCCTGACGGAGAAGCGCCGCAGTATCGTTCGTGCGGAGATTATATGGCTTGCCACATATAGTGACTGTGACCTTTTCGTTGAGCATTTATGGGAACTCCTTTCCGGAATGTATTGTCTATATTCCATTATACAGTAAATCGCTGTATATTGCAAGGCTTTTTTGAAAAAATCATTGCTGCACAATAATCGCACAGCAGAAAAGGCTCCCCCTGCCGAATCACAGAATGTCAGGCTTTCTTATTTACGCACATATTCCATCGGAATAAACTTGATACCGCTGTCCTCCTGCAGTTCCTCTTTCTGAACGAACCCCAGCTTTTCATATGGTCACCTCTAAAAACCTCATGTGAGCGAATATGGGCAGGGTGTGCCAGCTTCTAGGGAAACGCTGAATAAAGCAAAATCGGCACGTTCAAACGAGCGAACTCACGTGACTGATTTTGTTACGCTACGCTTTATTCAGCGTATCCCTAGGAAAGCCGACGAAGTAAGGCTGTATGCCTTACGAGGAGGTGCAACACGATGTTGCAAAGCGAAATAACCGAGTGACGGCACGGACGCCGTCACATCAGAAATTTCGCTTGTTGACAGAAGCAGGCGGTGTGCTATACACATTTTCACTCAAACAAGGTTTTTAGAGGTGACCATATATTTCCTTTGCGAATATTGAGGAATTTACCGTTATTACGCCGGAAGCCGTTTCGCCGAGCATATGCTCCCAGAGTTTCCTGCCTATTCCTCGGCGCTGATGTTTCTCATCAACAAAGAACAGCGCAGCATGAGAACCCTCGTTCCGGCTGGCTATTATGCCGATATGGCAGGGTCAACGCCTATCGGACCGAAGAATCCCTTTGCAGACGAATCAAAGCAGGCAAAGCCGACTACCTTGCCATTATCCGTGGCTATAAAGCATTTGGACACGTCCGCCATAAGGGAATGTTCCACCTCATAGACCCAGTTTTTCTGAAAGTGTTCGCCGACAAAATTCAGTATTGCGTCCTTATCTCCGACAAACGCTCTCTTTATTTTTATGTTCTCACTAACGCCGACCTCAGGCAAGCCATACAGACTTACTATCATATCTCCGCCTTCAAGCATACTTTTCTCCTTTCCAAGCAGCTATTATCACTCAAGCCGTACAAATGACCCATTAAGTTCGCCCAAGCCAAGAACCACCCTAGCTTAACGAACCACACGAGATTTTTCGGTTTTGCGTAGCAAAACGCCTGCCCCACTCAGGGGTAGGCGAGAAAAATCGGATGTTTAGGCTGCGGTCGTTCCCGCAGCCTAAACCTAACAAAACGACCGTCCCACTCAGGGGCGGTCTGGAAAAATCAAAAATTTGGGCTGCGGTCGTTCCGCAGTCAAAGCCACCCCAGCCCAAAACCGCCCTAGCCAAGAACCGCCCCAGCCTAACGAGCAGACCGAGATTTTTCGGTTTTGTGAAACAAAACGCCTGCCCCACTCCGGGGCAGGCGAGAAAAATCGGATGTTTTGGTTGCGGTCGTTCCCGCAACCAAAACTCTGGTGCAGGTGACGGGACTTGAACCCACATGACCTTGCGATCACTAGCACCTGAAGCTAGCGCGTCTGCCAATTCCGCCACACCTGCATTTATTCCGTCGCTGTTCATCAGCAACGTATATATTCTACCACAAAGAAGCAGGTTTGTCAAGTGGTTTTTGAAAAATTCGCAAATATTTTTTGTAGTGCTACAATAGATATTGGACAACGGAATAAAAAAGCATTGAGAGATAGACCGAAATCTGCTAGAATAAAGTTACCACACCGTATTCAAAAGAAAGAAGGTCTATCTCTCAATG
>CAKSEC010000021.1 GCA_934446355.1 uncultured Oscillospiraceae bacterium | reverse complement strand
AGCCCTCAGATTCTAGGAAGTGGCGTTTCGGCTAGGCTTTGTGCCTGCCGAAATGCCACTGACGACGAAGATGAGGGATTATCGCCAGTCTGACTATCTATTAGCCGCTTCCCTGACAGCCTCCTCTATCCTCTCTGCCTGAGCGACCAGACGTCTTGCCTCTGCTGTATCGTCAAGCTTCAGAGCGTCGTTTATCATCACGTATAGCTCATAAAGGCGCGTCAGCGCAAGATTGCCTGAAGAACCGATAAGCGTATGCGCTACGTCCGAAGCGTCATGATAGCGTTTCTCGTCAATGCTCTTTCTCAGCTTTTCGATGTTGTTGCTGTCAATATACCTCGCAAGGCATTTCGCATAGAATTTATCGTCGTTGTCAAAGCGCTTCCTTGCGGTGCTGTGGTCAAACCCTATGCTCTCCAGCAAGTCGAAGTTTATCATTCTTCAACCCCTCCATCTTCCGAAGAATACTCGTCAGAAACGTCCTCGCTGTAGTATTCATAGCGAATGTCGGTCGTGAGCCACTCGCTGTTGAGCTGACACAAAAGGCGTGCGTCCACATATGCCTGAGGAAGCGTCAGTATCGTCTGACCCTGATAATTGCCGGAATGCGTCTGCTCCACCACCAGTGCGATATCCGGAACATCTTCGTCCAGCAGACACAGCGGCAGCATCAGCGACATTATATTGCGCTTGGGGTAATACGACGGTATAGCGGTCTTGTAGTTGCGGCTGACCCTTTTCTTCGCCATCTCGATGGCGTCCTTCAGGCGGTTCTGGATACGTATGAACAGCCTGTCGTTTTTCCGCAGTTCGTCACGAAGCTGCTCGTATGCTTCCATCCTGCGCAGGAAGCTGGCTATTCCACGCAGCAGTTCGTCAATAAGCGTACGCACATCTTCCATATCCGTGCACTGTTCCCGCAGGAACTGCAGCGGCAGACGGTCAACGTTGTCGATGATTATGTGGTCAAAATCCGTCAGAAGCTGACGTCTGTAGTCAAAGAAAAGCTGTTCCCCACGCTCGAAGTATACAGGCGGCTGCGGCAGCGGACTGAAATAATTCACTACCTGCTTTCCGAGAGTGCGTGAAGCCGCCGTGCAGAAGCCGGTGAATTTCCACTCCGTTCCGCAATCGGGGTCGTTGGGAATAAAGCAGGCGTAAATGTCGTCGTAGTGCTTGTCAACAAGTCCCGTATTGAAGCAGGCGAACTGCCTGTCGCCCGAAATGCAGATCTTGTTTTCCTTTGTCAGCCTATAGAAAGTATACTTGATATACTGGATAAGTATGTGATAATCCTTAGTTGATGAGCCCAAGAAATCCCACTTTTCCGGCAGAGCCTTTTCAGCAAGTTCTGATAAAAACGATGTCCAGCTTCCCAGAAATGCAAACGCTTCCAGATAACGTCCCGGCTGAACAGTGCGCTGCATCACGCCCCTTGTGATAGTGTCCACGAAATGCAGGAACCACGGCTTGCCGTCGTAGGTCGATGGCTTGAGCGTGATCTCCACCTGCGTGCCGTCGGAACGCTTCCAGCGGCAGGGGAACAGCATTTTGCCCTCGAAGAAATGTATTATGCCCTTGCTGCGTGCCAGTTCAAAGTCCTCGGACAGATCCTGCTTCAGTTCCTCCATGGAACGGTGAAGCCCGCACCTGTCGATATATTGTCCCAGTATCATCAGCGGCTTTGGCGGCAGATTGCAGAACTCCTCAAGCCTGCTGCTCGGTATCTGGTCCGTGTCGCTCTCCTTTTGTGCGGTCTGCGCAGGTCTTATAGCTTTCTGCTCCTTATCCTGCTCGCTTTCTGCGGGTCTTGTCCACTGCGGGTGTGCGGGGGAATACTCAGCAGCCTGATAATTGTCCGACTTATGTATTATCACCATTGTCTGGGGCACTCCGCCGAGCATTACCTCATAAAGTTCCAGATACTCCATCTCCGCCAGCAGTTCTTTCATCTTATAGAAGCCGTAATTCGTGTGATGGATACCGTGGTCGGTGAGCAGCTTGCTTATCGCCGCCATATGCAGCGTTACATCAAACTGGAACGCCGCCGTGAGCAGCTTATATATTTTCTCCTTGACCTCATGGCTGACTTCTGCCGAGGGGCGGCGTTTGGGTTCAACGCCCAGCGTGAAGATATTGGTCTTTTCAAAGGAAAAATACAGGCTCTTTCCTCTGGGACTAATGTTTTTTGTGATTATTCCGTTGACAAGATAGCCGTCTAGGCAATATCCTATCGGGAATATGTACTTGTTCGTTTCTTTCCTGAACTCCAGCTTGTCGTTCTCCTTGGCGCGCTCAAAGCTGTCGTAGATCTCCTGCTTCATCTCCTGAACGGAAAGCCCTCCGCCAAGCACCTTTGTGAGCGCATACAGCGACTGCTGCGACATCTCTATGATATCGTCGTTCAGCATTATATTCTTGTTGCCAAAAAAGTTGTCAGCCGGGTGTCCGCTGGTCTGGGTGTCGCCCTCCCAGTGCTTCACTATAACATACGAAGCCGCATTATACCTCGGTGTGCCGAACAGTTCCGGCGCCTGCCTTATCAGTTCGTGGAATCCGGAAACGCCCAGCTTATCCATGGTGTATCCGTTTGTGGAGAGCCACTCCTCCACTCTTGAAATGCGATATACTCCCTCATCTGGAAACTGCCTTGCAATGCAGCCTCCCAGTTCATCAATAAGTTCCTTGTTTAACACTTGATTATTCCCTTTCCATTTAATCAATGATATACTCTGAAGTTTCCTCTGTCATGTCATCAAGATCCTGAATATAATCATAATCTTCATAATAAATGTAGTTGACCAGTTCGGTCAGTTTTTCGTCTGAAAAATCCTGCTGAAATTTTCCCTCTACAGTCAGGAAAAATCCCGCCAGCCTTGTTTCTGCGCTGAAGCAGAATGTATCCACCGGTATGCCCAGATCTTTGTACACCCTTATCATATGTCCGCAGTCTGCCGCAAATTCCGCCGGCGTTGAATATCTGCCGTCAAGCACTGCGTCGATCCTTACATGATCTCCCGCGGACAGCGTGTCAATGCTTCTTGCCTTGCTGTCAGGGTCAAGTTCTGCAGTAACGGTGAGTTTTGAAATATCAGCGGTATGCCGCAGTGCGGAATAGCTTGCGTCATATATCTCCGCAGACACCATTCTGCTGTTGTATTCCTCGATGACCAGCTTTTCAGTGCTGCTGAGCGAAGCGGCAAGAATGCAGCTTCCTATCGTGATGAACGCCGTCACACAAACACACGGGATATTCACTCTCAGCTTCCTGCCGGATACCAGCCAGCTTATCAGAAGTTCAGCCCCCACAAACACCGCCGTGAGCGGCGCAAGCTTTGCAATGAGCAGCCTGTCCGGTGTACCGGACGCCATAACGCACACCGAAACTATCCCTAAGAATATCAGCGACAGCGCAAGCGATACCAGCCCCGCCCCACGCCTGATAGTGCCGACTGCCAGTCTGCCAAGCTTAATGCTGCTTTTCTGACGGACGGGAGCGGGTTCTGCGGCGGATTTCTGCAGAACCTTATCAAGCGCGTCCAGTATCTCCCTGTCACGGCGGGTGATCTCGTCCTGCGCACGCTCTGCCTGTCTTATCAGGTCGTCGGACTGGGGCGGAATGTCGCCAGCTGACTCCTGACCCTCAATATACTCGGCTGTGATATGCGCCGAAAACTGTATATCGGACATTTCATGCGATTCCGCTGCCCTTTGCTGCTTATCCGCAAGCTCTTCTTTTGTTGGAACAGCCATAATTTCCTCCTTTCTCTGATAATAACATAATATTCTTTTGTCAAAAACGTCATTTCGCCATAAAGAACATACACAGAAACCGCTGTCAAGACCAGTGTTCCCCATATAAATTATAACAAAATCAGTCCGCCCTGTCAATGGAGATTTTGATTGCAGACAGGCACATTATGGCGTATCCATGCGCATTTTGCCGCAGATGGCATACACGCATCGCAAGCCGCCATATTATAGCATTATCCCCCGCCGAAAAAAATCCGGCAGGGGATATTTCATCAGATAGATTTGATTATTGTGCCCATAAGTCCGGGAACTGCGCTGATAGCGTTTGATTCATCAGTATCAATGTGCATTGCGTCAGCAAAGCTGGGGCTTACTCTGATAACAACATCGCCGAGTATCGCATTTCTGCCGTTGGTGTTGGTCTTTACCCATACGATATCCTTGTTCTTTACGCCGAGCTTCTCAGCGGTTTCAGGGGTGAGGTGGATATGACGCTTTGCCACGATAACGCCCTCCTTGATGGTGACCTCGCCTGCAGGACCTCTCAGCGTACATCCCGGAGTGCCCGCAATGTCGCCGCTCTCCCTGATGTCTATGCCAAGACCGATGGAACGTGCGTCAGTAGCGGAAAGCTCCACCTGATCTGCAGAGCGCACCGGACCTAATATGCTGACGTTTGCAAGTTCCTTTTTCGGACCTACTACAGTCACCCTCTGCTCGCTTGCGAACTGTCCGGGCTGTGAAAGATCCTTCTTCTTTGTGAGCACTGCGCCTGCGCCAAAAAGCACCTCCAGCGTTTCCTGAGTCACATGAACGTGCCTTGCCGATGTTTCGATAAGTACTTCATTCTCTGCCATTTGTATGTCCTCCGATTCCTCCGGCAGCAGCTTGCCGCCGGGAATATTCTGCGGCAGCTGTACGACCCCGCCGCCCATGTATTGATTATACAACTTTTTTTCGTAAATTGCAATACCTATAAGGCATTTTTCACAACTCAGTCAATAAGGCAAAGCCCGCCGGAAAGAGCCGCGCCGTCCGCTCCCGCCGAAGAATCCACCCAGACCGCAAATCTAGCGCCGCAGTGCACGCACCTGATCTCATGCCTGCAGTAACCCCTGAATCCCCCGTCTATTTCGTAAAGAGGTATCGCAGCATATTCCACCTCGATATCCCCCCAGTCCGCAAGCCCCCTGATTTTGCTTATCTCATGGGCATACTGCGACATGGACCTGAATCTCTCGTAAATATGAAGCTGACCACAGCTTTTACACATGGCGCTCCTCCTATATCCAACAATGCACCCTCATGTGTGACTGCGGAATGATATATCCCGCCGGACAAAAGGGTGCATTCCATTTCTCAGCCGTTGTGATACTGTGCCTTATACATTGCGTCAGACCGTTACTCTGCTTCGTATCTTCTCTAGCGTCTTTTCGCCTATTCCTTTTACGTTGAGAAGTTCGTCAACGCTTGAAAAGCCGCCGTGTGTTCGACGGTATTCGACAATCGCCGCAGCCTTTACCTCGCCTATGCCGTTCAGGCTGGTGAGCCTTTCAGCAGAAGCCGTGTTAATGTTTATCAGCCCGCCGTCCGGCTCTCCAGAGATGTTACCGTCAGTTGACTCTGCCTGAGCGTAATTCTGCTCCGACTGTACGACCGCCGATATCACGGCAGGCTCGCTGACGCTCTCCACGGGTTCTTCCGCCTGAGTATCTCCGACGGCTGTTTCCTGCTTGTCAGCTTCCGCCGCCGATTCAGATATAACGTTCTCCTCCGGCGGCACGCTCTCCGGCTCGGAAGCCGTGGTCTGCGGCTTGGAAAACACATCGTCAGCATACAGCACCACAGTTGCAGGGTCCGCATTATCAACATATGCACTGACGATGTTGAATACGATAAGCCCGATAAGACTGATACGCAGCACATTATATAAGACATCAGCAGCATTTCCACGCTTTTTCATTAGCTGCTCCTCGCTCTGTAATGGCGCTCCTGCAATATGCACTATTCTGCGCCATTGAAGTTATGTGATAACACGCCGGTTCAGCCGGATATCATTCTATATTCTGTATCTGCTCTCGTATCTTTTCTATCTCGCTTTTCTGATCGACTACTATTCCGGTCACCCTGACGTCCTGAACCTTTGAGCCGATGGTGTTGGTTTCCCTGTTCATCTCCTGAACCAGAAAATCAAGCTTTCTGCCCACCTGACCGCCGCCCTCAAGCATTGAGCGGAACTGTGCGATATGGCTGTGCAGGCGCACCGTTTCCTCGTCTACTGCGGTCTTTTCAGAGAATATGCCAGCTTCAAGCAGAATGCGCGACTCGTCGATGTTCGCCGATTCAAGCACGTCCTTCATCTTGTCATACAGGCGCTTTCTGTAGTCCGCAACAAGCTGCGGCGAAGCCTTCTCTATCTCTCCTACCCAGCCCTCGATAGTCGTGAGCCGTGAAAGGATATCCTGCTTCATGCGCTCGCCCTCTGCCTCGCGCATTGCAAGGAAATGCTCAATCGCTTCCTCAGCCGTTGATTTTATATCCAGCCAGAGCTGCTCTTCGTCTGTTTCGGTCTTTACAACGGTGAATGCGTCGGGCATTCTCATTATGTCGGACAGCGACAGGTCGTCCTTTAGTGAAAATTCCTCCTGCACCGAGCGCAGAGCCTCTACATAGTCCCTGACTATCTCCTTGTTGATGATTATTTTCTCGTCCGCCTGCTCCACGCTGCTCAGAAGCACTGATACCTCGACCTTGCCCCTGTGGATATGCTCCTGCAGCATTAATTTCAGCCGCTCCTCCGCAAAGCCTATGCTGCGGGGCAGCCGTGAATTGAACTCAAAATATCTGTGGTTCACCGCGCGAATCTCAACGGTGATATCCCTGCCATTCAATATTTTATGACCTCTGCCGAAGCCTGTCATGCTCTTTATCATATTTTACTTATCCTTTCGCAATAGGGCTGCTCAAATGCTGCACAGGCCCTTGTCGAGCATATGCTGCGCCGCCGTCATGATTCCGGCCTTTCCTGTGGGGAATGTAAGCCCGCCCTGCAGCCATACCGCATACGGCTCTCTGAGCGGTGCGTCCGCTGAAAGCTCTATCGAAGCGCCCATCGTGAACGCTCCCGCCGCCATTATGACCTGACTGTCATAGCCCGGCATATCCCACGGTTCGGGTGAAGCGAAGCTGTCCACCGGCGAACCCGCCTGAATGCCCTGACAGAATGCAATAAGCTGCTTTTCACCGCCAAGCTTCAGCGCCTCGATGATATCCGTGCGCTTCTCGTTATATTTCGGGAATGCCTCGTATCCCATCAGCGAGAATAAAGCCGCCGCAAACACAGAGGTTTTCAGTGCTGCGCATATCGCTTCCGGCGCATGGAATATACCCAGATACAGCCCCCTGAGCTGATTCAGGCTTGCGCCGACCTCCTTGCCCGTGCCGGGTGTAGTCAGCCTGAATGCGCACTGCTCCACAAGGTCAGCCCTGCCCGCAATGTATCCTCCGGTTTCCGCAATACCGCCGCCGAGGTTCTTTATCAAGCTGCCGACAATGATATCCGAGCCTACTGCGGTAGGCTCTCTGTCCTCTACAAGTTCGCCATAGCAATTGTCGGTGAGAATAACGCAGCTTTCGTTCACGCTGCGTACTGCTTCACATATCCTGCCTATAACGTCTATCGTAAGGGACGGGCGCAGCGAATATCCCCTTGAACGCTGGATATACGCCATTCGGCAGTCCTTTGCCTGCGCCTTTATTCCCTCGTAATCAGGAGTGCCGTCCGGCAAAAGATCTACCTTAGCAAACCGCACGCCGAAATCCTTTAGCGAGCCTGTGCCCTCTCCGGAAATAACGCCCTGCATTGTGTCGTAGGGCTCTCCGGTAACCGAAAGCAGCAGGTCGCCCGGCCGAAGTATGCCGAACAGCGCAGTGGTTATCGCATGGGTCCCGTTGACGAAGTTATGCCTTACCAGTGCGTCCTCAGTGCCGAGTATCTGCGCAAATACTGCGTCCAGCTTGTCCCTGCCGTCGTCGCCGTAGCCGTAGCCGTTCGTGCCTTTCATATGGATATCGCTTATTTTGTTGTCGATGAATGCTTTAAGCACCCGCTGCCCGTTATATTCAGCCATTCTGTCAAGTTCAGCGAACTGCGGCTGACATAACTCCAGTGCCTTTTCGCTCAAGGCTGCAAGCTCCGGCGAAAATTCAAATACTGCCATTAAAATGTGTCCTTTCTCTGCGGGGATATGCTTCCCCGACGCTTCTGTGCAGGTGCGCTCCTTTAGCGTTAAGATGTGCTTTTTCAGGCGCACAATACATATTTATTTTACACGATTATATGGCTTATGTCAACAGGTTTTTAATAATTTAATGTAATAAAACACAATATATAAAAAAGAGGGGTGCTGCGACCCCTCCTTTATGTACCGATATCAGTTCTTGAATACGATCTTGCGCTTGCCGAAGTATTGAATATTGATAACAAAGAATGCAACACTGGAAGCAATGCTTGTGAAAGTCGAAGACGGTACTGCGGTTAATTCGCCCAGTATACCGCCATATACAACGAACACATAAATCAGCGACAGAACAACATTTGAAATGTATATTATATAGTACATTGTCGGACCTGTCTTTTTAAGACCTGTCAGTTGGAATCTTGCCACAACACACAGAGCAGCCATTATAATCGAATAGATACCCATGCACACGTCCATTGGCTGAAGACTGGGGAAAATTTGGTAAACACGCTCTCTCTGCGGTCCATACAATGCGCCGCTCATGAACACGATTCCATTAATTAAGCTTAATACTGCAGAAGCAAAAAGCTGGAAGTATACAATAAACTTGAGCCAGCCGATACCCATAGGCACGCCGTTTTCGTTGTATATGCAGTTGTTGCGCTTTATCTCATCCCATGTGTTAGGATTAACGCCCGCCTGAGGTGTGCCGTAGTTCGGCATATATCCAGCGTTCGGCGCAGACTGCTGGTACTGCTGATTAGGCTGCTGGTATTGCTGGTTAGGCTGTTGATACTGCTGCTGCGTCTGCTGATACTGCGGCTGAGCATTCTGTGCAGGCTGTCCCTGCTGCTTGTTGAGTACTACCGTACCGCAGTTGGGGCAGAACGCCTCCTGTCCGGTAAGAGAAGCACCACATTTTGAACAAAACATAATTACCCTCCTAAGTTGACCAAATTTTACTTCTTATGACATTATTCGCACCCTTGCTCGATAAATCCCGCTGAACCTATTGCAGTACAGCGGGAAATTACGATATTTGTGCGAAATTACTGCTTGTCCTCAATGAACTTTACGATATCGCCAACGGTCTTGATGTTCTCGACCTGATCCTCAGGGATCTCAACCTCGAACTCGTCCTCAAGAGCCATTACCAGATCAACAACGTCCAGAGAATCTGCGCCCAGATCGTCCTGAATAGAGGAAGCCTCTGTGATGTCGTCTGCCTTTACGTCGAGCTGCTCGGAAATAAGCTCCTTAACCTTGTCAAATACTGCCATTGTATTTACCCTCCAAATATAAAATTATTTACAGCTTATCCAGAAAGTCCATTCCAGTTTGTATAGAGCCTTCCTGAAATATTTCATGATATATTATATATCATACCTCACAAATAATCAAGCCCCGAAATGAAAATTTTGCAAAGAATTTTCTACAAAATTATTCTGAAAACATACCGATTTTTCTAAATTTATCATAACGGGCGTTCAGAAGTTCCTGCATATCCTTGTTTTTCAGCCGGAAAACAGCGTCCACAAGATATTCATAGATGTTGTCCGCAGTCTGCTCCTTGCTCATGTGTGCGCCGCCGGTGGGCTCCGGTATTATCTTATCGCATACGCCGAAGTTCACCAGATGTTCTGCGGTTATCTTCAGCATTTCGCACGCTTCCTTTTCCTTGGTGCCGTCTTTCCAGAGGATAGACGCCGCTCCGCGCGGGCTAATTACTGAATACAGAGCATTTTCCAGCATGGCAAGTTCGTCGCATACCGCAAGCGCAAGCGCGCCGCCTGAGCCTCCCTCGCCGAGTATAACGGAGATAACGGGCGTTTTCAGCGTCATGAACTCATACAGATTGCGTGCGATAGCCTCGCCCTGTCCGCGCTGCTCAGCCTCTATTCCGCAGAATGCGCCTGGGGTGTCGACAAGGCATATAACCGGCCGGTGGAATTTCTCCGCCTGCTTCGCAAGCCGAAGCGCCTTGCGGTAGCCCTCCGGGTGCGGCATTGAGAAATTCGTGCGCTTGTTCTCCTCAAGGTTTCTGCCCTTGACCTGCGCAATGACCGTCACAGGCGTTTCGCTTAGATAGCCTATGCCGCCGATTATCGCTGCGTCGTCGCCGTAAAGCCTGTCGCCGTGGAACTCCATGAACCGGGTGAACATCGCCGGTATGTAGTCGTTGACAGTGGGTCTGTCCTTGTGACGTATCAGCTCAAGCCTTTCGCAGGCTGTAAGTTCGCTCATCTCCTGTAAGCCTCCTTCGGGAAGCCGTGAAGCTTCAGAATATTAGAGATACGCTTGCGCATTATCCCTCGGTCTACTATCATATCGACAAAGCCGCATTCCTCTTGAAATTCAGCCGACTGGAAGTCGTCAGGCAGCCGCTGGCGTATGGTGTCCTGAATGACACGCCTGCCCGCAAAGCCGATAAGCACTTTCGGCTCGGCAAGAATAACGTCGCCAAGGCTTGCAAACGAAGCGATAACGCCGCCCGTCGTGGGGTCGGTCATTACTGCGATATACAGCCCGCCTGCGTCGCTGTGACGCTTGACTGCGCCGCTCGTCTTTGCCATCTGCATGAGCGAGATTATTCCCTCCTGCATTCTTGCGCCGCCCGAAGCCGTGAACATCACTACCGGAAGTCCATGCTCCGTGGCGTATTCAAACGCACGTGTTATCTTCTCGCCGACAACGCTGCCCATGCTCGCCATCATGAAGTGCGAATCCATTATCCCTATTACCGTTCTGTAGCCTCGTATCGTGCACACTCCGGTCTTTATTGCGTCGTTCATGTCGCACTGCTGCTGCAGTCTTGCCACCTTGTCCTCGTATTTCGGGAAGCAGATAGGATTCAGCGGCTTCATATCTGCGTCAAGTTCCACAAAACTGTCCTTGTCTGCGGTAAGCTCCAGACGCTCCTGCCACGTGAGCCTTGCGTGATAATTGCACTTGGGGCACACCTTCATCGCCGCCGTAAATTCCTTGTTATATACAACCGCGCCGCAGCGGGGGCACTTGAACAGCAGATCCTGCGGTATCTCGACATCGCTGCCGCCGGAGGGTGCTGCGGGCTGGTCAGCCACGAAGCGCTCCTTGACTATCTTGAACAGATCCTCTATTGCCATTCAGTTCACTCCCCCATCACGTTTTTACGGTTCAGGAAACCGATATCGAAATTGCCCGCCTCGAAATCTTCGTCTTTCAGCAGACAAAGCTGGAAATCAATGTTCGTTTCAACGCCCTCGATTATCATTTCAGAAAGAGCCACACGCATCTTCATTATCGCTTCCTCACGTGTAGGCGCCTTTACCAGAAGCTTTGCTATCATGCTGTCGTAGTAAGGCGGTATCTGGTAGCCTGCATACACAGCGCTGTCTATTCTGACGCCGAATCCGCCCGGAACGTGCAGCGACTTTATCTTGCCCGGACAAGGACGGAAGTTGTGCCGTGGGTCCTCCGCATTTATGCGGCATTCAATGGCGTGACCGGTCAGCTTTACGTCCTCCTGCCCGAACCACAGCTTTTCGCCCGCCGCAATGCGTATCTGTGCCTTTACAAGGTCAATGCCGGTGACAAGTTCTGTTACCGGGTGCTCTACCTGAATACGGGTGTTCATCTCCATGAAGTAGAAATTCCTGTCCCTGTCAACAAGGAACTCTATCGTGCCCGCATTCTGATAGCCGCTCACCTTTGCCGCAGCCACTGCCGCACCGCCCATGCGCTCACGCAGTTCCTCGGTCATGATAGGGCTGGGGCTTTCCTCCAGCACCTTCTGATTGTGACGCTGTAATGAGCATTCACGCTCGCCGAGGTGCACGACGTTGCCGTGCTCGTCTGCAAGAAGCTGTATTTCAACATGGCGTGGGTCTACAATGAACTTTTCGATATATACGTCGCCGTTGCCGAAGCAGGCGAGCGCCTCCTGCTGAGCCGCCGTATACTGCTGCTCCAGCTGCTCCTCACGCTCGGCAAGGCGGATACCTCTGCCGCCGCCGCCCGCAGTCGCCTTTATCATCACAGGATAGCCTATCTCAGCGGCAATGCGCTTGGCTTCCTCAATGGTGGGGACTATTCCGTCAGAGCCGGGCACGACTGGCACGCCTGCGCTCATCATGGTCTTTTTCGCCGAAGCCTTGTCGCCCATTGCGTCCATGACCTCAGGGGACGGACCGATAAAGGTTATCCCGCAGGTCCTGCAAAGCCGTGCAAAATCCGCATTTTCAGAAAGAAAGCCGAAGCCGGGGTGTATTGCCTGCGCATGAGTTATCTCGCAGGCGGCGATTATCGCCTTGGTATTAAGGTAGCTGTCCTTTGAGGCAGCCGGACCTATGCAAACGGCTTCATCAGCTATCTGCGCATGGAGCGCCGAGCGGTCAGCCTCGGAATAGACGGCGACCGTCTTTATTCCAAGTTCACGGCAGGCACGCATGATACGAATAGCTATCTCGCCCCGGTTTGCAATAAGTATCTTGTTAAACATTCTGTCAGCTCCAGATATCAATAATAACGCATACCGACTTGCGGTGCTGCCTTTATTCCGCCTTGGGTGCGGGGTCTGCCAGTGCGAAGGATATCTCCGCTGTGACCACCTTTTTTCCATTGACCGTGGCAATGGCGTCGCCGAAGCCTATCGGACCTTTCTTCTTTGTCATGGTGACATGAAGTTCAAGCGTATCGCCCGGAAGCACATTCCCGCGGAAGCGAGCCTTGTCTATGCCCGCGAAGAAAGCTATCTTGCCCTTGTTCTCCGGCAGAGAGAGCGCACACACTGCGCCCGCCTGAGCCAGCATTTCTATCATCAGGACGCCCGGCTGCACCGGCTGTCCGGGGAAATGCCCCTTGAACCAGTATTCGTCAGGCTTCAGGTACTTTTTCGCAGTAACGCTCACGCCCGGTTCGAGTTCGGTTACCTCGTCGATAAGCAGGAACGGGTCACGGTGCGGGATTATTTCCTTTATCTGTTCAATATCAAGCGTCATTTCTATCTCCTTATTCGATCCTCATCAGCTTCTGACCGAATTCCACAGGCTGACCGTCCTTTGCGTATATTTCAGCGACTCTGCCGCTGAATTCGCTGTTTATCTCATTCATCAGCTTCATGCTCTCGATAATGCACACGACGTCGCCTGCATTCACGGTATCGCCGACCTTAACGAACGCCGGCTTTTCAGGCGAGGGCGCAGCGTAGAACGTGCCGACTATCGGCGAAGTGATCACATTGCCGGATACAGGCGCTTCCTCAGAAGCCTCCTGAACCACTGCCGGAGCCACTGCAACAGCGGCTGCCGCAGCAGGCTGCATGGGAGGCATAGGCGGCGGGCAGCGTTTGCCCTCGATCACTATTTCTATATCCTCGGTGCTTATTTTGATCTTTCCGAGGTCGTTTTTCTTTACTATCTCAGCCAGTGCTTCAATGCACTCAACGGTGTCCTCTATGGGGCTGGATATGTTAGTCTTGTTTGTCATATTGGCTCTCCTTTCCGGGGTCAATCCTCAACGGGTCGCATACAAATACAGCCGTTATGTCCGCCGAAGCCCAGTGAATTGCTCAGTGCGCCGGTGATCTTCATGTCCCTTGCGCCCTCGGTAACGTAGTCAAGGTCGCATTCGTGGTCGGGCGTCTTGTAGCCGAGCGTCATGTGCACCTTGCTGTTCTTTATCGACATCGCAGTAACGACTGCCTCAACGCCGCCCGCAGCACCAAGCAGGTGTCCGGTCATAGACTTGGTGGAGTTGATGGCGATATCCTTTGCGTGCGCTCCGAACGCTTCCTTTACGGCGAGCGTTTCGGTGCGGTCGTTCATTGACGTTGAAGTGCCGTGAGCATTGATATAGTTGATGTCCTCCGGCTTCATTCCTGCTTCCTGATAAGCGAACTTCATTGCCATTGCGCCGCCCTTGCCGTCGGGGTCCGGGCTTGTTTCATGATATGCGTCGCAGGTGCTGCCATAACCGCACACTTCTGCGTATATCTTCGCACCCCTTGCCTTTGCGTGCTCGTATTCTTCAAGCACCAGCAGGCCGCAGCCGTCGCCCAGCACAAAGCCGCTGCGCTCTGCGTCAAACGGGATAGAAGCCCTGTCCACATCAGTGGAGCGTGTCACAGCGTGCATATTATTGAATGCGGCATAGCAGAAGCCAATATCGCTGTGCTCAGTGCCGCCGGCGATCGCAGCGTCAAGGTAGCCGTGCTTTATCGCCCTGAACGCTTCGCCTATAGACTGCGTACCGCTTGCGCAGGCGGTGGTCACGCAGAAATTCGTGCCCTTGAAGCCGGTGCGGATAGCGACTACGCCTGCAGCCATGTTTCCTATCATCTTCGTGATGGTGAATACGCCGACGCGCTTGTTGCCCTTGTTGTGGTAGCTAAGAAGTTCCTCCTCGGTGGTATGGATACCGCCGATACCGCTGCCGATAACCACACCCACACGATACGGGTCGATATCCTTCAGGTCTGTGCCTGCGTCCTTTAACGCCTGCATTGCGCAGTATACCGCATACTGAACTATGACGTCATTGCGGCGCAGTTCTTTCTTGTCAAAATACTCTGACGGGTCGAAGTTCTTGACCTTTGCAACGACCGAAAGGCTCTCCGGCTCCTGATCAGGAAACCACGGAGCAAGTTCAAAGCCGTGCTTTCCCGCCATAAGGCTGTTCCACAGTTCCTCCGGCGAGTTACCGCATGGGGTGACTGCGCCAAGTCCGGTAATAACAACTCGTCTTTCCATTAAACGTTGTTCCTCCAACATATTTCTATATTTGTAGTTTATCACTCGCTCCCTGCACCGGCAGGAGGCTGTCTGTTTGTCCGGTAATGCGGTCACATACTGAGTCCGCCGCTTATCTCGATTATCTGACCTGTAACGTATGATGAATCAGGGCTGCACAGGAACGATACAACGCCTGCTATCTCCTCAGGCTGACCGTAACGCTTCATGGCTATCTGCGCCAGCATTGCAGCACGCTGCTCGTCAGTGAGTTTGTCGGTCATAGGTGTCTGGATAAAGCCCGGTGCGACCGCATTGCAGGTTATGCCACGGCTGCCAAGTTCCTTGGCGGTCGTCTTTGTCATTGCGATTATTGCGCCCTTTGAAGCGGAATAATTCATCTGACCGGGGTTGCCGTAAAGTCCTGCCACGGAAGCAAGATTCACTATCCTGCCGCTGCGCTGACGTATCATCTGCTTTCCGACCAGCTTTGTCATGTTGAACACAGACTTCTGGTTTACACGGATAACAAGGTCGTAGGTTTCCTCGCTCATCTGCGCCATCAGACCGTCGCGTGTGATACCCGCATTGTTGACCAGCACGTCGATGGTGCCGAATTTCTCCTTGACCCACTTCACCATCTGCTCGCACTGCGCATAGTCGGAAACGTCCGCCGCATAGCATTCAGCGTTCACGCCAAGGCTGCGGCATTCCTCTGCCACCTGTGCGCCTGCAGTGTCGAGTATCTCCTGACTTACATCGTTTATCACGATGTTATAGCCGTCCTTTGCAAGTCTTTTTGCTATCGCTGCTCCTATCCCTCGGCTGGAGCCGGTTATCAATGCCGTTTTTTCCATTTTTACTGGTTCCTTTCGTTTTATGTCGTCAAAGTATCATGTTTCAAATATAAGCGCGCCGTAAGTAAGCCCTGCGCCGAAGCCCACGAAGCATATCTTCTGACCGGGCTTCACTCTGCCCTGCTTCCTCAGTTCGTCAAGGCACACGGGAATGCAGGCGCTGGAAACATTGCCCATTCTTTCAATGTTAGTATATACCTTATCTTCTGAAATACCCAGAAGTTCAGTCGCTTTTTTGATTATCCTGAGATTTGCCTGATGCGGGATAACTATATCAAGGTCGGAAAGTTCATAGCCGCCCTGCTCCGCAACATTGCGGACAGCCTTTGCCATAGCGTTCACCGCAAACTTATATACCGCATGGCCGTCGCTCTGCAGGAACTTTCTCTTGGACGGCGTGTCGAACATTGCGTCCCACGGTTCAGCGGTGCTTTCTGCTTCGTTATAAAACGGGCAGTTGGGGTCGTAGTTTATCTTGCAGTAAAGAGCCTCGAACTCATCGCCGTCTGCGCCCAGCATTGAATAGAACGGCTTCTCTGAGCGTCTGCAGACCATTGCGCCCGCTGCGTCACCGAATAGTATGCACATCGAACGGTCGGTGTAGTCAAGCTGACCCGAAAGCCGCTCGCAGGCAACGATAAGTATCGTCTTATAGTGTCCGGTCTGAAGATATTTCTGAGCAATGTCGGTGGCGGTGATGAAGCCAGTGCAGGCGCTGTTCACATCGAAAGCCGCCGCATTGACTGCGCCTATCTTCTTCTGGATAAGGCAGGCGGTAGAGGGATAGAAGAAATCCGGCGTGCAGGTGGAAACCAGCACAAGGTCGATATCCTCAGGCTTTACGCCGGCGTCTGCAAGCGCAGCCTCAGCCGCCTGAATACCCATGTAGTATCCGGGCTTGTCGGTCAGGATATGCCGCTGCTTTATACCTGTGCGGGGTGTTATCCACTCGTCTGATGTGTCCAGAAATTCAGAGAATTTATTGTTATCCGCAACAAATTCCGGAACATAGCTGCCAGTTCCCAATATCTCAATTCCGCTCATTAAAAATTCTCCTTGATTTTCTTTGCAATATATAGTATAATAAATATGATGTTCCGCTCATGGCTGCCGGGGCAGTCAATGACATACCATACTTTATTTTACCCCATTACAGCGGATTTGTCAACAGTTTTTTCAGTGAACCTCTTATATTCAGCCCAAATCGGCGGCTGCACGGCATAAAGCCCTCGGAAGTGCGCTTTCAGCGGCTGCCATCAGCGAATATATTTAGGGGTATCATACAATACAAGAAAGGAATTACAGACAATGCGAGAAATTCCAGCTTCACTCATCACCGAAACGGTCGCCCGTCTGTGCGAGCAGGCGAATCTGCACCTGCCGTGCGGCATGAAAGAGTGCATAACAGACAGCATGGAAAAGGAAAAAAGCCCGCTGTGCCGCAGCGTGCTCTCCGATATCGTCAGCAACATCGACTGCGCCGCAGAACTCGGCGTGCCGATTTGTCAGGACACCGGAATGGCGGTAATTTTTGCCGAGATAGGCCAACAGGTGCACATCACAGGCGAGCCCTTTGAGGACGCAGTGAATGCGGGCGTGGCACAGGGCTATGTGAACGGCAGGCTCAGGCTGTCCATCGTCGGCGACCCGCTAGAGCGCAAAAACACCAACAACAATACTCCCGCCGTGATACACACCCGTATCGTTCCCGGCGACAAAATACGCCTGATGGCTGCGCCAAAGGGGTTCGGCAGCGAGAACATGAGCCGCATGAAGATGTTCACGCCCTCCGCTTCAAAGCAGGATATAGTCGATTTCGTGACAGAATGCGTCAGCCTTGCCGGCAGCAATCCCTGCCCGCCCATCGTGGTGGGAGTAGGCATAGGCGGCGATTTTGAATACTGCGCATATCTGGCGAAAAAGGCGCTCTGCCGCGACCTCGCAAAGCGCAATCCCGACCCGGTATACGCCGAGCTGGAACAGCAGATGCTGGACAGCATAAACCACCTCGGCATAGGCTCTCAGGGCTTCGGCGGCACAGTCACCGCACTTTATGTGAATATCGAGAAATATGCGACGCATATCGCAGGACTGCCTGTCGCAATAAATATAGGCTGTCACGTTACACGCCACGCAGAAGCAGAAATATAACAGTCTGGCGAGAAACCCTCATCTTCGTCGTCACCAATCTAACGACAGGCACAAGCAGGACGCTTGTGCCGTTGCCCCAAAGCCCGACACGATGTCGGGCAACTAAAGGCAACATAACATAGCCTAGTCGTCAGATTGGTTCCTAGAATCTGAGGGCTTCTCACCAGCCTGAATATACTTGGAGGATTAATTAATGAAAACAGTATTTTTATTTTCCGGACAAGGCTCGCAGTACCCCGGAATGGGCGCAGAACTCGCCCAGAAGTCCTCTGCGGCAAAGCAGATACTTGAATGCGGCTCGGATATCATGGGCTTCGACCTGATGAAGAAGCTGACCGATTCCACCCCCGAAGAACTTTCACAGACCCGCCTGTCCCAGCCCGCAATATTCACCACGTCAATGCTCGCACTCGCTGCAGCCCGCGAAAACGGTATCGACAACGCAGCGGTCGCAGGGCACTCCCTCGGCGAGTATGCTGCAATGTACGCTTCGGGTATGCTCGGCATGGAGGACGCATTCAAAGCTATAAAGCTGCGCAGCGCAGCAATGGCTGACGCCGCCGAAGCTACCGGCGGCTCTATGGCTGCGATAATCGGCAGCGACAATGAAACTATCGAAAAGGTATGCTCCGAGGTAAACGGCTTCTGTGCGCCGGCTAACTACAACAGCCCGCAGCAGACCGTTATCGCCGGCGAATCCGCTGCAGTTGACGAGGCAGTAGCTAAGTTTGCTGAACTTGGAAAGCGTGCCGTGAAGCTTGCCGTTTCCGCCGCATTCCATACCAAACTCATGGAAAGCGCAGCAGAAAGATTCAAGTCCGAAATAAGCGGATTCAGCTTCGGCACACCCACCTGCGATTTCTATTCCAACCTGTATGGCAGGAAGCTTGAGGACTTCTCAGATATGCCCGCATACCTTGCAGCGCATATCTGCTCACCCGTCAGATTCGTCGAGGAGATGGCTGCAATGAACGCAGACGGCATCGAAGCGTATGTCGAACTCGGCCCCGGCAAGGTGTTGACCGGTCTTGTGAAAAAGACCGACCGCAGCGCAAACGCAATGCACATTGAAAATGCGGAAACGCTTGAAAAAGCGCTGTCCGCTCTGAAAGGCTGAGTGATATCATGCGTAAATTCGGAATTTTAGGTCACCCCCTCGGACACTCCCTCTCCCCACAGATACACGCTGCGCTGTTCGCACTGGACGGTGAAACCGTGGACTATCAGATGTACGATATCCCGCCGGAGCAGCTTCAGGGGAAATTCGATTTCCTGTCCACGCTGGACGGCTTCAATATCACGATACCGCACAAGGTGTCCATCATCGACTTCTGCGACAGACTTGACGCAGGCGCACAGCGCTACCGCTCCGTGAACTGCGTAAAGAACGGCGCTGAAAAGGTCGGATACAACACCGACGTTATCGGATTCACCAAGTCTATTACTGCGATGGGGGCTTCGCTCAGTTCCCGTGTGCTGCTTATCGGCTGCGGCGGCGTTGGCAGAATGATGGCTATTGAAACCGCTCTTGAGGGCGGCGACTTGACTATAGCCGCTCTGCGCTCAGACGAAAACCTCGCTTCGGAAGTAGTCAGGGAAATAAAGGCGCTGAAGCCCGACGCAAAGGTTCAGGTGGCATTCATCAGCGGCGCTTCGCTCGACCGCTGCGACCTGCCGGAGGGTCAGAGTTATGACTTGCTGATAAACGCCTGCCCGGTCGGAATGTACCCCAAAACGGACAGAATGCCCTGCACTCCCGCAGTGCTTGAGGGCGTAAAGTACGTATTCGACGCCGTTTACAACCCAAAGGTAACGCTGCTTGCAAAGACCGCGCGTGAAATGGGCGCAAAGGCTGTGACCGGAATGGCTATGCTGGTGCTGCAGGCAGTCGCTGCGCATGAGATATGGGACGGCGCTTCCTATAAGACGGAGGATATCGAAAAGATAATTTCGGATATGGAGGACCTTATATGACGGCTTCCGTGTATCTCTGCGGCTTCATGGGCTGCGGAAAAAGCCACATCGGGCGGCTTCTTTCCGCAGAACTTGACCGTGAACTTGTGGACCTCGACCGCTACATCGTGGAAAAGGAACGCATGACTATCCCTGAGATATTTTCGCAGTACGGCGAGCCGCATTTCCGTGAACTTGAAGCGAAGTATATACGCCAGCTCAGCGGCGGGTATATCGTGGCGACTGGCGGCGGTGCGCTGATAAACGACAATACGGCGGAATTTGCACGGCAGAGCGGTCTTTCCGTATACATAAACGTACCGTTCGATATCTGCTACAGCCGCATAAAGAACGACTCCAATCGTCCGCTCGTGGTGAACAACACCCCCGAACAGCTTCGGCAGATATACGACGCAAGAGCAGAGATATACCGCCGCAACAGCATGGCAATGGTGAACGGCAATGCCCGTGACACGATAATCTGCCGTGAGATAGCAAAGCTGGTCAGGTGTTTCGAGAATAACGGTCACTTATAAAATGCAATACCGCTGCCGGTATTCTGTTCCGGCGGCGGAAATTTTTCTGAAAGGGCAACAAATGGTAATCATCAACGTAAAAATAAAAACTATGGCGGCACAGGACTTCGACTGCGGCTTTGTGCGCTGCGAGGACGGCATATTCACCGAAATAGGCGATATGAGCGAATACTGCGAGCGTTCCGGCGAGGAAGTGACGGACGGCAAGGGGCTCACCATGTACCCCGGCTTCATCGACGCACACTGCCATATTGGTATGTGGAACGACGCCCTGTGCTTTGAGGGCGAGGACGGCAACGAGGACACCGACCCCTCCACCCCGCACCTGCGTGCAATAGACAGCGTGAACCCTATGGACAGGTGCTTTGAGGACGCCATATCAGCGGGAGTGACCTCAGTGTGCACAGGAGTCGGCAGTGCGAACCCCATCGGCGGTTCTTTCATTATAATGAAAACATGGGGCAGCAAGCGTGTTGACGACCTTATCGTCCAGTCGCCCGCTGCGATAAAATTTGCGCTTGGCGAGAACCCCAAAAACACCTACAACGACCGTGACGAAACTCCCGTCACACGCATGGCTACTGCGGCAATAATCAGGGAACAGCTGATCAAGGCGCGCCGCTACCGTGACGACCTTGCGGAATACCACAGGCTGAAAGGCACTGACGACGAAATATCGCTGCCTGAGCTTGATATGAAATGCGAAGCACTGCTTCCGCTGTTCGACCCCGAAAAGCCGCTGAAAGCGCATTTTCACTGCCACCGTGCCGACGACATATTCACTGCGATACGCATTTCAAAGGAGTTCGGGCTTGACTATGTGCTGATACACTGCACGGACGGCGCGCTTATTTCAGAGGAACTGGCGCAGGACAAGCCTGCAATTACCCTAGGCCCTATCTTCGGCGACCGTGGAAAGCCGGAACTTGCACATCACGATATATCCACCCCAGCGGCGCTTGCAAGTCAGGGACTGAAATTTGCGCTGTGCACCGACCACCCGGAAACCCCGATACAGTATCTGCCGCTCACCGCTGCGCTTGCAGTCAGGGGCGGGCTGTCCCGTGAGGAAGCGCTGCGCTGTATCACGGTAAACGCCGCAGAAACGCTCGGTGTTGCCGACAGGATCGGCACGATAGAATGCGGCAAGGACGCCGACTTCACGCTGTTTTCCGGCGACCCGCTGGATATGATGTCAACGCCGGAACTCACTGTAATAAAGGGAAGAACGGCGTTCCGCAAGTGACCCACAAATTTTTTTGCAACCTTTTTGATACCTGCCCGGTTTTATATATGAATTCATACGGAGCGTGACCCGCCCCGTATTCCGACGGAGAAAAGATATGGACACATTATCGCTCTGCACTGTGGAAAGCTTTGACGAGGTAATGGAGTACTATATGCCGATGGTGTATAGGATAGCTTTCGCACGGCTGGCAAACAGAAGCGACGCCGAGGACGTCACTCAGGACGTGTTTCTGAGGTACTTCCGCACCGGCGCAACATACAATGACGAGGAGCACCGGAAAGCGTGGCTTATCCGGTGTGCGGTGAACTGCGCCAAAAACGTTGCCGGCTCTGCATGGAACCGACACCGCAGCACCGAGGAACTCGTCGAAAACACAGACGGCTCGGACAGCGCCGACGGTATGCCGGTGTCCGACTGCGAGGAACATTACGAAAAGACGGAGCGTAAGGTCGCTGTGATGAACGCAGTGATGAAGCTGCCCGAAAAATATCGAACGGTGATACACCTGTTTTATTTCGAGGATATGTCAGTCGCACAGATAAGCAGCGCACTCGGAACGGGCGAATCCACCGTGAAATCACAGCTGAGCCGTGCACGAAAGCTGCTAAAGCCGTTGCTCAGCGAATTTGCAGAAAACTCAGGGGAGGTGGAATTCTGATGAACTTCAGGGACGAATATAAAAAGTCAGCGGAGAGCATTTCCCCCGACAGAGAAGCAATGGACCGCATGAAAGCCGCAATAAAGGCTCAGCTTGAAAGCGAGCAGGATTCCCCAGTCACCGAGCAGGAGCACAAAAAGCCGCTCCCGCTGAAAAGGATAGCATACATCGGCGGTGCTGTTGCAGCCTGCGCAGTCGTCACAGTGTCCGCTTTCACCCTGCTTCCTTTATTCAAGAACTCCGGCTCTATCACCGATACAAGCAGTATCTCCATGGCTGAAACCGCCGCTGATACTGCGGCGACAACAAGCGCTGAATCAGCCGGTGGAGTATATAACGGCAGTACAGGCGCAGATAACGCAATTCTCGACAGCAGCGCAGACACTGACAAGAACCTGTTCCCTAACTGGTCGCTTGACGGCTCACCTCAGGGCACTATCGACGCCGGCGAACCGGAATACTCATACGACAATGCCGATGAATCCGAGGACTGCGCAGAGAACGCCGACGAGGATACGGAAGCGGCGATAGACAGCATCACTTCGCCCGATATTCTCGGCACGCTTGAGGACGATGTATACTCCGACGAGGCTATGGACGAGGATATAAACGACGATCAGCCAGACAACTCATTCCATTCGTCGGAATCGGAAGAGGATATGACGATAGAGGACTGGACAGGTGAAACATTCGATGCGTCGGAAGAAACCGGCGAGTACTCTAATGACAGCGAGGAAACAGACAATAGCCGCAACCCCTCAGAGGGCGGATTCGATAATGACATTGCCGATGAAACAACGACTGAGATAATATCTGTCTGGAATGATGGTCTTATATTCAACAACACCGTCTACCGGCTTGACAGCAGCGTGACTTCGCCTGTGGGCTGTTCGGGCTATGATCTTATTCCGGTAACAAACACCGTTAACTGTAAGACCTATAATGTGAGCCTGACAGACGACCTGCTGTATCTTTTTGACAGCGACATGAGATTCATCGGAGCATATTCTCCGGAATAACAGCATATGCTTATATGTGCAGTCAGCAAAAGCCGGACGCAGCTTCTAAATGGAGTGTACGTCCGGCTTATGTTGTTGTAACCTAATTTACTTCACGGAGATTCTACCGCTTTAATTAGGTGAAAAGTATGTGAAATAATCAGAAAATCACAAAAAAGCACTTGAAATGTTGAAAATTTTATGGTAAAATGAATATATAAGAAAACGAGCGTTGCATAATAGCAGATCTCATTTGACAAAATATTAACACATGATACAGATGAGGTGATCATCAGTGAAAGATACCGGAAAAACTGGCACAGCTCCCGAATTTGCAGCCGATACGCTGCCCGCATTGAACGCTCCCATCGCAGACAACGGCAAAACGCTGTTCAGCGCAGTCGAGAACAGCGGCAGCATTGCTTACTCCATGAGCTTCCGTCAGGGATTCCCCGCATTCATTCTCGCCGGCTCATGCCCACTTGGCAGCACCGGCGACACGATACTGATGAGCGAAACTATCCACCCCGACGACTATCAGCCGTTCTGTGAGGTGATAAGCCAGCTCATCGCAGGCACATCAAACGATATCAAGGTACACGCACGCCTGAAAAACGGCGGCGAATACCAGTGGTTCTACATAACCGGAAAAGCCCGCCGCGACAGCACTCCGCTCACCTACGCAGAAGGTATGATGTTCAACGTCACAGATTACCTCGACTGCGAGGGCGAGGACGTTGTAATGCGCCGCTACCGCAGCAAGCACAACGTGAGGCTCAGCGACCAGAGTACCTACACCCTCCGTGATATCCTCGGAGAGGATTATCTCGTGCGTATCCAGCAGCCTTTCTCGCAGACCGCGGGTCTGTTTTCCGCAATAATCGACAACGACGGCAATATCATAGCCGCAAAGGGTCAGGACAAACATCTGAACCTCAACAAAATGGACTACCAGCGCAAAAAGAATATCCGTGTGCGCCACCAGACTATCGGAAGCTGGATAATCACCGGCAACGACCAGCAGCTTGTGGACGGAAATGCGCAGCTTCTCGAAACCATGGCGCATACCGTGTCAGGCGTTGCAAATTCATATGTCGCACTTGTCGATGAGATGGAAACATCTCAGCACGCCAACAAGCTTCTCGGTCAGAACTTCGAGGACCAGATACTCGTGAACGGCGTATATTCGATATTCCTGCAAAGTCCGGATACCAAGACCGCTATCCGCAACATAATACTGCTCGTCTGCGAGCATTTCGGGCTGACCGAGATAGAATACTGCATAGACGGCCAGACGCCGCCCAAGGCGTACAGGCTCGACCGCTCAGGAATGGTGCTGCCTATCGCCGTGAATGTCTGCTGCAAACCCGAAATAAAGGAAGAGCTCGACTACAGCGGTATCGTATGCACTGACCGCCGCTCCATCGGCGCAGACTGCGACGGCAGGAACCTCAGCTGCGTGCTTGCACGTACCTACGACCAAGGGACCAACAGGGGCGTACTGCTTTTCACTGCCAAGACCCCCGACAGAGAATGGACCAGCCGTGAGCGCACCCTGCTGAAAAGCCTTACTCAGCTTCTGTCTACCGTTATATACAAGCTTTTCATGGAGGAGGAGATACGCAATTCACGTGCAAAGCTTGAAAGGCTTGCATACTACGATATATCCACCAATATCCCCAACCGCAGTATGTTTGAGCGTGATTTCGCGGAAGAAGTCGCCGCAGGACACAGCGGCGCAGTGATAGCGGCAGAGTTCTCCAACCTGAAAAGCATTTCCGAGATATACGGCTGGGAATACTCAGACGATATCCTCAAAAGCTGCGCTGAATATATCCTCGCACTGCCATGCAGTTCGACGAAAAAGGTGTACCGCTTCTCCAGCGATATTCTGTTTATCACCCTGCCCGGAATGCACCGTGAGGAAGCAAGGCAGTTTGCGCAGGCGGTGCTGACCAAATTCCGCTCACCGTGGTATCTGCACGACAACGAGCATCACATAAGAGTTTACGCCGGAGTGACGATATTCCCCAACGACGCAGAAACTATCCAGAACTGCGTGAATGCTGCAACGCACACTCTGCGGCTTGCAAAGGAATGCCGCTGCGAGGACGCCGTGTGCTACTCAGAGGGGCTTGAGGACAGCCTGACCGACAACAAAATGGTCAAGAAGCTTATAACAGACGCAGCCGAAAACGGCTTCAAGGGCTTCTATTACCTATACCAGCCGGTGCTTGAAATGCACAGCGGCGCACTCCACTGCTGCGAAGCGACGCTGTTCTGGGGCAACGACGATATGACCGTCCCCCGTGACAGATTCCTGCCGATAATCGATCAACTTGGCCTGTCAAAGCAGCTTTACAGCTACGCCTGCGACCTGATATGCGATTTCTGCGCTTCCGTCAGGGAAAAGGGCTTCCCCGATTTCAGGGTAAGCTTCAAGATACCCGAAAATATCCTGAGCAGCGATGTTTCAGTCGATGTGCTGCAAAGCACCCTGCTTGAATACTCACTGCCGCCGAGCGCTGTCAGCGTTGCAGTCTGCGAAAGCGACGGCACGCTCACCAACGGCTCAGTCTACCTGCAGCAGCTTTCAGATATGGGCGTGAACGTAATCGCAGACGACACCGGCGCGGGCTACTTCACAGCCGCCCCGCTCGATAATCCCGCAGTAAAAACGCTGAAAATAAAGGCTTCCAGGCTTTCTGGCGACAGCATTTCAACATCGTTCGTCAAATCGCTGATAAAGCTCGCAAGGGAAAAGCGCATAGCCGTCTGCGCCAAGGACATAGACAGTCCCAAAGACCTTACGGCACTCAGCGGCTTTGACGTTGACCTCATCGAGGGTATATTCAACGGCAGACCGCTTAGGGATAAGGACTTTATCGACAAGATGACCCAGACTGCGGTCTGAGGGCGTTCCCGAATAATTAAGACGATTTCAATAACTTTAGGGGCAGCGAATGGCTGCCCCTAAGTTTATTTCTGGACTGGCAACGAAGATGAGGGCTTATTGTCAGTCTGTAACTGCCTGACCGTTCACATACAGCGTATATCCGTTAGTCACTATCTGCGAAACATCGCCGCTGAACTCAGTGATATAGCTGTCCGCCGTCAGCGTCCAAGTGGAATCGGCGTCCATGGTCACCTTGACTGTGCCGTCCTCTCCGTCAGGGTTTACCGCTCCGGTAAAGCTGGACGAGGTCATCGTCATATCAAGGCTGGAAATGCTGTCCACCAGTATGTTGCCCTCGATAGTCTGGCTGTCTGCAGTCAGTACTACGTCGCCGCCGTTAGCGCCCTGAGTGCCCCAGCCCCTTGACGAGGAATTGCCCTCTATGCGCAGGAACGTGTCGTTCGCCAGCGTGAACTCAACATTGCTGAGTGCTATCGTGCAGTCGGTGTTCGTGACGTAGAACATATCGCCCGCAAGCCCGGTAATGCTTCCGCCTGTCGCTGAGAAATGCGCCTCGCCGACCGCTGCGTCGCCCGACATACTCTGATAGATCATTATCGTGTGGATATTCTCGTCAGAATCACCGTTATATGTTCCGCTCATGTTTCCGGTAGTGGTGCAGTCGTTGAGAGTTACGCTGTTCTTGCCCTCGACAACTACGCCCTCGCTTTCGTTAGCGGTGAGCGTTGCATTGCTTGCTGTGATGTCCGCCGTGCAGTAGATAGCCGGACTGCCCGTGCCGTTGGTCACGTAGCTTCCGCCGTTTACCGTGACTGTTCCGCCGCCCCTGTCAGTGCGTATCGCCGCAGAGGAATTGCCCTGAGTTTCCACGTCAAGATCGGTGGCGTTCATCGTGCCGCCGCCCGTGGTCTGGATTCCGCCGGAATTGCGCTCGGTCGTGCGTATCTTGCTGTTCGAGATATTCACCACCGTGCCCTCGCCGTAGCTGAATACCGCATTGCCGTTTACTGCGCTGGTGTTGAACGTCGAATCGGTAATCGTCACAGAAGCGCCGTTAAGTGCCAGCAGACCTGCGTTCTGACCGTAAAAATCGCCGTTTTCGGTGTTTGAGGAATCGCCGCCGTTCTTATTCACGGTTATGTTGGTGAGGACTGCTTCCACGCCGTCAACACGCAGTGAGTTCTCATCATCGCCGATAGACATATACTCAGTGTCGCTCTCGTTGGTATTCTCGGAAATGGTGTTGGCTGCTGTGCCGTTAGTTACCTCGCTGCTGCCGCCGAAGCCGCTGCCTGCGCTCATGTTCTTCACGAGCACGGTGAGCGCATTCCCATCGTCGTCAAGCGTTACGGCAAGCACGCTGCCTACTGCGATATCGTCCGCAGTACCCTCGCTGCTGCCCTGCAGAAATTCCAGAGTTATTTGGGTGCTGTCAGTCAGCTTGAATGTCAGGGTAGTTCCGTCAGACTGGAAGCTGCTTCCGCCCATTCCGTCTGGTGCACTGCCTGAATCGCTGCCGTCCGGCTTTTCAGGAGGTGTACCGCCATTACCGCCGGGTGCATTTCCGCTCTCGCCGCTTGGCATTTCGGGAGGTGTGCCGCCATCGCCGCCGGGTGCATTTCCGCTCTCGCCGCTCGGCATTTCGGGAGGTGTGCCGCCATCGCCGCCGGGCGCATTTCCGGACTCGCCGCTCGGCATTTCGGGAGGTGTGCCGCCATCGCCGCCGGGTGCATTTCCGCTCTCGCCGCTCGGCATTTCGGGAGGTGTGCCGCCATTACCGCCGGATACTATTTCGCCGACATCGCCGGTTATCGTATCGCCGGAAATCTCAGTGACCTTGACCGTTTTGTAAGATTCAGACTGCTTTGTTTCCTCTGCTGTGTCAGGGGTGCTTGCCTCGGCAGAACTGCCGGAAGTACCCGAAACCTCTACCGTTGATGATGTGCTCTCCGAAGAATTGTTACCGCTTGAACAGCCGGTTGATGATGCTGCCACCACAGCAGCAAGAACAAGTGCGAAATACCTTGATGATTTCATATGCTCACGACCTTTCTTGGTTTTGGGGAAGCCGTTATATGGCTTTCCGCTTGGGGTCTTTCTTTTCGTTTACTGTCCATATTATAGCAAGCACTTGTGATAATTTTGTGACACAACGAAATGCAGAACATGAATGCGGCGGGAAAATACTCAAAATATCCCATGAAAAACGGCAGCATCTTTTTTATAACACGCGTTATACACTTGACAATATACAACAAGCAGTGTATAATAAATATACTCCCCCAGAAAAAGAAAGGAAAAGGAGAAGCGAAGATGTATTGTACAGAATACAGCAGAGAAAACAAAAAGACTATAGTCATGCTTCACGGAGCGAATTTCGTGCATTCGTTCATGAAGCAGTATGAATTAGCGGACAGATATCACCTTGTTATCCCCCACCTGATGGGATTCGGAATCGAAGCGGACAAGACCTTTGACGCCGAAAAACAGGTCGCCGAACTTGCCGAACTTATCTCGGAAATGGGGCAGAAAGTGACGCTTGTCGGATTTTCACTCGGTGCGCAGGTAGGGTATAAGCTGGCAGCCGAGCACCCTGAGCTGTTTAACGGCGCAGTTCTTGTCAGCCCGTGGCTATGCAAGGATAAAACGAGCCTTGAACAGGTCATGAAAGCGAACGAAAAGCAGTATGCTTCGTTCAAGAAAAAGTGGCTGTGCAGCTTTATCGGCAAAATGAACGGACTGAGCAAGGAACAGCGTGCGGAGTTTGTTGAGCAAATGCAAAAGGTATCTATTGACACGATACGGAATTCCGTGGATAACGGCATCACGCTTGATTCAGTACACGGCTTCGGGAATGTGGATTTTCCGGTAATCGCACTATGCGGCGGCAAGGAACAGGATATCGTCAAAAACAGCATTAAAGGCATGAGCGAGCAGAACCCCGCTCACTGTACTTATGAGATATGGGAAAAGGCGTCGCACAATATCCCGCCGCTTTATGCCGAAAAATTCAACGAAGTAATCAGCAAGCTTGCAAAATAAACACAAAAGCCTGAAAGGAACGCACATTCCTCTCAGGCTTTTTTATTACTTCAAAGCAAACTCCCTGCCGCAGACAGTAACAGAACGTATCTCGTCCGGTGCGACTGCCGGCGTGAACAGACCGCTGTCTGTCTGGCTTCCGTCAGCTATGTCCATTGAGCCGTAACCTGCCGGCGTCCTGACAGTTCCGCTGTCGGTGCTGAATGAGATATCAAAATCGTAAGCATCAGCCTTGAGGAACGCCGAAGTATCGGCTTCCACCATGACCTCCCAGCTGAACGGCGATACCTTGACGTATTTCAGCATGCCGGTCAGACCCTCGCCGTAGTATATCCTGTTAAGTTCAACGCTGCTGAGGTCTAGCTGCTCGTCAAAGGTGTAGATCTTGCTCTTATACAGCGGGAAATCTATCGGTATTTCAAGCGACACGCCGCCCTCGTACTGCTCGATATCGAGGTACGGCTGTTCGCTCTTTTCAGACGTTGTGGGTATACATCTGAACGGTCCGTCCTTTATCTCGACCGTCATGGTCTGACCGCTCCAGCTTGCGCCGCTCCTCAGCTGTGCCTGCACATACAGGTGTACTGTGTTCCCCTCCTGCGAAATGATGCCGTGGCTCATACTGGTCACCAGACCGCCTATCTGTGGTCTTTCCTCGTCGTAAAGTTCTACTGTATCCAGTACGCTGATGATATCCCAGTCCGTCCAGCCGTCCTTGGGTGCGCAGTCTATATCGTCGTCAAACACCACGTCCATCAGCAGGTATGCGACCTTTTCGTCTGCGCATACGACCCTGATATTCAGCTTGTAATCGTCAAAGCTGTACCACTGGTCGAGTTCCTTGCCCGTTGACAGAAAGTCGAATCCCGACTGTTCTTCCGGTTCTTCCTCAGCTGTCTGTACTTCGGCGGGTGCTTCATATTTGCTGCCTATGTCCTCCATAGCCTTTCCCATAGACAAATTGAAACTCCAGTTGGTGGCTGCGCCAACGCTGACCGCTGCCCCCACCAGTACTACTGCCGCCGCAAGAACTGCCACTGCCCTTTTGCTTATCCCCAGCTTCTTTTTTTCGCTCATATTATTCGCCCTTTCAATAACGTTTCTGACAATAGTTTCGTTGTTGGTAGGGGGAGTGACCTCCGAAAAGCTGTTCTTGAATCTCATATGATTATTCATTGTAGCCCTCCTCTAAAAAAGCTTTTTAAGCTGCGTCCTTGCCCGTGACAGCCGTGTTGTAACTGCGGACGCTGATTCACCCAGCACCTCTGCGATACGCCTGACCGACATATCCTCATAATAGAACATATACAGCACTATCCGGTATTTCGGCTTGAGTTTCATCACCTGCGGCAGCAGACTGTCCGTGTGGCCGTCCTCGTGCGGGATATCCTCTGCAAGTTCCAGCGGCACTGACAGCCGCCTGTGGCTCGACCGCAGAAGATTCTTGCTCCTGTTCACCGCCACCCTGATAAGCCACGCCTTGATATGCTCGTCGCCGCTGAATGACTTGCCGCAGGTGTACAGCGCCAGAAACGCGTCCTGCATTATGTCGTCGGCGTCCGCACTGTTCTTCACATAGCAGTATGCCGCCCGATAGACTGTCCCGCCGAAAAGCTCGACCAGCCTTTTAAGCTCCTGTTCGTTCATCTGACTCCTCCGTTGAAAGGTCCTTTCGATAATAACACAATCCGGAGCGGGGATTTGTCACAAAAATCACCGTGTTTTTTCAGGGGGGCAGTCTGGCGAAAAACTCAGAGGTTCGGCAAAGCAAAAAATGTGTGGGGGAAAACTCTCTTGCTTTCCCCCAACAGCTTCTTTAACTATTCTGCACCTCGGCTTACCGACAGACTGCCCCACAACTGGGGAAAATCAATCAATATCCGACGAAATATCAACATTTTCACCGACAAGACCGATATATGCGCCGTCTGAAGCTTCGCTTGCCTCGGCGTGGGCGATGAGCCACTTATTGCAGGCTCTCAGCCACTTATCCTCCTCGTTCACAGCGGTGAGGTTCGGCATTGCGCCGTTCGTGCCCTTGGGCAGTGCGATGACCACCTTGAATCCGTCAGACTTCTTCGCACTGCACGGCGCATAGTGCAGCGTTGTTGCGTATACCTCGACCACCTGACCCGCAGCCGCTCTGAACGCTTTCACCTTTGACGTGTCAAGCTTTCCGTCAACGATGTCGTCTGCCTTTGCCACCAGAAGAATAAAATCACGAAGCCCTATGTTAAGTTCGCTGTCACGGTGATATTCAAGGCAGTTCAGCTTAGTATTATGTCCGTTGCACCAGCCAAGCTGTATCGGCATTCCGCCGTATGCGTTGTTCTGCAGCTGCCCGAAAATAGCGGTGCACTCAAGCGCAGCCTCGCTCATCACATATTCCACGCCGTCGGGCAAAGGTGTGCTCTCATCAAGCGCTTTCATAAGGCAGGAAGTGTCGTATCCTGTCAGCACCTTTCCATAGGGGGCAAATTCCTTATCCAAAACTGAATAGATAGTCATGCTTACAATGTCCTTTCCGGTTATAATGACTTTTGACAGCTAACTCCCCACCGATCACGATGGGGAGCATTGCTGTAACTTTGCGAATAATTACTTGTTGAACTCGTCGCCGTACATATTCTGCAGTTCAACGAGGTGCTTGTACTTAGCTTCTGCGTTCTTAACAGCCTTGTCGAACAGAACTGTGGCTCTCTCCGGGTTAGCACGCATGAGCGAGTTGTAACGAACCTCTCTCATCATGAATGCCTTGTAATCGCCTGTCGGAGCCTTGCTGTCGAGCGAGAACGGATTCTTGCCCTCGTCAGCCAGAGCAGGGTTGAAGCGGAACAGGTGCCAGTAACCAGCCTCTACTGCTTCCTTCTCTACCTGCTGAGCGATGGTCAGACCGCCCTTGATACCGTGGTTGATGCACGGTGCATATGCGATGATGAGGGACGGACCGTCATAAGCCTCAGCCTCTGCGATAGCCTTTAAGCACTGATTCTTGTCAGCGCCCATAGAGATCTGTGCAACATATACATAGCCGTAGCTCATTGCAATGCCTGCCAGATCCTTCTTCTTGACGTCCTTACCGCCTGCTGCGAACTGTGCAACTGCACCTACGTTGGTAGCCTTGGAAGCCTGTCCGCCGGTGTTGGAGTAAACCTCGGTATCGAATACGAGGATATTTACGTTCTT
>CAKSEC010000020.1 GCA_934446355.1 uncultured Oscillospiraceae bacterium | reverse complement strand
AACTTTATTCTAGCAGATTTCGGTCTATCTCTCAATACTTTTTTATTCCGTTGTCCAATATCTATTGTAGCACTACACGCAATTGATTTCATGCGTCACGCAGGTACTTGACAATCTGACTATATTATAGTATAATAAATACATATGCCCGGAAAGAAAAGCGGCAGGTACAGGATACCTTCGCCAGCGACCGGCATCAATATCGTATATCACCGGCGGGCGGCTCTGAATAATTGCGCCCCGACGGTCAAATATAATACCACAGGAAATAATTTGCAGTTTTTATATATCACTAAAGCAGTTCCCCTATATTCTGCCTGATGAGCCATTTATGCGTTCATCGGGTGTACAGCGTTATGTTCGGGATAATTGCGCCTGCCTGATGGCGGGAATTTCGGATATGCCGGTCATCGGTTTTGACGGCATTTCCCGGCATAGCTGCCCTTATCAGTCGGGGACTGTATGTACTTATTCACTTCGGGCATTGCGGACAGCTGACTTTTGCCGCTGCGGGAGGGCGAAAATCCCCGCAAACGGCGTTTCTGTCACATAATGCTCAGGAATGCGCTGCCATGCGTGACGCACTGCGTATGTGCGCCCTCTGCGTGCGAAATACCCGCAGACCGTGACCCGTGCATATCCCGCCGTATAATATGGTATATAGCTGCGCCACAGAAAGGAATCATATAATGGGATTATTGACCAACAACAAGCTTCTCACTGAAACGGAAAGCATTTCCCCGAAGAAGCGGGAGGAAAGGCAGGCCGCACAGCCAGTCAAGGCGGATACCGCAAAGAACGAGCAGAAAAGCGACAATAAATATCGTGCAAGATTCGCCCCGATAAAGAAAACCGGTGGCACAAAGGTGCTTTCTTCATCAGCGCAGGAGCGCCCCAAGAGGGAGCAGCGCGAGCACACGGAAAGCCGCACTGCGCAGCGCCCCGCTGCAAGAAAGCCCCGTGAGATACGCTATGCGCCGGTGAAGTTCACTGCGCTGGGCGGTCTGAACGAAATAGGCAAGAATCTGTATGTATACGAATGCAGCAACGATATGTTCATCGTTGACTGCGGACTTGCGTTCCCCGATGAGGAAATGCCGGGCGTTGACCTTGTTGTGCCGGATTTCACCTACCTTGAAAAGAACAGGGACCGCTTCCGTGGTATCGTAATAACGCACGGTCACGAGGACCACATCGGCGCGCTGCCCTACCTGCTGAAGAAGATAAACGTGCCCATCTACGGCACAAGGCTGACTCTGGGTCTGGTAGAGGGCAAGCTGAAGGAGCACAATCTGCTGTCGCAGGCTTCGCTGAACGTCGTTGAACCACGCCAGAATGTCCGCATGGGCTGTATGTCGGTGGAGTTCATCAGGGTGAACCACTCTATCCCCGACGCCTGCGCATTGGCTATCCACACCCCTGCCGGCGTGATAGTGCATACCGGTGACTTCAAGGTCGATTATACGCCTATAGAGGGCGGAATTATTGACCTTGCGCGCTTCGGTGAACTTGGAAACAAGGGCGTTCTTGCGCTGATGTCAGAGAGCACAAACGCCGAGCGTCCGGGCTATACGAAGTCTGAGCGGTCGGTGGGCGAGAGCTTCAAGAATCTGTTCAATTCGGCTGAGGGAAAGCGCATAATCATTGCGACATTCTCAAGCAATATACACAGGATACAGCAAATAATTGATCAGGCGATAATACACGGCAGAAAGGTCGCAGTTTCCGGCAGAAGTATGCAGAACGTTATCGCAAAGGCGGTCGAACTGAACTACGTCAAGGTGCCTGAGGACGTGCTCATCGACATTGAGGACGTGAACAAGTACCCGCCGGAGAAGCTGGTCATATGCACCACCGGAAGTCAGGGCGAGCCGCTTTCCGCACTGTCGCGTATGTCCAGCGGCGACCACAGGCAGGTGACCATCACTCCCAGCGACTTCATAATCATTTCGGCAACGCCTATCCCCGGCAATGAAAAGCTGGTGACAAAGGTGGTGAACGAACTGATGAAGCAGGGCGCAGACGTTATTTACGAGTCAATGTACGAGGTGCACGTTTCCGGTCATGCTTGTCAGGACGAACTGAAAATGATGATAGCCCTCACCAAGCCGAAGTTCTTTATCCCGATACACGGCGAGTACAAGCACTTGAAGAAGCACAGCAAGCTTGCCATGGGAATGGGCGTTCCTGAGGAGAATATATTCATCGCAGATCTGGGTCAGGTGCTTGAAACTGACGGCGTTGACATGAAGTTCACGGGCACCGTTCCGTCGGGCAGAGTTATGGTGGACGGCTATGGCGTGGGCGACGTCGGCAGCGTGGTTCTGCGTGACAGAAAGCACCTTGCCGAGGACGGCGTAATGATAATCGTTGCGACCATCGACCGTGAATCCGGCAGTATGCTGGCAGGTCCTGATATCGTGTCGAGAGGCTTTGTGTATGTCCGTGAGAGCGAGGAACTCATCGACGAGGCGAAAATGCTTATGAAGCAGGTGCTTCAGGACTGCTGCGAGCGCAATGTCCGTGAATGGGGCAACATCAAATCCGCAATGAGGGACGCACTGAGCGACTATATCTACTCAAAGACCAAGCGCAGCCCGATGATACTTCCTATAATCATGGAGGTTCAGGGCAGGCAGGACTGAGTGAGTAAGTGAGTAAGCTTGATTAGGAGGATCCTCTCTTGAAGAACTTTTACAGGAGCAATGTCCTGCTGGCTTCGGTGCTGGCGCTGGTGGCGTGTCTGCTGGTGATGGACGCTGCTCTGTTTGCCGATACGCCAAGTATGTTCTGGCTGACGTTCCCGCTGCTGATACTCGTTTCCGGTCTTGCGGTGGGAAAGCTGCTCCAGATACGGCTGAACGAATACGCATACTATGACCGGCTGGACAAATCCATCGACAACGCCAACCACAAGGCGCTGATGAGTTTTCCGCTTCCGGTCGCACTTGTGAACGACGAGCGGCGCATACTGTGGTGCAACGACGTGTTCAGCACGGCTTTCTTCCGCCCCAGCGAGGACGAAAGCAGCATTGACGCAATAACCACTGAGCCTTTCTCAATGCTTGTCGGCGAGGGCAGGGAGATAAAGATAAACGGCAGGTGGTACAGGGTGTCCGCCCGTGAGATAGTCTATACCTCAGAGGGCGACGACAGCAGCCGCAGGCTTATCCAGACCGCCGAAATAGACACGGCTAACAAGGTAAATATCCTGTTTTTCAGCGACATCACAGGCTTCAAGAGTCTGCAGGAGGAGCACAGAAAGTCGAAGCCGGTCGTAATGATAATCTCGGTGGACAACTACGACGAAACGCTCGGCACTAACCGCGAGAGCGACAAGACCTTTGTCAGCGTGCAGATAGACAGGCTGCTGGAGGACTACTTCTCAGAGATGAACGCAGTTCTGAGGAAGATAACCGGCGATAAGTTCATCGTGGTGACCGAGGAACGCTTCGTGCAGAAAATGACTGACGAGCGTGTGAAGCTGCTCGAAATGGCACGCCAGATAAAAGTAAACGACCGCACCGCAGTCACACTTTCAATAGGCGTGGGCAGGACCGCTTCAAATCTTGCTGAGAGCGAAAGCTACGCATGGCAGGCGCTCGACAAGGCGTTAGGCAGAGGCGGCGATCAGGCGGTCGTGCGCAAGGAATCAGGATATGACTATTACGGAGCCGAAACGCAGCGCACCGAGCGCAACGGCAGCAGCGTAAGGACGAGAATAACCGCCGACCGTATCAAGGTGCTGATAAATTCAGCGGACGCCGTGTACATAATGGGGCACGGCTACGGCGATTTCGACAGCGTTGGCGCAGCGATAGGGCTTGCGGGCACTATCCGCAGAATGGGCAAGCAGGCGTATGCTTGTATCAGCCGTGAATACGACAGGAGCGGCAACATCAAGAACCTGTCAGAGCCGCTGCTGATACGCTTTTCCGAGTATGACCCGCCGCTCATCATAGAGCCAAAGGTTGCTGCGATACGCTTCACGGAAAGTTCTCTGCTTATAATAGTTGATACTCACATTGAGAAAAAGGTCGACAGCCACGAACTGTTCGAGCGTGCAGACCCCGGCAGGATAGTGGTGATAGACCATCACAGAAAGGCGGATAACGAGATATCCGCTGCGATAAGCTGGGTAGACCCGAACGCTTCGTCGGCTTCTGAAATGGTCACCGACCTCATACAGTACTTCGGGGACGCAGGAAAGCCCTCGTCGCTTGAAGCCGAGGCGCTTCTCGCAGGTATCACGCTTGACACCAAGGACTTTGTAATGCGCACGGGCGAGGCAACGTTTGAAGCGGCGGCAAGGCTGAGAAAATTCGGCGCAGACACGGTGCTTGTGAAGAAGCTGTTTGCAACGCCGATGAAGTCACGGCTGCGCAAATCAAAGGTCGTGGCAGGTGCGGAGATGTACCGCGGATTCGCCATCTCAGTCGTGGACGAATCGTTCGAGGATATCCGCATTGTGTGCTCGCAGGCGGCTGACGAAATGCTGAATATCAGCGGCGTTGACGCTTCCGTGACAGTATACCCCATCGACAACGGCTGGAGCTACAGCGCACGTTCGCTCGGAAAGATAAACGTGCAGGTGCTGATGGAGAATATAGGCAACAAAAAGGACGACGGCGGCGGTCATCTGACGATGGCGGGCGCACAACTCTACAATATAACAAAGGAGGAGGCAGTGCAGAAGCTGCACGAGGCTATCGACAGCTACTACGACAATCTGCCTCAGGATTGACAGGAGGATAAAGCAATGAAGGTAATTCTGCTTCAGGACGTAAAGGGAACAGGCAAAAAGGGCGAGGTACACGAGGTCAAGGACGGCTACGGCACAAACTTCCTTATCAAGAAAGGACTTGCTCAGGAGGCTTCCGCAAAGAACCTGAACCTGCTGCAGGGTCAGAAGGACTCCGCACAGCACAAGATAGACGTTGACATCGCAAACGCAAAGGAGATAGCTGCCAAGCTGCAGGACAAGAAGGTAGTTGTGACCGCAAAGGCTGGTCAGAACGGCAGACTTTTTGGCACAGTCACCGCAAAGGAAGTATCCGCTGCGATAAAGCAGGGGCTTGGCTGCGATGTGGATAAGAAGAAAATAGACCTGAAAATGAAGATTGAGGGATTCGGTGATTTTGCGGCAGAAGCACGCCTTTATGCAGGCGTCACCGCCAAGTTTACGGTAAACGTAGTAGAGGGCTGATATGGCTGAATACGACCTGTCAGGGATAGCCATTCCCTATAATCTGGACGCCGAGCAGTCGGTGCTGGGCGCTGTCCTGATGGACGGCGACGCAATGGCGGAGCTTGCCACGACCCTGCAGCCCGATCACTTTTATGTGAGCGTGAACCGCGAGGTCTACGGCGTTATGCTGAATATGTTCCTTGCGGGCGACAGAATAGACGTGGTGACTGTGCTTGAAGCAGTCATGCGGCAGGGCGTTTTTGAAACGCAGGAGCAGGCTAAGGAATACCTCACACGCATTATGACCGCCGTGCCGAGCATATCGTCCGTGAGCAAATATGCGGCGATCGTTGCGGATAAGTACATGGTGCGCAGCCTTATTTTTGCGGCAAAGGAGATAATCGACGCCGCAAACGAGGGCGCAGAGGACGCAAATACGCTGGTTGACTTTGCCGAGCAGAAGATATTCGACATCAGAAGCGGCGCAGAGGTCAAGGGACTGACCCACATAAGCGGTATCGTGCTTGACCGGATAAATGCGCTCAACGACCTGTACAAGCAGGCTTCAAGCGGCAGCGGACCTGCAATGACCGGTCTGTCCACGCTGTATAAGGAACTTGACAAGCGCATATACGGTCTGAACCGCTCCGACCTGATAATCCTTGCGGCAAGACCCGGTATGGGTAAGACGTCGTTTGCAATGAATATTGCGACGAATGTCGGCAAGAAATATAACGACCAGTCTATCGCAGTGTTCAGCCTTGAAATGTCCAAGGAGCAGATAGTCAGCCGAATGATAAGCAGCGAGGCTTCGCTGACCTCTGACAGCATGAAAACCGGTAACATACCCGCCGAAAAGTGGAAAGATATCGGACGTGCGGCGGAGGTGCTTTCAAGGCTCAATATCTACATCGACGACACGCCGGGAATCACGGTGGCTGCGATAAAATCAAAGCTGCGCCGCATGAAGAATCTGGGGCTGGTGGTCATTGACTACCTGCAGCTTATGTCGTCTACCAAAAACTACAACGGAAACCGAGTCGTTGAGATATCTGACATCACGAGAAACCTGAAAATAATGGCAAAGGAACTGAACGTGCCGGTAATTACTCTGTCGCAGCTTGCGAGAGGACCGGAGCAGCGTCCGGATAAGCGGCCCATGCTTTCCGACCTGCGTGAGTCCGGCTCTATCGAGCAGGACGCTGATATCGTAATGTTCCTTTACCGCAACGCATACTATGACAAGACGGACCCGAATGTGAACGCCTGCGAATGTATCGTGGCAAAGAACCGACACGGCGAGACCGGAACGGTGCCGCTTGGCTGGGACGGCGAATTTACGAGATTCACAAATGCCGAGTTCGTGCGGCAGGAGGGCTGACGGCAGCGGGAGAAGGCTATGGATTTTGCAGAAAAGGTGCTTTCGGCGGCTGCCGATTATGAAATGATCGAAAAGGGGGACGCTGTGGTGGCTGCGCTTTCGGGCGGGGCTGACAGCGTTTCACTTGTGCATATACTAAAAGCGCTTTCCGGCAGGCTGGGTATAACGGTGTCTGCGTGCCATATCAACCACCATCTGCGTGGTGAGGAAAGCGACAGGGATATGAATTTCTGCGTGGAACTGTGCGGCAGGCTTGGCGTTCCGCTGACCATCAGGGAAGCAGACGTGCGTTCCCTGCAGCAGAAGCACGAGAGCCTTGAAGAATGCGCACGGCGGGTCAGGTATGACTTTTTTGCCGAGGTATCAGCCGGAAAAAAGCTTGCCACGGCGCACAATGCGAACGACTGCGCCGAAACAGTCCTGCTGAATATGCTGAGAGGGACCGGACTTAAAGGGCTGTGCGGAATACCGCCGGTCCGCGGGAACATAATCCGCCCGCTGATATGGTGCACCCGTGAAGATGTGGAGAATTACTGCAGAAGCAGCGGTTTAAGCTGGGTCACGGACTGCACGAATCTTTCCGACGATTACACACGCAACCGCATACGGCATATAGTGCTGCCTGAACTGCTGAAAATGAACGGCTCGCTTTTCGGTACTATGAGCCGCATGGAAAAGAACCTGCGTGAGGACAGCGACCTGCTGGAGCAAATGGCGCAGGAGGCTCTTGAAAACGCCAGACGTTCCGGCGGCTGGGACGCAGCGGCGCTCAGCGCACTCGCGAAGCCGATACGAAGCCGTGCGATAAAGGCTATACTGATGTCAGGCGGTATCGAGCCTAGCGCGCTGAGGATAAACACAGCGGCTGAGATTCTGGCGGCGGGGCACGGCAAGTTCAACCCCTGCAGGGGAAAGTTCTTTGTGGTGAAGCGTGGCGCTGCGTTTATTGAATACGCAGAGCAGCATTATAAAAAGCACGAACGCCAGACTGAAAAATGAAAATACAGCCTGTCGAATAATACTTCCAGACTGGAGAGAAGCTTTTATCTCCAGTCTGATGAAATTTTCAGCAAATCTTCACCTAAATAGTTTGCATTTTAAGAGGATTTGTGTTATAATAATCAGTGTTCAAAAAATCATTGCTCAGAAAAACAGTTAGTCTGCCATAAAAAGGCATATGATACTGATATATAAGCGGAAACCACTTTCCGGAAAGGCGGTATTGATGAATTCAAATAAGATGAAGGGCATAATTATCTATCTGGTAATTATTTTCCTGCTGATTTTCGGGCTTGTGTCTGTACTTAACATGGCAAGCAGCACCTCCCGTACAACTGTTACTTATTCCGATGTCATTGCGGAATTCGATTCGCTGAATGTTTCAGAGTATCAGCTCGACCTTGGCAGCGGTTCGCTGACCTATAAGCTAAAGACCGAAACGGACAGCCGTGCATACCATCAGTACAGCGTGCCGAATGTCAGCCTGTTCATAAACGACATTGATTCCGGCTATCTGTCTGACGGAAAGCAGGCGTCGTATCGTCAGCGCTACAACGAGGCAAACCCTGATGCTCCGCTGGTGGAGGATTATATCCCGATATCCGATAACACGTTTCTGACGAGCGTGCTGCCGTATCTGCTGCTGGTCGGCGTGATGATAGTGTTCACCGTCATCGTTATGCGCCAGAGCACCGGCGGCGGTAAGATGGCAAGCTTCTCCAGAGCGAATGTCCGTCAGCAGACCGGCAAAAAGGTGACGTTCGATGACGTTGCCGGCGCAGATGAGGAGAAGCAGGAACTTGAAGAAATAGTAGACTTCCTGAAGAACCCCGGCAAATACCGTGAGATAGGCGCAAGAGTGCCCAAGGGCGTGCTGCTTGAGGGACCTCCCGGAACCGGTAAGACACTGCTCGCAAAGGCAGTTGCGGGAGAAGCGGGTGTTCCTTTCTTCTCGATAAGCGGTTCTGACTTCGTGGAGATGTTCGTCGGCGTAGGTGCTTCACGTGTGCGTGACCTGTTCGATCAGGCAAAGAAAAAGACCCCCTCGATAATCTTCATTGATGAGATAGACGCAGTGGGCAGACAGAGAGGCGCAGGTCTTGGCAACGGTCATGACGAGCGTGAGCAGACACTGAACCAGCTTCTTGTTGAGATGGACGGCTTCACCGAGAACGACTCCATTATCGTTATGGCGGCGACCAACCGTCACGATGTACTCGACCCGGCGCTGCTTCGTCCGGGACGTTTCGACAGGCAGATCGTCGTGAACTACCCTGACATCAAGGGCCGTGAGGAGATACTCAAGGTCCACACAAGAAACAAGAATATTGGTCCTGACGTTGACCTCAAGACTATCGCAGCAACTACCGCCGGCTTCACCGGCGCGGATCTCGAAAACCTCGTGAACGAGGCAGCACTGCTTGCCGCACGTGAGAACCGCAAGGCCATCACACGCAAGGATATCGAGGAAGCTACCATCAAGGTAGTGGCAGGACCTGAGAAGAAGTCCAAGGTGGTAAGCCCTGAGGAAAAGCGCCTGACTGCTTATCACGAATCCGGTCATGCGATAACCACATATTTCTGCAAAACGCAGGACAAGGTGCATCAGGTGTCCATCGTTCCGAGAGGAATGGCAGGCGGCTTCACGATGCACGTTCCTGAAAGGGATAAGTCGTTCGTAAGCAAGACCTATATGGAGGAGGAGATCGTCGTACTGCTTGGCGGCCGTGTAGCCGAAAAGCTGGTGCTTGACGATATCTCGACCGGTGCTTCTAACGATATCGAGCGTGCAACTCAGGTAGCAAGGAGCATGGTCACAAGATACGGCTTCTCCGAGAAGCTTGGCCCGATACTCTATGGGCATGAGAATCAGGAGGTGTTCCTCGGCAGAGATTACTCGCAGGGACGCAACTATTCTGAAAACGTGGCTGCCGAGATAGACGGCGAGATACGTGAACTCATCGAAACCGGCTATGAGAAGGCAAAGGAACTTCTGACCGAGCATATGGATATGGTCGAGAGATGTGCGCAGTTCCTGCTGCGGCATGAGAAGATCGACGGTCCTGATTTCTACAAGCTGATGGCTGACGAGATCGACCTTGACGGCAACGAAAAGAAGCCTGCTGAGCCGGAAAGCGAAGTGCCCGCCGACGCTCCTGCGGAAAATACACAGACAGACGCACAGAGCGAAAACGGCAACTCACCGGAATAATAAAACTGACACCAAGCCGCTCGACATCGGGCGGCTTTGCTGTAGTAAAAGGAGAAGCAATGGAGCTAGAATACATAGACGCAGCCCCCACGCTGGAGGAATACAAAGAAATGCGCAGGCTGGTGAATTTCATGGCGCTGTCCGACAGGATATGCAGCAACGTGCTGAACAATGCGTTCAGGATAACGCACGTGCGGGATAACGGCAGGTGCGTGGGTATGATAAGAGTGCTGTCCGAGGGCGGATATGCGAATTTCATCACAGATGTGATAGTTATTCCGGAATATCAGCACAAGGGAATCGGAAAAACGCTGATGAAGCGCACGATGGACTACCTTTATTCAACGCTTGAACCGGGGGAAAAGATAGTGGTGTATCTGATGTCTGCAAGGGACAGAGAGCCGTTCTATCGGCAGTTCGGCTTCCGCGACAGACCTAACGAGCTGCTTGGCGCAGGAATGAGCCAGTGGCTGGAAAAGTGATTCTATATCCAGTCCGACTGGATTATGAAAGTTATGTGTACTCTTACTTTCTTGTTGACATAGTGGGTCGGAGTATGCTAAAATGAAACTATAGAGAGTGCGGCGAACGCCGGCTCATGATTATGGAAAAGAGGTAGTTATTTATGCAGAGAGTATGTCCGAAATGTAATTCGCTTGTGAACGGCGAGGGCTCGTTCTGCCCGACCTGCGGCGAGCCGCTTCAGTCGGCGGTACAGCTTGAAAAGGACCCCATGCCGCAGAGCCAGCCCATGCCGGGTCAGTCTATCCAGTTCAGCGCACCGCAGCAGGACGTTCATCAGGCTTCCATGCCGAATTACGGCGCACCGCAGCAGCCCATGTATTCGGCGCAGCCTGCCTATAACTATAACGCTCCTGCTCAGCAGAATCAGCAGGAAATGTCGCTCGGTCAGTGGGTGGGTACTATAATACTTACCACGTGGTTCGGACTGATAAGCATTATCCTGACGGCAGTGTGGGCGTTCGGTTCGAGCGCACCTGTCGCAAAGAAGCGTTATTGTCAGGCTCTGTTCATCTTCCAGATAATAGGCGTTGTGTTTAGTATCATCTTTACAATGTGGATCATCTCTTTCGTGTCCACGCATATGTACGATATTGAGCAGTTCATCGAACAGCTGACCAGAGAAGTAAACAACTCCGGCGACTACTGGGCATACTGGTATTGATGAATGACTGAACTTGGCAAAGTTATAGCCGTTACCGGACACTACGGGAGCGGAAAAACAAATCTGGCTGTTAATCTTGCAGTGGACTATGCAAAGGCGGGGGAAAGGGTCGCCATCGTCGACCTCGATCTGGTGAATCCTTACTTCCGCACTGCGGATCACGGCGAATTATTCAAAGCGCACGGAATAAAGCTTATCGCACCAAATTACGCAAACACCAACCTTGATATCCCCTCGATAGGAGTTGATATGGCTGCTGCGGCTGACGGCTGCGACAGGCTTATCATTGACGTTGGCGGAGATGACGCCGGGGCGGCTGCTCTGGGTCAGTATTCACGGGTGCTGAACGGGCTTGACTGTGCGCTTTATTATGTGGTGAACCTATATCGTCTGCTCACCTCTGAGCCGGACGAGGCAGTGGAGCTTCTCCGTGATATCGAGCGGGCTTCACGGATAAATGCAAGGGGTATCGTCAACTGCTCGAATCTTGGCGCACAGACGACGGCGGCGGACATAGAAGCGACCGCCGGACTAGCCGAGCAGTGCGCTGCGGCGGCAGGGATACCGCTGGTCATGACTGCGGCAGAGCGCAGTCTGTGCGTTGATGGAGCGTACCCAGTGGACGTTTACGTTCGTCCGTTCTGGGAAGAATAGAAAAAATTCCTGTTTAGTCAGGCAGGGTAGACCGGTTACGAACCGGACAGGAAAGGGAAAATAATATGGCGAGAATGATAGTGGATTTTGACAGGTGCAAGGGCTGCGAGCTGTGCACTGCGGTATGTCCGAAAGGGATAGTGGCGATATCGCACGAAAAGCTGAACGGTAAGGGCTTCTATACTGCGGAATGTACCGACGAGGACGCCTGCATAGGCTGTGCGATGTGTGCGATGATGTGTCCGGACAACGCCATCACCATCGTGACAAAGGACGGAGGTGACGAGTGATGGAACGCAATCTGATGAAAGGCAACGAAGCGCTGGCAGAAGCTGCGATACGTGCCGGCTGCAAATGCTTTTTCGGCTACCCCATAACGCCGCAGACCGAAATTTCCGCATATATGGCGAAGCGAATGCCAAAGGTCGGCGGAGTGTTTCTGCAGGCGGAAAGCGAGATAGCCGCCATAAATATGGTGTACGGCTGCGCAGGGTCAGGCGTGCGCTGCATGACGTCAAGCTCCTCGCCCGGAATATCGCTGAAAAGCGAGGGAGTGTCATACATGGCGGGCGCAGACCTGCCGTGCGTTATCGTGAACGTGATGAGAGGCGGCCCCGGTCTGGGCGGCATTCAGCCCTCGCAGAGCGATTACTGGCAGGCGACAAAGGCTCTCGGTCACGGCGATTTCCAGATACTCGTGTTTGCGCCGTGTTCGGTGCAGGAAATGGCGGACTGCACAGGCAGGGCGTTCGACCTCGCCGATAAATACAGAATGCCTGCGATGATACTTGCGGATGGTCTGCTTGGTCAGATGATGGAGCCTGTCACATTCGGCAGCGATAACATAGCGCAGCATTCGCCGGAGGAAAAGCCGTGGGCTGCCTGCGGTCACAAAAACAAACGCAGCCACAACATAGTGAACTCGCTGTATCTACAGGCGGAGGAACTGGAAAGGCTCAATATCGAGAGATTCCGCAGGTATGAAATAGTGAAGTCCGAACTGCACGAAGCGGAGTCATACCGCACGGACGACGCAGAGATAGTCGTTGCTGCATACGGCTCGGCGGCAAGGCTCGCAAAGGCTGCAGTGGACCTTGCGAGAGAGCGTGGAATAAAGGCGGGACTGGTTCGTCCGGTCACGCTGTGGCCGTTCCCGACGCAGGAGATAAACTCAGCCTGCAGGAATGCGAAAAAGGCTCTGTGCGTGGAAATGTCCATGGGACAGATGGTAGACGATGTGAAGCTTGCGCTGGAATGCCGCATTCCGGTGGAGTTTTTCGGCAGGACGGGCGGCGTTGTGCCGAAGCCGTCGGAGATACTGCAGAAGCTTGAACAGATGAACGCAGGGGAGGTTGAGTAATATGCCGGAATTCAAAAGACCGCACGCACTGACGGACGTTCCTATGCACTACTGCCCGGGCTGCACGCATGGAATTGTGCACAGGCTCATTGCAGAGGTCATAGACGAAATGGGTATCGAGGGCGACACGATAGGCGTATGCCCTGTCGGCTGCTCGGTAATGGCGTATGATTACTTCGCCTGCGACATGATAGAAGCGGCGCACGGCCGTGCTCCGGCAGTTGCGACGGGAGTAAAGCGGGGAAGTCCTGACAAGATGGTGTTCACCTATCAGGGCGACGGCGACCTTGCTGCGATAGGCACTGCGGAAACAGTCCATGCGGCGGCAAGGGGCGAGAATATCACGGTGATATTCATAAACAACACCACCTACGGCATGACCGGCGGACAGATGGCGCCGACCACGCTGCCCGGACAGGTCACACAAACCACGCCATACGGCAGGGATACCGCAGCGGCGGGCTTTCCGGTTAGGGTATGTGAAATGCTCGCAACGCTGTCGGGCACTGCGCTTGCTGAAAGAGTGACGGTGACAGACCCGGCAAATATACGAAAGGCGAAAGCGGCGATACGCAAGGGATTCGAGTTCCAGAAAAATGGTCAGGGCTTCTCAATAATCGAGGTGCTTTCCACCTGTCCGACCAACTGGGGGCTTTCTCCGCTGGAAGCAGTAAAGTGGCTGAAGGAAAACATGATACCGTATTACCCGCTGGGAGTATTCAAGGAGGGCGCAGTCAGATGACCACAGAAACGATTTTCGCCGGCTTCGGCGGGCAGGGAGTACTTTTTGCAGGAAAGCTGCTTGCTTATCTGGGGCTATTTCAGGACAAGCAGGTATCGTGGCTGCCGTCCTATGGTCCGGAGATGAGGGGCGGCACGGCGAACTGCAGCGTATGCCTGAGCGACAAGCCTATTTGTTCGCCGTATGTCACGGAGCCAGACGTGCTTATTGCCATGAATGCGCCCAGCTTCGACAAGTTTATTGATTCGGTGAAGCCGGGCGGCATAGCGATAATCGACAGCAGCCTTGTAACTGCGGAATGCACACGCTCCGATATCCGCAGCTTCTGCGTTCCGTCAACTGAACTTGCCGCACAGAACGGACTTGCGGGAATGTCGAACATCATACTCGTGGGGAAGCTGCTGAAGGAAACCGGGATCGCAGTAACGCAGGCGGTACGTCCGGTGCTTGAAAAGATAATTCCGCCGAAAAAGCAGGAGCTTGTCGAGGCGAACATGAGGGCTCTTGAAATAGGAATGGCGCAGTGAGCGGCGGGCACAGGATCAGTCTGCACCCGGCGCAAATAGCGGTTCTGGTTGTATCGGCGGCAATGCTGATATGGTTCTGCCTGCCGATGATAGCGGGCGCAGGCACGCTTCTCGGCGTTATCCTGTGCGTAGGCGCGGGGCTGTGCGCCGTGTTCGCAAAGCAGCTTGGCGCAGTCATTCGCAGGCTGTGGAGCAGAATTTGGGGCAGGGTCGCTGTATGCGCACTTGCGGCGGTCATTGCGGCGTTTGTCGGGGTTGTTGGCTATAATGGGGCGATGATGGCTGTGTATTCAAGCAAGCCGCTTTCCGAGGTGAAATGCGTGATGATACTCGGCTGTCAGGTCAAGGGCAGCGTGCCCGGCGCAGACCTTGAAGCACGGCTCAGCACTGCGCTGCCGCTTATTCTGGGCGACCCCGACATTCCGGTGGTAGTTACCGGAGGAAAGGGCAGGGGCGAGAATATCTCAGAAGCGGAGTGTATGAAGCAATGGCTTATATCCAACGGAGTTGACGGCGGAAGAATACACACAGAGGACGGTTCACGCTCCACCGCAGAAAACTTCGACTATTCCGCCCCGATATTTGAGAAGCTTGGCATATCCGACGGTATCGCAGTTGTCACAAGCGGCTATCATCAGTATCGTGCGGAACTCAACGCCCGCAGGCTGGGGCTTTCAGTCGGGCATTACCCAGCGCCGACAAGACCCGCTGCGCTTGCGAATCATATATTGCGCGAGCTTGCAGCGATTTTCTTTGCGTGAGCGGCGAAAGTTATTGCAAAATGAGCGATTTTGTGGTAGAATAATAAACAGAGATTATTCTAATTTCAGGTATTGAGCGGGTGAAGCAGATGAACTATTCCCTTGACGCAGGCGCATGGAACAGCGTTTTCGCTGTGCCGTCAGCCGTTGTGGATAAATATATCAAGCTTGCGGACGGGGCGAGCCTTAAGCTGCTGCTGTATCTTCTGCGGCACGGCGGCGAAAGCTTCACCGAGGAACAGCTTCGTGACGCACTTGGCATAAGGCGTGACGGCGAGCTTGAGGACGCAGCGATGTTCTGGTTCCAGCGCGGCATTATACGCATGGACGAGGGCGAGCTTATCCCGACCGACGACAATGCGCAGGTGGTCATGCCGGAGATACCCGAACCGGAGGAGCGGCCCACCAGTCTGCGCAGGGTCACGGAAAGCGACGGCGCAGCGATATATACCTCAGGCGACATCGCTCAGCGAAGAGAAACGGACAAAGCGATAGATTTCCTGTTCAGGGAGGTCGAGCAGCTTTACGCCAGACCGCTCAGGACTCCCGAAAGCAGAATGCTGATTCAGCTTACCGATTTTTACGGGCTTCCTGCCGAGGTGGCAGTGATGCTGGTGTCCTATTGCTTCAAGATAGAAAAGAAAACCCCCAGCTACATACTGACCGTCGCCAAGGACTGGGTGAACGAGGATATACGCACGGTCGAGGCAGCGGACAAGCACCTGCAGCTTCTTGAAAAGCGTTTCAGCCTTGAGGAGGAACTCAGACGGGCGATAGGTCTGAATACGAAGTTCTCGCCGAATCAGCTGGGTTACATCAAGAAATGGTCGGAGGAGTGGGGCTTCGGCGGGGATATGATAATCCTTGCGCATGAGATAACGCTTGACAGGACCGGAAACCTTAGCTTTAACTATACGAATAAAATACTCGAAAACTGGAAAAACTCCGGCGTATACAATACCGACGACGCCAAGCGCAAGTCGGAGGAGTTCCATGAAAAGGGCAAAAAGCCGGCAGTAAGCAGCAATTCGTCAATAGACATGGACGATGTTCTTGACGAGCTGCGGCGGCAGTATCAATAAATCTGAGAAGGTGACGCATGGGCTTCAACGAACGTTATTTCAACTCGGCAATGGCAATGCTTGAACAGCGGCGCAGCACTGACAGAGTGCTGACAGATATGCGCCGTCAGGAGATATACGACAAGCTTCCGGAATATCACAGGCTTGCCGACAGCCTTGCGCAGACCGGTCAGAAGCTGGTGTCGCTGATAATGAAGGGCGGCAGCGTGTCCGATGAAATAGACAGGCTCGAAAAAGAGAATCTGGAAACGCAGCAGAGCATGACGAAGCTTCTCGCGCAGGCTGGATATCCGGAGGATTATCTTGAGCCGCAGTATACCTGCCCGATATGCAGGGATAAGGGCACGGTGAACGGCAGATGGTGCAGCTGCTTTCAGAAACTCATGCTTGACGCAGCCGCAAAGGAACTGAATGAAAATTCCCCGCTGGAGCTTTCCTCGTTCGACAGCTTCCGGCTGGATTACTACCCAGACCTTATCAATCCCGAACTGAGAGTGTCCGAAAGGGCGATAATGCAGCGCAATCTCGAATACTGCAAAAGCTATGCGGCGAATTTCACGCCCAAAAGCGAGGGCATACTCATGAGCGGTGCGACTGGCCTTGGCAAAACTCATCTGTCGCTTGCGATAGCGGCGCAGGTGCTGAAAAATGGTTACAGCGTTATTTACGGCTCAGTGCCTGAACTTTTGCGCATAATCGAGCGTGAATATTTCGGCAAGTCGGACAACGACACGATGTCTGCGCTGATAGGCTGCGATTTGCTGATACTGGACGATCTGGGTGCAGAGATGGACAAGCAGCTTTATTCATCGCTACTTTACGAGGTGATAAATTCACGCATAAGCCGTGGGCTGCCGATGATAGTCAGCACGAACTACAGTACGGCGGATCTGAAGAAGCGCTATCAGGACAAGATATGCTCCAGACTGCTCAGTTTCAGACTGATGGCGTTTTTTGGCAATGATATACGCAGGATACTAAAGAAGAGAGAGCAATAATCTACGATGAAATAAAAGCAGGAGGTATTCAAAATGGGAAAACTCAGAGTTGGTATGCTCACAAGCGGCGGCGACTGTCCTGGACTGAACGCGACCATCAGGGGCGCAGCAAAGGCTATCTATGAGGCGTTCGGCGAGGACAAGGTGGAGATAATCGGTATTCACGACGGTTATCACGGGCTTATTCACGGCGTGTATAAGGAAATGCAGCCGTCGGATTTTTCCGGCATTCTCACGCAGGGCGGCACTATCCTCGGCACGAAGCGCACTCCGTTCAAGATGATGCAGATAATCGAGGACGACAAGGTTGACAAGGTAAAGGAAATGAAGGCTACCTACAAGGACCTGAAGCTCGACTGCCTGTTCACGCTCGGCGGCAACGGCACTCACAAGACCGCAAATATGCTGTCGGAAGAGGGTCTGAATGTAATAGGGCTTCCAAAGACTATCGACAATGATATTTTCGGCACAGATGTGACGTTCGGCTTCCATTCCGCAGTGGATATCGGAACGGAGGTAATAGACCGTATCCACACCACGGCAAACTCCCACAGCCGTATCATGGTAATTGAGATAATGGGCAACAAGGCGGGCTGGCTCACGCTGTATTCCGGCCTTGCGGGCGGCGCTGATATAATCCTGCTGCCTGAGATACCCTACGACATCAACAAGGTCGCTCAGGCATGCCAAAGACGTGCGGACGCAGGCAAGGATTTCTCTATCCTCGCCGTTGCAGAGGGCTGCTTTGATATTGAGGAAGCAAAGCTTAAGAAAAAGGAACGTGCAAGGCTGCGTGCGGAAAAGGGCATTACCACCGCAACCACACGTATCGCAAAGGATATCGAGGCAATGACCGGACTTGAAACAAGGACAGTCGTTCCGGGACATATCCTCAGGGGCGGAAGCCCCTCGGCATATGACAGAATACTTGCAACGCAGTTCGGCGCACACGCTGCACAGCTTCTCAAGGATAAGAAATTCGGCTATACCGTGGCAATGGTGGACGGCAAGATAACCGAAAATCCGCTGGCGGACGTTGCAATGAAGACTAAGTTCGTACCCGTGGACTGCAAGATGGTCAAGACTGCAAAGGATATCGGTATATCTTTCGGCGACTGACAGAAATAATAAGGGAGCGGTGATTTTACCGCTCCTTTTTGTATATTACGGCTATTGAATATTATTGCAGAATATGCTAAAATTATATTAGGATTTTCCCAATGCTTATTGTTGGAGGACGAAAGATGTTTAATATTGCGGTCGCACAATCAGGCGGACCCACAGCGGCGATAAACGCCAGCCTTGCGGGAGTATTCAACGGAGCCGAGCAGGCTTCCGAGGTAGACGAGATATACGGCGCGGAAAACGGTATCGAGGGCATTCTCGGCGACAGGCTGCTGAATCTTCGCAGCATTCTGATGGACGAGCACGACAAGCAGCTTCTGATGACAACGCCGTCCACCATTCTCGGCTCATGCAGATTCAAGCTGAAAGACTGGCACGAGGACGAAACGGACTATCTCAGGATAACCGAGGTATTCAACCGGCACAATATCCGTGCATTCTTCTATATCGGCGGCAACGATTCGATGGACACGGTGATGAAGCTGCACAGCTATTTCACCGAAAAGGACATCAGAATAAAGGTCGTCGGAGTACCCAAGACGATAGATAACGACGTCACTGAAACCGACCACACGCCGGGATTCGGCTCGGCGGCGAAGTACGTTGCGGCGACCATGCAGGAGATAATCAGGGACAGCCGTGTGTACTCCATTCCGTCGGTGACTATCGTTGAGATAATGGGCAGGGACGCCGGCTGGCTTGCGGCAAGTTCCTGCGTACTGCGTGCAAATGGCGAGCCTGCGCCGCATATGATATATCTTCCGGAGGGCGAGTTTTCGCCGGAGAAGTTCCTTGCGGACGTAAAGCAGGCGCAGCTGCGGTATAAGGCGGTGATAGTCGCCGTATCAGAGGGCATAACCGCGGGCGAAGCGGGAATATCCTCAGAGGTGGTGGACGCATTCGGTCACAAGTATCTGTCGGGAATAGGCAAATGGCTTGAAGCGTACACCAAGGAGCATATCGGCTGCAAGGTGCGCTCTATCGAGCTTAACGTAATGCAGCGGTGCAGTTCTCACATAGCTTCTCTGACCGACCTCACCGAAGCCGAAAGGATAGGCAGGGAAGCGGTCAGAACTGCGCTGGAATATGGCAAGAGCGGCGTAATGATGGCGTTCCACAGGATAAGCAACAATCCCTATCGTGTGGAGATAGTTTCCGCAGACATCACCAAGATAGCGAATCAGGAAAAGAAGTTCCCCAGAGAGTGGATAAATCCGGAGGGCAACAACGTCACAGTGGACGCACTGAATTATTTCCTGCCGCTTATTCAGGGCGAACCGCAGCTTGAATATAGAAATGGAATACCGGTGCACTTTAGATTAAACCAGTGACCGCAATATAATAGCGCGTGGGGCTGCAGTCTAGCAGCCCCATCAGTTTATTCATCACAATCTGCTTTTAGCACAGCATTCAGCATTACTGTTGCGCCCTCCGTGCAGTGCTCGACGGTGCTGAACTCCTTTTCGCAGTGAGAAAGCCCGTCCTTGCTCTGTACGAACACCATCGTGGTGGGTATCATATAAGCGCAGAACTGTGCGTCATGGCCTGCGCCGGAGTGGATATACTGGTGCTTGATACCGGTTTCCTCAGCGGCAGCCTTTACATAGCCGACCAGCTTCTTGTCGTAGTATACCGTGTCACGGTTCCATGCCTTGACTACCTCGCAGGTGCAGCCGGACCATGTGCGGTCTGCGCAGCTTTTGACGATGGCGAGAACCTTTTCGAGCACCTTGGGGTCCTCGTGGCGGGCGTCGAACGAGAAGTCGAAGAAATCAGGCACGCAGGTATGTACGCACGGGTGACATACTACCTCGCCGGTGGTATAAACAAGGTCGGTGTAGCCCAGCTTGTCTATTTCCTCGTGAAGATAGCACAGAGCCTGTGAAGCCGCAAGGAATGCGTCCTTTCTCTTCGGCATGGGGAACGTTCCTGCGTGAGTGGTCTGACCGTAGAATTTCAGGCGGTAGTTGAACATTCCAAGTACGCAGTCAACAACGCCGATATCGTTTCCGTTGTCCTCAAGGATAGGACCCTGTTCGATATGCGTTTCAAACATATACTTGTATTTGTCGGGTGAGATACGGAACTTTTTGTCGCCCTTGAATCCTGACTTTTCAAGCGCCTCGCCGAACGTGGACTTGTTGTCGAGAATGCTCTTGGAGTTCATCATATCCTCGAATTTGAACTTGCAGCGAATGTCCTCAGGCAGATAGTCGTAGCAGATTATACCTGAGCACATCATTGCCGGCGGATACAGCGAGCCTTCCTCGTTGGTCCATATCATTGCGGTGAGCGGGTGCTTGTGGGGGATATTCTTTTCTGCGACTGTTTCGAGCACCTCCATTGCGCTCATTACGCCGAGGATACCGTCGTAGTTGCCGCCGTTCTTCACGCTGTCCACATGAGAGCCCATAACAATGCGCTTTGCATCTGGGTCTGAGCCGGGGAGCGTTGCATACATACACGCAACGTCGTCCACTTCGATCGTCGCACCGATGGCTTCCATTCTGCGTCTGAATTCATTTCTCGCCTGAATTGCTTCCGGGGAGAGGGAATAGCGGGTGATACCGCCGTGACCTGCGTCACCGAATTTGCTGAAGGTTTCTATCTTGTCCTTCATTCTGTCATAGCTGCACGTGTACATAAATACGCACTCCTTTTCTTTTGCTTTTTATGGGAAACGCTTCATAAAACCAAAGACGCCTGAAGCCCTTTCGGACCTCAAGCGTCTTTGCTTTATGGGTTTATTATAGCGTGATTTTTGTGCTGTGTCAACACCGTTTGCGAAAAAAGCGGGTAAAACGGCTGAATTTGTGCTCTCGGCACAATGGGTTATTGTGCCAGAGCACTGAATTATTGCTCCCAGAGCGATTTGTAGATGTCGATTATATCCTGCTTTGCGACCTCGCGAATGGTATTTGCGGGGCTGCCGCTGGCGAGTGCGTCGTCCGCCATCTTGTCCATTGCGGCAAAGAATGCGCTGCGGTCTATTCCGTATTCCGCAAGCGTGGGTATCTCTACAGTCCGGCACAGATTTTCCAGCGCAGTCAGGAACGCTTGTGCTGCGGTTTCATCGTCGGCGCTGTCGGAAGCGCCTATCGCACGTGCTGCGGCTGCGAATCTGTCCGGCGCACCAGAAAGCGCAAAGCCAAGGCACTTGATATCCAGCATGGCGTTGGAGATACCGTGCGGCACATGGAAAAGCGCGCCGATAGGCCGGCTCATTCCGTGGACCAGCGTTACTGAGGCATTATTAATACATACTCCGGCTTCATACGCCGCAAGAAGCATTTGTTCACGTGATTCCTCGTTTTCCGGCTCGGAATACGCTGCGGGAAGATACTTAAAAATACGCTTCAGTGCGGACAGCGCAAAGATGTCCGTAATGGGATTTGCACGGCGTGAGGTGTAGCTTTCTATCGCATGGGTCAGTGCGTCCATACCCGTGGCGGCAGTGACCGACTGCGGCGAGGATATAGTGTAGCTGTAGTCCAGCACGGCAAGCTGCGGCAGCAGAGAATCGCCCTTGAGCAGCATTTTCACGTCCTTTTGCGTATCGGTGATTATCGTGAATTTAGTGGCTTCCGAGCCTGTGCCGGCGGTCGTGGGGATAAGCACCATCGGCGGGAAATCGCCGTCTATCTCCCTGCCCATGTAGTCGGCGATACTGCCGCCCAGCACAGACATAGCCGCAATAGCCTTGGCGCTGTCGAGGGAGCTTCCGCCGCCTATTCCGATAACATAGTCGCAGCCGTTATCTTTATATACTGTAACGCCGCCGTTTATCATTTCGACAGTCGGTTCGCCGGTTATTCCGTCGAATATCACGCCCTTGGGAGCGTATTTCAGAAGTTCTGCGGCAGCCGCTGACTTTGCGGTGTGTTTACCGGTAACGATCAGCGGCGTGCTGCCGTATTTTTCAAGTCCTGCACGTGCAAGTGCGCCTTTTCCGGCAATGGTCTTTCCGGGCAGTATGATCTGAAAATCCATGATGAAGTCCTCCTTTGTCTGTCTGCACATTTCGGGCGGCTCTGCGCCCTGTTCATAGAATAGCACAAACCCATGAGAAATTCAAGCTTATTTGCGGCGGCAGTGAATATTCCGCATTGCAGAGCCGTTTGTGCGGTATCGTGGATTTGTGTGCCGCAGCACAAGAAAGTCTGTCGTATAACGAAAAAGCCGAGATACTAAGTCAAGTATCTCGGCTCGATATTATCAGCGTTATCAGCGCACCAGATCTTCAGCGCAGTGCATTACCTCGCGAAATTCATCAAGATCAATGCACCAGTTCTTGTCGTGCTGTTCAAGCGCTTTTTTTATTTCTGCGCTGTCTTTCCAGCATACAGAGGATATCTCCGCCAGTTCGAAATTTATCGAGGTTTCAGGAAGTGCGCCGCGATAGAGAAACACCCATTTTATCTCGTTATTGATGAAGCGTTTCCCGTGGAATACATTGTCCTCGCTGACCTTTCTTCTGAACAGCAGCACAAGCTGCGAGGGTCTTGCGCGTACTCCAAGTTCCTCCTCCAGTTCCCTTACTGCGGCGGAAATGGCGTCCTCGCCTGCGTCGATATGTCCTGTTGAAGCTGCGTCATAGCAGCCGGGAAAGGAATCCTTGCTGTCTGCACGCTTCTGCAGCAGGCATTCCATTCCTCCGCTGCGGCGGCGCACCACCCAGATATGTACGCTGGCGTGCCAGTCGCCATCACGGTGAATATCGCCACGGCGTTTTTTGGTTTCTGTTCTTTCTCCGCTCTCGCTGAGCACGTCGAATAGTTCTTCGTCGGAATACAATGCAATCACCTCCGTGATTCGATCTGTTATAGCCTAAATCATCACAGACTGGTGAGAAGCCGTTGGATTCAGGTCAGTCTGTTACTGTAGCCGCCAGTCTATCGGCTCTATACCATTCTTTTCAAGAAACTCGTTGGCTTTTGAGAAATGACGGCAGCCAAAAAAGCCATTATATGCCGAAAGCGGACTAGGGTGCGCACACTGCAGCACAAGGTGCTGCGGCGAGGTCACAAGCTTTGCCTTAGAGCGTGCGTTTCCGCCCCAGAGAAGGAACACCATCGGCTTTTCACGCTCGTTCAGCAGCTCAATTATCCGGTCGGTGAAATTCTCCCAGCCCATTCCGCGGTGGCTGTTCGCCTGTCCCTCACGCACGGTCAGCACGGTGTTCAGCAGCAGTACTCCCTGCTCTGCCCATGCGGTGAGTTCCCCGTGCGGCGGCGGGTCTATGCCGAGGTCTGCTTTAAGTTCCTTGAAGATATTCTGCAGCGACGGCGGCAGGGGAGTGCCCTTTTTTACCGAAAAGCACATTCCATGCGCCTGACCTGCGCCGTGATACGGGTCCTGTCCGAGAATGACCGCTTTGACGTCGCTGTAAGAGGTGTGCCGCAGCGCATTGAAAATGTCGTTCATCGGAGGGTATATGCGGTGCTGAGAATACTCCTGCTTCAGAAACTCACGCAGCCGCAGGTAGTAGTCCTTTTTTATCTCGTCTGCAAGCAGAGCGTCCCATTCGTTGCCGATGTGCATCATGGCTTATTTCTTCCCCTTTGCGGACTTTTTTCCTGATGGATTCTTAGCACGCTTGGGCTTCACTGAGAAGCCGAATGTGCCAATCTTCTTTCCGAGCGCAAAATATGTGCCGTGAGCGTAAGCCATTAGCCCCGCCTTTTCGATGTGCAGCTTGCCACGCTCGTCGATAAGGGTTTTGTCGATGTCAACGGAGGTTATCTCTGCAAGGAACATATCGTGCGAGCCCTGCGGAAGCACCTCGGTCACTTTGCATTCGATAGAGATGGGCGCCTGCGCTATCTGCGGCGCAGCGACAGTATTGCTTGCCATGGGGGTAAGCTTCATTTTTGCAAGTTTATCCTCGTTTTTGCCGGACTTTATCCCGCAGTAATCAACAGAGCGCACCAGCATTGACGGCATCATGTTGATGACGAATTCGCCGCTTTCCTTAATGATATTATAGGAATTGCGTTCGGGTCTGACAGAAATATATGTTTTTGCGGGGTCGGAGTTGATTATTCCAGTCCATGCCACGGTGAGCGCCGTGGGCTTTTCCATCGTCCCGCAGGACACCAGTACTGCCGGTACGGGTGCTAACAGGGTTCCGGGCTTCCACTGTACCTTTTCCATTGCTTTATTGTTCCTTTCGTATTGCTGTTTGGTGTTATTTTGTATGCCGCTTAAAGCGTGTATTATATTATAGCACATTATTTTTCATATTGCAACATTTTTGTTTATTTCCCCGCTCACGATTTTTGCGGCAGAAACCCGCTATTCCCCCTTGACAAATCTCACGGATTAGTATATAATAGTGGATAAAGGAATGCGCACATTGAGCGTATTCGATATCCACAGCAGAAATCAGCAGCTTTTAAGGCGGCACTGTGATGCCGGCAAGGTTCGTGATTCTGGTATAGGGAGTGTTGTGCCGTCAGCGGCGCAGCCCTTGTTGTATGCAGCTATCATCAGCCTTCCGCATGACCGTGCGGAGGGCTTTTTCTCTGCAGAAAGGAAGTGGCAGCAGTGTGTACCGTTGAGGGGCTTATGCTCAAAGCTGAAATAATGGACGAAAGCTCGATAGCAAGGGCAGTCACCCGTATCTCGTTCGAGATAACCGAACGCAACAAGGGTACTGACGGTCTTTGCCTTATCGGGCTTTTTTCTCGCGGCGCAGTGCTGGCGAAGCGCATTGCCGCAAAGCTTTCCGAGATAGACGGCAGCACGATACCCGTCGGGCTGCTGGACATCACGCCGTTTCGGGACGATAAGCCGAGAGAGGGCGCTCCGGACGCAAGCGAGATACCGTTCGATATAACCGGAAAGCGCGTCATTATCGTTGACGACGTGATATACACAGGACGGACTGCAAGAGCCGCCATCGACGCCCTGATGTCAAGGGGACGGCCTATGCTCATTCAGCTTGCGGCGCTTGTTGACAGGGGACACAGGGAACTTCCCATTCGGGCGGATTATATCGGAAAGAATCTCCCGACTTCGCACGAAGAAACGGTCAAGGTGCTCGTCAGCGAACTGGACGGCTGCGATAAGGTGGTCATTTACACACGGTGTCAGGAATAATTACTATATCAGGAGGTCACGATGGAACTGTTACTGAAAAACGGCTATATAGTGGACAGCGCAGGCGGCTTTGAGGGCAGCGCCGATATACTTGTCCGTGATGGCGAGATACGTGAGGTCGGCAGGGATATTTCGGCGGCTGGCGCTCAGGTGCTGGACTGCACAGGGCTGACCGTCATTCCGGGAATATGCGATATGCACGTACACCTGCGTGACCCCGGTCAGACCCATAAAGAGGACATCATCACCGGCGGAAATGCGGCTGCAGCGGGCGGAGTCACCGCAGTTGCGTGTATGCCGAATACCCTGCCGACGATAGATAATGCTGATACCGTGCACTATATCCTTGAAAAGGCAAAGGGCGCAAAAACGAGGGTATACCCTGTCGGCAGCATAACAAAGGGGCTTGAGGGCACTCAGCTGTGCGATTTTGACGAACTGCGCAAGGCTGGCTGCGTTGCCGTATCCGACGACGGCAGACCCGTGAAGAACGCACGGATAATGGCTGAGGCTATGGTAAAGGCGCATTACGCAGGGCTGAAAGTGATTTCCCACTGCGAGGACCTCGACATCGTGAACGGCGGAATAATGAATTACGGAGAGGTATCCAAGGAACTTGGCGTAAAGGGAATACACCGCCTGAGCGAGGATATAATCACCCAGAGGGAAATGACCCTTGCCGCCGACCTTGAAGTGCCGATACACATTGCGCACGTTTCAACGCTGCAGAGTATGCAGAATATACGCACAGCGGCGAGATTCGGCACGATGGTCACCTGCGAAACTGCACCTCACTACTTCATGCTGACGGACGAAAAGCTGCGCAGCCGCGACGCAGACTACCGCATGAACCCCCCGCTTCGCACCGAGGCGGACGTTCAGGCGATAACCGAGGGCGTTATCGACGGCACTATCGACTGCATAATCACCGACCACGCACCCCATGCGCCGGAGGAAAAGGCAGACTTCGAGAAAGCCCCCAACGGAGTGGTCGGGCTGGAAACATCGCTTGCCGCTACGCTCACTGCGCTTTTCCACACCGGCAAGATATCACTGCAGAGGATAGTGACGCTGATGTGCGTAAATCCCCGCAGGATACTTTCTATTCCCGGCGGCTCGCTTCGTGCGGGTGATATTGCAGATATCTGCATTTTCGACCCCAACGAGGAATGGGTAGTAGACCCGCAGAAGCTGCATTCAAAATCGAAAAACACCTGCTTCAAGGGCATGACCCTCAAGGGCAGAGTGAAATATACAATTCTTGACGGAAAAATAGTATACACAGACGGTATCGACTGACCGCAGAAAGGAATCAACCATGTCACTTGACAGACTTATCGAAAAAATCGAGCAGACCCAGAACCCCTCGGTCGCAGGGCTTGACCCCAAGCTTGCCTATGTGCCGGAATACATCAAGGAAAAGTGCTTTGAGAAGTACGGCGAAACGCTGAAAGGCGCAGCCAAGGCGCTTCTCGAATTCAACAAGGGGCTCATTGACGCACTGTATGATATCGTCCCCGCAGTAAAGCCGCAGGCGGCTTATTATGAGATGTACGGTCCTGCAGGCGTAAAGACCCTGTACAAGACACAGGAATACGCACGCAGCAAGGGAATGTACGTTATCACTGACGGAAAGCGCAACGACATCGGCACAACGATGGAAGCGTATGCAGCCGCTCACCTCGGAAAGGTGCAGGTCGGCAGCCAGACCTACGAGCCGTTTCTCGGCGACGCGCTGACAGTAAACGGATACCTCGGCAGCGACGGTATAAAGCCGCTCCTCGCCACCTGCCGTGAGAACGACAAGGGTATCTTCGTGCTGGTAAAGACCTCGAACCCCAGTTCCGGCGAACTTCAGGACAAGAAGATAGACGGCATGACGATCTATGAGAAGATGGGACATATGTGCGAGGAATGGGGCAAGGATCTGCCCGGCGTGTACGGCTATTCCGGAGTCGGCGCAGTTGTCGGTGCGACCTACCCCGAACAGCTCAAATACCTGCGTGACGTGCTGCCCGGAACGTTCTTCCTGATACCCGGCTACGGCGCACAGGGCGCAGGCGCAAAGGATATCGCCGGCGCATTCGACAAGAACGGCCTTGGCGGTATCGTCAACAGTTCAAGAGGCATTATGTGCGCATATCAGAAAGAAAAGTGCGACGAGCACGAATTTGCCGAAGCCGCACGCCGTGAGGCTATCCGCATGAGAGATGAAATTGTGAGCGTTACAGGCAAAATAAGGATCAGCAAGTAAATAGTCGGTATCCATAATGATAAAGGGCGGCGTTACCGCCCTGCGTGGAGGAACAGAGAATGATATTCGAGAACAAAAGAAAAGCGTCGCTCATTCTTGCAGACGGCACGGTATTCGAGGGCAGAGCCTTTGGTGCTGACGGCTGCGTTGTGGGCGAGATAGTATTCACCACGGCGATGGTGGGCTATCAGGAAACACTCACCGACCCCAGCTATTGCGGACAGATAGTCACCCAGACTTTCCCGCTGATAGGAAACTACGGCGTGAACGCCACCGACCCCGAATCAAACGGCAGCGTGGTCAGCGGCTACATCGTCAGGGAGCACTGCGAGCAGCCCTCAAACTTCCGCTGTGAGGGCGACCTTGACAGCTACCTGAAAAAGTACAATATAATTGGCATTTACGACATCGACACACGCCACCTTACCAAAATAATCAGGGAAAGCGGCGTTATGAACGGTGCGATAGTCCACGGCGATTTCGACAAGGACAAGCTTATGGCTGAGATACTTTCCTACAATGTCGGAAAGGTAGTGCCCAAGGTCAGCGTAAAGGAAAAGGAATACTTCCCCGCAGAGAATGCAAAATATAACGTGGTGCTGATGGATTACGGCTATAAGTTCAATATCCGCAGGGAACTTGTCAAGAGGGGCTGCAATGTCACCGTCATGCCGTGGGATTCCACCGCAGAGGAGATAAAGGCTCTTTCTCCCGACGGCATAATGCTGTCCAACGGACCGGGCGACCCCACCGATAATCAGGAAGCGATAAACACGCTGCGTGAGCTTATTCCGGCGCAGATACCCACATTCGGTATCTGTCTTGGACATCAGCTTCTCGCACTGGCAAACGGCGCAAAGACCGAAAAGCTGAAATACGGTCATAGGGGCGGCAACCAGCCGGTAAAGGACCTCGCCCTTGACAGGACGTTCATCACCTCGCAGAATCACGGCTATGCGGTCATCGGCGACAGCGTACCCGCCGAGGCAGGAGAGGTGAGCCATGTGAACGGCAACGACGGCACGTGCGAGGGCGTGCGTTATCACAATGCGCCCGCATTCACCGTGCAGTTCCACCCGGAGGCCTGCGGCGGCCCTAAGGATACCGCATACCTGTTCGATGAGTTCATTCAGCTGATGGAGGATAAAAAGTCATGCCGTTAAGAAGTGATATAAAGAAAGTACTGGTGATAGGCTCAGGTCCTATCGTTATCGGACAGGCTGCCGAGTTCGACTATGCGGGAACGCAGGCGTGCCGTGCCCTTAAGCAGGAGGGTCTGGAGGTAGTCCTCATCAACTCCAACCCTGCGACCATCATGACGGACAAGCATATGGCGGACAAGATATACATTGAGCCGCTCACGCTCGACGTCGTAAAGAGGGTCATTGAGATAGAAAAGCCGGACAGCGTGCTGTCGAACCTCGGCGGTCAGACCGGCCTTACGCTCTCGATGGAACTTGCAGAATGCGGATTTCTTGCCGAGCACGGCGTGAAGCTTCTCGGCTCGAACCCCGAAACTATACACAAGGCAGAGGACAGACAGGCGTTCAAGGACACCATGGAAAAGATAGGTCAGCCCTGCATTCCGTCCAAGGTCGTTGAAACTGTCGAGGACGCTATGGATTTCGCAGAGGTGATACACTACCCTGTGATAGTTCGTCCGGCGTTCACACTGGGCGGCACAGGCGGCGGTATCGCACAGACCCCTGAGGAACTGCACGAGATAGCAACCAACGGTCTGCGGCTCTCTCCTATAACCCAGATACTCGTTGAAAAGTGCATTTCCGGCTGGAAAGAGATAGAGTTCGAGGTAATGCGTGACAGCAAGGGCAACGTCATCACCGTCTGCTCGATGGAGAATTTCGACCCCGTGGGCGTGCACACCGGCGACTCTATCGTTGTCGCTCCCTGCGTAACGCTTGCCGACAAGGAATATCAGATGCTGCGTACTGCGGCGATAAACATAATTCAGGAACTGAAGGTCGAGGGCGGCTGCAACTGCCAGTTCGCACTGAAGCCCGACAGCTTCGACTATGCCGTTATCGAGGTAAACCCCAGAGTTTCACGTTCATCTGCGCTGGCTTCCAAGGCGACAGGCTACCCTATCGCAAAGGTTGCTGCAAGAATAGCTGTGGGCTATACCCTCGACGAGATAGTGAATCAGGTCACGGGCAAGACTTATGCCTGCTTCGAGCCTGCGCTCGACTATCTGGTGGTAAAGTTCCCGAAGTGGCCTTTCGATAAGTTCGTTTACGCCAAGAAAACGCTCGGCACGCAGATGAAGGCTACCGGCGAGATAATGGCGATCGCTCCCAGCTTTGAAGCGGGCATGATGAAAGCTGTCCGCTCCATCGAACTTGGCATGGACACCATGACCAAGGAGGATTTCGTAAAGCTCACTGACGAAGAAGTCCTGAAAAAGCTGGAGGACATCGACGTTGACCGCTCTTTCTGCGTATTCGAGGCGCTCAAGCGTGGAATATCCATAGATACTATCCACGATATCACGAAGATAGACAAGTGGTTCATCAGCAAGCTGAACAACCTTGTGCAGCTTGAAAAGTGGCTGGCTGACGGCGAACTGACGCAGGAAAAATACGACATGGCGAAGAAGTACTGCTACCTCGACAGCACCATCGAGCGCATTTCCGGTCAGAAGATAAAGGAACGCCGCCTTGCCGTCTACAAGATGGTAGATACCTGTGCAGCAGAGTTTTCGGCGGACACACCGTATTTCTACAACACGTTCGACCGCGAGAATGAAGCGGCTGAGTTCATCGAGCAGCACCCGACCGACAAGAAAAAGGTCATCGTGTTCGGCTCAGGTCCTATCAGAATAGGACAGGGAATCGAGTTCGACTATTGCTCGGTACACTGCGTATGGACGCTGAAAGAGCAGGGCTGCGAGGCGATAATCTGCAACAATAACCCCGAAACGGTGTCCACCGACTTCGACACCGGCGACAGGCTGTATTTCGACCCGCTGACCAAGGAGGACGTTGAAGCGCTCATCGCCACCGAAAAGCCCTACGGCGTTGTCGTACAGTTCGGCGGACAGACTGCGATAAAGCTGATAAAGCACCTCACACAGCTTGGCGTGCGTATTCTCGGCACATCAGCTGCAGACGTTGACGCAGCCGAGGACAGAGAGCTGTTCGACGAGCTGCTCGAAAAGTGCGGCATTCCCCGCCCGCAGGGCACGACAGTGTTCACGACCGAGGAAGCGCTGAAAGCGGCGAACCAGCTTGGATATCCGGTGCTGCTGCGCCCGTCCTACGTGCTTGGCGGTCAGAATATGATAATCGCACACTGCGACAGCGACGTCACCGAATACATGACGATAATCACCTCGCACAAGCTTGAAAACCCCGTGCTTATCGACAAATACATGATGGGTACAGAAGTCGAGGTAGACGCTATCTGCGACGGCGAGGACTTCCTGATTCCCGGCATAATGGAGCATATCGAGCGTGCCGGCATTCATTCGGGCGACTCAATCTCCATTTATCCGGCTCAGACGCTTTCAGAGCACATCAAGCGTGTGATAATCGACTACACCGAAAAGCTTGCAAAGGCGCTGCACGTTGTGGGTCTTGTGAATATTCAGTATGTCGTATATAATCACGAGGTGTTCGTGATAGAGGTGAACCCCCGCTCGTCAAGAACCGTGCCCTACATCAGCAAGGTCACCGGCGTAAATATGGTGGATATCGCGACACGCATAATCCTCGGCGCAAAGCTTAAGGATATGGGCTATAAGAGCGGTCTGTACCCTGTCGGCGACTATATTGCAGTAAAGGTACCGGTATTCAGCTTTGAAAAGCTTAATGACGTTGACAATCAGCTTGGACCTGAGATGAAGTCCACCGGCGAGTGCCTTGGTATTGCAAAGACATTCAGCGAGGCTCTGCTGAAAGGACTTATCGCAGCGGGCTACAAGCTGCACCACGAGGGCGGCGTGCTGATATCCGTCAAGGACGGCGACAAGAACGACGTTATCGAGATAGCGAGCCGCTTCGAGGAACTTGGCTTCAAGATATATGCGACCAGCGGCACGGCTTCCGTGCTCAACCGCAACATGATAGCTGCGAGCCACGCATATAGGATAGGCAAGGGCGACCCGGACGTTATCCAGCTTCTTGAAAGCGGAAAGATACAGTATGTTATTTCCACCTCAGAAACCGGCAGACAGCCGTCGAGGGACAGCGTTAAGATGCGCCGCAAGGCTGTTGAGCGTTCTATCGCCTGCCTTACAGCGATAGACACCGCAAATGCGCTTCTCGACTGCCTTGAAATGCACAAGACCGTAAACGACGTCGAACTTATCGACATTACTAAGATATAAGGAAACTCAAACTATGAAAGCAGGCAAATATCCCGTAAAGCACAGCTACCGCATTCCGCGGCTGATATCAGACGTGTTCTCGGCAGGCCTTGCCGTGTTCATCTGTTCGGTGGAATATATGTTCATCACCGTCTACAAGGACACGCTGTTTAAGGTGGTCGGCGAGCAGAACATCGACAAGCTTGCGCAGGCTGACCCGTCCATCGCATGGAAGCACTGGCTGACTCTGGCTTTTCCGGCGGCGGTGCTTGCGGTGTTTGCCGTGTATATCATTCTGGTGCTGAAAAGCCATCGCTTCGGCTGGCTGAACATCACGAAGCGCAGTGCGCAGAAGATCTACGACACCTATGCGCTGGGAGTATCGCTGTGCAAGATACCTGCGCTTATGTTCATCAGCGAAATGATGATAATAACCCACAACAAAATGTTGTTATCGCAGGAAAGCTGGCTGTCAGTGCAGCTTGCCCTTGACCTGCTGGTACTGGCTGCGCTGATATTCTTCTTCCGCAAGCAGCTTCAGCGGATCGCCGACAGCGAAAACGGCACAGAGGGTTAATATCCCGAATCACCAAGTGCATCACCAAAATAACCCAAACGAAAGGACAAGACATGAGTTATTACTGCGACAGTTACCCCATAATCGAAAAAAGCGCACTTTCAAGAAACATCTACTCCATGACTGTGTATGCGCCGGAGCCTGCAAAGGCTGCGCACACAGGTCAGTTTGCGAATATATCTGCGCCCGGCTTCACGCTCAGGCGGCCTATATCCATCTGCGAATTCAGCCGCTCAAAGGGCACGCTGAGGTTCGTGTTCGAGGTAAGGGGCAAGGGCACGGAGGCCATCTCACGTCTTGCGCCCGGCGATAATCTTAACATCATGGGACCGCTCGGCAACGGCTTCAAGGTGCCGGACGCCGCACGCAGAGTGATACTGGTGGGCGGCGGTATCGGCGTTCCGCCTATGCTGGGGCTTGCGAAGAAGCTTGGCGAGCGCAGCACTGCGATACTGGGCTTCCGTGACTACAGCAGGATAATCCTTGCCGAGGAATTCGAGAAATACGGCTGCAGCACTGCGATATGCACCGACGACGGCTCGGTGGGCTACAACGGTACGGTGTCCGTTCCTCTGGAAAGCACGCTGAAAAACGTCGGCGCAGACTTAGTGTGCGCCTGTGGACCTATGCCAATGCTGAACGCAGTCGCAAAGGTCTGCGAGGAATATAATGTTCCGTGCAAGGTATCTATGGAGCAGCGAATGGGCTGCGGCGCAGGTGCGTGCGTGGTCTGCTCCTGCCTGACGGTGAGAAACGGTCAGGAGCATTATGCAAGGGTATGCAAGGACGGCCCTGTATTTGACGCAAAGGAGGTAAAGTTCAATGGCTGATCTGTCTGTAAAGCTTGCCGGCGTGGAGTTCTCCAACCCGGTCATAGCGGCTTCGGGAACATACGGCAACGGTGAATGCTACACCGATCTTTACCCGCTGTCAAGGCTGGGCGGCATATCCTGCAAGGGAATGACCATCGAGCCGAAGATGGGCAATATCCCGCCGAGAATAGCCGAAACTCCCTCCGGCATACTCAATTCTGTCGGACTGCAGAATATCGGCGTGCACGGCTTCATTGAGCATTACCTGCCGACCCTGAAAGAGGAGGGCAGCGTTATCATCGCAAACGTTGCAGGTGCTACGATCGACGACTACATCGCCGCAGCCGAGGCTCTGGACGCCACCAATGTGGATATGATAGAGCTGAATATATCCTGCCCCAACGTCAAGGCGGGCGGTGCGACATGGGGAGTTACCTGCGAGGGCGCTTCCTCAGTAACAAAGGCGGTCAGGGCTGCGACAAGCAAGCCGCTGATAGTGAAGCTTACGCCAAATGTCACCAATATCACAGAGATAGCAAAGGCAGTCGAAGCCGAGGGCGCAGACTGCATTTCGCTGATAAACACGCTGCTTGGCATGAGAATAGATATCCGCACAAAACGTCCTATTCTGCACAACAACGTGGGCGGGCTTTCCGGCCCTGCGGTATTTCCGGTCGCTGTGCGAATGGTATGGCAGTGCTATAACGCAGTGAATATCCCGATAATCGGCATGGGAGGTATCTCCACATGGGAGGACGCCGTGGAAATGATGCTCGCAGGCGCTTCGGCAATACAGATGGGCACTGCGATATTCACCGACCCGTGGTCGCCGATAAAGGTCATTGAGGGTCTGAACGACTATATGGACGCAAACGGCATAAAGAGCCTTTCGGAGATAGTGGGTCAGGTCAAGCCTTGGGACTAATAAGATGTGCGATAAGCCCTCATCTTCGTCGTCACACACATAACGACAGGCACAAACACGATGTTTGTGCTGTTGCCCCCAAAGCCCGACATGATGTCGGGCAATAAAGAGCAACCTGCACAAAGCCTAGTCGTTATGTGCGTTCCTAGAATCTGAAGGCTTCTCGCCCGTCTTAAGTGAGATATATGAGTTATTCCATTTAGCGGATAACAACAAGCAAAGACTGCAGAAATGCTTCTTGGAAGGACAATACATGAAAATAATGGCAGTGGACTACGGCGACAGCCGTACAGGTCTTGCGATGTGCGATAAAAGCGAGATACTCGCTTCCCCCCTGTACACCATCAATATGAAAGACTTCGACAGGTGCATTGAAATGACGGCACAGGCTGCGCAGGAAAACAAGGCGGAACTGATCGTGGTCGGTAATCCCATAAATATGAACGGCACGGAGGGTCCCCGCTCGGAGAAATGCCGCCTTTTTGCAGACCGCCTAAAAGAGCTTGTCAGCGTTGACGTGGTGATGTGGGACGAGCGTTCCTCGACAGTCACGGCGATAGGCTTCATGAACGACGTGAACAAGCGGGGCAAAAAGCGCAAGGAAGTACTGGATTCAGCTGCTGCGGCGGTCATTCTGGAAAGCTATCTTGCATGGCGCAAAAATCACCCGGACGGCGTGTGAGCGTTCGTGTGTATTTGGTGAAATGTAGGTTTGTCAATGATTTTGTACACGGTAAATAGAAAGAAATTCAATGGGAGAAAGCCAGCCCAGAGGACGC
>CAKSEC010000019.1 GCA_934446355.1 uncultured Oscillospiraceae bacterium | reverse complement strand
GACCCCTCATCGCCGTTAAGCTTGAGGGGAATTTGCAGCGTATAATTGCTCATTACAGCTTTCGTTTCATCTAAACCTATCTTAAAGTTTACCCTGTTCACAACCATATTGGGGATGTTTGATATATCTTCAACAATAGGCTCTGAAAGCGCAGTACTATCTGATGGCTTGTTTAATTGTGAATTTTCGCAGCCTGTCAGTAAAATTACCATCATCGCCAAAAGTGCTATTATCTTCTTTGTCATTTGAATTTCTCCTTAAGAATTTAATATCAGGCTGCCACTGAGCTGTGCTTGTCAATGGCAGCCTGACAAATGTAAAGAACGGATTCGCGATTTATCTTGATGAACTTACACGGCTGTAGCAGAAGTATATGTTACATCTGCATCAGCGTAAATTACCTGATGTGCGCCATAAGCAGATACAGTATCCGATTTTGTTATGCCATCAGAAGATACAGACACCGACTTTGCATTGTACGCGGTATTTGAGCTACTATAAATGCTTGTACCACTCGGATACGAAACTACATCCAACTCAACGGTAAGCGTGGGTGCCTTTCCAGTACAGGTTGTAGTTGCTGTAAAGGTTTTGCTATTGTCCCAGAAAAACCAACCCTCACTTTTGGTCAAAGTACCACCCAGCTCTCCATAAGGAGTACTTACAGGTGTAGCCGTATCGATGGTATCTGCTGCGCTGGCTGTAACCGCCATTGCGGTTGTCATCATTGCAGCTATTGCTATTGCTGCAAGCCTCTTTGTAATTGACATTGTTTTGTCCTCCCTAAAAAAATGTACGGCATTATGTGGTGATCAGTCACTATGCATACCGTTTATGTTCCTTGAGGTCGTCCTCAATTGGAGTATAACACATTTCAAACACTCAGTCAATATTTTTTGTGAAGTTTAACGATAAAAAGTGAAGATTGACATTTCCTGTTTTTTAAGTGGGCAAATACTTCCTAGCTTATTTTTTCTAGCAACAGAAAAACTGACATCATTTCTGATGCCAGTTCACTGCATAAAAGAAACCGGTCTAATTACTTTTTCAGCTTTTCAATTGCCTTGGTAGGCTCTTTGGGCTGATACCATCCATGACAGGAAGCAGGTCCGCATGCTTTCTTTGCCATAAACATAGATACCCTCGCAATAACCTTAGCTGCTTTTTCGTGAATTTTCATTTTTGCGCCTCCTTTGTGTAAGTATTTCAACCAAAATCATAACGGAGATTTCAATCAAAGTTATGATTATTATTGAGCCGTACCAAAAACCGTAAAAAACTAAAAATAATCCTAACAGGCTTAAGAGAATATATATTATAATTGACAATGCTCTACACCTATGAGCTTTGCATTCCGATAAAGGCTTGTACTCGTTTTTTACTGGCGAAAACGCATAAATTGGCAAAAATGCAAGCATTAACAGTATCGTCATAAAGCGAAAATCAGTCAGATTCCAATAAGTAAGTAGCTTTGCGCCTAAAAACGAAATAATGTAAAATACAGTCATTAAGCTGTTGCACTTAAAATAACTGTTAGCGTGATATCCACCGCAAAATGAACGTAATAAAATTAAGCAGCCCAGATGACTTATTCCGCTCAAGGGACTTTTGAATAAAACAGAAATTATCATTACAAGGGTTATGTTCAGTATGGACGAAATAGTTATTTCAATTCCATATCTATAAATATCCTCCTGCTCTGCGCCAACACAAATATGTCTTGACATATATGTATACATTTTTTGAGCCAGTTTTTCTATCATTTGTCTCCCCCCTTTCGCCCAATTATACTCAACGCTTTACATTTTGTCAATACTTCTGTGAAGTTTGACGAGAAAAAGTGAAGCTTGACAAATAAGCCGACTTTTAAGGTCGGCTGAAGCATTTATTTACTTTTTTCCTAATATTACACGGCAGAAAAAAGTCAGATTTTCTTCGTAAAAGTCTGCGCTGCCATTATACTTTTTTGCTATTGAACGAATGGTTTTTACACCGAAGCCATGATGTTCGGTTTTATTTTTTGTCGTTTTCAGTTTTGAGTTGCCGTTCAGAACCGACTGCGAAATTGAATTTGCTACCGTAATCATCAACTTATATTTATCGGAGCGTATCGAAACTTCAACAACTGCATTTTCAGTTTTCCGCGCCGCCTCGATAGCGTTATCAAGCATATTACCGATAAGATTGCACAAATCGTATTCATTTATCCCTTCGACCTCGCTCGATGAGCTACATAAAACCTCTATGCCTTTTGATTTCGCAATGCTCAGCTTAGAGTTCAGAATTGCGTTCACAAAGTCGTTCCCCACGTCCATAAACATCTCTATATGCTCTAAACTGCTTGAGATATCGGTTATATATTTCTGCGCAGCTTCAATTTTCCCCTCAAGCTGAAGTCCGCTTACCGCATCAAGATGTTGTTTAATATCATGCCGTATTCTACGTATTTCTTCATACTGCTCACGAACTGTTTCGGCATATTGAATATCATACTTTTGTTGCTGCTCACGCAGCTTTAGCTCCTCTGTCATGCGGTTGCTTTTGTTGAGCGAAACCATAATGTATAAGCAAATTATGTTTAACGCAATTAAGCCTATCTCGGATAATAGCAGCATTAACGATGTTGCTTCGCTCAGTCTTGATTCGTTTAAGGCGATCTGAATTACAGCAAAAGATAATGTTGAAATAAAAAAGACCGAAATTATTAAGATCCATTCTTTCTTTTTCATTTCAAATATGGTTTTATTTACAAATTTTAGAATAAGGTTATATAAAAACAGATTTAAGGTTTGACACATAAGCATACCTATTACTCTATACATTCCATGGGTGGAATAAAGTTGTGCGGGAGGTGAGTTTAATGCTATTGACAGTATTCCGGTTACAATATTACTGGAACATATTGAAACTACATCTGATAAAACTGCCGCTAACAATTTGCTAAACGGTTTTCCATATAAAAAAAGCAAAGAAAAAACAAACCAATACAAGACATAAATGCCACTTAGCCACCAATCGTATAATGCAAAACAATTAATAAAAGTTACTAGGATCGCTCCAACAACCGCTCCAAAAACATATACTGTCTTTCCTTTAGGCGTTTTGAAGTCGTGTTCTAAAAAGCTGCATATAAAATAAAAAATAATAAATTGCTCGCAAAGCGTAGCTACGACTTCAAAAATGTTCCATCCAAAGTTTTCCATAATATTTCCCCTTTTAAGAATAATTCCTCATAAAGATATTATATTTATCTGAGAATTCAGCCTTGTACTTTCGACTGATATTAAGTTCTGTATCGTTAAATAAAACCGCTTTCATTCTGGTGTTATCAACTCTGCACACTGTACCCATATTGACAACAATTCGGTTATTTATACGTGCAAATGATTTTGCCGGAAGTTCATCAAGTATCTCGTCAAGTTTACGGCGAATATGTATCGTTTCCGCTTTACATACTATATCAATATAATTTGACTTACTCGCCGCATAAATTATGTCACCCGTCTTAACATATTTCTTCTCGCCGTGCGGCAAATTAAAGCAAATAGTATAATTATCCCTGATTTGTTCCACAAGTTTCCAGATGACGCTTTTAAGTTTTGCATTCAAGATTTCTGTTTTGCCTTTGGGAATAAAATAGAAAGGGTGATAGTCAAAGCTGTCATATACTAAACCGCTTTCGGTGGTAATAAAAATTATGTAAGTTTTTTCTGATACTCTCCGAACCTGCTTCGCAACCTCAAAACCGTCAATGTCGGGCATCTTAATGTCTAAAAACACCACATCGAACGGTGTACACCTGTGCTGTTCAATAAAATTCGTTCCACTTAAAAAGCTACTTATCTTATGAGGAATATCATAGGTTGTAAAGTTTTCGTCAACTTTTCTAGAAATGTATTCCAACATCACTTTGTTATCATCGCAAACTGCTACTTTCAAAATCTCTTCCTCCTTACGCAAACTATACATCTATGTACATTTTGTAAACTTTTATCCGCCAAAAAACACTAAAACAGTACAAATTATATACAATTCAATACTGAATAAAAAAACCTGCTACAATAATATTAGTAACTCAAAGTTAGGGGGAATATCTGAATGACATTTCATGAAAGGCTCAAAACACTTCGAGAGGAAAGAGGATTTACTCAACAGCATTTAGCTGAAGTGCTAAATCTGACTCCGAGTGCTGTGTCACATTACGAAAACGGCACCAATGAGCCTACAATTGAAACCCTTATTCGAATGGCAGATATTCTCAATGTATCCGTTGATTATTTGGTTGGAAATGCCAACGCTAATCTTCCCCCTAGTGAAATGAAGAAACCATATTGCAAGGGTGTCAGCACTAACAGCCTTATTCAAAGAGCCATTCAACTTGATCCAAGTCACAGACAGGAACTGAATTATATTCTAAGATGCATTGAATTGGAACAATACATCTCCGGCAAGGGCAAGCACAGCTAGAACTCTCCTCTTTAATTATATAATAAATGTAGAAAAAAGTAAAGGGGGGCGTAGTTTTTTTCTAAATAATTATGTATATACTGCTCCGCAATCATCATTAGCAAGACGCGGCTTATAAATATCTGTCTTTATTGATACAAAAGTAATATTTTATAGCTGATTTATTGTAAAATCACAATATATTTAAAGAGAGCAATAGACCTTTCAGTGCTACATATAGCACCATATAAGTAACTCCCGAAACCGTAGAATTTCGGGAGCTTTTTGTTTATTCGCCTGTGGTTTCGCCCGACTTAATGGCATTGGAGAGCCTGAGATGCTTCAAGAGTATTTCTTTTTCAGCCTTGGAAAACTGGTTCACCTGTTCGATGATGTCAACCGTGATAGGGTCAAAACCGAGAGTGTTAAACCTCCGCTCTGCGGAACGTCCGAGCAGGTAGTCGATAGACACCTCATACAGATCCGCAAGCTGGATGAGATTTGAAAGTGTGCAGTTGCCTTTCTCAACACTGCTGATACTCCTCTGCGATAAGTACATCTTCTCTACGAGGTCGTTCTGCGTCCAGCCTCTTTCCGTGCGGAGCTGCACTAATCTTTTGCTTAGGGCTTCTTTTGTTGAACTTTCCATTTGGCAAAGTCCTCCTTATATTATTTTGACGACAATTTCCTAAAAAGCCGATTACAAAAGGAAAAATGCCGCCTAATAATATGTTAATGACACTTACAATAAATCATAAGTGCAAAGAAAAGTATTGTAGGCAGTGCAATAGCTTTAATGGCACTTTATGTAAATTATACATAAAATGCAGTGCAGTTATACCCATTATTAGATATGAAGAAATATTGCTAAAATAAGGGGCGTTTGGCAGGAAAATTGCTTTGAAATAAGTAAAATTCAGTGTTATAATGAAATTAGTTAAGGAACAAGCCTTTTCAAGTCTTTTCCGAACACTAACAGCTCTTTGACAATTTAACGAGCAAGCACAAAATACTGTATCTGTTCGGGGCGATGACTTCCTGTTGTGAATTTCCCGCAATTTGCACATACCCGCCGTGAAATAATATAGTCGAAGGACTTTTGAGGACGAGAGTCGGCAAAGGTGAATGAAGCAATCCGGCTGAAAGGCTAACGCAAGCCAAGTAACAAAGGAACGAGCTATAAGAATTCCGAACTGATACAATAATAATGATACTTCCGGCGACGGCTGTCCATAGGAATGGCAGAGGTGAAAGCCCTATGCGCAGGGTGCGTGATTTCCTGCGGCTTGCTTTAGCAGCTAACAGAACATAATAATAGGGCGGCTGTATTACACAACCGCCCTTTATAAATAATCTGTTTACACAAGTGAGCATGGTGCTACATATAGCACCTTCATTTGTGTAAGCATTTTATTCAACAGAAAAAGAAAAGGAGCTGATTTTTTTGCCCCAAAAGCGAGTTCTAACAATCAAAGAAGCCGCAAGCCTGATTGACGGCTTAACTCCTTTCAGAGTGCGCCAAATGTGCATATCCGGTCAGCTCCCTTGCTTTATGGCAGGTAAGAAGTACCTTATATATGAAGAAAACCTTTATAGGGTAGTATTCAGTGAAGCCTCCGCAAGAACCAACGACGTCAAATCGGAAAAAGAATAATTTAGGTATTGACATTTCATCACTTTAAAGTGTATAATGATACTTGGTATGATGTGTCATAATCTTAAATTGACGAGGAGGAGTTTAAGTATATGGCAACAGTCACAAAAAGAGGCGACAGCTACCGTATCAAGGTATCTTGCGGATATGATGTAAACGGCAAACAGGTGGTACAGACAAAGACCTGGAAGCCTGAACCTGATATGACGGCACGGCAGATAAAGAAAGAGCTTGATAGGCAGTGCGTAATGTTCGAGGAAGAATGCAAAAAAGGACAGGTCGTAGCAACAATCAAGTTTGAAACCTTTGCCGAGCAGTGGTTTGAGGAATACGCAAAAATCAATCTGCGCAATACCTCTTTTGAGAGAATGAAACAGCTTACAGAACGGGTGTATCCCGCAATCGGGCATTTGCGGCTCGACAAGATTACGGGCAGGCACATTCAGCAGTTTATCAACGAACTTATCAACAGCACAAGTGAACGCACGGGCAGACCTCTTGCGAGAAAGACCGTCATTCATCATCTGAGCTTCATTTCCGACGTATTCAGCTATGCGGTCAAGATGGATATGCTTACCTACAATCCTTGCCGAAAGGTCACAGTACCCAAGGGCGAGGCAAAGGAAAAGGACATCTACACGATTGAGGAAATCACTCGTATCTTTGAGCTTCTTGACGAGGAGAATGTTCCGACAAAGTTCAGGGTGTTCTTCAAGCTCGCTGTTTACAGCGGATACCGCCGCGGTGAGCTGCTCGGTCTGGAATGGAAAGATGTGGATTTTGAGAACAACACGATAAAAGTCCGCAGAACTTCCAACTACACGGCAAAGAAAGGTATCTATACCGACACAACGAAAACAAAGAAGTCCCAGAGAACGCAGAAGTACCCGCAGTACGTTATGGATATGCTGTGGGAGCTGAGAAAGGAACAGGACGAACAGTGCGCCCGTATGGGCGACAAGTGGCAGGATTACGACCGTCTGTTCATCAAGTGGGACGGAAGCCCTATGAACAACAATACTCCCTACTTCTGGTTCAAGGAGTTTTGTGAGAAGAACAGCATAAGGTTCTGCGACATTCACTCGTTAAGGCACTTACACGCAAGCCTGCTAATCAATGCGGGCGTTGATGTAGTTGCAGTATCGGGAGATTTGGGACACTCGCAGGTTTCAACGACAACGAACATCTACTGTCATATGTTCCAAGAAGCACAGGCAAGGACGAGCCAGGCAATCGCCGACGCACTTATCTTTGACAAAAAAGAAAAGCAGGGCGCCGAAAAAGCCGAACTCCCTGCTTAAAGACCATAAATTCAAAACAAAGACCAAATAAAGACCAAGACCAAAATCCGTACATAATGAAACACTCCCAAACGGCTCTGTAAAGCCATTCGGAAGCTTCGTGGTGTGGTGACCCGTACGGGAATTGAACCCATGATTCCGCCGTGAAAGGGCGATGTCTTAACCTCTTGACCAACGGGCCAAAGAAACCGCATATCAGATATGCGGTTTTGGTAGCGGTAATCGGATTCGAACCAATGACACCCTGGGTATGAACCAAGTGCTCTAGCCAACTGAGCTATACCGCCAAATTTCGTCGTTTTCAATCAACTCTCAACGACTTAATAATTATACCATGCTTTATTTAATTTGTCAAGTACTTTTTCAAAAAATTTTTCAAAAAGATTTCGGGAACATAAAAGTACTATTTCGGGCAAGGTGTGATCTTCAGCAAAGACCCCAGCCGCACAAAAGCCGAAATTGACCTTTGTGCAGCGAGATCGCAATCTAATTACTTATCGAGCGCATTCAGCAGCGACAGTGCGAACCATCTGACCTCTGGGCGGTCGGTTATTTCCCACAGGCGCGATGTGCAGCATACTGCGCCGTCGCAGCGGTAAAGAAGCCCCAGCCGTTTGCGCCGCTCCGGATTGTCTATTACCCAGACATCTGGCTCAATGTTCGTTCCGTCAAGGTCGGCGCAGTGACTGTGCGTCACCAGTTCATACCACTGCGGTGTTGTGAAGCTGTCGCACGGGAAATCCGCAAGTAGCTCTGATTTATTGTCTATCAGCAGCCCAAGAGTACCGACCGGAACAGGCTTGCCCATGCTTTCGGATATGCTGCGGAACATTCCGTAGCACCAGAAATCCGTGCAGTATTCGCCGGGCAGTGAATGCTCGTCAGGTTCAGGGATATAAACCGCCCTGCCCTGCTTTGCACGCTCTATGTCGTGCGTTAGTACTATTCGCTTGCCCTCATAGCTTATCTCGTTTTCGGTTATCTGAACGTCAATATTCGGGTAGATATATAATGTGTAGAAGTTCTCTGCCGCTCCCTCAACGAATATGCGAAGCTGTGCCGCCACAGGTTTTTCGCAGCTTATGGTGAAACCTATGCTCTTTGCCCTAGAAAGCCTGCCGCTGTGCTGTATCACCGGCGATACCCCCGACTCTGCCGGTGCTCCGTCAACCGTAAGTTCCCAGCCTATGCTCTGCGCAGAAAATTCGGGATCGGTGCTTGATATAAGCAGCCCGCATTCTATCTTATCTGCCGCACTGTACACAAATTTGTCCATCTCCGCCAGAACGACTGTTTCCCCGCAGAACCTGCGCCATTCCTCCGGCGTCACAAGCCCCTTTGACCTCATGTGAGCGTTGAGTATACCCACTGTCGCTACTCCCTGCCCCGGAAAATCCTGAATATCAAGAAGCTGGAAGCCGCTCATCATTGAGCTTCTCATCGCCGTTTCGATGTCACGGCGGTAGCAGTCCACCGCAAGCGCACCCGAAGCACGGAAGAAGTCCCGCCAGCGGTGCAGCATTCCCGCCTGCTCCAGTCCCTTTTTGTAAGCGGCGAACGCTTCATGGCGCACCGGTCCGGTGTACTCCTTTATCTCGTCAAAGTCGGGGTATACGACATACTGCCCCACCTCATGCGATATCACCGGAACATGAACGGATATGTTGTCCCAGCTTTCAGCCTTGACTTTCTTCATCTCCGTGCCGTACTGTATCATTATTTCGCCGTTTTCATCGACTATCTGCGCACCGTCAAGCGCCTCGGCTTCGTCTATCAGCGGGTCGTAATTATGTATGCTGTTCGGGCGGTCAGTCTGGATATGTCCCTGCGGTGCGTCGCACATGGCATAGCTGCCCCTGATAAGGCGCTCCTTGCCAAGGCGTACTCCGCTGAAAAAGTCCTCCTGCTCAAGAACGCACGGCACGAACTGGAAGTTATTTGAGCCGCCTGCATACATCTTGTCGGGATATTCCGACTTATAGCCTACGATAAGTTCGTCGAGCCGCTCCTTGCTGCCCCAGAGTTCATTACCCATGCTCATCATGACAAAGCTGGGGTGATGTCCGAACTCACGGAGAATGCGCCAGCCCTCTTCCCGCAGGAAGTTATGCTCCTCGCCGAACTCGTCCGGAATAGTCCCCCAGAAAGGCAGTTCAGGCTGCATATAGATCCCCAGCATATCAGCTGCTTCAAAAGCCGCTTCGGGCGGGCAGCAGGTATGATAACGATAGTGGTTTATGCCGTATTCCATAGCCGTTTCAAACACTTTCAGCCATGACTCGGTATCGGTCGGCATATAGCCAGTCTGCGGGAAAACCATTCCGTCGTGTTTGCCGCGCAGGAACGTCTGCTCGCCGTTTATCAGCAGCGTTTTGTCCTTGTGCGAGAGCCTGCGCAGACCTATGGTGACTATGCGGCTGTCCTCGCCGCAGGATATTTCAAGCTGCAGTCTGTCGGGTGAGCGGTCGCTCCACAGAGGGGTATCCTCAGACAGCATGATGTCGCATTCCAGCGGCTTTTCCGTGGTGTATTCCACGCCAGCGCTGCCGTATTCCTGCGATATGTCGGATACTCTGAGTTCTGCCCTGCCCGTAGGTGCGCCGACCATATCCGCACGGACATGAACGCAGCGCTTTTCCGGGTCGGGTATCGCATACACGTACTCAGGATATGCGCTGTAACACTGCAGCTCGATTCTGCCAAGAATGCCGTTCCAGTTGGTCTGCGTGTCACGCGAGGTCAGATGTCCGCCGCCGGTCGGGTAGTCGGTATTATCGACGCATATCACAAGTTCGTGCTTTCCCGCCGTTATGCCATCAAGCGAATAGCGGTGAGGTGCGCACAGCGAGCAGAAGCTTCCGACCCTGCTTCCGTCAATATACAGCGTGGTCTTTCTGGTGCGTTCAAGGAACAGGGTGATGTTCTTTTCGGACATCTCCTGCGTTATTTCAACGGTTCTTCTGAACCACGCAAAGCCCTCGAATTTATGCAGGTCAGTAAGACAGCCGTATTCTATCTCGGTGTTCAGCTTGCCCAGCCCTGCGTTCGATGTGGAATCCGGCAGGACGATGGTGTCCGGGTATCTTTCGGGCATTGCGCCGTTTTTGCTCTCGTCAAGAAAGACGCTCCATTTTCCGCTCAAGTCTTTTATTATCATTATAGTATATCCTCCAATTGACTTTTACTTTCCGCTGAACCGAACTTTCATTCTGAATCCCAGACTATCATTTATTCCCGCCATCTCACGTGCGCCCTTGGCGTTCTTGTAGCCGTGGGCTTCCGCTTCTCTTATCATCTTTTCCGCCCTGATCGGGTCGCCCAGTCTTGCAACGGCAATTGCGTAATTGGCGGTCGCTATCCAGTAGCCTGACGTGTCCTTTTTTATCAGCGGAATGCCCTTTTCGTAAACGCTAGCAGCTTGTTCGTAGTTCTTCATCAGCAGGTGCGCCGTGCCAAGATTTGCGTAGCCTGACCCGTCTAAAGGCCGCAGGTCAATCGACCTCTGGTAATATTCGATAGACTTGTCCATTCGGTCAAGGAACTTAAAGCACCTGCCGAGCCTTGAACAGACCTCAGCATTATTCTCGTCCGTCACAAACGCCGCATTAAGCACCCGAAGTTCCGACGCATAATTGCGATTCTTATGGTATTGCTCGGCAAGTTCCAGAAGCGAGATCACCTCGATGTCCGTCAGTTCCTTGCTGAGCATGGTGTCGTTTTCATCGACAGTGTATCGGCTTCCGCAGTAGATACACTCATATGTATTGCCGAACCGCTTTAACTCGCCTGAACCGCACGCCTCGCACTTTATCGCTGTCATCTATCGACCCTCCACCAGCTTTTCATATAATAATGATATTGTACACTAAAAAGCAGAAATTGTCAATCCAGAAATAAAGATATAGTAAATTTTTCTTTTAGGGTAGAAAAATTAGAAATTACCCCTTGACAAAAGCGGAAATATAGTGTAAAATATTAATGTTGATTTTCAACATACACGGAGACGTATCGAAGTGGTCATAACGGACATGACTCGAAATCATGATGCCCCCTGAGGGACGAGGGTTCGAATCCCTCCGTCTCCGCCAAGTAGCGTGAAGCTGCTCACAATTTCGCCCCTAGTTCATCTGGGGGCGATTGGTTTTTAAGTATCTGGGAGGTGTTCCGGTGTACGCAGAACAGGAGATCCCGCTCGGCGGCGCAATGCAGGTCGTTTCTCTGGAAGGCTCAGACAGCGGCGCTGTGATGATAATGCTGCACGATGTTCCATGGTCGCCTTTTATCTATGGTCAGGCATACCGCGGGTGCTATCCGGAACTTTCCGATAACTTCGGTCTTGTGTGGTGGGATCAGCTCGGCTGCGGGGAGAATCACTCGCAGGAAGTCAGCCCTGATATGACGGTCAAAGACCTCGCAGATATGGCGGCAGACCTTGTGGACGCAATTCACGAGATGTTCCCCGACAGGAAGATACTGCTGAACGGCTATTCCGGCGGAAGCTTGCTTGCTATGTACGCAGGTGAACGCCGGCAGGACATCGTTTCCGGAATAATCTGCCTGTCGCCGGTGCTGAGCATGGCAGAAGCAGCTGAGAATCTCGCAGCAGTGGCAAGGCAACACGGCACAGATGCTGAACTTCATCGTTTGGAGCAGGCACGGAAAATGCCTCCCCCTGCCCTGCTGAATACCGCAGGAACTATCGCAGACAAATACACTGGCTGCGAGCACTGCGCAGGAGATGGGGCGCACAACTCCCTCAGCCGGAAATGGCGGCGCAGGCTGTACGAATCCAAGGAATGGCGGCTGTCCGACATGATAGCTACCGCCAGAATGGCACGAAACGCCCGCAGGGAGCACCGCGCAATGTGGAAAAGCCTGATGGAAACAGATATGCGGAAAACGCTCGATCTTATCAGCGTTCCAGTGCTGTTTCTGCAGGGATCTGAGGAACTTTACACGCTTCCTGAGGAACTTGAAAAGCTTGCCGACCTGCACGAGAATATCACATATATCAAATACCCGCGCTGCGGAAGAGTACCCACAGACGAGTGCTTTCCCAGAATGCTTGACGAAATGGTGAGGTTCGGCAGGCTCGCAGCAGACGAGCAGCCCGCGCCCGCAGATATCAACGACATATAAAGGAGTATCAACATGAACAAGATGATCGCCGCAACGCCGCCAATGGGCTGGAACAGCTGGGATTGCTGGGGGGCAGCCGTAAACGAAGCCACAGTGCGCTCTAATGCCGATTTCATGGCAAAGCACCTTAAGCAGTATGGCTGGGAATATATTGTTGTCGATATCCAGTGGAGCGAACCAACTGCCAAAAATCACGAATATCACCCATTCACTGAACTCTGCATGGACGAATATTCCAGACTGATACCTGCGGAGAACCGCTTCCCCTCGTCTGCGGGCGGAAAGGGCTTTGCGCCGCTTGCGGAGTACGTACACTCGCTGGGGCTGAAATTCGGCATTCATATAATGCGCGGTATTCCCCGTCAGGCAGTGCACAGAAATACCGCAATAAAGGGCACGGACAAGACTGCAAGGCAGATAGCCAAGACCTCCAGCATATGCCAGTGGAACACCGATATGTACGGCGTTGACCCCGAAAAAGAGGGCGCACGTGAATATTACGACAGCCTGTTCGAGCTTTACAGTTCATGGGGCGTAGATTTCATCAAGGTGGACGACATCTGCCGTGAACTTCCCCACGAGGAAGCGGAACTGGTCATGCTGAGCGATTCGCTGAAGTCGTGCGGGCGTGACATGGTGCTCAGTCTGTCGCCCGGAGCGGCTCTGCCGGAAAAGGCTGAACTTTACAAGCAGGTCAGCAATATGTGGCGCATAACCGACGATTTCTGGGACAACTGGCCGCAGCTGCACGATATGTTCAGCAGGGCGCAGACATGGTGTATCCACGCAGGCGCAGGCCACTTTCCCGACGCAGATATGCTTCCCGTCGGTGCGATACTGCAGGACTACGGCGAGGACGGCTGGACGAAATTCACGCACGACGAACTTATCACGATGATGAGCCTCTGGTGCATTATGCGCTCGCCGCTGATGATCGGCGGCGATATGCCGAAATTCGACGATGAAACGATGAAGCTGCTGACTAACGCAGACCTCATCGAATGCCTGAATCAAACGCATTCCGCTCACCCGCTTTTCCGCATCACCGAGGACGAGTGTGAGAAAATAGCATGGTTCACTACCCACACGGACGGCAAGACATTCTATATCGCACTGTTCAACTGCGGCGAAAAGCCGTGCTCCATCACTGCGCAGCTTCCCGTAGAATGCCAGCTGGCGGCGCATGAGATATGGACAGGAAGCGACAGCACAGTCAGCGGAAGCATTACAGCCGAGGTCGCACCTCACGGGGCGGCAATGTTCAAACTGACACGCATTTGAGAACGAGGTGAGCAGCCATCAGCGTAAACAAGACCACTCTCCGCGAAATATTCACCGGACTGAAGACGAAAAGCGGCAGGAAAGAACTATATACAAAGCACCGTGAACTGGTGCTGTACGTGGTATTCGGCGTACTCACCACGATCATCAGCTTCGCCAGCTACTACGCCGCTCGGTGGATATTTCCGGACGCAGACTCAGTGCCGGAATGGCTCAGGTGGATATTCAGCCTTACCTCAGCATTCGGCACGGACAGCAGCACTTCGCTGCCGGTAGTCATTTCGTGGATTCTATCGGTGACGTTCGCATTCGTCACCAACCGCACTATAGTTTTCCGCAGCAGCGAAAAGCGTGCCGCAGGTGTGCTCAGAGAAGCGGTGTCGTTCTATCTGGCAAGACTGGCAACACTGTTCGTCGATCTTGTGATAATGTTCCTGACTGTGGACCTCACCGGTATCGACAACGGACTTTATGAACTTGGCTGCAAAATATTCTCGAATGTGGTCATACTGATACTGAACTACATTCTCAGCAAGCTGGTCGTTTTCAGGAAGAAAAGCACGGAAGAAAGGAAAGACCCTTGAGCAATCTCACATACGAATATATCCGCAGAAACAAGGATATCCAGACCTATATAAATTACGCAGACGCAGCGCTCAGCACGATAGGCTTCACCGAGCATTCAAACGCACACGTGGAGCGCGCCGCTGCTTCCGCCTTCATGATACTGACGACCCTTGGCTACGAACAGCGCACCTGCGAACTCGCCGAGATAGCCGCCTATATGCACGACATCGGCAACGTGATAAACCGTGTAGACCACGCCCAGAGCGGTGCGGTCATGGCGTTCCGACTGCTCGACAATCTGGGAATGCCCGCCGATGAGATAGCGCTTATCGTATCAGCCATCGGCAACCACGACGAGGGCACCGCCGCTCCGGTAACTCCAATAGCCGCTGCGCTGATAATCGCCGACAAGTCGGACGTGCGCAGGTCACGTGTGCGCTCTGCGGACGGTCCGTTCGTGCCGAGCAGCGAAAATCTCGCAAGAGATATCCACGACCGTGTGAATTACGCCGTGGAGCGGTCCTCGCTGTACTTCACCGAGGACAAGAAGCGGCTGATACTGGAGCTCACCATCGACCAGACTATTTCATCGATAATGGAATATTTCGAGATATTCCTCGACAGAATGAAGCTGTGCCGCCGTGCCGCCAAGTTCCTTGGCATTGATTTCGGGCTGCAGATAAACGGCGCAGTGCTGCTTTGACCTGTAACTTACGCCTGAAAGAGCCGCAATTTGCCGGATTTCAGGCGTAAAATCCCGCCTTTTTGATAAAAAACGTGGAATTTTTGAAAAAACACTTGAAATTCCTGAAATAATATAGTAAAATATACTTGCGGCACTTTGTGCTTCACGGCTGTGTATTTTCACAGCATGAGGATACGTAAAAGGAGAATCAGTGCGATGATGGGTATGTTGTCATATCACAGCTGCTTCGGCGGTCATACGGCTTCTTTTTACAGAATCAGTGCAGCCATCAGACAATTGTAACTTTTTAGCTGTATCCCCATACAGCTATTTTTATTTTAGGGCTGACTAAGCAGAAAGCTTCGGTACGCCCGATGAAAGGAATGTTTACCATGTCAGAAACAAAAAAAGTCGGCATAGTGATGGGCAGCGCAAGCGACTTCCCCGTTGTGAAAAAGGCTGCCGAAGTACTCAAGGAATTTGGCATTCCGTTTGAGCTCAGAGTGCTCTCCGCTCACCGCTCCCCCAAGGAGGTCGCTGAGTTCGCTCAGGGAGCACGGGAAAAGGGCTTCGGCGTTATTATCGCAGCGGCAGGCATGGCGGCGCACCTCGCAGGCGCAGTCGCAGGAAATACCACGCTTCCGGTAATCGCGATACCTGTCAAGGCAAAGGCGCTTGAGGGAATGGACGCTCTGTTAAGTTCCGTTATGATGCCTCCGGGAGTACCAGTGGCAACAGTCGGTATCGACGCCGCAGCAAACGCAGGCTACCTTGCAGCCGAGATACTTGCAGTAACAGACACAGTGCTTGCGGTGAAGCTTTTTGAATTCAAGAAAGCGCAGAACGAGAAGAATCTCGCCGCAGACGCAGAAATGCAGAAAGAAGCACAGAACATTTGACTATCCCCTGCCTCGGCAGGAAATATAAAGACGAATAAGGAGATAAAACAATGAGCTACACAAAGGCAGAACAGCTTTACGAGGGCAAGGCAAAGAAGGTTTTCGCAGTCGCAGAGAACCCTGATTATGTAATGGTGTCCTACAAGGACGACGCAACAGCGTTCAACGGTCTGAAGAAGGGTCAGATACACGGCAAGGGCGTCATCAACAACAAGATGACCAACTATATGTTCGGTCTGCTCGAAAAAGAGGGTATCCCCACCCATCTCGTTGAGGAGATAAACGACCGTGAAACAGTCGTAAAGAAGGTCGAGATAGTACCGCTGGAAGTAATCATCAGAAACGTCGCTGCAGGAAGCTTCTCCAAGAAGCTCGGTATCGCAGAGGGTACTCCGCTGAAGTGTCCCACACTGGAATTCAGCTACAAGAACGACGACCTCGGCGACCCGTTCATCAACAGCTATTATGCGCTCGGTCTGGGTCTTGCAACTCAGGAGGAGATAGACACCATCTCCAAGTACGCTTTTGCTGTGAACAAGTTCATGCTTGAATACTTCAAGAAGCTGAACATCGACCTCATCGACTTCAAGATCGAGTTCGGACGTTACCACGGTCAGATAATCCTCGCAGACGAGATCTCCCCCGACACCTGCCGTTTCTGGGATTCCACCACTCACGAGAAGCTTGACAAGGATCGCTTCCGCAGAGATATGGGCGGCGTTGAGGACGCATATCAGGAGATCATGCGCAGGATCTTCGGCGACAAGTAAGCTGTATAAGAGAGCGGGATATTACGCTGCTGCTCCGGCATTACCGGAGCGTGCAGCATTGACACAGAGAAAAGGCGGTATTTACTTTATATGGGCGGATTTTTTGGAGCAGCCACCGAAAACAACTGCATAAGCGATGTTTTCTTCGGCACTGACTACCATTCACATCTCGGAACACGCAGAGGCGGCATGACTGCATTCTCACCCGAAAAGGGCTTCCAGAGAAGCATTCACAGCATTGAAAACTCGCCGTTCCGTACAAAATTTGAGAAAGACGTCGATGGCATGGAGGGCAGCCTGTGCATAGGCAGCATAAGCGACACTGACCCGCAGCCTATCTTGCTGAAATCAAGGCTCGGCACATATGCAGTGTGCAATATCGGCATCATAAACAATGCAGACGAACTTTGCGACGAACTTCTGAGCAGTTCGCTCGCAAGCTTTGAATCAATGAGCAGCAGCAAGGTCAATTCCTCGTCGCTCATCGGTGCGCTGATAGCGCAGCGTGATTCGTTCGTTGACGGCATTCGCTATGCGCAGGAGAAGATAAAGGGCACGATGTCGCTGCTTATCCTCACCGAGGACGGCATAATCGCAGCACGCGACAAGCACGGCAAGCTTCCTATAATTATAGGACGCCGTGACGATGGCTACTGCGTATCGTTCGAGAGTTTCGCTTTCCAGAAGCTGGGTTACGACATCTACCGTGAAATGCTCCCCGGCGAGATCGTGAAGATAACCACAAAGCGTGCCGAGGTACTCAGCGAGGGTCATCTGGAGGACCTCAACATCTGCACGTTCCTGTGGACATACTACGGCTACCCAAACTCCATCTACGAGGGCGTGACCGTTGAAACAATGCGTACCAGAAACGGCGAGATAATGGCAGAACACGACATCAAGAACGGCAAGCTGCCCGATGTCGATTTCATCTGCGGCGTCCCCGATTCCGGCGTACCCCATGCGATAGGCTATGCAAACCGCAGCGGGATACCGTTCGCACGTCCCTTTATAAAGTATACCCCCACATGGCCCCGCAGCTTTATGCCGCAGAGCCAGTCCATGAGAAACAAGGTTGCAAAGATGAAGCTTATCCCCGTGCACGAACTAATCGAGGGGAAAAAGCTGCTGTTTGTCGATGACAGTATCGTCAGGGGCACTCAGCTTCGTGAAACTGTGGAATTCCTCTACGCCAACGGCGCAAAGGAGGTACATATGCGTTCAGCCTGTCCGCCAATAATGTATGGCTGCAAGTATCTGAACTTCTCACGGAGCACCTCTGAACTGGACCTTATCGCCCGCCGCATTATCCACGAATTTGAGGGCGAAGAGGGCGTAAAGTACATCAGCGAATACAGCGACACGAACACCGAGCGTGGTGAGCGGCTCAGAACAGAGATATGCCGCCGCCTGAAGCTCACGTCGCTGGAATTCCAGTCGCTGGAGGGTACCATAAAGGCTGTCGGACTTCCGTCAAGCGAGCTTTGCAGCTACTGCTGGAACGGAAAGGAATGATATACTTTGTCAGGTAATATCCACGAGGAATGCGGTGTATTCGGCATATACTGCAATACGCCGTCCGATGTGGCGCACTCCGCCTATTTCGGGCTGTACGCGCTTCAGCACAGAGGTCAGGAAAGCTGCGGCATTGTCCTGAACGACCGGGGAGTTTTCAAGACTCACAAGGGTCTTGGGCTTGTAAACGAGGTGTTCACGGAACGGGTGCTGTCAGAATTCGGTCAGGGCAAAATTGCGGTAGGTCACGTGCGTTACTCCACCACTGGCAACGTGAACACGGCAAACTGCCAGCCCATGACTGTCCGCCATGTAAAGGGTGCGCTTGCGATAGCCCACAACGGAAACCTAATAAATGCGCTCGACCTGCGCCGTGAATATGAACTTAAAGGCGCAATATTCCACAGCACGAGCGACACTGAGGTCATTTCCTACGCAGTTACCGAGGCACGCCTTTGCACCGGTTCTATTCAGGAAGCGGTGGAACAGGCAATGTATAAGATAAAGGGCGCATATTCACTTGTGATAATGTCGCCGAAAAAACTCATAGCAGCACGTGACCCGCAGGGCTTCAGACCGCTGTGTCTGGGCAGACTGCCGGACAACGCCGGATACGTCACCGCTTCGGAGACCTGCGCGCTGGACAGCATTGGCGCAGAATTCGTTCGTGACATCGAACCGGGCGAAATAATCGTTATCGACGACAGCGGCGTGAAGAGCATAAAGACCCACTGCGGTCAGAAAAGTTCGCTGTGCGTGTTTGAGTTCATATACTTCGCACGCCCCGATTCAGTTATTGAGGGCGCAAGCGTACACAGGGCAAGGGTACGTGCCGGTCATTACCTCGCACTGGAGCACCCCGTGCAGGCGGACGTAGTCATAGGCTGCCCCGACAGCGGACTTGACGCTGCGCTGGGCTTCGCTCAGCAGAGCGGTATCCCCTACGGAGTGGGCTTCGTGAAGAACCGCTACATCGGCAGGACGTTTATCCAGCCGACTCAGGGTATGCGCGAAAACTCCGTCAAGATAAAGCTGAATGCGGTGTCAGAAACCGTCAAGGGCAAGCGTGTGGTACTCATCGACGACAGTATCGTCAGGGGCACGACCTCCGCAAAGGTGGTAAAGCTGCTGCGCCATGCGGGTGCTACCGAGATACATATGCGTATCTCCTCCCCGCCGTTCGTCAGCGAGTGCTTCTTCGGAACTGACATCGACAGCAAGGAGAACCTTATCGCAAACAAGCATTCAGTCGAGGAGATCGCTAAAATAATTGGCGTGGATTCGCTCGGCTTCCTCAGCACTGACAGCGTGGTAAAGATCGCCGAGAATGCGGGCTGCGGCTTCTGCACGGGCTGCTTTACCGGTAATTACCCGATAGATGTACCGAAAGAGATACCAAAGGATAAGTTCGAGATGAAGTTCGACGAATGACATCTTGACATAGATTAAGGCTGCTGCTTATTCAGCCTTAGAGAAAGGGCAGAAAAATGAAAAGTTTCAGCGAAAGCTACAAGGAAGCAGGCGTAGACGTAACCGCCGGCTATGAATCCGTGCGCCTGATGAAGGAGCACGTTGCAAGGACGAACACCCCCGGCTGCATTTCCGGAATAGGCGGCTTCGGCGGACTGTTTGCACCCGATCTCACCGGGATCAGCGATCCGGTACTGGTAAGCGGCACTGATGGCGTAGGCACTAAGCTAAAGCTTGCAATGCTGCTGGACAAGCACGACACCATTGGCATTGACGCCGTTGCAATGTGCGTGAACGACATCATCTGCTGCGGAGCAAAGCCGCTGTTCTTCCTTGATTACATCGCTATCGGCAAGGTAGTTCCTGAAAAGGTCGCAGAGATAGTCAAGGGCGTGGCTGACGGCTGCGTTATGGCAGGCTGCGCACTTGTGGGCGGCGAAACCGCAGAGCACCCCGGCATGATGGCAGAGGACGAATACGACATCGCAGGCTACAGCACCGGTATCGTTGACAGGTCAAAGATCCTCGACCCCTCGACCGTGAAGCCCGGCGACGCAATCGTTGGTATTGCCTCCAGCGGCGTGCATTCCAACGGCTTCTCGCTGGTAAGAAAGGTGTTCAACGTCAACGAGCAGAACCTCAAGACGTTCTATCCTGAACTTGGCACCTCACTGGGCGAGGCTCTCCTCGCACCCACAAGGATATATGTAAAGCCGGTGCTCGACGTTATCTCAAAGGTGAACGTCAAGTCCATCAGCCACATCACCGGCGGCGGCTTCTATGAGAATATCCCCCGTGCGCTGCCCGACGGCGTTGCAGCAAAGATAAGCAAGGACAGCTACAAGGTGCCTGCAATATTCGGGCTGCTGCAAAAGACCGGCAATATCTCCGAGCACGATATGTACAACACCTTCAACATGGGTATCGGCATGATGCTGGTCGTAGACAAGGCTGACGCTGAAAAGACCGTTGAGATACTCAAGGCTGACGGCGAAAACGCATTCATCATCGGCGAAACTGTAGCAAGCAGCGAGGGCGTTATCATAGAATAATGTTCGGAATATTCAAAAAGAGATCCGGCACTGCTCCGTTTCCGGCGGAGCAGTGCTCAGTGGATTTTTCAGAAAACGGAATGACCATAAACGGCATGAAGCTTGATGTACTGGTACATCTTGACGCAGCCGTGAAGCTTCTTGGTAACCCCCGCAGCGAGAAATACAAGACCTCTGCGGAGAACCGTGAGTTCCTTGAGGGAGTCCACGGGAACGGAATGGTGACCAACCGTGTGAATTACACGTGGGACGATATCGGCATTTACTGCTACACGCTCAACGGCAAGGTGGTACACTGCTTCGGATTCAAGATGTCAAATAACGGCGACCTGCACCTGAAGCATGATCCTGAAAAGCTGTTCAGCGGTACTCTCACGATATGCGGCAGACCGTGGCAGCAGGTGATAGCATTGGGCGAGGACTGCGAGGTACTGCGTGAGCTGCGTGTCGGGGACTACTTGATAACGGCTGAATACGCCGACCCTTTCGCCGGAGATAATCCGGAGGACGGCGGCTATAGCTGCATAGAAATATCGCTCGCATAAGGGCGGCGGAGGTATTTATGAAGAACATTGTTGTGCTGGTGTCCGGCGGCGGCACTAATCTGCAGGCACTTATTGACGCTGAAAAGCGCGGGGAGATACACGGCGGCAGGATAACCTGCGTCATTGCGAGCAAGCCTGACGCATACGCACTGGAGCGTGCCGCAAATAACGGGATAAAGACACGCACGCTGGTGCGCCGTGACTACCCCGATGTGAAAAGCTACAGCAAGGCAATGCGTGACGCACTTGTGGAGGAACAGGCTGACCTTGTGGTATACGCAGGGTTCATGACTATCCTTGACGAGCAGGTGTGCGACGCATTTCCGAACAAGATGATAAACATTCACCCTGCGCTTATCCCCTCGTTCTGCGGAAAGGGATTCTACGGGCTGCACGTTCACGAAGCGGCTCTGGCAAAGGGCGTAAAGGTATCCGGCGCAACGGTGCATTTCGTCACCGCCGACTGCGACGCAGGTCCCATTATCCTGCAGAAAGCGGTCGAGGTAAAGACCGGCGACACTCCGGAAATACTGCAGAAGCGTATCATGGAGCAGGCTGAATGGAAGCTTCTCCCGCAGGCAGTATCGCTTTTCTGCGAGGACAGGATAATCGTAAGGAACGGCGTGACCGAGATATTATAAGTATCCAGCAAGGGAATGTGACATGAACGAAAACAGATTTACCGGAAAGGCGCAATATTATGCGAAATACCGCCCCTCCTACCCTGCCGTGGTGGTCGACCGTCTGTATGAAACGACGCACGCTGAAAGGGTCGCTGATATCGGCGCAGGTACGGGCAAATTCACCGAAAAGCTTCTCACAAAGCCGTGGAGCGTGACGGCAGTCGAGCCGAACGCCGATATGTGTCGGGAACTTCTGCACTGCGTCGGCGGCAAGGCTGAGATAGTCACCGCTTCCGCCGAGGACACCGGACTTCCCGCCCACAGCTTCGGGCTGATAACCACTGCGCAGGCTTTCCACTGGTTCGACCCAGAAAAATTCCGTGAGGAATGCAAACGGCTGCTTACGCCGGACGGCAGGGTCGCTGTGATATTCAATTCAAGATATCAGGGCGACATCACCGAGGAACGTACAAAGCTATTCATGAAATACAGCCCTGAATTTGCCGAAAGGGGCGGGCGTATGGGTCCCTCTGCCGCAGATGGCGACAAATTCCTGCGCAACGATTTTTTCTCGGCGGTAGATGTTTTCAAGATGGAAACACCATTTCTCATGACACGTGAAATGTTCATCGGCGACGCTTTATCACGCTCCCACTCGCCGAAAGACACAGACGAGTGCTTCAACGATTTTGTGGCTGAGCTTCGGTCGCTGTTCGATAAGCATCACAAATACGGCAAGGTCACGGTAAGCTACACGACCACCTGCTACACAGGCAGATTCTAAATATACCGAGCGGCACTCGGTACGATATACAGGAGGACGACATGGATTATATTGCACTTGACAAGGAACTTAATTCCCTCGCCTATCACGGCAGAGGAATAATCATCGGAGTATCACCCGACGGAAAGAAGGCTGTCACTGCTTATTTCATCATGGGCAGAAGCGAAAACAGCCGCAACCGTGTGTTCGTTGAGGACGGCGAGGGTATCCGCACGCAGGCTTTCGACCCCTCGAAAATGGTAGACCCGCACCTGATAATCTACGCACCGGTGCGTGTGCTCGGCAACAAGACTATCGTCACAAACGGCGACCAGACCGACACCATCTATGAACTTATGGACAAGCAGATGACCTTTGAGCAGTCGCTGCGCACCCGTGAATTTGAGGACGACAAGCCCAACTTCACGCCCCGCATTTCCGGTATAATCCACCATGAAAACGGCTCTGTGAACTATGCTATGTCTATCCTCAAATCCGCTGACGGCGACGGAAGTTCCTGCCGCAGATATACCTACGCGTACAGTTCGCCGCTCGCTGGCAAGGGCAGCTTTATACACACCTACGCAGGCGACGAGATAGAGCAGAACGGCGTGCGCAGGCTGCCGAGTTTCGAGGGCGAGCCTAAGAACGTGATCATTCCCGATATGGATATCGACAGCTTCACCGACTTCCTCTGGAAGAATCTCAACACGGATAATAAGGTGTCGCTTTTCACAAGATATATCGACATAGAAACCGGCAAATACGAAAGCAGAATAGTAAACAAGAACGTGTAAAAAGGAGCAATTATGAACGAACTGGAACTCAAATACGGCTGTAACCCGAATCAGAAGCCCTCTAGAATATTCATGGCGAACGGCGCAGACCTGCCTATCGAGGTGCTGAACGGCAGACCGGGCTACATCAATTTCATGGACGCATTCAACGGCTGGCAGCTTGTAAAGGAACTCAAAGCTGCGACAGGCTACCCTGCTGCGACAAGCTTCAAGCACGTTTCCCCTGCCGGCGCAGCAATAGGACTTCCCCTGACCGAAACGCTCGCAAAGATATACTGGGTGGACGACCTCGGCGAACTGTCCCCGCTCGCCTGCGCATATGCAAGGGCAAGAGGCGCAGACCGCATGAGCAGCTACGGCGATTTCATCGCACTGTCCGACGTATGCGACGCTTCTACCGCAAGAATAATCCAGCGTGAGGTATCTGACGGCGTTATCGCCCCCGGCTATGACCCTGACGCACTGGAGATACTCAAATCCAAGAGAAAGGGCACATACAACATAATCAAGATCGACCCGAACTATGTTCCCGAAAAGATAGAGCGCAAGCAGGTCTACGGCATTACCTTTGAGCAGGGCAGAAACGAACTTGTCATCAACGACGAGCTGTTCGCAAATATCCCCACTGAATCTAAGGTGCTGCCTGAAAGCGCAAAGCACGACCTTGCAATCGCACTTATTACGCTGAAATATACACAGTCAAATTCCGTTGCATATGCGTGCGGCGGTCAGGCAATAGGTATAGGCGCAGGTCAGCAGTCCAGAATTCACTGCACACGTCTTGCCGGCACAAAGGCTGACAACTGGTATCTCAGACAGTCGCCGCAGGTAATGGGTCTGCAGTTCGTTGACGATATCCGCCGTGCCGACCGTGACAACACCATCGACCTATACATCGGCGAGGACTATATGGACGTACTGGCTGAGGGCGAATGGCAGAAGTTCTTCAAGGTAAAGCCCGCAGTATTCACACGTGAGGAAAAGCGTGCTTGGCTTGATACGATGAAGGGCGTTTCGCTCGGCTCTGACGCATTCTTCCCGTTCGGCGACAACATCGAGCGTGCGCATAAGAGCGGCGTTCAGTACATAGCGCAGCCGGGCGGCTCCATACGTGACGACAATGTTATCGAGGTATGCAATAAGTACGGCATAACGATGGCGTTCACAGGGATCCGTCTGTTCCATCATTGATTTTCAGGAGGTAATCATGTCCCACGAATTAGTTCTTGTCCTTGACTTCGGCGGTCAGTACAATCAGCTTATCGCACGCCGCGTCAGGGAACATAAGATATACTGCGAGGTCAAGTCCTACAAGACGCCTGTTGAGGAAATAAAGGCTCTGAACCCTAAGGGCATTATTTTCACCGGCGGACCGAACAGCGTATATCTTGATGAATCCCCCCGTATGCCAAGGGAGATATTTGAGCTTGGCATTCCGATACTTGGCATATGCTACGGCGCTCAGTTCATGGTGTATGCTCTTGACGGCGAGATTGGTCCGGCGCACGACGCTTCACTGTCTGAATACGGCAGGACCGAATGCGAGGTGGACACCACTTCCCCGCTGTTTGACGGCATTGAGCAGAACACTATCGTGTGGATGAGCCACAACGACTATATCACACGTGTGCCTGACGGCTTTAAGTCGATAGGACACAGCATAAAGTGCCCGTTCGGCGCAATGGCAGACGATAACAGAAAGCTGTACGGCGTGCAGTTCCACCCTGAGGTAAATCACACCGCAAGGGGCTTCGATATGCTCGGCAACTTCCTGTATAAGATATGCGGCTGCAGCGGCGACTGGACAATGGACAGCTACGCAGAAACCGCTATACGTGATATCCGTGCAAAGGTCGGCGACGGAAAGGCTCTGCTGGCTCTTTCGGGCGGCGTGGACAGTTCCGTTGCCTGCAAGCTTCTTGCAAAGGCTATCGGCAGCCAGCTTACCTGCATATTCGTTGACCACGGTCTGATGAGAAAGAACGAGGGCGACGAGGTTGAGGCTGCATTCGCAGACAGCGGCGTTAATTTCGTTCGTGTAAACGCAGGCGAGCGCTTCCTCAGCAAGCTTGCCGGAATAACCGAGCCTGAGCGCAAGCGCAAGATAATCGGCGAAGAATTTATCCGTGTATTTGAGGAAGAAGCAAAGAAGATAGGCAGGGTGGACTACCTCGTGCAGGGCACCATCTACCCTGACGTGATAGAATCCGGTCTGGGCGACGCAGCAGTCATCAAGAGCCACCACAACGTGGGCGGTCTGCCTGATTACGTTGATTTCAAGGAGATAATCGAGCCGCTGCGCCTGCTGTTCAAGGACGAGGTCCGCAAGCTCGGAATCACGCTTGGTCTTGACGAAAAGCTGGTATGGCGTCAGCCGTTCCCCGGCCCCGGTCTTGCAATAAGAATAATCGGCGACATTACCCCTGAAAAGGTAGCTACCCTGCAGGACGCAGACGCCATCTTCCGTGAGGAGATAGCAAACGCAGGTCTTGACCGCAGCATTAATCAGTACTTCGCAGTGCTGACAAATATGCGCTCCGTCGGCGTAATGGGTGACGACAGGACCTACGACTACACGCTTGCGCTGAGGGGCGTTTCCACCAGCGACTTCATGACCGCTGACTTCTCACGTATTCCCTATGATGTTCTGGAAAAGGTTTCGGTACGTATCGTGAACGAGGTCAAGAATATCAATAGGATAGTTTATGATATTACTTCTAAGCCGCCGGCTACTATTGAGTGGGAATAACCCCCAAAAAGGCATTATCGCCCGTCGATAATGCCTTTTTTCATATTCAAAAATCAGAGTCACAAATCAAATTCGATTCTTTATCTTCTGCAGCGCTCCCTTTTCCAGACGGCTGACCTGCGCCTGACTGATTCCTATTTCCTTTGCAACCTCGACCTGCGTCTTACCTCTGAAAAAGCGCAGATCTAGTATATGCTTTTCACGGTTTCCAAGCTGGCGTATTGCCTCTTTCAGGGATATCTCATCGAGCCAGTTTTCGTCGTCGTTATGGTCGCCAAGCTGGTCGAGGACATATATCGTGTCGCCCGACTCGGAGAATACCGGCTCATAGAGGGAAATAGGCTCGCTGATGGCTTCCAGAGCGATAACGACCTCGGAGCGCTTTGCGCCTATCTCCTTTGCGACCTCCTCAATTGCAGGCTCAGAGCCTTTCTCGGCGGTAAGCTTCTCACGAGCCTGCATTGCACGATATGCAAGGTCACGCATTGAACGGCTCACACGCACGGGCGAATTGTCCCTGAGGTAACGCCGAAGTTCGCCCTGTATCATAGGAACAGCGTATGTCGAGAACTTCACCGGCTGCGTGATATCGAAATTGTCAATAGCCTTGATAAGCCCTATGCACCCCACCTGAAACAGGTCGTCAGGACCCTCACCCCTGCCGGCAAAACGCTGTATCACGCTCAGGACAAGACGAAGATTCCCGTTGATAAGTTCCTCTCTTGCCTGCATATCGCCTGACTTCACCTTGCGCAGAAGTTCCATCTTCTCGCTTTCACGCAGCACCTTTAGCTGCGAGGTATTTACGCCGCTTATCTCGACCTTGTTATAATACAAATGATCACCCCTGACCTACTTGATTTTGTACAAGTAGTATTGTCAGAAAGTGGTTTTGATATTCTGTTAAATAATGGCTAAACCGCGCCATACAAAAAAGCCCTTGGAGCAAATCGCACCAAGGGCTTTACCATATTACTTAAAGAGTGTCGAAGTTGAACTTACTTTCTCTTGCGGGAAAGAACTGCTGCAGCCACGCCGAGTACTGCAATAGCTGCTATTGCGTTGAACTCAATGCCGGTGTCAGGACTGCCTTTCTTGTCGGTGTTATCGGTATTTTCTGCAGCAGGAGCTACGTTCTCAGTTGTGAGAATGTAGTCAGAGCAGCGGTCCTGTGTAACAGTGATGTTGCCGTTCTTGTCAACGACTGCGCTGTCGGTAAGCTTTACACCGTTTTCGAGAATACGGCTGTAGTAAAGTGTCTTGCCTGCGTATTCAGTGCCAACAGGAATGGTTATCTCAGCCTTTGCGGGAAGCTTTCCTGAATAAGCATAGTCGATAGACAGAACGAAATTGTCCTTTGTCAGCTTGTCGCTTACTGAAGAATCAAGGTCTGTGGATATCTTGCTTGTGAAGTCGTAGGCGTCAACGCCGTCTACCTCAGACATTGTGCCCTTTGCGAACCTGATGGAAACGCCGTTCTCAGACTTGAAAACTACGTCTGCATTTGCGTTTTCAGCAAGTACGTCAGCGAAATCGTCTGCGGAAAGCGCTTCGGTTACGTCAACGGTGTAATCTGCTGCAGGCTCTGCGTTATCCTCGGTGTTATCAGCGGAATCAGCAGAAGTGCCTGACTCGCTCAGGATAGCTGCGCCCTGCTCGGTCAGAACCCATGCAGTATAGTACCTAGGGTGGCTGTTTTCACGGGCAACATAATCACCCTTTTCTTCGTCATACTCCCACGGGTTAACAACCAGACCATCTTCGCCAAACTCGTCATTGTAATGGAAAGTGAGGAAGATCATATCTACTTCGTCAAACGTTTGGATATCCTCATCAAACTCATTTGCCAAAAACTCACAATGACTATCATATACTGAAATCAAATCGGATACATTTAGCGTAGGGAATAAGTAAGTGCTATCATCAACACCGCAACCAATAGTACTACAATAGGTGTATGAAGACCATATAGGCTTAAACGTTGCAACAGGATATACATTGTTTAAGCTGTAGATTGTATTATAGCTTACATTCCCCGCTTCGTCTTTCGTGATATCCACTAAATCAAACGTTACTCCGTCATAGATCTGGTCGATTTTAAGGCTCTCGCTGTCAGCAATATTAAAGCTGCTGTTCTCATCTACGATTTCCAGCGGTGCTCTAAATATCTGGTCACAAGAATAAACCTCATTGCAGAAGTCCGAAAGTGCCTCAAACTGGTCGTCTGTTAGCTCGTAAGTTCCCTTGCTGCCGCCGACGGTAAAAAAGCCGTCGTATCCGGTTTCCGTGGAAACCTCCGCCGCACTCGCTGCGGTGGTAGTCACTAATGCGGCAGCAAGCATAGCTGCCATGATTTTTCCTGAACGCATAATATGTTCCTCCATTTTTTCTTTTTGGGTAAAAGTCGCTTTTGCCCGAATGTATTATATCACAAAGAAACCGATTTGTCAAGTAATAGTATCATCACTGATAATGATTATTTTAATCAACAGAGATATAATTAGTATCACAGAGGGAGAGGTGTCATTAATGCTCATAGATAATTTATACAGTAAAATACCGGATATGCGCAAAGCCCTGAATATCACGCAAACGCAGCTTGCCAAGAAGCTTGGAGTGACCCGAAGCGCCGTGAACGCTTGGGAAATGGGGCTTTCCACGCCGCAGCTAAAGCACGTTATAGCAATGGCGGAGATATTTCACACCACAGTTGACGGTTTGCTGAATACCCCGAACAAAACCGTCGTTGACATCTCCGACCTATCAGAGCAGGAGCAGGATACAATATTGAATATGGTTGAATGCCTTAGACAGAACCACAAAAAATAGCCGAGATAATATTTTCGGCTTTTTTTCCTATTCCCACTTGACAAAACTAATTGGGTTAGTTATAATATAAACATAGACGCCCCGAAGCCCCCGTGTTATTCAGGGCATTTCGGAGCGAAGCAGGAGGATAAATTCAATGCCAAAGAACGGACTGGACAGAAACGCTGTGGTAATAAAGGCTGCTGAAATAGCCAACAAGGGCGGCTTAGAGAGCCTTTCGCTAAAGCTTCTCGCAGAGGAGCTGCACATCAAATCGCCGTCATTATACAACCATATCGACAGCCTTGAAGATGTTAAAAGGGAGCTTATGCTGTACGGCTGGCGTGAGATGGAGCAAAGGCTGCTCAGAGCCGCCGCAGGAATCAGCGGCTACGACGTACTGCGGGCGATGTGCCGCGCTTTCTACAGCTATGCAACAGAGAACCCCGGCGTATTCGACGCAATGCTCTGGTACAACAAATACACCGACAGCAGCACGATGAACGCGACCGACGGTCTGTTCAGCTATTTCTACCGCTTCACCGAGAGCGTGAATATCTCACGGGAAAAGTCCGAGCACCTTCTGCGCACGCTCAGGGGCTTTCTGGAGGGCTTCTCGCTGCTGGTGAACAACGGGGCGTTCGGTCACAGCGCAAGCATTGAGGAAAGCTTTGAGCTATCAATAGACATTCTTGAGGCAGGTATCAGGACACTGGAGGGCGATAATTCTGGATTACACGATAAAGACAAATGAACTGACCGCAGTTGAGTTTATCCGGCTGTTCATTGCCGCCGGCTGGACTCCCCCGTGCGAGGAACAGGTGAACGCTGCGCTTTCCGGCAGTATGGCGGTATTTTCGGTCAGCGTGCAGGGCGAATCGGTCGCAATGGCGAGAGTAGTCGGCGATGGCGCAATGACATTCCTGATAAAGGACGTCGTGGTCGCTCCCGCATATCAGGGATACGGCTTAGGCAGACTGCTCGTTTCGCTGCTGGAGGACTATATCCAAAAGCAGCTTAAGCCCGGCTGGGCAGCTTCTGCAGAACTTATGAGCGCAGAGGGAAAAGAGGGCTTCTACGAGAAATGCGGCTACCGCAAATGCACCGACAAGGGGCTTGGCAGCGGCATGATGAAGATGATAAGGAGATGATCGCTTGAAAAAATCAAGACTATACATAGCAGAGGGGCTTCCCTGCTCCGGCAAAAGCTCCACCGCACGCTATATTTCAGAAATAACAGGCGGCGTTTTCTTTGACGAGAACTGCGGCTGCCACCCAGCGGACTATGAGTTCAGCGCATTCATTCCCGACAATGCGCCCGAATTTACCCCGCAGGAGCGTGAACAGTTCAGAACGAATGCAGAACCTGCCGACGGCGGCATGATAATTCCGCTGAACACGGTAGCTGCGCCGACCTTCGACAAGGCTCTGCAGTATAAGATATACGACTTCCTCGACTGGGAAACCGAGCGCAGGCTCATGCTCGACAAATGGCGCAGCTTCGCCGAATCTGCGCTTTCTGACGAGAAAATATACGTGTTCAACTGCGTTCTTCTGCAGAACCCCATGTGCGAAACCATGATGAGATTCGGTCAGACGCCCGAACAGTCGCTCGAATATATCAGCGAGATATGCCGCATAATAGAGCCGCTCTCTCCGGTCGTTGTGTATCTCAATAACACCCATATTGCCGACAGCATTAAGGCGGCTCTGCCTGAGCGTGGGGAGGAATGGCTGAACTCGGTCGTGGACTATCACTGCGGCGGCGCATACGGCAGGCAGATGGGGCTTTCCGGCTTCGAGGGATACGTTTCTGCGCTTGAGGAACGTCAGCGCAGGGAACTTTCATTCCTGCCGAAGCTTCCGGTGAAGTCGATAATACTGACCGACCCTCAGCAGGACTGGAACGCCGCTCTTAACAGCGTTGCAAATGCGCTGAAAACGGAGGAATAACGGCATGGAATATATCAGACTGACCCCTGAGAATCTCGCTCAGGAGCACATATGCTGCGCCATCAGCAGCGCAAAGGACCCGCAGGTCATATCGAAAAAAGCATGGCTCGCACAGCGTATGCAGGAGGGACTGACCTTTCTGAAAGCGGACGCACGGGGCAAGTGCTTCATCGAGTACATACCTGCCGAAAACGCATGGTCGCCGATATCTGCGCCGAATTATATGTTCATCGACTGCTTCTGGGTGTCCGGCAGCCTGAAAGGTCACGGCTACGGCGGCGAACTTTTCAGCGAGTGCATGAGAGATTCACGTGAAAAGGGCATGGCAGGGCTGTGCGTGGTGTCCTCGGCAAAAAAGAAGCCGTTCCTGTCCGACCCCGGCTTTCTGAAAAGCGTAGGCTTCCGCACTGCGGACACTGCTGCGCCGTTCTTTGAACTGATGTATCTTCCATTCAACGAATCAAGCCCGATACCGCAGTTTCTGCCGCAGGTCAAAGAACCGCACTGCGGCGGCGAGGGCTTCACGCTGTATTACTCGGACGGCTGCCCGTTTACCGCAAAATACGTCCCGCTGCTGGAAAAGACGGCGCAGGAGCGTGGAATTAAGCTGAGCACGGTGCATTTCACCTCGGCGCAGCAGGTGAAGGAGTCCCCCGCTGTGTTCGCTAATTTCACGCTGTTCTATAACGGCAGCTTCGTGACGCACGAGATACTAAATGAGAAGAAATTTCTTGATATTTGCGATAAGCTGTAAACGCAACGCCGCACAGGATTTAATTTCCCTGTGCGGCATTATATTATCTATGAAGATTTTTGCGAATATCTGCGAGCCGCTCCAGTGCGGCGTTCAGCGTTTCGTCCTGCTTTGCGAAATGAAGCCTGATATACCTGTTCTCCGGCTCACGGAAGAAGCTTGAACCGGGCACTGCGCCTACTCCCACGTCCCTTGCAAGAGCCTCGCACAATTCTACGTCGCTGTCAAAGCCAAATTCAGACACATCGACCATCACGTAGTACGCACCCTGCGGGATATTGTGGTTCAGCCCTATGCGGTCAAGCCCGTCAAGGAACAGCGTTCTCATGTGGGTGTACTTCTCCTGCAGCCACTTATAATAATCGTCCCCGAACCTCAGCGCAGTGACTGCGGCTTCCTGCAGAGGTGCGGCTGCGCCTACGGTCAGGAAGTCGTGCACCTTTTTCACTCTGTCTGAGATACTTGGCGGCGCAATGACGTATCCCAGCCGCCAGCCGGTGATGGAATAAGTCTTTGAAAGCGAACTGCAGCAGATAGTGCGCTCACGCATTTTAGGCAGCGTTGAGAAATATATGTGCTTGTTCGGCTCATACACGATATGCTCGTACACCTCGTCAGTAATGACGTATGCGTCGTATTTTTCGGCAAGGTCTGCGATTATTTTCAGTTCGTCAGCCGTGAACACCTTACCGCACGGGTTAGAGGGATTGCACAGGATAAGAGCCTTGGGCTTCTGGCGAAAAGCAGCTTCAAGCACGTCTGCGTCGAAGTTGTACTCAGGCGGCGTAAGCGGCACGTAAATAGGCTCTGCGCCGGAAAGAATAGCGTCTGCGCCGTAATTCTCATAGAACGGCGAAAATACTATCACCTTATCGCCGGGGTCGGTGACGGAAAGCATTGCCGCCATCATTGCCTCGGTGCTGCCGCAGGTGACCGTTATGTCGGTGTCAGGGTCGATGTCGTAGCCCATGAATCGCTTTTGCTTTGCGGCAACTGCGTCACGGAAGTTCTTTGCGCCCCATGTCGTGGCGTACTGGTGGTGCTCCTCTGCAGCGACTGCGGCAAGGCGGTCCAGAAGTTCCTGCGGGGGCTGAAAGTCCGGAAAGCCCTGCGACAGGTTCACCGCTCCATACTGATTTGATATTCTTGTCATACGGCGTATCACTGAATCAGTGAAGCCGGCTGTCCTCTGTGAAAGCTCTTTCATGTCTGCTCCTTAGTGGTTTATTTCAAATAGGATATGTGGTCGTTGAGTATATGCTTGCTGTCGAACGCAGTCTTGACCGAGCGCATGAGTTCAATTGCGGCAGGCTCGGCGGCTGAGAAGTAATATTCCCGCTTTGCAATGCCTATTCCATGCTCGCCGGAAGTCAGCCCGCCCAGCGAGTAAGCGTAATTATACACGGTAGTCATATTCTCGTGCAGGTCATGCCGCCACTGCTCCTCGGTGCGCTCTCCCCTGACCATGCACAGGTGTACGTTGCCGTCGCCTGCATGGCCGAATGCGACCATCTGCATTCCGGTCTTTTCCTCTGTTTCATGAACAAACGAGATAAACTCAGCCGTTCTGTTTATCGGCACGACAAGGTCTACCGGCTCCTGCTCGCTGACCGCTTCGACAGCCTTGACAAGACAGCCCCTTACTTTCCAGATATCCGCCGCCTTAGCGGGGTCGTCAAGCGTGATGAAATCAAGGGCGCCTGACTCTAGTGCTACCCTGCGGACGAGCTCTGCGCTGTGCTCGACGCTGTTCTCGCTTCCGTCAAACGTGAGGATAATATATGCGCCTGCCTGCGGCACGGGGAATTTAAGCCCCGTGAACTTCTCGCCAAGCGCAACGACTGAACGCTCGGCAAATTCGATGGCAGTCGGCGAAGCGTTCGCACGGATAATGCTGAGCACTGCCGAGATACCTGTGCGCAGGTCTGCGAACGGAACGACTGCGGAAAGGCTCTTTTCCGGCTTTGGGACAAGCTTCAGAATGCACTTGGTTATCACGGCTAGCGTGCCCTCAGAGCCTATCACAATATTCTTCAGGGAAAGACCGCTTGCGTCCTTGACGTTCTTGCTGCCGCAGGTGATGACGCTGCCGTCCGCCAGAACAAGCTCCAGCCCACGGACGTAATCTCTCGTCACGCCGTACTTCACGGCACGCATTCCGCCGGCGTTGGTGGAGATATTTCCGCCGATGGTCGCCAGCTTCTCGCCGGGGTCGGGGGGATAGAACAGCCCTTTCGACTCCACAAGCTGCTGAAAATCCTGCAGGACCACGCCCGGCTCTACCACTGCGGTAAAGGTCTGCTCGTCTATTTCAAGCACCCTGTTCATGCGGGAAAGGTCAAGGATTATGCCGTTCCCGTGGGGTACTGTCGAGCCGACAAGGTTCGTTCCTGCGCCCCTCGGCGTCACCGGGAAGCCGTTTTCGTTTGCGAACCGCATAACTGCGCTGACTTCCTCAGTGCTCACCGGAAACACCAGTGCGGCGGCAGTTCCCCTGAGTCTGCCCAGCGTATCGGACAGGTATTTGTCCTCTATCCCGCTCAAAATCACACGGTCAGGGTCGGCAATGATGTTCAGCAGTCTTTCCATAATGACGCTCCTTTTCTAATCAGGTATCAGCCAAGAGTCCATGCAGGCACGAAGAAGCCCTTGAACTGGTTGTTGTAGATATCAATGGTATCCTGAGTCTGATATGCTTCAACAATGCGCTTGTAAACCGGAGAATCAGCGTCCTCTGTGCGCACTGCGATAAGGCAGTAGTAGCTGTTGTCGGTGTATTCGCTCTCCTTGTAGATGGCGTCGTCTGCGGTAAGACCGCTGTCCAGTGCGTAGTTGCCGTTAATTACTGCAAGGTCGGTGTCGTCGATCACTGAGTACACCAGATTAGCGTCTATCTCGACAAACTCAACAGGCACGGCGTATTCGGTGATGTCGGTTATCTCAGGAGAAGCGCCTGCGTTGGGGTCGATGGTGAAGAAGCCTGCGCTTTCAAGCAGCTTCAGCGCCCTGCCCTCGTTGGTGGCGTCGTTCGGTACGGCGATCTTGAGGGTATTCTCGGAAGCCAGCGCGCTTTCGATGGTGTAGCCCTTCGAGGTGTAGATATTCATTGCAACGATGTATGTGTCGCCTATCGCTGTGATATCATAGCCGTTCTGCGCAACGTCGTTTTCAAAATAAGCATGGTGCTGGAATGCGTTGATATCTATCTCGCCGCTGTTGAGCGCATTGTTGGGGATATTGAATGCGGTGAACTGCTGGTATTCGATGTTGATGCCCTCACCTGCCAGCTTTTCCTTTATCGGGTCCCAGATCTCCTCGTATACGTTGCCGGTAAGTCCAAGCTTTACTGTGACCGGAGATTCGGGGGAATATGCGACCTCTGCGCCGCTCTCTGCCGCAGACGAACTTTCTGCATTAGATGAGCTGTCCGTGTTGGACGAGTTACCTGCATTATCGGAAGAAGCGGAACTGTTTCCGGTCGAACCGCAGGCAGTCAGCGAAAGTGCAGCAAGCACAGCTGTAAGGGAAAGTGTGAATTTATTCTTGATAGACATTGTTGTCCTCCTAAATTTTGTTTTGTTTAGTTTGATTCCAGACTTTTGGGCTTATCGCCAGTCTGTTTTATTTCTCGGTTTTCTTTGCGATGATGTTGCCGATTATCTGGATTATCTGAACGATAACCACCAGAACGACCACTGCGGCAACTATCAGGTCGTAATTATTGCGCTGTACGCCCTTCACATAGGCGAAATTACCCAGACCGCCTGCGCCGACTGCGCCTGCCATTGCGGTAAGTCCCACCAGATTTATGAGCGTTATCGTAATGCCCCGTGATAGAGCGGGAATGCTCTCCCGTAAATACACCCGAAAGATTATCCCGACCTTTGAACAGCCCATCGACTGTGCCGCTTCAACAAGTCCGGGGTTCACTCCCGCAAGAGCGGTTTCAGCCTGCCGTGAAAAGAACGGCACTGTGCCGACGATAAGCGGGAATATCGAGCCGACAACGCCGATGGACGTTCCGCATATTATTCTCGTCAGCGGGATAAGCAGGAACAGCAGGATAATGAACGGCACCGATCTCAGCAGATTAATGATTATGTCAAGCGTGCGGTATACCGCCGCGTTCTCCATAAGTCCGCCCTTTTTTGTGACCGTCAGCAGGATACCCAGCGCCATGCCTATAACAAGAATGAACAGTGCTGATATGCCGGTCATTTCGAGCGTTTCAAGCGCAGCCTGCCATAACGCCGGCAGAGCCTTTGCAACGTTCGGCATGATGTTTTCGATAAATTCAGGCACTAAGTATCACCTCCACCCCGACGTTTATGCTGCGGAGATACTCAACTGCGGCGTCGATGTCCTCCGGTTTTCCGTCCGCAATGACCACAAGTCCGCCGATGGGGTTATCCCCGATTATCTCAATGCTTCCGAAAATGATGTTGAGGTCTATGCTGTATCTGCGTGAGATACCCGATACCAGAGCCTCGCACGCACTGCGTTCAAGATATCTGAACCTGAGTATTTTCTGCCCTGCTTTAAGCCGGACAAGCGGCGAATCCTCCTCGATGAGCGTATTTATTCCGCTCAGGCTGGAAGCAGTATCCACGAACGACCGTGTGACTGGCTGCTGCGGGTCGGCGAATATTCCGAAAACATCGCCTTCCTCGACCACCTTTCCGTTCTCCATGACTGCGGTGCGGTCGCATATGGACTTTACCACGTTCATCTGGTGCGTTATCAGCACTATCGTAAGCCCAAGCTTTGCATTCAGCGAGTGAAGAAGCTTTAGTATGGATTCCGTGGTCTGCGGGTCGAGCGCAGATGTTGCTTCATCGCACAGCAGTATTTCCGGGTCGCTCGACAGTGCCCTTGCGATAGCAGCACGCTGCTTCTGACCGCCGGAAAGTTCGGAGGGATATGCGTTAGCCTTGTCTGCGATACCGACAAGTTCAAGAAGCTGCATTCCCTTTTCCTGAAGTTCGATGCGTGACAAACCGCTGTATCTTATCGGGAATATTACGTTCTGCAGAACGGTCCGTGAAGCGAAAAGATTGAAATGCTGAAATATCATGCCGATCTTTTTGCGCTTCTGGCGAAGCTTCTTTCCCCGAAGCGAAGTAATGTCCTCGCCGTCTATCAGAACCCTGCCGCTGTCCGGCCGTTCGAGCAGATTTATACATCGCACGAGCGTGGATTTACCTGCTCCGGAAAAGCCGATTATGCCGAAAATCTCGCCCTTTTTTATTTCAAGCGACACATCATCAGCGGCACGAAAACGCTTACCGGCGTTGGTGTAGGTCTTGGTTATATGCTCAAGTCGGATCATTTTTCCACCCCATTTTCGCTGCAGTGCAGCTTAGGTTATTTTGCCCGCCCCGCTGGCTCACATTCGCCCGAACCTGAAGTTCCTGCGAACAAGCCGTGTAAATATCGCATTCATTTGTTCTGTCTCCTTCATAGCCTATATGTTTGCTAGGCTTTGTCTAATATTATATCAGAGAACACCGAGTTTGTCAATAGGCTTTTCGCTTTGCAGATAGGTTTTGTAGGCATATATGCAATATGTCTGGTATTTAACTGCTTTTTTATGCAGTATCAACAAAACAATACCTGACCACTGCCCTGCTGAGCATTCACTAAGCACCTCGGCTTCCTGATGTACTAAGTTTATCACATTACTGGGTATTTGTCAAATCTCTTTTTTCTATAGCTAGGTATAGATTCAGATTATACCGCTGATTATATTTCGTATATCATGCGTAAATAATGTGAAAATTTCTCTCAATTATTTACAAAAACCTATTGACATTAAATCAAATTGGTGGTATAATATAAGTGTCACAGCACGTATTGTATGCTTCGGAAATTAAAACTGGAAAGGAAGAACATCATGAAAAGACTCATCTCGCTCATCACGGCAGCCATGCTTACGCTTTCGCTGAGTATCACCGCTATGGCGGAGGACACGGCGAGAAGCATAGGCACATATTCCTCGGTTTCCACTCGGTATGACTACAATTGCGCAAAGCTCACATATCTGAGCAAGAACTTCAAGATGAAAAGCAAAAAGCTTGATGTCAGGGAGGACGAGTTCCTGCTTATTCCCAAGGGCGTTAAGCTGTACCTTGAAAAAGGGGCTGAGATAAGCGGCAGTATCTACGTAGCTAAGGGCGGCTATCTCTTTGTAAGAGGCGGCGATGTCGAGATTTTCGAGGGCGGCTCGATTTACGCCGACGGATATGTTTCATTTGCAGCAAAAAGCACCCTGAAGCTTGAAAGAAACAGTGAATTGTTCGTAAACAAAAGCGGTACTCTGGAATTAGCTTCTGATGACAGCCTGAACGCAGACAGCCTTGGCGATATCATATGTATCGGAAAAACAAGCGGCACGCTCGATTCCATAAATAAAAAGGCTGTCGCCGCTTACGTAAGCGACGAAAAAGGCACAGAAATATCCGAGGATCCTGAATCGCTTCTGCCGACCGCAAGGAATTATAAAGTTTCTATGGGCAAAGTTGACTCTGGCACAAAGCAGAGAGTTACGTTTATTTTTGACAAGGGTGCCTGCCTGAGGGCTGACAAGCGAAACGGCGAGTTCAAGTTCTTCGGCAACACCTGTGTTGGTATAGCAGGAAGCTATCTTTATAATAATAATTTCTACAATGACATCAACGAGATAGTTACGATAAACGGCGCTGACTATATCGCCGACGTAAACATTGGCGGCACTACCCTCAGAATGACAGACGACCTCAAGCCTATTGACCTGAAAGACGGCGATAATTCGCTCATGGCAGAAGCACTGAACAATATCTCAAAGCATGAGTACCTCGGAAAATCCAAAACTCCCCTGCCCGTTTACTTTGATAACGCAGGTGCGGACCTTTACCTCATGGATAATGGATATATCCTTGCGATAACGCCCTGCGAGGACGGAGAAACACTCCCAGACTACATGAATGCCACTGCAGATGAGCTAGCACAGCTTCGTGACGTGGCTCTGTATGAGCCTGTCTGAGTACTATTCGTGAATATAGTGATCCCCCTGCGGCTTTCGGGCTGGCAGGGGGAATACTTATCTGATTGTGTAAAACGTGGCGGAGGCTCACTCAAAATTCACTGTTTTAATCCATGCTCCCGCTGCCTTTATTACCGCCAAATTCACAGCCGAAGTCATGGTCGTGGCCATAATACCATCTGCCGTAACGATAGCCATAGTGCGGCGGGCAGTTTGCGCAATCGCCGTTACATATTCCATTGTGTTTTCTGGGGCTGCTTATATCCGTTAATTTTGCTGCAGCAGCCGCTGCAAACAGCGTTCCGAAAAATCCCGATTTTTTCGGTGTTTGTGTTAGCTGCTCCTCATCTTCACGAAGATCTTCCGGCAGGGGCAAATTGCGTCTGGAGCAGATATCTCTGATAACCTCATCATCGACCATGCCATAGAGATCTTCCATATCTTCGGCAGATAATCTGCCTGACGAATTATAGACCGCTGCCACAGCCAATTCCTTATCATTATCACTGAGAAAGTCTATCAATTCATCAGCTGAAAACTGCAGCTTTTCCTCCACCGCTTTCCTTAACAGACGATTCGCAGCACTTGCGTCCGACCGTAATTCGGATATGATCTCTCCGACCTCCTCGGCAGGACCAAGCGAGGTCAATCCAGAAAGGCTGCTCACGCGTGTGCTTTCCGACCAGTCATAGAATTTCTCATAGTACTCGTCCCATGTATATTTACGCAATCTGTTCACCTCCTGATAGGGATTTTGAACGTTATTTCTCTATTCTTGACAGCACGGCTGCGCACTCCACATGGCACGAGCCGTTGCAAACAATGTCTGCGGTGGTTTTGCGGTTTGATGGTGTGATCACTTTTGTGGGTGCGTACAGGGGAATATGTCCAAGCAGGAGATGAAGCCATGAAAATTACATTTGAGGGTGGAATTGAGATAATTACATAATGCTATAGCAAATGGTAGCATTTTACACATAGAAGAATTGTAATACATTTTTATCATACACTTTATTAGCCGCACTCAAAATTCTCTGCAACAATTGCGTTCAGCTTTTTGGCAATTTCTGAGAAGCCTTGATTTAAATCAAGAGCTTTTACGCTGACCTTATTGCCGCTCATCTGGTATATATTATCTGGTTGAATTACTTCGTCAGTTGCAGCATATAGGAGCATCCCAGACACCCGATGCGGTTTAGTGCCGAATTCTGCATCTTTGTTCTTTACATAAGTGAAAATCTGATACAGATTGCTGGAATGAAGGGTGTGCACATCGTACTGTGCTTGCGTGGTGTGTGTATAGTACTTGGCATCAATGATAAGAACCTCGTTATCTCTAGTCAGCATAATGTCGCTTTGCATAACCGGGAGCATAGTTCCGATACCATCGTCCAACGCCCATTGGATCTGAGAGGCCGTCGCCGTCACCTGCGGACATTCCTTTGCGTAATACTCCAGTATGAACTTTTCATACAGTCGGTTCATGCGCTGTTCGTCGATGAAAGAAGCCAGCCGGTATTCGCCAGAGTCCGTGGTCAACAGCATCCCTTCGAGAATCAACTGGCACAGGCTAATGAGCATACGATAGGTATTATTGTTCCTCTGAAACCGAATGGCTGACCAGCGAATCGTAATGGGGTCAATGGTATCAACATTTGAAAAGAACAACATTTCCTTCTTCAAATCACTTTTGTACGCTTGATCCACCCTTGTATGACGAAGCAAGAGCATCGTGGTCGTTTTGAGTATCTGATTCAGGAGATTGTTTTCGGAAAGCTCGTCGTACTCGCAGGTCAACACCCGCTTTCTGGCAAGGTTGTTCTGAATGGTACCCGGCATATCAATCTTGCCACGGACTACCGCAACATTCTCTTTGCAGTTCAAGTACTCCCGATACAAACCCTGCTTCAACAGTCTGCTGACGCCCTTCGCCAGAATCGCAGCAAAGAGGTTATGTATGTTCTCAAACTCTTCGGTAGCAATATCCTCATAACCGCCTTGATTCAGCGTCGTGAAGGCATACGAAAGCATATAGTATATGTTTTTTATGAAGATGCTCTTATCCTTAATCATTGAAACACACCTTGCAGAATGTTTTCCCAACGCTGGAGCTTGTTGGTGTCATCGAACCAGTATTCACTAAGCATTGGGAGAATGTCGCAGTCAACGATGGAGTGCAGCCACTCCTCGGTGCAAACATCCCTGCCGCAGAAATAGCTGTGGCCGATGCAGAAGCCCTTACCTAACGACTTATCGAGAGAAATCTCACGGTTCAAGTCTTTCACCTTTTTTACGAGTTCATTCAGCGTCTCGTTGTTCAGGCTGTTCTGGTAATGGATGAAGCCCTCGGAATCGAATCCCGGTTCCACTTCAAAGAAGCTGAAGCGGCGACGAAGCGCATAATCAATCATGGCAAGGCTGCGGTCCGCAGTGTTCATCATACCGATGATGTAGAGGTTCTTGGGGACGGAGAAAGAGAGACCATTATAAGCGAGAGTCGCTTTTGTGCCTCTGTAGTCTCTCTCGATCAGCATCAGTAACTCACCGAAGATTTTACTCATGTTGCCACGGTTGATTTCATCAATAATGAAGAAATAATCCTTGTCCGGCTGATTGGCTGCTTTCTGACAGAATCGATAAAAGATGCCGTATTTCAGTTCGAAACCGTCCTCTACAGGCTTGTAACCCATCATGAAATCCTCATGGGAGTAATTCTGGTGGAACTGGACGAACTCGATGCGGCTATCATCCTTTTCACCCATCATGGACCACGCCAAACGTCTGGCGGCGAAAGTCTTACCAACACCGGGAGCACCCTGCAGGATGATGTTCTTCTTGTTGCGAAGAACGGCCACAAGGTTCTCGTAGCGTTTTTCGGTCATATACACTTCATCAAGGAAGTCGCTCTTTGTATAAGCGTCAATGGAGGCTTCCTGCGCTACCGGATTCTCATCACGAATCATATCGAGGATGAAGTCAAACTCGCCTCTGGTGAGCTTGAACAAGCTGCCTTGCGGATTCTGGAAATACTCCATACGCTCCAGCTCCGGGCATCCTCTCAAGGTTGCATAATCAATCGGCGAAGTCAGGCCTTCGACCTTTTCAAAGAACAGCTTCTCGCCGTCTTGTTCTGCGCTGACACGACCGATGGCAACGATCTGCTTTACTGGATTAGACTCGTAGCAGATAATCATGTCACCGGCTTTCGCATCTAGGAAGTTCTGAAAGATACGGCGTTTGTTGCCGTTTTCATTGTAGAGTGTGTAGGACTGAACCTCTCCAACAGCGATGTCTGCAAAGCTCCAGATCTTCGGATTGGCATTCAACCACCAATAACCACAATCCTGCTCACCTGGAGCCGCTGTGACATACAGTTCGATACCGCTGAGGTCTGTCTTGTCGAGCGCAGCAGAAAGCTCGTCTCTCAGTTTCCATACAAAGCTGCCATCCTCGTCTTTTCCTGCATCACGGCCCGTATAGAGAACCGTCCACCACTGAGTGGAACCATCATCTCTGGTGTTCGGCGTGATGCTGGTGGACTCACAAACTCTTCTTGCCAACGCTACAGAGCCAGAATTATAGAAGTTCTTTGTCTCGCCGTATTTCACAGCAAGCTGAGTGCAGGAAGCCATGCCGCCATAATCCTTCATGCGCTTCATGATTTCCAGCGCACCCGTCGTAAAGACGGTTTCATCCTTCAGCAACTTGCTCCAATCCTCAACAGAGAGGCCGGGATCAAAGTCTGCGCCATACCAGCTGGTAGTATCAGGAGCAGCATCCTTCTGAGAGTAATACCGGCTGATGTAGAAACCGACATCGATGGTTAGCGTCTTCAGTTCCGGATCAGGATAGCAGGTATCGGTCAACTGCGACTGGAACAGGTTCACCAGTTCGGTATCCTCTTTGAGGGCCACGCTGATTTCATCATAGAGCTTCAGGAAGTTCCGAATGTTATCGGCATAAGCACCTTTTTTGAAGCGATAGTCAGATTCCAGCTCACTTGCAACGGTTTTTACTTCACCGAATTTATAGATGTAATACTTATCTGGATAGCGGAGCCACAGGTATGTGCTGATTGCATTCTCGTATTGGTAGTGCTGAGCGGCGCCATTTCCGTATTTCTCCAATAGGATAGAGGACTGCAATTTGAACGCATTCATGCGCTCAAACACATCCTTACTTTCATCGAACAAGGCAATAAACATTGCCCGGACCTCTTCCGGAGCGGCCTTGGCAAAGCCTACAATCATACCCTTGGGGAAATTGTTGTTGGATGCCAGCAGATTAAAGGTCTTATCAAGGGAGCGATTCAGCATTTCTGCAAAATCAGTTGCATTCACATCCCACTTGTCCTGAAACCACTTCACGGCTTCCCATTTGTATTTTTCGTTGCCCCACTGCGTGGAGACAAAATTCTGTTTGTACTGTGCCAGTACTTCTTTCAATCGAAATTGGTCAAACATAATATCCACCCTTTATGCCTCTCTCAGGCTTTTATAAATCTCGTCTGTAAAGATACCAAGAACCTGCCGCTTAATCTCATCGTTGCTGAGAAGAAGCGAGAAGAAATCCTGGTTCTGCTCCAAGCCCTCAATCAGCGCATCGTCAATGTCATCGAAATACGAAAACTCAAAATCCTTGACGGTATTGTTCCGTGCGCTTGTCTTTAGCTTGTCGGACTTCAGCAGAATATCCCGAATCTGCAGCATCGCTTTGACTGCCACATCGTTATCATAGGCTTTCCCTGTGCGACTGTTGATCTCCGCAATGATCTGGGAAAGCCGCTCTTCTTTCGCCTCGGTCAGACCAAAGCTCTCGGCTGTCGGCAGCTTTACCACAGGCTGTGCGACAAGGTTTGGAGTCGTATGTTCCTCCGCCTTTTTCTGAACAAAATTGGT
>CAKSEC010000018.1 GCA_934446355.1 uncultured Oscillospiraceae bacterium | reverse complement strand
GAAAGTGGTACGTTCTGCGATGTTTCAGTGGTTACCGAATCCCGCTCAACTGTGGTATTTCTGCCAGCGACCGACTGACCGCCCGACTGCGAAACGCTCTCACTGAATGCGCCCTGACTACCGCCCTCAGACTGCTGAGGAAGCCCGCTCAGCGACACTTCTCTGCGCTCCTGAGTTAGGGGCTTTACTGTGCCGGAAAGTGGTACGTTCTGCGATGTTTCAGTGGTTACCGAATCCCGCTCAACTGTGGTATTTCTGCCAGCGACCGACTGCCCACCCGACTGCGCAACGCTCTCACGAACTGCGCCCTGACTACCGCCCTCAGACTGCTGAGAAAGCCCACTCAGCGGGATTTCTGTGCGCTCCTGTGGCAGGGGCTTTACCGTACCGGTAAGCGGTGCGGTCTGCGCTATTTCGGCGGGGGATTTGCTCTGTTGCTCAGCGGTCTGCAGTGCTCTTTCAGCTACTGCAGAAGCCTGCCGAACTGCGCCCTGACTACCGCCCTCAGAATGCTGAGGAAGCCCGCTCAGCGACACTTCTCTGCGCTCCTGAGGTAGGGGCTTTACTGTGCCGGAAAGTGGTGTGTTCTGCTCCATCTCGGCGATAGATCCACCCTGCCGCTCAGAGGTTTGCAATACACCCTCGCTGACCGCCGAAGCCCGACGAGCCGCCCTGCCCTCCTCGACAAGCTTGTCAAGGGCATTGAGCGTCGCCTGATCAAGCTTATCACGGTAGCTTGCGCTTCTTCCGCCGACTTTCCGGAACAGCCCGTCGTCGGACTGCTCGTGCGGGGTCATGTGCACTGTATCAGCGGCGGCTGTCACTGCCGAGATGTCAGGTACTACGCTTCCGGAAGCGTTCGGCATTACCTCTGGCGAATCTTGTGCGCGTGCGTTACCCACACTTCCGGAAGCTTCTGTCCTGTCTGCAGTGCGGCGTATCTCAGCCGCCGAACCAGTTTCAGCGGTTACTGCCGCATTATCACTGCGAACCTGCGGTACTGCGGTTTCCTGTCCGGTATACGGCGCAGTCTGCACAGCTTCCGGCATATACCGTTCGAGAAGTTCCGCAGTTTCACGAAACGCCTGATTTCCCTGAGAAGCCGAGCCTGAAAGCATTACCTGCTCCTCGGCTGAGCCGGTCTGCATGAGTATTCTTTTCAGCGTGCCCGCCGTAATGCTGATATGGCGGGAAGCCGGAGCACGCTGCTCTCGTGGTCGATATGACCGTTCGGAAACGTACTCACCACTCGCAATGCTGCGAACTATCGTGCGGGCATATGCGGGTACTCTCGCCGAGCCGCCCTCATGCGCATTCCCGACCGTTCCCTGCCCCTGCGGTGCATTCAGTAACGCCGGACTTTTCACCTCGCCCGTTACCTGCCCCTTAACAGAAGCCGCCGACAGTTCTGCCGGAATATCGCCGCTTGATAACGCAAGTACCCTGAACCGCTCAATAAGCCGCTCTGCGCCCTGCTCTGCCGCTCTGGCTATCCTGCTTTGCGCAGAATTAAGGCTCAGCGTCTGCGATGTGACCCTGCCGTTTTCCTCCGGCACAAGCTGGTCCGCCGCCAGAGCAAGCACCGCCGCAGTATTCCGAGCCGCGCCTGAAACAGGAAGCACCCTGCCGCTCACGCCTGACTGCGGCTTGCCTGACAGGTAGTTCTGCTGAATATTGAAGCTATCGCCGCCCGATACCCCGAAACGCACCTCACGAAGCAGTTCGCTGCCCGCTTCCTCCGGCGTTCTGCCACTTTCAGCAAGGGACAGCACCCTTTTCGCCGCTTCCTCCGCAAGACTGTCCGAGGGCACTCTTGCAAGCTTCAGAAGCTTCTGCGCCGTCTGATAATCAACGGCTTTCAGCGGCTTTTCGCTGACCGCTTTTGCAGTCGGGTGGAACGGGTACTCCGCAGAAAGCACCTCGCTTATACGCTTGTAGATGTATTCCTGACGTTCTGTAGTCATGCCGCTTCCCGACGAGGTTTCCTTAACCAATATTGAAAGCGTCCTCAGAACCGTCTGCAGAGGAATTCCGGAAGTCTGCTCCTCAAAAAGGAGCCTGAAAGCGCCGCTTATCTGCTCGGTGCGCATTCTGTCATAGGTGAGCGTATTCGTCACCGAGCGCACCAGTTCTTTTTGCAGCCGCTCTGTGTGCCGGCTCGCCGCAGAGTGTAAATTCTCCGGTAATACAAATCCGGGCTGATATCTTTCAATCAGCCTGTCTGTATTATTTTTGGCAAAAATACGAAAAATCAGCTCAGAAGTAAAATTATTAACAGTTACCTGTGAAGAAACCGCCGGTGCGGGCTGCTCCTCCATCAGATATTCCAGCCCAAGACGTCCCCAGAGGGAACGTATGCGGGGGTCGGCACGCCTTGCCGCCTCGTCCGCAAAGTCAGATGAAGGGACATACGGGACGCAGAGGGGCACTATCCCGCCAAGCACATTCATCGGGCGTATACCGCTTATTTCACGTGCAGCAGTGATCTTTTCCAAACTGCTTCCCCCCTTTCATCTTTCTCAGCCTGCAGGCTACATTATCGTAAGTATTTCTCCGTGGATAAGCTCGACTGTGGTGAGCGAAACATTGCCGCTCATTGCGTTGAGCGTTCCATAATCAAGCTTCACCGGCATAGTGTCGAGCACTGTCCATATCTTTATCGGCTTGCCTGAATTGTCCATCATCCAAATGATCATCGGATATTTCACGTTTATTCCGAGCCTTACCGTGTCGAACCAGTACGACAGCGGCTCGGCAGTCGCAGAGCCTCTCTGCAGGACTATCCTGCTGTATTTCAGTTCCTTAGCAAGATATACCGGGTGAAAAGAGCCGCCCTCGACATATTCCTCGCACACCAACTCTGCCTCAAGTCCCGATACAGAAGCAAAGTTTCCGGTGAGTTCTATCGGCGGGATAAGCACCTTGAAATTACCGCCGTTCGTGTATTCTCGTCCCATTGCTCTGCCCCCTTACTTCTCGAAAATATTCTTCTTCTCTTTCTGACCGCTGAGTTTCTTGTTTATCTGCGATACACTGCTGCACCACCTGCGGCGTTCACGGTGATCGAGGTCCATCAGGTCGTCATGCGCCCAGTGAAGATAATATCCCAGAAAAGTCATTTCCTCATAGAGCTTGTCTTCGGGATATAACGACAGCTCTACCTTTCTAAAAAATCCAGCGGAAGGTCAAATTCCCTGTTGCAGTGCGGGCATACCACCTTGTAGGAGGGCACGTCCTGCATATTTATCCGCTGGTACATATCCTGTAGATACGCCATGTCTATCGTGAAAAGATTCTCAATGACGCGGTTGTTTATCGCCTGCAGCGTTCCAAGCTTCGTAACGACACGTGACAGCAGTATCACCGTCAGATAGCCAGGATTCTGCTGCACTCTCGGGTCACGCAGCGGCATTATTTCATCAGCGGCAGTCGCCAGACGCATCACACCTCTTTTGTGTACTTCGCCGTTCTGGTCAACGTAGCCTCTGGGGAGTTCAAATTCAAATTCAGTCTGAAAGCTCATTCTTTCCTCCGACCTGTTGTTGAATACTTTTATGGGACTTGCTGTACAGCAGAAACTGACTGCTGAATGCAGCCATATTGTTCTGTTCAGCATTTCCCAAGTTGCCTGAATAAACCAAATCACGCCATCGGCTCATCGGAATGCCCGAAGAACCGACGGCGGATATGTTGTGGATAAGGGCTTACGCCCTCAGACGAACGGAAACCTGCTCCGCCCGGAAACTCCTGCTATCAGTTCTCAGAAGGAGTTGCGGCGTCAGTTGACGCACCGTCGATCCTGTTCACGCCCTCGTGGCAGATCTCAAGCGTTTCAATGGCTACTTCTCCGCCAAGACCGCTGAGGTCGGGAGCGGAATAATGGGTAGGCCATGCGTTGATGATCTCCCAGCTTGGACCCTCTGTGCCTGTTTCGTCAAGCAGCTTGATGGTGATGGTCTTGCGCTCGATACCGGTCGGGCCGGAGGTGTTGTCAGAAGCCACAGAATGCAGCCATGTCATCATCTCCATAGAGCCGATAACGCCCCACTTGAGGGTGATGTTGCCGTATTTGGTCAGTCCGGCAAGCTTTCTGGGAGTAGTGCGCACCTCGTTGCCCTCTCTGTATTCGATGACATCAACAGAGATGTCTGCGCCAGAAACCTCGCTGAATCCTGCAGCCTCTGTGCCGTTAAACTCGACCTTGTACCTGAAATTCTTAAACGGATATCTAATGTCCGGCATTTACTCTCATTCCTTTCCTAAAAAAATCAACCGTTGCTCTCGCTGGTGTACTGACCGATCCTGAATATTACGAACTCAGCGGGCTTTACAGGTGCTGCGCCGATAACGCAGATCAGTCTGCCGTTGTCGATATCGTCCTGAGTCATTGTGCTGCGGCCGATGTCAACAAAGAATGCTTCGGAAGGAGATGTGCCGGCAAGTGCGCCGCTTCTCCATGTGCTTGCGAGGAACATTTCTACAGTCCTCTTTACTCTGCCCCACAGAGCCTCGGTGTTCGGCTCGAATACTACCCAGTTGGTGTTTGCCCTGATGGACTCCTCCAGATAGATGAACAGACGGCGTACATTGACATACTTCCATGTAGCGTTGGAGGAAGCTGTTCTTGCGCCCCATACTCTGATACCTCTGCCGGGGAAGGAACGGATAAGGTTCACGCCCTTGGGGTTCAGCAGATCCTGCTCAGCGGTGTTATAGCTGCAGGCAAGTCCTGTGCAGGCTCTTACGACCTCGTTTGCGGGTGCCTTATGTACGCCCACGGAGTTGTCAGTGCGTGCATAGATACCTACTACAGAGCCGGAAGGCGGTGCGATGATGTTCTTCTTGGAAAGCGGGTCGAAGATCTGTACCCACGGGTGATAGAATGCAGCGTAGCTGGAATCAAACATATCACGGTATTCAAGAAGTTCGTCAGTCTTTTTCCTGTCCTTAGGCATATCCAGAACAGCAAATCTGTTCTTCATGTTCTCGCAGTGTGCGATAAGGGACATCTGTACCTCAGGAATGGTGATACCGGGAACGGACATGATGCTTACGTCAGCATTCTCGATGAACGCCTGAATACCTGTACGCTTGCCGGGGCCGCCGTCAGAACCTATGTAATCGCCTGCGGAAATGCCTGCTGCATTGCCGTCGGTACCGCCGGTAAGCTGGAGCACCATTGCGTCGCCCTTGCCGCCGACTGCCTCAAACGGAGCGGCAATGCCGGAAGCTGCGGGAGCAGCGGGAGCGTCCTTCTTGTCCTTGTTGTCAGCGGGCTTGGGTGCAGCCTTTACTGCAGCAACTTCAACTGTTACCAGTTCGCTTCTGGACATTCTGGAGCAGATGTAATCCGCAGACTCAGTGTTCAGGGATACGAACAGGTAGTCCTCCTTGACGTCGCCGTACTTTACGGATACATCGATCTCGCTGGACTTGATGAACTTTGTGGGAACAAGGCTCTTGTCGATGATGGAGGGGTTGACCGGATTCTCGAAAGTGATGGTCTTTTCCTCGATAGCGGTGATCTTGTTGTAAACAGAGGTCTTTCCGTCGGCAAACTCGACAACGTCGCCGATGTTGAAGCCGTCGATGCTGCGTACTGTAGCGCTGTTGCCCTCTACCTCATAGACCTGCGTCTTTACACGGGATACGGGAGATACTGTGACCTTAACACGGTTGCCCCATTCGCCGGGATTCTTTGCTGTAAAACTCAGCGCAGAATCGCTCTTGGTGGCAGCACACTTAGCGTCAGCGGGGCAAACTCTCATTACGAAAGCCCTTGAACCGCCGTTGATGAAGAAATGCTCTACCGCATAGGGCAGATAACGCTTGTCACCAAACTTGGTTTCGGAAAGATAGCCGCCGAAAATGCGCACATAGTCGCTGAAGCTGGTCACAAGCTGCGGCTTTCCGATGACGTCACCCTTTTCCGCAAGTCCGATGAAGCCTGCTGTGCTTGTGCCGACGCCTTCCATGGGAACTGCGCCCGACTCGTATTCCTCAACATAAACACCGGGGGATAAATACTCTGGCATAACTGTTTCTGATTTCCTTTTCAGGCGCACTGCAACTGCAAGAAAATCAGTGCCTCCTCTCAAAAAATTTTGTGAAGTCCCGAATATCCGCAAAGCAGACCGTTCAGGTGCTTCTGTATAGAAATCCCGTGGGATCTTCTAACCGTCATTCCGTGCCGAATATAAGGTCGGCATACTGCTTCAGGTCGTCACGCAGCACGACTGTGTTGTTCTTGCGCTGCTCATTGACTATGCCCGTCAGCAGGTGTTTCATCTCTATCGGCGAGTTTTCCTGCGCCGCCAGAAACGCCGCGTGTATCACGCAGTTCTTGATGTTTCCTCCCGCCATCTTGAAGTTTGCGGCAAGGAAGTCGTAATCTATAAAGCCGAGCGGTGCGCCGGCGTCGAGTATCTTTTCCCAGAGCCGCTTCCTTGTGGGAACGTCCGGAAAAGGAAAGGTTATCACAAAGCTTATTCGCCGCATGAACGCCTCGTCGATGTTCTGCAGCAGGTTGGTCGCCATCAGCACCACGCCGTCGTATTCCTCCATCTGCTGAAGCAGATATGCGGTCTCGATATTTGCGTGGCGGTCGTGGGAGTCCTTGACCTCGGAACGCTTTCCGAACAGTGCGTCGGTTTCGTCGAAGAAAAGCACGCAGTTCGCATTCTTTGCTTCGGTGAACACACGCCGCAGGTTCTTTTCGGTCTCGCCTATGTACTTGCTGACCACCTGCGAAAGCTGCACCTTGAAAAGCTGCATATGAAGCTGATTCGTCAGCACCTGCGCCGCCATAGTCTTTCCAGTACCCGGAGGGCCTGAGAACAGCACCGACAGTCCCCTGCCGTAAGCCGCCTTTTTCGAGAATCCCCACTCGGTGTATACCTTATGCCTGAACCGCACATGGTCGCAGGCGCTTTTCAGCAGCCTTACCTCTGATTCGGGAAGCACTAAGTCCTCCCAGCTATACGCAGGCTTTATCGGTGAAGCGAGCGTGTTCAGCCCGACCACCACCTGATCGTAGCAGCTTTCGTGAAGAAGCTGCGGGGATACGACTCCACCGCCGGAGATCTCGGAAAGTTCCGCAGCACGCTGCGCTGCGCCATAGACCTGTCCCGGAGTGAACCGGAATTTCGCCGCCATCTCAGCGGGGTCTATCTCCTCGTTCAGCGTGAGCCCCGAAAGGGCGTCCTGCCAGAGCGTCAGCCGCTGATCCTCGTCGGTATCCGGCAGTTCCAGCGTCAGCAGCAGAGTATCGCCGTCCGGCGTGCCGGTCTGCCATTTCTGCTCTGAGGTGATATATATGTGGCTTCCGAAGTAGTGCTCCCTGTCGGAAAGCTCGGCGGATATCTCCGAGAGCCTTGCACGGTGCTCCTCCTCGAAAAGCAGGTGGATATCAGTCACGCATATCGCCGCACCCATCGGCGCAGCGCTGCATATCGCACGCCTGAGCAATGCTCCTGCATCGTCGGAAGCGGCTAGTTCCGCTGCCGGAACGAAAACCACGTCCTCGCCGGACTGCCCTGCGCAGTGCTTCACCTGAAATCTTCTGCCGCTGCCGGGCTTGCCGACAAAGCACAATATCAGCGGAGCGCCCACTGCTGAACGCCGCACAGCCATCGCCGCACGCTCGGTTATATCGCCAAGTATGCGCACCGGTCTGAGTTCGTCGTTGCGGCGGTAAATCTCGTACCCGCAGCCGCCGCCTGTCAGGAACCTGACCAGCGGAGCGCACAGCCGCAGCTGCCTTGAACACAGGCTGCCCTCCTGCGGCTCGCAGAGATACTTTGAGATAACTCCCTGTCCCGAAAAGAACCGGTAATAGCTGTCAACACTCTCACCGGGACCTGCCCACAGCCTTATCAGCGTGTCAGCGGTCGGCAGCTTTTTGGAGATGTCGTCCTGCAGATAAGCAAACAGCTTCTCATACCTGCGGTTTATCTCGCAGCAAAGAAGCGTCAGCATAACAAGAAAGCTGAACCCGTCCAGTCTGAATGCCCTCAGTACGCCGAACATCGGGAAATCGCCGCCGTGCTCCAGCGAAGCGTCGACCCTGCCGAAAAAGTACTCTCTCAGGTCGTCGAGTTCCTCCGCTTCGTCCGGCTCTATCCTGCTGTAGGCTCTGGTGTCTGCGGCACGAAGAAGTCCGTTTTCAAACTCTTCTCTTGTGACCACTACGCCGAGCATTCCCTGAATGTTGTTATTCGGGCTCACCCACAGGTGGTATTTGTAATTGTAATATATATGAAGATCAAGGATATCTGAGAAGCATTTCAGCAGATCTTCCTTGTCGTCAAAGCGTATCCCGGCTTTTGAATAATCAAAGCTCATTTTCCACCTCAGCCGCAGAGTATATTCTGTCCCACAGGCCGCAAACCTCGCCGCCGCAGCGTTTGAGCAACCGCACAGCGCATTCGCCCGCCGTCACGGCGTCCCAGACCTCGCAGCCGAGCCGGAGCATTACGTGCTCGTCCCGAACCATCAGGCAGCCGTCCGCAAGGGTCGCATTCAGCGCATTCAAAGCCCGCAGCGTATTCAAGCCGCCGCTCACCCTCCACGGGAACTGAGCGCAGCACAGCAGAAAATCTCCCTGCGCCGCAATATAGCACCGCCAACGCCTGCTTCCGCCGACCATCGTCATGTGGAAAGCGCCGTTTTCCTCGATGAACTCCAGCCCGTTCAGCCTGAGGGCAGTTCTCAGCACTCCGGCAAGACCCATACGCAAGCCCTCCACGTTCGTCAGATATCAGCAAGACCCGTCTGCGGGGCATATCCGTCAGTGAATGCGGGCAGCTGAACTCCGTCCCACGGCGTGACCTCCGCAGCATTCTCCGGCGTAGTACTCATAAAGCCGCAAAGGCTCGCCCTTTCTGGTGTAACCTCGCTGTGCCGCTGAGCAAGACCCAGCATAAGCTGATTCCCGCCCGCCATGAGCACCGCTGCGCTCTCCGCACTCATCGGAACGCCGGTCATTCTCGCCGCCGCTGCCGCTGCAGCAGCCGCAAGTTCAGGCTGTGCAAATTCAGGAACGCCGCTGCTCTGAGTCCTCTGCTGCTGTTTCTGCTGCTTCGGACGAGTACTGCTGTTCCTGTTCGTTTTCTGTTGTTCCATCGGCTGCGCCCCCAAGCCCAGTAAAGAGATCCGTCACCGCTTCAGCTATCTGCTCGGACAGGCTTCGCAGCTTATCTCCGCCGCCCTCAGGCGGTATGTCCTCAAGCAGCGACAAAGCGTCCTCCAGTACCGTTTCAGCAAAGCCGTCAGAACTGAAAAGCCTCTCCGCTTCCTGCGCATTCGACTGAATACGACCTAGCACCGTCATGAACTTTCGCTGCTCTGCCTGCTTGCGCCGCATGACAGCCGTCTGCTTTGTCAAAGCCGAGCGCAGAAGCTTCGCCGCCCGCTGCTCGCCCGGAGTTTTACCGCCCTCAAGAGCCTTGAGCCGTGTTCTGTAATCAGCTATCTGCCGCTTGTCGTCCGCTGTGACCATGAACGGAAGCACCTGCTTCAGGGTATCCACCCCGCGCAGTTCGACAGGCGTCTGCTTAAGCTGACCGCTGTCGTTGCACAGCTTCCTGAATACATCAAGAAAATAGGACGAACCACGTATGGCGTCAGTCACCACGCCGACCGCCGACTGTGCGTGCCGGTTGAATTTCACTGAGGACACGGTGCTGTCTACCGGAAGTTCCACCGCCGACTGCGACAGAACCTTCTTCTGCCTGACGTCGTTCGGTATCTCGCCGCCGAGCGTGCGTGCAAGGCTGAGGGTGAGCATTTGCTTCCCCTGACCCGCCATCACTGCCGAAGCCATCTTGCCGCCCCTGAAAGCGTACTCCGAGAACCTGTCCTTGAAGTCCCCGTCCTCCAGTTCCGCCGACGAATGGGCGTATTCTGGGGAATCGTGCTTTTTCCGCAGCTGTGTAAGGCGTTCTTCGCGGGGCACGTCCTGACTGCCGCTGCGCTGCTCTTCTGGAGATAGCCCCTCACGTGCGCCGCTTTCTTCGGTTCGCTCGTTCGGCTTTTTCCCGCCCGCCATTGCGGAAGCCCGCTCCTTGCCAACGGCGTCAAAGCAGTCTATGTAGCTGTTCGCCAGAAGATAGACAGGGTCCACGCTCCTTATCGAGCGGTTGACGCCGCCTGCGGCATTTTCCATAAGCCGGCGCCTTATATCCTGCTCCTGCGTGCCGGAATCCTGACGAACGGCTTTCTTACGCTTTGCCGCATAGATACCCGCCATCAGCACACCCCCGTGACAAGCCGTGACGTCACCGCACAAAACCGAAGTCCGGTTTTATTCAGATATATCCAGCCGACTAAAGTCCGTAATATAAACACCTCTGCAAATCATTGTATATATTATAGCACACATTTTCCAGCTTTTCAAGTACTTTTTCACCAAAGACCTTAAATTTGTAACGAAAAACTGGAAGATAGACGCCAGTCGAAAAAAATCTATTGACAAGCCGCTTCATAATATGGTACACTTATAAGAAATGATCAGGCGATATCTTCGCCGCACGAAAGGAATGTCCGGCTATGACCACCGAAGATTCAGGGCTGGCTGTCAGCCTTACAAAGATAATTATTGAACATATCTGCAGACTTGACCTCACAATGGTGCTGGAATACGCCGACGAGGACATATCCATATCCGCACCGAGAGTAAATCACCTGATATGCGGTGCGGAAACGGCACGCAATACGCTGATGAACATTTCCGCATATCTCAGCCCATGCCGCGTTTCAAACGTCGAAATACATATGGTGCAAAACTGCGGGAACGCCTGCACGGTCATTCACAAATGCACGATGACATCGAATATGGCGCAGCTACAGCAGACCTGCATTTTCATCTGGGAACTCACCGAATGCGGACTTCGCATAAAGCACATCAGCATAATCAGACCGTTCATGCTGCAGACGGTGGATTCGCCCGACAGTTCTGCGCCTGTGGTCGATATGCACAAGAAAATAATATTCACCGACAGCAACGACATCGCACGATTCGTCTACACAAGCAGCATACTGTTCGCTGTTTCTGACGGGCGAAGCATTGTGATACACTGCATAGGCGAGGAGATACCCGCCCACATGAATCTTGCAGACTTTGTAAACGCCGCAGGAAAGCGCTTCATTCAGATACACAGGTGCTATGCGCTGAACGTGGACTACATAACGCAGCTAAAGCCGCACTGCGCTATCATGACTGACGGCAGCAGGCTGCCGATACCCGCAAAGAAATTCACCGCCGCAAAGCTGCAGATAATCAGCAGGATAACTGGTGCAGAACTTATGGCGTAACGCCCGGACAGCGCAAAGACCACCCCCGAACTTGGGAGTGGTCTGTTTTTTTGGCTTATTTACTTGCGCCTGCTCTTTTTCGGCGCAGCCGCTCTTGGACGTGCAGGGCTGTCCGCAGGAGCCTTTGCAGCTTCTGTCAACTCATAATAAGCCGCAGAGTACCTCGGAACGCTGAGCCTTACGCAGCCGTTTTCGTCTGCGGGGAGCGCTGTCGGGTAATGCGGGGCGCACCCGCCGTACTTATCCTCAGTGGAATCAAGCAGCAGTCTGAGTTTCATGCCCCTGCCGATATTCAGAACATAGTCCTCCTGCAGCCTGTCAGAGAAGTTGAACACCGCAGCTATGGACTTTTCTCCCGCGCAGCTTCTGAGGATAGTGTAGCACCTTTTCAGCGCGCTGTCGCAGTCAAGCCAGCGGAAGCCGTCGCTAGTGTCGTCCCATCTGGACATCGCGGGTATCGTCAGGTACATATTGCACAGCTTCTTCATGAAGTGCATGAAGCCGTCGTGCATGGGGTATTTCAGGATATCCCAGTCCTGCTCGCGCTTTTCGTCCCATTCACGGAACTGCGCAAGTTCGCTGCCCATGAAATTCAGCTTCTTGCCGGGGTGAGCGTACATATACATATACAGTGCCCTCGCCTGCGGGAATTTATCGTCGTAGCCGCCGTACATCTTCTGGATTATGGTAGCCTTTCCGTGCACGTTTTCATCGTGCGACAGCGGCAGGATATACTTTTCGCTGTAATAGTACAGCATGGAGAATGTCAGCTTGTGGTAATGGTTCACACGCTCGTCTGGCGGGGTGCGGAAATAGTCCAGCGTGTCGTTCATCCAGCCCATATCCCACTTATAGTCGAAGCCAAGACCGCCCTCGTCCACCGATTTCGTGACCATCGGGTAGTCCGTGGAGTCCTCCGCACATAGTATCGCAGACGGCTGTATCCACTTCAGTCCCCTGTTGAGGGAGCGCAGGAAGCGCACGCCGCATACGTTCTCGCCCCTCGCAGGGTCGCCGTTATAATATATCACACGGCTGATGGCGTCCATTCTGAGACCGTCAAAGTGGTATTCAGACAGCCAGTAATTCGCCGCAGATTTCAGGAAGCTGCATACAGTGCCCTTGGTGAAGTCGAAATTTCGGCTGCCCCACTCGCTGAAAGCAATATCCTTGAACTGCGATTCATATGTCGGCGTTCCGTCGAACTCAGCCAGCGCATAGCCGTCCACCGCAAAATGCACCGGCACGAAATCCATAAGCACTGCTACGCCGTTTTTGTGGCAGCAGTCCACCAGCTTTTTCAGACCCTCTGCAGTGCCGTAGCGTGACGTTGGGGCAAAGAATCCGGTTGCCTGATACCCCCAGCTTTCATCGCAGGGATATTCGTTCAGCGGCATAAGTTCGATGCAGTTGTAGCCGTGCTCCTTGCAGTATTTCACCAGCTTGGGAGCGATCTCCTCGTACTTGTACCAGCCGTTTTCATCGTCAGGGTCGGTGCGCCAGCTTCCCAGATGCACTTCGTAGATATTCAGCGCGTCGCCGTGCCATGTGTGCCGCTTTTGTATCCAGTCAAGGTCGCTGAAATCATATTTCAGATCTCTGATTATCGAAGCGCTGTTCGGGCGAAGTTCCATTCCGAAGCCCACAGGGTCACAGTGCTCGATTGAATTGCCGGCGTGCTGTACCCGATATTTGTACATCTGACCGGGCTTTGCACCCTCGATGTACAGTTCCCAGAACTTTCCGCCGACCCTGCTCATGTACCAGTCGTTCCAGCCGTTGAAGTCGCCTATCACAGAAACGCCATCCGCATTGGGCGCAAACACCCTGAACATTGTGCCGAAGCCGTCATAGTGCGCACCGAGCCACGTGTAGGCGTCAAAACAGTTTCCGGTGTCGAAATCTCGCAAATTCAAGTTATAGCCCCCCTAATTGTCAGAAATAGGTTGACAATTCCAACTTTTTGATGTATAATTATGATGTATAGGAATTTTGCTCCGCTTGGAAAAGCCCGCTGTTCTGACTGTATTATATTCTAATTATATAATAACGGGCTGACTAGTTCAAGCGACAAAGTTCTATATCAGTTGATAATGCGACTGATACGCAATTTTGTCTAAATGGAGGACTCTATGGATCTGAGGATTCAGAAAACAAAATCCGCAGTAAGAAATGCTTTTCTGGAATTAAGGCGCAAAAAGCCAGTGGAAAAAATCACCGTGACGGAACTGGCAAAACTCGCCGAAATCAACAAAGCGACTTTCTACCTGCACTATTCCGATATCTACTCGCTTGCCGAGGAAATCGAGGACGAGATGATCGACAGTATTCTTTCAGGGCTGCACGAACTTGACAAGTTCTTCGACGACCCGAAAAAATACACGTCGGAACTGCTGAACGCATTCATGATAAACCGGCATATGCTGACCACCGTCTTTTCCGGTTCGAGATATTCATGTTTCTCGGATAAAGTCGAAAAACGTATAAAATCACGGCTTTATGGCGAATTCCCGGAACTCAGCAGCCGTCACAACGACATCGTGCTGTCCTTTGTCATTCAGGGGACGTTCCACACCATCGCAGCCGGCGTGCCCGACAACTCCGCCGCAGACGACGAAATAGAGGTCATAACCCGCCTTACCGACTGCCTTTATTCTGAACTTGAAAGACCGGCCAACAGTTGACTTTCTCGCAATTTTGTGGTATAATATATAGGTTATCAGGAGTTTTTTCCATCAGTCTGCACAGTGCGAATATCAGAAGCTGCAGGCTGCCGGCATTACCTATGGAAGGAATAATTCGTAAAGATGAGCAAAAATAATGTGTTATATTTTGACGCGCCCGGCGAACTCGACCAGTGGGAGCAGACCTGCCTGCCGATAGGCAACGGCTATATGGGCGCGAGTATGTTCGGCGGAGTACACAAAGAGCGTATCGTTCTCAACGAAAAGACGTTCTGGGCGGGCGGTCCGTGCGAGGCAAGACCCGAATATTACGGCGGAAACCACCGCGACCGCTACAGATACGTGAAAAAGGTGCAGGAACTTCTCGCCGCCGGCAGGAATGCGGAAGCCGAGGAACTTCTGCCTATGCTCACCGGCGACGGCGATTTCGGAAGCTACCTGCTGCTGTGCGACATGACGCTTGATTTCGACCTGCCCGACGAGCCTGTAACAGGCTACAGGCGGTCGCTCGACCTCGACAATTCGCTGTATACCTGCGTTTTCGACTGCGGCAGGGTGCACTGCGAGAGAGAGGCGTTCGCAAGCTACCCGGCACGTCTGATAGCGTTCAGGTTCAGCGCTTCGGAAAAGGGCGCACTCAGCTTCACGCTGACGCTCGACAAGACGCATTCTGCGCACATTTCCTCCACAAACGGCACGCTGGTGTGCTCCGGCGCCGCAGAGGACAACGGAATGCGCTATGACGCCAGATTCAGGATATTCTCAGATGGCATGATAAACCCGATAAATAACGGTGTTTCCATCAGCGGCGCTTCCGAGGCTGTCATATATTTCTGCGCTGCGACCGACTATGACCTGAAATACCCCACCTACCGCACAGAAACCGACCCGTCCTGCGTCACTATGCCGCTGCTGCATACCGCCGAGCGGCTCGGCTGGGACGCGCTCTATGAGGAACATCTGGCGGACTATTCGTCGCTTTTCGGCAGGGTAAGTCTGACAATAAACGACAGCGAAAAGGAACTACCCGCAGACAAGCTGCTCGAAGCGTACCGTGAGGGCGACCGTGCGGCGATGAACAAGCTTGAATCCCTCTATTTCAGCTATGGCAGGTATCTGCTGATATCCTCGTCAAGAGCAGGCTCGCTGCCCGCAAATCTGCAGGGCGTGTGGAACGAGAGCAATACGCCGCCATGGTGCTGCGACTATCACATAAATGTCAATCTCCAGATGAATTACTGGGGAGCATACAACACGAATCTCGCCGAAACGGTAACGCCGCTGATAGATTTTCTCGACTCGCTGCGTGAACCGGGACGTGTGACCGCCAAGGAATACTACGGTATCGAAAGCACTCCTGACCGCCCCGAAAACGGCTGGACGGCGCACACTCAGTGCTCGCCGTTCGGGTGGACTGCGCCCGGCTGGGAGTTCTACTGGGGCTGGTCCACTGCGGCTGTCGCATGGCTCATGCAGAACATCTGGGAGCACTATGAGTTCACAGGCAACAAGGATATGCTGCGTGACCGGATATATCCAATCATGCGGGAAAGCGTGCGGTTTTACGTTCAGTGGCTCATCTGGGACGGAAAGCAGGACAGAATGGTGTCCTCACCGACCTACTCGCCGGAGCACGGTCCGGTGTCGATCGGCAATACATATGAGCAGAGCCTTATCGAGCAGCTTTTCATCGACTTCCTGAAAGCTTCCGCAATACTCAACACCGACCCTGAACTTGCGGGCAGGGTGCGTGATATCCTGCCGAAGCTGAAGCCCTACCATGTAGGCAAGACCGGACTTCTCAAGGAATGGTACGAGGAGGACGATCCCGGTTTCGACAGCAGCAGAGTGCAGAAAAATCACCGTCACATATCCCATCTTATGGGGCTGTATCCCGGCAAGCAGATAAACTCCTCGCGTCCGGAGCTGATGAAAGCGGCTATCGCAACAATGAACGACCGCGGCGACGAATCCACGGGCTGGGCAAGAGCGTATAAGATCAACCTCTGGGCAAGGACAGGCGACGGCGACCGCACCTACAAGCTGCTGAGAGGGCTGCTTGAAACCTGCACGTTCCGCAATCTGTGGGATTTCCACCCGCCGTTCCAGATAGACGGCAACTTCGGCGCCTCCGCCGGAATAGCCGAAATGCTTATCCAGAGCCACGAGGGCGTAATAAAGCTTCTCCCTGCGCTGCCCGCAGAATGGCGCAGCGGCAGCTTCACGGGTCTTTGCGCAAGAGATGGCTTCGTTATCGACGTTTGCTGGAAGGACGGCGCAGTCACCAAGCTGAGAGTGATGTCAAAGATTGGCGGTAAATGCTGTATCAAGTACCCCTCAGCCAACGGCGGCAGGATACTTGAACTTGACACCGAAAAGGGCAGGTCTGTCGAATTTTCGCTGTAATAATGGCACGGGCAGAATGTGTTCTTCTCATTCTGTCCGTTTTTCGCAAAAAATCTCCAAAAATATCGTTAAACCCCTTTATTTTATTTAAGAATTATGGTATAATCAATAATAGATTATTAATTCCATATCAGCGGAGGGAAGCAGCATGGCATTCTGTGATTTACGTCCGGTAAAGGTATTCTGTGACAGCACCGGCGTCACCTACAATATAGGCGAGGTGTTTGCGGTGTACGCCAACGACCCTATCCCCACAGTATACAGCTGGGAGCAGGTACAGCAGGTCACCGAGGACAGACGAAATATTACGATAAAGACAAAAAATTACGATTTCATTATTCCCAAAAAGGAATTTTCCTGCCCTGAGGACTACTTCCGGGCAATTGCGATAATCGAATGCGCCCAGTCCGACGCCGGCTTTGAATACGAGCACCAGCGGCGTATTCTCCCGCTGAAAAGCGAGTACATAGAAACCGACCCCGGCAGGGACGCCTACACGGGCTGCTGCGGAATAGACGAAAACGACGCCGCTGCGACTTTCGTCATGCTGATGAATTTCAAGCTGATGAAAGTCATGTGGCTGCTTGCCATAATGCTCATGCTGGTGATATTCCTTGTGCTTCACCTCACGGTCGGCATTACACGCACCAATATTCTGTATTTCATTCCGATCTCGATAATCGGCGGCGGTATTCTTACTCTTGTGACATATATAATCTGCCATTCCGCTGCGCGCAGGAAGTACACCTCCGCGGCGGGCTGCGACCCCTCCTCTGAGGAAGAGATCTCGTTCGTTATCAGCCCCTACGGCTTTGCTGCCTGCGAAGCCTGCATATACGATGGTCAGGAACTTATTCCGTGGACCTCGCTCGACTATTTCATCGAGTCCGACAAGATGTTCGTATTCTATAAGGACGGCACGACTTCGGTGTTCGTACCCAAAAAGGCGTTCGACAAGAAATGCCTAGGCGGCATTGCGGACATAATTTCGCTCAGGCTTGAGCAGCGATAAAGGGAGGATACGGCAGTGGGCGTTGAAATAAAAAGCGAACACATTGATATAGGCGGCAAAAACGTGCTGCTGATGTCCGTCAGGGGCGGCAGCGCAGTTATAGGCACCTGCTCCGCAGGCTATGGAGCGAAGCGCGGCGATACCTCGGCTCTGACAAAGCTGTTTTACATAGGCAGCAGCCCTGTCGCTGAGATACTCTGCCCTAACCACGGCAGCAAAAGCTCTGATAAGCTGATATCGCTGAGCACAGGCTACGCCTGCATGGACGACGAGATACACGACACGCTGACGGAAAGCTTCAACAAGCTGAACAAGGGTGATTCTCTGGAAGCGGGGCTTCATGATGTGCTGGCGCTTCTCCCTGATGGAGTTTACACCGTTTACAAGTCGGATTATTACACCACGGACGGCTCAGGAACGTTCTTCTGGGGCGCATACAATCTCATGCACGAGATTCACGGAACGGCTGAGCACAGCCGAATAATCGGCAAGGACAAGACTTTTCTGCCGTGCTTCCTGATACCCGGCGCGCCGCTTGATACGTTCGACCCCAAGGTAATGCAGCTTACTGACGTTTCCGCAAAGACAAGAAACTGTCAGGGTATCGTGCTGCACCTGTCCGGTCTGCATTCAGTGCTTCTTAAGGGACACCACGGTGCAGTATCCTGCACCGGCGCAAAAATGCCTTTCAAGTGCGCAGTTATCGAGAAGCTGTGCGAGCCATACACCGACCCGTACACTGCTCCCGCAGCAGCGCCCGCTCCCGCAGCAGAATCTCAGACGTCTGCCGAGGACGGATCAGCAGAAGCGCAGGCGGCAGAGGTAAAGCCTGAGCCGGTAAAGACCGCTGAACCGCCTGAACACGAGGGCATTACGGGCTTCCGCAGCGCTTCGGTAAAGGTGCCGCTTGAGTTCATTCCGAGGGATATGCTGAAGCTTATACTCGAAACACGCTCGGAATATAAGCCGGAGCACTACCGCACGCTGATAAAGAAGCTGAGCCTTGTGCGCAAGAAATCCTACAGCAACAAGGTAATTCCCCGCCAGATACTGGAACTCTGCGACGATATGCCGGACAGCGAGATGATGGAATCAGTATTTGCCGTTGAGAAGCTGACTCAGCAGCAGCTGGACGCACTGCTTGCCGGCGAAACTGAACTGAACGGCGAGATAATCATTTCACCGAATTTCTATTCAAGCATAGTCACCGCCTGCAACTATCTGCAATTCACCAACCCGAAAAAATTCATCGAGTTCGCCCTTGCGATTCTGGAAAACCCTGAACTCAATGCAACTCACGAATATATAGCAAACCGCATTTCAAGAGTCGTGAACAAGGATATTTACGGGTTCTTTAAGGCGGTCAGCGAGAATACCGATCCCGGCTATGAAAAGATAATGCCTATCGCCGAGAAGTATATCTCGTTTTATGAGAAACAGAAGAATAAGTAAACAGAAAACCTCCCGCCTGACAAAAGCGGGAGGTAATTTTTTTGAACACGCCGATTTACTTAGTAGTAGACCCAAAGCCGCCGTTGCGCACGCCGTCAGCCGAATCGTCCACAGTAATGCCATATTCCACGAATATTCCCTGCGCAAAGCCTGTGCCTGCGGGAATCTCAAGCGTTTTCTGCTCGTTGGAGTCGTTGGTAAGCTTGATGAAAATATGACCCTCGTTGTCCGAATGCGAGTAATCGCTGTCGATTATCCCGACCGTATTGTTGAGCTGCAGCCGATATTTGAAGCCAAGTCCGCTTCTGGGATAAAGTTTCAGCACCCAGCCCTGCTCGATAAGCACACGTATTCCGGTGGCTATCGTCACGGTTTCCCCCGGCGCAAGCGTCACAGAGTACGGAGCATAAAAGTCATATCCCGCAGAACCCGCTGTCGCACGGCGGGGCAGCTTTATTTCGGCGTATATCTTTTCGGCGTCCTCGCGGGTGCAGCCCTCTTTGAACTGCTTAAGGCTCACCTTTTCAAATTTCGCTATTCTTTTCATATAAGTACCCTCCATCAGTCATAAAGCACGACTTTGCCAAGCCGCAGCGTTTCCTGCACGTCGATAACACGCTGGTTAGAACTGCCTTTCCAGTGCAGCTTCGGGTCCCGCACCGCCTCAACATACTCGCCGTCGACAAGCACATCAAGCAGCGGTATCACGGGCAGGTCGCTTATTTCCTCCCAGTTATAGCCGGTATACAGCCATATCGTCTTTTCCGGACAAAGCTTCCTTACCTTTTCAGCCAGTCTGGTTATATCCTCACGGTTGCGCTTGTGGAGCGGATCGCCGCCGCTGAACGTGACACCGCTGATATAGTCCGCAGAAAGCTTGTCGAACAGTTCCTGCTCCGCCTGCTCGTCAAACGGCAGTCCCCCGTCGATATCCCACGTTATGGGATTGTGGCAGCCCCTGCAGCGGTGCTCACAGCCGGCTACCCACAGCACGGTGCGCAGTCCGTCGCCGTTGAGCATATCATCTGTTGTTATATTGTGGTAACGTATCATACTCAGTCAACTTTCATTTTCTTTCGGCTCACATACTCTTTCTGTCGGCTATTTCCGCCATCTTTGCGGCGTTGAGCCTTGTGTCGCCCTTAACTCTTGAATAGCTGAGATAGCCGTTCATGCGGTCTATCTTGGTCAGATTCTTGCTGCCGCACTTGGGGCACACGTCCATTTCAAGCTGCTGATAGCCGCAGTCGTCGCAATACGCAAGGGACAGGTTCACGCCCTCGTAGAAGCCCTTTTTCATTGCACGGCGCACCAGCGTTTCCACCGCGCCCTTGTTGTAGTCTATCGGGTAGCGCACATACTGTATCTTGCCGCCGTTGAACATATCCCAGAACCGCTGTTCCCTGTCCTGCTTCTCGATAGGCGTGAGGTTCTCGGTAACATGGCAGTGGAAGCTGTTGCTGACATATTCACGGTCGGACACGTTCTCGATTATGCCGTATTTCTTGCGGAACTGCTGTATCTGCAGGCCGCAGAGATTCTCAGCGGGCGTGCCGTAGATAGCGTAAAGGTGGCCGTCCTCTTTCTTGAACTCGGCAATGCGCTTGTTGATATATTCCATCACCTTGAGCGAGAAGCTTCCGTCCTCGGCGATGGATCTCTTGTCGGCAAGCTGTTCAAGTTCGTTGAGCGCAGTTATGCCGAATGAAGCGGTCGCAGATTTTAGCAGCGGCTTTATCTTGTCGTGAATGCCGAGATGTCCGCCAAGGAAGCCGCCCTCGCAGTAGGCAAGCGGGTTCGTGCTGGCTTTCATTTCGCCCAGATAGTCGTATGTGCGAATGTGTATCTTCCTGATGAGGTTGAGGTAATAATCCAGCACCTCGAAGAAGTCACGGCTTTCCTGCTGAGCCTTTGCGTATATCATCGGCAGGTGCAGCGACACTGCGCCAATGTTGAATCTGCCAACGAATACCGGCTTGTCGTCCTCGTCTGCAGGCTCCATTCCGCCACGCTCAAACCACGGTGAAAGGAACGCCCTGCAGCCCATCGGGCTGATTATCCTGCCGTATTTCTTGTATATCGAAGCGACATAGCCGTCGCCGGTAAGGCTGAGCCAGTCCGGGTACATAGCCTTGCTGCTGCACTCAACACCTGCCATGAATACGTCCTCAAGCGGCTTTCCCGGTCCGTGCAGGTTCTCGTCGTAAAGGAACACGATCTTCGGGAAAAGCACCGGCTTCTTGCAGGTCTTTTTGCCCTGTCCCTTGCGGCGGACATCGAGCATGGTTATGCTTGCCATTTTTGCGAACTTGCCCGTACCAGTGCCCGCAGTCATTGTGATGAACGGGTAATCTCCCCTGCTTGAGCTTACTGAATTGAACTTGTATTCCCAGCCCTGAAAGCCCTGCTCGAAATCTACCTTGACGTCAGCCATAGCCTCACGGTCAGCGACCTCGTCAGAAAGCCCAAGGCTCTTGTATCTGTCGAACTGCTTCTTATAGGACTTCTCGGCGTAAGGCTCTAACAGCAGGTCTACGCTCGGTACGGTGAACCCGCCGTACTGCTGGCTCGCAGCGGAAAGCGTGATATCTCCGATAACATCGAACGCAACGGCGAGCGTTTTTGGCTCGTTATACCAGAGGTTGCCCATCTCAAAGCCGCCCTCCAATACGCTCTTAACGTCGAACAGACAGCAGTTCATAGTATCACGTCTTGCGCTCATGTCGTGAACGTAGATGTAACCGTCACGGCACGCCTGCAGTTCCTCGGTGGTCATGAAGAACTTCTGATAGAGGTTCTTGTTCAGTTCGTTGAATATCAGGCTGCGCTTTGTGGACACCAGAGCGGAATCGGTGTTGGAGTTTTCCTTGTCGCCGATATACATTATCGACTGGCTCTTTTTGTACACCTCGTCCAGCATACTCACGAAATCCTGCTTATAGTTGCGATAGTCCTTGTAGCTTTTCGCAACGGCGGGATTTGTGGCTTCAAGCGCGCTTTCAACGATGTTGTGCATCTGCGCTATCGTGATATCCTCGGTGTGAAGCGCCTGCGCCTTTTCTGTCACGAATTTGCAGATGAAATCTATCTCCTGCGGGGTAAAGGTATACATCACACGTGTTGCGGATTTATTTACAGCGTTCACCACCTTCTGAACGTTGAATTCTTCCTTTGTGTTGTCCTTTTTTACTACCCTTATCATTCCTGACAGTCCTTTCGCCTAAATAATGAATTTCTGCTTCAAGCCCTTTTCAGACTGGCGGGAAGTCCTCTGATTCTATGGGGCTTATCGTCAGTCTGGCTCTATATCTTGTAGCATTATTATAATAATACCACTTTTTCTTGTACAAGTCAACACGATTCCTGCGGTATGCTAAAAAATGATATGTAGAAAACACAGCCGCATTTTCGTGCAAAATCACACTTGACACAGCGCAAATAACACGCAAAGAGAAGCGCCCCTGACAGGCACACAAACCGCACCGGAACTGCGCTCCGGTGAAGCTTATGATTTCCCCGTCAGGGACGCTGATTTTTTATATACGCTGTCCCTATAAATTACTTTGTGCCGAAAAGTCTGTCGCCGCCGTCGCCGATACCCGGAACGATGTACAGATCCTCGTTAAGTCCCTCGTCGATAGCGCCGCATACGATGTCAACGTCAGGGTGTGCGGTCTGCAGTGCCTTGATACCCTCAGGGCAGGTCAGAATGCACATGAACTTCACGTGCTTTGCGCCTGCTTTCTTCACGATATCGACAGTCTTTATCGCGGAAACGCCGGTCGCCAGCATAAGGTCAAGAATAATGACCTCACGGTTTGCGATATCGAACGGCAGCTTGCAGTAATAATCCTGTGCGGAATTGCTGTTCGCCTTGTCGCGATAAATACCCACATGACCTACCTTAGCGGCGGGAACGAGCGCCAGCGCACCGTCCACCATACCAAGACCCGCACGCATTATCGGCACGAAAGCCACCTTTCTTCCGCTGATTATCTTAGCGGTCGCAAGGGCAAGCGGTGTTTCTATCTGAACTTCCTTCAGCGGAAGGTCACGTGTAGCCTCGTAGCACATGAACATCGAAATTTCCTGAACCAGCTCCCTGAACTCCTTTGAGCCGGTATTCTTGTCCCTCAGCAGGGATATCTTGTGCTGAACCAGCGGGTGATCGCAAAGAATGACATTACTCATGATTACTTTTCCTCCAGCTTCATTATCTTATCGACACGGCGGGCATGACGTCCGCCCTCAAATTCCGTTTCAAGAAATACGTCGGTTATTTCTGCAGCAAGACCTGCGCCGATAACCCTGCCGCCCATGCAAAGCACGTTTGCGTCATTGTGCAGGCGGGTGTATTTCGCAGAGTACCAGTCCCCGCAAAGTGCGGCTCTTATCCCCTTTATCTTGTTTGCAGAAATGGAAATTCCCACGCCTGTGCCACAGATGAGTATTGCCTTATCCGCCTCGCCTGAGGTGACCTTTGCACAGGTCTGCTCGGCAATGTCGGGGTAGTCCACGCTTTCGCCGTTGCAGCCGCAGTCGATGAACTGCACGCCCTTTTCCTCAAGGTGCTTTATTATCTCGCACTTCAGCTGATATCCTGCGTGGTCTGAACCAATAGCTATCATAGTTGCTATTCCTCTTTTCAATAAAGAATATATCATTATTATACAACAAAAGTCCGGTTTGGTCAATAGATTTTTGTGAACTTGTGAATTTTTTCGCAGAAATATGGGGGTGCATATTGACTACGCACCCCTCAGTCTTTTGAAAAATGTCTACACTCAGACTGGCGAGAAGCCCTCAGATTCTAGGAACCAGCCTAACGGCTAGGCTTTGTGCCTGCCGTTAGGTTGGTGACGACGAAGATAAGGGGTTATCGACAGTCTGCCCCGCCCATCAGGGCGGTAAGCTCCTCTATTCGCTCTATCGGGAAAGGAGGCTCGCACAGCGGCTTCAGAGCAATGCTCATCAGCTTCATCGGGTTATCGTCTGCTGCCGTGCGGTTGCTTGATAAAGCCCCGCAGCGGCGGCAGCGGTGAATTATAGCCCACTCGCCGCTCTTCCTTATCCACACTGCAACAGCGTCCATTATGCCGCCGCAGTCTGACTGGCGGTCGCCCGGCTCGATATCACGGTGCAGGCTGGAAAGGCAGTTCGGGCAGTGATTTCTGTGGTCGCTGCCTGCGCCCTGCGGTACGACTGTTCTGCCGCACACACGGCAGGTGAATACCTCGTCGCAAGGGTGATTCTTGTAGTAACCTTTCTCATAAAGCTTTCTTTTATTTTCACGGTTCATGTTTGTCCTCCTGAAAGTCGTCTGTAGTGTTATTTTTCTCAGACGCCGGGAGGAATGCTGTCCGCAGACCTCCCGGTCAGTGAACACGCTCCATTGATGTTGAATTAGTCAAACAAAATCTCCTTAATGTCGTAATTAGTAATATTCAGCCTCAGACATTAACGCCGAAGCCCCTGCACAGCGCTTCAAGTCCGCCCTGATAGCCTGCGCCGACTGCATTGAACTTCCACTCGCCGTTGTGGCGGTAAAGTTCGGCGATAACGAGCGCCGTTTCGATTGAGAAATCCTCGGTCAGGTCGTAGCGCACAAGTTCCTCATTCGTGTCGGGATTGTAGATCCTGATGAATGCGTTGCGTACCTGTCCGAAATTCTGGTTGCGCACTGCTGCGTCATAAATAGTCGCAGTGAATGCGATTCTCGAAATATTCTGCGGAACACGGTTCAGATCTATCTTGATGGTTTCGTCGTCGCCATCGCCTGCGCCGTCACGGTTGTCGCCGGTATGCTCCACAGAGCCGGAAGCATGGGTAGTGTTTCCGTAGAAGATAAAGTCTGCGTCAGATGTCACCTTACCGGTGTCGCTGAGCAGAAATGCTTCTGCGTCGAGGTCGAATGCCGCCCCGCTGTCAAATGAATTTACGTCCCAGCCAAGGCCTGCGTTGATCTTTGTCAGACCGGGATTGCTCTTGGTGAGCTCAACTTTCTGTCCCTTTACCAGATTGACCATAAATAACACCTCTTTCGATAATTATGGGGTAATTACCCCTTGTTGCCTTCAATCATCTTGCCCTCTCGTGCCAGACGCTCACGCTCCGCCTGAGGAAGCCTGAGATAACTCGGCATAAGAGCCGCCGGGTCTATAGCTTCCTTTCCTGAGGCGGCAAGGCAGACGCCGCTTCCCCGCTGATAACGCAGGGGATAGGGCGCAAGTTCGTATTTCTGCCCGGTGAAGCTGTGCGCTATCTCTGCGCCGTCGCCCGCCAGAATCACTCTGCCGGACATCTGGCTGAGTTCGTCACAAAGCTGTTCAAGCCGTATCGCACGGTCGTCGCACATACGTGTGATAACGCCGTCCCGACTGCTGAATACCGCATTATAGACCTGCCCGCAGCGTGCGTCCATGCAGCACACTATCGTGCCGTCTATGCCGATAAAGTTATATGCAGCAGCTTCAAGCGAGGACACCGGAATGCACCTCTTGCCTGCGCCGTAACACATTCCCTTGACCGTCGATACGCCGATACGAAGCCCCGTGAACGAGCCCGGACCGACAGTCACCGCCGCAGCGTCAAGGTCGGATACGCTGACGCCTGCGCATTTCATCATGCTCTCTATCATCGGGAGCAGCGTCTGCGAATGCGTATGCTTCGTATTAAGGAACTGCTCGGCGATCACTCTGCCGGAATCTTCCATCAGCGCACAGCCTGCAGATATCGCCGAACTGTCAATTCCAAGTATCATATCGTCACTTCCCCTATAGTCTTGTCAAATCCTGACATGATGAAATATCATAAATACTCCTTGCCGTCCAGCTCATTCCAGAACGGCTTCAAGCCTCGGCTTTCCATGTAGTGCGTGAATGTGCCGCTGTTGTCGGCGGATATCCTCGGCTCAGTCCACAGCGCGCTGCAGCCCTCGCAGATACGCACGGTATCGCCCGTCTGCTTCACTCTAGCCCTTACGACCTCGCTGCTGCCGCACAGCGGGCATATTATGTGACCGCTTACTTTTATCCGCCGCTCGCTGTCGCCGGTTTTTTCTATGCTGATATTCAGTATCGTGCGGGAACTGTCGCCGGAAAGTTCCTGCTCCAGCCCCTCGATATTCTCGCTCCATTCGGCGGCGATGATACCGCCACGGTCGAGGTAATCGAAAAAGCCTATCGCATACAGGTCGTCGTAGCTGTCGATACGGTAAAGGTCGAAATGAAACAGCGGAAGCCTGCCGTCAAGGTATTCATTCACCAGCGCGAATGTCGGGCTGGTCACCGTGTCCTCTATTCCGAGGGCGGCGGCTAGTCCCTTTGTGAACGTGGTCTTTCCAGCGCCCATATCGCCCTTGTAGAGGATAATGTCCCCCGCCCTCAGCTGAGCCGCTGTTTCTGCGGCAATGCGTGCGGTGTCCTCAGGGCTGTGCGAGGTATATTCCAGATATTCTTCCATCAGAAAAGCCCCGTTATCCTGCCGCTGGCGTCCACGTCGATACTGTATGCCGCAGGCTGCTTCGGAAGCCCCGGCATGGTCATTACGTCGCCGGTATAAACTACCACGAAGCCTGCGCCGGACGAAGCCCTGACGTCGCTCACATTAATGCTGAAATGCTCCGGCTTTCCAAGCTTAGACGGGTCGTCCGACAGGGAATACTGCGTTTTCGCAACGCACACGGGCACTCTGTCCAGACCAAGCTTCTCTATCTCTGCGATAGCCTTGTCCGCCTTTGCCGTGTAATTCACGCCGTCCGCACGGTATATCTCACGTGCGATGATGTCAAGCTTTTCCTTTATCGTCAGCTTTTCGTCATACAGCGGTCTGTAGTCCGACTTGGTTTCTTCAATAGTCTTAACGACTGCTTCTGCAAGCTCTCTGCCGCCCTCGCCGCCTTTCAGGAACACGTCCGAGAATGCGACTCTTGCGCCGTGCTTCTCGCAGTAGTCCCTGACCACGGCTATTTCAGCTTCTGTGTCGGTGTAGAAATGATTGATAGCCACAACGACCGGCACGCCGAATTTCCTGAGATTCTCTATATGCACACCGAGATTCACTATGCCCTTTTCGAGCGCAGCGACATTCTCCTTGGTGAGGTCTGGCTTAGCCACGCCGCCGTTGTATTTCAGCGCACGTATAGTCGCAACGAGCACGGTGCAGTCCGGCTTAAGACCAGCAAAGCGGCACTTTATGTCGAAGAATTTCTCTGCGCCGAGGTCGCTGCCGAAGCCCGCTTCCGTTATCGTGTAGTCCGCAAGCTTCATCGCAAGCTTTGTTGCACGAACCGAGTTGCACCCGTGTGCGATATTCGCAAACGGACCGCCGTGTATCAGCGCAGGGTTGCCCTCTAACGTCTGAACGAGGTTCGGGTCTATCGCTTCTTTCAGCAGCGCAGTCATTGCGCCGACCGCCTTGAGGTCGCGTGCAAATACCGGCTCGCCGGCATAGGTGTACGCCACGAGAATATTGCCGAGCCGCTCTTTCAGGTCGTCGAGGTCTTTGGCAAGGCAAAGGATAGCCATTATCTCGCTTGCAACGGTTATCTGGAAATGGTCCTCTCTGGGAACGCCGTTCACTTTTCCGCCCATGCCGATAACGCAGTTGCGCAGCGCTCTGTCGTTCATGTCAAGGCAGCGCTTGAACAGTATCCTCCTGACGTCTATGCCAAGTTCGTTGCCCTGCTGGATATGGTTATCCAGAATAGCCGCAAGCAGGTTGTTTGCTGCGGTAATTGCGTGCATATCGCCGGTGAAATGCAGGTTGATGTCCTCCATAGGAACGACCTGTGAATAGCCGCCGCCCGCTGCGCCGCCCTTTACGCCGAACACCGGTCCAAGCGACGGCTCTCTGAGCGCAAGTATCGACTTTCTGCCGGTGAGATTCATTGCCTCGCACAGACCGACTGAGGTCGTGGTTTTTCCCTCTCCCGCAGGCGTGGGGTTTATCGCCGTCACAAGTATAAGCTTGCCGTCCGGCTTGTCTGCGAGCCTGTCAAAAAGCTTCTGCGACAGCTTCGCCTTATAGTGTCCGTAAGGCTCTGTTTCGTCCTCGTCAATGCCAAGTCCTGCGGCAATGACGTTTATTTTCTTCATCTGCGCCTGCTGCGCTATTTCTATATCAGTGAGCATTCTGTTTCCTCCGTTAAATAAGCTTCATCTGGTCTATATCGCCGTCAGTGGCTGTGCCCGCCGACGGTATTGATTTGATGCGCAGCGCCTCGATGTCCTTTACGCCGCTGTCCTCTGCGGTGTAAGCGCCCGAAAGTTCCGCCTTGGTCAGGCGCATTACCTGAACACCCTGAGTGTCCCTCGCCGCCTTAGGCAGCACCAGCACCGTATTGAACGCCAGCGCCTTTCCTGCGGACGATCTGAGCACGAAGTCGGAATCCTCCTTTATCAGGAACATTCCCACAAGCGGCGACAGGTCCGAATATGCGCCGGAAAGCTTGCGCCGCTTCGTCTTTGTTTCGTAGCTTGAAAGCGGCACCTTTGCGCATTTTCCGTTGCGGAAGAACGTCACCAGCGTTTCGCTGTAGTCCTCAGTCACCGCCATGAATACAATGCTCTCACCCTCGTCAAAGCCAAGCTTCGCCGGCACGTAGTCGCCCATAGTGCTCGCCTTTGTTTCATCGAAATCGGTGCACCTTGATTTGTAGACTTGGTGTTTGTCGGTGAAGAACAGCAGGTCTGCGCCGCCGTTCACTTCGCTTTGGAATACCACCTCGTCGTTTTCTTTCAGCTTGTGCTGATTGCTCATTCTGAGCGACTGCGGCGTTATTTTCTTGAAGTAACCCTCACGTGTGAGGAAGATGTTCACAGGACCAAGCTTCACCGGCTCCTCCGCAGCAACCTCGGATTCCTCCACATCGTAAAGGAACATCGTGCGGCGCGGCTGACCGTACTTCTTGGAGATGTCCTTCAACTCGTCGATGATGAGTTTCTTCACTCTGCCCTCGTTGCCGAGAATGTCCTCCATGTCCGCTATCTCACGTTCAAGGTCGGCAGTTTCCTGCGTGCGTTTGAGGATATATTCACGGTTGATGTGGCGCAGCTTTATTTCAGCCACATATTCCGCCTGAACCTCGTCGATACCGAAGCCTATCATCAGGTTGGGCACGACCTCGGCTTCCTCGTCCGTTTCACGTATCAGCTTTATTGCATAGTCGATGTCGAGCAGTATCTTTTTCAGACCGTTCAGCAGGTGAAGCTTCTCACGCTTCTTTTTCAGGTCGAACGCAATGCGGCGTTTCACGCAGTCCTGACGGAACTTCGTCCATTCGCCGAGTATCTCGTATACGCCCATGACGCGGGGACTGCCGTTTATCAGCACGTTGAAATTGCAGTTGAAATTATCCTGCAGCGGCGTCAGTCTGAACAGCTTGTTCATCACTGCGTCGGGGTCCTGACCCTTTTTCAGGTCGAACGCAAGGCGAAGTCCGGACAGGTCCGTTTCGTCACGCACATCGGATATTTCTTTCAGCTTTCCGTCCTTGACAAGTTCGACCACCTTGTCGATTATCGCCTCGACAGTGGTTGACGGCGGTATCTGCGTGACCTCTATGCAGCGTGCGTCAGCGTCATAGCTGTACACCGCACGCACCTTGACTGCACCCACGCCCCTGCGGTATATCTTATCCATCTCCGCTTCGTCGTAGACGATATATCCGCCGCCGGGGAAATCCGGTCCTTTCAGCGTGGAGAGCGCATTGTGCTCAGGGTCTTTCATCAGGGCGATGGTGGTTTCGCAAATCTCGCTGAGATTGAACGAGCATATGTTGCTCGCCATAGACACGGCAAGTCCGAAGTTGCTGTTGACCAGCACCGCAGGGTATCTCACCGGAAAAAGGCTCGGCTCAAGCATGGTGTTGTCGTAGTTCGGCACCATGTCAACTGCGTCCTTGTCTATCTCGGCGAAAAGTTCGCCGCTTATCGGTTCAAGCTTTGCTTCGGTGTATCGGGAAGCGGCGTAAGCCATGTCCCTTGAATATGCCTTGCCGAAATTGCCCTTGCTGTCAACGTAGGGGTGCAGCAGCGCTTCGTTTCCGCGTGCAAGGCGCACCATCGTTTCATATATCGCAGCGTCGCCGTGAGGATTCAGCCGCATGGTCTGACCGACGATATTCGCTGATTTCGTGCGGTTTCCGGTCAGAAGCCCCATCTTGTACATCGTGTAGAGCAGCTTCCTGTGCGACGGCTTGAAGCCGTCTATTTCAGGCAGCGCACGGCTGACGATAACGCTCATGGCATAGGGCATATAGTTCTCTTCAAGCGTGCTGACTATGTCCTTCTGCTCAACTATACCGCTGCCCTCTATATACGCCCCCGCCATCGAAGCCGAAATGCGCTTGGGCTGCTTTTTTGCTTCACTTTTCTTCTTCACTAAAGAATACTTCCTTATCTATCTAGTCTAAAACTCTGAACTGATCAGCTTATATCCGCTGCCGCAAGGTACTTGCTGCCGTTCTCCCTGATGAACCGCTTTCTGCCCTCTAAGTCGTTGCCAAGCAGCACGTCGAACATCTGTCGGGTAGCTTCAACGTCTGTGGGGTTCACACGAATGAGCCGCCGTGTTTCGGGGTTCATCGTGGTAAGGCTCATCATATCAGGGTCGTTTTCGCCAAGACCTTTGCTTCGCTGAATGGTGTACTTTGCGTCGCCTATCATGCCCATTATCTTCGTCTTTTCAGGCTCGGTGTATGCGAAATAGGTGCGCTCCTTGGTGGTTATCTCGTACAGCGGAGATTCTGCGATATACACATAGCCCTTTTCAATGAGCGTCGGGCAAAGTTCCTGGATCATCGTGAGGATCAGCGTGCGTATCTGGAAGCCGTCCTCGTCGGCATCGGTGCAGATAACTATTTTGTTCCACCTGAGATTATCGAGGTTGAACGTGGAAAGCTGCCTGTTTGCCTTGGTCTTGACCTCGACGCCGCAGCCCAGCACCTTTATCAGGTTGGTGATTATCTCGCTCTTGAATATCTTGTCATAGCTTGCTTTAAGGCAGTTGAGTATCTTTCCTCTGACAGGAATGACCGCCTGAAACTCTGCGTCACGTGCAAGCTTTACCGAACCCAGCGCCGAATCACCCTCCACGATATAGACCTCGCGGCGGGACACGTCCCTGCTGCGGCAGTCAACGAACTTGTCAATGCGGTTGGTGAGGTCGATAGTGCCCGTAAGCTTCTGCAGCGTGCTCTGGCGCACCTTGTCGGCGTTCTCACGTGAACGCTTGTTTATCAGCACCTGAGTGCCTATTTTCACCGCTTCGTCGGGATTTTCAAGGAAATACACCTCAAGCTGGTGCTTGAGCCATTCCGTCATAGCCTCGGTGATAAACTCATTCGTGACGGCTTTCTTGGTCTGATTCTCGTAGCTTGCCTGCGTGGAAAAGTTGGACGAGATGAACACCAGACAGTCCTCGACGTCCTCCCATTTTATTCCCTTTTCGCCCTTGTTGTACTTATTGCCGTTTTTCAGGTAGCCGTCTATCTGCGACAGGAAAGCCTTCTGCAGCGCTTTCTGCGGGCTTCCGCCGTGCTCCAGCCAGCTTGAATTGTGGTAGTGCTCGATAAACTGCACTTCCTTGCTGAATGTGAATGCAACGTTCATTATCAGCTTGTATTCGTCCTTGTCCTCACGGTCCCTGCCCTGCCGCTGTGCGGTCCAGTGCTGGGGCGTGGTGAGCGACTTTTCGCCGACAACCTCCAGCAGATAGTCGCTGATTCCGTTCTCATAGCAGAATATCTGCTCGGTGAACGTGCCGTCCTCGTGCTCGTCTTTCAGGACGAGTTCCACGCCGTCGTTCACGATCGCCTGCCTGCGCAGGATATCCGCAATATATTCAGCCCCGATCGTGATGTCCGTGAATACCTCAAGGTCGGGCTTCCAGTGTATTTTCGTGCCGGTGGTGCCGTCGCCCTTCGACTTTTTGAAGCCCCGCTCGTCCTGAGTCACGTTGAAGCCCTTTTCAAAGCGCAGCGTATAATTCCACTGCCCTCTGCGGCTCTCGACTTCCATATATTCGCTGGCGAATTGCGTCGCACAAAGTCCAAGACCGTTCAGACCGAGCGCAAACGAGTAGTTTCCGCCGGAATTGTTGTTGTACTTGCTTCCTGCGTAAAGCGTGCAGAACGCAAGTTCCCAGTTGTACTTGTCCTCAGCCTTGTTGAAGTCTATCGGTATTCCTCGTCCGTGGTCCTCGACAGTGATGGACTGGTCGGGGTGCAGCGTGATGGTTATGCGCTTGCCGTAGCCCTCTCTGGCTTCGTCTATGGAGTTCGAGATTATCTCGAACACCGAATGCCTGCAGCCGTCGACGCTGTCAGAACCGAATATTACGCCCGGACGCAGTCTTACTTGATCGGGGCCTTTCAGCGACACGAGGTCGTTGTAGTTGTTTTCCTTTGCCATTTAGCGTATCTCTCCCATATTACCGCAGTATCAGGCTTTTTCAGGGCGCAGAACTGCATTATCCTATTTAGTATACCACAATCTGAGAAAAAAAGCAAGCGTTCCGGCAAAGAAAAAAGCCGTTGACAAATCGCATGAAATATAGTAAAATATAACGTGGACAAAAATCCATCTAATAGAAAGGAAAAGATAAAATATGGCAAAGCTGAATGAAAATTTCTTTAACCTGAAAAAGAACTACCTCTTTATCGACATAGCCAAGAGGATAAAGGCATACACAGCCGCACACCCCGAAGCTAAGCTTATCAGAATGGGCATTGGCGACGTTACACAGCCGCTCGCACCGGTAGTCGTTGACGCTATGGTCAAGGCTGCAAAGGAGATGGGCGTAAAGGAAACGTTCCGCGGCTACGAGGACAGCGGCGCAGGTTACGATTTTCTGCGTGAAGCCGTTTCCGACTATTACAAGAGTTTCGGCGCAGAGGTTGACCCCGCTGTTATCCACATAAGCGACGGTGCAAAGAGCGACTGCGGCAATATTATCGACATCTTCGGCGAGGGCAACACCGTTGTCGTGACCGACCCCGCATATCCCGTATACGTTGACAGCAACATCATGAGCGGCAATACCGTCGTTTACGCTGATTCCACCGAGGAGAACGGCTTCGCAGCAATGCCGCCCAAGGACGTAAAGGCTGACCTCATCTATCTGTGCTCCCCGAACAACCCTACCGGCTCGGTATACACAAAGGCTCAGCTTAAGGAATGGGTGGACTATGCGCTGGCAAACGAAGCAGTGCTGATATTCGACGCCGCATACGAAGCGTTCATCACCGACCCTGAGCTTCCCAGAAGCATTTACCTTATCGAGGGCGCAAAGAAGTGCGCTATCGAGATATGCTCCCTGTCAAAGACTGCAGGCTTCACCGGCACTCGCTGCGGCTACACCATCGTTCCCGACGAACTTATCCAGAAGAACAGCAAGGGCGAGGACGTAAAGATAGCAGACCTGTGGAACAGACGTCAGGGAAGCAAGTTCAACGGCGTATCCTACCCTGTTCAGCGTGCCGCAGAAGCCGTGTTCACTCCTGAGGGACAGGCTCAGACGAAGGCTACCATCGCATACTATCAGGAGAACGCACGCATTATCGCAAAGACCTGCGACGAACTGGGCATAAAGTACACCGGCGGCATCAACTCGCCGTACATCTGGCTGAAATCGCCGAACGGCATGGATAGCTGGTCGTTCTTTGATTACCTGCTCAATGAAATTCAGGTGGTCGGCACTCCCGGCGCAGGCTTCGGCGCAAACGGCGACGGCTGGTTCAGACTGACCGCATTCAGCACGCATGAACTTACCGCAGAGGCTATGGAGAGATTCAAGACTCTTTTCAAGAAGTAATATCAGTCCGGAAAATATAAGCAAAGCCCTCCCCGAATCATTCGGAGAGGGCTTAAAATATCCTGCAGACTGGAGAGAAGCCCTCAGATTCTAGGAACAAGCCCAACGGCTAGGCTTTGTGCCTGCCGTTGGGCTTGTGACGACGAAGATGAGGGTTTATCGCCAGTCTGCTGCTTAAATAGCTTCTTTCATGGACTTTACGTACTCGTAGATATGCTCCGGCGCTTCGCTTCCGTACTGCGCAACCAACTTCACAATTGCGCTTCCCACGATAACGCCGTCCGCAAGTTCGGACATCTTCTTTGCCTGTTCCGGCTTGCTTATGCCGAAGCCTATAGCTGCGGGCACTTTAGCGTATTTTCTGACCGCTTCCATGATATGTCCGAGGTCGGTCTTTATCTCGCTGCGAACGCCGGTGACGCCCATTGAGGACACCACGTAGATAAAGCCCTCGGCTTCGCTCGCTATCATCTTTATTCGCTCCTCGCTGGTCGGCGCAATGAGCGATATCACCGAAATATCGTACTTCTGCGCAACATCGGCAGCTTCGTGCTTTTCCTCATACGGCATATCCGGACAGATGAGCCCGTCCACGCCGATTTCCCTGCAGCGCTCAAAAAACTTGTCATAGCCGTACTTGAACACCGGATTCAGGTATGTCATGAAGCATATCGGGATATCGGTCTTCGAGCGCACTTTCTGCGCCAGTTCAAACGCACGGTCGGTGGTCATCCCCTTGCTCAGCGCACGCACGTTCGCTTCCTGAATCACGGGACCCTCTGCGATAGGGTCGCTGAACGGAATGCCTATTTCAATGAGGTCTGCGCCGCCCCTGACCATTGCCATTATGTTATTGTAGCTGTCCTCAAAGGTCGGGTCGCCGGCAGTCAGAAAGCCGATGAAAGCCTTTTTGTTCTCGAATGCACTGTGTATCTTATTCATGCAGATCTACCCCCCTGTATCTTGCAATAGCCGCAACGTCCTTGTCGCCCCGTCCTGAAAGGCAGCAGATGATGATGTCGTCCTTTTTCATCTGCGGAGCTATCTTCATCATGTGCGCCACTGCGTGTGCGCTCTCGATGGCGCAGATTATGCCCTCGGTGCGTGCTATATACTCGAATGCGCCGACCGCTTCCTCGTCCGTCACCGGAACATACTCTGCCCTGCCTATTTCGTGCAGATATGCGTGCTCAGGGCCTATTCCGGGGTAATCAAGACCCGCCGAGATGGAATATACCGGCGCTATCTGACCGTACTTATCCTGACAGAACAGCGACTTCATTCCGTGGAATATGCCCAGAGTGCCTGTCGCAATGGTCGCAGCCGTTTCACCGGTATTCACGCCCCTGCCCGCAGCTTCGCAGCCGATGAGCCTTACGTCCTTGTCGTTGATGAAATTGTAGAACATACCCATAGAGTTAGAGCCGCCGCCGACGCACGCCATAACTGCGGTCGGGAGCCTGCCCTCCTTTTCGAGTATCTGCGCTCTTGCTTCCTTGGAGATAACGCTCTGGAAGTCCCTTACTATCATCGGGAACGGGTGCGGACCCATTACCGAGCCGAGAACGTACAGCGTATCGTCCACACGGGTCGTCCAGTCGCGCATTGCCTCGTTCACTGCGTCTTTGAGTGTCATAGTGCCTGTTGTTACCGGCGTCACCTTTGCGCCGAGAAGTTCCATGCGGTACACGTTCAGCGCCTGACGTATCGTGTCCTCCTTGCCCATGAACACTTCGCACTCAAGCCCCAGCAGAGCCGCTGCAGTCGCCGCTGCAACGCCGTGCTGACCTGCGCCGGTCTCGGCGATTATGCGGGTCTTGCCCATCTTCTTCGCAAGCAGAGCCTGTCCGAGAACGTTGTTTATCTTGTGCGAACCGGTGTGATTGAGGTCCTCACGCTTCAGGTATATCTTTGCGCCGCCGAGGTCCTTCGTCATTTTCTCAGCGTAATAGAGCAGCGACGGTCTGCCTGCGTACTCTCTGAACAGCGTGTCAAGTTCCTCGTTGAACTGCTTGTCCTGCTTGTAGAACTCGTATGCTTCCTCAAGCTTGTGTATCTCATTCATGAGCGTTTCGGGGATATACTGTCCGCCGAACTCGCCGTATCGTCCCTTTGTCATTTCGTTGTTCCTTTCTATAGCTGCCTTGCCGCCCTGACAGCAGCAAGCATTTTTTCTCTGTCCTTTTCTTTATTCGTTTCAATGCCGCTCGACAGATCCACGCAGTACGGGTGAACGCTTTCCGCCGCCTGCCTGAGATTCTCCGGAGTAAGCCCGCCCGCAAGAAAGAACGGCTGCGTTATCTCCGCTCCGGCTATTACCGAATGGTCGAACATCTGACCTGTGCCTGTTCCGTTATCGAGCAGGATATAATCTGCGCCGAGCCGCTGAGAATATGCGATATCTTCTGCCGAACGCACCCTGACCGCCTTTATTATCGGCGCATTCGTCAGCCGCCGCAGGCTGCTTATGTACTCTGCGTCCTCGCCGCCGTGAAGCTGTATCAAGTCTATCACGCCGCTTTGCGCAAGCTCTGCGCATTTCTCTGCGGGGTAGTCCACGAATACGCCCACCGTCTTTATTTCCGGGGAAATATTCCGCCTGAACCGCTGCGCAGTTTCATGCGTGATGTTCCTGTGGCTCCTGGGAAAGCCTATCACAAAGCCGATATAATCCGGCATTGCCTCGTTCGCATAGTCTATGTCGCAGTCACGGAACATTCCGCACAGCTTTATTTTCACGCCCATATCAGCCGCCCCTCAGTTCTGCGAGCGCAGCACGCTTGTCGGGACTTCTCATCAGCGTTTCGCCGACAAGCACCGCATTCGTGCCGTTTCTCCTGAGCGCTTCGATGTCCTCGGCTGTCCTGATGCCGCTTTCAGACACGAACAGGACCTCAGGCGGGACAAGCTTCCTCAGTCTTGCGGAATTGCCGATATCCACCGTAAACGTCCTGAGGTCACGGTTATTGACGCCGATTATCCCCGCTCCTGCCGAAAGCGCAGTGCGCACCTCCTGCTCGTCATGAGCCTCGACCAGCGCCGAAAGCCCAAGACTGTGCGCCAGTTCCAGATATTCTTTAAGCTGCTCTGCCGAAAGTATCGAGCATATCAGCAGCACAGCCGAAGCACCGAGCGTTTTCGCCTGATATATCATATACTCGTCAACGGTGAAATCCTTGCGAAGCACGGGTATTTTCACCGCCGCTGCTATCTCCCTGAGATACTCGTCGCTGCCCTTGAACCAGAACGGCTCGGTCAGGCAGGATATCGCCGCCGCGCCCGCCTGCTCGTATTCCTGCGCTATCCTGAGGTAGGGGAAATCCTCTGCGATGACGCCCTTTGACGGCGAAGCGCGCTTCACCTCGCAGATGAACGAAATATCGCTGCCTCCAAGCGCCGCCCTGAACGGGAAGCTGCCGTCCCTGCCCATATCGAGGGCGCGCTTTTTCATCTCGGCAAGCGGAACTGCCGCTTTTTCCTCTGCAACACGCTGTTTGGTGCGCTCGGCTATCTCGTCAAGAATCATTCTTTCACCTCGCCGGATACCTTTATGTAGCTTTCCAGAGTCGCAAGCGCCGCGCCGCTGTCGATGGTCTGAGCGGCAAGCTTTATGCCCTCCTCGATGGGTATTTCACGGACGATATGCAGCGCTGCGCCTGCGTTCAGCAGAACTGCGTCCCTGCCTGCGCCCTTTTCGCCGGAAAGGATAAGGCGCACCGCCTGCGCATTCTCTTCAGGAGTGCCGCCCAGAAGCTCCGACTTATCGTGGCGTGCAATGCCGAACTGCTCCGGCGATATCTCGTATTTTCTGTACTCGCCGCCTCCAAATTCAAGCACCAGCGTCTTGTCGTTCACGGATATCTCGTCAAGCCTGTCCTCGCCGTAGACCGCCATTCCACGCTTTACGCCAAGGCTCGTGAGCGCCTGCGCCATCGGCTCCAGAAGCTCCGGCTTGTATACTCCGAGAAGCTGGAAAGCAGGGTGCGCAGGGTTCGTCAGCGGGCCGAGCACGTTGAATACCGTCGGAATGCCTATTTCCTTGCGGACAGGACCGACGTACTTCATTGCGCTGTGGTATCTCTGCGCAAACAGGAAGCACATTCCCACCTCGTCAAGAAGCCTTACGCAGCCCGCCGGGCTTGTCGAGATATTCACACCAAGCGCTTCAAGGCAGTCCGCTGTGCCGCATTTGCTTGAAGCCGCACGGTTGCCGTGCTTTGCGGTCTTTACTCCCGCCGCAGCGCACACCAGCGCCGAAATAGTTGAGATGTTTATCGAATTTGAGCCGTCGCCGCCCGTGCCGACTATTTCCAGCACGTCGCCGCCGTATACGACCTTTTCTGCGCAGTCACGCATTACGAATGCGCTTGCGGATATCTCCGCCACAGTTTCGCCCTTGATGTGCAGCGCAGTGAGATACGCCGCAGTCTGGGCGGGCGTTGTGTTTCCGGTCATTATTTCACGTGTGACCTCTGCCGCTTCCTCATAGGTAAGGTCGATCCCGTCTGCCGCTTTCTTGATTGCTTCCTTTATCATAATGTGACCTCCAAAAAATTCTCAGCCATCTGTCTGCCGTGCTTTGTGAGTATTGATTCGGGGTGGAACTGCACGCCGAATATGGGGTATTCCCTGTGCTCCACCGCCATTATTTCGCCGTCGTCCGTTCTTGCCGTGACTTTCAGGCATTCGGGGAAGCCGTCCTCGGAAGCGGCAAGCGAATGATACCTCGCCACCTCGCAGCTTTCGGGAAGCCCCCTGAAAAGCCTGCTCGACGTATCAAGGCTCGTCACGGACTTCTTTCCGTGCATGAGCCGCTTTGCGTAGGTTATCTCAGCGCCGAACGTTTCGCATATCGCCTGATGTCCCAGACAAACGCCGAGTATCGGTATTTTTCCCGCCGCCGTTCTTATCACGTCCTCGCACACGCCTGCATCGCAGGGTCTGCCCGGTCCGGGGCTGACGATTATGTGAGAGGGCTGCAGCGCCATTATTTCGTCTGCAGTAAGTTCATCGTTGCGTATGACCTTTATATCCGGGTCTATCCCGCCGATAAGCTGATACAGATTGTAGGAAAAGCTGTCGTAATTATCTATCAGAAGTATCATATGCTGTCCTCCTGTGCGATGGAGAGCGCATTCATCACGGCTTTCGCCTTGTTGATGCACTCGTTGTATTCGTTCTCAGGTACGCTGTCCGCAACTATGCCTGCACCGCTTCTCACGAACACCCTGCCGTTCTTCCTGAACGCAAGCCGTATCGCAATGCAGGTGTCGAGATTACCTCTGAAATCGATATACCCGACTGCGCCGCCGTAAACGCCCCGCTTGTTGTTTTCAAGCTCGTTGATTATCTCGCAGGCACGAAGCTTCGGCGCACCCGAAAGCGTACCAGCCGGCAGTATAGCGTCAACTGCGTCCAGTGCAGTCTTGCCGTCCAGTATCTCGCCCCGCACGGTCGAACCGATGTGCATTACGTGCGAATAACGCTCGATACTCATGTATTTTTCCACCTCGACGCTGCCGAAGCGGCTTATCTTTCCGATGTCGTTTCTGCCGAGATCCACCAGCATATTGTGCTCGGAAAGTTCCTTTTCGTCCTGCAGGAGCTCTCTTTCAAGCTGCTTGTCCTGCTCGTCGTCTGCGCCCCTCGGACGTGTTCCGGCAAGCGGGAACGTATGCAGCACGCCGTTTTCCAGCTTCACCAGTGTTTCGGGGGAAGCGCCGGCTATCTCCATATCGTCGCTGGAGAAGAAGAACATATACGGCGAGGGATTGGTCGCCCTCAGCACACGGTATGCGTCGAACAGGCTTCCCTCGAAATCGGCGTCCAGTCTGTTAGAAAGCACCACCTGAAATATATCTCCCTCATAGATGTAGTGCCGAGCCTTCTCCACCATCTCGCAGTACTGCTGCTTATCGAAAAGCCTGCGGAACTCTGACGTCAGCTTTCCCTTGGGGATATCTGCAGGCTTTCCGAATCGAATGAGCCTTTCCATTTCTTCAAGCTGCTTTTCCGCTTCGGGGTATTCCCTGTCGATATCGGCGGAGGAAATATTGGTTATCAGCATTATTTTCTGCTTGATGTTATCGAAAGCTATGACCTTATCGAAAAGCATGAGGTCAACGTCCTTGAAATGCTCCTCGTCGTTTGCGTCAAGCTTCAGCGTAGGCTCGCTGTATTTGATATAGTCGTATGAGAAGTACCCCACGAGCCCGCCCGTGAACGACGGGAACCCGTCCAGCGCAGGGCTGCTGAATCCGGACATCAGCTTTTTGATGTAGTCCGCCGGGTGCGCCTGCTGGGACGTTTCGGTCTTGCCGGTCTGTACGTTCTTGACGGTCAGTTCGCCGTTGATGCAGGTTATTTCGAGCTTCGGGTCATAGCCGAGGAACGTGTATCTTCCCCACTTCTCCTGATTCTCGACGCTCTCCAGAATATAGACGTGGCGGCTCACGCTGCGCAGCTTTCTGAGTACCTCAATAGGCGTGGTGAAGTCGGACAGAAGTTCTCTGCACACCGGAATAAGGCTGTAGCCGGTAAGCTGCTTTGCCTGCTCGATAGTTGGTCTTAGCATGGCTTTCTCCTTTCAGAAAACAAAAACTCCGCCCTTAACGCAGAATAGACCTGCATCTAAGGACGGAGTATACACTACACCGTGGTGCCACCTTAATTTGCGGCTGAAACGCCGCACACTCTCCGGATACCTACATATCCCTGCAATTAACGCTTGCATAACGTCGCAGAATACTCAGCCGGCTTTGGACACCGCCTTTGACTGCGCCCTCAGTGGTCCATTTGATATGCTCTGCGTTCTGCGGCATTTCCAGCAATGCGGGAACATACGCTGTACGTTCCTGCGAGCCGCTCTCTGTGAGTGCAACAAGCATTTTTATCTCCACATCATAGGTTTGTAAGGGCGTATTCGATTTTGAAACACCGGTCGGTTTGGACGCCGCCGCTGTTTTTCTTGTGAATATGATATCACATTTTCGGGCGGTTGTCAAGGGGGTTTTGAAAATTTTGAGGGGGTCAAGAATCAATTTGAGGGTTTTCTTTCAGCAGTATATTTAATGCTGTATCTTCCTCAGTTGCTGTGTAAGCCTTGCCCTTGTAGTATATGGTTTTGAGATTATCACAATCATTAAATGCACTGAATCCGATATAGGCAATGTTATCAGGTATTGTAATAATGATAAGACTTGAACAATAAAAAAACGCATCATCTCCAATGCTTGTAACGCTATCCGGTATTGCAATGTTGGTAAGATCATAGCACTCAGCGAACGCACTATTTCCAATTCTTGTTACGCCATCAGGTATTGTAACGCTGATCAAGCAGTCGCATTCCCTAAATGCTCCGGATTCAATGCTTGTAACACCGGATGGAATTTCAAAAGAAGTAATATTAGAATCTACAATGTTGTTCCTATCACTAAGCCACAGTCGGTTATTTCTTATAATAAGACCTCTATCGTCAAACAGTTTATAGCAGCCTGAAAACACTCTACCTTCAATAGTTACGCTGTCAGGAATATTGACATCTGTAAGGCTTGAACAGTTCGCAAAAGCTTCGGAAGAAATGTAGGTAACGCTATCAGGTATTTTAATGTTAGTTAGGCCGGAACAGCCCTTAAATGCCGCACTTCCAATGCTGGTTACGCTATCGGGTATAGTGATTTCGGTCAGGTTAGAACAGTCCTCAAAAGCATTATCACGAATCATTGTTACGCTATCGGGTAATGTAATGCTGGTTAGACCGGAGCAGCCATGAAACGTATTTCCCTCTATGATAGTAACGCCATCAGGTACTGTAATGCTGGTAAGGTTAAGGCAGCCGTTAAATGCCGCTTTTCCTAAGCAGCCTGTGGTAAACATATTCTCACCAACAGACGGGTCGTCAGTTAGGTTATCCGGTAAAGTAATACTGGTAAGACTGGTGCAGCCCTTAAAAGCCTCATCGCCAATGATGGTCACGCTGTCAGGTATGGTGATTTCGGTCAGGCTGGAGCAATCTTTGAATGCCTCTCTGCCAATGCTGGTCGCATTTTTCGGAATAGTAACGCTCGTAAGACTTGAACAGCCACTAAACAAGCCAGTAAAATCTACGGTCGCATTGCGGGACAGATTTACACTGGTAAGGCTTGTACAATCCGCAAATGCCCAACCGCCAATGCTTTTTACACTTCGAGGAATATAAATGCTTTCCAAGTTGGAGCACCCGCTGAATGTTGAACCGCCTATCTCAGTCAAACCAGACGGCAGGCAAATGCTTCTCAGGCTTGAACACCCAGAGAATTGAGCGTTAAGACCTGTCATTGACCCACCTTTGAAACGGGTAATACTATCAGGAAGCCATACTTCCTCAAGATTTTTGCAGCCCTCAAATGTAGGAACACGATCCTCGGCAAGATTCTCAGGCAGCTTTACAAATTCAACCGACTTAGGTATTCTGCCGCACGTAGCGACAGAATCGGGAAATATCAAGGTTTTAACGTTGCTGGAATAATCTTTGCTTTCCAAATTAATATACACCACAGGCTCGCCGTCTATGGTATCAGGAAAACGTATATCCTCTGCCGCTGTGCTGATACCATTGATTCGTATACCTGACCCATAATCACCGTTTTTGATAAACTCATATTCAAGCTTTTTGGGTGATATCGCTTCAATATCGGGTATTTCCGGCTTGTCGGATTTCTTAACATATACGCTTCCGTCCGAATTTAAGTCCAGGGAAGCCGTGGAATCCGGTTCGTAGGAATTATTGTCAGATTCCTCGCCAGACGCCATTTCATACATACTAGACATGATCTCGTCGATGTTAGGCTGATGAACCATGTTGCTAATGTCGTCGGCAGAGCCGCCAGAAGTGCCGCCCTCACACGCCGAGAGTATCACACACGACGCCAGAATGAGTGCTAAACCGCTTAGTTTCTTCATTTTTCTTCTCCTATTGTCTAATAATTTAACCACACAGGCATATATATGCCTATATAGTTTATTCTATTATAGCACGATTGCCTATATAATTCAAGTATGTTGCTTAAATAATTTCAAAGGCGGTTAGATAATATGGATTACTATTCTATAGGACAGCGTATCAGGAAGATGAGAAAGGCAAAGGGATTATCGCAGGAGAAACTCGCCGAGATGGTATCTATTTCGGTCACCCACATGAGCCACATCGAGACAGGCAGCACCAAACTCAGCCTAGAGGTATTCGCAGCTTTAGCCAGCGCTCTTGACTGCCGGGCAGATGAAATGCTGTTCGGCACAAGGGACGTCATCGGCGCAGAGGCGTTCGGCGATATCGTGCTTACGCTTCAATCGCTGTCGGCAAGGGAACTGTGCGTCGTTTCGGATATAGTCAGGGCTGCTGCGGATTCGATGAAGATGTATGCCGAGGGCGACTGATAACATAGGTGAAGCGAGCAATAAAAAATAGGCTCTATAAAGCAATTCAAGCTTTATAGAGCCTATCGTTTTGTGCATTACCTTTTACGTCGCAAGATACTGTAAGCAATACTAACAGTACCTATGGTAATACTTAGGTCGGGTAGAGTGATTTTTAGTTGATGTAGCTGTGATTGTTCAAGTGCTAGTATTGGGATTTTTGTAGTGGTAGTGTTAATTACTGTTGTTATCTCGGGTCTGAAAAAACAACTGTGTAAACGCGAATAAACCCGAAAAACGTACCAATGCTAAAATCGCAGCAAAATAGGGCAACGCTGGAGAGTGACCCGACGCGGCTGCAAGATATACGGTGAAGAGCAGCGGAGCTAATTCGCTGCTTTTCTACTTCACCGGTATCTTCCAGCGGATAAACTCCGGGGGTTTGGGGACAGAGTCCCCAATAGACGTTAAGCTGCGAATCTGTCCTCAAAGTAAATCATGAACTGAGCGTAAGCCAGACCCCAGTTGCGAACAGGCATAGTCCACTTCTTTGAAATCTCGGAAACGCTCATATAAACGACCTTGCGGATAGCATCATCGGTCGGAAAAATCGACTTGGATTTAGTGAATTTTCTGACCATTCTATGGTAGCCTTCGACGGCATTCGTCGTATATATTATCTTACGAATTTCCTGGGGATATTCAAAAAATACCGTTAATTCAGCCCAGTTTTTATCCCAGGATTTCAGAATATTCGGGTATTTCTTATCCCACTTCTCACGGAATTCTTCCTTCGCAAATTCAGCGTCATCAAGGTTCACAGCGCCATAGATTTTTTTCAGATCAGCGCAGACTTCCTTGCGGTCCTTGTACGGTACGAACTTACAGCTGTTGCGGATCTGGTGGACTATACAGAGCTGATTCTTCGTCTTGGGGAAAACCGAGTTTATCGCATTACAGAG
>CAKSEC010000017.1 GCA_934446355.1 uncultured Oscillospiraceae bacterium | reverse complement strand
ATGCGGGTGTGCTGGAACTGGCAGACAGGCACGTTTGAGGTGCGTGTGTTGTATGACATACGGGTTCAAGTCCCGTCACCCGCACCAGATAGCACGGTAGTTTGATACGATTTATTCGGATTCTACCGTGCTTTTTTATTTTATAAAATAGGGACTGCTAGGGGGACGAAAAATGACGGTTCATGAATTTGGTGATAAGAGCAATCCGGTCATAATGCTGTTTTCAGGGACTATGTGCTACTGGAAAGGCAATTTCGGCACTGTGATAGACGAACTTAGCCAAGAGATTCTTCGTTGCAGCCGTTGCCTACACAGGCTTTGACGAGAACGACCGCGAAAGCTACACAACGGTGACCGACGAACTTGAAAAGATCGAAAGGTACATAAACGATAATTACGGCGGATAAATATGCGCCGCATACGGCTGCTCGCTGGGCGGGTCGTTTGTCGCACAGCTTGCCGCAAGGCACAATATTCATATGAAGTACGGTATAATAGGCAGTTCCGACCTTGATCAGGGTGTCAGACCTCATCACGCCGCTCCCCTAACAGATAGACAACGGCGAAACACAGATCCATGTTTTTTGCGCAAAGACGATGGGCGAAAAATACTTGGAAAGATACAAGGGCAATACCGCACAAAGATTGTGCGTGTATTGCGCAGTCAGATTTTTCGTCAGATTGTACAATGAGGACGACGCAAGGCTGGTCTTTCGGTCAGCCCCTCCGGCACTGCGTGCCACCTCCCCCGGCAGGGGGAGACACGCCTTGCAAGGACGAATTGTGCAAGATGCAAGTTTGGCGCAACATGGAGCATATCCGTTGAGTAATCATGTGATTTTTTGCGCCAAACTAAAAATATGCAAGCAAGACACGTACAAAATCCAATAAATGGTCTTTGTGCGGTGTTGCCCAAGAAATATTTCAAGAACCCCATTATCCAAGAGCACGACATGAAGCACGAGGAACTGCTTGGCGTGCACCCCGACGACTGGTGCGCACTGGTCAAGCAGATATGCCTGAATTAAGCAATAATTTCAGAGGACTAAGGCACTAACTACCCTAGTCCTTTTTGATTTCCAACGACACTCGGTAAGTTTCATCAATAACTGTTCAAAAAAAGCAAAAAAGCACTTGACTCTCACACTGTGGTAGGCATTATAATGGTCATGAGCTCAAAAAGGAAACAGCAACAGGAGGTACCGCCATGCTGAAAATAGGAGAATTTTCAAAGCTGTCCAGAGTCAGCGTAAGAATGCTTCGCCACTATGATGAGATAGGTCTGCTGAAGCCTGCAGAAATCGACCGCTTCACCGATTACCGATATTACAGAGAGGACCAGCTGCCTATAGTGTGCCGGATAACGGCGCTAAAGGACATGGGCTTCTCTCTTGCGGATATCGTGAGGATACTTGAGGTCTATGACGATAGGGAGAAGCTGGAGGAATACTTTTCCGCACGTCAGAGGGAACTTGAAGCGGTCTATCAGGATACGGCGAATAAGCTGACGCTTCTGGACGCAGCCAGAAAAAGGCTGAGAAAGGAAGAAACCATGGAATATAATGTAACAATAAAAACGATCCCCGAACGCTATGCGGCTGCCGTTCAGATGATCATTCCCCGCTATGAGGAGGAGGGAATGGTCTGGGGCATTATGATGGAGGAAACCTGCCGCATGGGGCTCGTTGAAGCAGACCCATGCCTGCGCGCAGTCACATTCCTTGACGGAGAATACAAGGAGGAGAACGTGGAGGTGATGGCGTGGAAAACCGTAAAGGGCAGCTACCCCGATACGGAGCACGTGAAGTTCCGCACACTGCCTGAGGTCACTGTCGCAAGCTGCACCTATAAGGGAAGCTACTCGCTTATCACCGAAGTATATGCGGCGGTCGTTGCATGGATAGAAGCGAACGGCTATGAGTGCGCAGGACCTATGTTCAACATCTATCACGTAATCCCGCACGAAACCAAAGATCCCGATGAATTTGTCACCGAGATTTGCTACCCCGTAAAGAAGAAATAATATAGACTGGCGATAACCCCTCATCTTCGTCGTCACACGCCATACGGCAGGCACAAGCAGGACGCTTGTGCTGTTGTCCCAAAAGCCCGACACGATGTCGGGCAATTAAGGGCAACCTGCACAAAGCCTAGCCGTATGGCGTGTTCCTAGAATCTGAGGGCTTCTCGCCAGTCTGGATATAGGCTTTTTCGTGCCGCAATTTACTCACTGGGTATATTGATTTTTTCAGAAAAATGTGGTATTATATTCTTTAGAGAACCGTTATACAGTTCCACATGAAAGGAAACACTATACAATGAGTGAAGAAAAGAAAGAATTTGTGAAGCACGAGATACCCCGCCCGGAGTTCCCGAAAAGGGCGATAATCACCGGCGGTATGCCCTACGGCAACAAGAAGCTGCATTTCGGTCATATCGGCGGAGTGTTCGTGTTCGCCGACGTATATGCGAGATTCCTCAGGGACAGGCTCGGCGATGAGAATGTAATATTCGTGTCGGGCACTGACTGCTACGGCTCGCCTATAGCCGAAAGCTACCGCAAGCTGTGCGCCGAGCAGGGCTTCAAAGGTACTATACACGATTTCGTCGAGGAGAACCACAAGGCTCAGAAAAAGACGCTCGACGACTACATGATAAGCCTGAATATATTCGGCGCTTCCGGTCTTGGCAGGACTGCCGAGATACACAACGAGGTGTCCGACTGGTTCATTCGCACGCTGTATAAAAACGGACATCTTCGCCGCATAAGCACAAAGCAGTTCTACGACGAAAAGGCAGGCTGCTTCCTCAACGGCAGACAGGTAATAGGAAAGTGCCCCGTTGACGGCTGCTGCAGCGAAAAAGCATACGCAGACGAATGTGACCTTGGTCATCAGTATATGCCGGAAAACCTTATCGACCCGAAAAGCACGCTGACCGGCGAAACTCCCATAATGAAGGACGTTGAGAACTGGTATTTCGACCTGCCGTCCTACAGCAAGCTTCTGAAAGAATACACCGCTAAGATATCCAAGCAGAAGAACGTGCGCCAGCTTGTGTCCAGCACTATATCGGAGTTCCTTGCAGACCCTGTCGTGCATATCAAGAACGAACTTATCGACAGCTACAACGCAGTCAAGGACAAGCTTCCCGCTCACGAATTTATCGAGGAAAAGAAAAAGCCCAGCTTCACCATCAAATTCACTGAACTTGACGAGATGAACAAGGCTACCGAGATACTTTCTGAGAACGGCATACGCTACCGCACGGGCAAGACGCTCGTTCCGTTCAGACTCACCGGAAACATCGAGTGGGGCGTACCCGCGCCGGTGCTTGAGGGCGAGGACCCGCTGACCATCTGGGTATGGCCGGAATCACTGTGGGCGCCTATATCGTTCACCAAGGCAGCCCTTGAAAAGCAGAGCAGGAGCATGGACGAGTGGAAGGACTTCTGGTGCAGCAAGGATTCCACAGTATATCAGTTTATCGGCGCAGATAATATTTATTTCTACGGCGTGGCTGAGATGGCTATGTTCATGGGACTGACAGAGGGCGAGAACACCGTTGACCCGCCGGAGGGAGAAATGCAGCTTCCTATCCTCTGCGCAAATAACCATATTCTGTTCCTTGACAAGAAAGCCTCAAGTTCCGGTGCGATAAAGCCCCCTATGGCGGCTGACCTGCTGGATTATTACACCCCAGAGCAGCTTAGAATGCACTTCCTCGGTCTGGGACTGGGACAGCGCAGCGTAAGCTTCATGCCGAAGCCCTATAATCCCAACGCAAAGCCTGAGGATCCGGATCCCGTTGTAAAGGACGGCTTCCTGCTTTCAAACGTGTTCAACCGTATCATACGCACCTGCATTTATTCCGTGCAGAAGTACTTCGACGGAAAAATGCCGGTCGGCGATGTGGAAGAGCAGATCCTTGCTGACGCCAAGAAAGCAATACTGGACTACGAACGGTATATGTACAGGTTTGAGTTCCATCAGGCGACCTATGTTCTGGACAGCTATATCAGGAAAGCCAGCAAATACATGGCAAAGGCACTCGGCGACGCCGACAAGGCTGATGACAACGAAGCCCGCCGCCATGCGCTCATTCAGGTGTTCCATATGATTAGAACAGCCGCAGTGCTGCTTCACCCGATGGCACCTCAGGGCACGGAAATGCTGCTTGAATATCTCAGGCTTGACAGAAGCTTCTGGAGTTGGGACAGGATATTCGATACCATGTCGGACTTCACGGGCGGCAGCGACCATGAACTGAAATTCCTTGAGCCGAGAGTGGATTTCTTTACCAAGCACCAGAGCCAGTTCAATGAAAAAGAATAACGCAGACCGGCGATAAGCCCTCATCTTCGTCGTCACACCCCCAACGGCAGGCACACAGCCTAGCCGTTGGGGGTGTTTCTAGAATCTGAGGGCTTCTCACCGGTCTGGGGAGATTTTTTATAGCGCATTAATATACCATCGGTAATTTAGAAGTCTGATAATACAGCAGGTATTCACTTTTCTTCCTGCTTTTTCTGCTCCTTTTTCGCACGGCGCTTCGCTATGCTGCGGCTGTTGCTGACGCGTATCGCAGACACGGCGGGAATGCTGCGGAATCTCTGCACTGCGTCAGTCATTTTGCTGATACCTGAGAAGAAATCCTGCTGCAGGTCTGTTTCGTAGTTGCAGGTGTTGCCGCTGCGGCAGTTTTCGATTATCTCGCCATAGCGCGCGTATGCGTTCTTGACGGAGGTCTCCCACGACATATAAACTTCGTTCATTGCGTGATCGCCCATCTGCCGTACCTCGGCAAGGTGGTCTGCGGCAAACTGCAGTTCCTCGGCGATGGCTTCAGGCGTATCGTCAACGAGAATGCCCGTGCGGTGGTGGGTGATACCCTCTGCGGCGCAGCTTCCCTTAATAAGCACGGACGGCACGCCGCACGCCGCAGCTTCTCTCACCACGATACCGTTCGTATCGTAGAGCGACGGGAATATGAACAGGTCGCCAGCGGTGTAATACACACGAAGTTCCTCACGGTCGTATATCGCACCGGTGAATATCACCTTGTCGGTAAGGTCAAGTTCCTGCGTGTACGCTTCTATTTCTTCACGGTCTGCGCCGTCGCCGACTATCATCATGCGGAAGTCAGTGCCCCGCTCCTTTAGCAGCTTCAAACTGTCGAGAATATGGCGAATGCCCTTGTACCACAGCAGACGTCCCACGAACAGGAACACAGGTCCGTGACCCTCCAGTCCCAGTTCTGAGCGCAGGAATGCGGCGTCGTCTGGGTCGGCACGGCCGCAGGGGAAGTCCACGCCGTTTTCCATTATGCGGATACGGCGCCCCTCGCTCTCCTGATAGCCAAGGCTGAGCAGATTCTGCCGTGCGCCCTCGCTGACCGTCCACACCTCGTCTGCGGCGGAGATATTGCCCACCAGCATTTTTATCGCCTGATCCTGCATAAGCTTTGTCGGCAGTGCACGGCGGATATCTATATCGAATTTCGTGTGATAGGTGAACACCATCGGCACGCCGGTCTTTATTCTCAGCACCCTAGCCATGACCATGGAAGCGAAAGGACAGTGGGTGTGGATTATGTCAAATCCGCTGCTTGCCAGCGAATCCAGCTTGCTTGCCGAAAAGGGGAAGCCCATGCGGTAGCTGCATATTTTCTCGGTGATCGACATACTTGTATATCTTACCACCGGAAACGGAAATTCATCATGTGCGTTGGGGTAATCAGGCGTGACGACTGTCGCCTTGCCAAGTTCGCTGCTGATTATCTCCGCATAATTCAGGATAGTGTTAGCCACGCCGTCGATAACCGGCGGGAAAGAATCATTCATCAGGCAGACATTCAGCCCGTCTTTATTGTCTGACATCTTTGTATCTCCTTATTATTACTCAGCCGATATCGTCGTGGTCGCAGCCGCAGTGGTCGGGAGCGTCCGGAATGCCGTCGCCGTCCCTGTCCTCGATATGCGCTGTTGCGCCCATCATATCCCTGCCCCTGACGTTGTACATATCACGCTGAGCCTGAATCGCAGCGTCAAGAGTACGCTTCACCTCGCGGGGGCGCTTGACGGACTGCAGCACCTTTTTCGGGGTGTCGCTGTCCTTTGAGAGCAGCGTTATCGTGCCGCAGCCGACCATTCTCTGACCAAGCGGCAGCTTCATCGATTTATCGTATATCCTGTACAGCTCTATCTCGTCCTCTTTGAGATTCAGCAGACCTATACGTGTTATCAGCTTGCTTTCAGTCAGAATATATCTGGTGAATGAGATAGGCATACCGAGTATACATTTCTTGCCTGTCCAGAGTATTTCACCGTAATCTCTTGTAAGCTTCTTCATGTTTGCCATATCGTTATCCTTTCATCAGTCCGTAAGCGACTTCAGACGCTCCCTCAGCCTTTTGTATTCCGCAGACAATATGCCGCCTGCGCCGCCCTTTTTCAGGCACACCTCCATGTATACCCTATAAAAGAATGCGCTGTGGCTGAAAAATCTTTCCATGCGCTTCATCTGCTGCATATTATAGATGCCCGAGAGGAACAGCAGCTTCTCCTTGGCGGTGGAGGCAGGCTCCAGCGCGCCCATCATCAGGAAGTCGAAACCTGCGTCCTGCGCTGCCTGAATATCCTCCTGAGAATAGCCGCCCGCCGACATCTTTTCCATGAACGTCAGCATATCCTCGATACGTGCTTCATCGTGATTCCTGAGCCATACGGCACGGTCGAACACATACACCGCCCTTATCAGCGAATGCCTTGCACGTGCGTCGGGGTGGTACTTCATTATCAGCAGCATGAAACGGCTGAGTTCCTTATCCGGCTCCTGCGGGTAGCTGCCGACTGCGAAGCGGGTGGTTTCGTGGTCAAGGCGGGCAGCGTCCGTAAACGGGGCGACGTCCACGTTCACGCAGTGCGCAAGGATCACCGCCGCACGCTCCCTGAGTGTCGGGAAGCTTTCGGTGAGCCTGCTGAAAAATCCGCAGGTATAGGTCGGCGAAACGAATCTGCCGCCCTTTGACAGAAATTTTTGCAGGATATCCAGCGCATATTCAAGCGACCGCTGCGCCATGTTCCAGTCGGGCTGGCTGCGTATCAGCGAAACGCAGTCGGACAGCCGCCGTTCCCAGTTTTCCACGTCGTTCAGCTTCAATATACCGGTGGTGAGCCTGCCGCAGCTTGCTTCAAAGAATCCCGGCCGCCATTCCAGCGCCGCCGTGTAGTGCTGGAACGCTTCTGCAAAACTCCATTTGCCCATAGCCGCCTGAGCCTTGTCGCATTCCTCGCGGCATTCGTCTGCACCGTATACGTCCTCATAGGAATCGTCCTCGTCGATGAGTTCGCACAGGTCGGCTTCCAGCTTCAGGTCGTCGGGCACTGCGCTTTTCAGTCCATCAAGGAAGAACTCCCTTGCCTCGTCATAGGCGATATGCGTTCCGCAGTAAAGGCAGAAGCCTGTCGCATATTCAGGGTCGAGCATTATCATTCTTTCGCATTTCAGGCACATACAGTAGTCAAGCAAGTCGTTTCACCAGCGTTCGTGTATAATAGTATATATTTTGATTATACCACATAATACTGTAAAAATCAATACAGAATCGCTATTTGGTGCGAATATGATACACGCATTATAGGTGTCAATAATCAGACTGGATCATGCTTTAGAAAGCGGCGGCGAAAAAATTTCAGATTTTTTTGAAAAAAGTGTTGACAAATCAGAAAATACGTGATATAATATACAAGTCGTCAGGAACGCAGAGATGTGCGAAAACCTGACAGGCTTCTCTCGCTGGTGTAGCTCAGCTGGTAGAGCAGCTGATTTGTAATCAGCAGGTCGGGGGTTCGAATCCGTCCACCAGCTCCATTTTTTAATGGAACGACAATTGAATATGTGGGAGCTTTCCCGAGTGGCCAAAGGGGACAGACTGTAAATCTGCTGCGTAATGCTTCGGTGGTTCGAATCCACCAGCTCCCACCAATTAAAATCCTCAATGTTTTTTGCATTGAGGATTTTTGGTTTTTATGCGAAGGTTTTGAGCATTTTCCCAGAGGAGGTTAGCAGTACATGAGCATGATATGTTTTTGTCAAGCAAACGTTGATTTAAGCGAGTATGGGTTAAGCGATGTTCACGCAATTGGTATGACCTGCGCAGATGAAATTATTGATATGTTAAATTTCTCAAATCATTCTTGGGCTAATGATATGTTTGGTGTGTTATGGGATAATAGTATTAACGAAATGGATCCTCTGTTGCAGAATAAATCTTTTTTGTCTACGCCTATATTTTCCTTCCTTAATTCGGTGAGTGATCATTGCGGAAAAATAGCTATCTTTCATTGTATGCCATCACCCAATAGTTCTGATTGGAGTTACTTTGAAAGCAAACGTGAATTTTATAAAGCTGTGGAAGAGGCTTTGAGGAACGGCGTACCATATACGTGCAGTAAAACATTGATTTACAGCAATGTTATAAATCCAAATTGTTGAACAGCCGCATTCAGAAGTTCAGAATGCGGCTGTAATTTTACATTGAACTTTTCCGAATTATGTGTTATAATAACTCCATAAAACCATCAAAGGAGAACGGCGTATGCTTATAAACAATAACGAGTATCTTGATATTGTCGAAACAATTAAGCTTGAGATAAAAAGTGCGCAATACAAAGCCGCCGTAAGTGTAAACAGAGAGCTGATCATGCTCTACTACAACATCGGCGAAATCATTAACGAGCATAAGACTTGGGGAAATAAGTTTATTGAAAATCTTGCCGCTGATATCCGCATATCGTTCCCAGACGCAAAAGGCTATTCTATAAGAAACCTGAAATATATGGCTAAATTTGCGGCGGAATACCCTGACGAGGAATTTGTGCAGACAGTGTCTGCACAAATTCCGTGGTCTCACAACTGCGCTATTTTAGATAAGGTCAAAGGGTTTTCATAACGTGAATGGTATATCAAAAAGACCTGCGAAAATGGTTGGTCGCACAGTGTGCTTATCCATCAGATAGAAAGCGGCTTGTACGAGCGGCAGGCAACGGTGAATAAGATTTCAAATTTTGCAAGCCGTCTTGCCGCTCCGTAGAGCGAACTGGCTGTTCAGACGATGAAAGACCCGTATGTGTTTGACTTTATTCCGTTCCGAGAGGATATGGTTGAAAGGGATATTGAGGAAGCACTTGTCAAGGACGTTACAAAGCTGCTGCTCGAACTCGGAACAGAATTTGCCTTTCTCGGAAATCAGTACTGCCTGAACGTTGGCGGAGATGATTTTTATATCGACCTGCTGTTTTATAACCTCAATCTGCGCTGTTATGTGGTAATAGAGCTAAAAACAGGCGAATTCAAGCCTGAATTTGCAGGTCAGCTTAATTTCTATCTTTCGGCTGTTGACGGAATACTGAAACGTGACGGGGATAACCCCTCTATCGGCTTACTCCTTTGCAAGAGTAAAAACGATCTTGTTGCGGAGTATGCACTTAAGGATATGTCAAAGCCTATGGGCGTCAGCGAATACACGATAACAAAGAGCCTGCCCGAAGAACTGGAAAAGCAACTGCCTTTGATCGAGGATATTGAAAGCAGGATCAAGAAATAGTACTCACAGCCGCAGACGGATTTGCCGAATGCGGCTGAATTTATACATTGAACTTTTCCGAAATCTGTGCTATAATAACCTTACATACGTCCACGCTGAAAGGAATCATCACAATGTACAGGATACTTTTCGTCTGCCACGGCAATATATGCCGCTCCCCGATGGCAGAATTTATATTTACGGATATGCTGAAAAAGCGCAGTATAAGCGGGATCAGTGCGCAGTCCGCTGCGACCTCCACCGAGGAGATAGGCAACCCCGTGCACCGTGGGACAGCCGGCATACTGCGGAGGCTTGGCATAGACTACTCTGCCAAAAGGGCACGGCAGATGACCCGCGCAGACGCCGAAACCTACGACCTGCTTATTGGAATGGACAGCGCAAATATACGCAATATGACCAGAATAGCCGGAGAGAAGCACAGCGATAAAATACGCCGCCTGCTCGATTTTTCCGAGCGCCCCCGTGATATCTCCGACCCATGGTACACCGGTGATTTTGAAGCCACATACAGCGACGTCTGCGAGGGCTGTGAGGGACTTCTGCGCTGGCTCAGAAAAGAGGGGCATATTGAGGGCGATTGAACGTGCGCACCCTGCAGTATGCTTTCTGTATCTGCTGGCGGTGCTTGGTATCACGGCTTTTTCCGGTTCGGCGGTGGCTGCGCTGATATCGCTGGGCGGCTCGCTGCTGCTTGCGGCGGCGTCCGGCGGAATCAGACCTGCGATTCCTCTGACAGCGGGACTTCTGGCAGCGCTTGCAAATTTTCTGTTCGTGCATAACGGAAAGACCGTCCTTTTCTTTGCCGGAGACACTGCATTCACTCTGGAAGCTCTCGTGTACGGCTTGTACTTCGGCGTAATGCTCGCCGCTGTCTGCGTGTGGAGCATATGCTCGGTGAGATTCGTAACAAGCGATAAATATATCTGGCTGTTCGGAAGGGTATTTCCGGCGGCAGGACTTATGCTCTCCTGCTCGATAAGGTTCATTCCCCTGCTCGTCCGCAGAACAAAAGAGTTTATCGCCGTTCAGTCGGCCGCCGACTGCAAACCGCATTCCACATGGGCGGTCAGAAGTTACCTCAGGGCCTTTTCCGCTTCGGTCGGGTATTCGGCAGAGCGTGCAATGGATTCCGCATTGTCGATGAAAGCAAGGGGCTACGGCACAGTACGCCGGACAAGCTTTTCGCTGTATCGCTTCACCGGAAAAACCGCCGCTGCTCTCTCACTGACTACGATCCTTTCCGGCGGGTGCGCCGCTCTGCTGATAATGGGTGCAGGAAAACAATACTACTACCCTGCCCTGTCCGAAATACCGACGGGTACTGCAGATATCCTGATGTATTCAGCTTTTGCGGCGCTCTGCCTTATGCCGTCTGCGGTGATAATATACAGCAAAGTGAGGAAGCTATGAAGCAGATAGAAATAAAGGGACTTGGCTTCGCCTACCCGAACGGACAGCCTGCGCTGACCGATATCTCCATTGCCGTGGGCGAGGGAGAATTTATAACGCTCTGCGGACTTTCCGGCTGCGGGAAAAGCACGCTTCTGCGGCTGATGAAGCCGGGGCTTTTCCCCAACGGAAAACGAACCGGCAGCGTGTTCTACTGCGGAAGGCAGCTTTCACCCGTGCCTGACGTCAATACTGCGGCAGAAATAGGCTTCGTTATGCAGGACCCCGAATCCCAGACCGTCACCGACAAAGTGTGGCACGAACTTGCATTCTCATGCGAAAGTGTGGGAATGCCCCAAAGCGAGATACGCCGCAGAGTCGGCGAAATGGCGTGCTATTTCGGCTTAGAGGAACTTTTCGAGCGTGACACCGACACGCTTTCCGGCGGACAGAAGCAGCTTCTCTGCCTTGCCTCTGCGGCTGCGCTTCACCCAAAAGTACTGCTGCTGGACGAGCCAACCTCGCAGCTTGACCCGATATCTGCGCAGAACTTCATCGACGCAGTGCGCAGGCTCAGCCGTGATATCGGCATTACCGTGATAGCCGCCGAGCACCGTCTTGAAGAACTGCTCCCGCTGTCCGACCGTGCGGTAGTGCTTGACAATGGGCAGATAGCGGCGGACTGTGCGCCTGAACTGCTGCCGGACGCACTGCCCAAAGAACACCCCATGCGCCTTTCGCTGACTGCGGCGCAGAAAGTATTCTCAGCCGCAGGCGGTCACGGCGTTTCGCCCGTTTCAGTCAGGGACGGCATTTGCGACCCGCTCTGTCGGGAATACCTCGCAGCGCACGGCACGGAGGATACGAAGCAATATTCGCCCGACGGAGAGCCGCTGCTGACGATAAAGGAACTTTATGCGGGCTGGGGCGGCTCTGCGCCCGAAGTACTGCGGGGCACGTCGATGAAGCTGTACTCTGGCGAGATATATGCGCTCATCGGCGGCAACGGAAGCGGAAAATCCACGCTGCTGAAAACGCTGATGGGAATGCTGAAGCCCTCCGGCGGCAAGATCAGGCTGAAAAAGGGCGTGCGCACCGCATATCTTCCGCAGGAACCGTGTATGCTCTTTTCCAGAGAAACGGCAGCCGAAGAAGCGCCTGCGGAATATCTTGAGCGATTCGGGCTGACCGAGCTTTCCGCCCGTGACCCGCTCGACTTGTCCGGCGGCGAGCGTCAGCGGCTGGCTCTGGCGAAGCTGCTTTCGCAGAAGCCCGATATACTGCTTCTGGACGAGCCGACAAAGGGCATGGACGCCGCAGCGAAGCGTTATACTGCCGAACTGCTCAAAAATCTTTCGCACAGCGGAATGGCTGTGCTGCTGGTCACCCACGACACTGAATTTGCGGCTCAGTGCGCGGATATCTGCGGAATGCTGTTCAGGGGCAGCATTCTTAATGAAGCGCCGCCGCAGGAAATGTTCAGGCAGAATTATTTCTACACCACGCCAATGTACAGGCTTTTAGGACGGCTGCTGCCCTGACCGCTCAGGAAAATCTGCAAAAAGTGTTGATTTGGATTCGTGTATGTGATATAATGAATATTGGTCCATTTAGTAAATTAAGTTTGTTATAGGAGTATTTTTCGCAGCTGTACGATTTGGGTACAATTGCGTTGGGGGAAGAGGTTAAATACTATCGGCATATTCCGGATATGCCGAGCAAGGAGCAATAAATGGCTTATATGAATGAAAATCAGCGGCTGATGTCACGGCTGTCGGGGGAAATATCCAAGGTCATAAAGGGCAAGGAGGAAGCCATACAGCTTATTCTGACGGCATTGCTGGCGCAGGGTCACGTGCTGATAGAGGACGTGCCCGGCGTGGGAAAGACTACGCTTGCAATGGCGCTCGGAAAGGCGACCGGTCTTAGTTTCAGACGTGCACAGTTCACGCCGGATGTTATGGCGTCGGATATCACCGGCTTCACGATGTTCGACCGTGAGGAAAACAGGTTTGAATATCGTGCGGGACTAGTTATGACCAACATACTGCTTGCAGACGAGATAAACAGGACCTCCCCGAAAACGCAGTCCGCACTGCTTGAGGCCATGGAGGAAAAGCGGGTCACAGTGGACGGAGCAGTCCACAGGCTGCCAAATCCGTTCATCGTTATCGCAACGCAGAACTCTCAGGGCTATGTTGGAACGTTCCCGCTGCCGGAAGCGCAGCTTGACCGATTCATGATAAAGGTCAGCCTTGGCTATCCCACAGTTCAGGAGGAAACCGACATTCTGCTTGACAGACTGGGCGGCGACCCGTCAGTCGATATAGAGCAGGTCATGACCTCGGAGCAGCTTCAGCAGTGCATAAGCGATGTGCAGCAGGTGCAGCTTGCAGAAAGTCTGTGCCGCTATATTGCAGAACTTTCCGCTGCGACAAGGGCGCACGGCGGCGTTGAACTCGGCGTGAGCCCCCGTGCTTCGCTCGCAATAATGAATGCTAGCCGTGCATTCGCATATCTTGACGGCAGGGATTACGTCGTGCCGGAGGATATCGTCAGACTGATGATACCCGTGTTCAGCCACAGGATAATGCTCAGGCAGGAAATGAAGCTTCGCCGCATGAACGTCACCTCAGTGCTGCAGGACGCAGTGTCCTCCGTTGCCCCTCCGATAAAGCGGGGCATATGAGGGACAGGGGGAACAAATGCGCAGGAACAGGATAATTTACATCGCTGTGGTGCTGGGGCTTCTGGTTCTTTCGATAACCTATCAGAGCCGTGCGGCTTCCGTGCTGCTGGTGGCTTCGCTGCTGTATCCGCTGATATCCCTGCCGGTGGTGCTCATATGCAGCAGGCTCGCACAGGTGAACTTCTATGACGGGAAGCAGAGCCGCCAGACTGGCGGGGTACGTCTGGTTCGGTCAAAGGGCGAGCGGTTCGACATCTGGATATATATTCGCAGCAGGGCTGTGCTGCCGTTTGCCCCGATAGAACTTGAATGCAATCTTCCCGACAGGGACACCGGACTTTTCAGCGCAAAGAGAGTTTATGCGTCAGTGCCGCCGCTTGGAAGCTGCAGGATATCCGTGCCGGTGATGCACCGATATCGTGGAGCATACGCCGCTCAGGTGAGCCGTATCTCGCTGTACGACCCGCTGCGTGTGGTACGCATTAGGCATAAGATATCCGCTGAAGCAACGCTGATATTCCTGCCAAGGCGGCTGGATATAGGCGACATTGAGGGCGGAATACCCGGAGAAAACAGCACAAGCGCACTTTCTCTGCTGTCCGGCGAAAAGGAGGATTTCTCCCACGTGCGTGAATACATGATGGGAGATATAATGCAGCTTGTTCACTGGAAACTCACCGCAAAGCAGGACGAACTGATGGTAAAGCAGTTCGACGCAGCGACAGAATGCCGTAATGCCGTGCTGTGCGATTACTCGTTCGAGGGTACTCTGGACAGCGTTATGCGCCAGTCCGACGCAGTTATCGAAGCGGCTGTGGCTCTTGCGCTGACCTCTGCGAAAGCAGGCGTAGAATGCACCGTGGACCTCGGCACATATAGCGGCGAGCACAGGTCGGAAATAAAGGACATGGCGGATTTTGAGCGGTTCTTCAGCCTGATGGCGGTGATACCGTCAAAGCTTGACGTGATGGAATTCTCAGAACTTGTCGGCGGATATTGCCGCAGCGGATACTCAACGCTTTTCCTCGTGACGACAAACCTTACCGAGCAGGTCATAGCCCTTGCAGATCGCGCAGCCGATGGTTTCGGCGGACAGGTCGCACTGGTGTGGCTGAGCCTCGGCACTCGCTCTCCGCTGGAAGCGCAGGCGCATGAAAAGGGCTTCGTGTTCCTGCCAGTGTACGGCAATATGGAATGACGGCGGAAATTCAGGGCAGTGCATTGCTTACCCCATTTTTGGGGTACTGCGATGGGCTGCCCTGTTTTGCTCTTAATAAACTGCCCCCTCAGCGGTATTGATTTTTCGGATAGTTTGTGCTAAAATAAAAGGATAGCAAATCAAAAGATGGAGGAGATAACGATGGCTGTTGCAGTACCAAAGAGGATAGCTTCCGGATTGATAAACGCCCTGAAAGGCGGCGTAGTGCCGAGGACCGGTCTTGGCTATATCGCAGTGGGACGGACCGCAGAGATAAACGCCCTGCTTCATGATGTCGATATCACCGAGGAGGGCGGCGCATTCTTCCGCTTTATCGTCGGCAGATACGGCAGCGGAAAGAGCTTTATGCTGCAGACCATGCGCCAGCACCTGATGGACAGGGGCTTTGTCACGGCGGACGCCGACCTGTCGCCCGAACGCCGGCTTATGGGCACTAAAGGTCAGGGGCTTGCCACCTACCGTGAACTTATGCGCAACCTCAGCGTGCGCACAAAGCCGGACGGCGGCGCACTCCCGCTTATCCTTGAAAAGTGGATAACCGGCGTGCGCACTGACATCGTGGCTTCCGGCACATCTCCCGACGACCCGTTCTTCGACGCCGCAGTGGAAAAGCAGATCTATATGCGGATAAGCGAACTGGAGGACATGGTGCACGGCTTTGACTTCGCACGTGTGCTCAACGCCTACCACAAGGCTTACACCATGGGCAATGAGGAAAAAGCGGGCTGCGCAGTGCGGTGGCTCAGGGGCGAGTACTCCACCAAGACCGAAGCCAAGCAGGACCTCGGCGTGAACGTGATAATCTCCGACGATAACTGGTACGACTATGTGAAGCTGCTGACCGCATTCTTTGTCAGCGCAGGCTACAAGGGCTTCGTGATAATGATAGACGAACTTGTGAATATCATGAAGATACCTCATGCGGTGACCCGTCAGTATAACTATGAAAAGATACTCATGATGTACAACGACGTCATGCAGGGAAAGGCGTCACATCTCGGCATAATAATGGGTGGCACTCCGCAGAGCATTGAGGACCCGCGGCGGGGCGTGTTCAGCTATGACGCACTGCGCTCCCGCTTGGAGCGGGGAAGATTTGCCACCGATGAAACGCACGATATGCTCGCCCCGATAATCCGGCTGCAGCCGCTGACCGCCGAGGAAATGACAGTCCTCACCGAAAAGCTCGCCGAGATTCACGCCGGTCTGTACGGCTATGAAAACCGCATGACGCTCGACGACAGAATATACTTCATCAAGGCGGAATACAGCCGTGTCGGCGCAGATTCAAACATAACCCCAAGAGAGGTGATAAGGGACTTCATCGAACTGCTGAACATCGCAATGCAGAACCCAGACAGGACCATCGCACAGCTTATGGGCGAGGAAAGCTTTGAATACGCAAAGCCCGACGGCAACACCTCAGAGCAGGCTGACGGCTTTGAGAACTTTGAACTCTGACCTGCCGCTGAAAGAAAGGACCAGAAATGAGCGATATATTCCACCGCTACGCACCGTTCATTCAGGATTACATCTACCGCCACAAGTGGGAGGAACTGCGTGAGATTCAGGTGCTCGCCGCAGAAGCGGTGTTCGACACGGACGAGAACCTGCTTTTGTCCAGCGGAACGGCTAGCGGCAAGACCGAAGCGGCGTTCCTGCCAGTGCTGACCCAGCTTTGGGAGAACCCCTCGCAAAGCGTCGGCGTGCTGTACCTCTCCCCGCTGAAAGCGCTGATAAACGACCAGTTCGTGCGGCTTGAGGGACTTCTGGAGGAAGCGGGCATTCCGGTCACCAAATGGCACGGCGACGCCTCGGCGGCGGCAAAAAAGCGTGTGATGAAACGTCCTCAGGGCGTTATTCAGACTACGCCGGAATCGCTCGAAAGTATGCTCATGCACAATTCAAGCGGAGCGTTCCGGCTGTTCTCAGACCTGCGGTTCGTTATTATCGACGAAATGCACTATTTCATGGACAACGACCGTGGCCTGCAGCTTCTTTGCCTGCTGGAGCGGCTTTCAAGGCTGATAGGCTACCACCCTCGCAGGATAGGTCTGTCTGCGACGCTCGGCGACTGCCGCAATGCCGAAAAGTGGCTCAACACCGACAGCGGACGGCAGTGCGTTACGCCGATAACGCACGAAAAGGGGCGTTCGCTGCGGCTTTCGGTGAGGTTCTTTCCTATAAAGGAGAAGATACCGAACTCCGACAGCAAGATACTGCTGCAGAATTACTATGACTATTTGTTTGAAAGCACGTGGAACAAGCGGTGCATTCTTTTCTCCAACTCCAAGGGCGAGGTCGAGGAAAACATCGCCCACCTGAAAAAGCTAGCCGCAGAAAAGCATCTGCCGGATAACTACCTTGTGCACCACGCCAACATCTCCCCTGCCCTGCGTGAATTTACCGAGCAGCGCATGAGAGATTCCGAGCAGCCGATATGCACCGGCGCAACAGTCACTCTGGAACTTGGTATCGACCTCGGCAGCCTTGAACGTATCGTCCAGACGGGCTGCCCGCTGACGGTATCCGGACTTGTCCAGCGGCTTGGGCGCACCGGCCGCAGGGGCGGCACTGCAGAAATGCGGTTCGCATTCAGGTGGGACATGAGCCTGCCGCCGCAGGAGTTCTATAAAGAGATAAACTGGGACTTCGTTATGTGCGTCGCCATGATACTTCTCTATACCCGTGAACGCTGGATAGAGCCGATGTATCTCCCGAAGCTGCCCTACAGCCTGCTGTACCACCAGACGATGAGTTGGCTTTCTTCTCAGGGCAGCGTGAAGCCGCCTGAACTTGCACGGTATATTCTGACGCTCGGCGTATTCAGGAACGTCACCCGTGAGGACTACCTGACGCTGCTGCGGCATATGCTGGCGAACGGTCAGATAGAGCGCAGCGAGGACGGTTCGCTGCTCATCGGGGACAAGGGCGAGGCGGCTGTGAACAACTATGAATTTCTGGCGGTATTCTCCGTGCCGTCTGAGTTCTCGGTGCGCTGCAACGCCGAGGAAATAGGCACGGTGCAGACCCCGTTTCCGGAAAAGGCGCAGTTCGCACTGGCAGGTCAGGCGTGGGAGGTCACTGAACTCGACCTGAAAGAACGGCGCATTTTTGTCAAGCATATTCCGGGTATATCAGCGAATATGTGGCAGGACACCGGCAACGAATATGTCCACACAAGGGTAATGCAGAAGATACGCGAGGTGCTGTGCAGCGACGAGGAATACGCATTCCTTGACCAGTCTGCAGCCAAGCGGCTGGGCGATATCAGACGAGCCTGCCGCACTGCCGCCGCAGCCACTGCCATCACCACCGAGGGCAGACTTGCGGGCGGCGTTCCGGGCTTTCCCGGCGGCAGGGCGCTGAAAATAACCCCGACCCTTTATATCGTTATGCCGTTTCTCGGAACACGTTCGTGCATGGCGCTCATGTACGAACTGCGGCGCAGGGGCTTCGGTGCGAACGTGTGGCTTCACCGCTATATTCCGGTGTGTATTGAAGTAAAGACCGACCGCAGCATCGACGAACTTGAACAGGCTTTGACAGAGATAAAGCGCAGCGGCGCAGACAAATACAGCTTCGCCATTCCCGACAGCTGCGAGATTAGCGGCAAATACAACGACTATATCCCCCGTGAACTTCTGAAGAAGCAATATATCGAGGACTATCTCGACACCGAGGATATGAAAGAGAACCTATAAAAATATCCCCCGGACAAGCCGAGGGAATAAATCAGTATCTGAACAGCTCTCTCGAAAAGCGTTCGATGGAATACTCGAATGCGTCAAGGCTGTCGATGTTGGTCGAGCCGTCGTCAAGCCGGACGTCACGGTGAATGCTGCGTTCGTCCCAGACGGCGGTTTTCAGCGCTTCGATAAGGTGCGGGCATTCACTGCTGACGTGCAGCCTGCCTGCTGAAATAAGCCGGTTCACCATGTTGATACGTGTGCCGACCTGCTTTTTCAGCGCATTCTTTACCTCAATATTCACGGCGCTGCGAAAGCTTTTTATCAGAAGCTGCTCCGCACTGTCGCAGAACGCCGCCGAAAGCGTTGGGAAACGCTCCCGCTCAGCCGCCGTGAAGTCACGGAACGCCGATATAAGGCACTCCGCCGAGGCGTTGCGCTTGTCGTAATGTTCCGACAGCACATACACATTATTGAAGCCGGCGTCAAAGCCGGTGTGCACGAATGCGCTCGCACTCCTGTTTCCGCCGTAATCCACGCCTATCACAGACGTGACGAGCGGAGAAGCCGCAAGGCGCATTTTAAGTTCCTGCGGGGAGATCACGCATTTCTGCGAGAAATCCTCGTATATCCTGCCCTCCGCCGCCGTCCAGTTGCCGAGAATGAAGCGGTCGTAATATACTCCGGTATATTCCTTTTTAAGTTCCGCAACATATTCCGGCGGGAGAAAGATATTGTCGTCAAGCGAGAATTTCAGGTCGAGCAGGTCAAGCGCAGCGTTGTCAAGGTAGTTTCGCTTCAGCCAGTGCCCCGGATTATCGGGATTCGTGGTCGCAAACAGCTTCGCGCCCTTGACCGAAAGTCTTGAAAGCAGCATTGCGAAGAAATCCTCAGGGAAAAGCGAAAGCTCGTCGCAGTATGCGCCGTTGAGCGTCATGCCCCGAATCTTGCTTTCTGCCTGCGCATTTGCAGCCCCCTCCAGATATATCCGCCTGCCGAAAAGCTGCGCTTCCTTTTTGCTAAGACTGTATGTGAAGCAGCTGCCGAATAGACTGCACATCGGCTCAAGGACATTGCGGCGCAGCGTTGTTAGGGTCTTTCCAGCCATGAGATATGTGCCGTCCTTTGGCGCACCGGCTGTCCAGAAGCCCCACATTATCATGGATATCCACGTTTTTCCGCTGCGGACGCTGCCCTGCAGTATGTTGAGCCTTTTCAGCCCGCCGGACTTCACAAGCGACAAAGCCTGCCGCTGCTTGGGTGAGAATGGCGTATTCAAGGCTCTTCCTCCCCCATCTCGGAATATGCGGATATCATTGCGGCAAGCTGGGTGCTGCTGTCTGGCGAGTTCTCCTCCAGCATTTCAAAAACCAGCCTGAACACCTTGGCAAGCTTCTCGAGGTCCTTTTCAGCGAGCGCAGTAATAAGCTGCTCGTCAGTCAGCTTTCGGGTGAACATATTCCCGAATTTCATAAAGGCGGTGTTGTTCTTTTCAAAGAATTCAGCCGCCGTGAGTTTTTTAGCCATATTATAATGCTCCTTTCCTCGTCAGACTGGTGATAAACCCTCATCTTCGTTGTCACAAGCACAACGACAGGCACAAAGCCTAGTCGTTATGCTTGTTCCTAGAATCTGAGGGCTTCTCACCAGTCTGTAAAATGATGCTGCGGATTATTTCCGCATTATCATACTAACAGAAAGAAGCATGAAAAAAACTGCAATTATTTCAGGAGGTAACACACCATGCCATTTTCCCAGAAATCACTCGATTTTCTGTTTGAGAACCGCCTGCACGACAGCCGCGAGTGGTTCAACGAGCACAAGGAGGACTACAAGACCTATGTCACAGACCCGATGAAGCAGCTTGTCGAAGCGGTCGCACCGACGATAACCTCAATTGACCCGCTCATCGTCACCGACCCACGGCGCATTTCCCGCATTCACCGTGATATGCGGCTAAATCCCGATTCGATATTCCGCGACCATATCTGGTATACATTCAGCCGCACTAAGGAGCAGTTCCATGCGCTGCCCGGCTTCTATTTCTCGATAGGCGTGAACGGCATAAGCTACGGCTGCGGGTACTACTGCGCTTCCGCTAAATCAATGCAGCTTCTGCGCTCTCTCATTCTTGCGGAGGATATCAGCTTCAAGGCGGCTTTTGAAGCGGTAAACAGCCAGAAAACCTTTACTATGTACGGCGATAAGTACAAGCGCAGCAAATTCCCCGACCAGCCCGACGAGCTGAAAGAATGGCTCGACAGAAAGGGCATAGGTCTTTCGTTCGACAGTAACGACCCCAAGGTGATGTTCTCGGATAAGCTGGCGCAGAAGGTCGCACGTGACCTGAAAAAAATCGCACCGTTCTATGAGTTCTGCATGAAAGCCGAGGTCAGCGATCCGGAAAAATAATGCAACCAAATCGCCCGCTATGCGGTGTTATTGATGAAGCAATGCGCACACTGCGCAAAAAACGCCGCTAAAGGAGGGCTTACGCCATGAAAAACCAACAACACATTACATCAGAAACGCAGACGTCAAAAAAGAAAAAATCGCACCGACCCCTGTGGATACCCATACTCTCAGCGGCTGCGTGCCTTGGTATTGCAGGAGGTATCGCTGCGGTGAATCTCATCACGCCGAAATTTGAAGCGGCAGCAGAGGCTGTCTATCCCAAAATGGCACAGTACCCGAACGAATCCAGCCTGATGTTCGACAGCGACTATGACGCATGGCGGAGCGACCGACAGGCTCATCTGACCGCACCAGAGGGCTATGCAGACGGCCTGTGGGACTTCTACACGGACAGCACCCGCACATTTCTTTCAGGAAGCCATGAGAACGCCGCCTATTCCCCGCTGAGCCTTTATATGGCGCTGTCAATGCTCGCAGAAACCACGTCCGGCAATAGCCGTCAGCAGATACTCGACCTGCTGAACGCCGAGGATATAGAAAAACTCCGCACGCAGGCGGAGCAGGTCTGGAATGCGAATTACTGCAATGACGGCGCAATAACCAGCGTTCTCGCCGACTCCATCTGGCTTGCAGAGGGCGGCAGCTATGACCAGAATGTGCTGGATTCGCTGGCGCAGAACTACTACGCCTCGTCGTATGTCGGAGAATTCGGCTCGGATAAGATGAACAATGCGGTCAGGGACTGGCTGAACAAGCAAACGGACAGCCTGCTTTCAGACGCAGTAAAGGACGTTGCGCTTGACTCAGACGCTGTGTTTGCGCTGTATTCCACCGTGCTGTTCAAGGGCAAGTGGTCGGATAAGTTCAATGCTGCGAACAACACTCAGCGCACATTTCACGGCGCTGACGGCGACAGCGAGGTCACATTCATGAACAGGTCCGGCTATACCGGAACGTACTTCTGGGGCGAGGATTTCGGCGCAGTGCAGCAGTCGTTTGTGTCAGGCTGCGATATGTGGCTGATACTCCCCGACGAGGACAAAACCGTTGACGACGTGCTTGCTTCCGGCGAATATATGCAGATGGTCAGCGGAAAGCGTGACAACTCCGACAACAGCAAATTCCTCACAATAAACCTGTCCCTGCCGAAGTTCGACGTATCCTCAACAACCGACCTGAGCATGGGGCTAACCGAACTCGGCGTGACAGACATTTTCTCAGCGTACACGGCGGATTTTTCCGCTCTCTGCGGGAAAGACAGCGGCGTGTTCACCGGCAGCGCAAGACAGTCAGCGAGGGTGACTGTCGATGAAGAAGGCTGCACGGCTGCGGCATTCACCGAAATGATGATGTGCGGTGCAGCAATGCCGCCGGACGAGAAGATAGACATGACGTTCGACCGACCATTCCTGTTCGTGCTCACCGGCATAGACGGACAGCCGCTGTTTACCGGTACGGTACGGCAGCTATAAATTCAGGGCTACTGCCGGATATATATTCCCTGTTCCTCGATGTAGTCCTCAAGTTCCTGCTTCATGTCGTCCACCCATGTGTGAGTGGACGGCTCGGCGGGCTTTTCTGGGGTATTTTCGGGCACATTGCCCACGTGGGCTGCGCCCTTTTTCTTTTCGTCTTTCATGGGAACGCTCCTTTCAGAAACAATACTATAAATATACTATATCACAGAATACACAATAAATCAACAGGGGGTATAATATGGCAACATGGCTTGCACATCTGCGCATTGCGGATAAGCTGCTGGACGAATTCGACTTTAACGAAACGGACTTCTTTGTAGGGAATATCGCCCCCGACTGCGGAGAGCCTGCCGCCGGCGGGTTCGACCCTCCCAAGGAGGTCACGCACTGGACAAACAGCGGCAAGGCGCACTGCGAATATGAAAGATTCTACCGTGAAATGATTTCCGGCAGGCCGCTCGACCGGCGCACCCGTGATTTTCTGCTCGGCTATTACTGCCACCTGATGGCTGACGTGCTGTGGTCGGAGCGAATAAACGCTCCCTGCAAGCAGAAGCACCATGCGCTTTATTCCTCCGACCGTGAGGAATACTACCGCCGTGTGAAGCCCGAATGGTACGCAAACGACCACCTCTATCTGAAGCGTCACCCCGACGACTGGGCATTCCACGTGCTGAGCAGTATCGAGCACTATCCGGTGACCTGCCTGCCCTACTACAAGACCGATAATGTGGAAAAGCAGCTTCGGCATATCCGGCAGTTTTACCTGAACCCGCCGGAGTACGGCACGGATTTTCACTACCTCACGCCAGAAATGATGGACGAATGGGTGATCCAAGCGGCAAACGCCATTTCAGAACGGCTCGCCTGCCGAGTATGACCATATATGCACCGATACCCCCGACTATTGCCGGGGGTATCAATGTTTACACGTTATATTCAGGAAGGTAATTGGATAATGCTATGGGAATGGTTTTATTCAACGTCCTGCAGTGCGTCATAGCCGGTTTCGCCGGTACGTACCTTTACGACGTCCTCAACATCGTATACGAAGATCTTGCCGTCGCCTATCTTACCGGTGTAGAGAGCCTGCTTTGCAGTTTCTACCACAGTTTCAACAGGTACCTTGCATACGACTATCTCGACCTTTACCTTAGGCAGCAGGTGAGTTTCGACCTTGACGCCTCTGTAGAACTCTGTCGAGCCCTTCTGCATACCGCAGCCAAGTACGTTGGTCACTGTCATACCAGTTACGCCGATATCGGACATAGCCGCCTTGAGCGTTTCAAACTTATCCTGCTTTGCAATGATAACGACCTTGCTCATCTTTGTGCCGTCAGCAGGCTTTGTGCTCTTGTATGCAACAGGTACTGCAGCCTCAACAGGAGCAGAGCCAAGCTTGACAGTTTCGACTTCCTTTTCCTTGCCGCTGGTGGAAAGTTCCACGTGCATTGCAGGAACGAAGTCAGCATAAGAGGAGGGCAGACCGTGCTCTGTGGAATCCAGACCAACGATCTCCTCGTGGCGGGATACTCTCAGACCGATAGTCTTCTTGATGATAAGGAATGTGAGCGTGATGGTGACGCCAGTCCACGCAAGGACGGATACCATACCGAGAAGCTGAATGCCAAGCTGACCGAAGCCGCCGCCATAGAACAGACCTACTGCGTGCTCGCCTGTGCCGTTTACTGCTGCAACGCCGCCGTTCTGACCATGACCGTTCGAGAACAGGCCTACTGCGATAGTGCCCCAGATACCGTTGAAGAAGTGAACTGCAACTGCGCCGACCGGGTCGTCGATGTGAAGCTTGTAATCGAGGAGCCATACGCCGAAGCATACAAGGAAGCCGGATACAAGACCGATGATAGCTGCGCCAAGGCAGTCGGTGTCAGCGCAGGGAGCGGTGATAGCCACCAGACCTGCCAGAGAAGCGTTCAGGCACATGGAAACATCAGGCTTGCCGTGCTTTAACCATGTGAATATCATCGTCGTGCAGGTTGCAACTGCAGGAGCGACTGTTGTTGTAAGGAAGATATTTGCGAGGTAGCGTGTGTCGGAAGCAGCGGCTCCGTTGAAGCCGTACCAGCCGAACCACAGAATGAATACGCCAAGTGCGCCGAGAGTCATCGAGTGACCAAGTATTGCGTTAGGCTTGCCGTCCTTGCCGAACTTGCCGATTCTGGGACCGACCATCTTTGCGCCGATAAGTGCGCACAGACCGCCGACCATGTGAATGCAGGTAGAACCAGCGAAATCAACGAAGCCAAGCTGTGCGAGCCAGCCGCCGCCCCAGATCCAGTGCGCTTCGATAGGATATACGACAGCGCTGATGACTGCTGAATATACGCAGTAGCTGAGGAACTTCGTTCTTTCTGCCATTGCACCGGATACGATAGTAGCCGCAGTTGCGCAGAATACAAGGTTGAACACGAATTCCGCACAGCGGTCGAAGTCTGCGAAGCTGCCCAGAATGTCGAGGTTCGGGATACCTACCAGACCGAAGAGCGTATCCTCGCCGAGGAGAAGCCCGAAGCCCAGCAGAATGAATACCACCGTGCCGATACAGAAGTCCATGAGGTTCTTCATTATGATATTGCCGGCGTTCTTCGACCGGGTCATACCTGTTTCGACCATTGCGAAGCCGCACTGCATGAAGAATACCCATGCCGCACCGATAAGGTACCATATGCCGTTCACATCGCTGCCGCTGTACATCGTTTCATCAACGACAGCCTGTACTGCTGATGTCTGTTCCGGAGATAGGACTGCGCCTGCTGCCGAAACGAACGTTAATAGTGTGTTCATTAAAGAACCGCCCCTTTCAATTTTAGCTTCTGACTGAGCGACTGAGCGTTCAGCCGTGCTGTTTACCGGATAAAGCAAGCGGGACTATGACCGACCGGCTTCGCCATTGAAGTCCGTCCGTCATAGCCCCTTTGCTATGATCTGATTATACACCAAACAAGAATTTTTGTCAAGGGATTTTTGCAAGTTTTTTTATCAGAAATTGCATTTTGGCAAAATGTATATTCAGCCGACCAAAACACAAAATCATATGTGCAAACCGCACAAAAATCACGCATTCCAATTCAATATGTGCCATATATTTCAACTGCAGCACTTTTTTCCGGTGAGTTTTTGTAATACTTGCAGAATTTATTATGGTGGTTTTCAGTGTATTCGCAGGATTTTTGCAAACAATACTGAGGTAAACTTTCAAAAAGGGGTGATATTATGTCACGCAGAACAGAGGCTTATATCAAAAGCGGAGCGGCAGGGCTTATCGCAGGCGGACTGGCTTTCATGGCGGTGAACTCCATCAGCCGCAGACATTCGCTGCGCAAAAAGGGCACGGCGAAGATGTTCAAGATACTCGGCGCGCTTATGGACTCTATGACCGTCTGAGCGGAGGGCGATTTTCGAGAACTCGTTCTGGATTATCGTCAAACAAAAGGGGGCTTATTTATAGCCCCCTCAATTATTACATAAATAATTCTTTCATCTCGTCCATAAACGGCTCGTCATAAAGCTTCGGGTAATACCCGAAAACCAACTCATAGAACTGCTGCGGCGATAATGCGTCAAATTCGCCGTAGAGGAATCCCGGATAGCTTTTCATTGCGTCCGCCATTGAATGCGCTTTGTCGGTTTCGCCCGAAACCAGCTTCCCGCAAATACGGTCGTTGCCGTATATGATCGCAGGAATGTGCCTTAGCGCAGTCTGAAAGTCGTAGTCAGGCACGGGAACGACTGCCGAAAACTGCGGCTTAATCCGCTCATAAAACGGCTTTCCGGCACGTTTCAGTTCCGCTTTCAGCCTGCGCAGGCATTTTGCGAGCGGCTTTTTTTCGTCGTTCACGTGTGACAGCGCTGCCGAAAGGCTGTCCAGAAGCGCCACGTGATTCACCTCCGGCTCGCCCTTTGCGGCTGAGGAATACGCTTCCCTCGATATTGCAAGCACTCTGCCCAGTGCGGACTGCTCAGATGTTTTCATTTTGTCACCGTCCCGTGAATGTTATAATACTTGTCCGGCGTGCATATATTCTTTCTGAAAGGGACGCTCAGATATTCTGACGCCCGCGAGAAGTCACAGCCGAAATATGGAGAAGTGCTATGGAAAATACTGTACTGATAAATCCACACCGCCCCGCAAACGCATACACCGCCCGTCAGGTGAGATCTGTACTGCGCGAGGTGCAGAAAGAACGAAGCGAGCCCGAAATTCTCTCGCCAAAGCCTGAACCTGCACCGCTGACCGAACCAGCAGCTCAGCCGCACCCGATATCCGCTCCGACCACATTCACTCCCGCCGAAGCACCGAAAGAATCCCCCGCCGAGATAACCGAGGAGCCGCCCAGAAGCCGCACCGCTCAGCGAGCCGTGCGCCGCAGCGGGATTCCGATATTCCAGATATTTGCAGCTATCACGGGAACTGCTGCGGGAGTGTTCTTCGCACTGTCCGCACCTGCCGGCACTGATTTCACCGAAAGCATTCTCTGCGCAGACGGGGAGTTTCTGCCCTTGCTGCTGCAGCGGCTTCTGTGGGGAGGGTGCTTCCTGCTGGCTGAATATGTGCTGGGGTATTTTGCGCTCGGCAGGGCGTTAGTTTGGGCTGCGCCGCTCGTCTGCGGACTTGGCACGGGCGCTGCGCTGTCCGGCGCATTTACGCTTGGCGGCATTGGATCGCTGAAGCTGCTGCCTACCTGCCTTGGAATATGCCTTGCCGTGATACTCGGCGCAGGCACGTCAGGAATGATGTCCTCACAGCTTCTGCGGCTTATCTCCACAGACAAAAACAGTATCGTGGCGACAGACCCCGCCGCCGGCGAATATACCCTGCGCTTTCTGGTCTATTTCACGATACTGTCGGTGTGCGCTGTTGCAGAAAGTGCCCTCAGGACGTTATAATATACGAATATTATGCCGACAGCGTAAGTTCATAGAACGAATATCCTACCCCATAGGGGCTTGTGCCGTATGAGCAGGACATCGAACGCACGCTGCAGCCATTCGCTTTCAAATCGTCAAACAAGCCGCTTTTCACCTTGCTGACCAGCGAATTAATGCCCGTGTCCTTTACATAAACGGTCGTGGTGTATACGCCCTTTTTGAAGTTTGCAGCTGCCTGCGTTATCAGTTCGTTATATGCTGTGCTGGCGTCGGAATAGCTTGTGATACCCATTACCTTAGCATAGCTGAGGTCGTCTGACACAGCGGACGGAACGGCAAAAACGTCATTCTGGAATGTGTGATCCTGTTCGATAACGTCGGTGGGGATACAGAAATACGCATAGGAATGCTTGCCATTGTCAGTGTCGTTCCATGTCACGTCCATATTGTACCACTTGCCGTCTACCTTTATCATGTTCCACATATGCGCAGCGCCCGCATAGCCCTTTACGCATATGCACTCAATGCCGACTGACTGGCACAGGTACATGAACGCCTTTGAATAACCCTCGCAGAGCGCCTTGCCGTTCAGCAGCGGGCCGTCTGCTTCCGAAATATAGGACGGACCAGAGCGGGTGTAGGTGGTCATGTCGCACAGTTCGTCATTGAATACCACAAGCTGGCTGAACACATCGTCCTTCTTCATCGCCTTGTCGATTATTTTCTGTGCAGCCGCCTCAAAATCCTTGTTCAATCTCTGCGCTTCGCTTGCGGAGCGTGAATACTGCAGAGCTACAGAATACACAGTATCGCCGTAATAGGAATAAGCGTAGCCCTGACCCAGCCAGAAGAACTGCGGATTCTCATAGTCGAATGCCCAGTATGCGTTATATACGTCGGTGGAAGTCGCATTCAGGTCAGATATATCTGTGCTTGCGTCATGGTTCGCAGCAGCCTTGAATATCGCCGCATAGACCTTTTTCTGCGTTGACGTAAGCCTGTTGTAAGCGTACTTGCTCTCGTAATCGTCAAGAATGCTCTCGCCGGAAGCGGAACTGCCGGTGCTGTCCGATATAGTATACTGCCTTGTGACATACTTGGTCGTCCAGCCGGACTTCACTGCGGCGATACGCAGCTTTGCCGTGGAACTTACCTTTATCCCTGCGGCAGTATAGAGTGTGGACTTGGTGGTCGGCTTGCTGCCGTCAAGCGTGTAATAGAACTTCACGCCGGAAGCCGTCGAGGAAAGCGTAACATTCAGCGGCTCGTCATATGTACCGGAAGCCGCCGAAACGGTGACCTTTGGCGTCAGCTTATACTTATAGGATACCACCTTGCTCTTGACGCCGTTCTTTATTGCATAGCACTTGACGGTGGTGTTCTTGGTGAGCGACAGAGCCTTGGTATACCGCTTATAGCTGCCGCCCGTGCTGTAGTATATATCTGCGCCGCTATCAGCGGTCAGCTTTATCGTATACGAACCGGACGAACTGTATGTACCCGCCTTTTTGGACGCCTTTGGTGCGGCGGTGGTGGTCGCAGCGTACGCTGTCGAAGCCCCGATCATCTCCTGTGCCGGTGCGCTGAATGCCGCAGTTGCAACCACAGCGGACAGCATTATGCTCAGCACACGTCTTGTTATCTGATTTTTCATATCGTATCCTCCTTATCGGCTAACTAACATAAATAAACATCGACCTTAACTGTCTATTATTATAATATCAGAAACGTCCCACCTTGTCAACCAAAAAATGTCCGTACTACGGCGCAATTTCTCCGGCGTTCGTGCGGCGCAGTTCGTCTGCCAGCCTTGAAAGCTTTTTAAGGCGGTGATTCAGCCCGCTGCGGCTGATAGGCTCTGCAAACAGCCCGCAAAGTTCTGACAGCGACATCTCTTGGTGCTCCAGCCTCAGCCGCGCGGTTTCCTGCAGTTCAGGCGACAGCCAGTCTGCGCCCATCGTGCGGAAGATATACTCGATATCCTCTGTGCTTTTGCCTGCGGCTGCAACGGTCTTGTCAAGGTTTGCGCTCTCGCAGTTCACCGAGCGGTTCACTCGGTTGCGGAAGTCCTTGACTATCTTCACCTGCATTATTTCAAGTGAATGGTTCGCCGCCCCGATATATGTAAGGAAATCTTCGATAAGTTCGCTTTCCTTTGCATATATGACCCTGCGCTTGGTACGGCTGCCGCCCCGGAACGTTTCCTTGAACGCCATTCCATGCTCGGTGATGAGGTCGAGCAATACGCCGGTGCGGTGATTTTCGGGCAGCACCAGTTCAAGGTGGTATTCCTTATTCGGGTCGGTCACCGAGCCGCAGGTCACGAACACGCCACGCAGGAATGCGCCGCTGTCCTCATCGCTGCCCGCTACCACGCTGCCGCTTATCCTATCCATATCGCCGAACCGCTCCGCTACCTGCTCCCAACCGGAGCGTATGCGCAGGGTATACAGCGACCCGCTGCTCCTCACCATTCTGACCGTACCGGAATGCACGTCAGGAAACACGCTTTTCAGCAGTTCCGCCGCAGTGCTCAGAAGTTCAGGATTCTCGGTCTGCAGCACCGGTCTGCCGTCCTCGCTGCGGCAGGCAAAAAGTATACCGCACAGCATTGCCGAGATTTGTGACGGAGTAAGGCTGCGGGTATCGCATAATTCTTTTTTTATCTCAGAACTGAACGACATATTCCCCTCCATGTCACAGGGCGTATTCCAGCAGCGTTTTCCCGCTTTCAAGCTCCTTTATCGTGAACAGACCGTCCTCATAGACCATGTAGCTGCGAGGATTGCCGCCCTTTGGCAGCGACACTGACCCATCGTTCAGGCAGTGTATTCCGTCCACGCATTCCGCTTTGTAGATATGTGTATGTCCGTTTATAAGCACGTCGCCGGGATTCAGCGGCGGCAGGCTTTCGGGCGAGTGGTGATGTCCGTGGGACAGAAAGAAGCAGCGTCCCTGCTCGAATATCAGCGCCTGATCGGAAAGCACGGGAAATTCAAGCACCATCTGGTCGACCTCCGTGTCGCAGTTTCCCCTGACGCAGAGGATATCACGCTTCAACGGATTCAGCAGCGCAATGACCCGCTTGGGGTCGTGACCCTCAGGCAGGTCGTTTCTCGGACCGTGGTAGAGTATATCTCCAAGCAGACAGAGCTTCTGCGCACCCTCCCTGCGGTAAGCTTCAAGCATTCTTTCACAGAACAGCGCAGAGCCGTGTATATCCGAAGCAAACATCAATTTCATAACTACAAATGACCTCCAAGGTTTATTCCACCCTGCCCAGAAGTATAGCCGCCGCAAAAGCCGCCATGCAGGGATATTCCTGAAAATCGGGCTGCCGCTTTACCGGCAGTTCCATCGGCTCGCATATGCCGGACAGCGTGGTTACTGTACGGTTCAGCGCAAGCGTTACAGTGTCGCCGTCGTCCGAGGTGATACAGATGGTATTCTTGCCGCAGCGGCCGCAGGTTATCACCTGAATGCCGCTCAGCCGCTCAGCGGGGAACGCTCCGCCGCCCTCGCCGCTCACCACTACGCCCAGTGCGCTGCGCACCTGCGGTATCTCGGCATTCTCGCCGACCATCACCACGCATTCCGGACAGTCCACCAGCCGCAGCCTGTCCGCATATATCACCGGTACGCCCTCAGGCAGACCGGCGCATTCACAGCCGGTCACCAGCAGCATTCCATCTCGCTCCATCACAATGCCCCCTCTACTTATGGGGTTATTGTGCGGTGAACCAGCCGTGATTATTCAGCGGGCGGCGCATATCTCTCCATTATCCTGACTGCAGTGCGTATACCGTCAACGGCTGCGGACATTATACCGCCCGCATAGCCGCAGCCCTCGCCGCACGGGTACAGATTATCGGCGCATTCCGCATATCCCGCTTCGTTCCTCGGTAAGCGCACGGGCGAACTGCTGCGTGTTTCTATCGCAGTGAGAATACTGTCGCTGTCAGAGAAGCCCTTTATCCTGCGGTCGAAATACCTCAGACCGTTGCGCAGCGGCGTGCTGATGAACTCCGGAAACAGCCGTCCAAGGTCAGCCTGCTCCACTCCGCAGGAATAGGTCGGCGTTACCCTGCCGAGAGTAAGCCCGCCGCTGCCGGAAATAAACTCCCTCGTCAGCGAAGCTGGCGCTTTGCCGCTGTTCCCGCCAAGCTGATACGCCTGCTGTTCCAGCCGCTGAATAAATTCCGCGCCGCACAGTGCGCCGCCGCCCATGTCCTCAGGGCTCACCGACACCAGAACTGCGCTGTTGGCGTTCGCTCCCGCACGGTCGTAGTAACTCATGCCGTTGGTGACTATCGTGCCCGTTTCGCTCGCAGAAGCCACGACATACCCTCCCGGACACATACAAAACGTATATACTCCCCTGCCGCCCTCGTGGTAGGAAAGCTGATATTCCGCCGGCGGAAGCGCAGGATGCCCCGCATATTTCCCGTACAGCGCATTGTCTATATCGGACTGCAGATGTTCTATCCTCGCACCGACCGAAAACGGCTTCGGGACAAGCCCTGCGCCGCTTTCAAGCAGCATTCTGAACGTATCGTGCGCAGAATGCCCCACAGCAAGCGCCAGAGCACCGCAGCGAATTTCGCCGCCGTTCACTCTGATACTTTCGACCCTGCCTGAGCGCAGCGTTACGCCCTCCACAGCCGACAGGAACCTGACCTCTCCGCCAAGTTCTGTTATGCGCTGCCGCAGATTCTTCACCACTCCGCGCAGGCGGTCCGTGCCGATGTGCGGCTTCGCCTGTGTAAGTATATCCTCAGGTGCGCCGAACTGCGTAAATCTCTCCAGCACACGTGAGCAAAGCGGGTCGTTTATGCGGGTGGTGAGTTTTCCGTCCGAGAATGTGCCTGCGCCGCCTTCGCCGAACTGAACATTCGCCGCGCGGTCGAGCGCACCGCCGCTCCAGAAGCCCTCCACCGCTTTAATGCGGCTGTCCATGTCCGCTCCCCGCTCAAGTACCACCGGTCTGTAGCCGAACTCGCACAGCGTAAGGGCGCAGAACATTCCCGCCGGACCGAAGCCCGCAATATAGATTTCGCCGTCCGGCTTCTGAGTGCCGAAAGTGAAGCTAAGTTCTCCCGCCTCGTAAAGGCGGACGTTAGGGTGCTTCTCGGCTAGCTTTAGCTCAAGCGCAGCGTCTTTCAGCCTGATGTAGACCGAATTCACAAAGCATATGTCACGGCGTGCGTCCACCGAGGATTTGTACAGCCGTGCTTCTTCAAGCTGCTGCCTTTTAATGCAAAGCAGGGACAACGCCTTTGCTACGGCGTTGTCCTTTGCTTCGTCAAGTGTCGTTTTTATCTGTGATACGATGAGTGCCATTTATCCCTCGTTGTTGGTCAGCGTTCGTGCGCTGACGGTTATCTTATACGTGCCGAGAACCCAGCACTTCTGGCTGCCGGAACTGGTTATCATGACGCTTACAGGCACGTCCTGCGAGCCGTCATGCAGCGACACGCCGAGCAGGTTCGCAACGATATAGAAGCTGTCGGAGGTCAGCGTGCTCAGCTGCTCAGACGGACCTATCGCACTGAGCGTCAGCACCTGAGTGATGATGTCCACTTCCATATTGTCCGGAATATTGACCGCAGCGATATGCGTAGCCTGGAAGTCCAGCTTGCCGTAGTCTGCGATATCCCACGTTATCCGTGCGCTGTTGTTGCCCGAAAGGTTCTTGTAGCCGTCGGGAAGCGTTATCGGTATGGTCGATGTGGTCTGATTGAGCCTGATGTCCGCAATATTTATCGTGCCGACATTCAGTTCACTGAGATTGCTTATGCTGTCGTCCGGTGCAGCCACCATTATCGAGGACGGCTGGATATCATATCCAAGGCTGTTTATGTCGAAATACTGCGGGATACCCGTGAACGAGAATGTGAGCGGCAGTTCTTTCTGCATATATATCGGGATATTGACCAGTACGCTGTCTGCGCTCATCTTGATGTCGTCGTTGACAAGGCGTGAGCCGCTCGCCGTGTAGACCGCAAGTTCGGTCTGCACCTCGTGGCTCTCCTTTATTTCGCCGTCAAACGTTGCCTTTGCCTCTACCCTGCTTATCTTGTCGAGGACAGACGACGAACCGGTTATGGTCACCGTTGCGGGAGAAGCGGTCACTTCGTCCACGTAATATCCGTCGGGAAGCGTGATGTCCGGCGCATATGCGGTTATCGGGTATTCACGGGTGATTATCTCGTCAACCACCAGCGTCACCGCAAGCTGCGAGGTTTCCAGCAGGTTGTAGTCCACGCCTGTCCTGCTGAAAATGCTCACCGGCACGGTGAACGTACCCGCTGACCTAACCGTTGAAAGGTCGAGTTCCGCGTAAAAATCCTCCGCACGCAGGTCAGATATATCGTACCTCTTGCCCTCGATACGTATGTCTGTCGTGCCGACGTTCAGTTCGTATTTCTTGCCGTCGTCCAGCTTTATATCTGCCGCCGCATAGCTGCCGGTTATCTCCAGATCGTGGTTAAGCATATATTCGGTCGGCTGCGCCAGTATCGGTATGCCGGAAATGCTGGTTTCTATCGTCGGGAATACCTGAACGGATACCACGAACCACACAATGACCGCAACGATAAGGCTCAGCACTATGGTCTTTACATTGTGTCTGAATGCCGAGCCAAGCCCCTTTACTATATCCGGAAAGCTTTTCTTTTTCGGCTCGCTGTTCTTTATTTCGCTGCCCATGCTGCCTCCTTAGTCCTCTTGCGCACCGTCGTCAGTGCGTGTTCTTCTTGTTCTGCGCCTTGTCTTGTTCTTGGTGACGTCAGGCATTTCGTCCCTGAGGATATTTATAAGCGCCTCTTTGGGATTGTATTCAGTGTCGAACCGTGTGAGCTGACCTGCCTTTGCAACTGAGATTATTCCTGTTTCCTCTGATACCACGATAACAAGGGCATCTGAGTTTTCCGACATACCAAGCGCCGCACGGTGTCTTGAACCGAGGTCTGCGTCAACATACTGTCCCTTGTTGGTTATCGGCAGGAAGCAGCCTGCTGCATATATACGGTTGTTGCGGATTATCACTGCGCCGTCGTGAAGCGGTGCCTTGTTGTAGAAAAGGTTGCAGAAAAGTTCAGGCGACGGCTCGGAATTTATCACTGTGGACTGCTCGATTATATTGCCAAGCTTCGTCTGACGCTCGATAACGATAAGTGCGCCGGTCCTAGTGCGGCTCAGCCTTTCACAGGCGTCTGCGATACCCTGTATAGCCCTTTCACGAGCCTGCGCCGCGCCTGCTTCTCCTGTGTCAAATGACTGCACGATATTCGGCACCTTTGCCGTGCCGACCTTTTCGAGCATACGGCGAAGCTCCGGCTGAAAAACAATGACGACAGCCAGCAAGCCCACTTGGAAGAAGTTCTGGAACAGGAAACTCATTACCTTCAGCTGGCACGCCTGAACCACAAGGAACAGCACCACAAGTATGAGGATACCTTTCAGCAGCTGCTCTGCACGCGTGTCCTGCATAAATTTTATTACCACGCAGATGAGCACCGCAAGCAGCAGGATATCTATTACATCAAACACGGTTATCGACATAATGACGCGCAAAAGATTGTTCATTATATCGGATATGTAGCTTAAAAAATCCAAGTTCATTCCCCATTTCATGACTGCGGCTGACAGTCTTATATTCATACATATTTATTATACCAGTATAGGGCGAGAAATTCAAGTGATTTTCCAAAAAATCAGCATTTGGCAATGCAGCAGAAAAAAACAGGACTGGGGCGAGCCCCAGTCCTGCAACAATATGTACTATCAGTTAAAGTTCTATGCTAGCAGCGTCCTTGTCACGCAGCGTGAACGAACCCACAAGTTCGTTGAGCGTGGTAGCCTGAGCGGAAAGCTCCTCGGAAGCCGCTGCAGATTCCTCTGCAGTTGCGGAGTTCGTCTGAACGACATTGGATATCTGCTCGATACCAACGGATATCTGCTTGATGGAGTCTGCCGCTTCCTTGGTGGAATCGGATATCTTGTTGGTGAGGTCTGTAGCCTGTGAAGCGGAGTGCATAACGTCGTCCATCATCTGCGCAGCCTCGTTCACAAGGTTGTTTCCGTTTTCGATAGCGGATACTGTGCCCTCGATCATCACGGTAGTGTTCTGAGCTGCCTCGGCAGACTTCGCAGCCAGATTTCTTACCTCGTCGGCAACAACTGCGAAGCCCTTGCCTGCTTCACCGGCTCTTGCCGCCTCAATAGCCGCATTGAGCGCGAGTATGTTGGTCTGGAATGCGATATCTTCGATAGTCTTGATTATCTTCTTGGTTTCGTCGGAAGATGTGCTTATCTCGTTCATTGCTGCGATAAGGCTGTCCATCTTGTTGGAAGCCTGTACGATCTTCTCGCCCGCTTCGTTGGTCTTGGCGGTAGCTTGTTCTGAATCCTCTGCATTCTGGCGTATCATATCGGATACGACGCTGATGGTAGCTGCAAGTTCCTCAACAGAGGAAGCCTGCTCTGTAGCGCCCTGAGAAAGTGCCTGTGCGCCTGCGGATACCTGATCGGAGCCCGCTGCCACCTGATCGGCAGAGGTCCTGATGTTCGCCATAGTTCTGCTGAGTCTGTGGTTGATGTCACGCATGAACTTGAGCAGCTGGCTGCAGTCGCCGACATAATAGTGCTCGTTCTGCGTCGTATGTACGTTCAGGTTGCCGCCAGACATAGCTTCAAGGATACGTCCGATATCAGTGATGATATTGTTGAGCGTCGTAACAGTGACCTTGGTTGCCTCTGCAAGTCTGCCTGTTTCGTCGTTGGACTTGACCTCAGGAACAGGGCTGGTGAGGTCGCCGACAGAAAGCTTCTCGATACGCTCGGTGCATACTCTTACAGAGCCGCCGACCTTTTTGCCGAGCCTGATGGAGATGAACGTGGATACTATGCACGCAATGATCAGCACAATAACGGTCAGGAATATCGCACGCTGAGTTCCGCCCATGAAGTCGCTTGTGGGAGCATATACAGAGATCGCCCAGCCGTTCGTGCCATCGATCGGAGCGTATGAAGCATACTTGCTCACGCCATCAAGAGTATATGTGCCTAAGCCGCTTTCGCCGGCTCTCATCTTTGCGTGGATAGCAGCAACTCCGGCATACTTGGAATCGCTCTTAGCAAGCTCTTCAACGTTCTGACCATTCTTAACAACATCGCTGTCCACATCGGCAATTGTGTCGCCGTCGTCGTCGATTATGTACGCCTTGCAGTTCTCGCTGATCTTTATACTTCTTGTGATATCATTGAGGAACTCAGGGTCGGGCACTGCGAAAACGCAGCCGGTAACAGTGGTGTCAGCCTCTCCGTTCAGCCAGATAGGAGCGGCAAATATCATAAGAAGTTCGCCCGTAACTCTTGATACGGTAGGCTCTGTGATAGTTGTCTGACCCTTCATTGCATTCTGGAAATAATCTCTGTCGGAGTAGTTATTTCCGTCAAGACACGCACCGTCTGAGTTCACAACCATGACGTCCTGAAGTCCATACTGTTTTTTAGTCTGATCAAGCAGCTTGTTCAGCTCGTCCATAGATATGTTCGGATCGGAAAGCTGCTCTGACATACCAAGTTGCTTTACAATGTCAACATACGAAGCCATTTCCCACTCTGCACGCTCGGAAGCGATCGTTGCAACTGATGACAAGCTGTTCGTTGCGACCTCGCTGGTCGCACTATAGGTCATGACGCAAGCAAAACCACCAAGTACAAAAAGGGATATCCCGACAGTCAGGATACACGAAATTAGAATCCTCGCACCTATAGATTTCATGTTTCAACCTCCTTAAATCATCATCACCGTGTGCCGCTCTCCTATACCTCGTAGTAAATACCGACAAACCAGACCGCCGGCGGGCATTATCGATGATTCAATTTGTTTTTATTATACCACAAACCGTTAATATGTTCAATAGCTTTCTGCGACATTTTTTGCAAAATTCATTGTGCTAAACTACTAATTTTTTTCACCAGATTTTGGGTAAATTATGAATAGTATACACAAAAACGCTGTAACGCACTTCAAAAATGGCGTTATAATGCGATTCGGCGATTGTAGTCAAACGTGTGAATAATCACGAATATCATTTTTTGTGAAATTATCGGCAGCCCGACTTCCGGAATATTGCAAAAGCACCGTACCTGCATAAAGGTACGGTGCTGACACTTATTTATCGTGTTTCTCCCACGTTTTTTCGCTGATGATATATCTGGGTCTGTGCTTTACCTCCATGTATATCTTGCCGATATACTCGCCTATAACGCCGACCGAGATAAGCTGAACGCCGCTCAGGAAGCATATAATGCAGGTGGTGGACGCCCAGCCCGAAGCAGTCTTTCCGAGTATCGCCTCGACCACCGCCCAGATTATACCGATAAAGCTTATTATCGCAACGATTATGCCCATTGCGATTATCATTTTGATGGGCTTTATTGAAAGGCTCGTGATACCGTCGAAAGCAAGTCCCAGCATTTTGCTAAGCGGGTAATGCGACTTGCCCGCCGCCCGCTCGCTGCGCTCGTAGTACACGCTGGTGCTCTTGAAGCCCACAAGCGGCACCATACCCCGCAGGAATATGTTGACTTCCTTGAACTTGGCAAGCTCCTGCAGCGCACGGCTGCTTATAAGGCGGTAATCCGCATGATTGTACACCACCTCTGCGCCCATCGAATTCAGCAGCTTGTAGAAGCTCTCTGCGGTGAACCGCTTGAAAAACGTGTCCGTGTCCCGCTTGGAGCGCACGCCGTACACTATCTCGCAGCCCTCGTGATAGGCGTCCACCATGCCGTCCATGGCGTTGATATCGTCCTGCCCGTCGCAGTCTATGCTGATGGTGATGTCGCACATATCCTTTGCTTCCATCAGCCCTGCGAGAACAGCGTTCTGGTGTCCCCGGTTGCGGCTCTGGGCTATGCCGATGTAGTGCTCGTCCTGTTCGGCAAGCTTTGTGATTATCTCCCATGTTCTGTCCTTGCTGCCGTCGTCAACGAACATTATGCGGCTGTCCTCGGTTATCCTGCCTGCAGCGGACAGCGACCTTATCTTTTCAAGGAACATCGGGGCGGTTATCGGAAGCACCTCCTGCTCGTTATAGCAGGGTATTACTATTATAAGTCTGGGCGTCATGGCTGACCTCTTTTCGCATTATCATATCTTGAACCACTGAATACAATTATAGCATTGTACGCCGATAAAGTCAAGCAGCGTGAACTTCGGCGCCGCAGGCGTTCTGCCGCTTCTTTTACTGCTGATGATTCATGGTGAATGCCGCTCAGCACTGTTGTTTTAACTAATTTTCCTAATATACTAAAATCAGCTAAATTACTTTTGGGTATCCTAAGCAATGCAGCTGAATGCTATTGCAAAGCCGTTTTTCACGAATAAGTCTCATAAGCGGCTGTGACAGTTTTGTGACAACTCCGAGATAGTTCAGGACTTGCAATTTAGCTAAATTACCTAATATAATACAATTGTTTATGCTAATTCTGTGCGAATTTGCACAAAGATACGGCAGAATTATTATGTATATTTTATATTGCATTATTGCAGGCTTTCTTGTATAATTAACATAGGCGGAATAATTGCCGCTAATTTTGGATTTTTTACTTAAAACGGAGGGTTACCAATGAACAAATTTAAGACCGTAGTTGCCGGCGTTCTCGCTGCGACTATGATTTTATCGCTCACCGGCTGTGACGAGGAGCCTGCAGCAGGCAATTCCAACGCCGGCGCAAGCAACGCAGGTGATAATACACCGTCAAACGCACCGGGTTCGATCAGCTCACAGGCTGAGACATCTGCTTCCACCACCACCTATGCAACCGATGCCGCTGTCAACGACGCTGTTGAGAAGATGGACGCAACGCTTGACAATCCTGACCTCGAAGTCACCAACCGTCTTGTATGGATGGCATGGAACAACTGGGAGCAGGACGAAACACTCCCTGCCGGCGTTCTTTTCAAGAACACCTACGGCATTCCTGAAAACGGTAAGGATCCCGACCGTGCAGGCAGAATATTCGAGTTCATCAACGTGCCCTACGCTGACCGTTACACCAAGCTTGCAACGGCTATCCAGTCAGGCGATTCGCCCGACCTGTTCCCGTTTGAGATACAGGACTTCCCCTATGGTATCATTCAGGGCAGATATCAGCCTATCGACGGAATACTCGACCTGACCTCCCACAAGTGGGACGGCGCAAGAGAAATCCTTGAGCAGTTCAAGCTGGGCGGCAAATATTACTGCGCAGTTTACGAAATCTCTTTCCCGAACCTGATGTATTACCGCAAGAGCGTTATCGGCGATCTTGGTCTTGACGACCCCAGAGAGCTTTACGACAACGGCCAGTGGACATGGGATACATTTATGGAACTTGGCAGAGAGTTCCAGAAGACCGGCGAGGGCAAGTTCCTCATCGACGGCTATAACCCTGAGAACGACTTCGTATGCTCGACCGGCGTTCCGATGGTTGCCAACAACGACGGCGTATTCGTAAGCAATCTGTATGATTCAAATGTTGAGCGTGCAGAGGACCTGCTCAGCAAGCTTGCACAGGAGAACCTGCGTTATCCCCGTCACGAACTTAACGGCTACAGCGTAAACCCCAAGGCATGGGCAGACGGCAACATTCTGTTCTATGCTGACGGCGCTCTCTGGAGATTTGAGGAAACCCTCAGCAAGTATGGCAAGAAGTACGGCTGGAACGACGATGAGATCGTAGCAGTCGCATTCCCCAGAGATCCGCAGGCAAGCGAATACTATCTGCAGATGAAGCAGGACGCACTCATGTGGGTAAAGGGCTCCACAAACGCTGCCGGCGTTGCCGCATGGATCGACTGCAACGTTACAACAACGCTCGACCCTGAGGTAGTTGCTGCAACCAAGAAGCAGAAGAAGGAAAGATACGGCTGGTCCGACTATAACCTCGACTACATCTATGCACAGTGCGCACTGGACGGCTCCAGCCAGATCAAGGCAGTGTTCGACTGCAAGAACGGTCTGGGCGAGGATATCGCAGGCACAAGCACATCTGATAACCCCGTTGAGCGTCTGACCAAGAACGTATACATTCAGGGCGAATCCTACACCACTCTGAGAGAGGAAAATTCACCTGTTATCAACGACCGTATCAGCCAGCTTAACGAGCAGATCGCAAAGCTTAGCTAACGACCTACAAAACACAACTGTCCGGAGCTGTAATTCAGCTCCGGATTTTTTCTGCGATATATGATACAGCAAAGCCCCTCCGTAATTTCTCACGGAGGGGCTTTGCCGGTTTGGTTGGGTAATTATATGATCTGGAGGGGTGTCATTTCTAATAGAAAGCCTTTCGTCTTTCTGTATATAGAATACTCCGGTCGGGTGTATTGCTTATGTTGCGATGGTGAAAGCTGCGTGAATTATTCAGTGCTGCCTTTATATATCTGCGGGGTTGTGCGCTCCTTGAAGTCTGATTTATAGTACATTATGCGGCAGATGATCGCAGATACCGCACCGCCGACAGCAAATGCGCCCACAAAAATGAGCACTGCGCCCCACAGCGGTACGCCGAGCGAACTGCCCCAGTCAATAAAGAAGCCAGCCGCCCCAAAGAAGATCATCGGCAGGAAGTACGCTGCCACGAACGCCGTTGTCATTGAATTGACGCTCAGTATCACGCTGCCGCTGATGTTGAGGTACAGGCACTGTATAGCCGTCATTATCAGCATATCAGAGATGTTGCATAATTCTCGTTCTGTCACGAAAATAAACACCGAATACGGGATAACAGTCAGCAGCGCATGGCACAGCGTTACAGCAACCAGCAGAGCGGGCATTGCCTTTGTGTAAAGAACAGCCGCCATCGGCATAGAACGTACGAGCCTGCAGCCGGTGGTCTGCGCCGAAAGAAACAGCATATGCAGCAGTACGGCAAACGTCATCGGGATAAGCGCAAAAAGCTTACATATCAGATAATCGGAAGCGTCGTCGCCGGACAGGTCGGCATGAAATATCATCACCGCAGCCATCATGGCGATATGTACTCCAAGCATTATCAGCAGAAATCCCCTGAACCTGAAAAAACGGTTCATCACAAACCTCATGGCTCTCATTGCCTGCTACCCCACTTTCTTCTGCTCCACGTGAATGTGACCACAAGTCCCGCAGCATATACCGCTGCAGAAACAGCAAGCACCACCGGCACGACCCATGAATGTTCAGACGAAAATGTGGCGTAAAAATCCGGTTCATCCTGCTGGACTGAGGAGAAGAAGCCGTCAAGGAAGCCTGTCAGCACCAGTGCGGCCATAACAAAAGCCAGACGGTTGACCTGCTTGCGCAGAATGCAGATGATATTTGCGAAGCCGGTCATTAGCAGAAGATCAGCAAAGCCGATAACCAGCAGCCATTCCCACCTGCAGATGAGATAAAACAAAGTCAGAAGCACCACGCCCTGCACCATCACCATCACATTGGAGATCACTGCAGCCCTTTTGAAATGCACTCCCATATCTGGCACGGAAACGAAATATTTATACCCCGGAGATTCGCTGTGCACCGCATTATACAAGACGAAAAGATCCACTACCCCGATCATCGGTGCCATTGACCCGCACATCGACATTATTCCAGCGGTGAATCCTGACGCGAAATCGTTATCTGCCGGCATAAAACATTGGACAAGTGCAGCCGCAGTGATCAACACCGCGATCATGCCGAAAAACACAACAGGCTTCACCCAGAAGCGTCTGCCCAAAAACAGCCGCATTGAATCAACATACCTGCTCATCTGAGTACCTCCGCATATTTCAGCAGTCCGACGCTTAGCTGCTGCAGTGTGGGAGGCTCGCACGCCGCTCCCGCCAGAGCAAGAGCACCGGCGTTTTCCGAAAGAGCAAGCCCGTCGAATGCCGTGCGGTTCACGCTGCCGCTGAGAAGCAGACCCTTTGCTCCGTCATAGTCCTTTGCGTCGCCGCTGACTATGACGTATTTTTCTTTCAGGTCCTCGATAAAGCCCTGCTCGATAAGCCGTCCCTTGTCCATGAATACTGCGTAATCCGCAGCATTCTCCATGTCGGCGATATTGTGCGTGGAAAAGATTATTGATTTCCTGCCGTCGCCCTCGTCCAGATAGTCACGCATTCTGTCGCACAGTCTGTCCCTCATCAGCGGGTCAAGGGAACTTCCCGGCTCGTCAAGCACCAGAAGTTCAGTGCTGCGTGCGAATACTGCAGCAAGGCTTGTTCTCATGCGGTTTCCATCGGATTGCTTCACCATGGGACGGGGTTTTTTGGTATGCTCGCTATCCACCTCGAATTTCTCGCAAAGTTCAAGGAATCTTGCTCTGTCAAAGCTTTTGAAAGCAATTTCCATCGAAACTGCGATATCCTTTGCAGTGAAGCCTATCGGAAAAAATGCGTTGCTGGCGCAGTAGCCTATGCGCTCACGAAGCTGTGGTGAGGCTATGTCGTTTTCCGTACCGAAATAGGTCACCTCGCCGTCCGACCTGTGAGTAACTCCACATAGGATATCAATAAGCGTAGTTTTTCCTGCGCCGTTAGCGCCTATCAGCGCAGTGGAAAAGCCCATAGGTATATCTATGTCCAAAGGACCGAGCGTGAATTTGCTGTATTGCTTGGTAAGACCTTTTATGCTGATACATGAAGTGTACTCCATATTATGTCCTCCTGTATGATCTGGCGGCGCAATATACACATTTTATTTGTGGCATTGCCTAAAAACGCCGCCTGCCGCGGCAGCGAGAATATGCGCACAGGGCTATTGCCGCAAAGCCAGCAAGAGCAAGAATTCTTTTTGCAGTATCGGGCAAAAAGCCCACCCCTGCCCTGCCTGCTATCAGGTCAGCGAGTGTAATGGCTGCGCAGCCGCCCATGACTATCACCGACAACACATACGTCACTGAAAGCACTCTGTCGTCCATGATACGCCTTTCCGCTCAAAGCCTGTAGGATACTGCGCCCTCTGAGAAAGCTGCGAATAATTTTTCCAACTCGTCCATAGCGGTTTTTTCGTCAGCGTAGGTCGCCAGAATGCCGTCAAAGCTAGTTCCGAAGCCTGCCGAGCCTATAATGCAGAACTTGGCTTCCTTTCCTCTGCCGAAGTTTTTCGTCACCACGACATTCACGCAGTCGACTACCTTTTTTCTGTCCTGTGAAAAAATAAGCATATCCATCTTCCTTTCTGTTTCAATCTGTGTCGTAAAGTACTGTGAGCATTTTTATCAGCTCGTCCCGTGACAGTCCGGCAAGCTTTGCCGCCTCCATCGCATTCTGCAGGTGCTGCTCAAGAAGCCTTAGCTGCTGCTCCCTGACCATAGCCCTGTCCTGCGGATTTACAATATACCCCTTGCCCTGAACCGATGCGATAAGCCCCTCCTGCGTGAGCAGTTCATATGCCTTCATGGTGGTAATGACGCTTATTTTCAGATCCTTGGCAAGCCCACGGATAGACGGCATATATTCGCCCTCGGATATCCTGCCGTTCATGATGTCGTCCTTGAACTGCGAGGCTATCTGCCGATATATCGGTACATCAGAGTTTTGCAATATCTTCACGCTTCCATCTCCTCTCGGCGTGTTCATATCGTATATATACAGTATACACGGTATTGACAGATTTGTCAAGGGGGTATTGAAAAAATGACGAATATTATTTTATCTGTGCGATTTGCAGCGGGAATGGCAGCTGTTAAATATAACTGCTCAATATAAAAAAGCACCCGCAATTTGGGTGCTTCTAAAAAAGTATTCAGGCTATCACGTCACAGCATATTATTTTATACGTGCTATTTACACTATATTATCGGCTGAATACATCCACCGATTATTACCGCAATCAACAGCAGGCATCGCCTTACCGCATAACGCTGTCTGAATAAGCGTTTTAGCCGTATCAGTGACCAACGGATTTGAAAGAGCCTCCTCTATATCCATAAACAAAGCTTCGTCGTTTTCCTCTGGATTTATGCAGGGCTCGCCCTCGACATAATCAGCCTTGAAAACCATATACCACTCGTTACTGCGGCAGCGAACAGCGATCATTCCTGCAGGCGAAATTTTTACACTTGTTTCTTCAAGCACTTCACGTATTGCTGCTTCTTCGGGTAACTCCCCGTCTTTCAGAAATCCACCCGGATTAAGAAACATACCATTTGCTGCGCCGTAATTGTGCTTTACAAGCAAAACCTTTGAATCCTTTATTACTATTACGCCGACCGCTAAACTGTAATTGTCCATTTCAGGCTCTCCTTTTCCAACCAAAAGTTATTGTCTTACCTTTGAAACGTGTAAAAGCAACTTCGCTTTTGTTATTTTCAAGGTAATTGCATATCTTGTTTGTTTTACCAACATACGATTCTGCTTCATTTCTTGTCATACCGTGATTGATGAGCCTTTCAACAGCTTCCTCAACATCTGAATACCATAATCTTTTAGAATCAATAAAATAGTTGATTCTGGTATCATAATCACTCTGTTCAGGACAAACAAAAGATACCTTATCGCTCATTCGAATATCAATATCTGATAAGCCAAGCTCACGCATAACATAGGCATTTCTCATAGCGGCAGCATAATCTCTTTTAGAATTTTCAAGTTCAGCTTTCCAATGCTTTATTGCTCCACTATGGTCACATAAATCTCCGTAATCCATACCGTCAATATACAAACCACAGCACTCAATTTCACGGTTGGTATCAATACATATAACAAGACCACCGTCAATCGCCGCATTTATCATCTTGCTTATGAATGCTTTGGAATCACCGATATGACGGAGTACAGACTGGCACATTACAATATCGAATTTATCTATGAAATTACTTTCAAGAAAATCGCCTTTTATAATCTTCCCGTTAATATTATATTTTTCAAGCAATTTTTCAGCCTGTTCAGTTAAGGACGATGAGAAATCTATGCCTGTATAGCTACTGCCTTCGGGTAAGTATTTCATCAACATCGGAGCGAAATGTGCATATCCACACCCACAATCAAATACGTTGACAGGATTATCAATTTTCCATACCTCACGACTGAGAAAACCGAGGTAATTATTATTCCAGCTTTCATTCCTTGAACGCATAATATATTCAAAATGATTATCCCAAAACTTTTCAGAGTCGGTTTCTTCAGAGGAATAGGCATCACCCTTCAAAGGTTTTATTCCTAACAGCTCATCAATAGAAACCTCAAAGAAAGCTGCGAGTAAGGGAAGTACAGTTATATCAGGCATAGTTATACCGTTTTCCCACTTACTTATTGTCTGAAAGGAAGTGCCGACAATTTCAGCAAGCTCCCCTGTGTTATATGCTTTGCTTTTCTTAAATCCGATAAACGAAAATTTATAACTGTTTTGTCCATTATATCCCTCCTATGTGTTTATCAACAGTATATCATATCAAGAATATAAAATCAATACCCAATACAGTTAGTTTTTCCCTTCTAAAGCGAATTTAATTTTAAAAGAACAAAAACCGCCCGAACTCATAAAATTCGGTCGGTTACAAAATCAAAGATAAATAACAAATCCGAACACATTCTTAGTAACGAAAGTGTTCGGATTATGCGTTATTGGCTCACCCATGTACGTCAGTATCTAAACATTATCATATCCTTGGTGATGTATTATATAGTCTAGTAGCTAATACAATTTCTTGATTTATTCTCCCCTATTTTGTTTTAGAACAAGAAACAAAATAGGGGAGTTTTTTTATGTTTTATTTCTATGAAGATTGATTTTTAGGGAGAATGTAATTATTACCCAAAATTTGTAAAACAACTATGTACAAATAAGGTAACCTCCAACTCAGAACATTTAAAATTAGGGTTTTAGGCGGGTAAAATGCTTAATTTTTAGAAAAAACATAAAAAGCACATTACCCCTAGGATGTGCAGATTATCATATTTATTATTTACTTTTTTCCAACGTTATATAGTTTATATCCATGTTTTCACATCTAAAATTCACAAATAAATACTCTTTACTGCAACTCTTAAAATTTAAGCTAAGACTATTTTCAACCCACTAAAATATCAATTTGTCTTTATTTGTAGCTAATTAATGACGATGAAGTGAAGAGTTTTATCAAGTGTTTTTAATATTTTTTGGTGTTTTCTAATTAATTAGGATTCATTAATATACAAGTGAGGGGGAGGGGAAAAAAGGATAACCAGAGTAGGAAGAACAAAAGGAGTCCGAACAAACAAAGTGAATAGATAGTAGTTAAGCTAGTAGTCAGAGGGATTAGGAATTAAAATATAAGTACCCCTATCCCCCATCCTATAAGGCTTTGGAGTATTACATATAGGGTAGTTACTAGTAGATTTAATATATATTTAGTTACTTAAACCCTTATCCCATAAGGCTTTATAGTTTTACATATAGGGGTAGTTACTAGTATATTCAATATATATTTAGTTACTTAAACCCTTATCCCATAAGGCTTTGGAGTATTACATATAGGGGGTATATATTAGCCGACTTGTAGGGTCTGAAAAAACAACTGTGTAAACGCGAATAAACCCGAAAAACGTACCAATGCTAAAATCGCAGCAAAATAGGGC
>CAKSEC010000016.1 GCA_934446355.1 uncultured Oscillospiraceae bacterium | reverse complement strand
GGGGGTTTTCATAATATGTACCGTAAAAACCGTCTTTTTCGATGTCGAAGAATATCTTTTTCATAAGCTGCTCCTATTGCTCGGTTAGACTTAACTAACATTTCTGTAAAATAAACAGAACACTATATGTTCCATTAAGATGATAACACAAAATCGGTCGGAAGTCAACCTCTTATAACAGTGATGTGCAGCCTTGCTGCTGTAATTGCAGCATCAGTTATATTGTTCTTTTTGCTGCCTAAAGCCGTGCAGGCGCTTGTTCGGCTTTTTGGTACGCAGGTCGATACCACCCCTGCCGTATGAATTCTGGTTTTCCAGTATAGATCGGGTAAGGTTCAGTACGCCGAAAACAAAAACCTCGGCACGCATTGCTGCTTGCCGAGGTTTTATTTGGTTGGGGTGGAAGGATTTGAACCCTCGAAATGGCGGAGTCAGAGTCCGATGCCTTACCACTTGGCGACACCCCAGTGACTTAACGTATTATATTATATCACTATCGATCCGATTTGTCAATAGCTTTTTAGAAAAAATCTGAAAATATTTTTTCTGTATCTGGCTGTGGTATTCTCGGCGGGCGGCAGATTCTATCCGATCTGCCCTGCCCTGCCCGCTGCAAGTACATTATTCCCGCCAGCCGTGTAATTATTCATCGGGGGTGGATTTTTTGCTTTTAGGTCATTTACCTAAAATGAGTTTTTTTCGTAAAAATAACTATTTATATTACACAATGCCGACCTACTTTTTTCATACCATTATCACATTGACTTTTAGAATGAAAAAACGTTATAATAAATATTAAGAAGAGCGTAAAACGGAACTCCGGCGCCCGTCGGTCGGGCGAGCCGGAAACCCTGAGGCTCTTGGCAGAACTGCCGGACGACTGTCCGGAATAATCTGGAGGAATTTGTTATGAAGTACATTCAGAGAGCGGCGGCAGCAGCACTCGCAGCGGGTATGATCCTGTCGCTGACCGCTTGCGACGAAGAGCCTGCCGTATCCACAGGCGGCAGCAACGCAGACGGCGGCACGACCTCGGCAAGCGCACCCGGCGCAGTTGATTCCGCACCGTCTACCTCGGCTACCACCACCACGTGGGACACAGACCCCAACGTCATTGCGGCGGTAGATAACATTGAGATCACCCTCGACAACCCCGACCTCAAGGTCACCAAGCGTCTGAAGTGGATGGCATGGGAGGGCTGGGAGCAGGACGAAACCACTGCTGCTGGCGAGCTGTTCAAAAAGACATACGGCATTCCTGAGACCGGCGACGACCCTGATCGTGCAGGCAGAATTTTCGAGTCTATCAACATTTCCTACGGCGAGCGCTACGACAAGCTTTCTGCGGCTATTCAGGCAGGCGATTCGCCCGACCTGTTCCCGTTTGAGCTGCGTGACTTCCCGTTCGGCGTTGTTCAGGGAAGATATCAGGCGATCGGCGATATAATCGACTTCAGCACCCCGAAGTGGGACTCTGCAAGACAGGTGCTCGACCAGTTCAAGCTCAACGGCAAATATTACTGCGCAATTTACGAGCTGAACTTCCAGTCGCTGCTGTACTACCGCAAGAGCGTTATCGAGGACTTAGGTCTTGACGATCCCCGTGAGCTGTTCGACAACAACCAGTGGACATGGGATACATTCCTTGACATGGGCAGAAAGTTCCAGCAGAGCGTTGAAGAGGGCTACACCCTGATAGGCTGGCAGCCTGAAAACGAGCTGTTTACAAGTGCCGGCACTCCGCTTGTAGGCAACGATGGCACAAAGATCATCAACAATCTTTATAACGCCAATGTTGAGCGTGGTATCGGTCTGCTCCAGACTCTGCAGAAGGAAAACCTGCGTTACCCTGTTCACGAAAAGGGCTATCAGGTAAACCCCAAGGAGTGGGCAGACGGCAAGATACTGTTCTACGCAAATGGCGGTCAGTGGGAGTTTGAGGGCAAGGCCGGTCTGAGAAGATGGGGCGACAAGTACGGCTGGGACGACGACGAGATCCGTGTAGTCGTATATCCGAGAGACCCCAACGCCGACGCATACTACCACGCAATGAAGCAGGACGCTATGATGTGGTGCAAGGGCTCCACAAACAAGGAAGGCGTTGCCGCATGGATAGACTGCAACGTTACCACTGCGCTTGACCCCGCTGTAGTTGACGCTTCTATCGAGCAGCTCAAGACCAAGCACCGCTGGACAGACGACAATATCCGCTATATCTACCAGCAGAAGTCGCTCGATGGCTCAAGCAGCCTTACGCCTTTATTCGACTTCAAGAACGGTCTGGGCGAAGATATCTCCGACGCAGGTAAGTCTGAGTCCCCCGTTGAAACGCTCACAAAGACTGTATACCTGCAGGGTACAAAGACCTATACACAGCTCAGAGAAGAGAACTTCAACACCATTGATGATCGTATCAATGAACTGAACACCTTTATCTCCAAGATGTGATAACGGCGAAATAGCTGAATAATGCTAGATCTGGGGCTGCCAAATGCAGTCCCAGATGTTTTTTTCGCATATATAAGACCGCCCCAGTGTTAAGCTGAGACGGTCGCTTTATTATCCCCAAAGCACGTCCAGACTGACGGAAAGCCCTCGATTCCAGGGACTAACCCGCAGTTTCCCGACAGACTGACCGCCCCAACAGTTGGCTGGGGCGGTCTTAACTATGCTATTGTATTATATTCCTACTGCGTATCTGAGTATCGCCAGTACGTCTGCCAGCGTGAACACGCCGTCGCCGCTGAAATCGAGCATTTCAGAGTTTGCAGCCTTTTCAAGCTCAACATGGTGGCGGAGTGCTGCGAGTGCGTCGCTTATCAGCACCTTGCCGTCGTTGTCGGCGTCGCCGGGCAGGTCGCTGAAGTCGCACAGCATTATCACGTATTCGCCCTTTTCGCTTACGCCGGAGAGCGTTACAGAGCCGTCTGCGCCAACCTTGGCGGTGCTCACGAACTCAGCCTTGCCGTTCTTTATCAGGTACAGATTAGCAAACTTGCCTGCAAATTCAGCCTTGAACTGGATATTCAGTTCTGCGCCGATATCGTTGCCGCCAGTCGAGAATCTGTAGCCCACAGAACCGCGCGCGCCCTTCTCCGAAGCCGTTCCGGGGAGCAGGTTCAGGTCAGCCGAGGAAGCGCCGTCCTTAATATCAGAACCGCTGATGGTCCACGACTTGGAAGCGTCGATTTTGAGGGTAACGCTTATCTTCTTGCCCTCTATCGCCTTAATTACGTCTGTAGGAATAGATGTCGAGCCGTTCAGGTCGATGGTTATTTCGCTGTTCTCAGCCATCTTGGAGATGTCCGAAGCTATGTCAGACCAACTCTTGGATTCGCCGTTTATCGTCGGAGTTGATTCCTTGCTGCCGGAAGTCGAACCCGAACCGCCCGAATAGCGGTTTCCGCCGCCGGTCGAACCGCCAGTATTTCCGCCAGTATTACCACCAGTATTACCGCCGGTAGAGCCGCTCGAAGTCTTGGGGAATGTGTATTTTACGAAGAATGTGTTGGTGCTGGGGTCGATGTGGGGTAATACATCAGAACTGCCGTTCAGGGTAGCATTGAGGTACATCGAGATGCGCTCAACGCCCTCAGCCAGCTTGAAGGTAAGCTTCACCGTGTATTCGGTGTTCTTCTCGAACTTGCCGTCAACAAGCGCAGGCGACCATTCAACGCTCTCAACGACTGCACCGCCGGTGACTGTAGGGTCATCAGCCGTTTTGCCGCTTACCGGAGCAGTCAGCTTGATAGCCACGTCTGTGAGGTTCTTGCCGTCAAGTATGTCAAGACCGACTATTATCGCCAGACCGTCCGCCTGAGAAAGCTTGAAGCTTGCGGTGTTGTCGGCGGTAAGCTTGGTGTAGTTCATCAGGCTCATATCGTTCTTTACGTCAAAAAGATTTGCGTAAAGACCCCATGCGGCGTTCGCTGCACCCTTGCTGAGGTCGATCGTGAGTTCTGCTTCAAAGCCGAAAGGCTTGCCGCCGTTCACGGTCATTTCAGCCCTGTAGTCTGCGTTCTTCACGCTGCTCACTGCTGCGGAAAGATCAGCGTCGTTCAGGACAACGGACAGGTCAACGCCGTCCTCTGAGATATTCTCGACTTTAATGTCGCTGATGGCTATTTTCCACTGTACGCCGTTGGAGTACTTGAATATCACTGAATCTTTATCTTTGAATGTATGCTGCAGATACCCTAATGCCAATTTGGGGATAACGGGTTCGCTGTCGGGAACGGTTATAATAATGTCGTTCTCGGCGAACTCGACGATCCGAACCGCCTGATCCCACGGGTCAGCAGGGGCGAGAGTTACCATGCCGTCCTCAAAGTCATAGCGTTGGTCAATGGGATACGAAAGTGCATTCCACAGTTCGTCGCTGTTAGTAACTAAGCTATAAGTCTCATTAACACCGTTTTTATAGCATAATTCCCACAGTGTAACGCCGTCCTTTGTCGGGAATGCGGAATGGTCGGCTGCGGTGTAGGTCAGCTTGCCGCCCTCTGCTTCGGCGCAGGGGATATCGAACTTCTTAAGCTCCATGCTGTGTACCTGCAGCACCGGCTCATATGCGTAGGTCATATCCTCAAACATGAAATCATCGGGTACGTCAAGCTTGCCGTTCTGCTTGGGGGTGCTGGAAAGCTTGCCATCTGTGTTGCTGTCGATCCAGCTTGATGAAACGCCCCAGATGGTCCACTTGGAAGGGGTGTAGAACTTAGCGTCGTATTCTGCGTCAGCGGGCTTAAGACCTGCGCTTGCGGCTGCCGCTGAAATGGATACGGGTGCTAAGCCGAATGTGTATTTCGTGACTGCGGACGGATCAACTTTTTCATTCTCTGTAAAGAAAACAGAACTGCCCTCGGACAGGGTATTGACAACATAGATAGAATCATAATGATACATGGATATATCCTCTGTATCCTTTAATTCAACTATCAGGGAAGCAAGCTTGTCGCCGCTGACCATTCTTATATTACTGTCGGTGCTGTCATATTCTTTGTAATGTATGCGCCAAACATCGCCGGCTTTGGAATGCTCGGAAATGAACTTATTCTCATCTAAAGTCACCACGCCGTCAGTGAACACGGTGTAATCTATTCCGGATTCAAATACTTCTGAGTTGGAGAGGATTATGCTCGGTTCGTCATAGTATATCACCATCTGGTCGTAGTTGATCGACGAGTTGTGGTTCTTTTCTTCCCGCGCTATGTCGCTCATGGCTTTCCAGAATTCCTCGCCGGTGCCTAATCTCTCTTTATAATCGTAGCCGCCGTCCTCATAGCTGTAATGATACGCAATGGTCAGAGTTGACGGAAGCTTCCTGCTTGCCAGTTCCTCGGTCGGGAACGTTTTGTTCTTGATGTCGGTCGTAAACTTAAAGACAGGATCTATGCCCGCCCATTTGCCGACGCTGAAGTCGCCGTACACCTGAAATTCGTAGGATATCGGGTTCAGTGTGGTTTCTATCAGGACTATAGCCGGACTGTCGCCATATCCAACGTTCTTTGCAACTGCTTTCTCTGCGTTCTCCGCAGAGATCGTGGGCTGAGTCTGGGTGTCGAAAGTGCCAAGTAAGCCGTATTTATCCTGCACATCTGCATTGTTGCATACCGTAGGAAGATCGTAATAGGTTTTGCCGTCGACCTCTATGTTATAGCCGCTCGCATAGCCGCCGCCCCACAGGTTCCATGTTTCGCCCAGCTCATAGAAATCCTGCAGGAAGCCCGATCCCTCCGCAAAATCATTGATATCTATGGGAGCGGTGGTCAGTTCTTGTTTGTAGTCCGTGTAGATATAGCAGTCCGGATATTTGCCGGAATCCTGCCTTGACTGCACATTTGCGATAACCACACGATATCGTGCGTCCTCCGCCGCAGCCGTCATCGGCAGTGCGGTCAGGGCTGTTGCCGCCGCAGTAATCAGCGCAGCAAGCCCCTTTAGTCGTTTCCTGATAAATTCCATGTTATAAAATCTCCTCCTCGTGTTTTGGTAATTATAGGACATATATATCATACCATAAATTAGTTTCTCTGTCAAGGAAGTGTTCCTAATTGTCGCTTTTCCCGACCTGATTGTATTCCGCCGCACGCATTTCGTTTCAAGCGGCGGTATAATGCGCATTTCTATTGACAACCGTGCCGTAATCTGGTATAATAATTATAATTATATAGAAAATTCTTCATGTAATGACAGGAAGATATTTTATATGAAATTTCAGGCGAAGCGACTTTGCCTGATTATTTAATAAGGAGGATAAAATGACACATTCTAAACCACTTGGCAGCAAGCTTCTGAGCCTGCTGCTGGCTTTCGCCATGATACTTGCGCTCATGCCCGCAGTATCTCTGACGGCGGCGGCGGATACTGAAACCGTAAAGGTAACGCTGATCGGCGACAAGCCGCAGCACGGCGACTGCTGGACATGGGACGGCAAAACGCTCCATTTCTTTGGCAGCGGCACGTTCGACGTGCAGGGCAATGATTCAAACTATTTCCTGATAAATTCGACCAGCGACGGCGGCGCTGCGACTGTCGATATTTCAAGTTCGCTTAACGTGAACATGGGCGGCGAGTTCAATTTCTTTATCTTCTCGAACTGCGCCATGAATGTCGAGGGCGCAGGCAAGGTAACAGTCACCGCTGACGGACAGTTCGCTTCGCTGTTCGGCGCACAGAATATAACATATGATGGCGGTGCGATATGCTCTGACAGCGGCAAGTTCTATGTATTCAACGGTGAAACCGTCACCATGAAAAAGGGTCGTATAGAGGCAAAGGAAGCGTTTATCCGTGCAAACAACCTCAGTATAAGCGACAGCTATGTTTCTGTATATGGGTTCGCCACCGCAAATACAGAAGCCATAATCGGCGTAAACAAAAGCTATATCGAAACAAAAACGCTTCTTACTGAATACAACGTGTCCGATAACCACTTCACGTTCGTAGACAGCGTTCTGCGCAGTTCCGCTGACGGCAGCGAGTTTACTGCGAATAAAAAGCCTTATTTCAGCCAAGTAGACCATTCCGTTATTTATCTGACTGAGGTGGATTCTATCGGCTGGACGCTGTACGACGACCTTAAAAACGTGCCCGAAAGTCAGGCAGTTACCGGAAGCGGCGGCTGGGTGTTCTGCGATAAGGTGCTGACTGCGGCTAATGGAACGGCAAATAATTTCACTTTAACATTTACAGCTAACCAAAACAACATTGGAACAGAGCTTTGCGGTGTGTTCTATGACAGCAATTATATTCTCAGTAATTTTCCTAATTCTACCGATTACGAATATCTTCTGGACGGTATAACGCTTGGAGGCGGCAATTTCTTTAGCTGCAACAATGGATATCTTAAATTACAATGCAGCGTAAAAAACGCAGTTATTGTTGGCTACGGAACAGTCCCTGCTAACGGCAGAATTAGAATCATGGATAATGCAGCTATTGAAAACTCTGTAATCGCAGGCGGCAAACAGCCAAATTCTTCTACAGATTGGAATATAGTTGCCGGACATGGAGGATATGAGACATATTCAATTAATGATTCTAAGTTTTATTCGCTTGATGACGGCAAAATAAGTGTATATGCTTACGATGAAAACGCTTTCAAGAACTGCGTTCTTTCTTCGCCCAAAGGTCTTGTCGATCTTCACGGAATTTCTCAATCTTCTTCATGTGACATAACAAGAGCAGATATCACTGCCCGAGAATTTGCCAGCAGGGATCCTTATGGATATATTGATGGTAACGTGTGCTGCGACATAGCTTCTGACTACCAGAAAAGTACCACAGGACGAATAAATATTTTGGGAAGCAAAGATCATGATGTCAGCATTGGCGATACAAACGGGTACACCGTTTACGTGAAAAACTCCCCCGCCATTTCCTATGAAAAGCAGGGCGCAGGCGAATGGGAGTATAAGTCCATCAATGATAACTATACCGCCGGCGCAAACACTGCGCTTTTCATCGGCAAGCCGGTCCTTAATACCCTTAAAGACCCTAATTCTGTATATAACGATGTGACAGTGGTCAAGGGCTATCCCAACTCATTTGATGTGGAACTTGCTTTCCCCTGTGAGGACGTTGTGACCAACACCGAGTTCAAGCTGTTCAAAGACGGAACAGCGGTCGACCCCGCAGCAGTCGGCATTATCCCTGAGGTGACAGGCAGCGGCAATAAGCTCACGCTGAAGCTGTCCGCAGGCGAAACCATCACCGAGGGCGACTATACGTTCACATTCAGCGTGAACGGGCAGGAAATTGCGGTCACTTCCGGCAATACTATCGGCTTGAAGCTTATGGAATACCCGAACCACTCGATGAAGTTCGGATTTTCCTCGGACATCTCATGGCCTTATCTTGCGAACGGCGAACTGAAATATTTCACAAAAGATGATTTTCACTCGACAGTCGAAGCGGACACATGGACATGGTACGGCGAAGGCTCTGCCATGGCAAACGGATATCCGCAATATACGCTTTTGCTGAAAAATGGCTTCAATTTCACGACCACCGCTGAAAACGGCATTGAGTTCCCAAGAAATGATAGCATCAAGAGATTCACGATCGCCGTTGAGGGTGACTGCGCTATCAACGCAGGCAAGAGGTCCGTCTACTACAATATGGGCAACTCCTTATATTTCATCAGAGAGATCAATTCAAGCAGATCAGCGCTTACTGTGAACGCCGCCATTGACGCCGAAAGCGGACAGATCGATATAAACGGCGTTGACGTTACTTCACAGCGTTTTGAACCTATTAACAGCACCGTCAGCATCACGGGGCTTCTGGCAGGCAGTTCAGTCAGGCTGCAGAACTGCAAGGTATATGCAGGCGATATCTGGAATAACAAGTGCGCTATCAGCGGCGGCCTTATAATCAGCCGAAACGTAACGCTTGATCTCCCCGCTTCTTCATGGGCATTCTCCGCCAGCTCGATAGATATTGCAGACATTGACAGCGTGGAGAATATCCGGTATGTAGACGGCACGAATATCTCGACGCCGCTTAACGCCGAGGATTCCCCCTACACGCTGGAAGTCGGCAGTCTGAATTCGATATCAAATGACCAGAGAATGACTCTCACCACCAAGAAGTTTGAGTTCATCGGCAAGAATAACATAGTCATTGCAGATGAACCGGTTTCCACGCCTGACGACTCCTGCGTGCTCGGCGGAAAAAGCTACAGTATAAAGCTTTCCGATCTTATCAACATAGACCCTGCAAGCTGTACGGTCAATATTATGGGTGCCAGCGGTTATTCAGCAAACATCGAGGACGATAACCTTGTTATCACTGTTCCCGATATTCTGTCCGATTCTCCGAAAACGCTGAACCTTAGGATAGTGGATAGCAAAGAGAAATACCGTTCTTGGGAATACTATGATTTCTACGTCACCGTCAACAAGGTGATAAACGCCGACAAGCTGGGATTCACCTGCAGAACCAATTCCGGCGACGACATCTATTCTGACTTCTGCAGCGTGGCTGTAAAATATAACGGTATCAGCGTTGAGCCAAGCAATGACGGCACAGAAGATTGCTATTTCGTTCCGTCCGGCAAGGATATTGAGGTCACGCTTTTACCGAAAGACGGTTATTATCTCAACTATATAGACTTTGCTTCATGGGACAGCATGGCTGTTGATAGTGAGAATCTGCCTGTGTCCGAAAGCGCAACATACACCATCAAAACCACCGGCACTGATAAGAGATTTTACATCTATATTGACGAAGACGAAAACCCGCAGTATCACAAGATAGACATTTCAGACGACCTGCGCCAGAACGTTTCCGACGGCGATATAGCTTCGATAACGCTCACCTATCCGCTGGATACGGTAAAGACGCTTGACGGCACGCTCGACCAGTTCCCCGCATACATCATGAGCAGCACAAACTACGTCACGGTAAGCATGACCTCGCCGAGCAAGAGCGTGCTGAGTATAAACGGCGTGAAGCCCGACTACGACAGCAAGACCGGCGTGTACTCCGCAAAGCTAAGCATTAGCAAGGATACGGAGATAACCGCACAGCTTGAAAATCTCGCAGACCTTTGCAGCTTTTCGTATCTGGCGGTCGGTCTGCCTAATACGGAAGATAAGATAACCGTAACGCCCGCCCCGATAAACTCGCTTGGGCAGTACAAAATAGGCACTGAACTTGAGATATTCGCGAACGTCACCGAGGACAAGTTCATCAACAGCGCAGACTTCAACGGCGTTGAAATCGAGCCTTACAAGCAGGGCAACGGCGGGTATTATTACAAGGTGACTACCGCTGCGGGCAGCAACAGGTTCGTTATCTGCTACACTGACCTTTCAACGCTCAATATCAAGAAGCCTGAGCACGGTTCTGTGGAGTTCAGCGGCAGGCTCGACGGCGGCAGAAGCTCTGAAATAAAGGCTGACGGAACGCAGGTCTACTCGATAGGCACTAACGATATAGTAACGCTGACGATAACGCCTGATTCGGGCTATCAGCTTAAGTCTGTGAAGCTTGACGGCGACAAAGCGCCTGAGGTCACAGTCAAGAACGGCGCTTGCTCGTTCATGATGGATCAGTCAGTTGACTGGACATTTACGGCTGAATTTGAGAAGAAGTCTACAGGTGGAAATACTAGCGGCGGCGGACATTATTCCGGCGGCTCTGGCACGGTCACCAAGGAATCCAAGCCCTCGATAAACGGCGAATCCAAGAGTTGGTCTGACATAGCTTCGGATATCACAAAGAACGGCAAGGACGGCATAATAACGATAGACCTGAACGGCGAAACCACCCTGCCCGAAGAGATTATCAAGGCGATAAAGGACAGCGGCGCTACAGTTATAGTCAAGGTCGATTCCACCAAATCGTGGACGATAAAGGGTTCGGACATCAAGGACGGCGCTTCCTCCGCAGACCTTAGCCTGCTGCCCGGTACGTCCTCGGTAAAGGGCGCACGCGGTTCTGTGGGCTACAGATTCTCGACCGGCGGCAACGATGTTGGCGCAGACCTCACGATTCAGTTTAAGCCTGAGTATGCGGGCAAGTTCGCTAACCTGTATTTCATCAGGGACAGCAAAGCTGAGTTCACAAGCACCGCCAAGGTAGCCGAGGACGGCTCTGCAACATTCACCGGCGTGACAGCCAAGGGCGAGTACGTGGTAATGCTGAGCGACTACAGCGACCTTCCCGGCGACGTGAACAACGACGGCAAGGTGCTCATCAGCGACGCACTTGCGGCGCTCTATCACTGCGTGGATATCGAGCAGGCGGCTAATCCGGCAATGCTCGACTTCAACGGCGACGGTAAGGACACGATAGCCGACGCGCTGGCTATGCTTCGGTATTCTGTGGGGCTTAACTACTGATTATAACAGCTTTATAACAGCTTTGGGACTGACCTATGTATGGGTCAGCCCCTGCTTTTTTAGAAAATCTCTATTGACAGACCGGAAAAGATATGCTATAATTATTATATTACAAGGTTACTTGCGTTATTCTTGTAAAGCTATGGTTATACGCAAGATTATCGCCACCTTGTGGTTAGTTATATTACAGAAGTACTTTAAGGAGGAAAAACCACATGACCCCACCCAAAACAAAACAACGGAAAAAGGAAAATAATCTCATCAGGGAGGCTATCGAGCATTTGCCGTCAAATACGGATACCAGACAGATGGCAGGCAATTTATGTCAGCAGTTCAACGTCAGCAAGCGCCAGATTTACGGGAACCTGTCGACAGTTTCAAGATGGCGATTCCGAATTATACAGGTAGTAATTCCCAGAAAGAGAAGCGTGCTCCTATAGTTAGGCAGCCCCAAGCTATTTTAGGACAAAAAGAAAACAGACGGCTCGTCACCGTCTGTTTCTGATTTGATAGGTTCTATAAGAAATCTGCTTAATATGCCAGAGAAGCATTGAATGATCGCCGCATTCTCCTAATTTCCTGTGAGAAAATACCAACCAATTCGGGGCGAATTACTCGCCTCTCTGCTTTGCGAAGCAGTCGCTGCAGTATACAGGTCTGTCCTCTTTCGGCTCGAAAGGAACTCTTGCGATACCGCCGCACATAGCGCAGGTAGCCTCGTAGAAGGTTCTGCCGCCCTTGCCTGCGTTCTTCTTGGCGTCACGGCAAGCCTTGCATCTCTGCGGCTGATTTGTGAAGCCCTTTTCAGCGTAGAACTCCTGCTCGCCAGCGGTGAACACGAAGTCTGCTCCACAGTCCTTGCACTTCAAAGTGATGTCGTTGTACATAGTCCATACCTCATAAAAATATTTTTCGCCCTGGTCGGACTTACACCGACACCTTTGATAAAACAACGCTCTGGATATTAAGCTACCGGGTCATATTGCCTATTGATTCGGGAGGATACCTTTTAGTTTAGCGCGCGCCCTCGTCACCGCATTATCGACTGATTTCACGCTGATGGACAGCCGTCTGGCTATCTCGGAATACGGCAAACCGAGGATCACGCCCTCGATGCAGCCAAGTTCCATCGGGGAAAGAAGCACTTTCATGCGCTCGCTTATTTCAGCGGCGCTTTCCCGACTGATAACAAGTTCCTCAGGCGTTGGAGAACTGTCCGGGATATCCTCGTCGGAAAGTTCTGAAAGCCGCTCGTTTCTGCGGCAGGCACGCTGCACGGTATTTTTCATTCTGTTGGTCACGCAGACAGAAGCGAATGCGCTGAATCCGCCCTTTTCAGGCGAGAATCTCGCCGCAGCATTGATGAGTGCGTCAAGCCCGTCGCTGACAAGTTCTTCATAATCGGCACTGGCGCTGAATCTCCCCGCAAGGGCTAACACAAGCCCTGTGTAGCGTGAAACCAACTCAGCTACCGCACCGCCGCTCTCGGCGCTGGTGACGCAGCCCGCAAGCTGTTCGTCTGTCAACTGTGAATAATCTGCCATATGAAATATTCCGCATTCAAGTTTTCGCTGATATCAGACCGCAAATCACGGAATGATAACCAGAAACATTAAGCACCCTCGCTACGCATAATTATATCACCTGTTTGTTGTTTTGTCAAGGAAAAACTAAAAAAATTTCCAAAGTCAAGCATTTTAGATGAAAAATTATGCCCCGAATTATGCAAAACCACTACACAAGCGGGTTAGCGCTTTCACACGTTTACATCGGCGTACTGCGCCCTGCCCGTCTTGAACAGATTTCCGCCCACGCAGTCTATCGCCACGATAAGCGGGAATTTCTCGAAATGAAGCCGCTTCACGCTCTCGCAGCCTAAGTCCTCGAACGCTATTACCTCGCACTCGGTGATGCACCTGCACGCCAGCGCCCCTGCCCCGCCGATGGCGCAGAAATACACCGCGCCGTTCCTGCAAATTGCGTCGCATACCACCTCGGAACGCTCGCCCTTGCCTATCATTGCGGAAAGCCCCATGTCCAGCAGCATTGGCGAATAAACGTCCATTCTGCTTGACGTGGTCGGACCGCACGACCCTATCGCCATGCCGTCCTTTGCCTGAGTTGGTCCTGCGTAGTATATCGCCGCTCCGTCTATGTCGTAGGGCAGCGGCTCGCCGTTTTCGATACACGCCTTTATCCTCTTGTGAGCAGCGTCACGGGAGGTGTACACCGTGCCGGAAAGCAGCACCTTGTCCCCCGCACGCAGGGAAGCCGCCTTTTCCTTTAATTCGCTTGTGTTCAGTTCAATTTCCATTTTGGGTCTGCCTTTATTCTATGTAGTATATTACCGGCACATCACGCCATTGCGCCGCAGTACCGCCTGTCCTGCGGAATATCACCGCTGCTGAACAGAGATGTCCCCCAGCCTGAAAGACGTGGGGACATCGTTCCATTTTGTGTATTATCAGAAACCGCCAAAGCCGCCGAAATCGGAACTCATGTCGTCATCATCTGAACTGCCCGAACCGGTCGAACTGCCGAAATCCCAGATAGAAGAATCGTCCGCAGAGGGCGGAGCAGCTTCTTCTTCCTCCTGCTGAGGCTCCGGCTCGTCATAGGTGATGGCTGAGCCTGCGCCGTTTGCTGATTCCATAGCTTCAAGCTGCTTCTGGAGGTCTGCCCACGGGTCCTCGGCTGCAGGGGCTTCCTCCTGCTCGGCTTCGTCTGAATCAGCGGATTCCTTGACGCTGTTGAGCGCTTCCTCTGCTTCACGCAGCGCCCTCATCAGTTCGTCCTCCTCGGACTCTGAGGACTGCGGCTCTTCTGCGCCCTCGTCCATGTCTATATCCGATACGTCGTTCGGCTGGACTGCGAACGCCTTTTCCGCCGCCTTTACCGCTTCAAGGATATCGCTGTCTGCGTCTGCAGCGTCAAGCGAATTTGAACTGAGCGTCTGCGAAAGAAGGTCCTTTGTGAAGTCGTTGTTGAAAGCTGCGTCAGCGTGATCTGACACGTCAAGCGGCTTTATCTCGTCAATATTCTCCTCATGCTCGGCAGGCTTGTCAAGGTCGAGGTCGGTCATGTCGGTGTGCTCGTCCTCCATGTTGAACAGACCACCGAACGGGTCGTCGCCGGAATCAGGGTTCATCAGCGGGATATCTGCGCTGTCCTGCTTCATGCTCTTTTCTGCTTCTGCGACTGCCTGCGCCATGTCATTGCCAGCCCACTCGCCGTCAAATACTGCAGGCGCACCGTCCTCCTCGGTTATCGGGAGGGTCTGTACGCCGTCGTTGGCAGGCTCAGGCTCAGGTTCGGGCTGGGGCTCAGGCTCGGCTGCAGGCGCTTCTTCAATGGGCTCAGGCTCTGCTGCGGGTACTTCCTCGTAAGGCTCTGGCTCTGCTGCGGGAGCGGTTTCGGGTACTTCGGCGGGAACTGCCGCTTCAACGGCGGGCGCTGCCGCATGAGTATACACGGGCGCTTCCGGAAGAACCACCGCTTCTGCGGGCTGAGTTCCGAGAAGTTCTGCAGCGGCGGCGTTCATCGCATTATAGCCGCTGTTCATGGTTTCAAGCTGTTCACGCAGCATTTTCAGGAATGCGTCGGAGTTTTCGGATATCTGTGCGCTGTTCCTGCGTGCGGCTGCGATGATCTCGTCCGCCTGCTTTCTGGCGTTCTCGATAATGCCGGAAGCTTCCTCGTTCGCCTTTTCAACGACCTCGTTGAACGCACGGGTCGCCTCCTCGGACACGCCCCTGCCGCTTTTCAGCATATCGGTCATCTTTTTCTTTTCGGCGTCTATGCGGTCTTTCAGGTTGCGTATCTCGATAAGCTGACGCTTGGTGGTTTCCCTTTCCTCGTCAAGCTGGGCGGTGAGTTCCTCAGCCTTGCGGTTGCCCTCGTCGACTGCCGCCTTTATTCTCTCGTCAGCCTCTGCTGCAAGCTTTTCGGCTGCACGGGTCTTTTCGTCGTTCTTGCGCATTTCCGCTTCGTTTGCGCTCATTTTCTTACGGAGATCGCTTATGTATGAATTAACTTCGTTCTTATCAAAGCCAAAAGGTACCTGCTTGAATCCATCTCCAGCTGCCATCGGTGTGTATCCTCCTGAAAAATAATATGATACGGTCAGCACGTCAAAGCAGATCTGACCGCAGTACTTATATAGATTATAACACAAAATTCTCAAATATACAAGCGTTTTAGCAAATTTTATAGTTTATCACACGTTTGTGCGGAATTTTTGTGAGAATATCCAAACCTGAAAAATATTTTTTGTGACAATTATAGATTTTCTATGGTAATATTCACTAAACCGCTGAAACTGGGTTGTAATTTTCAGCGAAAAAGTGTATAATCATAATGTAACCAATTTGTAACCTTTGGGTTCAGACAGACCAGAAAGAAAGAAGGATCGAGAGCTATGCACGACAAGACCATGACATTCTCTGTACATGACGACAGAGAAAACGAAATGAAGGAGATCCTTACAACTGTGTATGACGCACTAAAGCAGAAAGGCTACAATCCCATCAATCAGCTTGTGGGATACATACTTTCAGAGGATCCGACATACATCACGACATTCAACAACGCACGCGGGCTTATCCGTCATATTGACCGTGACGAACTGCTGCAGGTGCTTGTGAAGTCTTATTTGTCAGACTAAAGATCTAACAAAGGATCAGCGAATATCCCCCGATTTTTAGGCGGGGGATATTTTATGTTTACTAACTAGGAGAACAACATGGCTTACACCAAGAAAATGACCGAGGGCAGCGAACTTCGGCATATTATCCTTTTCACGCTGCCGCTGTTTGCGGGGAACGTGTTTCAGCAGCTATACAATATCGTGGATTCGATGATAGTCGGGAAATTTCTCGGCTCTGACAAGCTGGCTGCGGTGGGCACGACAGGGTCGCTTACCTACCTTTTCAGCACGCTGTGCATAGGGCTTTCAGTCGGCGCGGGCATTCTGATATCGCAGAGATTCGGCGCGGGTATGCACAAGGAAGTGCGCAAGCTCATCACCAATTCGGCGTATGTAATTATAGGCTTCGGCGCAGTTATCACCGTGCTTTCGGTGTCGCTTGCGGGCGTGCTGATGAAGATGATGAATACGCCGGAAAACCTGCTGCAGGACGCCACGGATTATATGCGGGCAGCCTGCTCAGGCACGCTGTGCGTCGCTGCCTACAACTGGATAAACTCAGTCATGCGCTCGCTCGGCGATTCACGCACGCCGCTCATATTCCTCGGGGTTGCAAGCGTGCTGAATGTCGGGCTTGACCTGCTGTTCGTGGTCGGCTTTGGCTGGGGAGTGACCGGCGCCGCCTACGCCACGGTAATATCGCAGGGCGTCAGCGCAGCGGGAAGCATTATCGTGGGCTTCCGCAGGAACCCATATTTCCGGCTGACCCGTGAGGACGCACGTCCCTCCTCCGCAGTATGCGTGAAGTGCATAGCCACAGGCGTCCCGATAGCGCTGCAGAACGCCATGATATCGGTATCCATGATATTCCTGCAGAGGACCGCAAACGGCTTCGGCGAAACGGTCATGGCGGCATATACTGCGACCATGCGCGTGGAGCAGCTTATTCAGCAGCCGTTCGCCTCGCTGAACGCCGCAGTGTCCACGTTCGCCGGACAGAATATCGGCGCAGGTCTGCAGAAGCGTGTCATCAGGGGCTATCACCGCAGTATGCTGGTGACGGTGGGCTTTGCGCTGTTCGTGATGTGCATTTTCCTGCTGCTCTCGAACCAGATAGTCGGGCTGTTCGTTGACGAGCCTGAGGTAATTGAAATAGGCGGCTCTGCGCTGAGGCTCTCATGCCTGTTCTATGCGGCGCTGGGCACGATACACACGACAAGAGGTCTGCTCAACGGCGCAGGCGACGTGGTTTACGCAATGATAAACGGCTTTGTCGAGGTAATCGGCAGAATAGGCTTCGCAATGATACTCGTGCATATCCCCGGCATGGGCTGGTGGGCAGTCTGGACGACCACCTGCCTTACATGGGTGCTGACTGCGCTCATGAGCCTTATACGCTACTGGCAGGGCAAGTGGAAAACCAAGTGCAGGCTTGCGCAGGAAGCGGCAGAAACTCAGAGTGCGTGACTACAGGAGATACATATGCAGCGTTTCAGAAATATCGACAGCGGCAGAAGCTTCGACTGGGGGCGTACCTCGGCGGACTATGCGAAATATCGTGACATATACCCTGACGAATTTTATCAGCATATACTGCGTGCGGGGGTCGGCGTAAACGGTCAGCGTGTGCTTGACATAGGCACAGGCACCGGAGTACTGCCGAGGAATATGTACAAATACGGCGCAAAGTGGGTCGGCACGGACATATCAGCCGAGCAGATAGCGCAGGCGAAGCGGCTTTCCGCAGAAGCGGGAATGGACATAGATTTCTGTGTATGCCCCGCCGAGGAGCTCAGCTTCCCCGACGATTCTTTCGATATAGCCACCGCCTGCCAGTGCATATGGTATCCCGACCACGGCAAACTCGCACCAAGGCTCGCGCGAATGCTGCGGCGGGGCGGCAAGTTCCTGATACTCTATATGGCGTGGCTTCCGTTTGAGGACGATATCGCCGGCAGAAGCGAGGAACTGGTGCTGAAATACAACCCCGGCTGGAGCGGCTCAGGCGAGGTCAGGAAGCAGATAAGCGTTCCCGAAGAGTATCTTGAATATTTCGATATAACAAACCGCGAACTTTACGACCTGCACGTGCCTTTCACAAGAGAAAGCTGGCACGGGAGAATGCGTGCCTGCCGTGGAGTAGGCGCTTCGCTCTCCCCGCAGGACCTCAGCCTTTGGGACGAGGAGCACCGCAGAATGCTCCGAGATACTGCGCCGGAAAGCTTCGAGGTGCTGCATTTTGCAGCTTCCGCCGAACTTACCCTTAAACGGAGGAACGACTGATGGGCGGAAATTTCATCAATATAACCGAGGACAACATCGGCAGCGAGCACCTGTGCTGTATCATACGCAGCAAAAAGCCGCACCCCGGAGTTGAAGCCAAGCGCAGCTGGCTCAGGGAGCGGCTGGCTCAGGGGCACGTATTCAGGAAGCTTGACGCCAAGGGCTGCTGCTTCATCGAATATGCGCCGCTTGAATATGCGTGGACGCCGATAGCCGGCGAAAACTACCTCTACATTTACTGCCTTTGGGTGGACGGTGAGTTCAAGCGCAAAGGCTACGGCAGAGAACTCATGGAATACTGCATTGCAGACGCCAAGCGGCAGGGCAGGTCCGGCGTATGTATGCTCGGCGCAGACAAGCAGAAAGCATGGCTGTCCGACCAAAGCTTCGCCGAGAAATTCGGCTTCACGACCGCCGACACGACCGCAGGCGGCTACAGACTGCTTGCGCTTTCGTTCGACGGCAGCACGCCCCGATTCACCGAGAATGCGAAGCGGGAGCGCATAGCTTCGCAGGAACTGACGATATACTACAGCGAGCAGTGCCCGTTTATTTATCAGTATATTGATGGTATCCGGCAGTATTGCGGCGAAAAGGGCGTTACGGCGGCGATAGAATGCGTTGATACGCTGGAAAAGGCGAAGGCTCTGCCGTGCGTGTTCAATAACTGGGCGGCGTTTTATAAGGGGGAGTTCCTTTCGGTGAATTTGTTTGATAAGTCGAAGCTGGATAAACTCTTGAAATAAAGCGACTGGGAAAGCTTACACTCTCCCAGTTTTTCACTTTTGTTCTGCCACAATATAGATATTCTCGCCAAACAAAGAATCAGTTCTCCACAGCCGCTGAAACTCCTCTGTGCTCACCCGCCGGTTGTAATACCCGCCGTCTGCGTTGGCGTTTTCCGGCAGGGAATCCGCAAGGTAGATATACTGCTCGTCATATCCCACCGCCGCCGCATAGTGAGTATCATTCGGTATACTGATGAACACCACCGCCGGTGCGCCCTGCGGCAAAACGTCCCTCTGCGGCATTAATCGCAGCAGGAACACCGCCGATATTACCGCCAAACCGCACACCGCAGGAATAACGACATATCTTCCGCGGAATCGCCCGTTCTTCATCATGCGTGAGAAAGCACCGGAAAATACAGCCGCTGCTTTTCTATGCTGTCGACGTCCTTTCCGCAGTAGAACAGCCGGTAGTCGTCCGCACCGTCGTAGAGCACGGCGTCGAACAGCGCTTCGTCCTGTGCGGCGGGCGAGAATCCCTCAGATTCTAGGAACCCACATAACGACTAGGCTTTGTGCAGGTTGCCCTTAATTGCCCGACATCGTGTCGGGCTTTGGGGGCAACAGCGCAAGCGTCCTGCTTGCGCCTGTCGTTAGGGCGGTGACGACGAAGATGAGGGCTTCTCGCCAGTCTTTTCAGGCTATCTTGAACTCGATAGTCTTCTTTCCCGTGTAAATACCCTTGCCGGTTATTATCACAGAAGCCGTGCCCTTTTTCTTGTTGTTCTTATAAGTAACAGTGTAGTCCACGCCCTTTTTGAGCTTGTATTTTCCGTCGGTCAGGGTGACTGTGGGCTTCACTGCCTTGCCGGTGTATTTGCGGGTGCTTATCTTCGCCGCCTTGACCTTTGAGATATCCAGCGGAAGCTTGCTGCATTCCTTTACACTACCGCCGACTTCCATTGCGCTGTCAACGAGGGTATACCCGTTCGCACGGTAATAAGCACGTGGGTCGACGCCCCTGCCGTCGGGGAGCGTGTGGGACATATAGTCCCTGTAATAGCTTATCCAGCCGTCCACTTCTTCGGAATACAGTCCGGTGTCAGCATATATGCCTACATTTTCGTGCAGGTTGGGAGTGTCGGGGTCGTAGACCTTGGATTCAAAATCAACGCCGTGAAGTATCTCATGCACGAATACGCCCTCGCAGAAATCATCGCCCTCATAGTCGCGGGTACGTCCGTTGTTTGCAGTCGCGATCTGGCACGCTCTTACGCCGTTGTAAAGCGATCCGCCGTTGCCAAACCAGCCGCCGGCTATTTCACTCACAGGAGCGTACACGATTATCTGCTGATAATTCTTTTTCGCAAGATACTTGTCGAGCACCTTGGATATTTCATCGCTGTTATAATCCAGACGGAAGCCATCTATGTTTGATTTTTCGCCTTTTAATTTATACTCTGTCATCTCAGTCAGCGGCTCGTCTATCGTCACGTAATCAATTTTCCTTACGTCCACAAGACCGCCGGAAAGTTCGTCGAGGGTGTTCTTCAGCTTATTTGTCGCAAGCTTTATTTCCGCAATATCGGCGTCGGCTATCGTTGCGGATAAATGAGTAAGTCCCTCGCCTGTGGGCTTAAGTAAAGTGGTTTTTCCGTGGAGGTCAACGTCTGTTTCAACATTCTTGAAGAATACCGCAAGAATGTTCCAATCGTTCGTGGCCTTTGCCTTTTCAAGCCTGATGTCGTTGAACCACGCAGTGCCTTTACATAGCTTATTCGTCATACCGTTGAACACTCTCAGATAATAATCCTTAGCGTCAGCGCCGGTGGTGAAAGTGCAGCTGATCTCCGTCCAGTTCTTCGAGCGGGTCATTGAGGAGCCGGTTGTCAGGGCGAATTTTCCCTCGTCATTAAACGTGCATACCATAAGGCTCGCACCGCTTTCCCCTGTTGCTTCGGGGTCCTGCTTATATCCCGTATATTTCACCTTTGCGGAAAACCTGTATTGCGTATACGGCTCAAGAGTTACCTCTTTCTCTGCAAAGGTATAGCAGTAATCCTTCGTGTTCGCAAGCTTCAGCGAGGTTCTGGCGGTCTTTGAGAACACATTGGCGTCCAGTGAAACGCTTCCATTGACGTCCCGACCGAAATAGCGGGGGTGCTCGCCGTCGTCCGCCTGACCGATATACCATATGCCGTTTGTGCTTCCGGCGTAAGCGGAAATGCCTGTTGCCATCGCCGACAGCGCCATTGCTGCCGCCGCCATCAGCGATACGATCTTCTTTTTCATTGTATTCCTCCCAGCTCTTTATTAGGATAATTTCTTATCTTAATAAGTATAACACACTCGGATAAAAAAGTCAAGGCAAGTCTTAACATATCCGCCGACTGAAAATGAATATATGCGGCATTCTGCGGCAATAATAACGCAGATACCCACGATAAAACCCTTGACAAAACACAATTTGTGTGATATACTATGATATGCTATAAGAATAGCGTTCGCATTCAGGCAACATGGGGCCGTAAAGGCTTCGACGGGGATTCTGATGCACGATAAGCGAGTGGTGAGGGCGAAATCACTTAAATAGTCGCAACTTAAACTTAAACGCAGACGACGATCTCGTTTTAGCAGCTGCCTAAGCGCGCTGCCGTCATACCTCGCAGTACCACGGGCGGGGATATGGCGTCGACTAGTGGTGAACGTCACTGACAAGTTGCCTTGTAGTCTTTGATGTATTAAAGGCTGCCAAACCCGAAAGCCTGTTTGTCGGCGTTCGGGCAAGGGAGATCTAAAAGATAAACTGCACTCGGAGAAGGTCGTGAGGACGGGTTTTCGGACAGGGGTTCAATTCCCCTCGGCTCCACCACCTCAACACCGCATGGTTAAGCGCCATGCGGTGTTTTCTTTTTACCCTGATAACCCACTTTATAACCCACTCTTGCAAAACATGAGGGCGTTCCGGTCGGATATAAATTATGAACAGCGGCGCAGCACTTGACGGCGGGCGGCAAGAGTGGTATAATCGTTGCAGAGAACTTAGTGCAGGATAATTTATCGGTCAGACAGATGGGGCAGAAATACAGAGTATTAAACCGCAAAGACAATGTAATTAAGTTGGAGGTGATTATCAATGAACCATAAAATAAAGGAAAACGAAAGCTACGACTGGGCTGCGCATGGTTACGCTGACGATGGTTCAAATCAGGAATGGGACGAAGAAACACAGAAAGATTGGGACGAGAAAATGTCCATGCCTTTAGGCATAGAAATAAAAAAACGAAACAACTTAACCGCCCGTAAAAAGGCGGTTTTGCATTTAATAACCAAGCACTATGCAGCAATGCACGGTGCTTTTTTATTTCCCCCGCCCCAACACCCAATGCCGCCACCAACACAAACAAGAGGCGCCCCCCGCCAAATAGCAGAGGTTCGCCTCAACTATATTGTATCATGCTTATCTATTTTTGTCAATAGACACAAAAAACGAGGACACCCCCCGCCCACATAGCGAAGGAATGCCCTCCCTTGTATTATACCACGCCATTTCCTTTTGTCAACCCGATTCAAGCAGACTGCGCCGCTTTCCACGCTCCCGCACGATAATAAATCCCGCATAAGCAAAGCTGATGACCGACAGTGCGCCCGCCGTTATCATCTGAATAGTATCGCTGTGTTCAACTGCGAACGTGCTGAGCGTATTCACTGCAATATGCGTCAGAATGCACGGCAGAATGCTGCGCGAGAAATACGCCACAGCCGCAAACACGAAGCCTATCGCAACGGCGTAAATTATCTGCAGAACCGTTTCAAGCACTGACTGCCCCGTGCCGTTTATCAGGTTCACGATATGCCCTGCGCCGAACGTCAGCGAGGTAACAATGAACGCCGCCTTAACGCTGCTTTTGCACATCGCACGGAACAGAAGTCCCCTGAATATCAGCTCCTCAAGGAAGCCCACGAATATCATGCTGACAACGTACGCTATGCTTTCAGCCACGCCCATTTTCAGCGTTACACCATACCACAGGTTGACGCTTCCCACAGCAACAAGCGGGATATAGAACAGCATTCTTTTTGCGGAGATCTTCGGTCTGCACAGCCCAAGATATTCCGCAAGCCCCGCCTTACTGATAAAAACCAGCAGCACCACGGACATCACTGCGCCAAGAACCGAAGCGGCGCATTTTGCGAAAAGCACTGAATCCGTCAGCGATTCCACCGTGCTCATTCCAACAACATATATCACTATCCACATTACTGCGAAAAGTACTTCCTTTTTCTCAAAAAAACCTTTCATAATTACCCCCTGTCGCCGCCGACACAGCACCTGTGCACTATCTCCAGCGAACTTTCCAGCAGCTTCTCGTCATATTCCATTGCGTTGTTTGCAAGCAGACTCGCATATCCGTGCGCTACGGCGAAAAAGGTCATGAAGCTTTTTCTTGCGGCTGCTTCGTCCATTCCTGTGGAGGCTGCGACAATGCCGATGATACCCTCAAGCGCGGGCGAATCAAACAGCGACTGCACATTGTCCCCCAGCATATTCGACTGAAACAGGAACCTGAACAAATGCTTTTCCTCATGCCCGAAACGTATGTAGTTCAGCCCCAGCGCCATCAGCGGCGAGATCTGCACGTCCTCCGCAGGCATGATATAGCCCGTGTGGAACTCGTCAGCCATGCGGTAGACCTCCGCGCGTATCTCGTCCACCGTCTTGAAGCTGTACAGCACCGGCTGGGTCGAGCAATCCAGCTTCTGCGCTATCCGGCGGGCGTTCAGGGCTTCTGCGCCCTCGCTGCGGACTATATCGAACGCTGCCTGCGTTATCATCTGCGGCGTTATCCTGATTTTAGGCGGCATTGCGTTTTCCTCCTTGTATAATGCTTGTTATATAACTGCAAGAATATTATAACACGGCGTTTTCTTTTTGTCAAGGGGGATATTAAAAAATATTCAGATATTTTAACCGCCGCCGAATACCTCACGATTGACCAGCGACGAATAAAAGCTGTCGATAGTTTCCGGAGCATTGTAAAGCGCAGTTATGATATACGACCGGATATTGCGCACCTCTGAGGAGTTCTTTTTCAGCGACTGCAGCACATAGGCTATGTGGTCGGAATCCAGCTTCAGGTAACGGCTCTTGACCACCTCTTTCGGCATATTCTCGCCGTTCACACGGATCGTGCTTTTGCCTGAGCACACTACGTCAAGCATAATATCGACAAGCTGGTCAACCTCTGATTTGTTCTGAAAGCAGTCGTAGCCTATGTTATAGCGTATCAGGTCAAGCTGCTCGCTGCGTTCATCAGAGGAAACAAAAACCGGTGTGTTATCGACCTCATCATTCCCATCATGCGTGATTGATGGATAAGGATTAATATACTCAGGATTATTTATATTAGGATTATATGTATACGGCGCATTCTGTTCCGACTGGTCGGCACATTTCGGGACGTCCTGCGGTGCGCTTTCGCTCTCACAGGCGGGAGCGTTCCGGCTCTTCTGTGCGATAGGGTTGAGTTCGGTCATTGCTGCGCTTCCCTGCTGCAGGAAGCTGTCCAGAAGCTCGATATCGTCGCAGATACGAAAATATCGCCGTGCCGGCATTCCGTCCTTTTTGCATTCGATAAGCCCCGCTTCTGTCAGGGTCTTTACTGCGGTGCACTGCTGGCGCTTGGACAGGCTCGTGCTTTCCTGCAGGTCCGCCACGGTGGAATAGAACCAGCCCTCGCCGCCGAGCATTCCCCTGCCGCTGTAGTACGCCTGCTTCGATATAAGCGCAGAATACACCACCGCAGCGTTCAGCCCCAGCGAATGCGCAAGCGGCCGGCTGAACGACACGGTGTTGTCGGGATTAAGACGTTCAAGTATTTTCATTGCTGTCGCCCCTTTCGTTTTTGTTTATGATAGCACGGGGGATACTGCAAATTACTGCAAAGAGTTTGGGAATGGGGGCTTATCGCCGGTCTTGACAGTTTAGATGAAATGCGGTATAATATATAGTGTATATTTGCGCCGGACATTGTCCGGAAAATAATGGAAAACAAGGAGCAAAAAATGGGACTGACACTGACTGAAAAAATAATCAAGGCTCACATCATCGACGGCGAGATGGTAAAGGGCACGGAAATAGGTCTGAGGATAGACCAGACCCTGACTCAGGACGCCACCGGAACGATGGCGTACCTCCAGTTCGAGGCAATGGGCGTTGACAGAGTAAAGACGGAGCGTTCCGTTGCCTATATCGACCACAACACACTGCAGAGCGGCTTTGAGAACGCCGACGACCACCGCTTCATCGGCTCTGTCGCAAAGAAGCACGGCATCTGGTTCTCCCGCCCCGGCAACGGTATCTGCCATCAGGTACATCTGGAGCGCTTCGGCAAGCCCGGAAAGACCCTCATCGGCTCTGACAGCCACACCCCCACCGGCGGCGGTATCGGTATGCTGGCAATGGGCGCAGGCGGTCTTGACGTTGCTGTCGCAATGGGCGGCGGCGCATACTACATAACCATGCCGAAGGTCGTAAGAGTGAACCTCACCGGCAAGCTTCACGACTGGGTATCCGCTAAGGACGTTATCCTCGAAGTGCTGCGCCAGCTTTCCGTAAAGGGCGGCGTTGGCAAAGTCATGGAATACACCGGCGAGGGCGTAAAGAGCCTTTCCGTGCCTGAGCGTGCAACTATCACCAACATGGGCGCAGAACTCGGCGCAACCACCTCGATATTCCCGTCTGACGAAACCACGCTGCAGTTCCTCAAGGCTCAGGGCAGAGAGGAAGATTACGTCCCCATGTCCGCAGACCCCGACGCAGTTTACGACGAGGAAGTGAACATCGACCTGTCGGCTCTCGTGCCGCTCGCAGCTTGTCCCCACAGCCCCGACAACGTGAAGTCAGTCGAGGAGATAGGCAAGATAAAGATCGATCAGGTGTGCATAGGCTCCTGCACCAACTCATCTCTGCAGGATATGCGCAAGGTCGCTCATATTCTTAAGGGAAAGACCGTTCACCCGGATGTAAGCCTTTCCATCGCGCCCGGCTCAAAGCAGGTGTTCAACCAGATAGCAGAGGACGGCACTCTGTCGATACTCATTGCCGCTGGTGCAAGAATACTTGAAAGCGCGTGCGGTCCGTGCATAGGCATGGGTCAGTCGCCGAACAGCAAGGGCATTTCCCTGCGTACATTCAACCGCAACTTCCTCGGAAGAAGCGGCACAAAGGACGCCGAAATTTATCTGGTATCGCCGGAGACCGCCGCAGTGTCCGCCATCACCGGCGTATTCACCGACCCCAGAACCGCAGGCGCAATGCCTGAATATATCATGCCGGAAAAATTCATCATCAACGACAACATGGTCGTAGCACCCGCAAGCCCTGAGGAAGCGCCCTCGGTCGAGATCCTCAGAGGTCCGAACATAAAGCCGTTCCCCGTGAACAAGCCGCTTGCGGAGAGCATCAGTTCGGCAGTTACGCTGAAGGTCGGCGATAACATCACCACCGACCACATCATGCCTGCGGGCGCAAAGATACTCCCGCTGCGCTCGAATATTCCCGCTATCTCTGAATATTGCTTCACCGTGTGCGACGAAACGTTCCCCAAGCGTGCTAAGGAAGCAGGCACGAGCATTATCGTCGGCGGTACTAACTACGGTCAGGGAAGTTCCAGAGAGCACGCCGCACTCGCTCCGCTCTATCTGGGCGTAAAGGCTATCATCTGCAAGAGTTTTGCGCGTATCCACCGCCAGAACCTCATCAACAACGGCATTCTTCCGCTTGAGTTCGTGAACGAGGGCGATTATGACAGAATAGAACAGGGCGACGAGCTTGTTATCGCAGATATCCGCAATATCGTGGAGAACGGCGGAAAGATAATCGTCGAGGACAAGACCAAGGGCTTCAGCTTCGAGGTAAAGTGCGAACTGTCCGAACGTGGAAAGGGCATGATGCTCGCAGGCGGTCTGCTGAACTACACCAAGGCTAACGGCTGAAAGGAGCATTAAATGAGCAAGGCAGCAGGATTTTTCCTCGCGCTGGCTGCGTTCCTTGTCGGCTTCTTAGTCGGCAGCAGGGCGCAGGGCAGCGGCGGCAGCGTGGGCTGTGAAAATACGATAAATAATGTTGTCAACTGGTCTTTCAGGATAAACAAGAACAACTGACGAAAGGAATATTGAAATGGCTGAGAAAATTCAGATGACCACCCCTCTGGTCGAGATGGACGGCGACGAAATGACCCGTATCATCTGGAAGATGATAAAGGATATCCTCATAAACCCCTACATCGACCTCAAGACCGATTACTACGACCTCGGTCTGGTGCACCGCAACGAAACCAACGATCAGGTGACTATCGACTCCGCAAATGCGGCTAAGAAATACGGCGTTGCAGTCAAGTGCGCAACGATAACCCCGAACGCACAGCGCATGACCGAATACAACCTCAAGGAGATGTGGAAGTCCCCGAACGGCACTATCCGTGCTATCCTTGACGGCACTGTATTCAGAAAGCCGATACTCGTTGACGGTATCGTGCCGTATATCCCCACATGGACAAAGCCGATAACCATCGCACGTCACGCATACGGCGATATCTACAAGAACACCGAAATGCGTGTCGCTCAGGGCAGCAAGGCAGAACTCGTCGTTACCGACAAGGACGGAAAGGAAACACGCGCGCTGATCCACGACTTCAAGAACAGCGACGGCATAGTTCAGGGCGTGCACAACCTCGACAACTCCATTTCCTCGTTCGCAAGGGCCTGCTTCAACTATGCGCTGGACGTAAAGGAAAGCCTGTGGTTCGCCGCAAAGGACACCATTTCCAAGACCTACGACCACCGCTTCAAGGACATTTTCGCCGAGATATACGAGAACGAATACAAGCAGAAGTTCGAGGAAGCCGGCATTGAATATTTCTACACGCTGATCGACGACGTTATCGCAAGAGTTATCCGCTCCGAGGGCGGCTTCATCTGGGCGTGCAAGAACTACGACGGCGACGTTATGTCGGATATGCTGGCGACTGCGTTCGGTTCGCTGGGACTTATGACCAGCGTTCTGGTGTCCCCCGACGGCGTGTATGAATACGAAGCAGCGCACGGCACGGTCACCCGCCATTACTACAACTTCCTAAAGGGCGAAAAGACCTCCACCAACCCCATTGCGACCATTTTCGCATGGAGCGGCGCACTGCGCAAGAGGGGCGAGCTTGACAATATCCCCGCACTGTGCGACTATGCGGACAAGCTTGAAAAGGCTTCTATCCAGACCATGGAAGATGGCGTAATGGACAAGAACCTCGCAGCTATGTCCAAGCTTGCAAATAAGCGTCCTGTGGACACAGAAACATTCCTTGTTGAGATAAACGACCGTCTGTCAAAGCTGATGGGCTAAAATCGGCAGCCGGGCAGGGGGATTTAAGCTACTATGCAGAAAAATAACATTTCCAACTCAGTTATACGCAGGCTGCCCCGCTATTACAGATTTCTGGGTGAGCTGCTGAATCAGGACATTCAGAAGATATCGTCAAGGGAGCTTTCGGAGAAAATGCGGCTGACCGCCTCGCAGATACGGCAGGACCTCAACTGCTTCGGCGGATTCGGTCAGCAGGGCTACGGCTACAACGTGGCTGAACTTCGCCGGCAGATAGGGCATATTCTCGGTCTTGACAAGCACGACAAGATGATACTAGTCGGCGCAGGCAATCTCGGCAGAGCGATAACCGTACATATCGACTTCACGAAGTACGGCTATGAGCTTGCCGGAATATTCGACAGCAACATCTCCCTTGAAAATATCGAGATAATGGGCATTAAGATAATGCACACCAACCACCTGCAGGAATTCTGCGCAGAGCACAAGCCGACAATGGCGGTGCTGTGCATTCCGAAAAGCGGCGCAAAGGACATGGTTGAAACGCTCATGGGGCTTGGCGTGAAAGCATTCTGGAACTTCTCGCACTACGATATTCACTACGACCACCCCGAAGCAGCAGTGGAGAACGTCCACCTCACCGACAGCCTTATGACGCTTTCGTATGCCGCAAGGAATGACCATGGCAATACGGAGAGCGTGCAGGAAGCACCCGCAGAAGAACAGGAGCCGGACTGCCGATAAACCCTCATCTTCGTCGTCACACCCCCAACGGCAGGCACAAAGCCTAGCCGTTGGGGGTGTTCCTAGAATCTGAGGGCTTCTCGTCAGTCTGGAATGATTTATTGTCAATTCAGTTTTTTCAGATGTGTAGGAGGAACACCGTGACCATAAAACAAGTCAGCGAAAAATACGGCATATCGCAGGACACGCTGAGATATTACGAGCGTATCGGAATGATACCCGAAGTCACCCGCACCGACGGCGGTATCCGCGACTATCAGCCGGACGACCTCGGCTGGGTCGAGATGGCTCTGTGTATGCGTAACGCAGGGCTTCCCGTCAGCGTGATGACAGAATATGTAAGGCTGTACAGGCAGGGCGACGAAACTATCCCGCAGCGCCTGCAGCTTCTCACCGACCAGCGTGCGGAACTGCTTGCGGCACGTGAGAAGATAGACAGCACCCTGCAGCGGCTGAACTACAAGATAAGCGTATATGAAAGGGCGCAGAAAACCGGCGTTCTTTCATGGGACGAACCCGAGAAATGCAGCGGCGATGATGAGTGACCCCAAAAACCCACAGGACATGACCTTCCACGGCGGGCATATCCACACGGCGGGGCTGACCGTAAAGCTTCGCAGCGGTGCGGGCAGAATATCATGCGCCTGCATGACCCATCAGGGAGCACGTGATACGCAGGAGGACTGCTCCGGCATATCCGAGATACCCGAAAACGGCATTGCAGAGCGCTTCACGGCGATAATAGCCGACGGCATGGGCGGACTTCCCGCAGGTGCGGGCACAAGCCGCTTCGCAGTCAGGGAGCTTCTCGCAGCGGATATCACTGGCAATATACCTGAGCAGCTTTGCGGGGCGTTCCGCAGTATCAGCGCAAACATAAAGGCAAGCGGAAGCGGCGGCGGGACTACTCTTGCCGCGGTATTGTGCCTGCCTGAGGGCGTGTATTTCTGCTCGGCGGGCGACAGCCGGATATATCTGCAGCGGGGCGGCGTACTGACCCGGCTCACCGAGGACGGCGACTATTTTGGGGAACTTCTGGACAGGGTGTCGGCGGGCACGCTGACCTATGCGCAGGCGGAAAGCGACCCCGAAAAGGCCTCGCTTCCGCAGTATATCGGAAGCGGCGCATATATCCAGCCGGACTGCAGTCTTATCCCGTTTCAGCCAAGGGCGGGCGACCGGCTCATGCTGTGCACCGACGGCGTATACAATGCGCTGACTGAGGACGAGATAATGCAGTCGCTGTGCCTTTCGGCGAGGGGTTCGGCTGAGGACATTCTCGGCAGGATACTTGCGAGGGGCTACGGCAATCAGGACAATTTCACGGCGGTGACGCTTGAATTTCAGTCGGGCGAGTATACTGCAGAACTGCCGCAGAACACGGTCGAAAGTACCGCAGAACTGACCGCGGATATCGCCTGCATTTCAAGGCAGGGCGGCTGCGCCGAGAATCAGGACTGCGCATATTCTGCCGGCGGAGTGTACGCCGTGGCTGACGGTCTGGGCGGTCACAGCGGCGGTGCGGCGGCTTCCGCCAAGGCTATAGAATGCCTTAAAGAATGCGCCGCAGATATCGAGCCGGCGCAGATAAACTGCGTACTTGAGCGAATGAATACCGCTGTACGCAGTCTTGGCGGCGGAATGACCACCATTGCGGCGGGCTTCGCTGACGGTAAAAGCTTCCGCTGGGGGAATGTCGGCGACAGTCGGGTGTATTACTTCCGTAATGGCGAGATACTCATGCAGACAAAGGACGACTCGGTGTGCCGCAGCGCAGTGGAAAGCGGCAGGCTGAACGCCGAGCAGATACGCTGCAGCAGCAACAGGAACGGGCTGCTGAAAGCGCTCGGCAGCGGGGACAGCCTGCAGCTTAGCGGGCAGTGCGTGCCTATCCGGATACAGCCCGGCGACGCATTCCTGATATGCTCGGACGGCTTCTGGGAGTACGTACACGAGCATGAGATGGAAGCCGACCTGATGAAGTCGCACAGCAGCCGTGAATGGCTTCGCAGAATGCTTCGGCGGCATTTACTGAGGTCGCACGACGCAGGCGACAATTATTCTGCGGTGGTGGGAATATTCACCGAAAAGCCGCAGGAAAGCGGCGCTGCAAAGCGGCGGTTTACGCCGTGGCTCGCCGCAGGACTTGCTTCGGCAGTATTGCTTGCCGCTGCGGGAGTGCTGTGGTTATTGCTTAAATAAGAAACTCCCCCGTCCAAAAACGGGGGAGAAATTTTATACTGTCAGACCAGCAAATCAAGCCTTATTGAGTCTAGCTTCGATCTTATCAAGCTGATCGTAGAGAGCCTGCGGGATATGACCGCCCTTTGCCTTGATATCATCGTTGTAATATCTGCGCATTTCAGCGATCTCCTTCTTCCAGAGGTCGATATCAACTGCAAGCAGCTTGTCCTCTACCTCGGAAGTAACCTCGTCCTCGATGCCCTTCAGGTTGATGTCGCCCTTCTTAGGCAGGAAGCCGATAGGAGTTTCAACAGCGTCAACCTTGCCCTCGCAGCGCTTCAGTATCCAGTCAAGGACACGCATATTGTCGCCGAAGCCCGGCCAGATGAAGTTGCCGTTCTCGTCCTGCTTGAACCAGTTTACGTTGAAGATCTTGGGAGCCTTGTCGCCGAGCTTCTCGCCCATTTCGAGCCAGTGTGCCCAGTAGTCGCCTACATTATAACCGATGAACGGCTTCATAGCCATCGGATCGTGACGGAGCACGCCGACTGCACCGGTAGCTGCCGCAGTGGTCTCAGAGGATACTGAAGAGCCCATATATGTGCCGTGTACCCAGTCGAACGACTGATATACCAGCGGAGTGGTGGAAGCACGTCTGCCGCCGAAGATGATAGCGCTTACCGGAACGCCCTTCGGGTTGTTGAACTCAGGAGATACGCACGGGCAGTTTACAGCCGGAGCGGTGAATCTTGAATTGGGGTGAGCAAGCTTCTTGTTCTTGCCGGTTGCGGGGTCGATCTCAGCGGTGAACTCAACGCCGTTTACCTTCTCGCCCTTCCACTCTGTTGCGTCAACAGGCGGGTTCTTGTCCAGACCCTCCCACCAAACGGTGTTGTCTGCATTGTTCAGTGCAACGTTGGTGAAGATGGTGTTCTTCTGGGTGGAAGCAAGCGCATTGTAGTTGGACTTAGCGTTTGTGCCGGGAGCAACGCCGAAGAAGCCGTTCTCAGGGTTGATGGCATAAAGTCTGCCGTCCTCGCCGGGCTTCATCCAAGCGATATCGTCGCCGACTGTGTAAACCTCGTAGCCCTGCTCCTTGTATACTGCAGGAGGAATGAGCATTGCAAGGTTGGTCTTGCCGCAGGCGGACGGGAATGCAGCGGTGATATACTTCATCTCGCCGTCGGGCTTCTTTACGCCGAGGATAAGCATATGCTCAGCCATCCAGCCCTCGTTCTTGCCCTGATAGGAAGCGATACGCAGTGCGAAGCACTTCTTGCCGAGCAGAACGTTTCCGCCGTATGCAGAGTTGATGGACCAGATCGTGTTGTCCTCAGGGAACTGAACGATATATCTCTTTTCGGGGTCAACGTCAGCCTTGCTGTGCAGACCGCGTACGAAGTCGTTGGAGGCGTCGCCGAGGTTCTTGAATGCGTCTGCGCCCATTCTGGTCATGATGTTCATGTTCAGAACAACGTAAATGGAGTCGGTCAGTTCAACGCCTACCTTAGCGAGAGAAGAGCCGATAGGACCCATGGAATAAGGAATAACGTACATTGTTCTGCCCTTCATTACGCCGTCGTACATGGGGGTCAGCTTTGCGTACATCTCCTTGGGATCCATCCAGTTGTTGGTGGGGCCTGCATTTTCCTTTTCACGGCAGCAGATGAAAGTTCTGTCCTCAACTCTTGCAACGTCGTTGGGGAGAGTTCTGTGATAAAGGCAGCCGGGAAGCTTCTCAGGGTTGAGCCTGTACATCTTGTCCCTGTTGCCCTCAGGAAGTGCGCAAACCTCGTTGGTCAGCTCGTCGAGCTGCTCCTTGGAGCCGTCTATCCATACAACGGAATCAGGCTTAGTCAGAGCGACCATTTCATCTACCCACTTGATAACATTGGGGTTCTTGGTTAAAACACCGGGATTTCTTGCCATAATAGTTATCTCCTTCTAACAGTATTTTGGAATGATAAGATATGGCGCACATTAGTATCGTACTAGATCGTACTAGGCTATACTTAAATGCACACTATCTTCACAAATACCATTATACCCGAATTTATGCAATAAGTCAAGACGAATTTTGCATTTTTCAGCAAAATATCAATAATCGTATAATAATTCAGGCTGGCGAGAAAGGTGCAGATGCTAGGAAGCGCCATTTCGGCTAGGCTTTGTGCCTGCCGAAATGGCGCTGACGACGCAGATGCGCCTTTATCGACAGCCTGTCGCCCCGACCGCCTATTCCCGATGTGCTGGACGTTCAAGCTGCTCAACGCTCAGAATATCGTCGAATGCGATACTGCGCCGCACCAGCGTCAGCCGCCTGAAAACCGTGTCCAGCCCCGTAATTACCCCCTCGGCATTCTCGTAGTGGTCGCTGTCGTAGAACCTGACCCTGACCAGCATTCCGCGCCGGAGTTCGCTCAGTGCGGCGGAAAGCTCCTCCGCCGCGTCCTCGGAAAGCTCCCGCCGCGGCTCACGGATACGCTCCTTTTCACGAATGATGTCGTAGTACCCCCGCAGCGAAGCAAACGGCATGAACTGCCGTGCACGTTCGGGCGACCTCCTGATATTATCCGCCATTGTGACCTCCCACCATATTGTTGCGCTTCATGCCGGTGGCCTTGCTTTCAAGGCTCATCGCACGGATAAGCGCATTCTTCCCGAACCGCCGTTTGATGTCTATTATCGCATTTTGCATACTGCGCTCCTTTTCCTCCGCCGCAAAGTCCATGAACAGGTCGGTTTCGGCGAAAATCTCGTCCACAAGGCCGCCGAAAGCAATGTTTATCGTGCGAATAGGGTACTTCAGGCGGGTGGTTTCCTGATATAGCTGCACCAGCCGTTCGAGCAGCTTTCTGTGCGAGTTGGTGCATACTGTCAGCTTTCTTGTGCCGCCGGTCGGGGGCATTACGTCCTTTGAGTAGCCCACGGTGAGCGACACCGAGCCTGCCGCCATTTTCTTCTCCACAAGCTCCAGCGTGAGCGTTTCCGTCATTTCCTTTAATATAATGAGGGCGTCCTCTCGGTTATAGTCCTCGAAAAGTATCTGCCCGACCGAAAGCGAGTGGCTCTGCGGCTTGTATTCGTGTATCTCACGCATGGTGCACGGCTCCCTGCCGTTTGCGTGGTCGATAAGGAACTGCGCATTCACGCCGAATTCCTTATACAGCAGCTTTTCGTCCAGCCGTGCGACCCCCTGCATATCGTATACGCCGTATTTTTCCAGACGTTTCGCTATGCCTGCGCCCACATTCCAGAAATCGGTAATGGGACGGTGCCGCCACAGCTTCTCACGGAAAGTCCGCTCGTCAAGCCAGCCGATATGGTCGGGGACGTGCTTCGCTGTGATATCCAGCGCAGCCTTTGCCAGAAAGAGATTCGTGCCTATTCCGGCGGTGGCGCAGATGTGCGTCTGCTGGAATACCGCGTCCATGAGCTCGTTTGCAAGCTGCTTCGGCGTCATTGAGTACATTTCAAGGTAGGGCGTGGCGTCGATGAAACACTCGTCTATCGAATACACGTGGATATCCTCCGGGCTGATGTAGCGCAGGTACACGCCGTAGACCTCCGCAGACACCTCCATATACCTGCGCATTCTGGGCAGCGCAGTGATATACTGCACATTCGGCGGTATCTCGAACACACGGCAGCGGTTGCGTATCCCAAGCGCTTTCATGGCGGGCGTTATCGCAAGGCATATTGCCCCCTGCCCTCTCGACGGGTCAGCCACGACAAGGTTCGTTTTGAACGGGTCGAGCCCCATGTCGGCGCACTCCACCGAAGCGAAAAAGCTTTTCAGGTCTATGCACATATATATTCTGTCCATGGCTTCCTCCTGTTCCCAGAATCATGCAAAATGAACGCGCGCCGTTTTGCCGCATTTCATCTGTTACGCTTATATTATACACGATTATCGGCGGCGTGTCACTGGTAATTTCCGCTGAATATCGTACATAAATATGTGCAATTGTGCACAAAAGCATGAACAAATGCTATTATCGTAAGGCTTGACAATCTCCGATAAAAATAGTATGATATATCTGAGAAAAATTCGACTTGTCAAAAAAGTCTACGCACAGACTGGCGAGAAGCCCTCAGATTCTAGGAACGAGCCTAACGACTAGGCTTTGTGCCTGTCGTTAGGCTCGTGACGACGAAGATGAGGGGTTATCGACAGTCTGAGAAAAATTATTATTCAGGAGGAACGACAAAATGACTCTGATACTTTCAGCAGACTGCGACTGGGCTATAGGAAAGGACGGCGGACTGCTTGCGCATATCCCTGAGGATATGAAGTTTTTCCGCACGATGACTGCGGATTCCGTGGTGGTCATGGGCAGGAAAACATGGGAAAGCCTGCCAAAGAAGCCGCTTCCCGGCAGACTGAACTGCGTGCTTTCACGCAGTGGCTTTCAGGCTGAGGGAGCGCAGGTGTTCCGCAGCGTCGAGGATTTTCTGGAATTCGCCAAGACTGCGCCGGGACGTATTTACGTGATAGGCGGCGCTGATATCTACGAGCAGCTTCTGCCGCACTGCAGCGAAGCGCTCATCACCCGGATATACGAGTGCTTCGGCGGGGACAGGTTCTTCCCCGATATCGAGCACGACAGGCAGTGGGAGCTTGCCGAGGTATCGCCGGCGGTGGATTCTGAATGCCGCACTATCCGCTTCTTCAGATATGTGAGGAAGTAATTCCCGCAAAAAAGCCGAGGTTTTTACGCACCATTCGGCTTTTTGTGGTTTTTCGGACAAAAGCGAAGTATTGCTTATTGAAAGACTGAAAACTCAGTGATATAATCATTATCGTGAAAATATAGCAATTCTAAAGATTGGAGCGATGCAGATGAGTACACAGAAAAAGAAGCAGACGCCTATTGAAAAGCTTGCCGCACTGATAGTGGACAAGCGCAAGGCATTCTACCTCTTTTATATCATTGCCGGCATATTCTGCGCAGTTGCGACCGGCTGGACGCAGGTAAACAACGATATCACCAGCTATCTGCCGGATTCCTCTGAAACAAGGCAGGGGCTTACGCTGATGAACGACGAGTTCATAACCTACGGCTCAGGCAGCATAATGCTGGATAACGTGACGTTCGACACCGCCGAGAAAATAGCCGCCGAACTCGAAGAAATAGACGGCGTGACCTCGGTGACTGTCGAGAACGACGAGGACAGCTACAAGAACGGCTCTGCGCTGCTTTCCGTCACGTTTGACGGCGAAGAGGACGACCAGATATCCAAGGACGCAATGGTGAAGATAAAGGAAAAGCTGGGGCCTTACGACAAGTACATAAACAGCGCAGTGGGCAACAGTTCCTCTGAAACTATCGCAGCGGAAATGCAGGTAGTTATCGTTATCGTGCTCGTCATAATCATCGCCGTGCTGTTCTTCACCTCCCATACATATATGGAGATACCGGTGCTGCTGATGACGTTCGGCATGGCTGCGCTGCTCAACATGGGCACGAACTTCCTGTTCGGCGAGATATCGTTCGTGTCCAACTCGATAGCGGTGGTACTGCAGCTTGCGCTTGCGATAGACTATGCGATAATCCTCTGCAACCGCTACACCGAAGAGCGTACGACCATGGACGCACGTGACGCAGTAGTCACTGCGCTCAGCAAGGCTATCCCTGAAATATCCTCAAGCTGCCTTACCACGCTTTCAGGTATGGTGGCGATGATGCTCATGCAGTTCAAGCTTGGTCTTGACCTCGGCATGGTGCTGTGCAAGGCGATATTCTTCAGCATTTTCGTGGTATTCACGCTGATGCCCGGACTGCTGATGTCGTTCTCGCCGCTCATCGACAAGACGCATCACCGCAACTTCGTCCCCAACATAACCGCAGTCGGCAAGCTTGACGTAAAGACCCGCTTTGTCGTACCGCCGATTTTTGCAATACTGCTGGTAGCTGGCTTTATCCTGTCCAACCAGACGAATTACGTTTACGGCTACTCGACGCTTACCACCTACACCAAGAACGACACCCAGATAGCCGAGGAAAAAATAGACGAAACGTTCGGCTCGAAAAACATGGTGGTAGTCATGGTGCCCGCCGGAAACTACGACAAGGAGCACCAGCTTCTAGAACGAATGGAAAGCCTGCCCGAAGTGGACTCCGCAATGGGTCTTGCCAATATCGAAGCCATGGACGGCTACGTGCTGACCGACTCCCTCACGCCGAGGCAGTTCGCAGAGCTGACCGACATGGACATCGAGGTCGTGAAGCTGGCATACGCCGCATATGCCGCCGATCAGGAGGACTACGGCGAGATAGTCGGCTCGGTGACGAGTTCCGCAGTCAGCAGCTATTCAGTGCCGCTGATAGATATGTTCACGTTCATCTACGATGAAAAGGAAGCGGGCTACGTCACGCTGGACGACGACCTCAACGAAACGATAGACGACCTGCACGGCCAGCTTGACGACGCAAAGAAGCAGCTTGGCACTGAGAACTACAGCCGTATGCTGCTTTACACGAACCTCCCTGAGGAGGGTCCGGAAACATTCGAGTTCCTCGACCGCCTGCATGAGGTCGTTCAGGAGTATTACCCCGAAGGCTCTTACGTCGTGGGCGATTCCACGTCGGACTACGACCTGTCCTCGGTGTTCTCCACCGATAACCTGATGGTCAGCATTCTGTCGTTCCTGTTCGTGCTCGTGATACTGGTGTTCACGTTCAAGTCTGCGGGACTTCCCGTGCTGCTGCTTGCGATAATTCAGGGCTCGGTATGGATAAACTTCTCCGTGCCGGTGCTGACCGATACCAACATATTCTTCCTCAGCTACCTTATAGTAAGTTCTATCCAGATGGGTGCGAACATCGACTATGCGATAGTTATTTCCAGCCGCTACACCGAGCTGAAAAAGGAGATGTCCATAAAGGACGCCATCGTGGAAACGCTGAATCAGGCGTTCCCGACCATCATCACTTCCGGTGCGATACTCGCTATCGCTGGTCTGCTGATAGGCTTCCTGTCCTCTGATGTGGCGATATCCTCCGTTGGTATCTGCCTTGGCAGAGGCACGCTCATCTCGATATTCCTTGTAATGTTCGTGCTTCCGCAGATACTGCTGCTGGGCGACGTCATCATCGAAAAGACCTCGTTTACGCTCAAGCGCCGCGAGCTTATCCAGAAGCGCTCCGGCTATATGCGGGTCAACGGCAGAGTACGGGGCTATGTATGCGGTATCGTTGACGCAAACATCAGCGGTATCGTCCACGGCGAGATAAGCGCGCAGCTTGACAGCGACGCCGCCGAGGAAATGAAGCAGAAAGTAGACCGCCAGATAATCAACCACATCGACACCGACGGCAAGCATATCGCAGACATCGAAAGCGTATCCCCTCCCCCGCACAGCGACAATGCGGACGTGGACGATATAATGGACGAAACGGAGGAATAAGACGATGAAGCACATGAAAAAACTCATCTCCGTTATTGCTGCACTTTCGCTCATGCTGACCGCTCCGACCGGAGCGTTTGCAGTGAACGCCGCTTCCGGCAGCTCGTCACGCAGCACTGTGCAGCTGAGTATTTCAGATGAAGCGGGACTTATCGCCCTTGCGCAGGACTGCAGGCTCGATTCCTACAGCAAGGGGCTTTATGTCACGCTGACCGCCGACATAACGCTTTCCGGCGAGTTCACGCCGATACCCACGTTCGGCGGCACGTTCGACGGCGCAGGGCATACGATATCCGGACTGAGGATAACCGGCGACGGCTCGTATACCGGACTTTTCAGGTATATCCAGCGGGGCGGTCTGGTCAAGGACCTTAACGTAAAGGGCACGATATCCCCCGCCGGCAGCGGCTCTTATGCGGGCGGCATTGCAGGCAGCAATTCGGGCAATATCACCGGCTGCAGCTTCGAGGGCACGCTCAAAGGCACTGACCACATCGGCAGCATTGCCGGAATAAACGAAAAATCCGGACTCATCACCGGCTGCACGGCTTCCGGCGCAGTCAGCGGCAGCCATTTCACGGGCGGTATAGCAGGCAGCAGCAGCGGTGCGATACTGAACAGCGTCAGCCGCTGCAGCATAAACACCACCGCTTCCGAAGCGAAGCTGTCCATTCAGGACATCGACTGGGACAGCCTGATGTCTGCAGAAGAACCCGCTTCAATGACGGACGTCGGCGGTATCACCGGCTTCTCTGACGGAATAATTCAGGGCTGCGAGAACTACGGCACAGTGGGCTACCCGCATATCGGCTATAACGTCGGCGGCATCGTCGGCAGGCAGTCCGGCTATGTCAGCGGCTGCACCAACCGCGGCGAGATATTCGGCAGAAAGGACGTCGGCGGTATCGCAGGGCAGATGGAGCCCTACCAGAGCATAGACTTCGACAAGGACACAGTGCAGAAGCTGCTTGACGAGATGGAAGTGCTCGGCAACCTGACCGACAAGCTGATATCCGACGCAAAGGGCGCAGGCGACGCAGTAAACAACAAGGTGCAGGGACTTACGTGGCAGATGGACAATCTGCGCAAATCGGCGGACGACATTTCCGACCGCACCGAAACGCTCTACAATGGCTGGACGGACAGCCTGAACGAAATAACCGCACGTGTGGACGAAGCCCTTGACGGCACAGGTCCTGCGCTCGACGGCTTCCGTGACGGACTTGACCAGCTGAGTATGTTCAGCAGTGCGCTTGAAGAGGTGTTCGACCAGCTGAACGCTTCGGGCGACGATATGCAGGACACCATCGACAGCGCCAAAGAGGGGCTGGATACCCTCAACGGTGCGATAGACGAGATATCCGCTGCGCTGGACGATATCAGCACTGCAGCAAATCAGCTCAGCAGCGCCATGGGCGACACCGATAAGGTCGAGGCTGCGGTGAAGTCAATGATAACCGCCCTCAAAAACGCTAACAGCGAGGTAAAGACCATCTCCGACGCCCTCACCAAGATAGGCAATGCGTGCGACAAGCTGGAGGAATGGGTCACCGGCAGGGACTTCCAGCAGCTTTCAGACGGGCTTATTGAACTCGGCAAGAGTATGCAGGACGTATCACGTGCGCTCAGCAGAATGAGCAGCGCACTGCAGAAAATAGCAGGCTCAGTTGACGCAGACCAGATACAGACCGGTCTTGACGAATTTTCCTCAGCGGCGGACGACCTCAGCAAGGCTGCGGTACACGTTGCCGAAGCGCTGAGAGCGGCGAGCGCGACAGTCCCCGACACCGACAAGGTATCGAAGGAACTCAGCGCAGCCGCAGACGACCTCACCACTGCAGCCGACCATATCTCAAAGGCTGCCGACGCAGTGGGCAAGGCAGTCGATTCAAAGGAACTGAGCGCAGGCATATCCCAGCTTGAAAGCGCAGCCAAGGAACTCAGCGCAGCCCTCAGCGACGCCGAGGACGCACTGGACGACGTGACCGACGCATACGAGAGGATAAGCAGTTCGTCAGTCCCGCAGGACGTTTACGACGAGATATCCTCGCAGCTTGAGAATATCAACAAATCCGTGCAGAACATTTCCTCCGCAGCGGACGACATCAACGCCGCACTTGAGGAGATAACCAACCAGATAGATTCCGGTGCAGTGCAGGACAGCGTTGATTCAGTCGCAGCGGCGGCAGATAAGCTGTCAGAAGCTGCGGATACCATCGCCGGTTCAGGCGACAGCTTCGACGCAGCCGCAGATTCACTGTCGGCGGCACTGGATAAGATTCAGGGTGCGACCGAGTCCGCTTCGGACGCTTCCGCTTATCTGTCGGAAGCCTGCGACACCTTTGCTGACGCCGCAGGACAGCTTGCAGATACCGTAAAGGCGCTCGGCGACAAGCCGCAGGTGGAATTCCCCGCAGCGGACGAGGGACTTACCGCTGCGATAGACAGCTTTTCAAGCAATTTCGCGGGTATCACCTCTGCGATATCTTCGATAAGCAGCACCGCAGAAGCGCAGGCTGACGTGCTCCTTGACGACCTGCAGCTTATCAGCGACGAATTCGACAAGATAACCGAACTGCTGCAGGAACTGAAAGACAAGCTGATGGAGCGTGACGACGATAACTCCCTCACCACCGACGTTTCCGAGGACGGCTCTTCCAGCAGGCAGGGCAAGGTCACCGGCTCCACTAATTACGGCGGAGTCGAGGGCGATGTGAATGTCGGCGGCATTACCGGTTCAATGGCAATAGACGTGGATTTCGACCCTGAGGACGAGATAGCTTCCAACGGCAGCACCTCGCTCAGCTTCAGCTACAAGGTGCGTGATATAATCGAAAACTGTGTGAACTCCGGCGAGATAACCGCAAAGAAGAACTACTGCGGCGGTATCGTCGGCAGGCAGGACATGGGCGTTGTGCGCTCCTCAACGCAGAGCGGAACTGTGACCAGCAGTTCCGGCAGCTATGCGGGCGGTATCGCAGGTATGTCCGCTTCTGCGATAAGGAACTGCGTGTCCAAGGCGACCATCTCCGCTTCCGGCTATGTGGGCGGAATCACAGGTCAGGGGCTTATCCTGACCGACAACACGGCTATCCTTGACGTGACCGACTGCAGCGAACGTGCGGGCGCAATTGCGGGCTATGTCGATTTCTCGGACGACAACGCCGAGGTGCTCCGCAACAGCTTCGTTGACAGAGGTATCGCCGGCATTGACGGCATAAGCTACAGCGGTATCGCGGCTCCGGTCGATTATGCGGACTTCGCAGCGGCGGCGGGCGGCACGGCTGTCATAAACGTTCAGTTCATCGTGGACGGCGAGGTGCTGTCAGATGTTCTGGTGGACTACGGCGGCTCGCTCAAACCCTCAGATTTCCCCGAAATTCCCGCTAAGGAGGGCTGCTTCGCCGAGTGGACGGACTTCGACAGCACGTTCATCACGTTCCCTGTTAAGGTGGAAGCGGTCTACACGCCCTATGTCACGGTGATAGAGAGCGCAGAGAAGTCCGAAGAGGGATTCCCGCTCGTGCTTGCGGACGGCGTGTTCAACTCCGGCAGCACTGTTTCGGTCAGCACCGAGAGCAGCAGCGTATTCCCGCCGGACAACAGCAGCGAACTCCGTCTGGTGACCGTCAGCAGCACGCTTGCAGACGGCAGCATATCCGGACTTCGGTTCTATGCCCCGCAGGGAAAGGGCACGCTGCACGTTCTGCAGTACGTTAACGGCGCATGGAAGCAGGTGGATTTCACGCAGAACGGCAACTATCTCATCGTTGACCAGCCTGCGCTTGAAAACGGCAGCGGCTCGTTCTGCGTTCAGCTGCAGACTATGGACCTCGTTCCCATGCTGATAATCGGCGGCTGTGCGCTTATCGCAGTAATAAATATTGTGCTCTGGACAATACTTATCAGAAGAAAACGGCTCGCAAAGAAAGCGCAGAAAGCCGCTGAAGCTGATAAGGAAAGCACGGCTGAGAAATAATATTCTCGCTGAAAAGTAATAAATCAGGCTGGTGCGTCTGTTCGCAGCAGCCTGATATTAGGTTTAGAAAGGTAATTACATTTGATGAAAAACATGAAAAAGCTGGCTGCACTTATCGCAGTGTTATCGCTGACCGCCTGCTCCGCTCCCGCCGATTCAGGCGGCTCGGAAGCAATAAGCGAAAGCGGGCAGACCGCCGAAGCTACCCAAGAAATAAGCGTACCCTCACAGCCCGAAACGCAGGAGCACACCTCCGAACAGGAAAGCGGCTCTGAGCCGCAGACCGAGCAGGAACCGCAGGATACGCAGGAGTACAACGACGACGGATACTGCGCCGTGCTGACCTCGGTCAGCGCAGTGACTGCGGGCGGGCATACGCTTGAATACACGATAGACGAGCAGAGCGGCTGCGCCTATACTTCGGTGACCTACAGCACCGACTATGTGCCGGACAGCGTCCTGAAAAGCTCCACGCTATCTGCGCAGGCGGAAAACGGCGTGTGCAGATTCGGCAGTTCTGAGGGAAGCGCCGCCGCCGACCTCACCGAAGCGCAGACGCTTACAGTCGAGGACGTGAACGGCGCAAAGAAAACCTATACGATAATCACGCAGCGCACTGAGGGACTTCTTCCTATCGTCAATATAACTCTTGACGACGGGAAAAGCGTTACCGACATCAGCCGGACTGAGCACATCGGAATGAGCGTTTCCATCGACATCTCAAAATCCCCTGAATACCCATCGGGTCTGGCAGAGGTAAAGGGAAAGATACGGGGCAGAGGTAATTCCACGTGGAAGTGGGAAAAGAAGCCCTACAAGATAAAGCTTGAGGAAAAGGCCGAGGTACTGGGGCTTGCCGCAAACAAGGACTGGATACTGCTGTCGAATTACGCCGACAAGTCGCTGATGAGGGACACCGTGGCTTACGACATGAGCCGCACGCTCGATAACCTCGGCTGGGTGCCCACACAGTACCCCGTCGACCTGTTCATCAACGGCGAATATCAGGGCGTGTACTCTATCGGCGAGCATATGGAAGCCGCCAAAAGCCGTGTAGATATCACTGAAAACCCTGACGGCGGCGAGTGCGGCTACCTGCTGGAGGTGGGCGGCTCTGATGATAACGTTGACGTCGAGGGCGTGGACTACTTCCACGTGGATTCGGATATGCTGCGCTATATCACATTCAGAGAGCCTGAGCCCAACGAACTGACCGACAGCCAGCGGCAGGCGATAATCGACTGCTTCAATGCGGCTGACAATGCGATAGTGAACGGCGGCGACCTCGCCGAATATATCGACATTGACAGCTTCTGCGACTGGGTGATTATTCAGGAGCTCACCAACAACACCGACAGCGCATTCCGCAGAAGCTGCTATTTCACCAAGGAAGTCGGCGAAAAGCTGAAAATGGGTCCCGTGTGGGACTTCGACCTTGCATTCGGCAATCTGGTGGTGGATAATCAGTATTACAACACGTGGACGATAATCGGCTCTGACGACGACGAAGCGTATGTCACAAGGTCGTGGGGCAACTATCTCATGCAGAACGAGCAGTTCCGCAGCAGACTGCGTGAACGCTGGGGCGAGGTACGTGACCGCCTGCTTTCCGCAGCAATGACCAGTATCGACCACTATGCGGAGAAAATATATCCCTCCCAGCAGGAGAACTTCAATGTCTGGAAGATATGGGACCAGAAGCCGGGGTACTCCTCATGGGCGAACTACAACGCCAACACCTACGAACTGCAGGTGCAGTATCTGAAGGACTTTCTGACTAAGAGAGCGGCTTGGATAGACGATAATATCTGATAAAACGGCGGGGAGCACTCAAATCCCCGCCATCAAAATGGCGATAAACCCTCATCCTCGTCGTCAGTGGCATTTCGGCAGGCACAAAGCCTAGCCGAAACGCCACTTCCTAGAATCTGAGGGCTTCTCGCCATTTTGCTTATCATGTCCGATTTGTGCTATTCTCCGTCCGAAAATGTGTTGAATTGCCGGCGACATCATGCTATAATAAAAATACTATCATGACATAACGAAAGGAATACCACCATGACCTACAATAATCCGGTAATAAAAGGCTTCTATCCCGACCCCAGCGTGTGCTTCCATGACGGGAAGTACTACCTTGTGTGCAGCTCGTTCCAGTATTTCCCCGGCGTTCCGCTGTTCGAGAGCGACGACCTTGTGAACTGGAAGCAGCTTGGCTACGTCCTCACAAGAAGCAGTCAGGTGATGCTGGACAAAATAAACAGCTCCGGCGGCGTATTTGCGCCGACAATACGCTGCAATAACGGCAGATTCTACATGGTCACCACCAACGACACCACCCACCAGAATTTCTACGTCTGGACGGACGATATCCACGGCGAATGGTCCGAGCCGGTCTATGTCGATCAGGGCGGCATCGACCCGTCGCTGTACTTCGAGGACGGCAGGACGTATTTCATGAGCAACGGCGCAGACGATAACGGCGTCGGCGGCGTTGTACAGTGCGAAATAGACATAGCCACCGGAAAGAAGCTTTCCCCCAGCCGCTGTATCTGGCAGGGCTCAGGCGGAAGATACCTCGAAAGCCCGCACCTCTACAAAATAAACGGCACATACTACCTCATGGCGGCAGAGGGCGGCACGGAATACGGTCACATGATAACCTGTGCACGCTCCGGCTCGGTATGGGGGCCGTTCGAGAGCAACCCGCACAATCCCGTGCTCACTAACCGCAACAAGGCACCGTTCATCATTCAGGGCATAGGTCACGGCGACCTAATTCAGGACAGGCAGGGCGGCTGGCACGTGCTGTCGCTCGGATTCCGTCAGCAGCACATCTGGCGGCCTTATCACCACCTCGGCAGAGAGGTGTTCCTCACGCCCGTGCAGTTCGGCGCTGACGGCTGGTTCACCTGCGGCAGGGACGGAACCACCGACAAGACCTACGAAATGCCGGGAGAGCACACCCAGAACGAACAGCGGCTGTTCACGTTCGAGAACACCGACTGGAACATCGAATGGTGCTATATGCGCAAGCCCCGCCCCGAAAACTACGAACTGAAAAGCGGCAGCGCACTGCTGCACGGAACAGATACCACGCTTGACGACGTGGATTCGCCCACATTCATTGCAATGCGCCAGCGGGACTTCCACATGGAGATGAAGTGCAATGTGCGGATATCCGGCGGGAACGGCGCAGCAGGCGGGCTGACGGTGTTCATCACCGAAAACGAGCACTACGACCTGTTCCTTGAAAAGGACGGCGACGGCTGCAGCGCAGTGCTTATGCTCAATATCGGCGGGATAAAGCACAGACAGAACGCCGTGAAAATAAACGGCGATTCTGCACAGCTGATCATCAGGGCTGACTGCTTCGGGTACAAGTTCTTTGCCGTGCAGGACGGCGCAGAAACGCAGCTTGGCTACGGCAGCACCAAGTATCTTTCAAGCGAGGTCGCAGAGGGCTTCACAGGCGTTATGACGGGACTTTACGCAGTAAAGGGCGACGCCGAATTCACCGGCTTCTCCTGCGAATATTCTGAAGCGGAGTGAGCGGTGATTCGTCAGAATGCACAAAAATGCAGGAAGAAATTTTATTAAAGTCTGCAATTTATTTTCGGCAAACATCTTGATAAAATCTGAATTTTTTAGTATAATGAATATGTAATGGTATGTCCGTATTGCAGGGCTTCTGGTTCTGCAGGCGGGTGTATCTGCGGCTCCGTTCGGAGCAAATAATTATTTCTCAGGAGGAATATTCCAATGGCAGATGTTAAAGTTGCAATTAACGGCTTTGGCCGTATCGGACGCCTTGCATTCAGACAGATGTTCGGCGCAAAGGGCTACGATGTAGTAGCTATCAACGACCTGACCAAGCCCTCTATGCTTGCTCAGCTTCTCAAGTACGATACCGCTCAGGGCGGCTACTGCGGCAAGATCGGTGAGAATCTTCACACCGTTACCGCTGACGACGAGGCTGGTACCATCACTGTTGACGGCAAGACCCTGAAGATCTACGCTATGGCTAAGGCTAACGAGCTTCCTTGGGGCGAGATTGGCGTTGACGTTGTTCTGGAGTGCACTGGTTTCTACTGCTCTAAGGAGAAGTCACAGGCTCACATCGACGCTGGCGCAAAGAAGGTTGTTATCTCTGCTCCTGCAGGCAACGACCTCAAGACCATCGTTTACTCCGTAAACGAAAAGACCCTGACTGCTGATGACACCATCATCTCCGCAGCTTCCTGCACCACCAACTGCCTCGCTCCTATGGCTAAGGCTCTGAACGATTATGCTCCTATCCAGTCCGGTATCATGAGCACTATCCACGCTTACACCGGCGACCAGATGATCCTCGATGGTCCTCACAGAAAGGGCGACCTGAGAAGAGCAAGAGCAGGCGCAGCTAACATCGTTCCGAACTCCACCGGTGCTGCTAAGGCAATCGGTCTGGTTATCCCTGAACTGAACGGCAAGCTGATCGGTTCTGCACAGCGTGTTCCTGTTCCCACAGGTTCCACCACTATCCTGACCGCTGTTGTTAAGGGCGCAGACGTTACTAAGGAAGGCATCAACGCTGCTATGAAGGCTGCTGCTTCCGAGTCCTTCGGCTACAACGAGGATCAGATCGTTTCTTCCGATGTTATCGGTATGAGATACGGTTCTCTGTTCGACGCTACTCAGACAATGGTAGCTAAGATCGCTGACGACCTCTATGAGGTTCAGGTAGTTTCTTGGTACGACAACGAGAATTCTTATACATCTCAGATGGTAAGAACTATCAAGTACTTCGCAGAGCTCAAGTAATTGTAACTCGACGAACGATACCCCCAGCTTCGGCTGGGGGTATTTTTTTATCAAAGCTTCACCGTATCATAATAATTCTGCTGAACCAGCCAGCCGGGGACATAGCAGCGGTTGACCGTCCACCAGCTTACGCCGGCAAGACCGTATTCGTCCACCAGAGCGTACTTCGCTTCAATGCTGCGCGGATCGTCGAACCACACCACGTGCTGCACGCCGTTATCCGTGTAATAGAAGAACGGTGCCTGCGCCCTTTCGTCAAACTGTATCTCCACGCCGTACCTCAGCGCAAGTTCGACCGCTTCGTTCAGACCTATACTGCGTGCGGGAGTCCCCCGCATGAACGGAAGCGTCCAGTCGTAGCCGTAATTCGGCATTCCCATCAGTATCTTTTCCGGCGGTATCTCTGTCACGGCATAGTCGAGCACCCTGCGTACTTCGCTTATGGGAGATACAGCAAGCGGCGGGCCGTATGTATACGTCCGGCGTCATTATAGTTATTCTGCACTCGGATTTACAGGAATTTCTGCCTTTTAAGTATACAGCATAT
>CAKSEC010000015.1 GCA_934446355.1 uncultured Oscillospiraceae bacterium | reverse complement strand
CGTCCTCTGGGCTGGCTTTCTCCCATTGAATTTCTTTCTATTTACCGTGTACAAAATCATTGACAAACCTACATTTTTGAAAAATTCGCAAATATTTTTCTGGGGAATATCTCCGAGATACGCTCACAACGCAGTACTGCCGCACCGAAGCCACATTACAGCGGCTCTAACAGGGATACTGCGCATTGCCCGTTTATTCGCTGCGGCTCTCCCCGCTGCCCGCAGAGAACAGCCCGTACTTGGTCTTTAGCCGCTCCAGCCGCCTGCCGAGCGGCTTATTGAGCAGCAGCAGGAATATCACATTCGACGCACAGTAGATACCCGTGACCGGCAGCGCAGATACTGCCGCAGCGAGCCACAATTGCGCCGAGAAGCCGCCGCTCATCGAAAGCACCGTCCATACGTCCATCACAAGCGAATACACGATGCCCGACAGCACCCCGAAAATACACAGCGGGACAGTCCTGCTAAGCAGCCTGCTCCCCACACCCGAAGCAAAGCCGATAAGCCCCCAGCAAAGCATCTGAAACGGCGTCCATGGTCCCTGCCCGAACCAGATGTTCGATATCACCGCCGAAAGAGCGCCGACCATGAAGCCGGTCTGCGCCCCGAAATGCCTGCCCGCCAGCGTGACTACCGCCGACACAGGCTTAAAGAACGGCAATGGCGCAAATATGAATCTTCCCGCCGCCGAAAACGCCGTCATTACCGCCGCAAGGACAAGTTCCCCGGCAGTTGGCGCACGCTTCTCAAACGACAGAAAAAACGGCAGACAGCACAGAAGTGCCGCCGCCGCACCGGCAATATGATACCCGCCATCTCCGGCGAATATCGTGCCCAGTACCGCAGCGACCGCTATTCCCGCCGCTGCGGCTATGGTGATCAGATTTTTCATTTCTTATGCTCACGTTCGAGCCCCGCAAGTATGTCGTCCACCTCATAGCGTGACCTGTCACGGGGGTCGTCCTCTTCACGGATAAGGTCCATGCGGTTCTTTGAGGCAAGAATATTTGCGCTTCTCCTGCCGTTCTCCGCCTTGGCATTGCGCGAGGGAGCGGAGGATAATGCGTCCTCCAAATCAATGATAGACTTGCTTGCCTGCTTCCCCGCCATTCCCCTGCCTATCTGGGGAGCCTCTGACTGCGCGAAGAATGCGTCAGGACGCTTGTTCTTCTGCTTTTTCATGTCGGGAAGCTCTGCGGTATGCTTTGACACAGACTTACCCGCCATTTTACCCCTGTCGGAAAACAGCGAACGCTCTGCCCGCTCGGGCTTTTCCTGAGCCTGTTCGGCAGGTGCGGCGACAGTGTTGTCTATGTACCTTTTCGCTGCAACAGGTGCGGGAAGCGTGGGCTTATCCTCTTTTTCAGGCTTTGCGGGCTTCTCTGGCGTGTTCTTCTTTGACGGAGCATTCAGCAGCGACAGCACGTCGGCGTCCGACATGAGCGGCGCAGGCGATTTCTGCTGACCTGCTGATTTCTTGCCTGAACCATAGGTGAACAGCACGCTGTCTGCAGAAGCAGGGGTTCTGCCGCTTGAACCGCTTTTCTTATAGGAAGCGTCGCCGCCGCTGCCGACAAGTATCTGCGGCTTGACCGGTTCCTGCTCAGGGTTCTTGACCTGTGGGATTATTTCGGGAAGCGGCTTTTCATCTGACTTTGCACGAAGCAGATCGATAAGCAGGAGCAGTGCGCAGGGTATCACCGCCATCACGAATACTCCCCACGGGGTCTTGGTGAAAGAGATGAACTCGCCGAGGAACAGGCTGCACCACCCTGCCTTGCCGATAAGCGCAGTTTCGCTTATGACAGTGGTATCGTCGCCGTTCACTAGCGACAGGTAATACACGCCGTCCATCATTTTGAAGTCTGAATAATACCCCATTGATAGCTGAGCGTTCTTGTTCATCGGGTCGGTGGAATAGAGCACCAGATTACCCGGCTCAAAATCATACGGAGCGCACTGTGTGGCAATAACGGCGCTTCCTGCCGGAACGCTGTCGTAGTCGCTGCTCTCGCATATGAAGATATTGAAGCCGAAAATACTCACAGCCCCAGCCGAGCCGAAGATCGCCGCCGTAAGAAGCATAAGCAGGCAGAGCGCTCCGAGAAGCGCACTCACCACCATTCCGACGATGCGGATCAATTTTTTTCCGGGATTTATAAAAAATCACCCCTTTTGTACTTGACAAATCGACAAAGAAAGTATATAATAATATAGTCGATATTCTGACGGATTGCTGTTCAGCGTCCCCGCAGCAGTCGGCTCCGATACACGCTGTTATTTTATTATAGCACACTGAGCCGGATTTTTCAAGCCCTTTTGAAAATTTCCTTGCGTTCGTGCAGAGTGTCCCTTTTATTTGCTGGTATAGCTCAGTTGGTAGAGCAGCGCATTCGTAATGCGCAGGTCGTGGGTTCGAGTCCCATTCCCAGCTCCATAGAATACCCCCGCCAGATAGCTGTTTAAGCTGCTTGGCGGGGGTTACTTTTATATTAATGCGTTATTCGCATTTTTTCGCCTGCATTATCGTCTGATTGCCGAAACCGCAAACCCCAGTTTTGCCGCCTGCGCTTTAGCGTTCTCGACTTCACCCGAAGCGACTGATTTAGTCGCAGTGACAATATACATCGGCTGATTTTTTCTCAGCTTGCGTATTTTCGCAGCATAGCCCACGTAGGACAAGTTGACGTCAATCGGACCACCAGAACCCTTGACAGAGCCAACGTCAGTAGCGTACCCACTCGCCACGTCTGCAGCCGTACCGTAAGACGCATACTGCCACATGGTCTGACCGAACTGGTCGGGCGACCTACCATGCGTCCAGTGGGCAAGCCAGAGGTCGTACTTTCGGAGCGTTTCGGGCTTGAGCCGCTGCCTGATAGTATCGGGATTTGTGTACAGTATGACGTAGTAATTTGCCTTAATAAGCACCTGCATAAACGCCTTCACGATTGCGCTGTACTGCTCTTTAGTCAGTCCAAGCGCAAACAGGGTGCTGTCCTCAAAGTCCAGAGCCAGCGGGTAATCCAACTCATAATCCCGCAGCATTTTGCACAGCCACTCGGCTTCCTGCTTTGCCTGTTCGGGCGTTTGTGCTTTCAGCCAGTGGTATGCGCCAACATACAGCCCCACAGCCTTGCAGTTCTTGTAATGCCGGTCGAATAACTCGTCCTTACTACAGCCGTAAGAACTGCGCAACATCGCAAACTTCACAGCCCTGCCGTCTATTCGGGCGGTTTTAAGCTGCTTGTAGTCTATGTTGGTGTTGTGCCGGCTGAGGTCTACTCCTGCGTATTTACTCATTGTCGTCCTCCTTGTGAGCACCGTCTGCAAGACCCTCGCCTACTACATAGCCAACGACCGCAGCACCGCTCAGTATGCAGCCCGATACCGTGTTCGCAGTACCCTCAGAGCCGCCGAACGCTACGATAAGTCCAGCTGTAAAGCCTGCTACCGCCACCCACAGCTTCCTTGATGTAAGCTTTCTTTTCCAGTCAATTTTCATGGTGTTTTTCCTCCTGTTCCAAGTCCTCAATGCGGTGATTTATGACCTTTATCTGCTCCTCTATCACCGGCATTCTGCGTGCAAAATTGTTGTGCTCTGCGACCTTGCTTTCAAGCTGTTCAAGGCGGTAAGCCGTGAGCTTGCTGCTCACCAATATACCGCCCAGAGAGCCGCCGAGCGTTCCTATCAGCGACAATATCGCCACTATGATGTTGTTGTCCATTATGTACCTCCTGTTGCATTATTTACGGCGTCCGGCTGAGTGCTGCCGGTTCGTCCGCAGCTTCATGGTACATCGGCTGATACCGGATTTTACTGCAAAATTCACAGAATAGCGGTTCTTTTTCGCATATCGTATAAATAGCCCATCCTTGACTGCAGGCAGCAGGGGTGATATAATATATGGTCACCTCTAAAAACCTTGTTTGAGTGAAAATGTGTATAGCACACCGCCTGCTTCTTTCAACGAGCAAAATTTCTGATGCGACGGCGTCCATGCCGTCGCCCGGTTATTTCGCTCTGCAACATCGTGTTGCACCTCCTCGTAAGGCATACAGCCTTACTTCGTCGGCTTTCATCGCATTCGGCGCACTCTACCCATTTTCCCTTTTCAAACCGGTTTTTAGAGGTTCCCATAATTAAGATATTAGTAGGTTATCTGAGGTGGAAGAATACGTCCACGTCCACACGCCGATGGCTTGACAGGGGAGCACCCCGAGAGATGCAGGAGAATTGGACGCCTGCCAGATGACCACTATCTTAACCGCCCCGGGAGATCGGGGCGGTTTTCTTTATAAACGCAACCCCCCGCACTAAACGGGGGTTCAATATAACACAAAAACCCGCCAAACGACTCACAGAGCCATCTGGCGGGGATCAATATTTTGGAGCGGATAATGGGAGTCGAACCCACCACCTCAGCTTGGGAAGCTAATGTTTTACCGATAAACTATATCCGCAGGTCATGTTTAACGATATTATTATAGCATTTCCCTGCAGATTTGTCAAGCGTGATTTTCGGCAATTTACCAAAGCTGCTGCCGAAAAACGCCTTACGACAAAGAAATCGGTTTATCGGCGTCCGACGTTTTTACTCCTGCGAAGTAACTTCCTTGTAAAATTCCGAGAAGTCCCTGCGCTTGTCCTTGGTGAACTGGATAGCCGTTCTTGGGTGCTGATTGAGCATACCTGTCAGCAGGTACTGCATATCGTAGCCCCACACAACGCCGTCCTCTTTCAGCTTGTTCATGTGCTTTTCGATGAACTGTATTGCGGGGTAGATGTTGTATTTCGGGTTCTTGAGGAAGCCCAGAAGCAGTTCCATCGCGCAGTTTCCGGCTCCTCTGCCCATTTCTGAATAGGTACCGTCCAGCCAGTCAACGCCGTCGCCGACCGCCTCGACAGTGTTTGCGAATGCAAGCTGCTGGTTGTTGTGGGCGTGTATTCCGAGTTTCTTGCCGTACTTTGCGGCAAATTCGCCGTAAAGCGACGAAATACGTGCTATCTGCTCAGGGAACAGCGCACCAAAGCTGTCGACGATGTACAGCACATCGACCGGCGATTTACCCAGAATATCCAGAGCCACCCTCATGTCGCTTTCCTGCGCATTGGATATCGCCATGATGTTGCAGGTGACCTCGTAGCCCTTTGCAGCTGCGTCCTCGATAACATCGACTGCGGCGGGTATCTGGTTCAGGTAGGTAGCCACCCGTATAACGTCAACCGGACTTTCGCAGCGGGGCTTGATGTCGTTCTTGTAGTCGCACCTGCCGACGTCAGCCATTACGGCTATCTTGAGGTCGGTGTTATTCTCACCGACTATCTCACGGATATCCTCGTCGTTGCAGAATTTCCACTTGCCGAAATCCTTGACGTCGAACATCTCCTTAGAAGCCTTATAGCCGAACTCCATCACGTCCACGCCCGCCTTGATATTCGTCATATACAGATCCCGCACGAACTCGTCCGTGAAGCGGAAGCTGTTTACAAGCCCTCCGTCACGCAGCGTTGCGTCAACTATCTTGATATCTGACCTGTAATCCATAAGCTTTGATATCTCTTTCATTTCCGTATGTCCTTTCCTTGTACTTTAGTACTTTTATGCTTTTTATCTCTAAAGCGTAATAGTATTATACACCCATGCTTCATTTTTGTCAAGGGCTTTTTTTGATTATTCAGAGAATTTGGGCGGAATATTGCACAGGAATAAACAGTCAGCCGGAAACTGTATCCATATCGGCGCAGTTTACACATGGGTATGTGGTACAATATAGGCAATCATCAATATACCGGAGGGACATTATGGAATATATACCGTGGCTCGCCGCAGGACTTATAATACTTGCGGTGGTTATATGGATACTCCTGCGGCTGAACGAGAGGCTGCCGTATGAAATAAACGAAACGATACTCACCGAGCGTGAGCGGTCATTCTACCGCATACTGAAGCCGGTCGCCGATAAGCTTGAACTTCAGATATGCCCGAAGGTCAGGCTTGCGGATATCGTATCCATCAAAAAAGGCACCAAGGACTGGCAGAAGTGGTTCAACAAGATACGCTCAAAGCATGTTGATTTTCTGCTGTGCGACTACGACATGAACATCGTGCTTCTGTTGGAACTTGACGACAGCAGTCACGAATCAGAACGGGCGAAGAAAAACGACGCACTCAAAAATGCGATTTTCGGTAACCGTCTGGTAAGGATACGATCGCTGAAAGAGGACGTTGAAGGAGTACTTATCGACGCACTAAAAAAGCTGCCGTAGCAAATTGCGGCAGCTTTTAGTATTCATAAATCACGCCCTACCTAGAAGCAGCTTCCTGACCTCAGCCGCAAAATAGAACGACCCGCCGCAGTAAATTAGCCGCCCCGCTGCGATACTCTCTGCGTATTTCACCGCCTGAGCAGGGTCGTGGAATATCGCCGAACCCGCTTTGCAGACGGCTTCAAGCTGCTCCGCCGGAATATTGCCCTCGGAGAAGCCGTCGCAGAATATCACCGTATCAAGGCACGGAAGTATCACGTCAAGGAACGCACGGCTGTCCTTGGTGTTCATCATGCCGATGATTCCGACAGGCTTCGCGCAGGCAAAGCTTTCAAGCGCAGTGCGCACCGCCTGCGCCGCCTGAGGATTATGCCCGCCGTCAAGCAGGAATCCTCCGGAAAGCAGCTCCATTCGTGCGGGCAGCACTGCACGCTCCAGACCCGCACGGATATGCTCCTGCGGTACGCCGATACTGCTCAGCGTTTCGATAGCCGTCAGCGCATTTGTTATCTGGTATTTCCCCGCCATGCGCAGGCGATATTCAGTCCCTTTATAGCTGAACCGGCTGCCGTGTATGCCCGTTTCAAGCACCCTTACGCCGCTTTCGTCCGGAACGACCAGCCTTGCTCCGGTAGCTTCGCAGCGCCTGCGTATCACCTGCATTGCGCCCTCAGGAATGCCGACAGCGGCGACTGCGCAGCCGCCCTTTATTATGCCGCATTTCGACCACGCTATCTTCTCCACGGTATCGCCGAGTATCTTTGTATGGTCAAGCCCGATGGAGGTCAGCACGGCGCATTCCGGCTGAGGTATCACGTTCGTGGAATCAAGCGTGCCGCCTATTCCCGCTTCCAGCACAACATAGTCCACCCGCTTTTCCTTATAATACAGAAAAGCGACCGCATTTATTATCTCGAACTGCGAAAACTCCAGTTCCCCGCACCTTTCCGCAGCGTCAGCCACAACGGAAGAAAGCCGTGCGAAGTCCGCACAGCTTATCTCGTATTCTTCACCCGCAGAAGCTATTGCTATGCGCTCGCAAACGCTCGTGACATACGGCGAAGTGAACCGCCCGACGGTATACCCAGCCGAAGCCAGAGCCGAGGTACAGTATTCTGCGACAGAGCCTTTGCCGTTCGTCCCCACGATGTGGATATATTTCAGACCGTTCTGCGGGTCGCCTAACTCACGGCACAGTGCAGAGAACCGCGACAGATCCTTCACCGGTGCGCCGAAGTGGGAATACTGTCCCAGAAAGCTTTCAATATCGCCGCAGCTGCAGCTTAGTGCCAGCCGCATTCGTCGTAGTCCTTCCATTTCTCGTTGTTGCGCATTTCATCTGCAAGCTTAAGGCAGATATACGCAACTGCGCCCGCAACGACAAGCACTGCGGTGATTATCGGAACGACCACCTTTGCGGTGGGTCCTATTTTCTTCTCTACTCTTTCCTTGATGGTTTTCATGGCATATGTTCCTTTCTAAAATGATCAGTCATCGCCTGACAGCAGCCTGTAAAGCTCCTTGCGGGATACTCCGGCAGCCTGAGCGGCGTTTCTGCACGCTTCTGACAGCTTCATTCCGCCCTCGGTGTAGCTAAGGGCGAGTTCAGCCGCCTGCTCGATGGTCATGCCCTCGGCGGCTTTCGGGGCTGCTCCCTCGATGACTATAACATATTCCCCTCTGGGGTCGGTCTGCTCATATATTGCGCAAAGTTCCTGAAGCGTGCCCCGCAGCACCTCCTCGTGCAGCTTTGTAAGTTCACGGCAGAGCGCCGCCCTGCGGTCTGCGCCGAAAGCCTGCGACAGGTCGGCGAGCGTCTGCCGCAGCTTATGCGGCGCTTCGTAGTATATCAGTGTATGCGCAAGACCTGCGGCTTCTGTCAGCCGCTGCTGCCGCTCCTTTTTGTTGACCGGCAGGAATCCCTCGAATGCGAACCGTGCGGTATCAATGCCGCTTATCGCCACCGCCGCTATCGCAGCGTTACAGCAGGGCACTGACTCGACCGGTATCCCTTGCTCATAGCACTTCTGCACCAGATAAACTCCGGGGTCGGAGATACACGGCATTCCTGCGTCGCTGACGAGAGCCACCGTGTTTCCCTCGGCGAGAAGTTCCAGTATCTTCACGCTTTTTTCTGCTTCATGCGGTTTGTAGTAACTCAGCAGCGGCTTTTTTATGCCGAAGTGGGTCAGCAGCCTGAGCGTCACTCTGGTGTCCTCGGCGGCTATGTAATCCACGCTTTCGAGCGTCTGGATACCTCTAGGGCTGAAATCGGACAGATTGCCTATGGGCGTACCCACCACGAACAGCTTTCCAACGTCAGTCATAAAGTCTTGTGTACTCCTCGGTGTAGGATTTATCGTCGTTGCGCAGTATCATGGGCTTTTCGACTATCATGCCGGACTTTGCGCCCTTTTTGCCGGTGATCAGGAACAGCCACGGCTTGTCGAGGATACTGTTATAAACGAACGTAATGCTTTTCGGCTCTATCTTGTTTTCACGCATTGAGCAAAGCACGTCTGAAAGCCTTTCGGGACGGTGGCACATTTTCAGTAGCCCGCCGTATTTCAGCAGCTTTCCTGCGGCACGGCACACGTCGTCAACGGTGCACATAAGTTCGTGCCGTGCGATAGCCTGCGGTCTTGCAAGCTTCTCAAAGCCTGAGCCGCTGGTCATGTAGGGAGGATTTGCGGTCACGATATCCATTGTTTCAAAGCCTATCTGCGACTGGTCAAGCTCCCTCAGGTCGGCTAGCATAGGCTGCAGCGTGTTTTCAAGCCCGTTTTTCTTCACGGACATTTTCAGCAGTTCTATCGCTTCCTCCTGAATGTCGATAGCGTAGATAAGGTGCGGCTTGATATTCTTGCAGAATATCAGCGGGATTATGCCGCAGCCGGTGCACAGGTCACAGACCACGCTGTCCGGCTTCACTCCCGCATAATAAGCCAGCAGGAATGCGTCAGTGCCGAAGCGGTGATTTTCCGACACGTACATCGTCAGCGGGCCTAGGGAGAAGGTTTCTGTCTGCATATTGTAATATTCCTTTCGATTATCCGACTATAATTTGTCCGTCAGGGACAACGATATTCTTACGTTTTGAGCTGTTCATCAGCATTGAGAGCACCAGCGACACCGGTCCGACCCTGCCGATATACATGGTCAGCATGAGCAGTATTCTGCCCGCAGTACCCGCCTGAGCAGTCACTCCGCAGGAAAGCCCCGTGGTGGAAAATGCCGACACTGATTCAAACAGGCACTGCACGCCGCTGATTTCCTCCGGCACGGTGAAATACAGCACCGAGAAGCACAGCAGTACCGCCGCAAGCGACAGCGTAGTCACCGTCATGGTGCGGTATACGGCAAGCTTGCCTATCTTGTGACCCAGAAGTTCCACGTCATTTTTGCTGCGCAGATAGGACACAACGGTCATTATCAGCACCAGCAGCGTGGTTGTCTTGATACCGCCGCCCGTGGAAGCAGGCGAAGCGCCGATGAACATGAGAATGCAGGTGCCAAGCTGCGTGAAATCCGACATACCCTCGACTGAGATAGAGTTGTAGCCGGCGGTCCTTGCAGTCACGCTGGAGAAGAACGAATTGAGCAGCTTGTCGCCGAAGCCCATGCTTCCGAGCGTTTCGGGATTGCCCCATTCTGCGGCGAGATAGAACAGCGTGCCGCCGACAGTCAGCACCGCCGAGGTCAGCAATACCGCCTTTGTGTGCAGGTTGAGCCGCCTTTCCTTGCGAAGGCTGAGAAGATTCTCCCACACGATGAAGCCCAGTCCGCCCAGAGTTATCAGCAGTGCCACTGTGATGAGCACGAGCGGGTCGCTGCTGCAGCCGGTAAGGCTTGAGAAACTCTCGGTTATGCCGCACAGGTCGAAGCCCGCATTGCAGAACGCCGTAACGCTCGTGAATACGCCCATGAACACGCCGTATGCGCCGAATCTCGGAACGAACGCCGCACAAAGCAGCACCGCGCCTATGCCCTCGATCATCATGGAATATTTCATGATGCTGATAAAAATGCGGCGGCCGCCCTCGAACGTGCTCTCCGTCAGACCGTCCGAAGCGTTTGCGAGCGTCCGGAAGCCCAGTTTCTTTCCGGCGGCGATATTGAAGAACGTGATTATCGTGACGAAGCCAAGTCCGCCCGTCTGTATCAGCAGCATTATGACCGTCTGCCCGAAAACCGTCCAGTTGGAGAACGTGTCCACCGTGATAAGTCCGGTAACGCAGGTCGCTGAAACGGCGGTGAACAGGCAGTCGAAAAACGGCGTCGAGCCGTCCGCCTTTGAGGATATCGGCAGCCACAGCAGCAGTGCGCCCGCAAATATTATTATCAGAAACCCAAGACACAGCGTGCGGGCGGGCTGCATGGGCTTTGCGGCTTTCTTTATGACCGGCATATCAGGATATCCTTATCGTTACGCCGCCGACAGACTTAGGGAGTTCGGCGAGCGGCTTCTGATTCGTGCGCTCGATACGAAGCCCCGTCACCGTAACTCCGGCGTCGCCGGACTTGTTTGTCAGCTTGACCTGTATGTTTTCGGTCTTTGCCGCAGTGGTGGTCATTGCAATGACTATCTCGTCAGGCATTCTGTTTATGACCTCAAACGGTACGTCGTTCGTCTTTTTGTCGCTGGTGACTGTAACAGTGAGGTCCTGAATATCGTCGCCGGTCACTGTGACGATGTATCTTCCCGCCTTGTGCAGCGTGAAATAGTTGGTGTACACCGCCGAGCCCTCCGGCAGCATTGATTCCCCGTCAGCCTTGGTGACTGAGTTCGTTGCAGGTATATTGTCGCCCGTGTAGACCACCGCTCCCGGCTCGGTCAGCTCAAGGCCCTGTTCCCTGCACCATTCGATGGCGTTTTCAGAGCAGGCGTAGAGGTGAGTGTTATGGTTAATGTCGCCGACAAGATAGATGTCGTCTATCCACATATTCAGGTTGTTTTCCCTGTCGGAGAGTATAAAGTCAGGGCGTTCGGTGACGGCTTTCAGCTTGCTTGCGTTTGAAGCGAGCCTGATATCCATTTCGGGATACAGGAACTGCGCCTTAGAATAACGCTCGCCTTTCATCGCATAGCACAGCACATCGTTGTATTCGCAGTCCTTTATCATGTCAAGCGCCTGCGAAACGTATTTTGCGCCGTTCGCCGCATTCTTTCCCTGAGGTATGGTGTAGTTGCTGAAGCCGTATATCGTGGTATAGGTCAGCAGCACCATCAGCGACACGGCAACAACGTTGAACATCGACTGCCCCTTTTTCTTTATCAGCCGCACGATGAACACAGCAAGCAGGCACGCCATCGCCACTGCTATCATTTTAATGAACGAGGAATCGGTGAAGCTCTCTTTCATGCCCTCGCCGATACGCAGCGGTCCTAAACCGAGTATCATTGCCGCAACGATATTCTTGGGCTCTTCGCCGTCGCCTATAACTGCGGATACCGTCATAAACTCCGTCATAACGAACACGACCGCCGCAAGCACGAGCGCCCCAAAGCTGTGCGCAGTCGTGAATCTGCCCCGATATATCATCACAAGCGAAGGGAACATCGCAATGGGGAAGAAGCTTTCGATATATCTGCCGAATATCGTGGTATCCGCACGTGTTTCAAACACCGTTGAGGTAGCCTTGAACGAAACGCTCACCACGAATATTGCGCCCATTACAAGCAGCGCATACCAGCAGAATATCGCAAGACTGGTGCTGATATAGGCTGCGGGCTTTTCGCCCTGAGGAAGTTCGGCGGACACCTCTTTGCGCGCTTTACGACGAGTCCTGTAATACATCACGATACCCGACACGACAAGCACCACGCAGATAGCCCCGAAGCCCCACGTCGAACTGAAAAAGTAGAAGAAATGCCCGAAGAACGTCTGCGGGAAGCGTTCAAGCTTCTCAGGGTCTATCTTGGTGAGCCTGCCCAGCATATTTTCTATGGTATTTACGGAAGCCTTATCTTTCTGGTCGGCGAGCCACAATGCGGACTGGATAAGGTGCTTTATCAGCTTGTCGCACATGAACGCTCCTGCAAGACCGGAAAAGAACCCGACGAGCGAAAACAGCCTGCGCTTCATCGTCAGCAGCACGACTATCTCCAGCACTACGCCGGCAGCTGTCAGCGCAAGCATACGGCCGTGAGTTGCATAGGCGGCTATCAGCGTAACGCCGGCGAGCACAGCCCAAATTTGCTGCATGACCACCGCCTTTACGCTGTGCGAGGTATCTTTGTGGCTTTTCAGCGACTTATACATCAGCAGGGCGAATACCCACGGCAAAAAGCTGCACATCGTTTCGTTCCATGTGTATTTCGTCAGCAGCAGGTAGCTTGGGTACATTCCGCACACGACTGCAATGAATACGCTGGAAAGCTTTCTGACCTTGAACCAGTTTCTTGCAAGGTAGAACACTATGACCGGCGCAAAACTCATGATAAAGCCGTTTATCAGCAGCATTACATGATATCTCATGGCAGGGTCGCTGACAAGGCTGAATACCGGAATGTAAAAAATGCTCTGGAAGTAGCCGTAATACCCTCCGGCGGAAACCGTCTTTGACCAGTCAAGACCGTTGGCGTAGGCTGCGATACCCGTTACTGCATATTCATCGGGCGTCAGGTTGAACATAGTCGTCGCCTGCGTCATGAGAATGTGAATCACAAGCGCCGCAGCGTAAAGCGCAAGCATTAAGAACCAGTCGCTGAGAAAGATGTTGTCTTTCGGCTTTGCAGCGGGAAGCGGCTTGGCTTCCGGCAGTATATCAGCCGTGCCGTTATCCGGCTCCGGCATATTGATGATTTCTTCGTCAGACAAATTTTTGACCTCCGTTCATGGATATCATATTTCTGGAATATCGGGCGCAGCGGCTTCACTGTTTTCGTTCCCGAAGTATTCCACTGTGTCCGCAGAGCGTTTGTATCTGATGTAGTCACGTGCGGTTTCGCCGCAGGCGTACGCCGTCAGACCGCCCTCGGTGCCGATATAGTCGCAGCTTTCGGGGGCGATGGGCAGTGCGTCCTCCTCGTCCATTATGAGGATACAGTTTTCGGGTATCGCCCCGGGCGAGCGTGCGATAGTCACACGTGTGTTCAGATTCAGGAACTGTATCAGTCCGGCATTCCTTGAGCCTATATTATACGCAACGATAAGCGGCGAAGCGGCTTCGTTATACAGCAGCGTGGACGCCATTCGTGCAGGCTCTGTGCGCTCAAGATTGTCCTGCGCCCTCTGCGGAAGATATATCGTGCCGGTGAACACCGTGGTATAGGTGAACAGGCAGCAGCACGCACCGGATATCAGCGCCCTGCGTGACTTCTTCGTGCAGGCGGCGAATACAGCCACCAGCGCCAGAAACGAGAACGTCACAGACGTCATGATGATGAAGCTGTCTGCGGTGAAACTCTGCGTGATGTCCTCTCCTATACGCCACGGCTGAAGTCCCAGCACCGGCGATTCACGGTATCCGCCCGCATTGTTCACCGTTTCAAACGACAGCGTAAAGAATCCGACGCATACGCAGCCGTAAACTATCGCAGCGACAGCGGTCTGGCGCAGCGTTACGCCGTATCTGAACAGGAATATCAGCACAAGCAGTATCATTATCGGCGCAACGTTGTCGGTGTATCTGCCGAACATCGTCAGGTCCTTTATTGTGCCGTACTGGTCGGAATTGAACTTGAAAAGCACCGACACCATGACCGCCGCCCCCGCAGATAGGAACGCATATATTCCGAGCGTGGTGACTCTTGCGCTGTAGGTGTGCTTTGAGGCCGGCTCATAGACTTTCACGCCGTCGATGAGCGTGCCGTTTCTGTCCCTGCGCCATTCCCTGATACGTGCGATGATGAGCACGAAGAATACCACACAGCCGAATGCGCCCAGTCCCACCGTAGACGTTGTGAACGTATACAGATTGCCGAAAAGCACGTTAACGAACCTGCCGAAGCCGTCCGGCGTGAATATCGCAAGCACTTTATCCGCCTCGTATTCAAGCGTATTGCCGAGTGCGTTGCCTTTCCAGACCGCCTCGATAAGAGCCTGCCTGATGAAATACTCGCCGACAAACGACGCTGCAAGCGCCGGAAAAAACACCGGCAGCACCAGTATCCTGCGCCGCATACATATCCTCACCGCAAGCAGCGTCACCACAAAAGCGGCGGCTGTCGCAAGCATTCTTGTGTGCGCCGCATAGCAAACTGCGCACAGTACGCCTGCGCCGGCTGACCATGCGATTCGCGCGCCGGTCTTTCGGGAATCCATCGCCATGAACATCACCCACATCAGCACCCACGGGAGCAGGCTGCATACAGCTTCGTTCCACATGAACTTTGAATGTGCGATATAGGTTATGTAGCTGCCGCAGCAGAAAGCAATGACCACCTTCTGCCACACCTTCGTTATGCCGAGCTTTCCGGCGATATGGTAGGCTATCAGCGGGATAAAGCTGATAAGCACGCCGTTCATGACCAAGCACGCCTTATACAGCGAATAGGGGTCGCTGAACAGCATGAACAGCGGCGCATAATACAGCGCCTGAATATATCCGTAATAATAGCACACCTGACTCATCAGCGCAGACCAGTCCCTGCCGGAATAGAATGCAGCGACGCTGGCGACGCCTATCTCGTCAGGATTTACCGCCGGAAGCTCCATGTCCAGCGACAGCAGCGAATGCACCACCACGCTGAAAGCAAACATGATGAACATTACGCCCCGATCGCCGAAGTTGGAGTAGAAGCGTTTAAGAGCCTGTATCATTTCTTGTTGATTTCCTCTTTGGTGTAGCTGCAAAGGTTGTAGTTGGAGTAATTGCTGTTGGTGTTGTTGTATTCAATGCGCTTAACATGGAACAGCGTTTCGTCCATGACCTTGCGGCAGCCTGAGATTGCGTCCGCCACAAGCCCGAAAATACCTATCTGGAAGCCCACGATAGCAAGAACTGCCATCAGCACCAGCGACTGGATATGACCGCCGCCCTCGCCAAGGCACATATACACGATAAAGCGTATCGCAAGCACCAGTGCCGCAAGAATGAACAGTCCCGCAATGCCGAGGAACGTTTTCAGCGGCTTTCTCATGACGTAGTTGCGGATTATCGTGCCGCTTGAACGCTTGATATATCCCCACATGGACTTGAACAGACGGCTTTTGCGCAGTTCAGGGTTGGTGTTGATATCCACCGACATTATTCTTGTGCGGTCTGCGCCTGCCGTGATTATCGTTTCCAGCGTGTAGGTGTAGTCAGAAAGCACGTTCAGCCTCAGCGCAGCTTCTCTGGTGTAGGAGCGGAAACCGCTCGTGGTATCCACAACATCTGTGCCGCTTGCTTTGCGCACTACGCCGCTGCCAAGCTTCTGCAGCTTCTTTTTCAGCGGCGAGAAATGCTCGATGGAATCGGTGCGGCGGTTGCCTATGACCATGGTAGCCTTGCCCTCAAGCAGCGGTCTGACAAGCTTTTCAATGTCCGCACCGGCGTACTGATTGTCGGCGTCCGTGTTTACGATTATATCCGCACCAAGGCGCAGGCAGGCGTCTATTCCCGCCATAAAGCCCTTTGCAAGACCCCTGTTGTGCACGAAACTCACGATGTGGTGCACGCCCAGTTCCTTTGCACGCTCGACTGTGCGGTCGGTGCTGCCGTCGTTTATTATAAGGTATTCTATCTCGTCTATGCCGTCGATATGTCTGGGCAGGTCGTGAATAGTGACGTCAAGCGTTTCCGCTTCATTATAGCAGGGTATCTGGATTATCAGCTTCATATTTCTTTATTCTTCCTTTTCTGTATACATTATATTATAGTATTCGTCATGCCATGTTCGGCGCTATCTGCGTAAAGTATACTATAAGGCAAACCTCAACGAAATATACCGCCAGTATAGCAATTATCGCACGCAGCCACGACGGAGTTCCCCTTTCGGTGAGCGCTTCGTAGTAGCCCTCTTTCCTGCCATCGTCAAATTCCATGCGTATCTGCTTTATTCTGCGCACGGCGAATCTGTAATAAAGATAGTCGCCGAAAATGCACATGAGGACCATTACGGCGAAGCTGACAATGCTTGTCGCCGTCTGCACGCCCCTGAGAAGCCCCGTGCCCGCCATGCCCATCATGCTCATGAGGTTCGGGATATAGTAGGCTATCTCCAGCACAAGCAGGATAAAGCCCACGCCGTCCATCTTGCGGTAAAACTGATGTACCGGCGCAAACAGACCTGCGCACAGGTTGAACGAGGTCCTGCGCTTTTTCATTCCCGGCGGGACAGGCGCACGGAAAATCGAGAACGCCTGCGAATAGTGCATGACAGAACGTCCCACGAAGCAGGTCAGCTCCTTGCTGCTCACGCCGTCCTCGCCCCTTGTTTCGTCCATAGTCTGGGCGTGCAGCTGCTCAAGGTATTCTTCGAGATCCATCGGCATTCCCTGCGGGATACCGCCCTGCTGGCTGTCGGGAGTGCCCGACGGGTACTCGGCGTGGTGCGGGTCGGTGTTCTTTTCCTGCCCGACAAAGACGTCCTGTGCAGCTTCCTGCTCAGGGTCGGTTTCGGCTTGCGGCTGCTCCCACGGAAGCGCACCGTGCCATTCAAAGCCGGAAGCGTGATATTCCTCGACGCCGCAGCGGTTATTTATAAGGTAGCATTCTCTGTGGTGCGGAGTGCCGCATATCGGGCAGACGACTACGTCTGAATCTGCGGTCAGCGGCTTTCTGCATACCGGACAGAGTTTGTTTTCAAATCTGGACATTTTTGTTTCCTTTCATGGGGCATATACATATCATAGTGCATACACATATACATTTTATAGTATATCACAATTTCCTGAGGATTTCAATATCAATCCGGCCGGCAATGTGAAAATTATCGGAAAATCATACCTGCTGTAAGGACCGGTCGCTCTTTTGTGTAAAGTGCACATAAAATCTGCGAAAAATCACCCGCCCGAAATAATCAAATGCAGGTCACGATAACCCGTGAAACTGCATTATTCCTGCATACGGTTGAAAACTCATGTTTATGTTGATTATTTTGTTGAAAATTTTTTGTATAATTTCCACAACTCTTGAGCAAAATGAATTTGATTTATTCTGCAAAAAACTGAAAATCGTCTTTTGTTCCGTTAATTTTCAAAAATTCTGTTGACGGAAGTTTTTTTTTTGGATATACTAGAAGCAAGAGATAAGACAGAAAGAAAGCTGCGATCTCTAACAGGAAGTGCAGAACTTAAGAAAGACAAAACAGCGGAAGGCGCAGGCTTTCCGGAACCACGGCAGAACTGAATTTTAACTGGAGGTTTTAAGCTATGTGCATGAAAGATGTAGAAGTAAAGAATCAGGTCGGTCTTCACGCAAGACCCGCAACCTTCTTTATCCAGAAGGCAAACGAGTATAAGTCTTCCATCTGGGTAGAAAAGGAAGAGCGCAGAGTAAATGCAAAGAGCCTTCTCGGCATTCTCTCCCTCGGTATCGTCGGCGGTGCAAATATCCGTATCATCGCAGACGGCAGCGACGAGCAGCTTGCTGTTGACGGACTTGTTAAGCTTGTAGAGGGCGGATTCTCCGAGTAATTCGGCGCAGCGTCCGGTATTAAAGTAACTATGGCAGGGCAGGTGTCGGTTCATATCTGAAACCGGCTTCTGTCCTGCTGCGTTTTTTGGAGGAACTATGAAAAAGATCATTGCTTCGGCTGCCGCAGCGGCTTCGATATGCCTTTGTGCAGGCTGCTCTGCGTCGCTGCCTGAGGGGTATCAGCAGTTCATGCAGGCACGCGAGCGCTATGAAACACTCGACAGCGCAAAGGTCACCATGACGGATATTGACACCGGCGACGAAGTAATGCGCTTTTCGTTCTATTTCACCGGAAACGACGAGATGGTGTTCAGCTATTACGGCTGCTGGAACGGCGAGGAACAGCAGGCGTACAGCGACGGCGCAGAGTTCTTCTATAAGGACAGCGGCGATGAAAAGTGGTCTGTGATAAGTTCGTCAGATGAATACTACATCTACAACATATATAACAGAAAATACCGCTACAGCTACGCCGAGGGCAGGATATTCTTCATTGCGCCCGAAGCTGTGGACAGCGCCGAAACAGGTAAGACAGCGGACGGAAATTCATGGATAAAGTATGATTATGACGCTGAAAAGCTCAACGCCGAGAATATCCCCGGTATCGCCGAACAGATATCGCAGTTCATCAGCCTTTCGACCACCCTTGAAACCGACCCTGGCGGCAATGTAGTCAGCTTCACTGAGAACGGGACATTCATTTCAGCCGACGGCGAGGAAATGACGCTGAACATGAGAATAGACGTTTTCGATATAAACAGCGTGTTCGATATACCCTACCCTGTTGATGAATTAAATAAGTAGCTGTGACGAAAAGTTACAAAATGATTACAAAAGGGTTGCAAAATAGTTACAGATGTGCTATAATAAATGTAGAGTAACTCTAAAGAGTTGAGATAGACCAACTGATGGTCAGATGTGAGTAGAATGCAATAGGGAGAACTAATGTTATCACAAGAAAACAGAAAAAATGATCCAAACGGGATCATTACACGCTTTGGTGAATATCTGTTCGCCGTGCTGACTATAGTTGTCAGTTCAGTCGGCGGGTGGCTCAGCCGGCTGCTCAGCACGATAGGAAAAAGCGCGAAATGGCTCGGAGAAAAGCTTCTTGCCGGTCTGAAATGGGCAGGAAGACGTCTGGCTTCGCCGTTCGTGAGATATTCAAAGGCGTTCCGCATGGGTCAGTCGGATATCAGAAAGGCACGTGAAAAGGGCGTTCTGCCCGCCTGCAGCGCCGGCGCAAAAATGACCGGAAGAATGCTGCTCGGCAAACGAGGCCTGTTTATCACTATATTCAACTGGGCTTTGCCGGTGGTGTGCAGCGTATTCCTTTTCAGCGTGGTGACCTACGCCAACAGCATGACATATGCGCTCAAGCTTTCTGTCAACGGTGATTTTGTCGGCTACATCGACGATGAATCGGTGTTCACCGAAGCCGAAAAGATAGTTCAGCAGCGTATTACATACCTCGACAGCAGCACCGAAATGTTCACGTTCGACAGCAGCTATACCGTGGAGCAGGTTGGCTACGGCTCGACCCTAACCAAGTATCAGCTTGCCGATAAAATGCTGTCCTCGATGGATTCCGAAATAAGCTTCGCTTACGGAATGTACATCGGAAATTCGTTCTATGGCGCGCTTGAATCAAAGGACCTTGTAGAACAGACGCTTGAGGACCTGCTCGACGTATACCGCGAGGGCGGCGAAGAAACGGTCAAGTTTGAGAGCGAGATAACCTACGAACCGGGTCTGTATCTTTCGGGAAGTATCGTCAGCGAGGATTCGATAATTCGTCTGCTGACCTCGAAAAAGAGCGTTGCTTCCTATTATACCGTGGTCGAGGGCGATTCCCCGCTCGGCATAATCGACAAGCTCGGTATGTCCGAGGAGGAGCTTGCAAAGCTGAACCCCGGTTTCTCGATGGATTATTCGCTGTTCATCGGCGACAAGATACTCATCACTCAGGAGGAGCCTTTCCTTGCAGTCACCGTGACAAGAAAAGAGATATACGACGAAGCGACCGACTTTGAAACCGAATATTTTGACGACCCGCAGCACTATCAGGGTTCTTCCACGATAGTTCAGGAAGGCGTAAAGGGAACAGACCGTGTGACCGCCGACGTATCCTACATCAACGGCGTAGAAACACGCAGAAAGGTCCTTTCACGCATGACTGTGACCGACCCTGTAACGCAGATAATTGCACTCGGCACAAAGGATCTCCCGTCCGGCGTTGTCGCGAATATTCCGGATAATATGCCTGTGGGACAGTTCCTGTGGCCTGTCGGCGGCTCTGACGGCGGCGAAATAAGCGAGATGATGTACGGCTACGGCGGATATTATAACCACGGCGGCGTGGATATCCGTGCTCCTTACGGCACTCCGATATTTGCGGCTGAAACAGGTACAGTCATTCTGGCGCAGTGGTATTACGGCTACGGCAACTGCGTAATGATCGAGCACGACAACGGAATAATCACGGTTTACGGTCACGCAAGCTACCTGCACGTCAGCGTGGGACAGCGTGTGACTATGGGCGAGGTGATCGCCGACGTTGGCTCGACCGGACAATCGACCGGCAACCACTGCCATTTCGAGGTACGTATAAACGGCATTAAGATGAATCCTATAAACTACCTGCCGTGGCATAAGAGGTCGCCATGGTGCGTTGAGTATTGATAAGCAGATATCCTTTCGGAATGCGATTATTTCGCATTCCGAATTTTTTTTGCAACCTTTTCCGCTGATATCCGGTTTTAATTGCAGAATCCCCTAAACAGAAAGGAGTATTTACCATGAAAAAGCGTTCATTACTTGCAATATTCACGGCTGTAACTCTGCTGTCCGGCTGTTCTTCCGGAGAGGGCGCAGCAGACGGCGTGCTGTCCTCGGCGGCTTCCGGCAGTCCATCATCTGCCGATGCTTCTGGCTCGGTTTCGTCAGGTGCTTCGAGCACTGCGAGTGCTGCCAGCACTTCCAGCACTTCAGGCGATTCCGAAGCCTCTTCTGCTCCCACAACTACCGCAGCAGCAACGGCTTCATCTGCCGCAGGATCGTCAGGCGCTTCAGGTACTGACAGCACATCAGGCACAAAAACGGCTTCCACTGACGGCATTTCCGATAAGGACGCCGGTTCAGATGAGAAAAGCACCATCTCCGACAGCACTGACAAATCATCAGACGTACCCCCGACTGATACTGCAGCCGAATCCGGCGAATACACCGGCAGGGACATAGGCGGCAGGGGCGACGACGCCGATTATATTGGCGAAGATATAGCCTATGCTGATGAAGCATTCGCCGATGTAGCCATTGCCGGAGGAGCAGACGGCTTTGACGGCGGAATTATGGCTGAACCGTCAGTGGACGGCGACATGATAATCATTGACGACCCCGTCATTGAGGACCCCGGTTACTATCCGGAGGCTGTCGCAGGTCTGCTGACAGGCGGCGAATGGAACGACAACGAGCACTGGGAGTTCTGGAAAGGTCTGTACGACAGCCCGAATTACAGCGTTGACTGGGCGGAATACGCCATGGCGTGGAAATTCACTGCAGACCGCAGACTTTCCGTGACGGTCGAAGACTCAAACGGTCAGCCTGTTTCCGGCGCACGGGTCAGCTTTGATGATTCAGTATCGGTGACGGACAAGAACGGCATGGCATATTTCTTCTTCCCGCATGGCGTTACGAACGCTGAATATCCGGTCACTGCGGAATTTGACGGGCATTCCCGTACCGAACAGGTACTGCTGAACGGCGACGACGCCGAACTGACGGTAACGCTTGATACTGCGGCGGAAAATCAGCGCACAAAGTCGCTTGACCTGATGATAATGTGCGACACCACAGGTTCGATGTCAGATGAACTGAACTACCTGAAATGCGAACTTGAGGACGTTGTAACACGCATAAAACAGGAGAACGCGAATATCCCGACCCGTATCAGCGTGAATTTCTACCGTGACGAGGGCGACACCTACATCGTGCGTGAGTTCCCGTTCACGACCGACCTTAACGCTGCGGTAGGCGCTATCGCTGAGCAGTACGCAGACGGCGGCGGGGACTACCCCGAAGCGGTGCATAAGGCTCTGGAAAGCGCAGTGAACGGTCACGACTGGGCTGAGGATTCCGTAAAGGTGATGTTCCTTGTGCTTGACGCACCGCCCCATGATGATGTACAGATAATCGACGAGGTTGTGAAGTACACCAAAGCGGCAGCCGAAAAGGGTATCCGTATTATCCCCGTGGCAGCCAGCGGCGTAGACAAATCGACCGAATTTCTGCTGCGCAGCATGGCGCTCACCACAAACGGCACATACGTTTTCCTGACAGACGACAGCGGTATCGGAGGAAGCCATATAGAGCCGACTATAGGCAGCTATGAGGTGGAGAAGCTTAATGATTTGATGGTAAGAATAGTCGGGGAATATATACAATAAACAGACTGGCGATAAACCCTCATCTTCGTCGTCAGTGGCATTTCGGCAGGCATAAAGCCTAGCCGAAACGCCACTTCCTAGAATCTGAGGGCTTCTCGCCAGTCTGGGCGTAGACTTTTTTCACATACTGAAAGGGCTGCAGAAGAGCAGCCCTTTTACTATTCTATTTCAGCCCAAGGCTCTGGGCGCACTCGTTCAGATTATCGCAGGATTCCCTCAGCCTGTCAAAGGTGTCGTAATTCTGGCGGTAAAGTTCCACGATATAAGCCCCCTGATAGCCTATTGCAGACATCTCCTGCATCAACCTGCGGAAGTCAAAATCGCCCTGTCCCACCGGCAGGCAGTCGCGGTCGCCTGAGCCGTCGCTGATATGCAGGTGCACTATATTGCTTTCAAGTTCGTGGATTATGTCGAACGGGTCAAGGTGACTGCGGCGGCTCTGCTTCAGGTCAAGCACAAAATTAGCGTATTCGCCAAGTTCCCGCTTCATCAGCTTCAGGAAATCAAGGCTCCCCGACATACAGTAGCTGACGTTCTCCTGAGCCACTGTTATGCCAAATTCACGCCCCGCCTCTGCAAGCATTCTGAACTGCCGCATATAGTGCTCCGGCGGGCATTTGCTGCTGAGTATCGCACCATGCAGCACGAATATCTTCGCACCAAGCCGCACCATGCTTCCGAAAAATTCACGGTAAAGCGTCATCATTTCGTCGATACGCCGGTCGTAGGTGGAAAACAGATACACCGACTCCATCGGTGAGGAAAACGGGTGGAAGCTGGTTATCTCCATTCCGTATTCCTGCGCTGTGCCGAGTATCAGACCCGTGACCGGATCGCGTGCCTCGCCGGTGCTGTTTGCGAATACCTCGGCGGTCTTTATTCCCCGCACTGCAAGCTCCCTGAATGCGTCCTCCGCATGGAGCGGATACAGCGACGCAGTGGAAACGCCTATCTTCATTTGCTCGCCTCCTGACAGTCAACTAAGTCACACCACAGATAACGGCTCACTTATCAAATTCAACACGCACTCTGCCGTCGGTCAGCACGAATTTTCCGCTGCAGGCGTTGCCCGCCTTATCTGTGAAGCCTTTCAGCGTGATGGAGCTGCCCTTTTCAAGGATGCGCTTCGCCTGAGTCATGGTTATTTCCTTGCCGAATATCTCTTTCATGAAAAAGAACCCGCACGCTCCCCTGCTGTCCTCGCAGGAATAGGACTTCTGGAACTCATACACGTTCCTGCCGCAGCGCGGGCATTTGCCCGCAACGGGCAGCCGTGAAAATCTGAACGGATTGCTGTCACGGCTGGCTTCGCCGGCGTTGTCCTTTATAAGCTGCTTTGTGAACTCGATTATCTCCGTCAGGAACTGCTGGTCGTCCGCCTGCCCCTTTGCTATCTTCTGCAGGGTGCTTTCCCATTCGGCGGTCATTGCGGCTGATTTCACCTTTTCAGGAACGACGTCTATCACACGTATGCCCTTGTCGGTGGGAATGAGCTGCTTTCCCTTGCGCTCGACATACTGCCGCTTGACAAGCGTTTCGATTATTGCCGCACGGGTCGCCGGCGTACCAAGCCCCTTTTTCTCCACGTCGTCATCGTCGTCATAGCTGTCAGAGCCTGCCCTCTCCATTGCGGAAAGCAGCATATCCTCCGTGAAGCGTTTGGGCGGAGTAGTCTTGTGCTCCAGCGGCTTCACTGACTTCACAGCCACCGCTGCGCCCACGCTGAGCGGCGGGAGTACGCCCTCCGGCTCGTCTGATTTGTCCTCGTCTGCGTCCTGAACTATGCCTTTCAGTCCTGCCTTTATATCTGCTTCAAGCTGCTTCCAGCCGCCGTTCGTCACTGTCTTTCCCCGTGCGGTGAATTCACGCCCGCCGCACTCCAGAACTGCGGTCACGCTGTCGTAGGAATGCACCGGAGATACCGCCAGAAGCAGCCTTATTGCGATAAGCGACAGCACGTTCCAGCATTCCTCGGAAAGGCGGCTGAAATCATACCTCGATATCTCACGTGTGGGGAGCAGCGCATGGTGGTCGCTCACCTTGTCGTTGTTTATCAGCCGCTTTATGTCCGGCGTGCAGCCCTGCTTCTCATAATCCTTGCCGAATGTGATCGCACGTGCGGTGAGCCTTACCATCTCAGCGGCGGTCTGCTCCATGTCGTCGGTGATGTAGCAGCTGTCCGTGCGTGGGTAGGTTATCAGCTTGCTTTCGTAAAGCTTCTGCGCACAGTCCAGCGTCTGCTGCGCTGTATAGCCGTACAGCCGGTTTGCGTCACGCTGCAGCGTCGTCAGGTCGTAAAGCTTGGGCGGATTCGCATTCTTCTGCTCGCTCACCACCGACTTCACGGCGGCGGTGTTGCCGCACTTTGCGGCTGCGCCCTCCGCTTCGATTGCGGGTATCTTGTCGCTTTCCGCCCTGAATTTGCCGCAGTTGAGTTCCAGCGTATAGTATTTTGCAGAAGCGAACTGCTGTATCTTCTTTTCACGCTCGACCAGCATTGCAAGGGTCGGGGTCTGAACTCTGCCGACCGACAGCATATTGCGGTATTTCACAGTGAATAGCTGCGTTGCGTTCATTCCCACTATCCAGTCAGCCTTGCTGCGTGCAAGTCCGCTGCGGTAGAGTGCGTCGTAATCGCTGCCGGGTCGCAGGTCACGGAAGCCCTCACGGATAGCCTCGTCGGTCATCGAACTTATCCACAGGCGGGAAAACGGCTTGGTGCAGCCCGCCTGATAATACACGTACCTGAACACGCACTCGCCCTCACGTCCGGCGTCAGTGGCGCAGATGAGTTCGTCTACGTCCGGTCGCTGCATAAGTTCCTTTAATCTCTCGAACTGCGGCGCAGCGCTCTCTGCAACGGTCCAGCGGAATTCCTCCGGTATTATCGGGAGATTCGACAGCTTCCACGGCTTTGCGTAACGCTTGTCGTATTCTTCCGGAGCGGACAGCGTTACCAGATGTCCGAAGCACCAGCTTACTATGTATCCGTTTCCCTCGGTGAATCCGTCGCCCCTGCGGCGGTCCGCACCGATTATCTTGGCTATAGAATTGCCCACGGAGGGCTTTTCGGCTATTACAAGCTTCATTCGATTTCCTTTCGTCCGCCGTCCACTTGACAAGCGGCGGTTTTGATGATAAAATAAAAGCAGACATATCTGAGGAGGTCTGACAATGGCTAAACGGGAAGATAAGCGAAAAAACGACAGCGACAGACTGCGCCGCCGTGTAATAATGAACTGGGTGATATGCGGTGCCTCATTTATCGCAATAATCATTCTCCGGCTCATTGCCCAGAACAAGTAAAATAGCAAAGCCGCTGTGACAAAGCTTCTTACGCCGTCGCAGCGGCTTTTTTTGTTATGGCAACACCGCACAAAGACCATTTATTGGATTTTGCACGTGTCTTGCCTTATATTTTGGAGTTGATGAAGTGCAGAATATCCCGCATTACCTCGTCACGGTTTATCTCAAAGATAAGCTCATGCCGTGCGCCGGGGTATATTTTTATTCTTACGTCGCACCCATGCTCAAGGTACTTCATGCAGGCAGCACGCACCCCTGCGCCGTACTCGCCCACCGGGTCCATCGAACCGGACAGGAACAATATCGGCAGGTCGGTCGGGGTATTCTCGATAACGCTGCGGGAATTTGCGCACATCAGCGCATTCAGCAGGTCCTTGAAGCCAGCCACCGTGAATGTGAACGTGCACAGCGGGTCTGCGTTGTATCTGTCCACATTTTCCTCCCAGCGTGACAGCCAGTCGTTATGCGTGCGGTGTTCAGGCGTGCGCAGATTGAACACGCCGAAAGCCAGCCTGTTGCTGAACTCAGGACGGAACTTGCTGCTCTTTGACCGGCACAGCACTTCAAGCAGGCTTCTCAGCGGGGCTGAGCCGGTAACGCCGCCGGCGGTGCCCATTATCACTGCGCCGCTCCAGTTGTCGGAGAACCTCGACAGGTATATTCTCGCAATAAAGCTGCCCATGCTGTGTCCCATAAGGAAGTGCGGGATATCCGGCAGCTTTTTTTCCATGATGAGTTTCATGCGGTGCAGGTCCTTTGCCATGCACATAAAGCCGCCGCTTTCCCCGAAATAGCCCAGCATATCCGGTCCGGAAACCGAATTTCCGTGACCGATATGGTCGCTGCCGCAGAAAGCTATCCCGTTCCTGCAGAGAAATTCTGCAAATTCCCTGTAACGCTGGATATATTCGCACATTCCGTGCGACAACATAAGAGCCGCCCTCGGCTTCTCCGGGATATACATATAGTACCTGCAGCGAGTCAGCCCTGTGGTACTGGGGAAAGTGCCCGATATCTTCGTAATCTTCATATCACACCCACAAATTCCTGCCCGATCACTCAGGGACTACCGCTTCAAGGCGGTATATAGGCTGTCCCAGATCGGTGAACCGCTTTTCGTATTCGGTCATAATGTTCCCCTCAAAGCCGCTGTTATGCAGGTCAAGGGATACATTTTTCATTGCGAAGCCGTTTTTCGAGAAATGCTCTATCGAAAACTCAAACAGCCGCATATTGTCGGTCTTTTGGTGTATTTCCGCACCCGGCTTCATTATCTGCTTATAGATAGCAAGGAAGCGTGTGTGCGTCAGTCTGTGCCTTGCATAAGTTTCTTTCGGGAACGGACAGCTGAAATTCAGGTACAACCGCTCCACGGTATGCGGGCGGAACAGGTGTTCAAGGTATTCCGCCTGACCAAGACAAAAGCGCACGTTCTGCAGTCCGCTTTTCACAAGTTCCTCAGCACCGGTGACGAGCACGTTCGGCGTTTTTTCCACGGCGATGTAGTTGATATCGGGATTTCTGCGGGCAAGTTCGATGATGAAGCTGCCCTTGCCGCTGCCTACTTCAAGGTGCAGCGGTGCAGTGTTCCCGAATACCCTCATGCTGTCGAAAAAAAGTGCGTCGTCTAAGGGATCGTTTGCGTGCTCGTTCTGGTTCTGCATTGTCAGCATTACCGGACGGCAGGCTTCAAGCCGCTCCTCCAGATGCTTCTTTTTTCTCATTCTCATATCGTCAGCACCTCAGCAGCGCATATCACACGTCGAAATCGAAGTTTGCGAAATCGAACGTTGCGAAATAATCCGCTGCGGTTTCAGCACGTCTGATAAGCTTTACCGAGCCGTCCTCACGCAGCAGCAGTTCTGCGCTCCTCAGCTTTCCGTTATAGTTATAGCCCATTGAGAAGCCGTGTGCGCCGGCGTCGTGGATAGCGATATAGTCGCCCATGTCTATCTTCGGCAGCATTCTGTCCACTGCAAACTTGTCGCAGTTCTCGCAAAGACCGCCGGTAATGTCGTACTTGTGGTCGCACGGCTGATTTTCCTTGCCGAGCACGGTTATGTGGTGATATGCCCCATAAATAGCCGGACGCATGAGGTTCGCAGCGCAGGCGTCAAGCCCGATATATTCCTTGTAGATGTGCTTTTCACGGATAGCCTTTGCGATGAGCATTCCGTTCGGACCGAGCATATAGCGGCCGAGTTCTGTGCACAGCGAGATATTGCCAAGTCCTGCCGGAACGAGTATCTTCTCGAACTGCTCCCTTACCTTTTCGCCGATAACTGCTATGTCGTTAGCGGGCTGGTCGGGGCGATAGGGAATGCCTACGCCGCCGGACAGGTTGATGAAGCTGAGCTCCACGCCGGTCTTTTCCTTTATCTCAACGGCGGTGCGGAACAGTATTCCGGCAAGCGTGGGGTAATAGTCGTTGGTCAGCGTGTTGCTGGCAAGGAATGCGTGCATTCCGAACTTCTTCGCACCCTTTTCCTTGAGTATGCGGTAGCCCTCGATAAGCTGGTCGTGCGTGAAGCCGTATTTTGCGTCCTTGGGGGTATCCATTACGTTCGGGCTGCCGTCGGTCTTGAACTCTCCGCCGGGGTTATAGCGGCAGGAGATGGTTTCCGGAATGCCGGTCAGCTTGTCGAGAATATCGATATGTGTGAAATCGTCAAGATTGATGAGCGCACCCATCTTGTACGCCAGCTTGAAATCCTCATCGGGAGTTGCGTTGGAACTGAACATTATCTCATGCCCCTGTGCGCCCACCTGACCGCTGAGCAGAAGTTCGTTATAGCTGGAGCAGTCGAAGCCGCAGCCCTCGCTTCTCAGCACATTCATGATGAACGGGTTGGGGGTCGCCTTTACTGCGAAATACTCCTTAAAGCCCTTGTTCCATGAGAAAGCCTTGTTGAGCCTGCGGGCGGTCTCTCTTATGCCCTTTTCGTCATAGATGTGGAATGGTGTGGGATAGGTCTTTGCTATCTCCTCGATCTGTTCCTTGGTAACAAATGGTGTTTTCATTTCTTTTGTCCTTTCTGTATTTTGCAGGAGCGGACTTTCCGCCGCCTGTATGATTTCAGCCGAAAAACGGCAGCGAAAGCAGGAACACCGCCGTGGACATCACATACTTTGCGATGATACTGCCCCGCCTTACTCTATGGAAGTCACGGTCTGTGGCGGTTTCCGGCTTATTCAGTACGTTTGAGCCCTGCGGATATACCGAGCATATCGAAAATACGCCGTATTCTATCAGCATTACCACCAGAAATATGATATTCCCGCCGTCGGTGATACCCATTATCATCAGCGTGATGACGACCGCAACATATACCGCAAGCAATGCCCCGCCGACTATCTCAGCGGTCTTTTCGCCCTTGGTGTAGCGCACCTTGTCCGGTATAGCCATGATATCTCCTCCTTACACGTTCATATACTTCGCAAGGAACTCTCCCGACATGGGTATCCAGCGGCGGACGTTCTCCAGATAGAACGCCTCATTCCAGCCGGTAGCCTTGTCGCAGGTGGAAAGCCCGTGCGGTCCCTCGTCGAACAGGTGAAGTTCCACAGGGACCTTGTTTGAAACGCACGCCTTAGCCATCACCAGCGAATTATGCGCAGATACGCAGTCGTCGTTTGCGGTCGCCCAAATGAACATAGGCGGAGTTTTCGGCGTTACACGGTTTTCAAGAGAGAGCCGGCTCAGGTCGGAGCGTGAAGCTTCCTCGCCGAGCAATACCTTGAAGCTGCCCTCGTGAGGCGCTGTGACACCGCTTATTACCGGATAGCAGAGTATCGCAGCGTTCGGGCGAAGTTCCTCAGGCTCACAGCCGATGGTCTTGGTCAGCATTACGTCGCTCCACATCGTAGCAAGACAGCCTGCGAGGTGTCCTCCGGCAGAGCAGCCGAGCACAGCCATTTTCTGCGGGTCAATGCTGAACTCCTCAGACCTCATGCGTATCTTGTAGAATATGTAAGCCGCATTCATCAGCGGTTCGGGGAATCTCTCATTGCAGGCATAGGTCACAACGAACGCCGCATATCCCATTGCAAGATACTGCAAGGCGATAGGCTCGCCCTCCCTGTCGGAGCAATATTCATAGCCGCCGCCCGGAAATATCAGCACAGCGGGACGCTTCTCGCAGAAAGGCAGTCCGGCGATAGGGTCGGGAAGATAAGCCCTGACGAATGCAGTCTTGTCAGAATTGATGTTAAATGTTTTTATAGTCATATCGCTGCTCCTCAAAAAAAGTATAGAATAACCACTATATATTATTGTATCATTTTTTACGTAAAAAATCAAGAGGAAAGACAAAAATGCCGCACGTGAATAGTGCGGCATCAGCATGTTGAAAAAGTTTACGTTCAGACTGGCGAGAAGCCCTCAGATTCTAGGAACCCGCCCTACGGCTAGGCTTTGTGCCTGCCGTATGGCGGGTGACGACGAAGATGAGGGTTTATCGTCAGTCTGGGGCACACCCGATCGTACCCCTTTATCCTGCCATTGGCTTGCCGTTTTACCGGCAGGCAGGTAATGATATTCAGTTGGTTCCGTTGTTATTGCGAAGTCTTATTGTCGTCAATGCTGCGACGAACGGCGGCAGCAGAAGCTTCTCCGCCCGTTTGTCGGCTGCAAGAGCGTCAGGAGTGAGGGATTCCTCGTCCTTGAATATACGCTCTTCCATTAAGACTGCTTCATCTTGAAGGACAGGCAGTCAGTGCACTGACATACGGTGGGATCAGCCTCGTGTGTGCCGACCTCTATCTTGTCGAGGGAGCAGTAATCCTCGCAGCAGCAGTGATGCTCGCAGTTGTGGATAGTGCAGCCGATGTGCTTGTTAGCAAATTCAGTTCCCATTGTTTTCATTCCTTTCAGAAAGATCTTTGCAGCTTTCGCTGCGAGAAGTATTATCTGCATTTTTCGTTCCGATATTCTTTTTTTCGATGGAATTTTTTTGCATGAAAATTGGGACTGCGGTTTAATGCAGTCCCTTGATCCATCAAACATTGCTATATGAGCCGGAATTAATATTCTCTATAATCTGCGGCACCTTGTCCAGTGAATCAGCCTTTGCGTAAATAAGCCGCAGAAGCTCATCGTCCGGCTGCGTCAAATCGGGCACCATGACCGTCACGCACCCCGCCGCCGCTGCGCTGCGCACTCCGTTGGGCGAATCCTCAAGAGCCATACATTCCTGCGGTGGAAGCCCAAGCTGCTGCGCCGCATAAAGGTATATATCGGGACTAGGCTTGCCGCTTTCCACCATGGCTGCGCAAACTATCCGGCTGAATCTGCCCAGAAGCCCGACCTGTCCGAGGTAATTTTCCGTGCGCTGCAGGTCAGTCGCAGTGGCTATCGCCGCAGGTATGCCCTGTTCGCTCAGGTAGTCCAGCAGGGCGTTTATCCCCGGCTTCGTTTCAAGACCGTGCTGAGAAAGGTGCTGTGCCATAAGTTCCATTCTGCGGGAGCGTATCTTCACATAGTCGAAATCCTGCCCGAAAAGCCCCTGCAGGTAGGGTATCGCATATTTCCGTGCCAGACTGCGGATATTCAGTGCGTGCTCACGCTGCATGGGGAAGCCTGCTTCGTTCGCCGCCTGACACCAGTATTTCACAAGGAGCTTTTCCGTGTCGAGAATAAGCCCGTCCATATCGAAAATGACTGCTTTTATCATCATATTCCTCCACTAGCTGAAATTAATGCCGCCATATCCGCTGGCAGCGGAGATCCAAGGCGTATCCGCTCATGCGTTACCGGCTGAATAAATACCACCTCGCCGCAGTGCAGAGCCTGCCTGCCGATATCCTCGCAGCTTCCGCCGTACATCTCGTCACCGCACAGCGGAAAGCCGAGATACGCCATATGCACACGTATCTGATGAGTGCGCCCCGTCCGCAGCGTGACCCTGAGCAGCGTATGACGTTCATTGCCGCCTACTGCTTGATATTCAGTGACTGCGGGCTTTCCATCGGGACTTACGCAGCGTTTGATTATGCTGTCCCCCGCCCTGCCTATGGGTACGTCCACGATATTGCCGGGCGGCGTGCCGCAGGTTACTGCGTAATACGCCTTTTCAAGCGAGCCGGACAGTGCCGCCGCCGAAAGCTGATTCTTGGCGCACACGCACAGCCCGCTCGTGTTGCGGTCCAGCCGGTTTATCGGCCGGAACGGCAGCCCCGGACATACCACCGCAAAATGGTTCGCCAGAGTATCCGAGCGGTGCCGCTGCGACGGGTGCACCGGCATGAACGGCGGCTTGTCGAATACGATAACGTCCTCGTCCTCATATACGACCTCTGCATTCAGCCCAGCTGACGGCGCAGGCGTATCCCCGCATTCCTCCAGCCGAACTGAAATTATATCGCCCGAATGAACGGTATCTATCGTGCGGAGCAGCCTGCCGTCCAGCGTAAGCCCGCCCGACTGCTTCAGCCGTATCAGGGCACGCCGTGAGAAACCCTGCGCTTTCAGCAGGCACTGCGCCTGCGCTCCGTCATATTCAGGCGGAACGGTTATCTGAAGTTCCCTCATGAAGCCGCCTGATTTCTGTAGTACGCAAGAATAAGGTCGGTCGCCCTGCCGTAGCTTTCCGTGCCGTCCTTTACCCTCTGAGCCTTGATGAATGCGTCGTTCGCTGTCGTAGAAACGTCCTTCACCTTGCCGCTGTGCGCCCTGATGTACGCATTTCCTGCGTCGAAGTCCCTTATCATGCCGTCGGTCATGCAGTCGTGAGCCTGCTGCCACAGTTCTTCGTCTGCGCTGCAGAGCGAGTTCGAGCAGTATTTCAGGGCGTTCATATATCCGGAATAGCGGTACTCAGGATATTCGCTGCTGATACAGGAAAGAAACGCCAGAAAGTTGCATTCGTTCTCAAAGGCAATGCCCCGTGAATGCGCACTTTCATGACTTGCAGTGAACGGAACGGTGAAAGCCGGCTGTTCGGTGTTGATGTTGCATTCCGCAAGGAAAGGAAAGTACATACCGATTATGCCGGTATAGCTCCAGTACTGCGAAAGCTGCACCGGCTTCTGCCGCCAGATATCCGTCCACAGGAACGGGTATTCCCCGCACAGCGCATCGTAGCCGCTACCCGCGCGGGTCAGTTCTGTATAGATATCCTCAGGAAGCACGGTGCAGCCGTTTTCGTCCTCAGGAAGAAGTTCACGCTCTTTTGCGGCGTGCGCTGCGAGGTCCTTGCAGACCTCCAGCAGAAATTCATTCGAGCAGTGCGAGGTATCAAGCTGCATAAGCTGCTCAACGCTCTGCCTGTAGAAATTCGCACCGTGCGCCGTCATATAGATAAATGCCGCAAACGAAAGAAAGCCCGCAAGGAATCTTCCTGCCCTGAGGGCGGTCTTACCCTTGCTGCGGCTTTTTTTCATGCGTATTATGAATATCACGATAAGCGTGACCACAGTGGGAACGGCGAGCACTGCGCATAATTCGGTCAGCGAAAACGGCAGCAGCGATGTCAGAAATCCCACCGGAACGGTGTAGACCCTGAACAGCCCTCTTGACACGGCGTATTCGGTGAAATCAGGAAACAGCGGCAGCAGAAAATACATCAGCGCAGCGAGCACCAGCGGTATAAATATCCAGAATGCTTTCAGAAAGCGCAGCGGCGCAGGTCTTTTCTTTTCCCGCCGAACGGGTATGTACTTATCAGCCATATGTCAGTCCTTCCAAAGACTCTTTTTCGCCTTGCGGGACAGTCTGTCCGCCTGACGTTCCTGCATTTCTGCGAACATAGCCATGACCGCCGTGGAATGCTCCTCGTCCTTGGGCTGGGGCTGCTTTAATCCGGCGTTCAGCTCCAGCAGATAGAACGGCGTATGCTCCGGCTCGGTGAGTTCGGAATTACGCCCGAAAAGGCAGGGATAGGTGAAATCCCTGACGCCTGTGACTACAGTCACAAGATAGCCCCGCTTCCTGCCTAGCTTCATTATCGGCTTGTATACTACCTCGCTGATATCGCTGTAGTACAGATAATCCGTGCCGGCGGGCGTGACCGTTCTGAATTCGCTTTCGTCTGCGTAATATGTGCAGTTCCTGCCGTAGGACAGCGCAGGTATCACCGCAAGGCACAGCGCTGCAGGTATCAGCCAGAAAAAGCTGGTCATGAAGCCAAGCACATTTTCCGGCGCCCCAAACAGCACCAGTCCGAGCACCATGAACATAATGCTTGCCGCTGCGCCTGCAAGGCATATTATTATAAGCCTTTTTTCGTTTTTGTAGCCTATGCGGAAGCTTCCACGGCGGACTATCCTGCTTTCGGCGTTATTTTTCGATTCGCTCATGCTTACTCCTTTCAGGTGCGGAATTCCAGACCGTCGCCGCTGGATTCCGGCTGGGCTATACCGCTCTTTCTTGCAAGAATGCTGAACGGCGTTCCGTTTTCTGATTTGAACAGCTTGTTTTTCGAGAAGATATAACTGTATTTCGTTTCACAATATTTCGTGCGGACAGTCACCAGATACCCCCGATGCTTTCCGTTGATGTAATGAATGGGCTTGTAGTCGATACTGTCCATGTCCGTGTAATAATAGGTATCCACCGACTTATTCGGGCGGATAATGCGGAATTCGCTGTCGTCCGCTTCATAGTAGTAGGTTCTGCCCGAATGAGCGATACGCACGAACCACCACGTAATTCCTGCAATAATGGCGATAGCAAACGGCACAGCGCCAAAAGTCCCGCCATATGCGGTGTTGGGGTTTGCCATCCACAGCACGACTACGACCTCGACAAGCAGCCCAAGCACGAGCGACACAACAGTCATCGTTTTTTCAAAAGGAGATATGCAGCGGAACTGCCCTTTTGCCTTAAAGCCGAAGCGTTCCTCATTCGCCTGTTCACCGTTCATAACACCGCCGCCTTTCCGTCTGTAATGCGCAATGCCCCATCAGTGCATTGCTTCCCGTATATTATTATAATAACACAGCACGCAGTGCAATGTCAAGTGCGAACAGAAAAAATCCGCCGTAACGACAGCGGGCACAGCGGAATAAAATAATAAGGGGAAACGCTGTTTGATCCAGTATCCCCGCCGGAGCAAATACTTCCGGAATTGTGAAGTTCCGCCTGCATAACTTCCACCCCGCAGGCAATAATAACGATGAACCAAAAACCGCCGCTTCGGGCAGCGGAGTAAACTAAGGAAGCACCGAATAATTTAGTCCGACACGTTCAGATAAGCGCACTCATGTGTCCGATTTTGATACGCTCCGCATTATTCAGTGCGACCATAATACGAAAGGAATGATCACTCAATGCTGGTTAAACGAGGAGAGATATATTACGCAGATCTGAGTCCGGTGGTAGGCTCGGAGCAGGGCGGCGTCAGACCTGTCCTGATAGTACAGAATGATATCGGCAACAAGCACAGCCCCACTGTGATCGCCGCTGCAATAACGAGCCAGAAGGACAAATCCAAGCTGCCGACACATATTTCGCTCAACGCAGCTTCCTGCGGTCTTGCGAAAGACTCGATCGTGCTTCTGGAGCAGGTTCGTACATTGGATAAAAGACGGCTCAAGGAACGCATGGGCGAACTGGACAGCGACTCAATGTCGCAGGTGAACGACGCCCTTTCCGTGAGCTTTGGACTGTGAATCAATGTCCCCCATCTTTCAGATGGGGGATTCACGCAAATCAGGTAAAAATTCAGTCAGGCAGATTCATTTCACTTATTCACCCAGAAAACCAAAAAACCACCCCTTGGCGAACCAAGGGGTGGCGGTTAGTGTTTGAACTATCTGGTCACTTATTGATTACTTTCTCTTGCGAGATACTACAACAGCAGCGCCAGCCAGAGCAACAACGCCTGCAGCAACAGCTACGCCAGCTACGCCGGTGTCAGGGCTGCCCTTGGTGTCGTCGGTCTTAGTGTCATCGGTCTTGGTGTCGTCTGCAGAAGCGTCGCCGTTGTCAGCGAAGAGCAGTTCTACAGAGTCAACAGCGAATGAGCCGCCCCATGAGCAAACCCACAGCTGAGCATACTTATCATCAGCGGTGAAGATAGGTGCGCCGTTGTCCCATGTGATAGTGCCGTTCTCAAGGTCAGGAATGATGGGCTTATCGTTTCTGCCCCACTCGTTCTGCAGCCAGCTGGTGGAGTTGGAGTTTGCACCGATACCGCCGCCGATCCATACGGACTCGTCAGCAACTTCGAGCTCGTCGAATGTAACGTGGAACTTTACGCCAGTGATAGAAGCAATGTCGATGCCAGCAGCGTCAGCATAGCCAACCTTGCCGTCGTCATACTTGAGGAACAGGGTCTTGTTAGCAGAGTCTACGTCAAGGTAATCAGCGATATCCTTGGAAGCGTTAGCTACAGCCTCTTCCCAAGCGGAGTTGTCCTCAGCGGTCTCCTCAGAAGATACATCAGCGGTCTCCTCGGAAGATACGTCGTCGGTGGTCTCCTCGGAAGATACGTCCTCAGTCTCCTCAGAAGAAACATCAGTGGTCTCCTCGGTGGGCTCTACAGGAGTCTCGTCCTTCTTCTCGTCGTCCTTCTTGGTGTCGTCAGCCTTGGTCTCCTCAGCGGAAGGAGCGTCGAAGGTCAGGGTGTACTGGTCAACGCCAGCCATGCTGTCCCAGCTCAGGCAGTAGAACTCTACAGTTGCACCGTCAGAAACGGGAACAGAGATCTCGCCGCCGTCTGTGCCGATAGTGCCGACCCATGTGCTGCCCTTTACGCCGTCCTTGGAATCGTCAACCTTATCGCCGTCAGCGTCCCAGCCCCATGATACCTGAGCGCCGCCCCACTGATAGTAGGTCTTGTTGCCCTTAGCGTCAGTAACTACTACGCCTGCGCCGCACCAGTCGTTCCACTCAACGTTGCCGGTCATTGCAGCCTTAACCTTGAGGTCCTTAACGCCTGCGCCAACCTTGTATGTATAGCTGGGGGTCTTGCCATCGGTGTAAGCGATCTTAACGGTTACAGGCTCTGCCTTAACCTCGTCAGCCTTGCTGTCCTCAGCGGGAGCGTCCTTCTTGATCTCTGCCTTCTCGCCATACTTGATGCTGTCGATCGTCAGGTTTGCGCCTGCAACAAGACCGCCATAGGTGTTGAGTGAAGAAGCCATATCCTTTGTAAGAGCAACGTTTACTACTGTTGCGTCCTTAGAAAGAACGATCAGACCCTGCTCAACGATGGAAGATGTGCTGGCGTCGGTCTCATATACATCGCCGATTGCGAGCTGGGGCCAGCCTGCGTCCTTGGACTTAACGCAGAGCTTAGCGTCGTCGCCGATATCGGAAACGTAAACTGTCAGGACATCAGCCGCAGAGAAATTGGAAGCGTCCATGTCAACCCAAGTGCCCCAGGAAGAGTCAAGCTTGGTTGCCTTGTCGGAAATAACCACAGCACCTGCGCTTACGGTGGAGCAAATTGCGACCGTAGCAGCAGACATAGCAGCTATTACTTTTCTTAACTTCATTAGAAATGATCCTCCTAAAAAAATAATGTGTGGGATAGCAAACACTAAATCCTCACATCTATTTTACAATAAACGAGGAAAAAATGCAACTGTCATTTTAACCACATTTTGAAAAAATTTTTAGTGAAAAGGCATAATATTTTTAGCTAAATATAACAATGCGCTTCCGCCTGAGCGAAAACGCATTGCTAATTACCTAATTTGCTTAATCTCAGCCCTTACGCTTTGAGGTCACAGCTACACCTGCTGCGCCGAGAGCCGCTGCGCCGACTGCCGCCATATTGAACGGAACGCCGGTGCTGGGGTTGGGCTTGGTGGTAGTCGTTCCGGCTGTGGTGCCGTTAGTTGTTCCGGCATTGCCTGCGCTGGTCGTACCTGATGTTGTGCCGTTTGTCGTACCTGCTGCAGCGCCATTGCCTGCGCCTACCGTTTCATTGTTGCCTGCGCCAGCGGTATTGCCGCCTGCTGTGGTGGTATTGCCTGCGCCGGTGACGTCGTTCACGATGTTTTCGCCTGCGTTTACCACGCCGTTCACTATATCCTCTCCTGCGCCAACGACATCGCCGATAACGCCGCCGTTGTTTGCGGTCGCACCCATGCCGAGTACTGCTGCGGCTGCAAGTGCTGCAGCAAGGCTAAAAAGCTTCTTCATGCTCGTGTTCTCCTTACTTTTTTAATATGTGGTCGCCTCTAAAAACCGGGACACGAGCAGATTTCGTCCATGACTTATATCAGCTGCTAGGCACCAAACCGCAGTAATACTTGATGTATTTCAAGGTTTGGTAACGACGCAGATGATATAAGGAATAGAAATCTGCCGTGAAGGAGGTTTTTAGAGGTGACCATGTGCAATTTCGGCTGCACAGGTATATTATCTGCATTCAAGGCCGCTTTATTATCGGTGGATTTTCGGAATCTCTGACGGTTTTTTTTGACAATTTTCTGCGCTCGCCCGAACCTTAGGCAATACCGCACAAAGATTGTGCGTGTATTGCGCAGTCAGATTTTTCGTCAGATTGTACAATGAGGACGACGCAAGGCTGTCGCCTTGCTAGGACGAATTGTGCAAGATGACGGAAAATATGCAAGCAAGACACGTGCAAAATCCAATAAATGGTCTTTGTGCGGTGTTGCCCTTAATTTCGGGTATTGACAAAATCCCGCAAAGGGTATATAATAATATTACAGCGTAAAAGCTGAATATTTTATCTGTTTCGGGGCGGAGTGAAATTCTCCACCGGCGGTGAAAGTCCGCGAGCTGAAAGGCTGAACCGGTGCAATTCCGGTACCGACGGTATAGTCCGGATGAAAGAATCAGAAAACAAATGTGGAACCGCATTCCTGCGTGCATATTTGCGCCCCCTGTACAGCTTGTGCGTGCAGGGGGCTTTCTGTTTCCCCAGAACAATGGAGGAAAACATGAACAACACCACAGCAAAAACCAAAACCTTTGACCTGCGAAAGCTGGTATTCACTGCGCTTCTGGGCGCACTGGGCGCAGTGCTGCTGAAGTACCTGTGCTTCCCGCTGCCGTTCATGCCGGGGTTCATCACGTTTGACCTGTCGGACGTGCCTGCGCTTCTGGCTTCGCTGACCATGGGTCCCGTATCAGGGGCGGCGGTATGCCTGCTGAAAAACCTCATAGGCTTATTTACTTCGCAGACGGGCGGCGTGGGCGAGATATCAAACTTTCTGCTGAGCTGTCTGTTGGTCGTTCCTGCGGGGCTTATCGCACAAAAAGCAGGACATACGACCAAGCACGTTGTGATAGCCTGCGTTTGCGGCGCAGTATCTATGGCGGGCATCGGGATACTGACGAACTATTTCATAGTGTACCCGCTTTACACGACAATGATGCCCATGGAAGCGATAATCAACGCATACAGTGCGATATATTCCGGAGCGGATTCCCTTATCAAGTGCCTTTTGATGTTCAATCTTCCGTTCACCTTTGCAAAGGGAATGATAGCGGTGCTGGCCTGCATTCCGCTGTACCAAAGGCTTCGCCCGATATTTAACAGCAGCTTCAGAACAGAAAAATGACCTGCGCATGACACGGCAGCGGCGCAGAGTTGGGAGGAACAGCAATGCCGATAAGCTCTTTTTTCGGACATCTCCGAACAATAACCCGCCACCGTCACCGAGTGATAGCGCACTGCGCACGTGCCGGAATTCTGTGGCAGGGACTGCGCCACGACCTGTCAAAATATTCGCCGACCGAGTTCTGGGCTGGCGTGAAATACTATCAGGGCACACGCAGCCCGAATGAAGCCGAGCGTGAGGACAAGGGATATTCTCTGGCATGGATGCACCATAAGGGCAGGAATCGCCACCACTTTGAATACTGGGTGGATATCGACCCGGTGGAAAAAGTCTACAAATCGGTAAAAATGCCGCTGAGATACGTCGTAGAAATGTTCTGCGACCGTGTTGCGGCAAGCAAGATCTACCGAGGGGATAAGTACTGCGACAGCGACGCGCTGGATTATTTTATGCGCGGCAAGGCTCGCCGGTCTATCCACCCGGACACCTCGAAAATGCTCGAAAGGCTGCTGAGAATGCTTGCGGACGAGGGCGAGGATAAGGTGTTCGCCTATATCAGGGAATTGCTTAAATCAGGCAACGAATATTGAACCGAATAACAAATTTTATATCCAGACTGTCGAGAAGCCCTCAGATTCTAGGAAAAAGCCCTACGGCTAGGCTTTGTGCCTGCCGTAGGGCTTTTGACGACGAAGATGAGGGTTTATCGACAGTCTGAGAGGCTGTGTAAAAATGCACAGCCTCTTTTATTATGTCAGAAATGAATCGTAAGCTTCACCAGCACCATCAGCGAAAACGCTCCCGCAAGCCTTAGCTTCCTGCGGCTGAACCGTGCTGCGTGGGCGCATACCTCGCCCATTGCGCAAAGCTTATCCACAAGCTGAATCACCCATGTTTCACGGTACTTGGGAAGCTGAGGGGTCATGGGCCACATATGCTTCAGTATCATGTCGCTTTCGCAGTCGTTCAGCGGGAATCTCTCTGCGGCGTTATAGAATGCGACCTTGGGGTGCAGCCTGCAGTGCCCGCCCTCGTCCTCGGCAGGCTCGCCGTCGTGCCTGTCGTACAGGAACAGGTCGTGGAGCAGTCCGGCTCTTGCGGCGGAGCATTTATCAAGGTGCAGCCTGCGGCAGAAAAGATAGTTGTAATACGACACATTCAGGCTGTGCTGCAGCCGGGTAGTGCCCTTGTGGTGCGGGAACTCAGACAGCTTCTGGACTGCGCTGTCACGCAGCAGGTCGCTCACGAAGCTGTAATACTCCGGAACATCTGATATTTCTTTGTGGGAAAATAATGCTTTATACAAATTATCACCTTGTTCAAAACAGCCATACGCCTACCTTTATATTGTACTATACCTCAGTATACAAATCAAGCGTTTTTGTTGCTTTTTGTGAGAAGTGCACATAAACACCACATCTCAATTGTGCAATAATACAATTTGGCGGCACGTAGATCTTAACAAGACTATATTATCACAGATCCGCCTTAAATATACATATTTCGTGCGTATTACGGCGTAATTTCAATAAAGCACAGCGGAATAACGACCTTTTTCTCAGAGATAATATGGTAGAATAAATTATACCTCAATATGTTGAAAAAGTCTACTAACAGAGTGGCGAGAAGCCCTCAGATTCTAGGAACAAGCCTAACGACTAGGCTTTGTGCCTGTCGTTAGGCTTGTGACGACGAAGATGAGGGTTTATCGACAGTCTGTGGTGTTAAAGGGGGAATCGGATTTGGTAAAGCTATACAACGACGGCGGGCGCATAACGGCTGCACTATACGGCGATATCGACCATCACGCCGCCCGTGAAATGCGGCAGGAACTCGACGAGGTGATAGCCCGCTCACAGCCTGAGCTGCTGATAATCGACATGGAGCACGTCGGCTTCATGGACAGCAGCGGGATAGGGCTTATTCTCGGCAGGCTTCGTGCGGTACACGCAAACGGCGGGGATATCATAATAAAAAATGCCAGACCTGAGATAGCGGCAGTCATCAGGCTGTCGGGACTGTCAGGTCTGCTTGTGGAGGTTGAAAGAAATGAAAAAGGAAGTGCTTAACGAATGCCGGATATGCTTTCCGTCATTATCGGTGAACGAAGCGTACGCAAGGACCGCCGCTGCGGCATTTGCGGCGCAGTGCGACCCTACCGTAAAGGAAATAAGCGAAATAAAGACCGCCGTGTCAGAAGCCGTGACTAACGCCATAGTGCACGGCTACCGTGGCTGCACGGGCACTGTCGAACTAACGCTGCGGCAGCTTTCAGGCGGGATATTCTACATATGTGTAAAGGACAAGGGCGCAGGCATTGCGGACATCGAACAGGCCATGACGCCGCTGTTCACCACCGCTCCTGAGGAGGAACGCTCCGGTCTGGGCTTCTCGGTGATGGAAAGCTTCATGGACAAAGTGACCGTGAAAAGCGCACCCGGACGAGGCACCTCAGTCGTGATGGAAAAGCGGCTCAGCTGCCGTACTCACGCACTCCCCTCACAGCCGAACGAGCAGCCGGAAAAGCTGGTGACCTGATGGAGCGCAGCGAGTTTATCGAAAGCAATCTCCCCTTGGTGCATAAACTGGCGAACCGTTTCAGGGGCAGGGGGATAGATTACGAGGAACTGTATTCCGCCGGCTGCGTGGGGCTTGTTAAGGCGTGCGACAGATTCGAGCCGGAGCGTGGGCTGTGCTTTTCGACCTATGCCGTACCCGTGATACTCGGCGAGATACGCAGGCTGTTCAGGGACGGCGGCAGCGTGAAAATAAGCCGTGGTCTGAAAGAACTCTCCGTAAAGGCGGCGCATGAGCGCGACCGGCTTTCGGCGGACGGCGAGCCGAGAATATCCGACATTGCTCAGGCGCTCGGCGTGAGCGTCGAGGACGCAGCGGAAGCGCTATGCGCAGCTGTGCCGCCCGTGTCGCTGAATACCGGCGGCGAGGACGGCGAGGAACTTTCCGTGCCGCAGTCCTCAGGAGAGGAACAGCTTATCGACCGGCTTGCGCTGCGGCAGTGCCTGTCTGAACTTTCCGGCGAGGACAGGGACATAATCATTCAGCGGTATTTCAGGGGAAAGACCCAGTGCGAAACAGCGCAGCTGCTCGGAATGACGCAGGTAATGGTCAGCCGCCGTGAGCGCAGGATCCTGCAGTCGCTGAGGGAGCAGCTGGTTTAGCGCAAAGAAACGCTCAGCATAAAGTAAGCTGTTCGCATTCGGGAAGCTGCCGCATGAATTCAATTATCCTGTCCGTGTCATGCTCGATACCGTATTCCGTGCATTTCTGCCGGAAAAGCTTTTCAAGCATTGCCGAATCCGGACAGGGCAGCTCGTATGCGCCGCCGTAACGGCTGATATACCGCTGCTTAAGCCCCGGAAAATGCCTGTCCAGTGCGGCGTAGTAGTACTCACGGTCTCCCTCACGCAGCGTAAGCCCCATGCCGAAACATACTATACCATAGCACCCCGCCCGCCTTGCATAGTCGATTATCGCAAGCACGTTTTCCGCAGTATCGTTGATAAACGGCAGCAGCGGCGACAGCCATATCACGGTGGGTATCCCACGTTCGTGCATTTCGCATAGTACCTCGAACCTGCGAGCGGTGGTGCTTACGTTCGGCTCGACAATGCGGCAAAGCTTTTCATCGGCGGTGGTGAGCGTCATCTGCACCACCGCCTTTGCCTTGCCGTTTATCTCGCTGATGAGGTCTATGTCACGCATGATAAGGTCTGATTTCGTCTGGATAGCCACGCCGAATCCGTACCTTGAAATAAGTTCAAGGCAGCGGCGTGTAATGCACAGTTCCTTTTCTGCGTGCAGATACGGGTCGCACATTGCGCCAGTGCCTATCATGCAGCGGCGGCGTTTGGCTTTCAGAGCCGCTTCAAGAAGCTGCGGGGCGTTCTCCTTTACCTCGATATCCTCAAACGGCAGCGGGGTGTGATAGCAGGCGCTGCGGGCGTCGCAATATATGCAGCCGTGCGTGCAGCCGCGATAAACGTTCATGCCGTTGCCCGCCGACAATATCCCCTTCGCCTTTACCATGTGCATGGTGCGCCCTCCGTTCATTTCTGATATACTATATGAACATTGTATCACAAAGCTTCGGCGTTGTCAATACGGCACGGCTTGACAATATATGATAAGTGTGGTATAATCGTTGTATTGAGAGGTGGGTGACTGCGCAATGCTTACGCTGAGTATTAACGGAAAGATCGCTGAGCATTCCTGCCCCAGAACTGTACACATCTGCCGTCAGAACAGCATGATACAGCACTTTTGAGCTTTCAGGGGTGCGTTTATTTTTAGGTGCGTTTTCCGGCAGTAATTCAGGAGGAAAAAATGAGTAATTACAAAGCAGGCACAAAATGCGTTCAGGGAGGATATACCCCCGGAAACGGCGAACCCAGACAGGTTCCGATAATCCAGAGCACCACGTTCAAATATTCCACCAGCGAGGACATGGGAAAGCTGTTCGACCTTGAAGCGAGCGGCTACTTCTACACACGTCTGCAGAACCCGACCAACGACACCGTCGCTGCGAAAATTGCAGACCTTGAGGGCGGCTCGGCGGCTATGCTGACTTCTTCCGGACAGGCTGCGAATTTCTTCGCCGTGTTCAATATCGCAGGCTGCGGCGACCATGTTGTGGCTTCAAGTTCGATCTACGGCGGTACTTTCAATCTGTTCAACGTAACGATGAGAAAGATGGGCGTTGATTTCACATTCGTAAGCCCCGACTGCACTCCCGACGAGCTGAATGCCGCATTCAAGCCCAACACAAAGGCCGTGTTCGGCGAAACTATCGCAAACCCTGCGCTCACCGTGCTCGATATCGAGAAGTTCGCACAGGCGGCGCACAGCCACGGAGTACCGCTTATCGTGGACAACACGTTCGCCACCCCGATAAACTGCCGTCCGTTTGAATGGGGCGCAGATATCGTGACGCACTCCACCACGAAGTACATGGACGGTCACGGCGCGGCTGTCGGCGGCTGTATCGTTGACAGCGGCAAGTTCGACTGGCTGGCTAATGCGGAGAAGTTCCCAGGTCTGTGCACTCCTGATGAAAGCTACCACGGTATCACCTATGCTGAGAAATTCGGTCTGGGCGGCGCATTCATCACCAAGGCTACCGCACAGATGATGAGAGATCTCGGCTCTATTCAGGCGCCGATGAACGCATTTATTCTGAATCTCGGTCTGGAGAGCCTGCACGTGCGCATGAAGCGCCACTGCGAGAACGGACTTGCTGTTGCAAAGTTCCTCAGCACTCACGAGAAAATCGAGTATGTGAATTACCCCGGACTGCCTGGCGACAAGTATCATGAACTTGCTCAGAAGTATATGCCGAACGGCACCTGCGGCGTAGTAAGCTTCGGCATGAAGGGCGGCAGAAGCGCAGCCGAGGAGTTCATGAAGCACCTCAGACTGGGCGCTATCGAAACTCACGTCGCTGACGCACGCACCTGCTGCCTGCACCCTGCAAGCGCAACTCACCGCCAGATGAACGACGAGGAACTTACCGCCTGCGGAGTATTCCCGAATCTCGTCAGATATTCCTGCGGTCTTGAGGACGCAGACGACCTTATCGACGACCTTGCACAGGCGCTCGACAAGGTTTGATATGGTATAGTTTTTCAGGGGGCTGTTTTATTGCAGTCCCCTGATTTTTTTCGTAACCCTATTGCAAATCACGCTGTTCTGTGCTATAATCACATCAGGAAGAATGCCATAAGCATAGGTTAGTCAAGGGTAACTCTACATAAAATCAAGAAAAGCGAGGTATACTAAATGAAATACGCTGGAATGCCCATGGGAATGTGGACGCTGTTTTCAGGCTCTTTCAGAAAGCAGCTTACCGAAACGCTCGGTTTCGACAAGGATACGGCAAAGTCGGTGACGTCAGCCGCAAAGACAGAATACCGGAAGATAATCGGCAGGGTGCCCGAATTTGAGAAAGCCGACCGCTTCAGGACGAACCTTGTCAATTGCGCATTGCTGTGCGCATTTTTGCTGCATATGCCGAAACGGCCTGACGTGGAGCAGCTCACAAAGTATTACGCTAACTCAATGATGACGCCTGCGACGCGCTGGTTCTGCCGCAAGAGCGGAAAGAACAAATTCACCCCCAAGGACATTGAGGGTATGCAGCGCACCGCCGCCCTTAAAGCCGCCGACCGCAACCCCTATTCGTGGAACATGGAGTTTCTCCCCTACTCGGACGGCAGCGGCTATGAAGCACGCTTTACCCGCTGCGGTATCTGCAAGCTTACAAAAGAATTAGGGCTGTACGACCTCACCCCCGCTATGTGCCGCCTTGACTACACGATGGCGGAAGCCGGAGAAACCTCTGATTTCGTCCGTGAATACACGCTGGCTTCCGGCGGTCCTTACTGCGACTGCGGATATAAGCGCAAGAAGTAATAAATACATAAAAGCCCCCGCACGGAGCAAACGTCCATGCGGGGTTTTGCTATTCTATTATGATTCTCGCCGCTTCGTCCAGATCCTCTGCAACATAGTCGGCGTGGTATTCCGCAAATTCCTCACGGCTGCCATAGCCCACAAGCACCGCAATGCACTTCATTCCCGCCTGATGTGCGCCGATTATGTCGTGCATTCTGTCGCCGACCATCACGCAGCTTTCGGGCTTTGCGCCGGTGCTGTCCAGTACGTGGCGTATCACGGACAGCTTGCTGCTGCGGCTGCCGTCCATCGAGGCTGCGCCGATGAAGTCGAAATAGTTCGCTATCCCGAAACGCTCCAGTATCCTCACGCTGAACTGCTCAGGCTTTGACGTGGCAAGGCATACGCATATCCCTGCCTGCTTGAGGCGGGCAAGGAAGCTTTCCGCACCGGGGATAAGCTGATTCTCGAACAGCCCCTTTTCCCCGTAATACTCCCGATACAGCCGCACAGCCTGATTCGCCTTTTCCTCAGGGAAGCCCCTGCGTGTGAACTCGTCAAAAAGCGGCGGGCCGATAAAGCTTCTCAGCGTGGAACGCTCCGGAACAGCCATTCCAAGCTTCTCATAGGCGTACATCACGCCGTTCGTGATACCTATGTACGGCTCGGTTATCGTGCCGTCAAGGTCTATCAGTGCAGTCGTGAACATTTTCACGCCCTCTTGTCAGAAGCAATGAGCCTGCGTATCGCATTCACTGCGCACTGTATAGCACGCTCGCTGCTGTCGCAGCGTTTGTCGGGAAGTCCGGCGTTCGTGCGCTCGACGTTCCACAGTGCGGTGAGGACTGCGCCCGCTCTTGCCCTGCGCAGAATGGCTACTGAGAATATCGCAGCCGCTTCCATTTCGGAGGTCAGGCAGCCGCACTTAACGTAGCTTTCCCAGGCATTGCACAGCTTTGCGGGTACTGCGGTGTCGTGCGGGTCTATCTCGCCGTAGAAATTATCCTTTGAATGCACCACGCCCACATGGCAGCGATTTCCGTCCTCGTCGGTGGAAAGCTCGTCGCCTGCGGCTTTCAGTGCGCTGACTACCTCGAAATCAGCGACTGCGGGATATTCGTCCGGGATATATTCGTGGCTCGTGCCCTCGCTGCGCACTGCCGCACTTGCAACGAGCAGGTCGCCGCCGGATACCTTAAGGTCGATACCGCCGCTAGTTCCGACCCGAATAAAGGTGTCTGCGCCGCACTGAATAAGTTCCTCAACGGCAATGGCGGCAGACGGGCCGCCTATTCCGGTGGAGCACACGCTGACCATCACACCATCAAGATATCCGGTGTAGGTGGTGTATTCTCGGTTGCTGGCGATGAGCCTTGCATTATCGAGCTTTGCGGCAATCTTCGGCACTCTGCCGGGGTCGCCGGGGAGTATCACATATCTGCCGATATCCCCCTTTTTTGTTTTCAGGTGAAATCTGATGTCCTCGGAAATAATGCTGTCCATAGCTGCTCCTTTCTCAGTCGTCGTCCTCCTGAATGATGGAGGGTGCTTTTTCCCTTGCCTGCGCCGCCTTTTTCTCCAGCCACTTCGGGATATTGATGAGCATAGCTATCACCACGGCAAGCACTGTCAGCGAAAGACAGGGCATATAAAGCGTGGTAGGGCCTACGCTGATATCCGGGTCAGCCGAGCCGGTGACGAACAGGAAATATGTCACGAGCGAACCTACAGCCGCAATGATATCCGTCACGGCTGCGATACGTGAATGTCCCATCATGATGATGAACGTGCCTATGATGTAAATACACGAAGTTATCAGCCACATCAGCACGGCGGGATTTTCGGAGATGGAGGGATCGAAGTCCGACGACCACACGACGATAGGACCGAGCACCCCGAATACAAGGGCGCATATCGTGGTTATGATAAGCATGATTATCTTCAGCACGATAACGATTATACGTGCCGCGCCCTCTCCCTGATCGCCGACGAACAGCACGAAGCCTTCGCCGCTTTTGGCAGGCTTACGGGTGGAGTTCTTTGCTGTTGATTTGCCTGCAGGAGCGTTCCTGCCTGAGTGTTTTTTGTTGCTGCTCATATGATTCACCATATAGGGCGGGTCACTTTATGACCTTGCCGCCCCTGTCTTTCTTGCTTATCTTTATCGGGGCTTCCTCGCCGCCTCTGTCCTCGAAAAGCACCTCTTCATCGTCCTCGTCGTCATAGTCGGGCAGTTCGGGATTTTTCAGCCCCTGCTGCTCATAGAACGGGTTGATGATGTACTTCTGGATAGCGGGATAGCAGTTGAACATCGTCAGGAACGATATCCATGCCAGCGGAGCGAACGGGATAAAGAACAGCACCAGCAGGCTGAACATACACAGTGCGATATACGCAAGAATCACAGCGAGCGTGATAAGGTTGCCCTTAAGGTTCACGAACGCAAGGATAAGCGAGTTCTTGAGTATCTGCGACATCTTGAGGTTCAGTGCGACTATCTGCGGGAAGATGTAGAAATTCATCAGCAGCACTACTATCTCAGCCGCCATGACCAGCGCATAATACAGCCAGTAGGGCTGGTCGGTCTTTTCCATGTTCGACGAGAAGAACATGAAGCTGAATATTGCGATGGCAATGCACCAGACATCGAACACGCCTATTCCGATAGACTGCCAGAAATTCTTCTTGAACGCTTTCCAGAATTCGTGAAAGATGAACTGCGGCCGTTCAAGGTAGATATTCCTCATAAGCACGGTCATGGCTGCGGTCGCAGGGCCAAACGTCACTATAGGGATACAGAAAACGAAGTAAATAAGATTTATCTGGAAGAACACCCAGAACTTATTTGCGAACATCTCCCAGAACCGGAAGAACGGCTTTTTCTGCTTCGGGCGTTTAGGTACGCCCGGACCTGCTGTCATGTTGCTGTTAAATAAACCCATTGATTATCCTTTCCTGCGGTCATTTTTTATTAATTAACGTCAGACTAGGGCGTCGATTATCACTCCGGCGATCATTGCCACAGCAAGCACCAGAGCCACTATTCTGAACACCTTCATCATGCGCTCTCTTTTACGTTCGTCCATAAGCACCTCATCTGGTCTTTACCTGATATCCTCCGTAGTCCTGCAGGGAATATACGCTGCCGGACGGTATCGAGGGGATATCCACTTTTGTGATGATATTGCCGTCGCTGTCGGACAGTATCAGCGTTTCGCCTTTTTTAAGGCTAAAGCTTGCCTGAAGCTGCCGCAGCGCCTCGGCGGTCTTGTTGTTGTCCGTCACGATAAGCAGATCGCCGCCTGCGGGTATCTTCTCGTTCGGGACAGCCCATCTTGTCAGCTGGTCGGGCTTGTCGGTGAGATACAGACCTGCGGTCGATACCTCGGCGGTGTTGGGGTTGTGCAGGATAAAGTAGCCTGCATTCTTCGCCGTGCATATCTCCTTTATCTGCAGCGGTGCGTCAGTCGTCTGCGCCTGCTGTGTGACGAGTTTTGCGGATACCCTGCCGTCAGCGTCCGCCATATCAGGCGTTATGGTAAGCTGCGGCGAATCGAACTGCTCGCCGTTTATCTCCCAGCAGACGAACTCCCAGCCATCTGCCGCAACAGCGGACAGAGGCACGCTGCACTCCCTGCTGTACTGCGCAGACAATGTGCCTGCACCTTTCTTCTCCTGCGAGCTCAGCGTTGTAACTGCGCCCTTTGCAGAGGTCACAGACACGTCGTATGTATCGCTTTCCCAGCCGAAAAGCCTGTTCATATCCCTGAACACGATAGTCCGGCGAACCTTTGCGAAATCCCGTATCTGCTGACGGCTGTCGGCGAATGTGTTTTCGTTCGCCCAGTCGGAGGTGTAGCCGTGCCTCAGCGCATAGAACTGCTCGTTGTCGCTCTTTTCACAAAGGCTGTCAAGCACCTCGTTTATATGGTTTTCCTCAAATGCGTACGCGGTCAGGTCCGACATATATGCGGCGTATTTCTGCTTCATGTCGTCACGCTTCAGCAGTGCGATAAGAGCCTTGCTCTCGCCGCTCATGTGGGTGCCCTCAAGCAGGTCTTTCAGCGTGTTCAGCCGTGGTACCTCGCCGTAAAGGCTCCATGCAAATTCAGCGTCAAAGAACATGAACCGCCACTTGCCGTCCTGATATTCGCTCGTTATCTCCTCGCCCTCTGACGGGTAATATCGGAAAGCCTTGTAATTGTTGCCCGGCCAGTCCTTGTTTGAGATGAACACCTGCATACAGTAATACTGCATGAGGTTGTCTATATCCACAAGGCTGCAGAACTCCTCAAACGTCTTGTCGTCGGTCAGGTCCTTGTCATAGTATTCATACAGCTTTGCGTAGTCCGCAAGAGCCCTTTCGCTGCCCTCGTCTGCGTCCTCGGTGTTGCTGATAATCTCGTAATTATCCTTGCTGCCCCCGAAATAGGTCGCAAGGTAGTCCTCGTTGTAATTCTCATGCAGCCATGCAAAGCCGTAATATTCGCCGTTCAGGAACACTGCCGCGGGCGTGGTGTTCTGAGTTACGGGGTAGCCGTAGTCCCTTGCAAGCTGCTGCGAAAGTTCGTCCCTTACACCCGCAAATTCACGGTCGTTTGCGCCGTTCCTCAGCACGAGCCGGTCGAACTCGGTCACCGGTACGCCGCTTTCCGTCTGCGCTCCGGGGAAGAATGCGTACTTGAACTTGCCGTTGTCCGGGTCGTAGCTTTTTCGTGCGATGAGCCGCAGCGATTTCTGGTCTGGCACTCTGGAGTAACCTCCCGAAAGCCTTACGCCTGCCGCCTGACTTATCACCTTTTCGCCGCTGCTCTCGAATACCTCAACGTAGATGGGGCGTTCCCACTCTCTTCCGGTCATGAAGTAGTTGCCGGGAGCGGTGTAGGGAATCTCCTCGCCGGGGTGCTCAGCGACATAATCATCGTAGATCTTTCCCGGCACAGCAATGCCGTATTCGTAGTCGTAGAGGTTATACGGGTCGGTGCTCAGCACGAAAACGAGCGTTTCAGACCCGAATCTTTCCTCCACGTCCTGCCCCACGACATAGCTGGTGGTGTATATGCTGCCGACCTCTCCGTCAGAGCTCGCCGCCATCGCCTTGATGGTGGAAGCGCAGACCTCCGCAGTGGCGTTTATCTGTATAACGCCAGTGTAAAGCTGACCGTTTTCCACAGTCGGATCAGAGCCGTCGGTGGTGAAGTAGATGTCGCCGTATTCCGAGGAAAGTTCCACCGATATATTATCGGAATAGAACCCTGACGGCAGCGAGAAGCTAACCTTGTCGGACGGCTTTTTATCCGGCTTCACGGTTTCGGATACGGTCAGTTCGCCGTCCTCCTCAACAATTGCGCTTACCTCTGTATCGGACGGCGGATATAGTGTGTACAGCACCGCTGACGCTGTTCCCAGCGCAGCAATTGCGCCAAGGATCACAAATCGCTTCATAGATATCACCTTTTCGGCTGACAAGCCGGATCGTTCATGTCTTTCAGGTATTCCCGCTCCATTTTCTCATAAAGTTCCGGCATGGCCTTTTTCAGGTTCAGCGGGCGGAATGTGCTGCTGTCCACAAATGCGTGTGCGCTCGTGCCCTCGGTGAGTATCTCGTCCGAGCCTTTCCGCCGGCAGATGTAATAGAACTCTATCCTCGCCGGAGTAAAGCGTGTGACATAGGTGGATATCACCAGCGTATCGTCATAGTGCGACGGCAGGCGGTATTTGCAGGATATCCCCGTAACAGGTATCATCACGCCCTGCCGCTCCATTTCCGAATAACTCATCGCCGTGCTTTTGATGTAGTCGGTGCGGGCTATCTCGAACCACACCGGATATACTGCGTGGTGAGTCACGCCCATGCAGTCGGTTTCTGCGTAACGCACCGTGACCTCTGTAACTGACGCCATATCAAAGCCTTTCCCGCATGGACTGAATGAATCTTGCGAAATACGCAAGCACGCAGTCCGGAACCAGCTTGCCGGCATAAATACTGGCTTTTATCATGGGCGATGGCACGATAGTCAGCTGTCCCGCAAACATCTGGCGCACCGCATATTCTGCGACATATTCGCTCGACTGCGGCGGCACAGAGAAAGTCACTCTCGCTTTGTCCATGAACTCGGTCTGCACCGGTCCGGGACAAAGCATCGACACTGAAACTCCGCTGTGTTCAAAACGAAGTTCCTCGTGCACTGCCTGAGTCATGCGCACGACATAAGCCTTGCTTGCGTAATAGGACGAGAACATAGGTCCGGGAAAGAAGCCTGCGCTGCTTGCCGTATTCAGGATATAGCCGTAGTCACGCTTCCTGAAATCGGTAAGGAACAGCTTGAACAGCGTGTGGAACGCCTTAACGTTGACGTCCAGCATGGCAAGTTCACGGCTGAGGTCGCTTTCGGTAAATTCACCGAACACCCCGAATCCCGCATTGTTGACGAATATGTCGATGTTGTATTTCTTCACCCTGCGGTGCAGTTCGATACACTGCTTCGTGTCCGCAAGGTCTGCGACGATGATGTGCACCTTTACGCCGTATTCGCTGATAATCTCCTGCTTGAGCGTTTCCAGCCTGTCACGGCGGCGGGCGGTGATTATCACGTTTATTCCGTGCTTTGCAAGCGAGCGGGCGATATCTCTGCCTATCCCGGAGCTTGCGCCAGTAACCAGAGCGATCATTTGCTGTTCTCCTTTTCATCGCTGTTTGCCGGCTTGACAGCCTTTACAACGCTGCCGTCCGGCATTTTGTAATATACACGGTCAAGCTGACCGGTTATCTGAGATTTCATATGCTGGCGGTATTCGTCACGCAATGCCTGCTGCTCAGCCTTTTCCTCGTCGGAAAGCCCCTGCTCACGGTGCTTTCTTGCAAGGTGGTTTATTCTGTCTATCTTTGCTTTTTCCATATTAACTCATCTCCGGTGTTCAGCCCTGATATTCGGGCTTTGTGAAAATAAACGGCGGGAGCGGTACTCCGTTTTCGCTGTCAAATATCGGTATATCCTCGGTGTAGTTCGTCCACAGGTATCTCACGCCGCAGGGGCATTCCACGCCGCTGATATGAAGTATCCCGTTGCCCTCGCCCGCATTCCACAGTTCCAGATCGGAAAGTTCCGCATGGGCGGTATGCCACTTGCCGTCTGCGTCCTGAAGCTCGAAGCCGGAAACCTGTTCGCTGTCGCCCCTCACTTCAAGGCTGAGCCCTGTGGACACGAAAACGTCCACGCTGTCGGCGTTCCAGCAAATCTCATATGGTTCGGGGTTGAACGTGGAATATCCTCCGTCCGCTTCATCGGCAAATTCCACGTTGTAGCAGCCGTTGAGCGCAGCAAGGCAGAATCTGTGGCCGGGAGTCTTTTTGTTCTTCGGGTGTATCTCGCTGAACTCGCCGCAGTCGATGAGCACTGCGAGCGCAGTATTCTGAGTCGTGCGGCACATTTTTGCCTGCGCCTCGCGTATTTTGCACCAGTGCTTGATGTCGGCGTCCGCCTCCCACCTGTGCATGGGAAGCTGACCTATCACGAAGAATAATCCGTCGTCGTTCCAGTCGTCACGCCAGCAGCGTATCATCTGACCAAGCAGCTTGTAGTACATATCCGGTCGGTGGTCGTCGCTTTCGCCCTGATACCAGATGACGCCGGTCATCGTGTAGGGTGCGACGCGCTCCACCATGCTCTTATGGAGAACACCGGGGGACATGGGGTTCAGCGGCGAAGCAGGACCGGGGTAGCGGTTCTCTCCGCAGTATTCAAGGCAGCCGTCCCATGTGGGGTTCGGCGTGTTGTTATAGTATTCCGCACTTTTGCGCTCCCATTCCGCATGATACGCCTGATATTCAAGATAATCCTGCCGGAGCTGCTGCTCTGACTTTCCCTCGACAGCCTTGTCGTATTCGTCGAAATATACGGCAGTTTCGCCGTCGGCGTATTCACGCTTTATCCATGCGCTGGCGGAAGTACCGCCCCAGTTGCAGCCGATAATGCCGACGATAACGCCGAGTTTTTCCGCAAGTTCCTTTGCGAAATAATAGCCGACTGCGCTCCAGTGCTTTGCGCTCTCCTTGTCGGAGAAGCTGCACCAGCCCATCTGCTGTTCGCTTTCAAAGAAGCCGTCCTCTGCAATGGAACGCTTCATCGTATAGTAGAAGCGGACGTTCGGGGTGTCGTCCTTCTCAAGGGTCTCGCTGCCTGTGGAGCAGTTCTGGAGTTCCAGTTCCATGTTGCTCTGGCCGCCTGCAAGCCAGACTGCGCCGACTGCGACATTCCGGAACACCACAGTATCAGAGCCGTCGGTCACGGTCAGTTCGACCGAGTCCTGCGCAGGCTGCGGCGGGAGCATAGCGAGCCATCTGCCGTTCTTCACGACAGCGGTAGTCTGCGCCGCTTCTTCGCCGGTTATGCTTACGGTTATTTTAGTGCCGTCCATGCCTGTGCCGAACACGCTGAGCGGCTTCTGGAACTGCAGCACCATGTTGTCGCTGAATATCCTCGCTGTCTGGAAATTGCTCATACCTCTGCTCCTCATTAAAAATAGGACGCAGGTCAATGCGCCCTACAGCTTGTTGAATAGATCTATAACCAGACTGTCGAGAAGCCCTCAGATTCTAGGAACCCGCACAACGACTAGGCTTTGTGCCTGTCGTTGTGCGGGTGGCGACGAAGATGAGGGTTTATCGACAGTCTGTAGGGCGCAGGTCAATGCGCCCTATTTTATATTTTACCCCTAAACCGCCCGATTGTCAAGTATTTTCACCAAATACACACGAACGCTCACTGTAGTGCTACAATAGATATTGGACAACGGAAGAAAAAAGTATTGAGAGATAGACCGAAATCTGCTAGAATAAAGTTACCACACAAAATTCAAGTGAAAGAAGGTCTATCTCTCAATGAACAGTATAACACAAGAAATGCGGTTTCGTCAATCCCTAATGAAATATTCCGAA
>CAKSEC010000014.1 GCA_934446355.1 uncultured Oscillospiraceae bacterium | reverse complement strand
GAGAAGCGTCACTACGCTCACGTTGACTGCCCCGGCCATGCTGACTATATCAAGAACATGATCACCGGTGCTGCTCAGATGGACGGCGCTATCCTCGTTGTTGCTGGTACTGATGGCCCTATGGCTCAGACCAAGGAGCACATTCTTCTGGCTCGTCAGGTTGGCGTTCCTGCAATCGTTGTATTCATCAACAAGTGCGATGACGTTGACGATCCTGAGCTGCTCGACCTCGTTGAGATGGATATCCGTGACGTTCTGACCCAGAACGAGTTCCCCGGCGATGACGTTCCCGTTATCCGTGGTTCTGCAAAGGTTGCTCTGGATTCCACTTCTACCGATCCTAACGCTCCTGAGTATGCTTGCATCAAGGAGCTCATGGACGCAGTTGACGAGTATATCCCTGCTCCTGAGCGTGATGAGAACAAGCCGTTCCTGATGCCTGTTGAGGATACAATGACCATCACTGGTCGTGGTACTGTTGCAACTGGTAGAGTTGAGCGTGGTGTAGTTAAGGTTAACGACACCGTTGAGATCACCGGTTTGGTTGACGAGCCCAAGTCCACTGTTGTTACTGGTCTTGAGATGTTCAGAAAGACCCTTGACGAGGCAGTTGCTGGTTACAACATCGGTGCTCTGCTCCGTGGTGTTACCCGTCAGGATATCGAGCGTGGTCAGGTTCTCTGCAAGCCCGGTTCCATTCACCCGCACACCAAGTTCACCGGTCAGGTTTACGTTCTTAAGAAGGAAGAGGGCGGCCGTCATACTCCGTTCGTTTCCAACTATCGTCCGCAGTTCTTCTTCAGAACTACCGACGTTACCGGCGTAATCACCCTGCCTGCTGACAAGGAAATGTGCATGCCCGGCGATAACGTAGTAATGGACGTTGAGCTCATCACTCCTATCGCAATTGAAGAGGGTCTGCGTTTCGCTATCCGTGAGGGTGGCAGAACCGTAGGTTCCGGCGTTGTTACCAAGATCAACGGCTAATTCCCGCTGAACTGGTGCAAACCACTTCACAATAATAAGACCGCTTCCCGAAAGGGGAGCGGTTTTTGTGTTTGCGGTTATTTGTTAAGCTTTGGGTTCTCGGTTCTGCCGAGAATGTAGTCAACTGAAACGTCGTAGAAGTCGGCAAGGCGGATAAGGGTTTGGGTGGGGATATCACGTTTTCCGGTTTCATAGTAGGAATACGCCCGCTGACCACAGAAGATTTTGTCGGCGACCTGTTGTTGGGTGAGAAGTTCGCTTTCCCTGAGATACTTCAACTTGTACATATTATTAACCTCCGATTTGTGAAGAATTAATAATATTATATCCTAGCACAAAATGGGCTATTGACAGATTGACCATTTTGTGCTATAATTTCTTTAGACCAGAATGGACTATTACTATATGAGAGGTGCATAACTATGAGCGAAACAATTCAGAAAAATAGAACCAACATAACAAGTAACAAAAGAGTAATTATATCATTGCTTCTGCAGGCTTTAATAATCATTTTTTCGTTTATGCCATTGTTCGTATTTGATTACGACCATACCACCGAAGATGCTGAAGATTTGCAGGACGATCAATATTCGATCAGTTCAGTAATAAGCAGTATTACAAGCGATTTGAGTGATACGGAAAAGGCTGTTGTGAAAAATCATGACGGATACAAGGGCGTCGTTCAAATAATAATTAATTGCATGGGCTCATGGGAAAAGCCTGATTATTGGATAGAGTATTTACATACCAGAAGCGGAAACACAAGTTCATATGAAAGCTTTAATTTCTCAATAGGTTTTTTCGCTTTGGCTTTATTAGGTGAGATAATATATTGCGTGGTCTACCTTGTCAATAAATTCAAGAAGGTATTAAGCGGGTCAGCCGAAGCTTGCTCCTTTGTTCCCTCTTTAGTGTTAAGCATAACAATAGCTATCGTGACAGTTGTGTTTAATTCGTGGTTTGCACCTACGCTCGTAATTCCAAGCTGTTTCTTGATTATAGTAATTGTGCTCACAATACTTGAAATAGTGCTAAAAATTCATACTTTAAGAAATACTAAAAAACTCCCCCGATTCACAGAATCGGGGGATGACTATATTCAAACTAAATTCACATCAGCTTCTTATAAAGCTCCGTGATCTCCTCGACAGAAGTATCACGCGGATTGCCCGGTCTGCAGGCGTCGTCATAAGCTGACTGCGCAAGGAACGGGATATCCTCAGGCTTCACGATGTCTTTCAGGTCAGCGGGGATTCCAACGTCCTTGGAAAGCTGCTTAACTGCGTCTATCGCAGCCTTTCTGTATTCCTCCTGAGTCATGGACTCAGTGCCCTTTACGCCCATAGCCTTTGCTATATCACGGTATTTCTCGCCGGTGCAGGGAGCGTTATACTCCATTACAGTCGGCAGGATTATCGCATTGGCAACGCCGTGGGGAGTATCATACAGTGCGCCCAGCGGGTGAGCCATGGAGTGCACTATGCCCAAGCCGACATTCGAGAAGCCCATGCCTGCGACATACTGACCGAGCGCCATTCCCTCACGACCCTCAGGAGTATTCTCAACAGCGCCACGCAGCGACCTTGCGATTATCTCGATAGCCTTAAGATGGAACATATCGGAAAGTTCCCATGCACCCTTGGTGATGTAGCCCTCGATAGCGTGAGTAAGTGCGTCCATGCCGGTGGCTGCGGTCAGTCCCTTGGGCATTGTGGACATCATGTCGGGGTCTACTACAGCAACAACGGGAATGTCGTGCGGGTCAACGCAAACCATCTTGCGGTTTTTCTCAATGTCTGTGATAACGTAGTTTATCGTTACTTCTGCGGCAGTGCCTGCGGTGGTGGGTACTGCGATTATCGGAACTGCGGGCTTCTTGGTGTCGGCAACACCCTCAAGGCTTCTTACGTCGGCAAATTCGGGGTTATTGATGATTATGCCTATGGCCTTTGCGGTGTCCATTGAAGAACCGCCGCCGATAGCGATAAGGTAGTCCGCACCGCTCTTCTTGAATGCCTCAACGCCCGACTGCACGTTTTCGATGGTGGGGTTGGGCTTTATGTTGTCGTATATTTCGTAAGCAAGCCCGTCCTTTTCCAGCACGTCAAGCACCTTTTTGGTCACTCCGAACTTTATTAGGTCGGGGTCAGAACATACCAGTGCCTTTTTGAACGCACGGTTCTTCGCTTCAACTGCGATATTCGCGATTGCGCCCGCACCATGATATGATGTTTCATTGAGGATAAATCTGTTTGCCATTTTGATCCGTTCCTTTCTGTTACGATATTATTTCACGGCATAAGCCGCAGTGGGCATTACTTGAGCATCTGTATCTGAGCGTTTGCTTCATCGACTAGCGCTTTCAGCTTCTCGATGAAGTCAGCGTTCTTTCCTATTTCCTCGTTGCAGGATTTGAGCTGAGCGTTGATACCCATGATGGACTTCTTTATCTCGTTCAGCGTATTCTCGACCTCGTTAGCCTGCTTTGTGTTCTTGTCGGCAAGCGTACGCACTTCCTGCGCAATTACGTTGAAGCCTGCGCCTGCAGCGCCTGCACGCTTTGCTTCGATGGAAGCGTTGAAGCCTATCAGCGTGAGCTGAGTGGAAGCGTTCTCTATCGCCTTTACTATGCCGTCAGTGCTCTCGACTGCCTTTGAGGAAGCGGCAGCGGAGTCCTTGATATGCCCGAAGTTCTCTTCAAGGCTCTGAATGTTGGTCATAACTGAGTCCATGCTCTGGGTAATATGTACGAACTTGTTTGTGACTTCTTCGATTATACTTTCCTTGCTGTTCTGGCTCTGCTGAGCGAGAAGCTTCTGATAACCTACCTCGGACAGGGAATTAGCCATCTGCCACAGCAGGTTGGCTGCTGCCTCTATCTGACGCTTAGGGACTATCTTCACCTTGCGCAGGGCGGTTATGTACTCGTCGGGGTCAATGCTAAGCTCTACGGCTATTCTGCGGAACTTGTCCTCGTCTGGGGGCTCAGGCAGCACCTGACCGCCGATAAGCGAGCCGATATGCCTGCCGTTGAGCATGACCGGTGCGGCAAAGTCCATAAGTCCGCTGGTGCAGTAGTATACTGCGGGCTTGCCGGTACGGCTTGCTTCTTCGCCGCCCCTCAGGTCGCACTGATTGCAGCGTTCAGCACCAGCCCTTGATTTTCTTGTCAGGGTCATGCAGAAATCAGTGAAGTTGCTGCCCTCAGTTACCGCACCATGCTCGTCCGTTGCGATAGCAGCCATGCCTGTTGCGGCTGCGAATGCGTCCTGAAGATTCTGAAGTGTACGCCGGTCGATAACGTCCAGCAGTGTAATGTTTTGCAGATCCATAATGATTTCTCCTTATATGATTTTTCACGCCATGCCTGAATTTAGGCAGGACGTCTATATTGCACATCTATATTATACAATATTTCTCAAAATAAATCAAGAGGTTTTATGTAAAAAGGGGCAACAGACAACTAATTTTAGTTATCGTTTTTGTGCATATTGCATATATAATACACATATAGTATGCTGTTCAAGAACAAACTTGTCACTCCAGCCATAATCCGGACAAGTGCCGCATATAAATGGAGAAGTAAACAGAAAAGGGTGATGACATGAGAAAACGGCGAAAGCGATCCCGGCTCATGCCTTTCTGGGCGGGAATGATAGTGGGATATCTGACCACGCTGGGTATATGCGCAGCGGGTGCGCTGATATTCTGGATTATCGGCGCAGACAGCGGAATTGCGTGGCTTGCTGCGCTTCCGGCAGCGGCGGCGGGCAGCTTTGTGTGCGGCAGGACTGCGGGCAGGCAGCGCAGGCGTTCCGGGCTCAAAACAGGCGCAGTGTGCGGGCTGATATATTCGCTGCCGCTTATGCTGCTGGGACTGATATTCGGTGCGGCGCACGGCGTCATGCTGCCGGTAAAGCTGGCGATGTGCATAGGCTTTGGCACGGCGGGCGGAGTTGCGGGCGTGAACTCGCAGGACAGGGAATGAGCGGGACGAAGAAGTATCTTCTGTCGGCGGCGGTTGTGGCTGCGGCGGTGGGAATACTCATCAGACCCGCCGCGCTTTCCGCAGCGGTGAGGGATTCTGTTGCGGGCTGCCTTGAAGTGGTGATACCTGCGCTGTTTGCGTTCACGGTGCTGGCGGTGTATCTGCAGCGCAGCGGGCTGTATCTCACAGCGCTGAAGCCAGCCGCAGTGCCTCTGTCAAAGCTGCTTGGCATATCCGAGGAACTTTGCGCAGTGTTCCTGCTGGCGAATATAGGCGGATATCCGGTCGGAGCGAAGCTTCTGAGCGGTCTTGTGGAGTCGGGCAGGCTGTCGCGCAGGGACGCAGGAAGAATGCTTTCCTGCTGCTATGGCAGCGGGCCGTCTTTCGTGATAGGAACGGCGGGAATGCAGGTATTCGGCAGCGCAGCGGCGGGGGGCATAATATATGCGGCGTGCTTTCTGTCGTCGCTGGCGGTCGCTGTGGTGGTTTGCCGTACAGGCGAGAAGATAACTTTGTGTGACGGCGGCAGCCGGACAGATCTCGGCACGGACTGCTTCATACTCTCTGTGGACAGCGGCGCAAGGGTGATGTACACGGTGTGTATCATGGCGGCGGCGTTTTCGGCGGTAACTGCGCTGCTGCAGGAGTGCGGAGTATCGGGCGCTGTGGCGTGGCTGTTCGGTGCAGCGGGCGCAGGGGACAATTCCGACAGGATATTTCCGGCGCTGCTGGAGGTAACACGTGTGCGTGATATGCTGCCTGCCGGTGCGGGCGCAGTGCCTGTCTGTGCGGCGCTGCTGTCGTTTGGTGGGATATGCGTGATAATGCAGGTGGCTGCAGTCAGCGGCGGCAGGATACCGCTGAAGCAGCTGTTGATATCAAGACTGCCTGCGGCGGCACTGAGCGCAGTGTTCTCGCTTCCGGCGGTGCTGCTTCCCGTTCCTGCTCAGGAGGTGTATTCGGCGAATGCAGTACAGCCGGAGCTTTTCTCGGTGAATGCGGGAATGTCGGTTTGCGTAATGCTGATGGCGGGAATATTGATACACACTATGGGAGGTCGGGAGAGCGGCAGTAAATAGCAAAAGCCACCGGACTATTTTTGAGTGTGAAGCTCGTCCTCGCAAAGAAACGTCAGCTTTGCGGATGGGTTCTGTACTGCGCTGAACAGATTCTTCGGGTAGACCTGCTTGTCAGGCTTTTCCGCAGTATCCAGCCAGACCAGGCGCAGGTTCTCGTCGTCGCAGTGGATCGCAGAATAATCTATCTTGGATATGTCGAACGGCTTTATCAGGAACAGAAATTCAAGTTCATGGTAAACGGTGCTTTCCACGGTGAAAAACTTCTGTGCGATCGAGTAAAGCCTGTCTATCTCGGCGTGCACGCCCAGTTCCTCGTATATCTCACGTAGGATCGCAGCTTCCGCCGTTTCACCGAATCTCACTCTGCCGCCGATGGTCCAGTACCATGGCCATCTGTTGTCCTCGGTCACCAGTACACGGCGTCCGTCGGTTATGACTGCGCCGACACGCAGGTTGAATTTACCCTCGGCGGTCATGAATGTACAGTCCATTATAGTACCTCCTAAAAAGAATAACAAGGCTGCGCCTGCTAATAGGGCGCAGCCTTAGTTTGTCGAAGAAGTAACCTAGGCTGGCGAGAAGCCCTCAGATTCTAGGAACAAGCCTAACGACTAGGTTTTGTGCCTGTCATTAGGCTTGTGACGACGAAGATGAGGGTTTATCGCCAGCCTAAGCTTGCTATTAGTTTTTAAGGCTCTGCAGAGGCGCGGGAATACGTCCGCCCCTGTTGATGAACTTGCTTGCGGAGAACTTGCTGACAGGCATTATCGGCGCTTTGCCGAACAGTCCGCCGAACTCTATCATCTCGCCCTCTTTCATGCCTATTGCGGGAATGACGCGGACTGCGGTGGTCTTGCTGTTCACCATGCCGATAGCCGCTTCGTCTGCGATTATCGCAGAGATGGTTTCGGCGGGAGTATCGCCCGGAATAGCTATCATATCAAGACCGACGGAGCAAACTGCGGTCATTGCTTCAAGCTTTTCAAGCTGCAGAGAACCTCTGACTGCGGCGTCTATCATGCCGGCGTCCTCGGAAACCGGAATGAATGCGCCGGAAAGACCTCCGACATGAGAGGAAGCCATTACGCCGCCCTTTTTGACTGCGTCGTTGAGCATGGCAAGGCAGGCGGTCGTGCCGTGGCAGCCGCAGCTTTCCAGACCTATTTCTTCGAGGATATGCGCAACGGAATCGCCGACTGCGGGGGTAGGTGCTAGCGACAGGTCAACGATACCGAACGGAACGCCCAGCCTGCGGGAGGCTTCTGTTCCGACAAGCTGACCCATTCTGGTTATCTTGAATGCGGTCTTTTTGATGACGTCCGCTATCTCGCTTATATTTGCGTCAGGGTGCTTCCTGAGGGCGGCACGCACTACGCCGGGGCCGGAAACGCCGACGTTTATCTCGCAGTCGTATTCGCCGACGCCGTGGAATGCGCCCGCCATGAACGGGTTATCCTCGACTGCGTTGCAGAATACCACGATTTTGGCTGCGCCGAAATAGCTGTTGTCCTTGGTGGCTTCGGCGGCGTCACGGATTATCCTGCCCATCATTGCAACTGCGTCCATGTTGATGCCGGCACGGGTCGAGCCGATATTTACGGAAGAACATACGTTGCTGGTCACTGAAAGAGCCTCAGGTATGGACTCGATAAGTTCTCTGTCGCCTGCGGAAAACCCCTTGTGCACAAGGGCGGAATAACCGCCGAGGTAATTTACGCCGGTGCCGTCAGCGGCTTTCTGCAGTGCCTTGGCGAATTTCACGGGACTGCCCTTGCAGGCTGCTGAAACCATTGCGATAGGGGTGACGGAGATACGCTTGTTCACTATCGGGATACCGTACTGCTTTTCGATGTCCTCGCCGGTTTTCACAAGGTTTTCAGCCTTGCGCATTATCTTGTCGTAAACCTTGTCGCAGGCTCTGTCGATATCGCTGTCGATACAGTCGAGGAGGGATATGCCCATGGTTATGGTGCGGATATCGAGGTTCTCCTCCTGTATCATCTTTATCGTTTCTAAAATATCACCTGAATTTAGCATTTGTCGGCGTTCTCCTTATTATATTCTGTGCATTGCGTTGAAGATATCCTCGTGCATAACGTGCACCTGCAGACCCATTTCTGCGCCAGCCTTGGTCAGTTCGTCAGCGAAATCGATGTAGTCGATGTTGAGCTTCGATATCTCGATCATCATGGTCATGGCGAAAAGATCCTGCATTATGGTCTGGGTCACGTCCATGACATTTGCGTTATGCTGTGCGCATATACCGCTCACCTTTGCCAGAATTCCGACTGTATCCTTGCCTATAACAGCAACAACTGCTCTCATTATGTCCTCCTGTTCTGCGGTCATTATGTATAAATTTATGCACCGCAAGCATGATTTTTTTATCTTTCTTATCTATTATACTAAAAAAATCTGAAAAAGTAAATGTATTCATAGACAAAATTGAAATTTTGTGATAAAATAATAAAAAAAGCCGGTGAAAGGGTGATATTCTCGTCACTTTTTTAACCTTGGCAAGATGAACAAAAGAAGGTCTGACTATGCAAGCAGAGGAACGCCGCCTTATCCCGGCGGATATCCACAACCATTCCACGCTGTCGCCTGACGGCTGCGACCAGCCCATGCTGATGGCTGAGCGAGCCTGCGGGCTGGGGATAAAGCATTTTGCGCTGACGGATCATATCGAGTGTGAAAAGCTTGACAGCTGGGACTATATGGGGGCGATAGAGCGTTCGCACGGCGTTTTCCTTGAAATAAAGGAGCGGTTTGCGGGGCGCATGGAGGTCTACTACGGCGCAGAGTTGGGACAGCCGCTTTTTGCGCTTCCTCAGGCGGAAAAGATACTGGCGGAGCATGACTATGACTTCGTGCTCGGCTCGACCCACAGGACGAGGACCTACCCAAGGCTGGACAGAGTGCCTGACAGCGACGAGGACAGATACCGCTGTCTGGACGAATATTTCGAGGAGGAGCTTCGCCTTGCCGAATGGGGGAATTTCTGCTCGCTGTCGCACCTGACCTTTCCGCTGCGCTTCATAAGCGGCGACGTGGGCGGTCACGAGGTCGATATGACCAGATACAGTGCTGTTATTGACAAGATACTGGAAACGATAATCAGGCAGGATATCGCACTGGAGGTAAATTCCTCCGGCATACGCAAGGGGCTTCACGTGCCCATGCCGTCTGCGGAATATATCAGGCGATATCACGAAAAGGGCGGCAGAATGGTGACAGTCGGCTCTGACGCACACCGCACCGCCGACGTCGGCGCAGATATACCGCAGTGCCTTGATATGCTGAGGGATATCGGCTTTGGCGAGATATGCGTTTTCAGGAAAAAAGAGCCTATTTTCATATCCATCTGATACAGGAGGAAATTGCTATGAACAAGAAATTACTTGCGCTGCTCAAGCAGAATGCACGGCTTTCAAATGCGGAACTGGCGGCAATGCTGGGTATCTCCGAGCAGGAGGTCGCAGCGGGAATAAAGCAGCTTGAAAACGACGGCATAATCATCGGTTATGCTGCGATAGTCAATGAGGAAAAGGCGGACGACAACGCTGTTACCGCAATAATCGAACTGAAGGTGACCCCGTTCAAGGACAGGGGCTTTGACGACCTTGCGCATACCATCATGCAGTATGACGAGGTGGACAGCGTGTTCCTGCTTTCGGGTGCGAACGACCTGTCGATAACCATTACCGGAACGAGCCTGAGAAGGGTCGCACTGTTCGTGTCGGAGCGTCTTGCAGTGCTTGACGGAGTTATCTCCACCACGACCCACTTCGTTCTCAGAAGATACAAGGAGAAGAACCACGTATTCAGCGAGGAACACTCCGATGAAAGGAGTCTGGTTTCCCCGTGATAGACTACGAAAAGGTGATACCCCAGAAGATAAGGGATATCCAGCCGTCCGGCATAAGAAAATTCTTTGATATCGCTCAGCAGGTCGAGGGCGTAATTTCCCTTTCTGTGGGCGAGCCTGATTTCAAGACCCCGTGGGCTGCCAGAAAAGAAGCGATAAGCATTCTTGAAAAGGGCAGGACGGCATATACTGCGAATGCGGGTCTTATGCAGCTTCGTCAGGAGATATCGAAGTATCTGATGAACTTCATTCACACGCAGTATGACCCGGAGGGCGAGATAATCGTCACCGTGGGCGGCTCAGAGGCGCTCGACCTTGCGATGAGGGCTCTGATACAGCCGGGCGACGAGGTGCTCGTGCCTGAGCCTAGCTTCGTGTGCTATTCCCCGATAATAACGGTCTGCGGCGGCACTCCCGTCCCGATAGTCATGACTGCCGAAGATAAATTCAAGCTGCGTGCGGACGCACTCAAGGCGGCGATAACACCGAAAACCAAGGCGCTTATCCTGCCGTTCCCGAACAACCCGACCGGCTCTATAATGCGCCGCAGCGAACTTGAAGAAGTGGCTGAGGTACTGCGCGGCACGGACATCATGGTGATATCCGACGAGATATATTCGGAAATGACCTACGGCGGCGAAAAGCACGTTTCCATCGTTGAGATGGACGGAATGCAGGAGCGCACAGTCGTGGTGAACGGCTTCTCAAAGACCTACGCAATGACCGGCTGGAGATTAGGCTACTGCGCAGGTCCAAGACCTGTTATAAAGCAAATGCTGAAACTGCACCAGTACTGCATAATGAGCAGCCCGACAGTCAGCCAGTACGCTGCGATAACCGCACTGACGAAGTGCCGTGACGATGTGGACAGAATGCTTGAGGAATACGATATGCGCCGCAGGCTTGTGGTAAAGGGCTTCAACGACATGGGTCTTGACTGCTTCGAGCCGGAGGGGGCGTTCTATGTGTTCCCCTGCATACGTTCGACTGGAATGACCAGCAGCGAGTTCTGCGAGAAGCTAATATACAGCAAGAAGGTGGCGGTAGTACCCGGAAGCGCGTTCGGCGCAAGCGGCGAGGGCTATGTCAGGGTATCCTACGCTTATTCGGTGCAGCACATCACGACTGCGCTTGAAAGAATAAAGGAATTTGTCGGGGAACTTAAAAAATGACAGAATACAAAGCCCGTGCCTGTGCAAAACTGAATCTGTATCTGGATATCACCGGCAGGCGGGCTGACGGATATCACCTGCTGCAGACGGTCATGCAGAGCATATCGCTTTGCGACGAGGTAGGCGTAAAGGTCGGCGACGGCAGCGGGATAAGCCTTTCCTGCAGCCGCGAGGATATCCCGCAGGACGGCAGGAACACGGCGTACCGTGCGGCGGAGGTCTTTCTTAAAGCCGCAGGCAGGTCGGCTCAGGTTGATATCTCGATAAAGAAGAATATCCCAAGCGGCGCAGGTCTTGCCGGAGGGAGCGCAGACGCTGCGGCGGTGCTGAACTGCCTTAACAAGGCGTTCGGACTGCCGCTGACCGAACAGCAGCTTCTGGAATGCGCAGCGCAGGTCGGCGCAGACGTGCCGTTCTGCCTTGTGGGAGGAACGAAGCTGTGCTGCGGTATAGGCGAGGAAATATCCCCGCTTGCCGCCGAGGAGGAAGCCGGAATATACGGCAAGACCTTTCTGGTGGTGAAGCCGCAGTTTGGCTGCCCGACAGGGGAGGCTTACCGGAAGTATGACGAACAGCCGCTGCCGCCGCACGTAGGCATAGAGAGGTTCAGGGCTTCAATGCGGTCGGGCGGATTTGCCGGCGGGATGTACAACGTGTTCCGCAGGCTTTATTCGGACGAACGCATAGAGCGGCTGTGCGGAAGGCTTCTGGAATCGGGCGCACAGGGCGCGGAGCTTTCCGGCAGCGGTTCGTCGGTATTTGGGGTGTTTGACAGCCGAGATATGGCGGAGAATGCGGCACGGGCGTTTCCTGAGTGCTTCACGGCGGTATGCACGGCTGAGCGGTCAGGGGTATTCGGCGATAACGAATGAATGGAGGGAATACCATATGATAAAGGTGCAGAACAATATCGGCACTATCACCATTTCGCAGGATTATTTCACATCGCTCATAGGCAGCACTGTGACAGGCTGCTTCGGCGTGGTGCAGATGAATATAAGCAGCGCACGCCAGACTCTTGCGGCTGCACTTCCGTTTGTGAAGAAGCGCAGCTTTGAGCGTGGAATAAGCGTTAGGACAGGCAGGGACAAGCTGGTGATAGACCTGCATATCACGGTGCTTTACGGCGTGAATGTCGGCACTGTGGTCAAGAGCATAATCAACAAGGTGAAATACGTCATGGAGGAAAGCACCGGCATTTCCGTGGAACGTGTGAATGTTTATGTGGACGAGATAAAGACTTGAATCCGCTCAGGCGGGATAAGATCGGGCTGCGCAGCCTGACATAAAACAGGAAGGGAAACCATTACAATGACACTTACAGGAAAGCTGTTCCGGGACGCTGTTATCTCCGGAGCAAACAACATTTCCAACAATCGGCTTGCAGTGGACGAGCTGAACGTGTTCCCAGTGCCGGACGGCGACACTGGAACGAATATGTCCATGACCATCGGAAACGCCCTGCCGGAACTCAAAGCGGCAGCAGACGGGATAACCGCAGGCGAAGCGGCAAAACTCACTGCGTCGGCAATGCTGAGGGGTGCCAGAGGAAACTCCGGCGTTATCCTGTCGCTGATATTCAGGGGGCTGTCCAAGGGTCTTGCGGGAAAGACCGAGGCGGACGCCAAAATGCTTTCAGACGCTTTCAAGCTGGGCGTGGATGCAGCGTATAAGTCGGTGATGAAGCCCACCGAGGGCACTATCCTCACCGTTGCAAGGGAAGCGTATGAGAATACGCAGTATCTTGCAAAGGATGGCGGCGACGCAGCAGGCTTCCTGAAAGAGTATATCGCCGAGGGCGAAAAGAGCCTTGAAAAGACTCCGGAGCTGCTTCCTGCGCTGAAAAAGGCAGGCGTTGTGGACGCAGGCGGCAAGGGACTTCTGGTGATACTTCAGGGTATGCTGGAGGTGATATCCGGCGGCGCAGTGATCCGCTCCGAATCTGAGCCGAAGCCCTCTGCGCCGGCTGCAGTGGCTGCGGCTGACGCTGCGCAGGAGGAGATACATTACGCTTACTGCACGGAATTCATCGTCAACAAGGCGCCCGCCGCAAAGGACGCTACCGCTCTGAGGGCGTTCCTTGAAACGATAGGCGACTGCGTGGTCGTGGTCGATGACGACGACATAATCAAGGTGCACGTTCACTCGAATCATCCCGGCAAGGCTATTGAAGAGGGTCTGAAATTTGGTGAACTGACCAAGATGAAGATCGAGAATATGCGTGAGCAGCACCACAACATCATCAAGGCGGACGCCGCCGCACAGCAGAACCGCAAAGCACCCGTGAAGCCCGAAAAGGAATTCGGCTTTGTGGCTGTCGCAGCGGGCGCAGGCGTTGAGGCACTGTTCCGTGACCTCGGTGCTGACAGCATAGTCAGGGGCGGTCAGACGATGAACCCGTCCACTGAGGACATTCTGGAGGCTATAGGTCAGACTCCCGCACATAACGTATTCGTGCTTCCCAACAACAAAAACATAATCATGGCGGCAGAGCAGGCGGTGTCGCTTGCAGACAGGAACGTATGCGTGCTGCAGTCACGCACTATCCCGCAGGGTATCACTGCGCTGATGAACTTTGACCCCGGCGCTGATTTTGTCGCAAACCGCAGCAATATGACAGAAGCGCTCGGCAGGGTGCAGAGCGGTCAGATAACCTTTGCGGTTCGTGACAGCGAATACGACGGACATAAGATAAAGCAGGGCGAGATACTTGCCATGGACAACGGCAGGATAGTGTTCACCGAAAAGGACGTATCAAAGGCACTTGTTAAGCTGACAAAGCGTCTGGTGAACGGCTCCAGCAGCTATATCACGGTTATCTACGGTTCGGACGTGACCGACGAGGCGGCGAATGCTGCATATGAGCAGCTTCGTGCAAGGATAAGCGACAGCATTGACATAAATCTGGTCAACGGCGGTCAGCCGGTGTATTATTACATCATTTCTGTTGAATAAGAATGGCATATGATATAACTTATCTCAAAGGCGTGGGGGAAAAGCGTGCGGGGCTTTACAAAAAGCTTGGCATTGAAACGGTGGAACAGCTGACGGAGCTGTATCCGAGGGACTATGTGGACCTCACCGCCCCAAAGAATATCTCAGAGGTGCAGATCGGCGAGGTCTGCGCCTTTCGGGCATTTGTGAAAAGAAAGACGGCGCCGTTCAGCGATTATGCCAGAATGGCTATCTACAAGGCAGAGTTGACTGACGGCACGGGCAATATTACCGCTGTGTTTTTCAACGCAAAGTATACTTTTGCTAAGTTGGAAGAAAACAAAGAGTATATTTTCTACGGCAAGATATCCGGCGACCTGATAAGAAAGCAGATAGGCTCGCCGCTTTTCTTTGACGCAGGCGAGAATTATCTCATGCCGGTATACCCGCTCACAGCCGGACTTACCAACAACATGGTGTCGGCGAATGTGCGCACTGCCCTGTCGCTGATAAAGCTGCCGGAAACGCTTCCGCAGCGGCTCGTGGAGCAGCTGGGACTTCTTGAAAGGGCGCAGGCGGTAAGGCAGATACACCTGCCGAAAAGCCGTGAGGAATACACCGAGGCAAGGCGGCGGCTCGTGTTCGAGGAACTTCTGACGCTGCGGCTCGGAATGTCGCTGATGAAGCGGCGGGGACGTGCTCAGGCGGGTGCGGTGATGTCAGCCGAAGATATTTCGGAACTGTGGCGTTCGCTGCCGTTTCAGCCGACCGGCGCGCAGCTTTCCGCAGTGTCCGACTGCATAAGGGATATGCAGGGAGAGCACCCCATGAACCGGCTGATACAGGGCGACGTGGGAAGCGGAAAAACTCTTGTGGCGGCTGCGGCTGCATATTTCTGCTGGAAAAACGGCTTTTCTACTATGGTCATGGCGCCGACAGAGGTACTGGCTCAGCAGCACAGCAAGACATTCAGGGAGCTTCTCGCTCCGCTGGGAGTAACGGTGGAACTGCTTTCCGGCAGTCTTTCGGCGGCGGAAAAGGCTCGTGTGCGCAAGGCTGCCGCCGCAGGAGAGGTGGACGTACTCATCGGTACGCAGGCGCTGATACAGAAGTCCTCGGTGATGAGCCGCACAGGGCTTGTCATAGTGGACGAGCAGCACCGCTTCGGCGTGGCGCAGAGGGGCGAACTTGCGCAGAAAGGCAAGGCGCCGCATATCCTTGTCATGTCCGCAACGCCTATTCCGAGGACGCTTGCGCTGCTGATTTTCGGCGACCTTGACGTATCGGTGCTGAATGAAATGCCAAAGGGCAGGATACCGATAAAGACCTATGCGGTGGACGGCAGCTACCGTCAGCGGGTGTATAACTTCATCAAGAAGCACATCGCAGCGGGCAGGCAGGCGTATATCGTGTGCCCGCTGGTGGAGCAGGACGAGGGCAAAAGCGAAAAGGCGAGCGCCATTGAATACTATAACACTCTGGTCAGCGGAGAATTTCGGGATATACCCACGGGACTTCTTTACGGAAAGCTGAAGCAGTCTGAAAAGGAGCAGGTGATGGAGGGCTTCAAGTCGGGCAGTATCAGGCTGCTGGTTTCCACTACGGTCATTGAAGTGGGCATAGACGTCCCGAATGCGGTGGTGATGCTGATAGAGAATGCGGAGCAATTCGGGCTGTCGCAGCTTCATCAGCTAAGGGGCAGAGTCGGCAGGGGCAGCGAGCAGAGCTACTGCATACTGATGTCGGACAGCGGCAGCGAATACACCAAGGAGCGCACCTCGGTCATGGTGAGGACTACCGACGGCTTTGAGATAGCCAGAGAGGACCTCAGGCTGAGGGGTCCGGGTAATTTCTTCGGGCGTGAGCAGCACGGTCTGCCGCCGCTGAAAGTGGCAGACATTGCGGACGATTCGCAGGTGCTGGAGCAGGTGGACGGAATAGCGCAGGAGATACTGAGCGGCGACCCTGCGCTGTCTAAGCCTGAAAATGCGCTGCTCCTCAGCGGAGTAAAGCGGCTTTTCGGGCAGAATGACATTTACGGCTGGAACTGACTGACTCTTGACAACAGAGCAAAAAAGGTTTATTATATAATTGAGGGGATTAGATAGAACTAATTCTCCAAAAGGAGTAATCGACCATGAACTGTGACTGCGAAAGAAATTACCAAGAGCACGACCTTGTAGAGTGCATAACCTCTGCGCTTGACGCACGCGACCCATATACCGGCAACCATTCCCGCCGTGTGAGCGACATGGCGTGCGGGCTGTGCCATATCCTCGGTCTGCCGGAGAACATCACGCAGGAGATACACATTGCGGGACATCTGCACGATATAGGAAAGATAGGCATTCCGGATTCCATTCTGCTAAAGGCGGGCAGGCTGAACGACGAGGAATGGGAGATGATGAAGCGCCACCCGCAGATAGGTGCGGATATCCTGTCAGGCTCGCATAAGTTCGACCGGATAGCTGCGATAATCCTGCACCATCACGAGCGCTACGACGGAAAGGGCTATCCTTTTGGCGCTAAGGGGGAGGAGATCCCGCTCGGCTCTAGGATAATCGCCGTGTGCGATTCTATCGACGCAATGGCAAGCAGCCGTTCCTACCGCAAGGCTATGCCGCTTTCTGTCGTCCGTCAGGAGATAGAAAAGAACATAGGGCTGATGTACGACCCGAAGATAGCTAAGGCGGTGCTGGATAACTGGGGTATTGTGGAGAATACTTATCCCGAACAAAAGTGAATTTTGCCGGAGCGGTTTCAGACTGCCTCCGGCTTTTTTGCTGCGACCGATTGACAACCGCCCGAATTTATTGTATAATATATGATTGAGGTAATATAACCTGACGGCGCACTGAATGACTGCATACAGTGCGTTATCAATCCCGCTGAAAGGACATCAAAAAAATGGGCTATGATTTTACCGCCATTGAAAGCAAGTGGCAGAAATACTGGGACGAGCACCGCACGTTCCATGCTGAGAACGACTATACAAAGCCGAAATTCTACGCTCTGGTAGAGTTCCCTTATCCCTCCGGTCAGGGACTTCATATCGGTCATCCCCGCCCCTATACCGCAATGGATATCGTATCCAGAAAGCGCAGGCTGCAGGGCTATAACGTGCTGTTCCCCATGGGCTGGGACGCTTTCGGTCTGCCCACCGAGAACTTCGCCATCAAGAACAAAATACACCCCGCTATCGTAACCAAGAACAATGTTGCCCGCTTCAAGGCGCAGCTTAAATCCCTCGGTCTTTCGTTTGACTGGGACAGGGAGATAAACACCACCGACCCCGATTATTTCAAGTGGACGCAGTGGATATTCCTGAAGCTGTTCAATGCAGGTCTTGCATACAAAAAGGAAATGAACGTCAACTGGTGTACCTCCTGCAAGGTCGTGCTTGCAAACGAGGAGGTAGTAAACGGCGTATGCGAACGCTGCGGCGGCGAGGTAGTCCACAAGGTGAAGAGCCAGTGGATGCTGAAAATAACCGAATATGCTCAGAGGCTCATTGACGACCTTGACAGCGTGGATTATTTCGAGAAGATAAAGACTGCCCAGAAGAACTGGATAGGCAGGTCCACGGGCGCAGAGGTGGATTTCACCACGACTGCGGGCGATACTCTGACAGTATACACCACACGTCCGGACACGCTTTTCGGTGCGACATATATGGTAATATCGCCTGAGCACCCCATTATCGAAAAGTGGGCTGACAAGCTGTCGAACATGGACGCAGTGCGTGAATATCAGGCTGCTGCGGCACGCAAGTCCGACTTTGACCGCACCGAGATGAACAAGGATAAGACCGGCGTAAAGCTGGAGGGCGTTCGTGCGGTCAATCCCGTGAACGGCACGGAGATCCCGATATTCATATCAGACTATGTTCTGATGACCTACGGCACAGGCGCCATCATGGCAGTACCTGCGCACGACACACGCGACTGGGAATTTGCAAAGGTATTCGGTCTGCCGATAATCGAGGTAGTAAAGGGCGGCGAGGACGTACAGAAAGAGGCGTTCACCGACTGCGCTACCGGCGTTATGGTAAATTCCGAGTTCCTGAACGGTCTTTCCGTTGAGGACGCAAAAGTTAAGATAAAGCAGTGGCTCACCGAAAACGGCAAGGGTCATGAAAAGGTGAACTTCAAGCTGCGTGACTGGGTATTCTCACGCCAGAGGTACTGGGGCGAGCCTATCCCCGTTGTGAACTGCGAGAAGTGCGGCTGGGTCGCTCTGCCGGAAAGCGAACTTCCGCTGAAGCTGCCCGAAGTAGACAGCTATATGCCGACAGACACCGGCGAAAGCCCGCTGTCCACGCTGGAAAGCTTCATCAACACCACCTGCCCGTGCTGCGGCGGTCCTGCAAAGCGTGAAACGGACACCATGCCCCAGTGGGCAGGCTCAAGCTGGTACTTCCTGCGCTACTGCGACCCGCATAACGACAAGGAGCTTGCTTCAAAGGAAGCTCTGAAATACTGGATGCCGGTAGACTGGTACAACGGCGGTATGGAGCACACCACGCTCCACCTGCTTTACAGCCGCTTCTGGCATAAGTTCCTGTACGATCAGGGCGTAGTACCCTGCAAGGAGCCGTACATGAAGCGCACCAGCCACGGCATGATACTCGGCAAGGACCCTGAGCGTCCCGGCGAGTTCACCAAGATGTCAAAGTCCAAGGGCAACGTCGTTAATCCTGACGATGTTGTTAAGGAATTCGGCGCAGATACTCTCAGACTGTACGAGATGTTCGTGGGCGACTTTGAAAAGGCTGCTCCGTGGCAGGAGAACGGAATAAAGGGCTGCAAGCGCTTCCTCGACAGAGTATGGGCTATGCAGGAAAAGGTAGTGCCCGGCGACGAATACAGCGACAAGCTGCGTGCTTCAATGCACAAGACCATAAAGAAAGTCAGCGAGGACATCGAAACGCTGAAATTCAACACAGCCATTGCGACCATGATGGGACTGCTCAACGAGATAGACGCAGCCGGTTCGCTCACACGTGCGGATTACCGCACGCTGCTGATACTTCTGAACCCGTTCGCTCCGCACATCACCGAGGAACTTTATCAGGTGATGGGCTATGAGGGAGTGCTGAGTGGGCAGAAGTGGGTCGAATATGACGAAAAGCTTTGCGTTGAGGACAGCGTGGAGATAGTCGTTCAGGTCAACGGAAAGGTCAAGGCACGCTTCAACGCTCCCGTCAACTGCGACAAGGAGGAACTTGAAAAGCTTGCGTTCGATCTGCCTGAGATAAAGTCGATCACAGACGGCAAGACTATCGTCAAGAAGATAGCCGTACCGAACAAGCTTGTGAATATCGTTGTCAAGTGAGCGGAGGATACGGGTAATTTATGAGAAATATCAGAACGGGTCTGGCGGCGCTGCTCACTGCGGCGGTGCTGCTGACCGGCTGCTCCGGCGGCAGCAGTGAAGCGGGACTTCCCAGTGGTGAAAGCAGCGCTGTTTCCGTGGCTGCCGATACGGCTGCGGACACGGACGGCAATTCTTCGGAGATGGACACGCCGTCGGAAGCAGGAGGCACTGTTTCCGCAGAGGAAAAGGTGAGCGCCGCCGAAGATATGCAGTCTGAGCCTGAATCGGCGCAGACCGCCGAGCAGCCGACAGAGAGCACATCGGCAGATACCGCTTCAACTGTGGAGGACGAACAAATGAGCGAGGAAGTTAAATACATTGCGCTGACCTTTGACGACGGTCCTAATTCGACCACCACGAACGAAGTCATAGACAAGCTTGAAAAGCATGAGATAGTGGCTTCTTTCTTCCTTATCGGCAACAATATCAGCGACGAAAGCGCAAAGGCGGTCAAGCGTGCATATGACTTAGGCTGCGAGATAGGCAATCACAGCCGCACGCACAGCGACATGACCCAGATGACCGAGGAGGACATCAAGGCGGAATATGACTTTGTGGACGAAAAGGTGTTTGAGATAACCGGCGAGCATACGAAGTTCTTCCGTCCGCCCTACATCTCGGTCAATCAGAAGATGTTCGACACGATAGACGTTCCGTTCATTGCAGGAATAGGCGCAGCCGACTGGGAGGAGCGCAACACCGCCGAAAAGCGTGCTAGGGCTATACTCAGGCAGGCAAAGGACGGGGATATTATCCTGCTTCATGACATGGAGGGAAATTCCGCAACTGTCGAGGCTCTTGATACGATAATTCCGGAGCTTAAGGCGCAGGGTTATCAGTTCGTCACGGTGTCCGAGCTTTTCAGGGCAAAGGGCATAGAGCCTAATATGGAAAGAGTATACACTAACGTAATGCAGCAGACCACTTACGCATAATATCCAGACAGGCGATAAACCCTCATCTTCGTCGTTACCCGCATAACGACAGGCACAAAGCCTAGTCGTTATGCGGGTTCCTAGAATCTGAGGGCTTCTCGCCAGTCTTGAGGAGCACTTTTTCGATAAGCTGAAGAGCCGTGATATTGCGGCTCTTATTTTTTTGCCCGCTTCAACTGAACGATTCTCTTTACATTTAGCGTGATATGTGATATAATTAATTCAGTAAGGATATGCTAAGAATACGCTAAGCGTGTCCGCTGAAATCACACCCGAAAGGAATGCAGATAAATGACAGCATTTACATCAGCAGATATACTCCTGCCAAGGCTGGACGCCGAGGGAATGAAAAAGTGGTCTGTAGTTGCCTGCGACCAGTACACAAGCGAGCCGGAATACTGGAAAGAAACGGCGCAGATAGCCGGAAATTCGCCTTCCACGCTGAACCTCATTTTCCCTGAGGTATACCTTGAAGATGGCGGTGCAGACGAGCGCATTGCCGCAATAAACCGCACCATGCAGCAGTATCTTGACGAGGGGCTTTTCAAGGAATTTTCCCATTCTCTGGTGCTCACACGCCGCACTCAGGCTGACGGAAAGGTGCGCACAGGTCTGGTCGGTGCGATAGATCTTGAACAGTACGACTACAATAAGGGCAGCACCTCGCAGGTGCGTGCAACTGAGGCTACTGTGCCGTCGAGAATACCGCCAAGAGTAAGGATACGCCGTGACGCTGCGCTTGAACTGCCGCATATAATGATACTCATTGACGATGTAAAGCGCACTGTGATAGAGCCGCTGGAGCAAAAGCGCAGCACACTGACGAAGCTGTATGACTTCGACTTGATGCAGAACGGCGGGCATCTGGAGGGCTGGCTGGTCGACGGAGAGAATGCAAAAGAGGTATTCGCTGCGCTGGACAGGCTCGCAGACAAGGACGAGTTCAACGCAAGGTACGGTCTGAGCGGTCAGGACGTATTGCTTTATGCGATGGGCGACGGTAATCACTCGCTTGCGACCGCAAAGGAATGCTATGAGCAGAAAAAGCGCGAGGGCGCACCGGAAGCGGCACTGGCACGCTATGCGCTGGCAGAGGTAGTGAATCTGCACAGCGAGGCGCTGGAATTTGAGGCTATACATAGGGTAGTGACTCAGGCAGACGCAAACAAGCTGATGTCGGATATGACGGAGCAGCTTGGGCTGACTGCGCCCGCTGACGGATTGCAGACCTTTACAGTGCTTCTGAATGGCGAAAGAAAGGCGTATTCCATCGCAAAGCCTACCGCAAACCTGACCGTGGGCAGCCTGCAGAACTTCCTTGACAGGTGGCTGGCTGAAAATGCGGGGAAGATAGACTATATCCACGGCGAGGACGTTGTGGAGAGCCTTTCTGCGGCGAAAGGAAGCATAGGCTTCCTGCTTCCCGCAATGACCAAGGAGGAACTCTTCCCGACCGTAATCAAGGACGGCGCATTACCGAGAAAGACTTTCTCGATGGGTCATGCGCACGATAAGCGTTTTTACTGCGAGGCACGCAAAATCAAGTAAGATACAGTCAAGGAGGTACGCACATGAATCTTGTCAAGCTGGAACAGATCTCTGATATGCTGCGCTCACAGACGGAGAGCGGCGCAATAAAGGGCGGCTCTGCCTATGTGCTGAAGCATGGCAGACCTATCTACCGAATGAACGTTGGCATGGCTGACGAGGAAAGGGGCATAAAATGGACGAACGACACCATCGTCCGTCTGTATTCACTGACAAAGCCCATAACCTCGGCTGCTGCAATGATACTCCTTGACAGGGGTCAGCTTGACCTTTTCGATAAGGTAAGCTGTTTTATTCCGGGGTTCAAAGGGCAGACCGTGCTGACCGAAAGCGGCAGCGAGCCTGTCCGTGAGGAGGTCTGCATAAAGGACCTGCTGGACATGACTTCCGGACTGTGCTATCCTGACAGAAGCTTTCCGGCGGGCAGCGTTATGCAGGACTTATACGACAGAATATGCGAGGAGGTCGCACAAGGCAAGCCGACCGATACCATGGGCTATGCGCAGCTTATCGGGCAGCAGCCGCTTGCATTCCAACCGGGCGATCGGTGGATGTACGGCACTTCCGCCGACGTACTGGGCGCAGTTATAGAAGCGGTATCCGGCAAGCGCTTCGGGGACTTCCTGAAAGACGAGCTGTTCGAGCCGCTTGGAATGAAGGACACGGATTTCTGGGTACCTGAGGACAAGCTGTGCCGTTTTGCAGAGAACTACGAGGAAAAGGACGGAAAGCTTGTGCCGTGTATGTGGCAGCACCTCGGTCTAACGTATCTGTGCAGGAAGCCGCCGGAGTTCCAGTCGGGCGGTGCGGGACTGTGTTCCACTATGGACGACTACGCTGCGTTTGCTGAAATGCTGATGAACGGCGGCGTTTATAACGGCAGGCGCATTCTAAGCCGCAATGCGGTGAAGTATATGACCTCTGGTCAGCTTTCTCAGCACCAGCTTCGCACTTTCAACTGGGCGCAGCACATAGGGTGCAATTACGGCAGCCTTATGCACGTTGCAAATGAGAGCGGCGCAGGAATATCCACCCATGCCGGCGAATACGGCTGGGACGGCTGGCTCGGCTGCTTCTGGGCAAACGACCCGACCGACGGATATACGTTCCTCTATTTCATTCAGCGGTGCGGCGGTCTTGGCGCAAGACCCCTGCGCATGATAAAGCAGATAGTGTACGGCGCAGAGGATTGAGTGCTTTCATGCGTTAATGTTTCACAGCGGTTTATTAATAAACCATAAAAAAAGCGTCTAAATCATGGAATGTCTTGTAATAATCCTCTATTGACTTTTGCTGTTGATTAATATATAATTTAATCATGGAGAAATTGTCGGCGTCTGGACCGACGCATATCGTATAGAACGTGGAGAGGGGACAATCACATGGAGGAACGCAACACACTGCTGATAGTTGACGATTTTGAATTTAACCGGCTCATGCTCAGCGACACCTTCAGCGACCGACGGGTCATCGAAGCGGAAAACGGCAAAAGGGCTATCGAGGAATACGAACGGAACAAGGATAAGCTGTGCGCAGTGCTTCTCGATATAATGATGCCTGTGATGGACGGCTTCGGGGTACTTGAATATCTCGTTGAGAATAAGTACATAAACGATATTCCGGTGTTCATCATCAGTGCGGACACCTCTGACAAGTCGCTGTCGAGGGCTTACGACCTCGGTGCTGCGGACGTTATCGCAAAGCCGTTCAATATACGCTTTGTGCGCAGACGTATAAACAACATCATCGAGCTTTACGACCAGCGCAGATACCTCAGTATGCTGGTAAAGGAAAAGGGTATCGAACTGCCGGATATGATAAAGCAGGGCAAGTGACACAATAAATAAAGAGGGGTTGGGAACAGCTCCTTTTTTATTGTCGTTATATCTAAATCAAGTGCTTTTTCTCAGACATAGATATATGCAAAAAGCTGATTGACAAACGCCTTTGCAGGTACTATAATAAGGCATGACGGCATTCACGCTGCAGATTTTTCATCAGTGGAGTAAACAATGGATACAGCGGAATTATTCGGGAAAGAAAAAATAAGCAAGGTGCTTTTGAAGCTTGCGCCGCCGGTAATGCTGGCGCAGCTCATTCAGGCACTGTATAATATAGTGGACAGCCTTTTTGTGGGGAAATATTCTGATTCGGGACTTACCGCCCTGTCGATAATCTACCCCATACAGCTTCTGATGATAGCCCTTGCGGTAGGCACGGGAGTCGGCATAAACACGGTCATGGCGGCAAGGCTCGGCGCAGGCAAAAAGGCTGAGGCGGACGAATACGCCGGAGTTGGCACGCCGCTTGCCTTGGCACTGTGGGTGGTTTTCGCCGCAGTATGCTATGCGCTTATGCCTGCGTATGCGCAGATGTCCACGAACTCGCCTGAGGTAATAAACGACGTGGTATCATACGGCAGGATAGTGTGCGTGTTCAGCGTGGGTCTATTCGTTGAGAGCGTCTGGACAAAGGTACATCAGGCGAACGGCGGAATGAAGATACCTATGCTGGCTCAGATAGCCGGTGCTGTTACTAACATAATACTTGACCCGCTGCTCATTTTCGGAATGTTCGGGCTTCCTGAAATGGGTATTTCCGGCGCAGCCATCGCAACAGTCACCGGACAGGTCGTAGCCGCTCTGGTGGTTATGAAAAGGGGACTGCGCAAGCCGCCGGAGCTGCGTAAATACCCGCACTGCATAAAGAACATCTATCGGCTGGGCGCACCGAATATACTCATGCAGTCGGCGTATACGCTGTATATTTTCGGGCTGAATATGATTCTTGCCAGCTTCTCGGATCAGGCGGTGACGGTGCTCGGTCTGTACTATAAATGGCAGTCGTTCTTCTTTATCCCGCTTGGCTCTATGCAGACGTGTATTGTTCCGGTGATAAGCTACAACTATGCCGCAAGAAACATCGACCGCTGCCGGAAAACGCTCTGGGCGTCGATAATATTCGGCGTATCGCTCATGCTTCTGGGTACGCTGTGCTTTGAGGCTATACCACGGCAAATGCTGAGCGTGTTCTCGTCAGACGAGCTTGTGCTTGATATAGGCACTCCCGCTTTCCGGCTGATTGGGCTGAGTTTTCCGCCGCTTGTTACCTCGCTCACGTTTCCAGTGTTCTTTCAGGCGGTCGGCAGCAGTCTGAAAAGTTCGCTGCTAACGGTGGTGCGGACTGTGGTGCTGTTCGTCCCGCTGGGCTTCCTGTTTTCAAGGATAGGTCTTGACTGGTTCTGGCTGACGTTTCCTGTCACCGACCTTACCACCAGTATCGTTGGATATCTGTTTTACTGCAGATTCATGCGCCGTCCCTATGTTACCACTGAGGGAAGCAAACACGAGCAGGCAGTTATCAAGCCGTCGCACCCCGGCGTTATCGTCACGATAGCCAGACAGCATGGTTCTTCAGGAAAGCAGATAGGAAAGCTTGTCGCAGAAAAGCTGGATATACCGTTCTACTACAAGGAAATGACTGCACTTGCGGCGCAGGAGAGCGGGCTTGACAGGGAGTTCATCTCGGACATCAACAAAAATTCGCCCGACAGACTGCAGCAGCTTTATCTGACCTCGAAACCGGTGCAGCACGCCGTGACTGCACAGAACCGAATAATCAGCCGCATAGCCGAAAACGGAAGCTGCGTTATCGTGGGCAGGGCGGCAGACTACGTGCTGAGGGACCACAGCGACGTGATAAGGGTGTTCGTTTATGCGCCGGAGGAATACCGCACGGGCAGGGTAATGGAGATATACGGCGACACAAAGGAGCAGGCGCAGCGTAACATACGCCGTTCAGACGAGGCACGCAGCGCATACTACCGCACTATTTCGGGAAACGAATGGGGCGCATTCAAAAATTACGACCTGCTTGTTGATTCGGCGATAGGCACGCAGGAAACGGCGGACATCATCGTTGAATACATAAAAAAGGCGGAAAAGCATAAGCACGCCGTTAAAGTAAAATAAGAAATACCGCACAGAGTCGATTTGCTCTGTGCGGTGTATTTTATAACTCTCTGCGGTAAATCAGTGCGTCGTCGTCGCCGTAATATCCTCGGCGCACCGCTATCCTCTGATACCCGTTCTTTTCGTAAAGCGAAACTGCGGCGGCATTCCTGCTCCTTACTTCAAGGAAGCAGCATACTGCGCCCTTTTCCCTCAGCTTTTCGTGAAGCGCTGATAGAAGCTGCTGCGCTATGCCCTGCCTGCGGTATTCTTCTAGCACGGCTATCTGGAAAAGTTCGCCCTCGTCTGCGGCGGCTCTGCCAAGGGCAAAGCCAGCTGTCCTGCCGCTGCGGGACACCGTGCAGACCACGCTGAGAGGGCTGTTCAGTTCTGAAAGCAGCGTGTCGGCTGTCCAGCTTCCGTGGAAGCATTTCTGCTCAATCTCGTTTAGCTGCTGAAAGCATTCGTCAGTGAGCGTCATACCAGCTTTTGCCCTCCTTGGCGTCTGCGGTCAGCGGGACGGCGAGAGAAGCCGCTCCCTGCATTTCCTCGGTGAGTATTTTTGCCGCCTGCGCTGCCTTGTCCTCAGGCGCTTCAACGATAAGTTCGTCGTGCACCTGCAGTATAAGCCGTGCTTCGGGGAGTTCAGCTTTCAGCCTGCGGTAGACCCTGATCATAGCTATCTTGATTATATCCGCAGCCGTGCCCTGAATCGGGGTATTCATGGCGATACGCTTTCCGAGAGCCTTTACGGTCTTGTTGGTGGAGAGTATCTCAGGAATGAACCGTTTTCTGCCGAACATGGTAACAGCCCAGCCGTCCTTTTCGGCGCTTTCGGTGACCTTTGCCATATAGTCCCGAACGCCGGAATAGTGCGAAAGGTAGTTGTCGATATACCGCTTTGCTTCCGCTACTGATACGCCGATATCCTTTGCGAGAGAGAACGCCCCGATACCGTACACTATGCCGAAGTTTACCGCCTTTGCGCTGCGGCGCTGTTCGGGGGTTATCCACTCAGGCGGCAGTTTCAGTACGCTGGCAGCTGTCTGGGTGTGGATATCTCCGCCCTCGGTAAAGGTCTTTATCATTTCCTTGTCGCCCGACAGATGGGCGAGCACTCTAAGCTCTATTTGGCTGTAGTCTGCGTCCGCTAGAAGCTTTCCCTCGCCTGCCACGAAGAATTTTCTGAAATTTCTGCCTATCTCCGTCCGCACGGGGATATTCTGTATATTTGGCTCGGCTGAGGATATTCTGCCGGTGCGTGTTTCGGTCTGCTTGAATGTTGTGTGCATTCTGCCGTCAGGCGATACTGCGGCTTCAAGTCCCTTGACGTAGGTGTTGTAAAGCTTTGTCAGCGTGCGGTACTGGAATATCAGCGGGACTATCATGTGCTTGTCGCGAAGTTCCTCAAGGGTGTCTGCGTCGGTGGAATAGCCTGTCTTGCGTTTTTTGCCGGCAGGAAGCCCCAGTTCCTCGAAAAGCACCACGCTGAGCTGCTTTGGCGAGCCGATATTGAATTCATGCCCTGCGGCGTTGTAGATATCCTGCTCCAGTTCTGCGATCTTCGGCAGAAGTTCCTCGCCAAAGCTGTGGAGCGCAGCTATATCCATCTGTATGCCGTCGTGCTCCATTGAACTCAGCACCTCGGAAAGGGGTATCTCGATATCGGTGAGCACGGAGTACATACCCTGACTGTGTATCTGCTCCCACAGCGTGCGGTCAAGCTGCATGAGGGCTTCGCCTATATGCTCCTCGCTGTATTCCACGCCGTATTCGGCGCACAGCCGCTGTATGCTGTAGTCGTTGGAGTTCACATTCAGCAGATATCCGGCGAGCGTTGCGTCGAATATCACGTTGTTAAGCTGCAGACCGTTTGCGATACAGTATGAGTAAAGCGCCTTGGAATCGGACGTGCGCTTTGGCGTTTCTGAACTCAGTATTTCCGGCAGGCTGCCTGTCTGCTCCTTACCGCTGAGGAACACACGCACTTCTTCGCCGGAAATCAGCACATCAAGTGCGCTTTCATCGAACGGCGGGATTTCTGCCGCGGGTTCTGCGGGTTTTTCGGCGGCGGGCGGAGCGGAGATGGTCACATTCTTTGCGGGAACGGTGCCGTCAAGCCCCAGCTTCTTCATGACGGTGAACATTTCCATTTCGGTGAGTATCCCTGCCGCCTGTGAGGTGTCGCCGTCAGTGCGGCGGTATTCCTCCATGTCGAGCGGGACGGGCGCTTTGAGCGTTATCTCGGCAAGTTTGCGGCTCAGTTCTGCGCTTTCCCTGCCGTTTTCAAGCTTGGTGCGCACGCCTTTGGTGACCTCTATGCTGTCGAGATTGCCGTAGATATATTCGACCGTGTGGTACTTCTGGATAAGCCCCAGCGCAGTTTTTTCGCCTACTCCGGGTACTCCGGGGATATTGTCGGAGGAATCGCCCATCAGCGTCTTTACTTCAAGCATTTCTCTGGGGGTGACGCCGTATACCTCGGCTATCTTCGCCGGAGTATACATGATATCCTCTTTGTTTGTGGCGAGCCTTACAGTGACCTTGTCCGTTATAAGCTGGAAGCTGTCACGGTCGCCAGTGGATATCACGCATTCACCGCCGGAAAGTTCTGCGGCGTGGGAAAGCGTGCCGATGATGTCGTCCGCTTCAAAGCCCTCTTTTTCCACTATCTTTATGCCTAGGGCGGTGAGAAGCTGCTTTATCACGGGCATCTGCGCCTGCAGTTCTTCGGGCATTCCGTGACGTGTGCCTTTATAGTCGGCGTACATCTTGTGCCGGAATGTGGGGGCGTGCAGGTCGAAAGCCACGGCTATGCGGTCGGGGGATTCCTCTTTCAGCAGCTTCAAAAGTATATTCATGAAGCCTGTCAGCGCATTTGTCGGCGTTCCTTTCTTGTTTGTCAGCAGCCGAATGCCGTAGAATGCACGGTTCATTATGCTGTTTCCGTCTATCACGAGCAGCTTCATGTGTTATTCTCCTTTTGGCAAGGTTTCGCCATCGTTCAATCTGATATCGTCAAGTATTTTGGGGCTTAGCTTTTTCAGCATTATAAGCGTGCATATTCCGGTGAACGTGCCGCCGATTATCGCAGAAGCAAGCAGCAGCGGGGCGTATGCCAGCACAAGCACATTGCCGTAGATTATAACGGCGGTGAGCATTTGTCCGGCGATATGTGCGATAGCGCCCGCAGCGCCCACGAACGGCAGGAACTGTTCACGGTTCTGCCGTGGGAGCATTTTCCGCAGGAGCAGCATCATGCCGAGCGCACACACGCCGCCCATGACTCCGTAGAATATATTCATGACTGCGCCGGTGATGAACGCCGCAACAAAGCAGCGCAGTATCACAACGGACATTGCGTCTATCGAGCGCCATTTGCCGCCTATGTAGAGAATGAACATCGTCACGATATTGCCAAGTCCGACCCTTACGCCGGCTATCGGGCATATCGGCGGCAGCATTGTTTCAACGGCGGAAAGCACGGCTGCAATACATATGAATAATGCGCAGAACGCTACTTTTCTAACTTTCATCGTGTATCTCCGTTTGTGAGTCGGGGGCGTCGGAAGCGTCGGTGGGACGGGGGCGGCGCAGGATATCGGCTACCTGATCGGCTATCAGCATAAGTTCGGAGCGGGGCGGCGGGAGCGGCTCAGGTTCCGGCTCTGGAATGGGCGGAGCGGGCGGCTCGCCGGTCAGCGTGTAGTCCTGCGGGGTCAGCTTCAGCGGCGAGAATCCCAGCAGATATTCCCTGAAATGTCCTGCGGCAAATCCCGCAAGAGCCGCCGCAGAAGCAATGAGCATAAGCGCACCGCATATCGACATCAGCGTGCCGCCGGTAATGAAGCATATCACGGCGTAGACCATGTTCAGCACGTAGCTTATCGTGCGTATCATGATATCTCCTGCCACAGCCATGAGCGCAGCGGCACAGACTGCCGCAGCACCTGCGGTGAGAACAAGTCCGGTGACTGCACCGCCCATCGCAAAGCCCAGCACAACGCACGCAGCGGCAGCGGCGCACTGAATATAAAAGCAGGCATGAATGACCCTGCGCAGCGCTCCCGCACGCTTCTGGCGCACGGAAACAAAATCGGAAACTATGCTCAGTCCGTCGGTTTCAAAATGTATCAGCCGCCGTTTTATCCATTCCGGCATGGACATTCACCTCATTTCGTTTATGCTAATTCGTCAATTTCACGCAGCCAGAGCGCTGCGCTGGCGTCGCTCGGCATTCTCCAGTCGCCCCTTGGCGAGAGCGTGACCGAGCCGACCTTTACGCCGTCAGGCAGGCAGCTTCGCTTGAACTGCTGCGAGAAGAAGCGGCGGTAGAACGTCCTGAGCCATTTGAGTATCGTTTCGCGGTCGTAGCTGTCACCAAAAGCGTATTCAGCCAGACGGAACACTTTTTTCGGCGGGAACGCCCAGCGTATGCCGTTGTAAAGGAAGAAGTCATGCAGTTCATAGGGACCGACGAGGTCCTCGGTTATCTGGGCGATATTGCCGTTTTCGTCTGCAGGAAGAAGTTCAGGGCTGACGGGCGTGTCGTAGATGCTCATCAGTACTTCGCTTAACTGCGGGTCGCTGACTGTTCCGGCATAGTATTTCACAATGTGGCGGACAAGCGTTTTGGGTACGCTGGCGTTCACGCCGTACATCGAGATATGGTCGCCATTGTAGGTCGCCCAGCCGAGAGCGAGTTCGGAAAGGTCGCCTGTGCCGACCACCATTCCGCCCTCGGCGTTTGCGATATCCATGAGTATTTTGGTGCGCTCACGTGCCTGTCCGTTTTCGTAGACCACGTTGTGAACGCTCTCGTCATGACCTATGTCACGGAAATGCTGCTTTACTGAAGCCGCAATATCTATCACTCTCAGCTGCGTGCCGAGAAGTTCGCACAGACGTTCGGCGTTGGTTCTGGTGCGCTTTGTCGTGCCGAAGCAGGGCATTGTGACTGCGATTATATCGGAAGCGGGTCTGTCTAGCAGCTTCATTGCTTCGACGCATACCAGCAGCGCAAGCGTGGAATCAAGACCGCCGGAAATGCCGATTTCAAGCGTTCTGGCGTTGGTGTGGCGAATGCGCTTTTCCAGTCCGTGCGCCTGCATTGCGAGAATATCCTCGCAGCGTTTGTCGGTTTCTGCGCTGGTCTGCGGCACGAACGGAGTTCTGCAGACGGTGCGGGTAAGCACGGTGGGGGTCAGTTCCATGTCAAACTGTATACGGCGCATTCCCTGACGAATACCGCCGGTAAAGCTGGTATTCCTGCGGCGTTCGCTGCAAAGCTTGCTGACGTCCGTTTCGGATATGGTGAGGCCGGTGGTGTAAAGGCGGCTTTCCGCAAGGATAAGCCCGTTCTCTGCAATGATGTCGTGGCCGCTGAATACCAGATCCTGCGTGCTTTCGCCGGAACCAGCGCTGGCGTAGATATAGCCGCACAGAAGTCTTGCAGACTGCCCCGAAACGAGTTCCCTGCGGTAGGCGTCCTTGCCGATGACCTCGTTGCTTGCAGAGAGGTTGGCTATTATGGTCGCCCCGCCAAGCGCAAGCCCTATGCTGGGCGGCTCGGCTGCCCAGAGGTCCTCGCATATTTCGGCGGCGAAAACGAGGTCGGGAAGCTGTCGGCATTCAAACAGAAGCCCAAGACCGAACGGCACGCTTTCTCCGAAGATCTCGATATCGTATTGACCGTCGGGAGCGGCGGTGAAATGCCGCTTTTCGTAAAACTCGTTATAGTTCGGCAGATACTTTTTCGGCACAACGCCGAGTATCCTGCCGTCCATGATTATCACGGCGCAGTTGTATAGTTCCCCCCTGAACCTCAGGGGACAGCCGACCGCTGTGAGCATATTTTTTCCGGCTGTGCTCTGGACTATGGTTTTTAGTGCGGAAAGTGCGCCGTCCAGAAGTTCCTGCTGAAAGAACAGATCCTGACAGGTATATCCGGTCACGCATAATTCAGGCAGCACGAGTATCCTCACTCCCTGCGCAGAAGCCTTTTCTATCAGCGCAGTGATCTGTCCGCAGTTGTATTCGCAGTCAGCCACCTTTATGTCAGGCGTGCCGGCGGCTGTTTTGATAAATCCGTCCTGCATTTTTTGTATCTCCTATTATTGAGTTTATATTATAATCCATTTTATATTATATACAATTTCGGGCAAAAAATCAAGTGCGGAGCGTGCAGTTTTTTTATCGGGCGGCGGGTGAGAGGGGTTAATATTTCAGAATGTGAAACTCGCTGCTAAAAAACTCACGGTATTTGACGGGAATGTAGAAAATCAATAGTCTGATTTATAACAAATATACAAAACTGACCTAAAAAATGCCAAAAAAAACAATTAATCTAATTCGATTGACAATATAATCCAATAAAAAATTAATAAATTTACAAAGCGTAAAAAAAACTGGGAAAAAAATTGTTGCATTATGTTTTGAAATGGTGTATAATTATAATACGAATAACCATGCGGTGTACTATGCCCTGTTGGCTGGGACGCCGATGAATAAGGGAGATATACATTATGGCACTTTTTGATACAAATGCGTTCCGTGTGGCTGAGCAGGGTCTGTCTGTTCTCTGGCAGAAGCAGCAGATAATCTCGGAGAACATCGCCAACGCAGACACTCCGGACTACAACTGCAAGTACCTTGATTTCGCAGGCATTCTGCGGGACAAGCTGCGCAGCAACGGCTCTGTCGATGTCGAACTTAACCTCGTTCAGAGGCTGTACATAGACAGATACACCGACGACCAGCCCGACGGCAACAACGTGGACAACGATGTTCAGCAGGGCGAACTTGCAAGGGCGCAGATACAGTATGACGCACTTATCAACTCGATGAACGGAAACTTCTCCAGAGTGAGATCCGCTATGGCTACAAAGTAACGGAGGGTACATAAATGGCATTTCTGAGTTCACTGAATATCCCGCTTTCCGGTCTGACGGCTCAGCGGTTCAGACTTGATATAATCGCCCAGAACATCGACAACGCCGACAACGTTGCGTCCACACCTGAGGAAGCTTACAAAAGGCAGATGGTCGTTTTCGGCGAGGACAGAACGTTCAAGAAGATACTCTACACCAAGCTTGAAACAGGCGAAGCGCACCTGCACAATTACGTACAGCTTAGGGGCGTTGAGGCAAAGGCGGTCGTGGAGGATCAGACTCCTGCAGAGCCGGTGTACGACCCGACTCACCCGCTTGCCGACGAATACGGCTACATTTACGAGTCGAACGTGGACGTTGCAGTTGAACAGCTTGACGCCACAGAAGCGGAGAATATGTATTCCGCAAACCTTGCGGTGTTCGAGGTCATAAAGACCATGGCGACCAAGGCACTCAATATCGGCAAGGGCTGATAAGTTGGATAACGGCTGCCGCAGCGTGCGGCTGAAAGGATAGGCTAAGATGATACAATTCAATCCGATAGATCACGTACTTACAGATATGAAGCCCATGCAGGCAATGACCCCGATGGGTACTGACCCTGCGAAGCAGACTTATGCAGTGAATGTCGAGAACGCCTCCTTCCTTGATATATTCAAGGGCATGGTCGATAATGTCGTTGAAACCAACGAGCAGGTCGACAGGGACGCTATTGACCTCATGCTGGGCAATATCGACGATCTGGCACAGGTACAGTCGAATATCACTAAGGCAGGCATTGCAGTTGATCTGCTTGTAACTGTCAAGAACGAAGCTTTGAGTTCTTACAATACCATCATAAATATGCAGGTATAAGCAATATGCAAGACACACGGCGGCGCAGCATGATGGCCTGCGGCGTGCGGGTGTGCCGGAATGGATTCCGGCAAAAGGAAATCTGTCAGGGGGACAGAATAAAATCCGGAGGTCGTCCTAATAAATGAATGAAAAAGTAAAATCTGTCGTAACGACTGTCAAAACGAAGTGGACAGACGCCTCAAAGATGGCGAAGATACTTATAGTGTCCATTCCGATCGTCGTTATTGCAATTATAATAGTACTGTGTGTGCTGCTTAATTCCAATAAGTCAACAGCGGTACTGTTTTCCGGTCTTTCAAGCACCGAAGCCGGCGAGATAGCAACGGCGATACAGGACCTTGGCGTGACCGAGGTCACTGTGAACTCCAACGGCGATGTTATCGTACCGGCGGAGCAGGAAAACACGCTGAGAATGCAGATGTGGACAAAGGGCTATCCGAAATCCACCACGAATTATGACATCTGGAACAATGGCAAGGATCTCTGGAGCACCGATGTGGACAAGCGCGAGCTTAAACGCCAGCAGCTTGAAACAAGGCTCGGTGCGACCATCGCAACCTTTGACGGAGTTCAGGCGGCAACAGTCAACCTGACGCTGCCGGAAACATCGAATTATGTTATCTCTGCGGACAAGGGCGACAGCCAGTGCGCTGTGTTCCTGCAGCTGAAGGAGGGCAAATCGCTTTCCAACGAGGAAGTCCGCGCAATATACAGGGGCGTTACCACCAGCGTTGAGGGTCTGACCAACGACAACGTATCTGTCATGGACAGCAAGATGAACGCTTATGAGTGGATAGACCCTGCACTTGACGAGGTGGACACCGACGAGGATAAATCCGGCGTTGACGTTGCACGCAAGCGTCTTGACTTTGAAAAGGAATTCGTTCAGGTACTCAAGGACGGTCTTGGAGAGATGTTCACCAAGATGTACGGCGAGAACGGCTATGCGTTCAATGTGTCGGCAAGACTGAACTATGACGCAAGAGATGTGGAATCCACCCAGTACGAACCGGTCGAGGGCACTGACGCAGGTGTAAAGAACCACGAGGACAAGATAACCTCCGCAGGCAGGCTGGACGAGGACGGCGGAATAGTGGGAGTCACCGCAAACGGCGACATTTCCCCTGACTATCCTACATATAACGGGCTGGAGGACGGCCAGAGCTACTATTACAATAAGGAAGAAATACAGTACAGCGTTTCCAACATCAAGGAGACCATCAAGAAGGACGGCTATAATATAGAGTCGCTGAGCGTTGGTCTTGTCGTAAACCAGACCAATATGACTGAAGGCGAGCGGGAGGCTTTGCAGGGCATTGTAGCAAATGCCGCAGGCACAACGACTGAGTTCGTATCCGTATATAATCTGCCGTTTGCGCTCAGCCAGAGCAACGGATCGGGTACTGACGGCAATGGTCAGGTACAGATAATCACTCCGTCCGTGGACAGCTACCGCAACACTCTGCTGTATGTGGTCGTAGGCCTTGGCGTAGTGCTGATACTGCTGCTTATTGCAACGCTGCTGATGGGCAGGGCAAGAAAGAAGAAGATAAGACGCCGTCAGGAGGCAGCCTTTGCGGCAGCCGCACAGGGTGGAAATATGCAGGGCGGCACGACATCGCAGGAGCCGGAATCGCCGGAGGAAGTGGATTTCAACATTGCGAGCCTCACAGAGGAAGCGGCAAAGGAATCCAGAGAAACAATACTCAAGAGAGAAATCAGCGACTTCTCCAACAGCAATCCGGAGATCGTTGCTCAGATCATCAAGAATATGATGAAGGACGGCTGATAAGCCGGGTCAAGGGGGGATCGTTATGGCAGAAAGTTCAAAAAAGGTTGAGGATCTCAGCCCGAATCAAAAGATCGCTCTTGTGCTTGCTGCAATGGGCGCAGACAATGCGTCGCAGGTATACAAGCATTTGTCTGATGATGAGATAGAGGCGCTGTCCACTGAGGTGGCAAAACTGGAATACCAGCCGATAGACGTCGTTGAGGGAGTGCTCAACGAGTTCTATGAGCTGTGCCTGACCCAGAAGGTCGTGACAGAGGGCGGCGTTGACTACGCACGTGAGATACTTGAAAAGGCGTTCGGCGCAGAGGCTGCAAACAGCCTTCTGCAGAGAATAACAAAGCAGCTTAAGACAAAGAGTTTCGACTTCGTGAGAAAGGCAGACTACAAGAATCTGCTGGCTATCGTGCAGAACGAGCACCCGCAGACCATCGCCCTGATACTCTCCTATGCGAGAATAGATCAGGCTGCTGCGATACTTGCGGAACTTCCCAAGGAGAAGCGCGTCGAGGTAGTCGAGAGAATAGCGAGAATGGACAGGGCTGCGCCTGAGGTGGTAAAATCGCTTGAAGCGACCCTTGAAAAGAAGTTCGCAAACCTTGTCAGCACCGACAGCATGGAGGTCGGCGGCATAACATATGTTGCAGAGGTCATGAACAACGTCGACCGTGCAACAGAGAAATACATATTCGACGAACTTTCTGCAAGGGACCAGAAACTGGCAGACCAGATCAAGCAGAAGATGTTCGTGTTCGAGGATATCGTCAATCTGGATTCCATGGCTATTCAGGAATTCACAAAGCAGGTCGATCCCAAGGATCTTGCAGTCGCTATCAAGGGTTCTACGCAGGAGGTCGCAGAGTGCATATTCTCCAACATCTCCACGCGTGCAAGAGAGAGCCTGCAGGCAGATATCGAGTACCTGCACAATGTGCGTATGCGTGACGTTGAGGCTGCACAGCAGAACATCGTTGCAACGATACGCCGTCTGGAGCAGGAGCAGATCATCACCATCTCCCACGGCGGAGGCGGCGACGAGGTCATTGCATAACGATACATTATGCGCTGCCTGAGCAGTGCTTGGGCAGAAAATCAGCTTGACGGAGGAATTAGGTTGTCAGTATTAAAAAGAAACTCCGTTTATTTCGGCGGCGGTGTGGATATATCCAATACCATCGACTGGAGAAAACAGTCTGCCCCTGCGGCAGAGCAGACGCCTTCCGGAGCGCAGGCAGAGGAGCAGCCCCATGAGGTACGCAAATCTGTTGAGGAGGAACTTCAGGAAGCAAAGCGGCAGCTCGACCAGCGCATGAAAGAACTTGACGAGCGTGAGCAGGCGATACAGCAGGAGCAGAAAGCCATCGAGGACATGAAGCAGAAGTGCATCGAGCAGGGCAAAGAGGTCATTCTTGAAGCCAAGCGGCGTGCCGAAGCTATAATCAACACTGCAAACGACAATGCTTCGCAGATAATCGCCGACGCCGAAACGAACCGTGACGGCGTGTTCATCAAGGCAAAGGCAGAGGGCTTCGAGCAGGGCAGAAAGGACGGCACAGACGCTTGTCTTGCCGCCGGACGAGATATCCTCGACGAGGCAAAGGCTTATTCAGACCGCATAAACTCCGAAAAGGAGCAGCTTTTTGCGGGATATGAAAAGGAAATATACGATACTGTCATGCAGATAGCAAAGAAGGTCACGCTGGACAGTATCACATCAAAGGACAGCGCAGCGGTCAAGAGGCTGATAAAAAAGGCAGCCAAGGAGTTCCGCAACAGCGAGAGGATAAAGATAACGCTGAACGAAAACGGCGCAAACGAGGAACTTACGGGGGATTACGAATACCTCAAGGAACTATGCGGCGGTGCTCAGTATGTCGACGTCGAGTTGCTGCCGGACGCCGAGCCGGGCACAGTCATAGTGGACAACGGCAGCGAGATAATCGACGCCGGTATCCAGACGCAGCTTCGCATGATCCAAGAACTGGGCGACGGAAAGTTCCGCAAGCCCGCAAGAAAGAAGAAAACACCACCCCCTGAGCCTGCCGAAGAAGCAGACGACGAGGAATAGCACCACCAGCGGAGGAAGTTCATGGCACTGCAGCTTGGAGAATTTCGAGATGAGATAACAAAATATGACACCTTCCGCTATATGGGCAAGATAGAGAAGATAGTCGGCATGACCATTGAAGCGAGCGGACCTGCCTGCAATATAGGCGATGTCTGCCGCATATACTCAAAGGACATGACGAACTACATACGTGCCGAGGTAGTGGGCTTCAACAAGAGCAATATCCTGCTCATGCCCTATACCGAGATAGAGGGCATAGGTCCGGGCAGTATCGTGGATTCCACGGGCGACAAGCTGACTGTCAGGGCAGGCGACGGCCTTATCGGCAGGATAGTTGACGCAGCGGGTATGCCGCTTGACGGCGGAGCAGACCCCGGCTGCACGGATACCGTGTCGATAACCGGCGCACCGTCGAATCCGTTCGACAGACCGCCGATAAAGTCCCAGATAGAACTTGGCGTCAAGGCGATAGACGGGCTCCTGACCATGGGCAAGGGTCAGCGTATGGGTATATTCGCAGGCTCAGGCGTTGGTAAGTCAACGCTGATGGGTATGATAGCACGAAAGGTCAAGGCGGACATCAACGTCATTGCGCTAGTAGGCGAGCGTGGCAGAGAGGTTCGTGAGTTCATCGAGCGTGACCTTGGACCGGAGGGCATGGCAAGGTCGGTGTTGGTCGTGGCTACATCAGATCAGCCGGCGATGATGAGAAGCAAGTGCCCGCTGACGGCTACCGCAATCGCAGAATACTTCATGAAGCAGGGCAAAGATGTGCTGCTCATGATGGACAGTCTGACGAGATATGCCATGGCGCTGCGTGAGGTGGGACTTTCCACGGGAGAGCCGCCGATAGCGAGAGGCTACACGCCGTCGATATACAGCAATATGCCGAAGCTTCTGGAGCGTGCCGGAAACTTCCCTGAGGGGTCGATAACCGGCATATACACCGTGCTCGTTGAGGGCGACGACACCAACGAGCCTATAGCGGATACAGTCCGTGGTATCATCGACGGACACATTATCCTTTCAAGAAAGATCGCAGCGCAGAACCACTACCCTGCGATAGACATACTTCCGAGTGTCAGCCGTCTGATGTCGGAGATAGATACCCCTGAGCATAAGCAGGCGGCAGGAAAGCTAAGAAATCTGCTTTCACTGTATAACAACAACGCAGACCTTATCTCGATAGGAGCATATAAGCATGGCACTAACCCCGCACTAGACGAGGCTATACGCAAGATAGACAGGATAAACGAGTTCCTCATGCAGCGGGTGGAGGAATCCTACACGCTGGAGGAAACAGTGAAGCTGCTCATTGCAGCGGTCAGCGATGAAGCTTAAGAGGTGAAAAGGGTTGAAGAAATTCCGGTTTACTTTACAGAAGCTTATGGACTTCCGTCAGCAGGAACTGGATCGCCAGAAGAACACGCTCAGCGCGCTTCAGGCGGAACTGCTGCGGATATACGAGGAAAGGGATATGCTAAGCCAGCAGGTCGTTCAGTTCAGCGAGGAACTGGAGGAGGTCTGCAGGCAGGGCGCACAGGCGTTCGAGATATCCGTCAGGAAGCGTTACATAGTCACCCTGCAGCAGGAGATACACGCACGTGAATTCAGTGCGGAGCGCAAGCAGGAGGAGATAAACAAGCAGCTTGGCGTCGTTGTCGAGGCGACAAAGGACGTGCGCACTCTGGAAAAGCTGGAGGAAAAGCAGCTTGAGGACTACAAGGCGGCGGTGACAAAGGAAAACGAGCAATTCATCGAGGAGTTCGTTTCTGGTCAGTCGATACGCAGCGCACAGGGACAGACGGTCTAGGGAATACAGTTTGCTTATCTGGGTGAAAGCCCTGATATAGATATACCATTTGAAGGAGGTGAGATAATATGGCAGTATCATTCAGCACAGGCGGCTCAGGCTATATGCGCAGCGACTTCATGATATCTGACGCAGCAATTCCGATTAGATCAGACGAAGCAGCGCAGCAGGCAGAGCAGACCGAGAGATTCTCTCAGGTGCTGAGCGGTATAGGCGGAAAGCAGCAGACAACAGGATCAGCGGCGGCAAGATCGGCGGCAGAGGATATTCCTGCGGAGGACACAGCAGTAAGCGTTGTCGAGAGGTTCACAGAGCCTGACGGCAAGGTAGACTGCAAGAAGCTGGCTAAGGCTGTGGCAGACGGCGAAGTAAAACTGAGCGACATTCCGGACGAACTGATAACGGGCGAATTTCTGAAGGAACTTGCGCTTCTTGCAAAGACAAGACCCGCAGACGACTCCGAGGATACCGAGGAAAAGCCGGTCAAGGAGCAGCAGGCGAACAGCGATATCAACGCAATGCTGGCAGTTCAGCAGACTGCAGTAGTACCCGACGATAAGACGGCGGAAATTACACAGCTTGCTCAGGCAGCAAACCGTCCGGCGGTCGTTGAGGAAGTGCAGCAGGTGACTGAAGTACCTCAGCAGCTTGACATCGAACAGCCCGCAGAGAAGGTCCAGCCGGTGGTACAGGAGAATATTCCGGTACAGCAGGCAGCCGAGATACCCGCAGAGGACGCTGTACAGACAGCGGTTCAGTTTGCCGCACCCGTTCAGGAAGAACAGAGCGTGCAGACAGAGCAGGAAGTTCCGATCCAGCAGAGCGTTCCGGTAACTGACAAGGAGGTATCCCAGTTAGGAATGGAGCAGGCTCAGCAGGTGGTTCAGGCTCCCGAAGCGCAGCAGGAAACACAGTCCGGACAGGACAATGCTCCGCAGTATTCCGACAGCAGCGAGCAGCCGCAGGTCAGCGCACAGCCCGCAAAGGCAGAGCAGTCGCAGGCAGCTTCCGAACGCAGGGACTTCGCACAGGAGATAACGAGCGTTCGCACAAGGACAGCTGAAAACGCTCCCAAGGCAGAACAGCCCGCAGAGGAACAGCCGGTATTCGCAGAGGATACCATGCAGCGCAGCAGAGTGGTGTCGAAGTCAGACGAGCTGGAGATGATAAAGGGCTCGGCAGACACGGCAAAGACCGATGAAAGCGCAGCAGCACTCGCACAGCCGCAGACCGCACAGTCAGACCGCCCCGTGGTATTCCAGAGGACGGACGGCACAGAGGTCGCAGTCAGACCCGCAGAGGTAGCAAAGCAGGTCGCAGACAAGCTGACAGAGCGCATTGCAGACCTTAAGGAGGGCGCAGCGGAATACACCGTGACGCTTGATCCGGAGGATCTGGGCAGGATCACCGTCAAGATGATCAAGACTGCAGATGGCGCAGTATCCGTGTCGATAGCGGCAGAAAACTCCAAGACCCTGAGAATAATCGAGCAGAATGGCGCGAATATTCAGGAAAGTCTGAAGAACAACGGCGTTCAGCTGGAGGACTGGCAGACAGTCGGCGAATCCAGACAGGAGGCTCACGCAGAGGACTATCAGGGCAGCAGCAAAAATCCATACCGTGAAAGCGACGGTCAGAACAAGTCGAACGACGAGGACGACAAGAGCTTTGCGGAACTGATCGCTTCAATGTGATCGGGAAGGAGAGAAAATGGCAACCACATCAGGTATTCTTTCCTCGTCTGAACAGATTCAGGCGAATTATGAGAAGTACAAGGATAGGTTCAAGGACGCTTCGGCAGACCTTGTTTCCACGGACACATTCCTTAACCTGCTGGTAGCGGAAATGACGAATCAGGATCCGATGGAGCCTACATCCAACACTGAGTTCGTTACGCAGATGGCGCAGTTCACTTCGCTGCAGTACGCCAAGGATTCGTCAACATATGCAAAGTCCAACTACGCTTCAAACCTTGTAGGAAAGACGGTCACCGCTTCAAAGATGGACGGTCCGGACTACGTCGTAAAGACCGGAGTTGTGGAATCGGTCGCTAAGAACGGTGATAAGTACACGATAAAGATAGACGGAGTGACCTTCGATATCTCTAATGTGACCTCGATAACCGAAACCAAGACTGATAACAAGACGGACGACACCACAACAGGCGGCATGACAGGCAGCACGCTCGGAGATCTTATTACAAGGGCTTCGTCAATGATAGGTCTGTGGGCGACCGTAAACCCCAAGGTGAGCGGAGGTTCAATGCTTGACTCCGGACTGATAACCTCGATACAGGTAAAGGACGGTCAGGTAAGGATCATCATCAACGACAACAGCTATGCGCTTGACGACATCATCGAGGTGGCTTACCCGCTGATAATCGACGACGATAGTAACGGCGGTACCACTGACGGCACAGAGGGCACCGACAGCAGCACGTCTGACGATACCACGCAGGCAGCCGGACAGTCGCTTTCAGCAGACAAGCAGGAAGCAATAGCGCAGGTTCTTGAGCAGGCAAAAACCGATAACCTTGAACAGGTAATGACAGTTATCGACAACATGAACGCCGAGGGCAGAGAAACTGAACTGGAACGGCTTCATGACTATATCGAGCAGGTGGAAGAAGTCAAGCAGAGGGCTGAAGCAGACGTTTATCTCGACAGGGATATACCGGATCTTGAGGACTTCGCCTGACAATGTAAGCAGGGAGGCTTTACAATGCTGATAAGCGAATATCTTGCGCTTCGCAGTCAGATCAGCGTCACCACAGGCACTACAGCTGTGCAGCCAGCGGAAAGCACGGCAGCGCAGGCGGCTCAGGGCGGCTCATTTGCTCAGGCTCTGCAGCAGAAACTCGACGAAAAGCGAGGCGTAGAATTTTCCAAGCACGCAATGCAGCGGGTGGAAGAACGCAGCATAGACCTTACCGAAAACGACACTCTCGACCGACTTAATCGGGGCGTAGAACTGGCGGCAGGCAAGGGCAGCAGTGAGACACTTGTTCTTGTGGGCAGGAACGCTTTTGTTGTCAGCGTAAAAAACAACAAGGTGATAACCACTCTTTCAGACAACGAGCTGAACGGGAACGTATTCACAAATATTGATTCGACCGTTATCGTATGAACGGACCTGAATGGAATTCATGCCCCGGCTGCGACTGAGACGGGGCGGCGGTCAAGTCAATGACGAACAATCCCAAATCTATTTGGAGGTCAATAAAATGGTAAAATCCCTTTACACCGGCGTATCCGGTATGAAAACCCATCAGCAGAAGATGGACGTAATAGGCAACAACATATCCAACGTAAACACCGCGGGCTATAAGACCAACGTTGTTACCTTTGCGGACGTATATTATCAGACAAAGAAATCCCCCTCCGGTGCCAGCACGACTCGCGGCGGCGTAAACCCCATGCAGGTAGGCTACGGCGTTAAGGTAAGCTCCTCTACGCCTAACATGACCCAGTCAGGCTTTACGTTCTCCGACAGCATTTACGACATGGCAATTGACGGAGAGGGTTTTTTCCAGGTAATGGACGCAGCGGGAAATGTCCTCTACACCAGAGCGGGTAACTTTGATGTAGATGAAGAGGGCAACCTCGTGTCCAAGGGCACTGGCTACAGAGTGCTGGGCGTATCCGGTGACTTCGACGGTCAGCCCGCAGGCAGCCAGCCGATAAGGATCACTATCCCCGACACAGACGCAAAGTGCTCCAGCGCAACAAAGATAGTAAACGGCTGCGACGTCACCATTTCGGTTTCCGATCCCTCTGACAAGACGGATATGTCTGTTACGTTCAATCAGGCTGAATACCCGTTCGCAACATTCTCCTCCGGCGTGCTGAACCTGTTCTTTGACAAGAACAAGCAGTACGATTCCGCACAGATGTTCGAGGACGAAATACAGAAGTGCCTGCAGGCAGGCGGCGTAACGCTTCCCGATGATGTGACCATCAAGTTCAACTTCGAAAATCTGCCCGCTTCCACCACGTCCGTTACCGCAATAGCTAACGTGGACAGCTGGTCGCACACACTTGATCAGGCGAACGTTGAATCACGTGTAGAGCTTCCCGCAAGCTCCGGTACATATGCGACGATCGCTTTTGCGACCAACGACGCCTCTAACGACCACGACTACAACAAGGCTGATATTGAGATAGTTTCCGGCACAGCGACTGACGCGGCTTACGACGCAGCAGGAAACAAGTGGACCATCACGCTGGCAGCGAACACAAGATTATCCGACATCACACAGGAGATAAAGGACGCTGTCGCAGCAGCAAAGCTGGCTGACACGACCGGTGCGCTCGCAGGTCTTAACCTGTCGGTGACCAAGTTTGAGATACCCACAGGCGTAGCTGTTGCAGACGCAGCGACTGCATGGGGCACAATAAAGCTTGTGAACGATGACCCGGTACTGACCCGTATCAGTGCAACTGCAAGCCAGCCCGGTGAATATGCGAACGCTTACAAGGTAGTGTTCAAGTATGTATCCAACTACGATGCTCCCACAGCACAGTGGGACGACAACACGCTGACCATCGGCGTATCCAACAAGACCTATGCGAACGACGCTGACTTCCTCGCAGAGATCAATGCGGCTGTATCCGCAGCGGCAGGCGGCAACGAGAAGAAAGTGTTCACATTTGATACAGGCAGCTTCGCAGGTATTGCCGCTCTGAACAACGGTCAGAGAAAGGCTCTGTTCGACAGCAACCCGTCCCTGTCTTTCGGCGGCGGTGAGGACAGCTTCTACACCACAGTTGCAAAGTCGCTGTCAACATTCAACCTGACTGACGGCAGAAAGGGCGGCCCGCAGAGTTACTCGAACCTTGAGGACGTTACCGTGCAGACAGACGGTACGATAATCGGATATCACGCAGTTCACGGCTATATGAACCTCGGTCGTGTGGATATCGCAACATTCGATAATCCTAACGGTCTGGTGGCTGTTGGCGGCACGATGTTCAAGGAATCCGTGGCTTCCGGTCAGGCAAAACTCTGCATTGCAGGTCAGGACGGTGCAGGCGAAATGGTAGCCAGCGCACTCGAAATGTCGAACGTTGACCTTGCACAGGAGTTCACCGACATGATCACCACACAGAGAGGCTATCAGGCTAACTCAAGAGTTATCACAACATCTGATACCATGCTTGAGGAGCTTCTTTCCCTCAAGAGATAACGTAGTATTGTAATGACCCGACCCCCGCTCGCGGGCGGGGGCAGGGGCTAAGGACAAACCTCACAAACGCTTTGTTTGTGAGTGGAAGCCTTAGGAGCGCTGAGGTAATATATGATATTTCTTACAAGACTGGACGGCAAGCAATTCCTGCTCAACGAACTGATGATAGAAACCGTTTCAGAAACACCGGATACGGTGATAGTGCTGTCCAATGGACACAATTATATCGTGCGTGAAAGCATGAAAGAACTTCAGACAAAGATTCTCGAATACAACAGGCGCCGCAGGCGGTACGGCAGACAATGCACACAGTCTGACAGCAAGGAGCCTTTAACATAATCTGACATTCAAGCGGCAGGGAGCTGCCGGACTATATAGAATAGAAAAGCGAGGGGTTCGTTTTGAATTTAACTATTATCATTGGTTGGATAATCGGCTTCGGTCTGGTAATCTTCGGTATATTCCAAGGTGGACAGATCCTCTGGTTCTGGGACCCGCCATCAGTTGCCATCACCGTCGGCGGTACTATAGGCTGTCTTATTGCGGCATTCCCTGCAAGCTATCTGGCAGGCGTTCCAAAAACGCTGAAAATAGCGCTGGTGCCGAAAAAGTTCAAGCCGGAAAAGTACATAGACGATATCGTTGAATATGCGAAAATAGCAAGAGGACGCGGTTTGCTGGCTCTTGAAGAGAGTGCTAACCAGTGTCAGGATCAGTTCATGAAGTCTGCACTCATGCTCATCGTTGACGCAAACGACACGGCAAAGGTAAGAGCAATGCTCGACGACGCCATCAGCTTCATGTGCGACAGACACGACCACGGCAGACTGTTCTACGAAAAGGGCGTTGCAACGTTCCCGGCTTTCGGTATGCTGGGTACGCTGGTTGGTCTTGTAAACATGCTTAACAACATGGAGAATGACCCTGACTCGCTGGCAAGCGGTATGGCGACTGCGTTGATAACCACGTTCTACGGCTCGCTGTTCGCAAACGTCGTATTCAGCCCGATAGCTTCGGCTCTTTCAAACGCCCATGCGGACGAGCTGCTGTGTATGCAGATAATCGAGGAGGGAGTTCTTGCCATTGCGGACGGCTCCAACCCCAGATACATACAGGAAAAGCTTGAATTTATGCTTCCTGCAAACAAGAAGCGTTCCGGTAAGACCGGCGGCTGATAACAAAAAAATACAATATTTCAGAAAAAAACGTAAAAGTATTTGCAATTTCAGCGGATTTATGGTACAATAGTATATTGGCAGGACAGGCTGGCTATATAGCAGGATTTATTTCTCGTGTGTGGTGCAGTGTCCGGACTATCCGCTGGCAGAGGAGGGGGTACGAATGGCAAAGCTTGAAAAGAAGCCCCAGGAGGACCACAGTAACGACTGGCTGTCTACATACAGCGACATGGTAACGCTGCTGCTGACGTTCTTCGTTCTGCTTTATGCTTCGTCGTCAGTCGATGAGCAGAAGTGGCAGTACATATATCAGGCGTTCACATCAAGGGGTCAGTATCTGAATACGCACGTCGACAATCCCAACCCCGACCCCACTGCTGAGGGAGAAGGCACTGTGACCGAAAAGCCTGACAGCGAAAAGGGAAGCGGCGTGCTTCCGCAGAGCTTCGACCAGCTGTACCAGTTCATGACGAAGTATGTTGATGAGAACAACCTGCAGCAGTCGGTTTCTGTGGAGAACGGTGCGGCGCACCTTAGCATAAGATTCGACAATAACGTCTTTTTCGAGCCGAACAGCGCAGTGCTGTCTGAATCCGGCAAGAAGCTTCTGGACGACCTTTCGCCCGGAATAAACGCCGTGAAGCAGTCGATAAAGACCTGCACGATAAACGGACACACCGCAGACGCACTTTCAACGGTCAACGACTGGGATCTTTCCGGCGACCGTGCGGCAAGCGTTGTAAAATACATGGATTTCACCAAGGTGCTGGATACGAATCAGTTCAGGCTGAAGGGCAGCGGACACGCAGAGCCTGTCGCAGACAACACCACTGAAGATGGCAGGGCAAAGAACCGCCGCGTCGAGATGGTGCTGCTGAAGGCAGACCTCGACTACACCGACCCTGAGGTGCTCAAGGATATACTCAGGTACGACTACGGCATAGACCTTGACAACTTTGATCCTGACGCAGGAAACGGCGACACAAACAAGGTACCCAATGACTACGCACAGGCGATCATTGATTCCCTTGATGAGAAATATCCGGATATCGCAGGCAGCGGCACAACAGTCGGGCCGGTGATCCCCGGAGATTATGACTCCTTCACGGTAACGGTGGAGGAAACGAGTTCCAACGCATAATTGTAATTCTAACGGCGGCAGGTGCACATGGCAGGCACCGCCGTGATTCAGGGGGGATACAGATGGCCGACGTCCTGACGCAGGCGCAGATCGACGAAATGCTGAAGAATGTCGCCGCCGGTGCAGTTCCGGAGGTGACCCAGAAGCAGGAAGAGAAGATCAAGGAATACGACTTCCGTGCGCCTAAGAAGTTCACCAAGGAACAGATCAAGGTACTGGACGGCATATTCGAGAACTATGCAAGGCTTCTGTCATCGTACTTCACAGGACTTCTCAGGCTTTACTGCCGGGTGTCGCTGGTGAATATCGAGGAGCAGAGGTACAGTGAATTTAACAATGCGCTTCCGGATTATGTCCTGATGGGCATGGTGGATATGGGTATCAAGAACGAGGAGGTCAGCGAGACCAACGTCATCGTTCAGATATCGAACACTATCACGTTTACGATGATAGACAGGCTGCTGGGCGGCAAGGGCGAATTCCGCGACGTCAACCGTGACTTCACAGAGATAGAGATAACAATTATGACAGATGTCATGAACTCTATGGCCTCGCTGCTTTATGAGCCGTGGGCGACCCACATCGACCTTGAACCGAAGCTTATCGGCATTGAAACCAATTCAAGAGTGGTGCAGACCATCGGTCATGAGGACACGGTAATAATCGTTGCGCTCGAAGTCGAGATAAACGGCTCAAAGTCCATCATATCCGTGTGCATTCCTGCGATAAACCTTGACGAGATAATGAGCAAGTTCATTTCCCGCTATAACGTATCAAGGCGCAGGCTAGACGCAAACCGCGAGGCTGAACGCCGCGACTCCATCATGGACGGTATCAGCAGCACGGATCTCACGATCACGGCAGTGCTGGGAGAAATAAACCTCGATCTGTACGAGGTGCTCACCCTGCAGGTGAACGACGTTATCCCGCTTGGCAAGAGCATTACAAGCGATATCGACGTAAAGGTCGGAAGCAAGCTGTGGTGCAGCGGAAAGCTGGGTACTTACAATAACAAAAAGGCAGTAATGATTGATAATTTTATTGAGAATTGAGGTATAATGTCCAATGGCTAATGAAAAGGATGCAAACGTTGAATTCAGCTCGTATGAAATCGACGCCGTAGGTGAGATACTCAACATAAGCATGGGTTCCGCTGCGACGGCTGTTTCCGAACTGCTCAACGCAAAGGTCTGGATTACAACGCCGCAGGTCAGCGTAGTCAGGGCGGCAGACCTTAACTACGACCGGCTTGAGCCTGCAATATGCGTAAAGATCGTGTATGTTTCGGGTATCTCCGGTCAGAACATGATGGTTCTCAAGCAGGACGACGTACAGCTCATACTGAACCAATTGATGGGCAACCCGCTGGTGGTTTCTCCTGATTTTGAGTTCGATGAGATGAACATAAGTGCTGTTTCGGAGGTCATGAACCAGATGATGGGTGCGTCAGCGACTGCCCTGTCAGACCTTCTGGGTATCCCGGTCGATATCTCGACGCCCACGCCCTACCTCATCGAGCAGACAAATTTCTGCGAACTTGCAGAACTGAATCCCGATGAGACGATCGTTGCAGTCACATTCAACCTGACTGTTGACGGCGTAATGAACAGTGAATTTATGTCTGTAATGTCTGTGGATCTTGCAAAATCACTTTCCAGCAAGATGATAGAAAAGTTCCACGGCGACGAGGAGGAGAAGAAAGAGGACAAGCCTCAGCAGTCCGCTGCACCCGCTGCAGCTCCTGCGCAGCCTGCTCCTGCTCCGGCACCGGCTCCTGCCGCTGCGGCACCCGCACAGCCTGCACCCCAGCCCGGCGCATATCCGTATCCGCCGCAGGGTCAGCCCGCACCGTATCCCGCATACGGCTATCAGAACCAGTACGCTGCATATGGCGCATATCCGCCGCCTGTGCCGCCCGTAAATATCCAGAACGCTCAGCTTCACCAGTTCGACAACATGGATTTCGGGCTTCCCACAGACCAGTCGGATAACCTGAAGCTGCTGATGGGCGTTCCGCTGGAGATATCCGTTGAGATAGGCACGGCAAAGCGCAAGGTCAAGGATATCCTTGAATTCCAGCAGGGCACAATAATCGAACTGGAGCGTCAGGCAGGCGCACCGGTAGATGTCGTGGTAAACGGTAACCTTATCGCAAGAGGCGACGTCGTTGTTATCGACGATAACTTTGCGGTCAGAATAACCGAAATCGTCAAGTCCAAGTTCATGGACAGCCTCGGCAAGGAATAAGATAAGTACATAGCTGTATATTCAATAAATAATTACAAGGGAGATCAATGAGTAATGGACAAGAAGATTTTACTGGTGGACGACGCTGCATTCATGAGAATGCTCATCAAGGACGCACTGACGAAGAACGGCTACACCAATATTCTTGAGGCAGCCGACGGTGCTATTGCCTGCGATGTTTACGCCTCTGAAAAGCCCGACCTTGTTATCATGGATATCACCATGCCCAACAAGACCGGTATCGAGGCGCTCAAGGACATCAAGGGTATGGACCCGATGGCTAAGGTGGTTATGTGCTCCGCTATGGGTCAGGAAGCAATGGTCGTTGAGGCCATCAAGCTGGGTGCACTCGACTTCATCGTAAAGCCCTTCAAGCCTGACAGAATCTTACAGACAGTAAAGAAGGTACTCGGCTGATAGCTGAACTTGCAGACAGCAGGCGATTCCGGGAAAATGCTGCGAGGACGGCAGAAAGCACTTAATTCAGGGCGAAGCGCCTCCCTGTTGTTAGCATTCTCCGCCGCACTGTTCAGCCGCCGGTATGAAAAGTGCGGCTTTTCCGGTGTTCAGGAGTTCGCAAGGCACGGATTTTGGAGGGCGCAGTGGAATATTTTCAGATGATAATGGCTCTGCTGGGCGTGCTGGCACTTGTTTTCCTGCTGTTCTGGCTGATGAAGAGGCTGACGAAACGGGTCAGTATAAGCGACAGCCGGAACATGAAGGTGCTTGAGCGGATAAATCTCGGTCCGGACAAGCTGCTGCTTCTTGTCAGCGTAAGAGGAAAATGTATGGTCCTCGGCGTGACCAACGGCAGGGTGGAGAAGATACACGAGCTGGAGGAGACCGAGGAGCAGCTTATGGAAAAGAAAGACGAAGGCGGTAACCCGTCGTTCAAGGAAAGCTTCGGGATAGTGTTCAAGAATATGTTGAACAAGAAGTAGATTTCAAGGAGGAGCAGCGTGTTCAGGCATATCCAGCTAACACAACAGAATAAGCGGCTTCTGCTGAGATTTGCGATATCCCTGCTGGCAGTGGTGATACTGATGGCGGGACTGTGTACCCTGCAGGCGTTTGCAGAGCAGACATCTTCCGCACCGGAGGCTGCGGCGGCTTCGCAGGAGGCGGACAATGCTGCCGCTTCGGGCGAAACGTCGCTTATCGACACCGACCTGCAGCCCGGAGATTACCTCAACACCGACCCGACCTACGTCGACGAGGACGCAGGCTCGTCGCTGATACAGCAGCTTATCGGCGTGGACGCTTCTCAGCCGCTTGAAATAATCATTCTGCTGACGCTCATTGCGCTCGCTCCGTCGCTGCTGATAATGATGACCTGCTTCACGAGAATAGTCATCGTGCTTGGCTTCCTCAGGACGGCAATGCAGACGCAGAGCACTCCGCCGAATATGGTCATCACAGGCATGGCGCTGTTCCTGACGTTCTTCATCATGGCTCCGGTGTTCTCTGAGATGAACGAGGTGGCTTATCAGCCGTATGTGAGCGAGGAGCTCACTACTCAGGAGGCTCTGGAGGCGGCTGCAGTGCCGCTTAAGAAGTTCATGCTGAAGCAGACCTCGAACGACGACCTGAATTTCTTCCTCGACCTGTCAAAGACCGAGGTGCCTGAGGGCGGCTATACCGAGGAATACCTGCAGAACGACCTCAGCCTGACGGTGATAGTGCCGTCGTTCATGATAAGCGAATTGAAGCGGGCGTTCCAGATGGGATTCCTGATATTCCTGCCGTTCCTGGTCATCGACCTTGTGGTCGGCAGTACGCTGATGTCAATGGGTATGATGATGCTGCCGCCGGCGATGATATCCATGCCGTTCAAGATACTGGTGTTCGTGCTGGCTGACGGCTGGAATCTGCTGATAGGCTCGGTGGTTTCAAGCTATAATCTGTAGCGGCGTTCGAAGGTGGTGAGATCAGATGACGCAGGACGTAATGATGGAGGTTTTCCTCGCAGCGATAATGCTGGCGTTCAAGCTGGCTGTCCCGATACTGCTTATCGCAATGATCGTGGGACTTGTTATCGCCATACTTCAGGCGGCGACTCAGGTGCATGAGCAGACGCTGTCCTTTGCGCCCAAGGCGGTGGCAGTTGGTCTGGCACTGTTTATTCTTGCGCCATGGATGACCACGGAATGTATCGACTTTGTGAACATGATTTTTGAAAAGGTCGCTTCCGTTCCGATAACATAAGGCGGCGATATGTCAGAGATCTGGGGAATTGTTCAGAACAACTTCGTTGTTATACTGATGGTGCTGGCGAGAGTCAGCGGTATATTCACATTCAATCCGATATTCTCGCGAAACGGCGTGCCGAATATGGTCAAGGCGGGAATTTCGCTCATGCTGGCGGTCGTTATGGCTGCTGCGGGCGATTTCAGCTACACCATGCCCGACGGATTGCTGCCGTTCGTGTTCGACATCGCAAAGGAGCTTCTGATAGGCTTTATCCTTGGCTTCTTCGTGAACCTCATGCTGCAGCTTTTCAGCCTTGCAGGCGAACTTGCTGACTTCCAGATAGGGCTTTCGATGGCGAAAAGCTACGACCCGACGTTCGGTACGTCAAGCCTTATCACGCAGTATTACAGCTACTGGTTCATGATATACTTCTTCATAGTCGGAGGTCACCTGTCTTACATAGAACTTTTCGCAACGTCATATGAGGCGATACCGATAGGCTACACAAGCTTTGACTTCAATGTCATGTATATCGTGGTGAAGTACTTTGAAACGGTGCTGACGCTCGGTCTGAAGCTTGCAATGCCGATAGTCGCAACAGAGCTTGTCACGGAGTTCTGCATAGGCGTGCTGATGAAGGCGGTGCCGTCGATACACGTATTCGTGCTGAATATACAGATAAAAATGTTGGTGGGCTTCGTGGTGCTTGCAGCAAGCAGTTCGATGATAGCCGGCTTCATGCAGGACATGATGGACCTGCTGTTCACGAATCTCAATGGCATACTGGCGCAGATACCCGCCGCCTGACGGCATATCGGCGCACAGTGGGAGCGTTTCTGAAAGGGCGGTAAAATGGCAGGAGAAGAAAAAACCGAAAAAGCCACCCCGAAAAAACGCCGCGACCAGCGTAAAGAGGGCAACGTGCTCCAGAGCCGCGAGATAGTCACTGCGGTGTCGGTACTGGGTATATTCGCAGCAATGCGGCTGCTTCTGGGGCTTATCTCAAAGACGCTGCTCGCATATACAGGCACGGTGTTTGAGGAGCTTGGCAGTGCCACGGTGTCCAGAGATACGCTGATGCCGATATTCACCGACGTAATAACAGTTATAGTCGTTGCGGTTGGACCTATATGCCTTGCGGCGATGTTTCTGGGAATAATCCCCACGATAGCGCAGACAAAAGGTCTGTTCACCGCAAAGGCACTCAAACCTAAGTTTTCAAGACTGAATCCCCTGTCGGGAATAAAAAAGCTGTTCTCGCTGCAGTCCATCGTGGGTATACTCAAAGGACTTGCAGAGGTCGTTATCATTAGCGTGGTGATATACAACGAGATAACAGCCAGAATGCCCCAGTTCATCATGCTGATGAACGCCGGCGTAATGCAGGGCGTCACCTATGCGGCACTGACGATCTTCGACATGGTGATGCTGATATGTATAATGCTCGTGTTCGTGGCTGCTGCGGACTTCCTGTTCCAGTGGTGGCAGTTTGAGAAGAAGCTCAAAATGTCCAAGCAGGAGGTCAAGGAAGAGTTCAAGCAGATGGAGGGCGACCCCCAGATAAAGAGCAAAATTAAGCAGCGACAGCAGCAGATGGCGACTCAGCGAATGATGCAGGACGTCCCCAAGGCCGATGTGGTAGTAAGAAACCCTACGCATTTTGCAGTCGCGCTGAAATACGACCAAGACAAGAACACCGCACCGCAGGTCCTCGCAAAGGGAAAAGACCTGATGGCGCTGCGGATAGTGAAAATAGCCGAGGAAAACGGCGTAATGACGATAGAGGACCCACCGCTGGCACGTTCGCTGTACAGCATGGTGGATATAGGGCGGGAGATACCCGCAGAGCTTTACAATGCGGTGGCTGAGGTGCTGACCGTAGTCTATCGGGAGAAGCACAAGACGCTCCACGCATAAGCGACATAATACACGATTATTCGATACTATTTGTATATTAACATAGAAATATTACAGAAAGGAGATGGGCAGTATAGTACGCAAGCTTCTGAGCAACTCGTTTGTTCTGTTTGTAATATTCATCGTAATTGCGATAATCATACCGCTTCCCAGCTGGCTGCTGGACTTTCTGATACTGCTGAATATCTCCCTCAGCCTGATAATCCTTGTCATGACAATGTTCATCAAGGAAGCGCTGGAATTTTCGGTATTCCCGACAGTGCTGCTGCTGACGACAGTATTAAGGCTTTCGCTGAACGTTTCCACGACCAGAGGTATTCTTTCAAGCGGATACGCAGGCGAGGTAATATCGGCGTTCGGTAACTTCGTTATGGGAGGCGACGCCATCGTCGGCTTCCTGATATTCATAATCATCGTTTTGGTAAACTTCATCGTAATCACCAAGGGCTCTGAACGTGTATCGGAGGTCGCAGCCCGCTTCACGCTGGACGCAATGCCCGGTAAGCAGATGGCGATTGACGCAGACCTCAACGCTGGAATAATCAACGAGGAACAGGCCAAAAAGCGCAGAAGCAATATCCAGCGCGAGGCTGACTTCTACGGCTCAATGGACGGTGCTACGAAGTTCGTAAAGGGCGACGCTATAATGTCCATCGTCACAACGCTTGTAAACCTCATCGGCGGTGTTATCATCGGCATGGTCAGAGGAAACGGCGACTTCAACACCATTCTCGACACCTATTCACTGGCAACGGTCGGCGACGGTCTGTGCTCGCAGATACCCGCACTGCTCATTTCCGTTGCTACTGGTATGATAGTTACACGTGCCGCAAGTGAGGACAGCCTTGTCAACGACATCAAGGGTCAGTTCTCCGCACAGCCTTTCGTGCTGCTCATCGCAGGCATCGTAATGTGCGTGATGATGGTCATTCCGGGATTCCCGACCGCAGTCTGCCTTATTCTTGGCGTGCTGCTCATCGTGGGTGCAGTCCTGCTCAACCGCAACAAGAAAAAGATGGCGGAACTGGAACTTGCTCAGCGCAAAAAGGCTGAGGAAAAGGAAATGGAGAAGCTGCCAGCGGATAACGACTTCTACAGGGACATCGACAATGTGTTCAAGCTGCTCAACGTCGAGCCTATCGAGATGGAGTTTGGCTACAGCCTGCTGAGGCTGGTCGATGAAAAATCGGGCGGTAACTTCATCGAGCGAGTGGTAATATTCCGAAAGCAGTTCGCACTCGATATGGGTATGGTCATTCCCTCTGTGCGAATGACGGACAACCCTGAGATAAACCCGAATATGTACATCATCAAGATAAAGGGCGAGGAGGTCGCACGCGGCGAGATACTCGTTGACCATTACCTTGCGCTGGACAGCGGTGATGTTACACAGCAGATAGACGGTATCGACACGGTAGAACCGGCGTTCGGCCTGCCTGCAAAGTGGATATCCGAGGACAAGAAGATAATGGCAGACGTCGCAGGCTATACGCTGATAGACCCGGTATCGGTAATGATAACCCACTGGTCGGAGATAATGAAGCGCTATGCGCATGAACTGCTCTCCCGTCAGGACGTCAACACCATGCTGGAGAACGTCAAAAAGACCAACCCCATTGTGGTGGAGGATATCATACCGAAGGTCATTTCTGTGGGCTATCTGCAGAAGATACTTGCGAACCTGCTGCGTGAGGGTATCCCGATAAGGGACCTTGAAACGATACTCGAAACCATCGGCGACCATGCAAACGTGCTAAAGGATATGGACATAGTCACGGAGTATGTAAGGCAGTCGCTGAAGCGCACGATAACTCACCGCTTCGCAGAGGCAAATTCGCTGCGTGTCATAACCCTCGACACGCAGATCGAGGATATGATAGTAAGCTCAGTAAAGAAGTCGGATCAGGGCAGCTACCTTGCAATGGCGCCCGATGTTATCCAGCGGATAGTTTCGGCGTCGAATCAGGAGATAGACAAGATAAAGGACGTTATCCCGACAGTCATTATCCTGACATCGCCTGTGGTGCGTATCTATTACAAGAAGCTCACTGAGCAGTTCATTCCGAACATCACGGTGCTGTCCTACAGCGAGATAGATTCCACGGCGCAGATTCAGGCTATCGGTAATATTTCGCTCGGAAATCCGGCGCAAAGGCCGTCGCCGATAGGTCAGCCCGCCGCAGCCACCTGACGGACGGCTGTCAGCTGACGGAAAGGCTCCGGCAATAGCAGAGAACAGGAGGGAAGTGCATGGAAAGCAGCGTTACTGCAGTTCTTCTTGAAGAATACAGTATGAGCCGCAGCGAGGCAGTGCGCAACGAGATCGTGCTGAAAAATCTCGGACTGGTGCGTGCCTGTGCGCTTTCCCTGCGTAATACCTATATAAAGTACGGGGAAACGGACGACGTGATAAACGAGGGCGTTATCGCTCTCATGGACGCAATAGAAACGTTTGACCCCACAAAGGGCGCAAAATTCGAGACATATGCTTCGATAAAAATTCGGGGCGCAGTCATTGATTATGTAAGAAAGCAGGATTGGGTGCCAAGACCTGTAAGAAAATTTGCCCGTGACCTTGACAAGGCGAACAGTATATTGTATAATCAATATGATAGGGCGCCGACGAATGCAGAACTTGCCGAATATCTCGGCATATCCGAGGACAGGCTGCTGAAAGGCATGGCGGACGCCGCAAATACGGTCACGCTTTCATTCGAGGAACTGCTGTACGAGGATAACTTCGAGGATAACAGCATTTCGTCCGGCTCAGAGCCGACAGATTCACGCCTGCTCAGGCAGGAACTGCGCTCGGTCGTGGCGGCGGCGATAGACAGGCTCAAGGAAAAGGAGCGTCAGGTCGTCACATTATATTACTACAAGAGCATGAAGTATTCGGACATTGCCAAGGTCATCGGCGTGTCGGAATCAAGAGTGTGCCAGATAAACACTAAAGCGATGCTTTCGCTGAAAGCCGCACTGGAGCCTTATATCAGGGGCGGCGCAGCTGAAAAATCAGGAGGACAGGAGGAACAGCCTTGAACAGAGGTTTTTACTATGCCTGCAATGGTATGATAATCAACCAGCGCAAGCTGGACTGCATAGGCAACAATCTTACGAATATGTCCACGCCGGGCTATAAGCGGGATACGATAATCACTAACCGCTTCAACGAGCAGATGATACTTGTAAAGCACCGTGAGGAGCTGTCCGGTACGTTTGCACAGACATATGTGGATAATTCATACACCGACCTCGGTCAGGGTACGTTTGAGTATACAGGTTCTCAGTTTGATGTTGCGATAAACGGCGACGTGTACTTCAATATCGCCGGCTATAACGGTGAAACGATGCTCACCCGAAACGGTCAGTGGGAACTTGACGAGCAGGGCTATCTCTGCCTTTCCTATTCCGGCAGGATACTCGGCGAAAATGGCGAGATATACCTTGGAAACAAGGATTTTGTGATAGACAGCGACGGTGCGATATATCAGGAAGGTCAGCTTGTGGACAGGCTGCAGCTTTCCTATATCAATCCGGACGGAAATGTCGATAAGTTCGGAGCGAATATGTTCACCTCGGTCGAGGCGAGCGAGGTGCCTGAGGGTACACGCTACGAGATAATTCAGGGTGCATTCGAGCGGTCGAATATCGACGTGAACTATGAGATGACGATGATGATGAACGCCAACCGTATCTACGAGGCGTCCAGCACGATGGCGAAGCTGCTTGATTCGATGAATCAGAAATCGACGTCGCTCTGCAAGATATAAGATAGGAGTTCAGCATGAATATTGCATTCCATACCGGTAAAACTGCGATGATCGCCCAGGCACAGGCGCTCAATGTGTACGGCAACAACATCGCAAACATCAACACCTACGGCTATCAGACGGTTCGCCCGTCCTTTGCCGACTGCCTTTACACAAAGCAGCGTTCGACCGAGCCTGAATGGCAGACCGGTCACGGCGCATACATACAGAAAACCTCTGTGATGTTTGATGAAAGTTCGTTCTATTACACAGAACGCCCGCTTGATTTCGCACTGCCCAACGAGGGCTTCTTCGCAGTGCAGGACCGCTACGGCGACATCAATTACACCCGTGACGGTGCGTTTGCAATGACTCAGGCTGAAACGGGCGAGTGGTATCTTGTCAGCAGCAGCGGCGAGTATGTGCTGGATTACGACAACAACCGCATTGTTGTGCCGTTCAACGAGGAAGGCTCTGCGGCTGATTACGATGAACTTGCAAATATGATCGGCGTGTTCCAGTTCGAGAACGTATACGGTATCGACGCAGCGGCTGATAACCGCTACGCTGCAACTGCGAGAAGCGGTGCGGCAGTGGCTAACCGTGACTTCGACAAGCTGCAGGGAGTGCTCATAACATCGAACGTCAGCCTTGCCGACCAGATGGTGAAGCTTATCGAAACGCAGCGTGCATATCAGCTCAGTTCTAGGGTGGTCACCACCTCTGACGAGTTCACACGTCTGGCGAATAATCTCAGGTAAATTACGGCGTAAACAGGAGTAAAAAATGCTTAAGAATTACGACGACCTCTCGCCGGTGGCAATAGACTGCCTGCGGGAAATAGGAAATATAGGCTCAGGCAGCGCAGCTTCGTCGCTTTCCGAAATGCTCGGAAAGCCGATAGAGATGAAGGTGCCGAATGTCTGCGTGCTTGAATATCAGCAGATAATCGATGCAATGGGCGGTCCTGAAAAGGTCATCACCGGCATTCTGGTAAGGCTGCAGGGTGATATAAAGGGCATGATGATGTTCCTGCTGGAGGACAGCTTTGCTCATGTCGTGCTGTCTACATTCATGAACTCCGAAAACGTTCAGGTGATAAGCCTTGACGATATGCAGCTTTCCGTTATCACAGAGATGGGCAACATCATGGCGGGCAGCTACCTGCGTGCGCTGAGCACGCTGACGGGGCTTTCCATCGACATGGAGATACCATCGATGAAGGTGGATATGCTGGGTGCGATAATGAGCGTACCGATAATCGAATTTTCGCAGGTCGGCGATAAGGTGCTGTTCATCGACGACGGCTTTGCGATAGATGGCGTGGACATCAAGTCCAACATCATACTTATCCCGGAGATGGATTCTCTCGAAACGCTTATGAAGAAACTTGGTGTTATGTGATGGCGAATCTCACGATAGGCATTTCCGATATGAAGATATGCAGGCCACCGGACGTGCTGGTAACATACGCCCTCGGCTCATGCGTGGGCATTTGCCTGCTGGACAGCCTTGCGGGAGTTGGCGGATTATCGCATATCATGCTGCCTGACAGCACTCAGGCGACAAATGGCGCAGCTACTCCGATGAGATTTGCCGACACGGCGGTGCCGATGCTCATTTCTCAGATGGTTATGGCAGGCGCCAGCCGTTCAAGAATAAAGGCGAAGATCGCCGGCGGAGCGGTCATGTTCGCAACGGCGAGCGAACGCTTCAACATCGGCGAGCGCAATATCGCAGCGGTAAAGGCGGCTCTCAGGAAAGAGGGCATCCCGATAATCGCCGAGGACGTCGGTCTGGACTATGGAAGGACGGTGTTCTTCTATCCCGAAACGGGTATCATGGAGGTAAGGGCTGCAGCAAAGGGCAACAAACAGTTCTGACCGATACAATGGGTGGCTTGGCACGGTGACTTCCCCGGTCGGGGGATACTAAATACAGATTTGCGGCGGCTGTATATGGTTACAGCGGCTGCTTTTTATTTACTGCGGATTTCGTAGGGGGATGCTAAGTTAGTATAGGCTAAGTGCGAATTGTGCATAAGTGGGTAGCATTTTGGTGCATTATGCACAAAAATTCTTAAAAAAATTCTAGGGCTATTTACAAATTGCAGAGAGTGTGGTAAAATAGAAACTAAGCTGAGGGAGTACGCCCAGAGTGTACGAACTCTACAATAGTAAGGAGGATAAAATCCAATGGCAAGAGAAAAGCAAACAATGGACGGCAACAACGCTGCCGCTCATGTGTCCTATGCGTTCACCGACTTAGCCGCTATCTACCCCATCACCCCCTCGTCCGTTATGGCTGAGGTGACCGATTCATGGTCCACCGCAGGCGTAAAGAACATCTTCGGCGAGCAGGTAAAGGTAGTTGAGATGCAGTCCGAGGCAGGCGCAGCAGGTGCGGTTCACGGCTCGCTGTCCGCAGGCGCACTGACCACCACCTACACCGCTTCACAGGGTCTGCTTCTCATGATCCCGAATATGTATAAGATCGCAGGCGAGCTGCTGCCGTCAGTTATTCACGTATCTGCACGTGCGCTGGCTTCTCATGCGCTTTCCATCTTCGGCGACCACAGCGATATATATGCGTGCCGCCAGACTGGCTATGCAATGCTCTGCTCCACCAACCCGCAGGAGGTAATGGACCTTGGCGCAGTAGCACATCTGTCCGCAATCAAGGGCAGAGTTCCGTTCCTGCACTTCTTCGACGGCTTCCGTACCTCTCACGAGATACAGAAGATAGAGAAGTGGGACTATGAGACCCTCAAGGGCATGGTAGATATGGACGCTGTTCAGGCGTTCCGTGACAGGGCGCTCAATCCTGAGAAGCCCGTGCTCCACGGTACGGCACAGAACCCCGACATCTTCTTCCAGGCAAGAGAGGCTTGCAACACATACTACAACAACGTTCCCGCTGTCGTTACCGAGTACATGAACAAGGTCAACGCTGAGATAGGCACCGACTACAAGCTGTTCAACTACTACGGCGCACCTGACGCTGAGGAAGTTATCATCGCAATGGGTTCTGTCTGCGACACCATCGAGGAAACTATCGACTACCTCGCAAAGCAGGGCAGAAAGGTCGGCCTTGTAAAGGTAAGACTGTACAGACCGTTCGTATCCTCTGCACTGGTTGACGCTATCCCTGCAACCGTAAAGAAGATCTCCGTGCTCGACAGAACAAAGGAGCCCGGCTCTCTCGGCGAGCCGCTTTATCTGGACGTTGTGGCAGCCCTCAAGAAGGAGAACAAGTTCCAGGACGTTCCCGTATTCACAGGCCGTTACGGACTTGGTTCAAAGGACTGCAACCCCGCTCAGATCATCGCAGTATACAACAACACCACAAAGCCGGTATTCACACTGGGTATCCACGACGATGTAACTCATCTGTCGCTTGATCCTACCGACAATCCTAACACAACGCCTGAGGGCACGACCTGCTGTAAGTTCTGGGGTCTTGGCTCTGACGGTACTGTCGGCGCAAACAAGAACTCCATCAAGATCATCGGCGACCATACCGATATGTACGCACAGGCTTACTTCGCTTACGACTCCAAGAAGTCCGGCGGCGTTACCATTTCTCACCTGCGCTTCGGTAAGACGCCCATCAAGTCGACTTACTTCATCAACAAGGCTAACTTCGTTGCCTGTCATAATCCGTCGTACATCGACAAGTACGATATGGTTCAGGACGTTGTTCCGGGCGGCTCGTTCCTGCTGAACTGCCACTGGACAGTTGATGAGCTGGACGAGAAGCTTCCCGCTCCCGTAAAGGCTTACATCGCAAAGAACAACATCAACTTCTATATCATCAATGCAAACAAGGTGGCAAGGGAAATCGGTCTGGGCAACAAGACCAACACCGTGCTGCAGTCGGCATTCTTCTCCATCGCAAACATCATTCCGCCTGAGGACGCTATCACCTACATGAAGAAGATGGCGTACAAGTCCTTTGCAAAGAAGGGCGACGACATCGTAAACATGAACTACGCCGCTATCGAAAAGGGCGCAGGCGAGGTTGTCAAGGTAGACGTTCCCGCTTCTTGGGCTGACGCACAGGGCGAACTTCCTGTTCACAAGGCAGAGGGCGACAACAAGTTCCTCGTTGACTTCGTAAACAAGGTACAGATCCCCGTAAACGCACAGAGAGGCGACCAGATCCCCGTATCCACATTCGTTGACATCGCTGACGGCACATTCCCGCAGGGCTCCGCTGCTTATGAGAAGCGCGGTATCGCTGTTGACGTTCCTGAGTGGATAGCTGAGAACTGTATCGAGTGTAACCAGTGTGCATTCGTTTGCCCGCACGCTGTTATCCGTCCGGTTATCATGACCGCTGACGAGGCTGCCGCTGCTCCGGCTTCCGTAAAGGTAAAGGACGCAATGCAGCTTCCCGGCATGAAGTACACCATGGCTGTTTCTACTCTCGACTGCACAGGCTGCGGCGTATGCGCTAACATCTGCCCGGCAGGCGCAAAGGACAAGAGCAAGAGCGCACTTGTTATGAAGCCCATCGAAACACAGATGGATCAGCAGCCGGTATTCGACTACGCAGTGGCAAAGGTTGCCGACAAGCCTGAGGTACATGAGAAGTTCAAGGAAACAACTGTAAAGGGCTCGCAGTTCAAGCAGCCGCTGCTCGAATTCTCCGGTGCGTGCGCAGGCTGCGGTGAAACACCGTATGCAAAGCTTGTTACTCAGCTCTTCGGCGACAGAATGTATATTGCAAACGCAACAGGCTGCTCGTCTATCTGGGCAGGCTCTGAGCCGTCCACTCCGTACACCACGAACAAGGAAGGCAAGGGTCCGGCTTGGGCTAACTCCCTGTTCGAGGACAACGCAGAGTTCGGTTACGGTATGTTCCTGGCTCAGGATACCCTGAGAAAGAGAGTTCAGAAGAAGCTGAAGGACGTACGTGAGGACGCACACGATGACGCAAAGGCGCTCATTGATGAGTACTTCGCTACTGAGAACGACGGCAAGGCAAACGCAGCAGCTACCAAGAAGCTGGTAAGCGCTCTTGAGAAGTGCCCTGCAAAGGACGGCATCATTGGTGAGATCCTCGCAGCTAAGAACTACCTCTCCAAGAAGAGCCAGTGGATCTTCGGCGGCGACGGCTGGGCTTACGATATCGGCTACGGCGGACTTGACCACGTTATTGCTTCCGGCAAGAACGTAAATATCCTCGTATTCGATACCGAGGTTTACTCCAACACCGGCGGACAGGCTTCCAAGGCTACCAACGT
>CAKSEC010000013.1 GCA_934446355.1 uncultured Oscillospiraceae bacterium | reverse complement strand
CTCGCCGACCGGCGAATATTTCTTGAAAATTACCTCGCCGTCAGGGCTGGTGTATATTTCTAGTGGGTCGCCCTCACATAACACATTGACACGGATAACCTTGCCCCGTCTGTTGGGGCTTTTCTGTGTGATCTCCTGTGCGATATCACCCGTGTCAGGACAAAAATTTGCGGTCAGACCTTTTGACGGGTCGAGCCGCAGCAGTGCGTCGATGTTGGAGCGCAGCTTTATGTCCACCCTGTCCTCAAAAACGGTTATGCGGTCGATGAGGACTTCGAGGTCGGTGCGGGACAGGTGTTCCTTTTCGATGATGTCGCTGAATATCCCGATAGCCGTGCGTGCGGTTCGGTTCACACGCAGCACTGCGCTCTGCTTCTCGGTCATTGACTGTATCTGGCTTTCGAGCGAGTCTATCCGGTTTGCGAGGTCGTCCAGCATTTCGCCGTAGGTTTCCTCAAACAGAGCCTCGTTTTCGGGATTTCTGGCTATTTCCCTGACTTTCTGGCGGGCGAGCAACTTCATTTCGGACTTGGCGTCCTCTATCCGCTGTCGTAATATTTCAACGGTATTTTGCGTTTCGCCGCTCTCGATTTTTTCCTCTTTCAGAGCCTCGTCCAACTGGCGGAGCAGGTCGGCTGAGTTATCTCGCACAAGCCTGATATATTCCTTTAGCGCAATGTCGAGCGTTTCGCACTTGATGAAATGAGATGTGCAGGCTTTCAGCCCTCTGCGGTGGTAGCTTCCGCAGGTGTAGGCAGGCTCGCGCTTCGGGCTGCTTATCGAGAACATCGGTGCGCCGCAGTCGCCGCAGAACAAAAATCCCGAATATACGTTCTCGTACTTCTTTACGCCCCGATAATTCCCGTTTGTGCGGCTGTCAAGCTGCTGCTGAACGGACAGGAACAGCCGGTCGCTGATTATTGCGGGGTGGTGGTTCTCGAATATTATATGCTGGCTTTCGTCGGTCTTTTTGTCTGCGCCGTTTATTTTGGTGCGCTTGTATTTTGCCTGCCTGAACGTCCCAATATAGAAATCGTTGCGCAGTATCTCGGACACGGTTATAAGGCTCCATTCTGGGCGGGCGTTGATTTTGCAGTCCTCGCCGGCGGCGATCTTTCGTTCACGCTCTATCGTCCGTGGAGTGGGAATGTGCTGGTCGGTTAGGTAGTTTGCGATTTTCCGGTAGCCCATACCCTCGGAATACAGCTCGAATATTTTGCGCACGACGGGGGCGCATTCCTCATCAACGGTTATCGTGAGATTCTTGTTACCCTCCAGACGATAGCCGTAGGGCACGGCGCAGAGCCATTTTCCGTCCTTCTGGCGGTTGGCTATTACGCTCTTGACCTTTTTGCTGGCGTCGGTGACCGGCATTTCGTTCACAAGAAACCTGAACTGTATCGACATCCAGTCGTCGAATGTCGGGTAGTCGATACTGTCGCCGATGGCGATTATTCGGACGCCCTTGTCGCGCAGGTCCTCAAGCTCGACCAGACCCTTGCTGTTTCGGCGGGAAAAACGGCTGAAGTCCTTTATTATCAGTATATTGTGTTCGCCGCTCATCAGCTTTTTGCGCATTTTCTGGTAACCCAGCCGCTGGTCGAATGTGTATCCGGAGCGGTCACGGTCCTCGTAGAAAGTAAGTTCTGCGTCCGGAAACTTCACCCTGACGTACTCCGAGATTATAGCTTTCTGGTTCTCAATAGAGGTGTTGTCACGGTCTACTTCCATATCCACGGAAATTCGGCAGTAGCCGGCTATGCTTATCACGGGAGATGATTCCAATGTGGTTTTCTCCTTTCGATTTTCATCATAATGTCATTGTAACATATTATTTGAGAAAAATCAAGGGGAGAGGTGGGCGAAAATGTTGAGCTTTTGCAGAATATGTGGTAAAACATAAAGGACGTAAAAAGAAATCTGTCAGAAATATGATATACAAAAAGCCATCTTTTCCCTACAAGCAAAAGATGGCTTTTATGATAAGATATCCAGTATTTTATGTGTGGTTTTGATTTATGAGCTTTCCTTTTGAATAAAAGTCCACGGCAGCACCTCAGAAGAAACCTGCTTGCCGTTCAGGATATCTACGAGCTTTTGTGCGGCTATCCTGCCGATGTTCCTATCCTCATAGGAAAGCGAGGTTATAGGCACCTGAGATATACGGCTGAGAGCGCTGTTGTCGAAGCTTACTACTGCAACGTCCTCCGGAATGCGTTTGCCGGCTGAGAGCAGGCATTTCACAAGTCCGAATGCCACCTCATCGTTATAGCACACGACTGCTGTGTTATCGCCGAGATGCTTTAATACTTCCTCTGGATTATCAAAAAGATTTTCTTTTGTTTCCGTGGTGTACCAAAGCACGTTCTCATCAGGAATTATCAGACCGCTGCGGAACAACTCTGTAATAAAGCCGCAATACCGCTGATGTCCTTGGATATCATCGCTTTTGAAATATCCAGCGATTTTCGTGTGGCCACGTTCGATCAGGTGGCGCACAAGTTCAGCGCCTCCGGCCTGATTGTCTGCGCAGACTGAATATGTGCCGCTGAGGGCAGGGTAATATCCGTTGAAAAAGACCACCGGGATACCCATGCCGATAAGTTTCTCATATAAATCGAAATTCGGGTTCGGTATTGCGGATTTTGTACCCTCTATCAGTATGCCGTCAACGGGATTCTTGAGTATTTCTTCGAGAATAGCACGCTCGTTACAAACACGGTTGCGGGTCGCCGAAAGAACAGCAGTGTACTTGTTCTCAGACAGAACTTCCTCAACAGCCCGAAGCTGACTCGGAAAAATGTAATCGCTGATGTACGTTGCAACTACCGCTATTTTTCCGGTCCTTGGATTCAGCCGCTTCGGCCGTACCACTGAACCGCTGCCCTGACGCTTAATTATAAGATTATCTTCCACCAAGAGCGTTAATGCCTTGCGTATCGTCTGGCGGCTGACGTCATACTGAGCAGTGAGCAGTTCCTCTGTAGGTATTGCCTGCCCCTCGGTATATACTCCGTTTTCAATATCGGTTTTTATTGCCTGCGCAACAGCTTCATATTTAGTCATATATTATCGCTCCTATATTAAAGTACAAATCTGAACTTTGAAAGAATACAAATTCATCTATGCGTATGATACAACTTTGCTTCCGATTTGTCAAGATGTTTTTACTCGGCATCACACTTGTTTGCCGAAAAAGTATGCTTTTTGTAGAATGTGCACAAAAACTTTTCGAAAATAATGTGCGATTTGTGCATTGATTTTGTTATTCCTTTGTGCTAAAATAAGGACAGCAAACAGGAACGCAGACAAAAATAAAATTTGTAGCAATCATGCTGGGAATTTGTTATAAGCGTTCCAAAACAAAACCACAACGATCATTTTTTATCGGAGGGAAAAAGCTATGAAAATCAAGAAGATACTCGCATCGGTACTCGGTCTGGCACTCACCGCAAGCGTACTCGCAGGCTGCAGCTCAGGCAACGGCAGCACTGCTGAATCCGGCAGCAGCGGATCTGGCTCTGGTTCTGCAAGCGGAGACCTCATTAAAGTTGGAATAATCAACAACGACCCCAACGAGTCCGGCTATCGTACAGCGAACGATAAGGACATGAAGGCTACATTCACAGAGGAGAACGGCTACGATGCTTCCTTTGCATACAGCCTTAAGAACGACGAGCAGATCGCAATGGCGCAGACATTCATTCAGTCCGAGGTGGATTACCTGCTCATCTCCGCTGCCGGCACTTCCGGCTGGGACTCCGTGCTCAAGGACGCTCAGGCTCAGGGTATCAAGGTCATTCTGTTCGACAGAACCATCGACGCTGACGAAAGCCTGTACGAAGCTTCCATTGTATCTGATATGGCTAAGGAAGGTCAGACCGCAGTTGACTGGCTGGCTTCCCAGGGACTTTCGGAGTATAACATAGTACATATCCAGGGCACGATGGGTTCCGCTGCACAGGTCGGCAGAACCGGCGCCCTCGACACCAAGGTAGCTGAGGAAGACAGCTGGAACCTCGTTACACAGCAGACCGCTGACTGGAACGCAGAAACAGCACAGCAGATCGTTCAGTCCATCATCGACAGCGGCACTTCCTTCAACGTTATCTACGCTGAGAACGACGATATGGCAAAGGGCGCAGTTGCAGCCCTCGACAAGGCTAACATCTCCCACGGCGTTGGCAAGGATGTTATCGTAATGGGCTTCGACTGCAACAAGTGGGCTCTTAATAACCTCCTTTCCGGCAGCTGGAACTACGATGGCCAGTGCAATCCTTTCCAGGCTTCCTACATCGACTCCATCATCAAGGATCTTGAGAACGGCACAGCTCCCGCAAACAAGGTCATCATTATGGACGAGAAGGGATTCGACGCTTCCACGATCACTCAGGAGGACGTTGACAAGTACGGTATCTGATCGTTCTGAACAGCCTAGCTGAATCAGCTGATCAGCCATGACGGAAACGGTCCGATATGATGGATAACACATCCCTTATATCGGACCATTCTGTTAACTAACAAACCGGAGGCGAAGACAATGCGTGATGAAAATGTTGTTCTCAGGCTAGAGGGCATATGTAAGGAATTCCCCGGTGTGAAAGCACTCCAGAACGTTGAATTCACACTGCGCAAGGGTGAAATACACGCGCTGATGGGCGAGAATGGTGCTGGTAAATCCACACTTATAAAGGTACTCACGGGTGTATATGAAAAGGACGGCGGCAGCATCTATATGTCCGGAAATCCTACTCCTGTCGTTATCAGGTCGACCCAAGACGCACAGAAAGCTGGAATAAGCACGGTTTATCAGGAGATCACACTCTGCCCGAACCTGACGGTTGCCGAGAATATGTACATCGGCAGATCAAAGGGCGCTTTCACTAAATGGAAGAAGATGTATTCAGACGCCGGCAAGCTTCTTGAATCGCTTGATATCCCGGCAAGACCGAATCAGCAGCTTGGAAGCTGCTCCCTCGCAGTCCAGCAGATGGTTGCGATAGCCCGTGCAGTCGATATGGACTGCAAGGTGCTTATCCTCGACGAGCCGACCTCTTCACTCGACGAGCAGGAAGTTGAGAAGCTGTTCAAGCTTATGCTCGACCTTAAGAGCCGCGGCGTTGGAATAATATTCGTAACGCACTTCCTCGATCAGGTTTATGCGGTTTGTGACAAGATAACGGTACTGCGTGACGGCAAATTCGAGGGCGAGTACAACGCAGCTGATCTTCCGAAAGTCGAGCTGGTTTCCAAAATGCTCGGTAAGGACCTCAACAAGCTGTCCGACATGGATAAGCCCCACGAGGTCGAGCAGGAAACCAACGGCGAGCCTCCGGTATTCGAGGCTGAGGGACTTGCCAGCAACGCCGGCATAGCGCCTTTCAATTTCTCGATAAGAAAGGGCGAGGTAAACGGCTTCACCGGACTTCTCGGCTCAGGCCGAAGCGAATCAGTCCGCACGATTTTCGGCGCCGACACTATAATCGGCGGCACGGTCAAGATGAACGGCAAGCCGGTCAAGATAAGAAAGCCGCTTGACGCAATGAAGCACGGCATAAGCTACCTCCCCGAGGACAGAAAGCACGATGGTATCATCGGCGACCTGTCCGTCAAGGATAATATAATCCTTGCGCTGCAGGTAATGCGTGGAATGTTCCGGCCGATATCAAAGGCGGACGCTGCGAAATATGCCGACGAATACATAAAGCTGCTGGAAATAAAGACGGCTTCCCCGGACACTCCGATAAAGTCGCTTTCCGGCGGTAATCAGCAGAAAGTTATTCTCGCAAGATGGCTTCTTGCGAACCCTGTATACCTTATCCTCGACGAACCCACGAGAGGTATCGACGTAGGCACCAAGCTCGAAATTCAGAAGCTGGTTCTCAAACTCGCCGCCGAGGGCAAGAGCGTAACGTTCATCTCCTCTGAGATAGACGAAATGCTGAACGTATGTTCAAGACTGATTGTAATGCGCGACAGAAAGACCGCAGGCGAGCTTACCGGCTCCGACCTGAACCAGTCCAAGATAATGGAAACGATCGCAGGAGGTGAAAAGGTTCATGAAAACGCTTGAAAAAACAGGCGGGAACAAGTTCCTTGCTTTTCTGAAAAGAGCGGTCAGGAATCAGATATTTATTCCGTTGGCGGCACTGCTGATACTGGTGCTGTTCAACCTGATCGCTGACCCATCGTTCTTTGCGATCAAATATGCTCCGAACAGTGCCGGCGATATGGTTATTTCTGGCAACATCATCACTATCCTTGATAACGCTTCAGAGCTTGCTATTCTTGCTATCGGCATGACGCTGGTAACATCAGCTTCCGGCGGACAGGATATCAGCGTCGGTGCGACTATCGCAGTTGCGGGCAGCGTTGTTCTGAGAGTTCTCTGCGGCGGCGAGGTCAGTCCGGAAACGCTTCATGCGCCGATAATCGTTGCATTCCTCGCCTGTGTTGTCGTATCAATGCTGTTAGGCGCATTCAACGGTGCTCTGGTGGCTTACTTCAAGATACAGCCGATGGTCGCAACGCTTATCCTCTTCACCGCAGGACGTTCTATCGCGGCATGGATAAACAACAACCAGCTTCCCGTCATCAACGACGAAAGCTTCGGCTGGTTCGGCAACTTCATTCCCGGATTGCCGCTCCCGACCCCGATATTCATTGCAGCAATATGTATTGTGATAATCGCACTGGTGCTCCGGTTCACAAAGCTGGGACTGTTCACACAGGCGGTCGGCATAAACTCCGAATCCTCCAGACTTAACGGTCTGAACCCCGCACGAATCAAGTTCATGACCTACGTTATACTTGGGCTGTGCGTTGCGGTCGCAGGCTTCATCAAGGTCAGCCGTATCTCCTCCATCAACTACTCGGTAGTTGCAAAGGACATCGAGATGGACGCTATCCTTGCGGTAGCCCTCGGCGGAAATGCGCTCAGCGGCGGTAAGTTCAACATGGCGTCCTCAATACTCGGCGCTTATGTTATCCAGTTCCTGACGACGACTCTTTATAAGTTCCAGGTTGCTCCTACTGCACTTCCCGCATACAAGGCGGTCGTAGTAATTATTCTGGTAGTTCTCAGCGCTCCTACTGTACGCAGCAAGCTTGCATCGCTCCGCAAGAAGATAGCTTCTCGCAGAAATCCCGTCAAGGAGGCGAATTAGTATGAAATTTCTGAAAAACTCCAACGGCAGTTCACGGAGATTATCTGACTCTAATCTGCTTCTGGTCATCACCATTGCGATATTCGTTGTAATGTACATCTGCGCTGTGGTGTTCATCGGCTCAGGCTTCACGAAAGTGCAGACTTTCTTCAACATACTCAATGAGAACGCAGCTCTGATAATCCTCTCCTGTGGAATGAGCCTTGTAATGATAACCGGCGGTATCGACATCTCGGTCGGCGCGGTTACGTCGCTCGTATGTATGTGCTGCGCAATGAACCTCGACTACGGCGGAGGCAATGTATTGACCTCTATCCTGATAGCCCTCGGAATAGGAACCGCTTTCGGACTTGTTCAGGGATATCTGATAGCATATCTGGAAATACAGCCGTTCATCGTAACGCTGGCGGGAATGTTCTTCGCAAAGGGCATGACTACCATCGTCAACGCAACGCAGTTCAACGTTGAGAACGAAGAGTTCCGCGCACTCAAGGAAACAAGATTAACACTTCCCGGAATAGGCTCCACGAACAAGCACGGCGTATTTGTTCCGGCGTACATAGAAATAGGCGTTGTAGCTGCGCTGCTGATAGTGGTTTTACTGTTCTTGTTCCTCAAATGGGGCAAGCTCGGACGTGGCTTCTATGCAATCGGCGGCAACAGTCAGAGCGCAAATATGCTCGGTATCAACGTTAAGCGCACAAAGTTCTTCGCTTACCTGATGTGCGGAGTGCTCGCAGGTATAGGCGGCTTTGTTTACTTCCTTCATGTCGGCTCCGGTTCACCCTCCCATGCAAGCGGAGCCGAGATGAACGCGATCGCTTCCTCCATCATCGGTGGCACGATGCTCTCAGGCGGTTCCGGCAACATCATAGGAACGCTGTTCGGAGTCATCTCGCTGAGTACGATAAAGAACATTGTTTCTTCCCTCGGACTTGACGACGCATGGTGGACGAACATTACCGTTGCGGCGATGATCTGCCTGTTCCTTGTTATCCAGAGCGTTGTTCTTTCCAGAAAGAACAAGAAAAAGGCGTAATAACAGGCCGCACTGAAACATACCCTTTCAGTGCGGCTTTTTTGTAAAGGAGATTTACTATGAACAAGATATACTTTGTTACCGGAAGTCAGGACCTTTATGGCGAGGAAACTCTTGCGCAGGCGGCAAAGGACAGCACCCAGATGGCTGATTTCCTGAACGAAAAGCTCTCAGACATCGCACAAGTCGTATTCCAGCCGGTGGTAAAGACCGCCGACGAAGCCGAGGACATCTGCGTTCGTGCTTCCTCCGATAAGGAGTGCATAGGCGTTATCATGTGGATGCACACGTTCTCTCCCGCCAAGATGTGGATAAGAGCGCTGAAAGCCCTGAAAAAGCCCATGCTCCACCTGCATACGCAGTTCAATGAAAAGCTTCCTTACGACAGCATTGACATGGACTTTATGAACCTCAACCAGTCTGCGCACGGCGACCGTGAGTTCGGATTCATCTGCACAAGGCTCGGCATTAAGCGCGAGGTCGTTGTGGGCTACTATCAGCACGAGGACGTTATTGAGAAGATACGCAGATTTGCTCATGCGGCTTCTGCTGCTGCATTCAGCAGGACTCTGAGGGTAGCAATGCTTGGAAACAATATGCGTGATGTCGCAGTTACGGACGGCGACCGTGTTGAAAGCGAGATATGCTTTGGCTGGAACGTGAACTACTACGGTATCGGCGATGTAGCGGAGATCGCAGACAGCGTTACTGAATCAGAGATAGACGCTAAAATGGCTGAATACACCGAAAAGTACACGATGGCGACTGACAACATCGCCGCTGTCCGCGAGCAGGCTAAGTACGAAGTGGCTCTCGACAAGTTCATCGCACGGGAAAGGATAGGCGCATTCACCGATACGTTCCAGGACCTCCACGGGCTGAACCAGCTTCCCGGAATCGCGGCGCAGAATCTCATGGCAAAGGGCGTGGGCTTCGGTCCTGAGGGCGACTACAAGACTGCGGCACTCGGTGCGGTTCTGTTCAAGATGTCCGAGGGGAGAAAGGGTTCCACCGGATTTATGGAGGACTACACCTACGACCTCACTTCCGGCGAGGAACTGGAGCTTGCGGCGCATATGCTTGAGGTATCTCCGGTGTTCGCAGCAAACAAGCCGGAAATTCAGGTGCACCCGCTTGGGATCGGCGGAAAATCCGACCCGGCACGCCTTGTGTTCGACGGCATTGACGGCGAGGGTATCGCAGTTTCCATGATAGACCTTGGCGACAGATTCCGTCTTGTATGCGCTGAGATCACGCTTGTAAAGCAGCCTGCTCCCATGCCGAAGCTTCCTGTCGCAAGACTGATGTGGAAGCTGAAGCCGGATTTCGCAACTGGTGCGGCAGCATGGATATATGCCGGCGGTGCACATCATGCGGTAGTTTCCACGGCTCTCACGGCCGATGATATCCGCCTGTTTGCAAAGATGACGAATACGGAGCTTGTGGTAATCGACGACAAGACTGATATCAACAGCTTTGAGCAGCAGCTTGCATTGCTTGACGCTGCTGCAGCTCTCAAGAGGTGATAGTATGACGATACAGGAAAAAATACAAAACGGCAAAACATATCTGGGTATCGAATTTGGTTCCACCAGAATCAAGGCGGTGCTGATAGACGATACATTTGCGCCCATCGCTTCGGGAAGCCACGACTGGCAGAACCGCTATGAAAACGGCGTGTGGACTTACTCGCTGGAAGATATCACGGCAGGACTTCAGCACTGCTACGCAAGCCTTGCTGAGGACGTCAAGAGCAAATACGGCGTAACTCCCACGGGTTACGGCGCAATGGGGATCTCCGGCATGATGCACGGCTACATGGCGTTCGACAAGGACGACAGACTGCTGGTTCCGTTCCGCACATGGAGAAACACTATTACCGAGCAGGCGGCTTCTGAGCTGTCGGGGCTGCTCGGATTCAATATACCGCAGCGGTGGAGTATTGCACATCTTTATCAGGCGGTATTGAACGGCGAGGAGCACGTTAAGAACATCGCACACGTCAATACGCTTGCGGGGCATATCCACTATCTGCTGACAGGAAAGCGTCAGGTCGGCGTTGGCGAGGCCTCCGGGATCTTCCCGGTTGACGTTATCGGGTATAACGCAGAATACATAGCAAAGGTCGATAAAAGCCTTTCGGAAAAGGGATTCTCCGGAAAGCTGCTGGAAGTCTTGCCGGCGGTGCTTAATGCCGGCGCAAAGGAAGCCGTGCTGACTGCGGAAGGTGCAAAGTTCCTCGACCCGACAGGGACGCTTCAGCCGGGAGTCCCCGTGTGCCCGCCGGAGGGCGACGCTGGAACCGGTATGGTTGCAACGAACAGCGTTCTCCCACGAACCGGAAATGTATCTGCAGGAACTTCAATATTTGCTATGCTTGTTCTTGACAAGCCGCTCAAAGGCTACTACCCTGAGATAGACGTAGTGACCACCCCGGACGGTGCTCCGGTGGCTATGGTGCACTGCAATAACTGTTCCTCTGAGTTGGACGCATGGGTAAGGATCTTCGGCGAATTTGCGGAACTGAGCGGTCACCCGACCGCAAAGCCTGCGCTTTATGATATGCTGTATTATCATGCGCTGAAAGGCGATCCGGACTGCGGCGATACCGTTGTGTACAATTTCCTTTCCGGCGAGCCTGTTGCCGGCGCTGAGAACGGCAGACCGATGTATTTCCGCACCCCGGACGGAAAATTCAACCTTGCAAACCTGTTCCGTGCAGAGATTTATTCCACGATGGCAGCACTGAAACTCGGCATGGATATCCTGTTCGACAAGGAGCAGGTTTCCGTTGACAAGATAACCGGACACGGCGGTCTGTTCAAGACAAAGGGAGTTGCGCAGCAGTTCCTTGCGGACGGGCTTGGCTGTGCGGTATCCGTCATGAAAACCGCCGGCGAGGGCGGCGCATGGGGAATGGCTCTGCTTGCGGCATACTCCGTATGCGGCGGAAAGTCCCTGCCGGAGTTCCTCGGCGGCAAGGTATTCAGCAGCATGGAATCCACTACATTACAGCCTGAGGAAAAGGGCGCACAGGGTTTCCGGAAATTCATGGAGAACTACAAGCGCGGACTGGCGGCTGAATTTGCAGCAGCGAAGTAAGAAAGGACGCAGTATGTTAGAGAAATTAAAGCAGGAAGTACTGGAAGCCAATCTTCTGCTTCCGAAATACAACCTTGTAACGTTCACATGGGGCAATGTTTCCGCCGTCGACCGTGAGAGCGGCATGATGGTTATAAAGCCCTCCGGTGTGCCCTATGAGGGAATGACCGCCGAGGATATGGTGGTAGTTGAGCTTGCGACCGGAAAGGTCGCCGAGGGCAAGTGGAAGCCCTCCAGCGACACGCCCACTCATCTTGAACTTTATCGTGCATTCCCGGCTATCGGCGGAGTCGTACACACCCACAGCCGCTGGGCGACTTCATTTGCGCAGGCTGGCGTTGGTATCCAGCCAATGGGAACTACCCAAGGCGACTACTTCTATGGCGAGATCCCCTGCACCCGTGCGATGACTCCCAAGGAAATTCACGGCGAGTACGAGAAGGAGACCGGAAAGGTCATAATAGAAACATTTGCAGGAGTTGACCCCATGAGCATTCCGGCGGTGCTTGTTAAGAGCCATGGTCCTTTCACATGGGGTAAGGACGCCCATGAAGCGGTTCACAATTCCGTTGTGCTGGAGGAAGTCGCATTCATGAACTACCATGCGCTGACCATCGCTCCCACCGCAGGCAGAATGCAGCAGGAACTTTTGGATAAGCATTATCTCAGAAAGCACGGTGCGAATGCTTACTACGGGCAGGGCTGAAAATATGGATATCCACCGGGGGACCGGTGGATCAGACTGTCGATAAACCCTCATCTTCGTCGTAAGGCGAAAACCTTTAATGCGCAGCGTCGTGCTGCGCTTGGGGTTTTCACTTGTGGCGTCCTGCCACAACCCGCATAACGACAGGCACAAAGCCTAGTCGTTATGCGGGTTCCTAGAATCTGAGGGCTTCTCGCTAGTCTGGTCGTAGACTTTTTCAACACACTGATCCACCGGGGGACCGGTGGATATCTTTTGTAATAAACAGCGGTTCTGTCCTAATAGCGACCGCATATTCAATAATAGTTCAAAATCAAATATGCTGATATTTTCAGCGATACGCTTTGTATGTACCGACTTCGGTATGACAGTAACACCGTCCTGAATGGTGCGGCGCAGCAGTATCTGTGCGGGGGTCTTTGCGTATTTTGCGGCTATTTCACAGACGACTGGCTCGGAGAACATTTCGTTTGCGTGTCCCTGTCCGAGCGGCGCATATGCCATGTGCGCAACTCCGTATTTTCTTTCCCATTCGTGCTCTTTCTGACGCTGGCAGTAAAGATGAGTTTCTATCTGATTTACAGCGGGCTTTACGCTGTTGTAGGCAGCAAGGTCGATAAGCCGGTCAGGCTCGAAATTCGATACGCCTATCGCACGAATATATCCTGCAGAATTAAGCGCTTCCAGTTCACGCCATGCGGTATAGTGATCCTACTATGAAGCGATACTTGCGGGACTTGCCCCCGATGACACCAACCCGAAAAACTTGACAGCAGAAAACCGCCCGAAGCATTGACTGCAATGGGCGGCTTAGAATCCGACTGTTTCCTGACAGCCCGTCTGGTGAGGCAGGGGACTTGGGCTGCTGTTTTTTTCTCCCCTGACCTCATTCAGGGCTTTTTTCATGCGGTTTCTGAGAAGCAAAGTCAGCATAGGCTCGAACAACTCGTCGCTTCCTGAGTGCATGATAATTACACGGAATTTCTTGTGCTTGGATCTCAGCGTTTCAAGCTGTGAAGCTATTTCCGGCGGCAGAACGTCTGTGTTTTCATCAGAAGCCGCCCAGATTATTGCCATCTTGTTTTCCTCGTGGATATCAAGCCTCATGCCGGCCCACTCCTTTCTTTTCTGATATTTTGTGCGGGAAAATGTGCTTTATTCTGGAAATATAATATTCGGTACAAACGACAAAAAATCCGCTGCCATCTGAACGCAATAATTGCATCAGGATAACAGCGGATTAATCAGAACACATTACATATATTCGCCTGAGCGGAATATACAGCGATCCGGTATATCTGTAATGGAATTATGTCAAGCTGGTAGTGCCAAACAAAATGATGTCAAAACTAAGTGTTTCTTCTGGTAATAGTATATCACATTTATCTGCTATAGTCAACCGCTTTCTCCTTGTTAAGCGTATTGACCTTTTTAGCATTTGCCATAATGCACAAGACATACATTTTGCTCATATATGGGATTTTTGGTGCGGTGAAAATTTCGATATTAAAGAGAAATACGGCTTCGGCATTAAGTATTCTGATAAAAATTCAGCAAAATGCACAAGAAATATATGCTGAAATCCGTTCAGCCGAACGCACTTACGTTTCAGCTTCGGATATCTCCTGACCGGAAACGCAGGTTCGATAGGCGTTAATAACTGCGTCCTCAAGCACCCTGCGTGCCGATTGACCTATCGGGTGAATAATGTCCCGATAACTCCCGTCTGATTCCCTGTGGCATGGCATAGCCACAAACAGCCTGTCGCCGCCCTGAATTACCTTGATTTCATGAATGGCAATGCAATCGCTTAGTACAAGCGAAACTATTGCTTTCAGTCTGCCCTCATTGTAAGTCTTTCTGATTTTGATTTCTGTAATTGACATAGTATTATTGTCCTTTCATAAGATGAATTGAGGTCTGAATTGACCTGTTTCACACCCCGTCGGCATTCCCGATGCCGACCAAAAATAGTTCCTGCGAAGCAGGGCAGGCGGCGTCAGCTATGCTGACCGTCACGGGATTTTAGCCCGTGACGTCACCGCCCCTTATGCTCTTGCATTTTTTGAGCTGCACCCCGAACTGTCAGGTAAGGTAAGCAGCGAGATTCCGCTTAACCAAGCGGTTTGTTAGTGTTGCACGCAGTGCAACTTCGGGTTTAGAAATGCTGTTGCAAATTGCAACAAAGTTGCGTTAGGGTCGATTTTCGGCTTAGTTATGCGGCATGTAATTCGTGTTTTTGCAACATTTTTTCCTGCCTGTGACGTCAGGTTGCATTTTGCAACAATCTGATTTTTGCGGGTGATTTTCAAAAAAACGACGGCATGATATCTTGTTCATGCCGCTGAAGTATGATTTTAGTGAAATTCATTAACAGTCTTTTTCTTTCCGATAGGTATTCAGAAATTGCAGTTTGCTTTGAAATAAGACCGGTATTATCACAGATTTTGGTCAGGCGTCCACTATTGTAACAAAAAGGGCGCAATAGTGTTACAATAGTGGAACATTACAGCGCAGTTAATGACTTACTCCACTTTTGTTACAAAATCTTATCGACGCCTCACATATCCAAACCATATGATCTAAACTTCTCAGTATTGATCGCCTTGCGCCTTTCAAGTTCCGCCGTATATTTCGCCAGCAATTCCGGATCATTGAGAATATTCTCGACCTTTGATACCTCACGCTGAAGAACCCCATTGGCTCTTTGGATCCCCTTTTCGTATTCTTCAGACGTGTATCCGGTTACTCCCTGTTCCATTTTTTGTTTATATTTATCATTGTGCTTTTTAATATCTTTTTTGATTATGTCGGAGTAATTTTTAGCTTTAAGGACTAACAGTCCCTCAAACCTTTCATCAAGGATTAACGGCATACCTAATTGATAAAAACACTCGATAGCTGAGTCAATATCGACCGCTTTTGAAATAACTTGCAGCAAGATCTTACGTGTTACATCGAGCGAATGTTCCAGCTCGTAAAGCATTTCGCTTTCGTTGTCGGCTTCAAACAAAAACTCCCGAAATCCGCCCTCATATGCAAAATCATATGTTATATCGGCCGTGTTTTGTATGTTAGCACTGCTTCGCATCCAGTTCACATTCTCAGTCCACGGACTTTTGCTTAAATCAATTTCATCACGATATACGGTAGCGATTCCGCCAAAAATCTTGAAGCATTTCTTTCCTCTTTCATTTGTGCTGTCGTTTAATAATGTAATAACGTGAACTATCTCCCCGCCCGGTACGACCCGCACGAAATAAGGATATCTGCCTTTTATCAGCTTAAAGCCAAGCGGTACAAGGGCTTCACCGAACACCTTCTTAAACGCCGCATTCAGAGTCATCATTTTGCCTGCGCCTATTTTCTTGAAATAAAGCGCGGAGATGTTCCCGCCGTCCGTCATCTCTGAAATATCACGGTAGTCCGCCGTAATAAGCTGCGGGTCTATACCAAACAGCGGCGCAGACTTAGCGAGTATGTCCTCGACAAAGACCTCGTCCGTTTGCCAGATCTCAGTCAGCTGCTCAAACGTACCATTAGTGAGCAGCGGCTCCCAGACCGCTTTGTCGGGAGCGGGCTTGTCCTCTATTCCATAGCCCGAACCGTCGCCGACTATCACCTTTGAGCCGTTCAGCTCTATAATCGCCCAATCGCTGTCCACCACCTCGACCATAAATGCGGGGGTTTTCAGTTCCTTTGCAATAAGCTCTGAATCGTCTTGCGTCTTTTGGGCGTCCGAATTGTAACCCTTTCCCGCAAGCGTAGCCCAATCTTTGCCCTGCGCTATCAGGTACGACATAGAAGCATTGTCCTCAGTGCATATCTCATAGCCGTTCTTTTTCATGATTTCGGTGAATTTGCTGGCGAGATCCGCACATTTTACGTTTACGTTCATTGAAAATCTGCCCATATACCCTCCGTTCTCTTTCCTGTCCTATAGATCTATAGAATAAACTCAATAAATGAAAAAAGTAATGACACACAAGATAACTCATGTTACAATATGTATCATCACTTTCATATTAACATAAAAAACAGGAACTGTCAAGAGTTCTGACCGTCAGTGAGCCGGAAGTTCAAAGAAACATCACTTCCTTGGCTTCCTGCGATATAGTACCGCAAAAAGTATTGCGGCGATTATAACCGCCAAAGATACCCCATACATCACCAGATTCTCTGAGGACATTGCTGTTGACGTACTGCCGGAAATGCCGTTCGGAAAATCGTCCATTGAGGGACGGCTGCCAAAATCGCCGTTCCCGCCGTTTTGCGAATCCTCATTTGTCTGCGTATCATTGGAAGGTCTTTGACCTCCTCCGCCGAACTTTGACGGGTCAAACCCATCAGGCGTTTCACCGCCGAATTGCGTTGGGGCAAAATCAGAAGGCTGCCCGCCGTTTCCTCCAGCGGACGTATCCGGGACAGTTGACGTTTCCGAATCGCTCTGTTCTGCGTCTGACTCGTTAGCCGTATTCTCAGAAGCAGGCTGCTCATTGAAATCAAATCTGCCGCCGCCGTTATTCATGCTGCCCATAACGCTCAGATTTAGCGAGGAAGCGTCGATAAGTGCGCTGCTGTTGCTTTGCTCTGACTCAGTAGACGGTATCGTTCCGTCAAGCTGACCCTGAATAGACTCGCCGCGCAGCTTTACCACTTGATAGAGGGTATCGGCTGCAGTCTGGTATTCGTCATATGAGTAGAACGCAGTGGGGTCGGTTTCCACCAGTTCGTCTATCTGGCTGCGCACCCGCTCATAGAAAGCGTCAAAGCCTCCGCCGTCTATGTATTCGCTTATAAGCTGCTGCAGGTACTCATAATACTGACTGTGGTATGCTTCGTCCTCCATCAAAGTATCGAAAAATTCTGTGCTGGAGAATGCGTTGTCTATTGCGTCGTTCACAACGCTTGTGGCGTCGTTTCCGCCGCCCATTCCGCCGAGAGCGAGGTTATAGTCCCACGGAATGAGATTCAGCTTTCCTCCCGCTTCATAGAGGTAATAGTTGTGCGCCATCGAGCCGGATAAGCTGTCCTCGTTGACAGAGAATATATGCACTGCCATGTAGCGCAGCAGGTTGTCGATGTCCATGTAGCTGTCGAGGTCATTGCCCTCGGATATGTTTTTGAGCGCTGTGACGACACGCTTGTGGTCGGCTTTTCCGGTTGAAGTGACTTCGCCGTCCCAGATGGTTTCATAGCTGTCCAGTTCATCATCTGTGTAGTTCAGGTTTGCGCCGCCCCCGCCCATTGAGAAGCCGCCTTTATCGCCTGCAGAATCAAAATCCATCGTGGGACGTTCTCCGAAGTCGGCAGATTCCTCCGGCGAACTATCCGTATCAGTGCTCTGGGACAAATCTGACATATCCGGCATCTGACCCTTGAAATCTGTCAGGTCGGAATTATCCTGAAAGTCCGGCGGGGTCATGTTTCCGAAGTCCATTCCGCCAAAATCCATGCCATTGAAGCCGCCGTTATCCTTTCCGCCGCCCATATTCATGCTGTCCGGCTTATAGAGATTCCCGTTCTGTGCGCCGTAATTGCGCAGCAGGAAGCTGTCCTCGACCGCTTCAAGCGCAAGGTAAACGCCCCAGTACTCGCCGTTTAGCGATATCTTTGCATAGTTGTAAAGGGAAGCGTCCGCACCGAGATACTTATACATATCGTAGATGAGCGCTTCTTTCATGCTGGTGGCGTCGGCGTAGTTGTTGTTCAGTATCAGCTTATCCAGACCGAAGCAGGTCTGTCCGTCCACATAGTGGTCAAATTCCAGCTTGAAGCTGTAACGGTCCGTCGTGGGATCGCTGGCGATGGAGGACAGACTGGTGTTCCCCTTTGGACGGATACCCACCCGGTAAAAGGTCGTGCCGTTTACCTCAACGTCGCATTGGTAGTATTCCTCAGCCGTGGCGTTTTCGAGCATATCGTTCCAGTCGTCACTGTCCATCAGAATATTGACGGTCATTATGCTGCTTGTGTCAAACAGCTTGGTTTCATACTCCATTGAAATGCCGCTGGTTCCGACCGCAGATATGATCTGTTCTGAAAAGGCGACAGCGCAGAGGCACAGGCAGACGGCGGCCGCCATGACCACAGCGATGATCTTTGAAATGTGCTTATGTGCGACCATGCTTTCCTCCTCCGCTTATGACATATATTCGCCGTTATAGCTGACGAGCGTCGCATTTACCACGCCGGGAAGCTGAGAGATAAGGTTTACGAAAGAAACGGTCGCATTCTTTGTGCGAAGCTCTGTCGTAAGCTCTATACCGCCTGCGTTTACGGTTTTTGATTTTACGATAAAGTGCTCGGTGTTTTTTCCGAGAATATCGAATACAGCGGTTTCGGCTTTTTCGTCAGCGAGGTTCACCACGAGGATATAGGGGTTGTTGTGTATTTTGCGGTTAGCGAAAATCAGAAGTATTACGCCGATAATTGCCGAACCTATAACGGCGAGCGGGATCATACCTGCGCCGATAACTATACCTACCGCCAGCGACCAGAACAGGAACACTATCTCCACTGGTTCTTTTATTGCAGTACGGAAGCGGACAATTGACAGCGCACCTACCATGCCGAGCGAAAGCACAACGTTTGAGGTTACCGCCATAATGACCAAAGTCGTGACGAGGGACAGCCCGATAAGCGTCAGTGCGAATCCGCTTGAATACGTCACTCCGGTCAGCGTTTTCTTATAGATGATGAAGATGAACAGACCTATTGCAAGCGCAAAGGCAAGACCGATAAGTGTGTCGAGTATCGAAAACTCCGAAACGTTCTCCAGAAAGCTGGATTTGAAAATGTCGTTGAAACTCATTGTTTTACTCCTTAATTATAGATATTTATTACCCGAAGCGGCGGCATACGCCGTATTTTGAAAATGCCTGCTGTCTTAATTCCTCAGATTGCAGAAGATCTCTGATGATATCCGGCAGGAACGAATCATATTTGACCTCAAGAATCGTTGTGTCCGGAGTATCAGTTGCACTAATATCCCCACGGAAGCCGTCGGCGAAAGAGGTGTCGAACAGACTTGTTCTGATCTGCGAATCGAAGGTCACACGGACGTTTCCGGCAGGATATACGAGCGGCTCACGCACGTATGACACAAGAACACGGGGCTTTAGCTGCTGCGTTTTCATTTTGCAGTACAGTTCACGTATAAGCGGATCTTTGTGGCTCAGCATCCAGCCGCCCGGTTCAAGAAGGATCTTTCTGTATTCCTCATATGTGATCTGTGCGTCGATTTTCATGCAAAGGTCGTTGTGCTTGATTTTTTTCTCAAGCGTGATGAATGACAGGTCGTCGTTGTAGTAGCGAATGCGGAACTTTTCACGGCGCTGAATACCGTTGATTTTTTCACGCAGTGCCTTGTCACGGAAATTGTCAAAGTACACGCTGCGTATCACATACAGCCCGTCCTGCCTTGCGTGCGGGTCGTGCTTCATTACTCTTCTCAGCCGCTGTTTAAGCGCATAGCTGTCGGCTTTGCTGATCTGGTATTTCAGTTCATGCCGATAATTCGGGGTTGGGTCCATTCATACCGCTCCTTTCTGCCGCCGTAAATCTTCGAATGGCTTAACATAGATTTTACATACCTATCCCGAAATGAACCTGAAAAGATTTGTGTATTTTTTCTGAAATATCGGAACAGCCATTCCCACCGCACAGAAAATGTGGTACAATAAACGCGTAGATATATTCGATTTCAGATACATTTCAATATCATGTGTTAGAATATGAACAGACAGGAGGAATGCAGATGAGAGTTCTGATAGCAGAAGATGAGGTCAGTATTGCGAAAGCGCTTAAGATAATACTTGAAAAGGAAAAATATACAGTAGACATAGTGCATGACGGACAGGAAGCTTTTGAATTTATCACAGGTTCGATTTATGACGTTCTTGTTCTGGATATCATGATGCCCAGAATGGACGGGATCACGCTTCTGAGGAAAATTCGTAAACTTGGGATAGCCACACCGACATTATTTCTGACCGCCAAAGCCGAGGTGGAGGACCGTGTGACGGGACTTGACGCAGGAGCAGATGATTACTTGCCGAAGCCGTTTGCCACAAGCGAGTTTCTTGCCCGTGTACGTGCCCTCACACGCAGAAGCGACGTATATACTCCCGCTCTGATAAAATACGGAAATGTTACGCTTGACTGCAGCCGTTTTGTGATAGTGACTGACCGTGGCGAAACAAGGCTCAACAATAAGGAATTTCAGCTTATGGAATTGTTTATCCGTCACCCCGGTCAGATATTCTCGACAGAACACCTGATGGACCGTATCTGGGGAACGGACTCAGCGGCAGAAACGGACGTCGTCTGGACATATATCGGTTTCCTCAGACGTAAACTCAGGGAATTGTCGGCAAATATCGAGATAACAACGATACGCGGGGCAGGGTACACACTGGAGGAAATGAGATGCTGAAGAAGATGCGCTGGCGTTTTATCGGTGCTGCAATGGCGGCTATATCCTCCGTGGTGCTTCTTCTGCTCTGCCTTGTGAATCTGTGGAATTATCATGCGGTCACAGGGGGACTGGACGATATGCTGGAACGCCTTCTTACGGAGGAAAACGGCAAAGATGATTTTCACGGGGGACCGCCGCCGGTCGGCAAGCCGGACAGATTCTCGCCTGAGGTGAGATATATGGTCAGGTTCTTTTCGGTCAGATTTGATAGCAGCGGGGAAGTGACGGACGTCAATCATGACTTCATTGCGTCTGTGTCGGAGAATGATGCGATCGACTTTGCGGATACGGTACTTAAGCGAAAAAAAGAGCATGGATTCCAGAATGGATACCGATATATTGCGCAATATTCGGATGAAGGTACGCTGATAATTTTTCTTAATTCCGAACGTGAGCTTGAAACGATAAGTTCGCTGGTGATAATTACAGCCATAATTGCGACAGGCTGTCTGGCGGTAGTGTTCCTGCTTGTCCTTCTGTTTTCCTATCGGGCGATTCTTCCGTATATGCGAAACGCTGAATCACAGAAGCAGTTTATAACGAACGCCGGACACGAACTTAAAACTCCGCTGACCTCTATCTCCACCAGTGCGGACGTGCTGGCTATGGAATATGAAAACGACGAATGGGTGCAGAACATTCAGACGCAGGTTACCCGAATGTCAAAGCTTATAACAAATCTGGTGACGCTTTCCCGACTTTATGAGGAAAACCCTTTTCCTGAAAAATCGGAATTTTCGCTCAGTGACGCAATATGGGAGACCGCAGAGCCTTTTGAACTCCTTGCGAAGGCTCAAAACAAAACATTTGTCCAGAATATCGAAAGCGGCATAATGCTTGTGGGAGAGCAGGCGGCTATCCAGCAAATGATCTCCATACTTCTTGACAACGCATTCAAGTACTCTGATGAATGCGGCACGGTTTCACTAAGCCTGCGGCGGCATGATAAAAAGGCTGAGATAACCGTTTCAAACACCTGCGACAAGGACAAAATGCCTGATGTATCAAGGGTATTCGATCGGTTTTACCGTGGTGACAGTTCCCATTCATCGAACATCGGCGGAACAGGGATAGGGCTTTCTATTGCGAAAGCTGCCGCTGCCGCACATGGCGGACGAATTGATGTTAGCAGCTGCAATGAGATGGTTGTTTTCCGTGTTACGATATAGGAGTGTGGGTTTTCGCGTGAATTTGTTTACAGTTTTGATAATGCCGATATCACCGCTTTGCATTGACTGCAGAGCGGTGTTTTTCCTATATGAAGACGTATTGACGATACAACATAGCCTTATCGTTATCCATCATTATTTATTGACAAACAAATAACCCTGTGATATAATAAACGCAAGGCGTTTATTATATATTAAAATGCCTTGCACATACGTCCGCCGAGGGCGGACTCCGTGCATATCGTCAATCAATGTGCGTGTACATACCGTAACGCACCGACAGCAGAGATTCACCTGCACCAAGGCTGAATTAATTTTTTGACATATTTCTGTCAGAAAGGACAACGAAATGAATTGTAAAAATTGTAACAACCCCCTTGACGAGGGCGCACTATTTTGCGGCTTCTGCGGGGCGAGGGTCGAACAGGAACCGGCAGCTTCAGCTGCTCCGATCCCTGCTCAATCGGCACCTACTCCCGCTGCGCCTGTTTCATCTGTACCTACTCCCGCAGCACCCGCTTCAGCGCCTGCTCCTGCGCCAGCACCCGTTTACACCGCAGAGCCTGCCGCAGCACCGGTAATGACCGCCGAGCCTGCGCCTGCTCCTGCTCCCGCTTATATTCCTGAGCCTGCCGCAGCAGCGCCGGCAGCCGCTGTAAAAAAGAAGAAAGTACACATTGTGCCGATAATAATTGCGGCTGTGGTCGTGCTTCTCGCTATTGCCGGAGCGCTGTTCTATTTCTTCGGACGTCCGACGCTGATGAGACTTATCATGGGCGAGCAGCGTTACGCTATCTCGCTTGTGACGGATTATGTCGATAACGTCAAGAATAACGATCCGATCATTTCCGCTGTTGCAAACGACAGCACAAAGACACTCAACTCAACCGCTGATTTAATGAAGTCGTTTACGCCTGATACCGGTTCATCTGTGCAGGACGCTTTGTCCACTATCATGTACGGTTCGGGCGTTTCCGGAGAGAACATCGTTCTGGCGGCTTCCGAACTTGGAAAGGTGACCGGCGGACAGGGAATGAGCGCTGACCTGTCGGCGAACATTCAGCTTGACAATACCCTTTCCAATGCGCTCGGCGATAACAAGGAATTTTTGGACAGCATTCTGTCTATGGTGAACTCGTCCAGTGTGAATGTAAGCGCAAAATCCGGCGACTCGACCCAGTTTGCTCTTTCAGCAAAGACCAACGGCACAGACTTTGTCACCGCAAACGTGTACATAGACGAGAACGGCAATGCCTATGCGAGCGTTCCGGGCATTCTCGACAAGCCGATACTCATACAGTCTGATGTTTCGGCTAGTGAGGAAGAAACAGCCGAGCCGTTCGAGATCGACCAGACCAAGCTTTCCGCAGTGTATGACAAGATACAGCAGGCTTGGGAAAAGGCGTATAAGAACGCTGAGTTTACCTATGAAAGCGCAGAATTTACAGTCGGCGATTCCGAGCACGAAAAGACTTTCAAGGGTACGTGCGTTTCCGTGACCCTTGGTCAGAAGGATATCTGCAATTTCCTTATTGACGTACTCAACATTATAAAAGAGGACAGCTATGTTGTAGAGATCGTTAATGGCTTCGGTTATGAACCGGCTTATTTCGATTACGCAGTTGAAGATATTATAATTGATATCGAGAACAGCATTGACGACGATTCTCTTGATATGAACCTCACAATCGACAGCTATGTAACTTCCGATAATACCCCCTGTGGCTTTGAAGCGACAATGTCCTACAGAAACTACGGTGAATATCAGAGCGTAACATTCAGCAGCCTGACCGCAGGCGGCAACACTGCAGTATCCCTTACCGAAAACGGAACAAAGATAGTTGAGCTCGTTTCCACCAAGATTGACAACGCTTCCGGCATATTTGAGATAAGTGTGAATAATTCGGGCAGCGGAAAGCCGGTCGGCTTGAAGGTCGAGTATTCTAACATTGCCACGGCGCAGTTCCTCGGTTCTGACGTGCTCATGGGCAAGTATGATATAAGCCTGAACGTCAAGTCAATGAAGGACGACCTTTCCAGCATGACTTTCGAGATAGGCGATACTCAGTACGACCTGTATTCGATTCTTTCCAAGTCCAAAATCAGCATTGAGTCTGTAAGGGACGGCGACGGAATAAAGACCACCTTCGGCGCAGACGTTTACAAGATGGGTACGGCTTCGTTCTCCGTACTTACAAAGCCCGTTTCGGGAGATATCGCAGCAGCGCCGGCAGACGTAACGAACGTTTACAGCCTGAGCGATATCACCGGCACTGAAGCGCTTGAAATGCAGCTTTCCGCACTGAACTATTTCAAGAACAAATCAGCGGAAAACGCTAGTATCGCAGCTATGCTGGACACATTCGGCTATAGCGCAGACAGAATAGACGGAGAAATTGAATCCCTTGAAAAGAACAAGGAATTCTATGCGCATTACAGCAGTTACGACCCTGAAAACTCCGCTTACTATGCTAATTCAATGGCAAGCGACATCTTTACCGGATTCGTGTATAACGATATTTATGACACTTATGCCCTGATCGAAGGAAAGACATTCACGCTGAAGCTGTGGTTCGATAATGAAGGCAAGCTGACTGTCATTGATTCCGGCGACCTTGATATGGATCTGCAGAACGTTTTCAGCTCGAATGCGTGTCAGAATGTATATGCAGAGCTGTGCATAACAAACGGCAGTATTACCGGCGTATGCACGGTGCTCACTGACGACCCGTCAGACCTGCCCTCAAAGCTGCCGAACTACTTTAACTATTATGACGGAATGTTTGAGTTTGACAGCTTGGACGGAAGCGACTATTACTCTTATGTCGGGATCAAGGACGGCTTTATTATCGGCTCGAATAAGTCGATGAGTATAGGAACTTCCGAAACAGAGCAGAGAGTCAGCGAAAAGACAGCCCTCGCTGAAAAATACAACGAGGCTGCAAAGAAGGCTTATGAGGACTTCAACAAGTTCATGCAGTCGCATGGCGCATCTTTAGACCCCGAATACTCTGTAAATTATCAGATACTGATCTCCAGCGACGGCACTGTACACGCCAATGAAAACATCAAGCCGCTCGACAGCATATTCACAAAGGAACTGGACGCTTATAAGGATCAGCTTTTCAGTGCGATAAGAGCAGACATTGACGTGGACAATATTTCTATAATATTTGTTATCGAAAAAGGCAAGCTTCTTGGCGTGACCGTTGAAGAAGGCGAAATATATAGTGCTGTCACATCGCTTGATTTCAAGATAGGCTGCACCGACAAGTGGAGCTTCGCTCAGGGCGTGACCTTCAACGACTACTCAGGTGAAGCATGGGCGACCGGCACATATCCGCTGATACCCTCGGCTGATAATGCTACGATAATGGACAAGGCACTTGACGTTATTTCAGGCGAGTGGTATGTTGATTACTGCTCTGCGTATGATGTTGACAGAAACTCTGTGGTGAATATCACCAAGGAAGAAATGGCTGCGCAGCTGCCCAAGGACGCATATGTCATTGTATCTTCCAATCAGATAATGATATGCAACAGCGTGGGTTATCCAATATTCATCTATGATCCGGGTTACTCTGGAAACTACATTCTCACTCAGCATTTCACTGACGCCGAGGGCGCCGTAAGGACCAATGACTACATAATGTATGTAAGCGACATTGAGCAGTGATTCCGGCTTTTCAAAAACAGCGGGACGCCTCCTTTTGGGGGCGTCCTCATTTATAATTTCCCTCGAACTTCTGCTTACTGTGACTGTCTCTATACTGTTATAATGTTTTGATGTAGGTGGGTATATCATCACTGCTTTCTTCGAGGATATATCCACACTTTTCATACAGTCTTTGAGCAGGAATATTATCTGCGGTCGTATGTATCTTCACGCACGTTTTTCCAGCATTCCGCAGAAAAGTTTCAGCATATCGCACGGCATACCCGCCCGCTCCCTTCCGCTGAAATGCAGGCTCTACCGCTAGCACCGATATCCGGCCTGTGCCGTTCCCGCTTTCCAGACCGTTTACTTTCAGGTATGCACACGGAACAGCGCCCTTGCAGATAAGAAAGTGCTTCTCGTCCGTGTCGTTCGCAGAAAGCAAACTGCACCATTCTCTGTACGGAATCCTTCCGTTTTGAAGCACTTCCGCATTGCTTCCGAAAATCGCAGCTATGTATTGCGCAGCGGTTTTGCCGCAGGCTTCGGTAACATTAAAAGTGGGCAGTTCCTTTTCAAACATCAATTGCCCATCATTAATCAGTTTGTTAAAGCCCTGATACGGACGTTCGGTAAATCCTGCCTTTGCCTGCAAATCAAGCGATACTGCATTCTCAGGTTCTACATAGCACCTTAGCGTACCGCACCATTTATCGCACAGGACGTGCTCGGTAAACTCCAGCATTTTCATTGCAATATGCCTGCGGCGGTATTCGGGAACAACGAACAGGTCGCCGTAATACCACAGGCTTTTGTCCTCGCTGTTTTGCAGGCAGAATAATCTTCCCACCACATCGCCAGCCTCGTTCTGTGCGATGACATTGAAGCAGTCTGTTTCTGTCTTTCCGCTGAATGTAAAATGTACGATATCGTCGTACTGTTCGGGGGCGTTCCATTGCGCCTGCGCTATTTTTCGGGCAGTTTCTATGTCGATAAATTCTCTCACCGAAAAGGAAATCGCTTCGTCCGGAATCGCCTTTTCGTACATTCCCTGACCGTTTTCGGAAGATATTTCGCCGGTTCTGACGAAGCCCACAGCTTCCCAGAACGGTTTTCCGGTCACCGGATCGGCGGTGAGGTACATTCTCTTTGCACCGCCATTCCTGAACATAGCCTGCAAATGCAGGAACATTTCCTTGCCGTAACCTTTGCGCCGATATTCGGGCAGTACGAAAAATTCCGTTACATAACCGAAGCCGATTTTCCTGAAGCCTTTATCTTCTGGTCTGTCGATTTTCCCGAAAAGGAATCCGACCACAGACGAGCGTGCATAGCATAATCTAAGAAACGCTGCCGGTTCAAGCTGCTTTTCAATTATCCTGTCCGTCCATTTCCTCAGAATTTCGGGGTCGGTAGTGCGGTTCTGGTGCTCGTCGAGTTCCTTTGCATACCGCTGCATCAGGCGGTGAAATTCGCTGCGGTTTTCCTTGGTAACGCCGGTAAAATTCAGAATGCTCATAAATACTCCTTAATAACCAAAAGTGTCCCCAAAACGGGAACACTTTGATTTTACCATTCGATTTACCGTGATGTTAGGCGCACAGGTGTGAATGATATATTCCCGCTATGGTTTGTGGCTGTTTTCATATCATTCACCTGCCTTTCAAAGTAGTTACATTATATCATTATTTTTTATGTGTGTCAAGCAGTTTGTCTATTTCAGTCAGGAGTATTTCTTTCATTTCGGATAATTCGGTTTCTGTCGGTTTGTTATCATCAGAATACATCTTCTCCATAGGATACCACCAGACCGGACCCTTTCCGTTGTTGCCGTAGTTTTCAATATCCCCGCTCCGCCTGGGGAACAGGTGCCAATGGAGGTGAGTATCGCCGTTTCCTAATAATTCGTAGTTCATTTTCTCGGCTCCAAAAGCATTAGAAACTGCTTCTGCAACAATAGACATTTCCTCTAAAAACTTCATTTTCTGTGAACGATCAAGCTGGAACAGTTCCGTCTTGTGTTCCTTGCAGAGAAATAGGGTGTAACCCTTAAAATGCTGATTATCTCCAATGACCACATAACCCGTTTCAAGTTCCTTTACAAAATACGGGTTAATTCTTTGCGTTATCATTTTGATCCTGTCACAAATAAAGCACATATATTTATCCCCACAATTCACAGCAAAGCCAGCAGTTCTGTTAAATTATTCACTTCAAAATCAGCTTTTTCGCTTTCGTTAGTGAACGTCCAGTACTTACCGAAGCCTTGCTTTACCCAGATAGTCGCCATTCCCATTTTCTTAGCAGGAATAATATCGTTATCAATTCTATCGCCTATCATCACAGCTTCAGACGGACTGCACATGGAGCGTTCAAGTGCGATTTCAAAAATCCTTTTATCGGGCTTTGCAACGCCCTCCTCGGAAGAAGCTATTACAAGCTGTATGTATTTCATAAGCCCCCAGTTTTCAAGGCGTTTTTGTGTGCCCGCTGACTGATTTGCAATAACACCGATATTGTATCCTCTTTCGCAAAGAGCCTTGAGAACGCTTTCAGTATCATTATAAGGTTTTTCTTCCTCATGATGCCAAGGAGTTTTGGTAAGTCCGAAAAATCTGAGTGCTTCAATATCCCCCTTTAGATTTTGTTTTGCAAAGAACATACGCTTTTCATTGAACTCTTCAAAGGTAATATTTGTCCCTGCAATAGCGTCTTGTATGCGATGATTGTAGCACTCGGTTTCGTCAACAAGCGTTGAGCCTACGTCGAAGAATAGCCATTTAATGTTGCTTAGCATAATGCCTCCTCACCGCCCTTTCAGTTAATGTATAAAGTGTATCATATTTTGTTTGCCCTGTCAAGTGTTTGCCCGCACATTATTCCCCCTTGCAGATACAACACCGCCCTGCCGGAGATTTTTATATCATTCTCGCAAAGCTTGCAGTAAAGCGTACCGCTGCGCTTTGAAAGCTGCCTTGCAGTAAATTCGGTTTTGTTCAGCTTTTCGCTCCACAGCGGAACAAGACTGCTGTGCGACGAGCCGGTCACGGGGTCCTCAAGCTTTAATTCAGGGCAGAAAAACCTTGATACGAAATCGCAGTCCTTACCCTTTGCGGTAATCGCTATGCCCAGCCATTTATCAAGCTTGCTCAGCTTGTCGTAATTGGGAACATAATTCAGGACATCTTCCTCGCTGTCAACAACGGCGTAAAGGTCACGCTGTGAATAAAGCTGTGCAGGAATAAATCCCAGCGCATTGATTATTTCATCTGTAGCTTGTACCTTTTCCGGCTTCCTTATGGGAAAGGACATTTCATATATATCGCCTTTTCGTTCTACTGTCAGTATCCCGCTAAGCGTATTGAACCGTATAATATCTGAAGCCTGCTCGATATAATTAAATACCGCAAAAGCCGCCGCCAAAGTAGCATGACCGCACAGGTCTATCTCAAATGTTGGCGTAAACCATCGAAGCAAATATTCGTCGCCGATTTTCTGTACGAACGCCGTTTCTGAAAGGTTGTTTTCAAATGCGATTTTCTGCATTATATCGTCTGAAACTGGCTTGTCAACAATGCAGACTCCGGCAGGATTGCCTGAAAACAGGCTGTCTGCAAATGCGTCTATTATGTAATAAGTCATTTTATCCTCTCCGTTTTCGGTTTGTAATATATCACATAAGCCGGAATATTTCAACCGCTGCAGTGAAATGCCCTGAATATAGCAAACAGTTATAGATACGCCTCGACTGCCTTAAATACTTTCAGATACCCGTTTGCGTACATATGTACGCCGTCAATGGCAAATTCCGATTTCTGCTCGCCGTTTTCGTCGGTAAGTTCTGCGTTGCAGTCGAGATAACTGCAGCCGTATTTTGCTGCGATATCTTTCAGGTGCTTGTTACACAGAGCCAGATTTTCCGGCGTGCGAAGCTTCATCCACTGGATAGACTCTTCTGTCTGCCAAGGCAGGTGCAGATTAGCGGGGAAGAACGCCATTAAGTAAATCTGAGTTTCAGGAAGCCTGCTTTTTGTGACCTCGACGATTTTGCATAGATTATCCGTCAGATGTTCGAGCCAACCGTCGCCGAATCGCTCTTTAGTAATATCATTCGTACCGATGTTGATGAATAACTCAGACGGTTCGAGATCCAGAAGCAGTGCGTCGATATTCTCCAGAAATTCATCTGTATTCAGCCCGCCGACGCCCCGATTATATATGACTTTATCAATGCCGCTGCTTTTTGCTATCTCGCAGACAGGGAACATCTCCATTAAAGACGAGCCGGTAAAGAGGATCTTGCCTTTTAGCGCACTCTGGTTCAGATACCTGAAATTTTTGATTTTCATTATTTGATCGCCGGTCATAGTTACAGTTCCTTTCATGAATATGTCTTGTTGCTGATGAAGTCCATGATTCCTTTGCTTATCTCATCATATTCATAGTCGTGAACATAATGAGGACAGTCTAATTCAATAAAACCTGCATTGTCAGAACCTGAAATATATTCTTTGGGAATGCTTCTCCATTTTTCTTCGGTGAAGCCCGTTCCGCCTGAGCCGTCAGAGATAAACAACAGCATGGGTACCTGCGGAATGCCGCCCGCTTTTACGATATTTGCATTATCCTTTACAACTTTGGCTTCGTTTATCATCGGATCGGTTGCTGTCCGCTGATAGAATAAGGCTCTGTAGATCTCCTTTTCCTCATCAGACAGCGTACCATATCTGATGGCGTCGCTTTCTGCAAGACTGGGTATCCACCTTGTGATTCCCAGTGCTGCTCCCAATTGTCCCAGCCTTAATACCGGAATGCTGATGTTCATTTCATCATAATAGTCCGGCACAGCCATATCCAGACCGACGATCGCCTCGACCTCTTCGGGGTAATTCTGTGCCCAGTATAAAGCCTCCAATCCGGACAGCGAATGCGGGCAAAGCACATACGGGGCTTCTATTCCCGCTTTATCAAGCGCCATTCTTGTTTCGCTTAATATTGTGTCTATATCCCTGCTTTCATCGACAACATCGCTGAAACCATAGCCGAACTTTTCCACCACTGCGATTTTATATTCTTTGCTCAGCAGCGAATACAGCGACTTGAAGTCCAATATCGGAGAGCAGGTACCGCCGCCAGACATGAACACAAGTGTTTTATCTCCGCTGCCCTCAGTGTATACGCTCATATTGTGTCCGTTGACCCCTACCAGTTCGCCTAAGGGCGTCAGCAGATTTTCTTCGCTGGAACTGCATATTTTATGGCGAACGAAAGAAACTATCACAAATAATGCGATGACAGCGACGATTATCAGGACAACCTTTAATATTCTGTTTAATACTCTTTTCATACTACACACCCTACTCCAAAATCCGCTGCTTCCTGCAAATCCTGATTTGCACGGCAGTTTGACCGAACCAGTTAATTCATTATATCACGCCCGCCGGCTTTTTTCAAGCTATAATAAACGCAAAGCGTTTATTATAAATCAAAATGCCTTGCACATACGTTCGCCTCTGGCGAACTCCGTGCATATCGGCAAATTATACCATAACCATGCGGTTATGCTATAATATTCTCCACTTAATCTGTTTATAGAGATAAAAAAGAGCGGTCACAAAGCCGCTCCTTTTATGTATCGACATTCTCAAAACCCCTGCATCAGCATTACAATAAGCCCAACGACAGGCGCAAACACAAGCCCGATTATCGTGCCTTTCACGCTGCCCTTGAAATGAAACCAGACCGCTGACTTATCGAACGGGCTGACCTTAGCCACCTTGTAGAATTTATCAAACGGCGCCATCAGAATATCCACCACCAGAAAATCATACCAATCGACCACCAGCCACAGCAGATATGCGGTCAGTGCGGCGTCCAAGAAAGTCGTAATGTCGTTGATAAACCGCAGGACAAGAGAAAACAGCACCGCATATATAATAATTGCTATTACTTTGCGGATTATGTCGCTTTTCTTTGTGGGCGGCTTTTCAGCAACTAAATTAAGACTGCGAAGCTTATCCGTCACGATCGGTGGATAATCATTCGTAAATATTTCTCTGCGCCTTGCGCACATTATCTCCAGCGCAACGGTAAATAAAGCGCAGGCAACGATACATTCGATAAAGAAAATTATATGCAGACCTCCTGTGTATGTTTGGGTTAGGATACTCTAACGAGTTTATTATAGCACGTATCATCGCTATTTTCAACCACTTTTTTGATTTTTTCTCAAAGATTCGGAGGTGCTGCACGGAAAAGTGAAATAACTGTTTAGCCTACGCCCTGCATTATTGGTATTTTTCCAACACTACAGTAAAATCCCCGTCCATTCCCGAAAGAATATCCATGCCGGATTCCACACGCCCAAGCTTTATGAGCGAAACGGAGTACCGGAAATCCTTATAGAATATGCAGAGATTCCCCCACGGAGCGTACAGGCAGAGGTCGCCGACATCGGGGTCGCAGCCGTCCGGCTCGCCCTCGGTAGGGAGCGTTTCAGGCGGGTAGGCTATCTTTTCGGTGCCGCTGTAGTCCGAAAACGACAGTTCCATCGGGAGCGCTTCATAAAGCGCATTTGCGGTCGGTGTATCGTAAAGGGTGATTAGTATCTCCTGATCGTTTACCGTCATTTTTGCAGTGTGTTCTGCGGAAGTATCATCGCTAGGCTGAACGTCTGACACGCCGTCTGACGAAGTTTCTGATCCATCAGATAGCGAGGGCAGAATTTCGCTGCTTGTCCCGTCGGACGATATATCAGGTTCAAACGGCTGAACTTAACAGCCGGTCAGGCAGCGGAACATAAAAGCGCACAGCATGATAATTGCATTTGTTTTCACGGTTTGACCCCTTTTTGCGGAATTTATCCGATATTGTTATCGCTTATCCATGTTTCGATATCGCTGTCGTCAGCGTCGCTTGCCCTCAGACCGCTGCGGACGTCAGCGTCAGGCTCGGCGTTCTTTATGACGGAAACGGACGTTGAGATACCGCTTCCGCCGGAAGTGCAGAACGGCATAACGGTCTTGCCGGAAAGGTCGTAAGTATCGAGGAATGTGTTGATGATCCTCGGCATTGTGCCCCACCAGATGGGATAGCCAATGAATACCGCGTCATAGCCTGAAATATCTATCGGCTGACTGCCGATAGCGGGACGTGAACTTTCGTCGTTCATCTCACGGTTTGCACGGCAGTTATCGTCGTTATAATTAATGTCGGCTGATGTGTAAGGCTCTGCGGGCACTATCTCGTAAATATCGGCACTGCAAATGTCGGCTATTTTCTCGGCAACAGCTTTGGTATTGCCGGTGCAGGAAAAGTAGACCACAAGCGTTTGATCTGCCGTGGTTTCAGGCTGAGGTTCATTTGTGGGCTCAGCGTTACTCTCCGCCGATTCGGGAGCAGCTGAGGACTCCTGCGGTTTTTCATCAGCACTGCCGCTGGTGCTGCTTTCAGGCTGAGATAGCGCCGAACCGCTCGTTCCTGCCGTACCGCTGCAGCCCGGTATCATAAACTGCATAAATGTTGTAATGAATAAAGATATCGCTTTTTTCATCGTGGTTCCTCCTGTCTTTGTACAAAACGATTTTCTGCGGCGATCTCAAACCGCAGATAATCGAGCCGGTCAAGCTGTTTTTGCCTGAAATGAATCTCGGCGAGCGTGTTGTTTCGCTTTTTTCGCAGCATTTCCATGCGCTCCTCAGTGGTTTCGCTGTTCGACAGCGTAAGGCGCATATACCGCTCCGCTTCTTCATTCGTGAAGCCTGCGTCATGCAGCGTCATAATAAGGCTCAGCCGCTCGATATCCGTCTGGTCGTACTGCCATGCGCCCATGACCTTTTTTACCTCGCCGCACAGTCCCCAGCTTTCGTATTCCCTGAGTATTTTAATCGGGATATTGTAACGCTCGCTGGCTTCTTCTATCGTCATTCAGTCAGCCCTTTCTCAAAAAAATAAAGGCGATCCATCTGGAACACCTTTATTATAACAGCAATTCACCTGAATGTCTAATACTTATAAATCATCACGAGATATGCCCGAAATGTATTTCTTTGCAAAGTCGATAAACGCAGAAGCCACAGCGGAAAACTGCTGTTCCTTTTTCCATGCAAGCGCAGTCGTGCTTTCAAGAACAGGCTTGAACGGAACGAATTTAAGCCCGTTATAACGGCAGTTCAGGCGCATTGCGATCACTGTCCCGATGTTGCTTTGCGCAAGCAGCGCTTCGTTATAAAGCAGGTTTCCCTTTGCAATGAACTCGGCTTCTCCGAGCCGATTACCAAGCCATTTGCCAATGCTGCTCTGTGCTATATTGCTTACCGCTGATATAAGCGGAAGTCCCACAAGGTCGTCCGGAGTTATGTAGTCCATTTCGGCAAGTGCGGAATCCTCACGCACCAGCGCACCCCACTGTTCCTTTATCGGCATTGAGATAAATTCGTATTTGCGTATGTCGATAGGCTCTGACATAAGCCCGATATCAAGCAGTCCACGCTCGATATTATCTTTGATGTTATCGGCGTTGCCGCTGTAAAGTTCATAGAGCACAAGCGGGTATTTCCTGCGGAAAGCTGCAATGCAGCCGCAGAGTATCTCAGTCGACAGAAATTCACCGCTGCCTATCGAAATACTGCCCTCCAGATTTTCCTCTTTGCAGAGGAAATCACGCTTCGTTTTGTCCGCAAGTGAAATAAGTTCCTGCGCACGGCGTTTGAGCAGCATTCCGTCCTGCGTCAGGACTATGCTGTGATTGCTTCGGGTGAACAGCTTTACGCCAAGTTCCTCCTCCAGATCGGCGATCTGACGGGACAGAGTAGGCTGCGTTACATGAAGCTGCTCCGCAGCACGGGTAAAGTTTTCTTCTCTCGCTACGGCAAGAAAGTTTCATTATTATCCTTCCGAGAACAGCGTATCAGCCTGTTACTTTGACGATACGATAGCTTCGATCTGTTCCTCAGTCATGCCCACTGCTCTCAGCTTTTCAATCATTCGAGCCAGTGCTTTTTCTTTGCCTATTGCAATGCCTCTTTGCTCACCAATTGTTATTCCCTCGTTCGTCGCCTGCTTTAATGCAGAGGCTTCATCATGGAGAGCCTTTTCACGCAGGCGTGAAAGCTCACAGGTCTCACTGTCAGCGTTAATGAACTGCAGCCATTGTTCACGGCTTGTTTTCGGGTGTTTGCTTATCTTTTTCAGCTCAAAGAAGTGCATACTGAACTTATCCGAGAAAATCTCGTTTTTCCCCTTTATCATAGCCGCAACCTCGGTATGATAATCATTGCCCTCAAACATATTGAAATTGATGATATTTATTGTGATCGTCTGTTTGAGATTGCCGTAATCCTCGCCGCTTTTAAGTTCCGAGGTATACAGCTTCGCCCAATAGAACAGTGTTCTGTCACGGTAGTCGTTGTCGATTTTGACCTGAATTTCAACATTTACAAGCTTGTCGTTCACATTAAGACTCAGATGAAGGCGGCTGAACTTGCTTGCTACTGTTTCAGGCGGCAATTCGGGGTTGGATATGGTTATTTCTTTTATGCTCTCAGGCGGAATATCCAGAAGGCTTGACACAAAGGAATGGAGCAGGTCGCTGTTTTCGGTAAACAGCTTCTTGAATATTACATCGAGTTTCGCCGAAACAACATCTCGTCACATAAGGCATTCTCCTTTCAGAATCGTTATTCTATCTTTATTATACCGCCTTACTGCGCTTTTTTCAAGTGATTTATCTGTAAAATCGGATATTTCAGATGTCGCCGGCAGTTATGTTACAATTTGGTTACAGATACCACTCGCCCGTTGCATTTTTCCTGATAATATGCTAGAATAAGTAAAAAAGGAGGCTGCCATGAATAGATTACTTCCACTGCTGTTATCAGCCATAACGCTTCTGACCTCATGCTCATACAGGGATACCAATACAAGCCAAGACGGCTTGGAGGCTTCGCAGCCGTCTGCCGCTTCAGGCGGCGGACTTGAATTTCTGCTTCCTGACATAACTTCGGACAGTTCGCCCGCTAAACCAATGTCCGCCGAAGCTATACACCGCATCGCTGCCGACAAGTTCTCCAGCGTACTTGAAAACGGTGCGGAGAACGTAAAAATCAAGCTGCTGTACGGCGAGGACGGGTACAGCGTGATATCCGACGGCGGCTGTCCTCAGAATACTGTGAGCGAGTTTGCCGAGAAATGCGTCCTGTCGTCCTGCTATATGGAGGTCTGCCTTGACAGCCGCTTTGCAGACAGCGTGGGAATATCGCTGATTGACGCTGAAAGCGAGCGGGATATTCCGGCGAAAATGCCCGATTCATATAACTTCGCAGACGGAGTTTTTGACGGCAATCTGTCCGCTGTGCGTACATACCCGCAGCTGAAATACGGCACGTCGCTTGCCGAATACGAATACGCCAACATGACCGGCTGCATTTCCGAACTGAACGAAATAGCAAAAGCGGGAGCGCAGGCGGCATTTGCCACCCTCGATGGAGAAAGCGGGTACTATAACGAAAGCTATATCAACAGCTATGGCACTGCGCACGCCGTGTTCTGCTCTGACGAAAACGGAAATTGGAGCGTGAACGGTACATACAACGACCCGATACTCACCAATGAATGCGCCGGCCGTGTTGCAGAAAGCTTTAATGCCAGCGAGCGTCTTTCCGAAGCCGCAGACTGCACGCTGCAGCTTATGTTTTACATGGAGGAATTTGTCGGAGTTTCGGCTAACTGGTCGGCGGACGAAAAATACTTTGTCACCTACGATGTGTCCGTTCAGGAACCATGGAAAGCCCCCTGCGAGGAAAGCTACCACGACAAGACATTCATTAGCTGGAGCGGCGAAAACGGCTGCCTTAAAGGCGAAAACGGCAGGCTGTGTCCGGTGGGCACATACTGCATTGCAACAGGCGAACCGCTTGGAATATACGTAGAGCCGCAGCTGTTCGGGGATTGGAAACCTGTATCTGTCGGCGGCATGGACTTTGCAGAGTATGCAAAGGAAGCGTCGGACGGCTGGACGGATTATTCGGGCATAACGTTCACGATAAGTGACAGCAGACTGCTGATATATAATTATGGCTCGACCGATATTTACGATATCGTCAGGACTGACGGCGGCTATGATGTGGAATATCACGGTGTGAAGCATGGCAGTATAAGCGCTGAAAACGGCAGCGTCACGCTGTATCTGCAGTATCATTCGTTCACGCAGAAAAACGGGGATCTTCCGATAATCTTAGAGCGTGCCGACCGGTCAGTGAACGATATGGGCGGGTCATTTGAGGAATACGCCCCGCCTGAAAAACTCACAGCCGCTGAATATGCGGCGCAGGACACTGAGCGGCTCGGTCTGCTTGATTTGTCCGGCGAACGTGTGATTGGCGGTCAGATAAGCGACCCGAACGTGTTCTCGCAATGGAGAAAATACGCTGCAGACGGCGGTGCGTACACTCTGGAAACCTATCAGACGGGCGCTTCACGGCTGGAATATTCGGTGTATTCGACAGACGGAACGAACGGGTATCAACGGTGGGACCTTGTGAAGCACGACGACCGCAGCGAGCCTGACCACGGCTGGGAAACCATCTACTTTGACGGCAGTATATACGAGAGCGCATATCAGCAGTCACGCTATGACGAACGTAAATTCGACTGCTTCGCCAACACCGATGGCGACAAGATGTACTGCCCGCTGTTCAGCGCTGACGAACAAAACCCGCTGCATTTCGTCAAGGCGTACTCCGTCAGCATAGGCGGTGTGGAATATGTCGCAGAGGAATGGCAGATGGGCGACCTTGATAACGGATACATCTTTTACTCTGCCGATGGGGTGCTGAAAGGCTATGAGGGCAGCTTCTATGGTGAAACAGTAGTCACCACTATAGTAAGGCTGGAAAAGCAAAGCGACAGCACTTTAGTTAGAAAACCGGATGATCTGACCAAAAATCGCTGAATTTTGACCAGTTACTGTTTCATAAATTGACAGGCGGTTTGTCCATGCGTATAATAAGGGGATAAGGCGATTTTCACTTATTCAGCCGGACGAGCACTCCTATATCGTATACAGACGGCGAACGTCAATCGGGAGGAAAGATACGCATGAAACAGACGCACGCAGCAAAATTGCTTGCCATTATATTCAGCCTGACCCTTTTATCAGGCTGCGGCGGTACGCCGGAAAGCACGTCGGAATCAGTTGAAACCGAGGTCGAAATAACGGAACGTGCGGAACTTTTCGTTATCTCAGAAAGCTTTGAGGAAAGCTGCGGCAATCTGCGCAGCAGTACCTATGACAACCTGAATTTCAGGAATACCGTATTCAAAGCACCTCAGGCGGACCACGCCTGCACGCTTACTATGACGCCGCTTTCGGGCAAAAGTCCCGACGAGATATACGAGTTTTTCAGCGATGCCGCCGACTTCCTCACGGACGGAAAATACACCGGCGAGGAAAAGAAATACGAGATACGCTTTGTTGACGGTAATTACAGCGAGGAAAACGGTCTTGCCTACCCGTATAATCACCCCGGAATAGACGATTACAAAAACGGACTTGAAACGGAATACCCATGGGTGACGATAGATAACGAGGATTATTTTATCGACATGATGTTCGGCGTTTTGCGGGGCTATGACAGCGGTACGCTTATCGACTATGACAAAAGTGACCACCCCAGACGTTCGATGTATTTCATGATAAACAATAACGCTGCGCACCGTGCGGTGTTCTACACTGAGGACCTGACCTGCACGGACGCCTACCGCCTTACTGACGGCGAAATTTCGATAGCGCAGGCTGCGGAATTTGCGCAGAATTATCTCGATAGTCTTGATATTACGCCGTATGAGGGCAATATTCCCACGCCAAAAATCGTTGCGGTGAACGTTGTGGATATAGGAGGCGGGTGCTATGGCTTCAACTTTGTCACGACTGTCGAATACGGCGGCGTATTATTCGATTACCGCAACACAAAGGGAAATGACCTTGGCGTTACGCTTATCGAAACCGATTACGACAAGCAGGGCTATAACTCGGCGGCAGGCAGTATCGACATGATAGCGACGAATAAAATACACCATTTTCTCGGCATAGGCCGCGGCTATGAAATAACTGAAAGCGAGCCGCAGACCTCGGTAATTACGCCGGAATATGCGGCAAGAATCATCAGCGAATTTTTCAGCGGCACGATGAATTTTGCAGTAAACGAGGTTTCAATGGTGTGGCTTCAGACCAAAACCGAAAACGAGGCGGCTGTCGAAACGGCATACCCCTGCTGGAAATTCAAGATGAACACGGGCAGGGAGATATATCATGCTTTCGTTAATATGCTGACTGGCGAAATTTATCTCTACGTTCAGGCGGACTGATGGAGAAAATGATGAAAGCGTTGAAATGCGACCTGATGCGCTGCGTTATGAACAAAGGCTTTATACTGTCGGCAGCTGTCACCGCCGTGCTGTGCTTTTCGCTGCAGGTGTATGCGGATAACTCAAACGGCAGGGTATATTCGGTGCTGGAGGCTTTGTTCTCGCTCGACCGCAGCGTTATGGCGGAAAGCGGCGATTTTATTCCGGCAATAATTATCGGGAAAGCACTTACGGGATATTCCGCAATGGCTTTGCCGATAACGGCTGCGCTGCCGTTCGTGACGTCCTTTATTGCTGAGCGAAACAGCGGCAATATGCGGTATACAATAGTCAGGGCGGGGCGTATACGGTATTATATATCGAAGCTTTTTTCGGCATTGCTGAGCGGCGGCCTTGCGGTATTGATTGGAGTAAGCCTGTTTGCGGTGCTTGTGTATATCCTGTTCCCGAATACGCAGCCGACAGAAATACTCGAATATTATCTGCCGAACGGTGCATTTTCGGTGCTGTTCAGCAAGACTGCCGGAGCGTTTTCATACGGTGCGGCTAGCGTACTGCCTGCGTTTTTTCTCTGCTCGTTCTGCACGAATACCTACATAATTTTGTGCGTGCCGTTCCTGTTGAAATTCATCTACGAAACCGTGCTTTCCGCCGTGCAGACGAATCTGTCGGCGGCGGGGAATTACGAAATATATCAGCAGACCATGCCGCTTTACCCTAATGCGATAACATATCTTTTTGAAATGCCGTTTGGCGGTGATTCCGCAGTGATTCTTGCGCTTAACCTGCTTCTTGCGGCAGCCGCTTTTTCTGGGTTCGCAGCCGTTATGGAAAAGCGTGCGGACAGGGGGTGCTGAGCGTGAACAGACTTAGCGTAAAGACTGCGTTTTCCTGTGCGAAAACTGAGTTCTGCAAATGGCTGATAAGTCCCCGAATGATAATTCTTGCAATGCTTTTCGTTTTCGTTTATCTGTTCGCAGTGAAGCCGCTTGCCGAAAACGCAGATATCATGGGAAAGCCGCTGAACGTCCTTGAACCGTATATTGCTGCCCTTAATTCAGGCTCGCTACTATTGATAATACCGCTTGGCTTTTTTGCGATATCCTCTGATTTTCCGAGAACGGACGCAAGCATGATGTTCGAGATAGTCAGGACAGGAAAGCTCAACTGGTTTGTGGGGCAGCTCATAAATCTGGCAATGATGTGTATTTCGTATCTCGCCTTTATTTTCGCTTCAGGCGTACTTCCCGTGATAGCAGGCGCACAGTGGGGAGGGCAGTGGAGCGGCGTGGTTCTTGATTTCGCTGTGGAGCACCCTGAATATTCGCAGAATTTCGGCGCACTGCTTCTGCCGAAAAACCTGTTTAATCACTTCACGCTGACTGAAGCGGCGGTGCAGAGCAGTCTGCTGGTGCTCGCCTATTTATTCCTGCTGGGTATGATACTGCTGTTTTTTATGATAATCGGCAAAAAGGCTGCAGGCTCGGCGGTATGTGCGGGAATAGCCGCTGCGGGTGCTGCGCTGTGTTCGATAAGGTCGGAGCTTATGTGGGCGCTGCCTATGTCGAATTCGATAGTGTGGCTGCATTTCACAGAGTTTCAGCGCGCGCCGGTGTATCCGATAGGTTGGTCTTGGGCGTATTTCGGGGCGGGTATCGGCGTACTTATTGCGGGCAGCCTTGCTGCGCTGAGATGGCAGAGGGGAAGCTGGAAGATTTGAGGTCGGGCATATTAATGTTACACCTGCGGGCGGGGGACTCGCAGGTGTTTATTTTTTACTAGGGCAATACACGCACAATCTTTGTGCGGTATTGCCTTAGGAAACGCCGAGGTTGCCGGAATAGATCACTTATCAAAAGCCTGAAAAATCATTTGAAATGCCCCATTTTATCAACAATACGTCTTGATTTCTCTGAAACAATGTGGTATAATACTATAAAACCGATTTCACAAAAGGAGCAGAAAAATGAACATATCCGAATTTGCCAAGTACGCCGGCGTGTCCAAATCGGCGGTCAGCAGGTACTTCAATAACGGCTATCTCGGCGAAGATAAGCGTGAAAAGATAGAAAAAGCGATAGAGGAAACCGGATATTCCCCCAGCTTTTCAGCTCAGGCGATAAAGACGAGAGTGACAAAGCTGGTGGGCGTGATTATTCCCAAGCTGTCAAGCGAAAGCTGCGCCAGAATAACCGAGGGAATAAGTCAGGTGCTGTATGAGCACGGGTATCAGATACTGCTTGTAAATACCGCAAACGACTATAACAAGGAGATAGAATATCTCGACCTTTTCCGCCAGAATCGGGTGGACGGCGTGATCTTCCTTGCGACGATATTCACCGACGTTCACCGTTCGCTGATGAACAAAATGCACATTCCTGTCGTGATAGTGGGACAGCAGTACAAGGGGTTCAGCTGCGTGTGTCATGACGATTACGGCGCAGCGTATGCGCTGACCGACCTTATGCTGAAAAAGGGAGCGGTACACCCTGCTTATATAGGCGTCACCGATGAGGACAAGGCGGCTGGAGAAGCGCGCCACAACGGCTTCCTGAAAGCCCTCTCGGACAACGATATCCGGCTGGAAAAGCACAACAGCGTTATTGCTGAATTTAACGTTGATTCAGGATATAAATGCGCAAAGAAGCTTCTGTCAGGCGGCGAGCAGCCTGACTGCATATTCTGCGCAACGGATAATATTGCGGCGGGCGCAATGCTGTACTGCGGCGAAAAGGGCATAAAGATCCCAGACGATATAATGATATGCGGGGTGGGAGATTCAAAAATAGGCTCTGTTACCGCTGTTTCGCTGACCTCGGCAAGACTGCACTATAAAACGGCGGGAATAGAAGCAGCGCAAATGCTGCTCAATTCTATCGGCAAAAGCTCGAATATACCTAAAATCATGAAGCTAGACTATGAAATAGTGGAAAGAGAGTCCACAAACAGACCCTGAAAATGTGAAACCGTGTGAAACCTACAATTCCTGAGTCAAAAGTTACTATGATTTGTCAATAGACATTGCCTCGCCTGTATGCTATAATATGATCAGCAGATGAAATCAGTTTCACAAACCGTGTGAAACAATACTAACGAAAGAGGTATCGGGTATGGACTACAAAAAATCAGCTCATGAGATACTTTCCGCAATAGGCGGGAAAGACAACCTTGCAAGTGCCGCACACTGCGCCACAAGGCTAAGACTCGTTATTGCGGACAACAGCAAAATCGACAAGGCGAAGCTTGAGGGCATTGACGGCGTAAAGGGCGTGTTTGAGGCTTCCGGTCAGCTTCAGGTAATAATCGGAACAGGCACGGTGAACAAGGTCTACGACGAATTTATTTGCGAAGCCGGTATCGAAGCAGCGACCAAGGAGGACGTCAAGGCGGCTGCGGCGGCAAAATCTCCGTGGTACAAAAGGGCGATAAAGTCGCTCGGCGATATTTTCGTTCCGATAATTCCTGCGATAGTTGCGACAGGACTTCTGAACGGCCTGCTCGGCGGTCTTGTTCAGGTGTTCCCCGACATGGCAAATTCGCATATTTACGAGCTTCTGAACATCTTTTCAAACACTGCATTAACGTTCCTCCCCATTCTTATCGCAATTTCAGCGGCAAAGATATTCGGCGGAAATCAGTTCCTCGGTGCAGTAATAGGAATGATAATGATACACCCAAGCCTTGTGAACGCATGGACGGTCGCAGGCGGTGCGGAAACGACAACGCTGTGGTCGTGGTTCGGTCTGTGGGATATTCAGAATGTCGGCTATCAGGGGCACGTTATTCCGGTCATACTTTCCGTGTGGCTAATGTCTGTTATCGAAAAGAAGCTGCACAAGAAAGTCCCCGAAATGCTCGATCTGTTCGTGACTCCGCTTGTGTCGGTACTTGTTGCAGGATTTTTCAGCCTGACGCTTATCGGTCCGGTATTTGCACAGCTTGAATCGTGGGTACTGAGCGGTGCGCAGGCACTTATTGCGATTCCGTTCGGAATAGGCGCATTCCTTATGGGCGGCGTTTACGCTCCAACGGTAGTCGCTGGCGTACACCATATGTACAATGCTATAGAAATGATGATGCTTGCCGATAACGGCATGAACACATGGATGCCTATTGCAACGGCGGCGAATGTCGCTCAGGGCGCAGCGGCTCTTGCGGTAGCATTCAAGGCTAAGAGCAAAAAGACCAAGGCACTTGCGCTCCCCGCTTCGCTTTCAGCGTTCATGGGAATTACCGAGCCTGCTATATTCGGCGTGAACGTGAGATTCATGCGCCCGTTCATTGCCGGTATGATAGGCGGTGCCTGCGGCGGCGCACTGGCTTCAATAATGAACGTATATGCAACGGCGAACGGCGTAACTGGTCTTTTCGGACTGCTCATCACGACCGACACATTCGTCGGATATATCCTCACAATGGTGGTATCGTTCGCTGTTGCGTTTGCAGTATCGTGGTTCATGGGAATAAAGGAGGACGAGCCTGCTGAAACCGCCCCTGAAACCGTAGAAACAAGCGCAGAACCGCTTGCTGAAATAGCTGACAACCAGATCCTTTCGCCGCTTGCTGGAACGGCAATTGCACTTGAGGACGTCCCCGACCCTACATTCGCAGAGGGCATTCTGGGACTGGGCGCAGCGGTCGAGCCGAGCGAGGGAAAGGTGGTCGCTCCCGCTGACGGAACAGTCGGAACGCTGTTCGACACACATCACGCTATCGGACTGAACCTTGACAACGGCGCAGAACTGCTTATACATATCGGAATAAATACAGTGGAACTGAACGGCGAGGGATTTACCGCTCACGTTTCCGAGGGCGAAAGGGTGAAAAGGGGACAGACGCTCATCACCTTTGACAAGGATCTTATCGCTTCCAAGGGCTATAAGACGGTCACTCCGGTCATAGTGACCAACCCCAACGATTATTCGGAGATAAAGCGCACCGCAGACGGAAATGTCAGCAGCAGCGACGTGCTTCTTGAACTTGTTAAGGGGTGATATCCATGGCATATATAAACGGAAAGTGGCGGCAGGGACTTCACCTTGAACCTCCCTGCGGCTGGCTAAACGACCCGAACGGTCTGTGCTATTTCGGCGGGTATTATCACGTGTATTTTCAGTACGCACCGGACAGCGCAGACGGCGGTGGGAAGAAGTGCTGGGGGCACTACAGAAGCCCTGATATGCTGAAATGGGAGTTCACAGGCACAGTGCTTTTCCCCGATATCCCTGAGGACAGGGACGGCGTATATTCCGGCTGCGCAGTGGTCAGCGGAGATGTTCTGCACCTGTTCTACACGGGAAACGTAAAGGAGCACGGCAGCTTTGACTACATCAGAAGCGGCAGGGGTGCGAACGTTATCCACGTCACAACGGCTGACGGGGTACATATGAGCGAAAAAGAGGTACTGCTGCGCAACTGCAATTATCCCGGATTCTGTTCCTGCCATGTCCGTGACCCCAAGGTGTGGTATGAAAACGGCAGATGGCATATGGTCCTTGGCGCGAGGACGCTTGACGATAAGGGCTGCGTGCTGTTTTACGAATCAGACGACCTGACAAGCTGGTATTATAACGGCACGGACACGGTTTCCGGCTTCGGCTATATGTGGGAATGCCCAGATGTTTTCAGCGTTGGAGGACGCAAATATCTGAGCGTTTCACCTCAGGGACTAGAACACAGCGATATAAAGAACCAGAACGTGTACCAGTCTGGACATTTCAGATACGACGGCGGTCTGAAAGGCTTCACCGAGTGGGATATGGGATTCGATTTCTACGCTCCGCAGACCTTTGAAGCCCCCGACGGACGGCGTATCATAATCGGCTGGATGGGCATAGGCGATATACCGTACAGCAACCCGACCAGTGCGCTTGGCTATCAGCATTGCCTTACCATTCCCCGTGAAATAACGGCGGACAGCGGCGGTGCGCTGCTGCAGAATCCTATCAGGGAACTTGAGTCCCTGCGCAGTGAGCGGAATACCCTGAACGCCGGAGAAAGCCTTGCGATAACGCTTCCGTTTGAACTGACGGCAAAAGTCGGCGGCAGTTTTTCGATATCGCTTGACAGCTTCATGAAAATGAGTTGGAACGGCAATGTGTTTGAATTAAGATTTACTGATGAAAAGCACGGCGGCGGGCGGACGGTCCGCAGGGCCGTGCTCGGCGAATGCGCCGATATAAGGATCATCGCAGACAAAAGTTCAGTCGAGATATATCTTGACGGCGGAAAAACGGTCCTGAGCAGCAGAATGTACCCCGACAGCGGCGAGGTCACAATATCAGCAGAGGGCATAAACGCAGAACTGTTCCGGCTGAAAGAAATGGAGGTGAAATATCTTGGAGAGTAAAAAGCTTATTGCGATAGGCGAGGCGCTTATCGATTTTATCCCCGATAAAACAGGCTGCGCTATCAGCGAGGTGACCGCATTTTCTCCGAAAGTGGGCGGCGCTCCCGCTAATGTATGCGGCGCTTTCACAAGGCTAGGCGGCAGATCTATGATGATAACCCAGCTTGGAAACGACCCTTTCGGGCATAAAATAGCGGACGAACTTGCGGCGTTCGGAATAGACACTTCCGCAGTACGCTTCACCGATGAAGCGAACACGTCGCTTGCATTCGTGAGCCTTGAAAAGGACGGAAACAGGACGTTTTCGTTCTATCGGAAGCCGGCGGCTGATATGCTGCTGTCCCCCGAACAGATAGAGGAAAGCTGGTTCGGCGATTCGTATGCGCTGCATTTCTGCAGCGTGTCACTGGGCGATTTTCCTATGAAAGACGCTCATATCCGTGCGATCGAAATTGCACGAAAAAACGGTATGCTGATAAGCTTCGACCCGAACCTGCGCTTCCCGCTCTGGAATGACAAAAACAAGCTTCACGACAGGGTGAACGAGTTTATCCCTATGTGCGATATTCTGAAAATATCAGACGAGGAACTTGAATTTATCACAGGCGAAAACGATATCGAAAAGGCTGTTCCGAAGCTTCTGCAAAGCGGGGTAAAGCTTGTAGTCTACACCTGCGGGAAAGACGGTGCGTATGCTTACACCAGCAAAGCGAAGTCCTTTTCGCCCGCCGAAAAGGTGAAAGCAGCCGACACGACAGGCGCAGGCGATGGATTTATCGGTTCTTTCCTGTGGAAGCTGCAAAGTCTTGGCATAGATTCTGCAAATATTACTGCGGCAGACGAGAGCGTATTAAATCAGTGCCTTGATTTTTCAAACCGCTTCTGCGCATTCAGCGTTCAGTCAGAGGGCGCAATTGCGTCCTATCCTACAATAGATCAATTATAAGAGAGGTATTTATCATGAAAGAATTTACTTACACCATCACAGATTCCGTTGGTATCCACGCACGTCCCGCAGGAATGCTTGCGAAAAAGGCAGCCGGCTTCAAGAGCACAGTTACCGTAATTAAGGGCGAAAAGAAAGCCGATACCCGCCGCCTTATGGCGTTTATGGGACTTGGCATAAAGTGCGGCGACACCATCACGATCCAGGCAGAGGGCGAGGACGAGCAGGCAGCCGCAGAGGCAGTTCAGGCATTCCTTAAAGAGAATAACTTCTGATTTCGTAATGAGGAGGCGTTCATATGATAGCGATAAAGGGCACCGGAGTATCCGGAGGAATAGCGGAGGGTCCCGTATTCATCTATAAGCGTATGCAGGTGGTACATGACGACAAGCAGGCAGCCGATCCGGAAAAGGAACTTGAACGCTGGAAAGCGGCTTCGGAAAAGGCTGCAGCGCAGCTTGATGAAATTGCGGAAAAAACACGTGCGGAAATAGGCGAAGAAGCCGCAGTGCTTTTTGAAACACACCGCATGATGCTCGAAGACCTCGACTACACCGACAGGATAGCAGAACTTATCACCGGCGAGAAATACAGTGCGGAAACCGCTGTTGATACGGCGGGAAAAGAGTTTGCCGCAATGTTCTCCGCCATGGACGACGACTATATGCGGGCGAGAAGCGTTGATGTCATAGATATCTCGAACCGTGTAATAACTGTGCTGAACGGCTGCATCAATGAAAATTCGCTGGATAAGCCCTCTATAATACTCGCCGACGACCTGACCCCAAGTGAAACGGTGCAGCTTGAAAAGGGCATGATACTGGGCTTCATTCTCACCGGAGGAAACGCCAACAGTCACACCGCAATTCTTGCAAGGACGCTTGGAATACCCGCTATCATAAACGCCGACATAGACCTGAATGCAGGATACGAGGGCAGACAGGTAATAATGGACGGCAGCGTTGGCTATATCGTTATCGACCCGGACGACACCACAAAGGAATATCTGGGCAAAAAGCAGCGTGAGGAAAAGGCGGTCAGGGCAATGCTGGAGCAGCTTAAAGGGCAGCCCGATATTACCTCTGACGGAAAAGAGATAAAGGTATACGCAAACATAACCTCGCCCGCCGACGTTGACGCAGTAATAACCAACGACGCAAGGGGCATAGGTCTGTTCAGAAGCGAGTTTCTGTATCTCGGCTCAGACGATTTCCCCACCGAGGAGGTACAGTTTGAGGCGTACAAGACCGTTGTTCAGCGAATGAACGGCGCAAGAGTTATCATAAGAACAATGGACATCGGCGCAGACAAGAAGATAGGCTATTTCGGGCTTGCCGACGAGGAAAATCCCGCACTGGGAATGCGTGCGCTCAGAATATGCCTTAACCGTCCTGAAATATTCAGGGTGCAGCTGAGGGCGCTTTACCGTGCTTCGGCATACGGAAAGCTTGCGATAATGTTCCCCATGGTTTCGAGCCTGTGGGAGATCCAGGAGGCTAAACGGCTCTGCAGTGCGGTAATGACTGAACTGAAAAAGGAAAGGATACCGTTTGACAGCGAACTGGAACTCGGCGTTATGATAGAAACGCCCGCAGCAGTAATGATAGCGCCTGAACTTGCGCAGGAGGTAAGCTTTTTCTCTATCGGTACCAACGACCTTACTCAGTACACCATTGCGGTTGACAGGCAGAGCACTCAGGGACTTGAACGGTTCTATGACCCCAAGCACCCCGCAGTTCTGCGCATGATAAAAATGACCGTTGACGCCGCCCATAACGCAGGTATCTGGGCGGGAATATGCGGCGAACTTGCCGCAGACTGCTCACTTACGGAAAGCTTTATCAAGATGGGCGTAGACGAACTCTCGGTTTCGCCGAGGTCTGTGCTTCCCATCAGGAATGCAGTTCGTGGAGCAAGTTCAAAATAAGTTCAAATATATTCAATAAACTAAAGCCGATCTGTGCGAAAAACACAGGTCGGCTCATGCTTTATCAAAGCGTTTCCTTATAACTCTTGCCCCAGTTTTCCATGGCGGAGAGGATAGGCCGCATGGACTCGCCAAGTTCTGTCAGCGAATATTCCACCCTCGGCGGGACTTCGGGATAGACCGTGCGCAGGATTATTCCATCTGATTCAAGCTGGCGCAGGCTGTCGGTCAGTACCTTCTGGCTCACTCCGTCAAGGGATTTGCGCAGTTCGTTGAATCTCCACGGTCTGGAAAGCAGGTTGCGCATTATAAGCAGCTTCCACTTGTTCCCGATTATCTGCACGGTGGTTGCGACGTCGCATTCAGGCAGTTCCTCACGCTTTAACATAGGTGTTCCTCCAAAGGTTCAAATTATAGTGTTATATTCATTATAGCATACAATCCGCAAAAAATCAAGGCACAAAGCCTAGTCGTTATGCGGGTTCCTAGGATCTGAGGGCTTCTCGACAGTCTGGCAGTAGACTTTTCAACAAGCTGAATATTTTTCGGGCGGTAAACGGCATTGCAGTGCAAAGGTCACTTTCGGGTAACTATGTCACTTAAAAGTGCGTACTTCACAAACGAATGAATATGTGATAATATATAGTCAAGGACAGAAAAACAGCGCTGAGATCTTCCGAAAAAACCAATGCCATACAGGAGGATTTATTATGGATAAGAATACTTTTAAGACAGTAAAACTCGCAAAGGGCGAAATGAACGTTTACGATTTCGGCGGGATAAAGCTTCACGCCTACAAGACCAATGATTTTATAGACAACGAGGTTTTCATCGTTGAAAAGGCAGGAAAGGCAGTGGTAATCGAATCGCCCTGCTTCTTCGACAACATAGCCGAACTTACCGAGTACCTCGCCGGAATAAGGGTCGAGGGAATGCTTGTGGCTTATCACGGCGCAGGAGCGACATTCCTGCCCGATGTTCCCAAGTACGCAACTGCAAATGCGGTCGAGTATTCTGAGAACGGCGGCGGAAAGGCACTTATCGATAATTTCACCGGAGCATTCGGCGATATCTTCGACAAATCCGTGCACAAGGTCACAAATGTGATAGGCGAGGGAATGATCACAATCGGCGGAATTGATTTTGTTATAAGACAGACGCACGAAGCCTTTGATATAGAGATCCCCGAAATAAACGCAGTATATACTCATATGCTCGGTCACGACTGCCACTCAATCGTTGCAGGCGCAGATCACGCAGACGGAATGATCGCACAGCTTAACGGCTATATCAGCAGCGGCTATACGCTTATTCTGACCTCGCATTACACGCCTGAGGACTTAAAGGACGCTAAAACCAAGATAGCGTATCTCGAAAATCTGAAGAAGATAGCTTCCGGCTGCAAAACTGCCGAGGAGTTCAGGACCAGCGTTAAGGAACAGTATCCCGATTACAGCGGAGAGAATTATCTTGACATGACTGCCGGATTCTTCTTTGCGTAAATATACCAAGCAGGGCTGCCGTCGGACAGCCCTGTCAGGCTGTCGATAAAGGCACATCTGCGTCGTCAACGACATATTCGGCAGGCACAAAGCCTAGCCGAAATGCCGTTTCCTAGCATCTGTGCCTTTCTCGCCACCCTGAAGAAGATACCTTTTCGACAAACTTGCAGGGTTGGCTTTAGCAGCCCTGTTTTTTAGGAGAATATAAAATGCTTCAATCCCAAAGACGAAATTTCCTTATAAACAAGCTGCTGTCAGAACAGGCGCAGTACAGCGATATCGCAGTTCCGCAGTCTGAAGCGGAACAGAAAAGACTGCTGCGTGCGCTGATGAATGTCCGCACTCCAAAGCCCATCGGGGACGATTTCCTGAAAGTCCAAGACGAATACCTGCAAACAGAACTGGGCAAAAAAGGCGTCACGGACATAGCCGATTTATCACCTGTTGAGGATAATATTTACCTCTGGAAAGGCGATATAACCACGCTGAAATGCGGTGCGATAGTCAACGCTGCGAACAGCGGAATGACCGGCTGCTACCAGCCCTGCCACAGCTGTATCGACAACTGCATACACACTTTTGCGGGAGTAAGGCTGCGGCTTGAATGCGCTGAAATAATGGAAAAGCAGGGCTATCCTGAGCCGACAGGGCAGGCGAAAATAACGTCGGCGTATAACCTGCCATGCGGTCATGTTATTCACACGGTCGGACCTGTCGTACAGGGGAAGCTGACAGACGAGCACTGCAGACTGCTGAAAAGCTGCTATCAGTCCTGCCTTGAACTGGCGGTACATAATGGAATAGACAGCGTTGCATTCTGCTGTATTTCAACGGGTGTATTCGGTTTTCCGAAGAAAGAAGCGGCTGAAATTGCAGTACGCACGGTAAGGGATTTTCTTAAATCGCACAGCATAAAAGTGATTTTTAATGTATTCGGGAGTGAGGACTATGAAATATACAAAAAGCAACTCAGCGCAAATTGAAAGGCTGAAAAGCGAGATGAACAACGCTGATTCGATAATTATAGGAGCAGGCGCAGGGCTTTCAATGGCGGCGGGGTTCACCTACAGCGGGGAGCGGTTCGAGAAATACTTTTCCGATTTTATCGAGAAATACGGTTTCAGCAATATGTACGAGGGCGGATTTTACCCGTTCGGCAGCCTTGAGGAGCACTGGGCGTACTGGTCGAGATATATTTACATAAACCGCTATATGGACGTCGATAACAGCACGTATAAGCGGCTTTTCGAGTTGGTCAGGGATAAGGATTATTTTGTCCTGACCACGAATGTTGACCATCAGTTCCAGAAAGCGGGCTTTGATAAGGAGCGGCTTTTCTACACTCAGGGGGATTATGGGTTATTCCAGTGTTCCGAGCCTTGCTGTCAGGAAACATGGGATAATGAAGAAGCGATAAGGACGATGTTTGAATCTCAGAATAATATGAGAATACCGTCAAGTCTGATACCGAAATGTCCCCGCTGCGGTAAGCCTGTGGTGATGAATCTGCGTGCGGACGACAAATTTGTCGAGGACAGCGGCTGGCACAGGGCGGCAAGGCGGTATGAGGAATATCTGCGGAGCCATGAGGGGCAGCATATTCTTTTCCTTGAACTTGGCGTCGGCATGAACACGCCGGGTATAATAAAATTCCCGTTCTGGAAAATGACTTATCAGAATCCGAACGCTTTTTACGCCTGCGTGAATCTGGGCGAGGTTTATGCGCCGAAAGAGATTTTTGGACGTGCGGTTTGTGTTGATGTGGATATTGCGGAGGTGGTGGGGGAGTTACAAAAGGTCTGATTATGCCGGCGATGATTGACTCTTCTATAATGGGTTCGATAATATTAAGATGAATAAATTATATTTTGTATAGACAAAGCTGTGAATATGTGTTATAATTTATTGAGGGCGATATTGCGTAAGTTATATTTACTGATTCATAATCGAATCGGTTAAGGAAGATTTTGTTGAATCAATATAAGCACTACCGCCGGGTATCTGGTTGGAAGACAAGAGGTGACAAAATGACTGAGCTTGAAACATTGATACGTGCTGAATCCTACATACGCAAGATGGCTGACGGGATAAATCCCATCACTGGCGAAGAGGCGGCTGATGATGACATGGTGAATAACGTCCGCATTACCCGCTGTCTTTACTATGTTTCGGATATTCTGAAACAGATCATCGCCAACGATGGGGCAGTAAAGAAAAAATCCGGCGGTTCTGGCAAAAAGGCTGATTTCTTCATTACTGACGAGCAGCGGGCGGCTTTGGCCGAGTTCGATCGTCCTGTGTACCTGAAAGAACTTGCGGAACGAATAAATGAACTGACAGAGCCAAACAACTGTAAGAAATTTGCAGCGAAGTGGGTCGCAGAATACTTTGTCAGTATTGGTTTTCTGTATATTGACGACGGTTCAAAACGTGCCACTGAGGCCGGTGTTGGTCTGGGTATTATTTCTGAGAAAAGAAGGGCAAGTTATATGCCGAGAGAGTATTGGGTCAATGCCTATACTCCGGAAGCACAGCGTTTTATTATAGACAATATAGATTCAATAATCGCATTTGCAAAATCTCCTCAGTATATGCAGCAGATTCACCCGAATAGTGAGAACGGTGACGGTGGGGCAGAGTGACGGGCAGCAGAGCGGTTCGGGTGGTTTTGAATGAGATGCACCTAGCTCTTAATACAGTCTGCATTGATTTTGGAGTTCTGTGCATTAAAGTAATGTAAACCGCTATTTATTAGTTAGGGAGCCCAGCTATGAAAAATCCGGTTTGGTCAGGAGATGAAGAAATATTGCTGGTTGATTGCTATTTTAGGATAACGGCGTGCGGAATAAAGGTCAATGACGCTGATCAAGAAATCGCAATGCTGTCATACATATTGCGTCAGCACGCTAAATCAGCTGGCATGGAGATAGCCCCTACCTTCAGAAACGAAGTTGTCATAAGGAAGAAACTGCTGAACTTGAGGTTTCTGGATACTGAGGGAGCAGAGGGGCTTTGTGCTTACTCCAAGGGCGATAAGGAAATGTATCTCAAATATAAAAATGACCCAAAGAAGATGAGAGAATATGCGTATTCTGTGATCGCTCAATGGAATAGCGAGGAGAATGGCTGATAAATGATATTTATAGGCCGGATTCATTTGGAAGTTCGGCTTATGATACATATGAAAATGTATAAAATCATAAGACTAATTTGTCTATAATGATTAAAAGACTGAAAAAAGTCTATTACATTTGATGTGTTACTATAACCATCAACAATAACCGAGGTAAAAAATGTTAGCTGCATTATCCATTCTCGAAACCGAGGAACAACGGAATATATTGTCTGAGTTTTATGAAGATAACAAGAAAAAGTTCTACGCGATAGCGTTTGAACGGCTGCATAATGCTCAGGATTCAGAGGACGCCATACAGGAAGCATTTATCAGAATTGCGGGGAAACCGGAGAAGTTCTTTTCATGTTCAGATATTGAGCGAGTTTATTTTGCGAGTGCGATCGTAAGAAACGTGTCCGTAGATATGTTCAATAAAAAGACAAAGCACCCAGTTGAGAATATTACTGAAACCGAAGAATATCTGTCAGACAATGGATCGCTGGAAGATTCTCTGCTGGAAAAAATATCGCATGATGAACTGCGTGCCTTTATAGAGAATCTGCCGGAACTTCAGCGTAATGTCCTTGTTCTCACCTGCTTGTCGGAGCTTTCAATATCGGAAACCGCAGACGTACTTAAAGTATCCAAAACCGCAGTAAATCAGCGGCTTTATCTTGCCAGAAAATCCATCAGGTCTTTTATTGAAAGGAAACGCCATGAGTGAAAATGTTCTGAGGTCCGTACTTGAAGAATCACTGAGCCTAGAATGGGCTAGATATGACAATGCCTGTGACCACGTTTTCTCAAAGAAGCATGAGAGGGCGATGAAACGCATTTTTAAGCTGTTTGAGAAAAACATGAGCAAGTCCGGAGCATATGAGGTTTCCAAGCCGCACTATCGCATAAGGTTTACCAAAAGAATGGCGCTGGTATTGCTGACGATTCTTTTCTTGGCAATTATTGCCGGGTGCGTTGCTGCGTATTTCATATCTCATAATTTCCGTGGACAAGTGTACAACGATCATACTGAGCTTTTTTTGGTAAACACGGAAAACTGCCCGACAACTATTGAGGAAAAGTATTATTTGCCTTGCTTGCCGGATGGGTTTGAGGTGTTGCAGGTTGATTCAACACTTTGTGAGGAATATATTAGTTATAAGAATAATGAAACGAAACAGACGTTAGCTTTTTGTCAAACTGTTAAGAAAGTATATAATGGTTCTACTCATTACGATACAGAGAGGCAGGATTTAGAGGAAATCGAAATAAATGGTCATTATGGGTTAAGTTTAGATTATAGTTCGCGAGGAGTGAAATATGCACTCATTGTATGGGATGCTGGAGATTACATATTAGAATTGTTCGGCGAATTTACTAAAAATGAATTAGCGGATTTGGCTAAATCAGCCAAAGTTTGTGAAAAATAAAAAGGTGGCATAGTAAATCTATGCTTATAACTGATTTGTATAATAGAGGGCTGAAAAGCACTCAATAAAAAAAGGATGTGTAATCAATGTTTTGTAAAAAAGGAATAGCAATATTTTTGTCAGCAGTATGTTTATGCACGAGTTTTTCCGCTTCGGCGTTTGCTGAAACAGAAGATTCGTTTATTATTGACGAAGTAGCTCCTGCTTATGAAATAGTAACTAATCCAACAAGCAATCTTAGCATAAACGGGAAATCGGCAACCTGTACTAGCAGAGCAGGTGGAATTGAAGCTGTTAGTATAACCGTTGAGCAGACCTTGGAAAAGTATAGCGGTTGGTTCGCAATATGGAATGATGTCGATGGCGCATACTGGACTAATTCTTATGAACAATGCCCAGTGTCGTTTTCCAACACCAAAAGCGGACTTTCCGCCGGCACTTACCGATTGAAATCAGTCTTTACGCTGGAAAATTCAAGCGGTAAAACGGAAACTATTACGGTTTATAGTAATGAAGCAAAAGTAACTGCATAACAATGTTGATGCAATTGGACACCAAGCTTTATCTGACTGAGGATAACAATATCCTGTCCGTTTTCCCATGCGTAACTAATCCGTATGTGGCGAAGCACATTCGCTTGTTAATTTTGATCCCCCTGTCCATAAAAAAATAACCCGGAATGACCGCATGAATTATCTGCGGTCATTTCAGTTTTTGGGCGGGAAAGGCGATAGCTTTTTTTAGTTTGTTTGTATTTACTGAACAGTAGTTCAATAATCACTCAAAAGCAGAAAATCCGCCAGATGAACGATTTTTACGCCGTTGATATTTCCGCCGGCGAGGTCGTCAAGCGTTACTACATATTTGGGGTAGTGGTCCTTTATTTCAAGGAGGTTTGCTATCTCACGGTCAGACTGTTCCGGAATATTCCGGCATACTTGCACGTACGCCTTTTCGTCACGGCGGACGGCAACAAAATCTATTTCCTTAGTTTCGTTCTTGCCGACATAGACTTCGTAGCCTTTTCTGCGCAGCTCAAAGAATACGATATTTTCTAGCATTACGGCAACTGACCTTGGGTCGAAGCCCATTATGCAGTATTTCAGTGAGGAATCTGCAAGGTAGAATTTCTCCTGCGTTTTAAGCACGGATTTCCCTTGCATATCGTAACGGGAACAGCGGTATATTATGAACGCCTTTTCCAGCCGTTCAAGGCAATTGTATACGGTTTCCACCGACAGGGAACGCCCCTCGTTTTTCAGGAACTTCACTATTGCGTTAGCCGAAAAGGTCTTCCCCACGTTCTCGACGATGTATTTAACGATGCGGTTAAACAATTCCTGATTTGTTATGTTATGCCGTCTGGCAATATCGTTTGTGACAACGGAGGTGTATATTCCTTCCACTATCTGATAGGAGGAACGGTCGTCGAAATTTCCGAGTGCCACTATCGGGAAGCCGCCTTTTCTGATGTATTCGTTCAGCAGTTCCTTTTTCGTGAGTTCGCTGTCCTTGCGGAACTCCATATACTCAGCGAACGACAGCGTATAAACCGGAATTGAGATGTACCGACCGGTCAGGTAGGTGGATATCTCGCTTGACATCAGCCTTGAGTTGGAACCGGTCACATAGATGTCTGCATTCACGTCCTCCAGCAGGCTGTTGACTGCCTTTTCCCAGCCGGTGACTTCCTGCACTTCGTCAAGCAGGAGATAGTATTTTCCCCGACCGCTCATCTGTGACTTTATTTCATCGAACATTTCCTGAGCAGTCATGGGACGGTCGAGAGTTTCAGCGGTGTAACGGACGGAAATTATGTTGCTTTCAGGAACTCCGCTTTCCAGCAGATCTTTTTTCAGCATTTCGAGAATAGTGGATTTACCGCAGCGCCTTATTCCTGCAAGTATCTTGACCAGTGGAATATTGCGGTATTTTCTGAGAGTTTCGAGATATGTGGGTCGGATTATCATGTCATCGCCTCCTGTACTTATTATATCCAAAAAGCTCTGAAAAATCAATAGTTTTTGCTGAAAATACGTAAAAACTTATGAAAAGCAGGAGGTTTGTACTTTTGCGAAACAATTTGATGAGCAGGACGTTTTAAGAGTAATAGCAGTACCCCTATTGACAATCCCCTGAAGCTCAAGAACGCAGACGGCAAGGTGCAGTGGAAAAGCAGCAAACCGTCAGTGGCAAAGGTCAATTCAAAGGGTAAGGTAACAGCCCTGAAATACGGAACTGCAGTAATCACAGCGACATACAACGGCAAAAAATACACCTGCAAAATCACGGTGAAGAAAAAGCCTGAGGTCAAGTTAAGCGTCAGCAGGAGAACGCTTTACCCCGGCATGACCTATACCCTTACGCTGAAAAACGCTGCGGGAAAAACCACGTGGTCCAGCAGCAACAGCGATGTGGCAAAGGTAAGTTCGGCGGGTGAGATCACTGCGCTGAAAGAGGGCACTGCTGAAATCACGGCGACAAACAGCGGTAAAAAATACACTTGCACTGTTACCGTAAAACCCAGTCTGTACAAGGGTGAAGATATGGGATATTACATAACGGATAAAGCGACAACGCTTTCAGCTGACAGATTCCAGCTGCTGATACCGGAGGGCATATATGTGCCGTCCACTATTGTTGACGACGTAAACCGTGTTTTCGACGCAATAGAAAAGGAAACAGGTCTTAAATTCATAAACGGCTCTCATTCCGACAAAGTCACTATAACCGTAAAAAAGACCGATACAGAAGCGGAATTTGCAGACGCATACAGTGGAGAATCAGGCCCGACGATATCGCCTGGAGATCTTCTGGCGCATGATGGTCAGGGATTTGCAATCACTCATGAACTTTGTCACACCATTCATCTCAGAAACGGTGCGTCTATGACTAAGGTCATGAACGAGGGCTTTGCGACCTGCTTCGCTCAAAGGGTAATGAACAGCGGGATATTCCCGTACTACTTTGACAGTGCAAGTAATTACGCCAGCAGTACGGCGATAACCTCGCAGAACGCTGAAACGCTGTTTGCGCAGGAGGGCTGGGAAGCGTATCTTTACGGCTGGCGGTTTGTGTCGTTCCTTACCGACCAGCACGGCACAGACGCTTTTATGAGAATCGCTCAGCGTGATGAGTTTAAGACTGCATATGGATATAGGCTTGACGGCATAGATTCGCAGGAATTGATACCCATATTAAAGAATGAATTTGGAAGCGATGTTTTCGACCAGTTCGTTAAATGGGTAAACGACCCTGAAAAGCTTGACCAGAATCATGACAGATCGGTCGTTGACCTCAGCGGCTTCAAGCGTGTGAATGCCATCGCTTTCTTTGGCTCATATAAGTTTATTGATCCCGGCGTGCTTTTTTCTTACAACAACAGCATTGTCGTTGACTATACGACCGCACAGACCTATTTAGAAAAATACAAGGGCTACTCCTGCAATGGCATCGTCGCTAATCTGTCCGCAGAGGGAAAGTCGACATTCAGCTTCTACAGCAAGGACGGCGTGCTGCTGGATACCGTTACGCTCGACAACGAAACAGATGTTCCTGTCAATGTGAAGAACGCTGCGCTCGTGCAGATAGCCGGAGATGGCAAGCCGGTTTATATCGACATAAACAGCCTCGCTTATAATGCTACTTTTGATATTATGGTGAATTGACAGGCGTCAGCATAGAGTTCGCCCATTCATCAAGGTAAACGGCGAGAAGATATACGGCGAATGGTCCGACAGCGTGGATCTCTGTTGGGCTGGTAAATAAGAAAAGCGGCACAAATTTGAAGTGCCGCTTTTTTGATAGCGTGAAATGCCGATTACCCCGCCATGAGCGAATAAATATTCCAGCCGTTCCATTCCTCATAGGGGTTGCTTCCAAGACCTGCGCTGTAACCTCTGTCCATAACGCACCAGCCTGCCGCCGTAAAAGTATTCACCGGTTTATCGCAGTACACGGTTCCCTCGATTCTCAAAACGCCGTGAAGATAAGGATTTGCCGCATAGTAATAAGGAAAATTCAGTGCACGGTATTCAGGGCTGTCTATTTCCTTATCTTTTGAAGCACCAAGGGTACTGTTCACGATAAGTTCCTCATCGGCAGAATAAAGGAAATACCGCACCAGCGAAAATCCCTCGTTTTTGGTGACCTCCAAAAGCCCCGCAGACAGCTTGTCGGTAAGTTCGCGCCGGTCGGGGTACTTGTCAGGAATATAGAGCGCAAGTTCCAGAAGCGGCTGTGAATCCGCAAAGGTAAGCAGGATATCCTCGATGTTATCCTTATTCAGCAGTGAATTATCGCTGCGAAGAACATTTGTTATCGTGCTGTCCGGTATACTGCCGTTAGAGCAGTTGCGAAGCTCCGCAAAGGTGATATCAACGCCGCATTTTTCTGCAAAATGCTCCGCCAGAATATAACCGAAATCCGCATTCTGACCATCGTCGCAGAATCTTACGTCCTTACGCTGAACCGCTATGCTGTTTCCTCCCGACTCAAAAACCGCAAAGTCGGGGTACTCTGCCGTATAGCCGTTTCCGAGGATATCACGGTGCGAGTCGGTATAGCCCATGCGTGAGTAGACGCAATCCCCGTTCACGCCGTATTTTTCGGAAAGATATGCGGCGGCTTCAGCAGAGAAAGCGATTTTCTGCGGGATCCTGACATCGTTCCCGCTGAAGTAATCGCACTTGGCGGCTTCGGCAGAGAAAGCGATTTTCTGCGGGATCTGCATAGCGAAAATGATCGCCGCTGCAGCTGCGGCTATAGCCGCAACAATAATTACCGGAATAGCTTTTTTCATTGCTTCACCTGCCATCATATTTTATTCGATCAATAATTCGCAGACTTGATTTGCTTATATTATACAGCTTTTCCACCCGTCTGTCAACATTGAGAATATGTCGGATAAGAAGCAAGCGTCTGCGTAAGCCGAAGGCGTCGCTTAGCAAAGGCTTTAGCCGTTAATTGCGCGGTGTTGCCGTAACACTTATAGTTGACAAATGAGTATCCTCGCAGAAATTCGGAATATTGTACAGCAACAGCACCTCAGTTATGCCGTTTTCCTCAATATAATCGCTGACTTTCCCCTTGAAAAAGCGCATATCAATAAGGTGAGTTTCCGCATAGTCGTCTACCACGAACTGCCCGAAAGTATTTGCGTAGGAATCCTTGATGATAAGCAGCTTCCCCTCGCCGTTTCCGGTGACTTTCGTGGCGGACTGGTTCGAGTTGAAGAACACAGCATACTTGTCGCTTCCGCTCAGGAACTTTTCCTCGTAAATGCTGTCGGTGACGTAATCGCCGCCGTTGTAGTCCACGGTGTGGCTTTCCTGCTTATAGTATGCTTCGATAGTGTCATACGGCGCAAATGGGTAATTCACCTTTGAGTAGGTCGTGCCCCGAAAATCGCCGCAAAGTTCGCGCTTCGTCCAGTCGGAAAGCGGTGCAGGAGTTCCGCCATTAGAGTGCGCCCACTCCGCATAGGCGTAGTATGCGCCGAGCGAAGTCCAGTGGTGGTCGGTTTTGTAGAAGATATATTCATCTTGGTGTGCGGACAGGGCTTCGGTCACATCGACCACGTCAAGCCCCTGTTTTTTCGCGTATTCGATAACGGAATGCTGATTTGCATTCGGTGCAAATGAAGGCAGCTTGTCCGAAAGAATCTCGCTTGCAGTCGGGACAAGCATTACTTTCATCGTGATACCCTGCGCTGAAAGGCTGTCTGAAAGCGCTTTCAGCGCCGCAATGTTCTTCTTTGCCTGCTTTGCGGGGAGATTCTTGTGTGCTTCGATAAGGTAGCCGTCCGCCGCAAAGTACACCCCGTTGCTTTCGGTTTTTCCGCTTATGCGGTCGGTTAGCGTTTTTATGGTCACCCAGCCGTTGCGTCCGGGGAACTGGTCTGCAAGGTATTCTTCAATATCGTCACCGAAATTTCCGCTGAATATCTCGTCTGCAGAGATACTCGGAAGCTGCTTCAGCGTGCGTTTCTCAGTTTCTGAATAGTATTTGTCGGGAATCAGCACGCTTGTTATTATCCCAGCCGCCAGCATTACGCAGAAAATCAGGGTAATTATTCTGTTACGCATATATCCTCCTCAGAATCTGAAATACAGGAACGGATTGTACGAACCGCTTATCAGGAACGCCACGCAAAGCGTACATATTCCGGCGACCCGAACTATATCTGCGGTAAGCAGCGCACCCTCGTTCGCCTTTGCGGATAGCTTCCCATAAACCCGCTTTGTAAGCGGCGTTGAAGCCACTGCACACAGGATCATCAGCGGAAGATAGCTGAAAAGCTGATACATGGTATTTCCGTTCACAAATCCCGCACCGCCGCCGAACATAGCTTTCAGATATTCAAGACCGCTGCCGATGTTCTCGAATGCAAACAGCATCCAGCCGAGAAGCACCGCAAGTCCAGTGTAGATATGCCCGACAAACGCTGGAACTCTATCCAGCCATTTCAGCAGGAACAGCTTTTCGCAGACGAGAAGCACTCCATAGAACACGCCCCACAGCACATAGTTCCAGCTTGCGCCGTGCCAGAAGCCGGTCAGCAGCCACACTACCGCAATATTCAGTATCTGCTTCGGAAGCCCCCTGCGGTTGCCGCCGAGCGGAATGTAAATGTAATCTCTGAACCATGTGCCGAGGGAAATATGCCACCTGCGCCAGAATTCCGTGACGCTTTTTGAAATGTACGGGTAGTTGAAATTCTCGCAGAAATCAAAACCGAAAATCTTTCCAAGACCTATCGCCATATCGCTGTAGCCCGAAAAATCGAAGTATATCTGGAATGCGAATGCGATTATTCCGAGCCATGCGGCAACTGTGGTAAGCTGAGCTGCGCTTGTTCCGGAAATCGTATCCCACAGCAGACCGATATTGTTTGCCAGCAGTACTTTTTTGCCAAGCCCTGTGACGAAGCGCTTCACGCCCTCGCCGAAATTATCGGTGGAATGCGTGCGGCTGTCAAGCTGCTCCGCAATATCACGGTAGCGCACGATGGGTCCCGCAATAAGCTGCGGGAACAGCGCAACGTATGCGCCGAACGAAATGATGTTCTTCTGAACCTTTGCTTCTCCACGGTAAACGTCGATCGTGTAGCTCATAGTCTGGAATGTGTAGAATGAAATTCCGATAGGAAGCGGCAGGTTCAGCAGGGGAATACTGCAGCCGAAGATCCCGTTTATCGTCCCGATAAGGAAGTCGGAATACTTGAAGAAGCACAGCAGTCCGAGATTCACGACTACGGAAATTATCAGCCCGATCTTCTGCTTATTCGTCCCACGATATTTCTCAACCAGCCGCCCGCAGGTATAATCGAGCACGGTCGAGAATATCATCAGCAGCACGTAAACCGGCTCGCCCCATGCGTAGAACAGCAGACTGAACAAAAACAGCACCGTATTCTTTCCCTGACTCGGCACGATAAAATACACCAACAGCACCGCAGGCAGGAACAGAAACAGAAACGACAGGCTCGAAAAGACCATTTTATTTAACCTCCGATAAGGATATCGCCTTCAAGGCTGAAATCGTCAGTCATGTTAAAGAAGCCGCCGTCGTCGTTGTCGGAATCGTCAGGCTCGGTTATTACTGCAAGGTTCTCGGGAAGCGTGCCGAAAAGTTCCTTTATCGCGTTGTCTATCTTCTCGTATTCGGAAGCCGCAAGCTTGGCTTCGTCCTCTGCGGAAGTATCATCGTCCGCGGAAGCGCCGCCGATGATGTAAATCACAGTATCACCGAATTTATACAGCCTTGCGCCCTCGACCTTTGCGACGCTGAACGAATACAGTCTGCTGTAACTCAGAACCTGTGCGAAGCTTTCGTTTATCAGGCTGACTGCGGTATCGGCATAGCCGGATTTGCACTTCAGCACGACAACAGAATCAGGGTTGACTGCGCTCACTCTTGCCTGCTTGATAACATAGTCATCTATCTGCGAAAAGTCAATCATTGACACGACCGTTGAGAACAGTTCATCTTCAGGAGCGTCCACGGTGCTGAGATAGCCGTCGCCAAGTGCCTTTGCTATTGCCGCTTCCACATCTGCGGGAGATACGTTGTTCACGGCGTCAGAATTGCTGTCGGAATTGTCGGACGTCTTATCAGACGCTGCGTCGGAATTTACTGTGCTGCTTGAGGACGAACTGTCCGAACTGCTGTTTGCTGCGTTGGAGCAGCCGGCGAGCGACATTACCATAAGTGCGGTGAGTGCGATTACAAGATACTTTTTCATAGTTGTTTACCTCTTTCGATATATTTGTTTGAAGGCTTGTATTTTTGCCTTTCTGTACATATAACGACCGAGGAAAACAAAATGTCGGGTAATTTTCAAAAAAATTTTGAAATTTACCCGACAGGGAAATTATTTGATTTCTTCGTAAATTGCCTTGATCGATTCTGCGGTGGTTTCGCCGCTGCTTGAAAGGATATAGTTTAGTTTTCCGTCCGTCCAGCTTATTTTGTATATTGAGTATTCTATGTCTGCGATAGTGTCAAGCACTGCATTTGTTGAAGGGTCTATCTTTTCGCTCGAAAGCGGCGTGCCGTTTATTCCGGAGAAATCACCGCTCTGCTCTGAAAACCTGAATATATAGGAGCAGTCGTCAAGTTCAAAGCGAACATCTCCGATATTTCCGTCCATGATGTAGCATACCACGTTTTCTGCGCTATCGGGAATGTGAAAATCTATTCCAAGCTGCTGCTGCAGTTCGTCGGCAGTCATTTCATCGCTGAACGGGCTTCCAACAAGAACTCCGCTTTCATCTGGCTCAACAGGAACCGGCTGCTGCCGGAATACGGCTACACCTATGACTGCTATAGCAAGGCACGCCGCAATCCTGTCAGGCAATGTTACGGCAGACTCAGATTTTTCTCACAGCGATGATGTGAGAAAATATGTTCCTCAGATTCAAAAAGAGAATATGGAAGCTAATCGGCCGGTTCTTGATCTTCTGGAACGATATGCGCAGCGTAAGAATGCGACAAAAGCACAGATCTCGCTTAGCTGGATGCTGCATAAGTACCCGAATGTCGCACCGATTCCCGGTTCTAAGAATCAGGAAAGAATTTTGGAAAATCTGGGCGCATGGAATGTGTCGCTTTCCGGGAATGAATTTGCAGAATTAGAATCATCCCTTGCCAAGATACCCGTACATGGACATCGTGGCTTTGTGGAGCAGCAGGGAAGCAGTATGAGAAACTGGAACAGAAAGTGACTTCTGATTCCGAACGCCTTGAAGATATCTGAAATAGATAGGCTTTATTTTCCCGTTCATAAAATCCATTCGTCATTCCTCCTTAAACAAAAAACGCTGGATAAGAAACAGGCATTTTAGTCTGTTTCTTGTCCGGTTGTTGTTTCTCTGAACAACTCCCCCTGCGAGCGCAATCAGTATTTTATCACATATTTCTGCTTTGTTAAGTGGTTTTTGCGAAAATAATAACGAATGTGCTTGGCTTTGTTTTCAGCAAAGTGTGAATAACCTCAGCAGCTTCTGAAAGAAACTCGCTCTCTGTTCAAATACTGCTGAGATTTTCTTGAACAAACCCTCACGAAAATCACGCCATCATTCAAACTTTCTCCGTTCCTGCAGCGCAGGCGCATATCACCTCTGCCGCACGCTGTGTACCCATGCGGCTGTTCAGCGTAAGGTCATAGTTCAGCGTATCGCCCCACTTTGCTCCGGTGAACAGGTCGTGATAATCCGCACGTGAGCGGTCGTTCGCCGTAATGTGCTCGACTGCCTGCTTTTCAGTGCATTTGTCGTACTCAACGACACGTTTTACCCGCATTTTCAGAGGTGCGTGAACGAATACGTTGAACGTCCTGCATCTGCCGTAAAGCACATGGTCTGCGCAGCGCCCGATAATAACGCAGCTTCCCTTGTCTGCGAGCGAACGTATTACACGGCTCTGCTCCTGATATATCTGCGAAGAAACTTCCGTGTGGACGTTGTTTATCACTGCGCCGGAAGCACCGCTGTTCTCACGGTCGTCTGAGAATCCGCTTTCTGCCGCCGCAAGTTCAGGGACTTCCTTGTCGTAGCACGGGATACCGAGAATTGCTGCGACTGCTTTTCTATCTCACGGCCGCCGCTTCCAAATTCACGGCTTATCGTGATGACAAGGTGGTCGGACGGCTTTTCGGCGGCTGCGGGAATAGCTTCGGGAACGTGCTTTCTTTCGTTCAGCAGTAATATCACAGCGGTCACGGAAGCGCAAAATTCTGCGGTAGGAACGGCGATCCACAGTCCCGCCTTATCAAACATCAGCGGGAGCAGAAATGCGAACGCCACCGGCAGGACAATTCCTCTTGCAAGCATAACGACAAGGGACTTCGCCGCCTTTCCCATCGCCTGAAAATAGATACCGATGGAAATTCCGATGCCCATGATGAAATACGCCGGAAGATACAGCCTGAAGCAGTCTGAAGCGAGCGCAACAAGCCCCATATCCTGATCGGAGAAAACCGAGATGAGCGGCTCTGTTATCGAATATCCGAGGACTATAAAAATGATCCCTGCGATCAGCGAGGAAACTATTGCGTACTTGCGGTAGGCGCGCACTTTCGCCGCATTTCCTGCACCGTGGCTTATGCTTATAAGCGGCTGAACTGACTGCGCAATACCCATCATGAGGTTGAAGCAGATGAGCGTCCAGTTCATGATTATCGTGTAAACGGAAGCACCCTCTGCGCCGTAGAAGCTGTTCGCCTGCATGATGAACACGAACGTAACGATACCCGACGAGCATTCCAGTATGAAAACGCTGAATCCGGTGCGCAGTATTTTCGGGACATATCCCGCCAGAAACGCACTGGTATGCGGAACGAGGTCGAGCTTTTTCATGGCTATCCACACGATATTGATGGTGGAACAAACAGCCGAGCCTATGCAGGTGGCGATAGCCGCACCGAACATTCCCCACTTGAACACGAATACGAACAGCAGGTCGAGCACAACGTTAAGTCCCGTGCCGGTCGAGGTCGCAGCGAACGCAGTGTTCGGGTATCCGGCGTTCTTCATGTAGGTCATGATGAATACATCAAACATGAAGCCGGGTATGTAGGAAACGATACACCGCAGATAGGGCATTACGTATATGATGTTTTCTTCCTTTGCGCCGAGAAAATACGCCAGCGGTTCGGCGAAAATATTGCCCAGCACCGCAAGCAGTATTCCAAGCGCAAGCATTGCGAAAAGGGAAGTGGTGTAGAAGCGGTTGGCTTCCTGTGCGTCTTTTTTGCCGTTGCTGATGGAATAAAGCGCACCGCCGCCCATTCCAAACAGAAATCCTATAGCATAGGTCGTCGTAAGTATAGGCGTGCAGACGCCCATTGCGCCGAGTGCCACGGGACCTAATTCCCGCCCGACGACGAACGTGTCAGTAAAGGTGTAGACCGCCACCAGTGCCATTCCGAGCATACTCGGTATTAGGTACCGGAAGTAGGTGCTGAGCGTGCTTTGCTTTTGCGTCATTTAATTACCTCCAAAATAAAAAAGCCAGACAAAACAACCGAAAATCGATCATCTTGTCTGGCTTGAATTTCATAGCACTCCGGAGGTGAAAACCTCCTTGTCCGGTGCAATAATTTTACACTCTCCGATGCAACGAGATATATTATAGCACCGTTTTCGTCGGTTGTCAATAGCAAGTAAGAAAAAAAGTTGTGTTTTTTGAGACGGCGGAAGCTAGAGTGTACGCAGATGAATCGCTGAATTAGTAAGTTTGATGAATAAATCGCCCCACAGGCGTTTATATCCTGCGGGGTATTTTTGCGTTACTGCGCAGATATATACAATTCTGATATGATAAACATATTCATCTAACAGTTCACATATAGAAGCGTGGGTGATATAATATCACCAGAACGAAAGAAAGTTAAGTTCTCAAATTTAACAAGGAGACGACAAACATGGATACACATGAAGATTTCCTCAGCAGGATAAGGTATCCCGAATATCACGACCGGATAATGTCCGCAGAAAAAGCGGCTGAGTTCATCAGACCGGAAATGACGCTCGGCGTCAGCGGATTCACGATCGCAGGATATCCCAAGGCGGTAGCAGGTGAACTTGCGAAGCGGGCAAGGAACGGCGAAAAGCTTGACCTTACGGTTTATTCCGGAGCGTCCCTCGGCGAGGAATTCGACGGCGAGCTTGCAAGGGTGGGCGCCCTAAAAGCCAGAATGCCCTACCAGACCAACAAGGACCTGCGAAATTCGATAAACGCAGGGCAGGTATCCTATCATGATGTCCCGCTTGGACAAATGCCGGTGTGGGTCAAGAACAACTTTCTGAAGCACATCGACATAGCGATAATCGAAGCCGCCGCCATTGACGAAAACGGCAACATTATCCCCACCACATCGGTCGGGACGTCGAACATCTACGCCGAATATGCAGACAAGATAATTATTGAGGTGAACACCTACGTTCCCCGCTGCATTGAGGGAATCCACGATGTATATTCGCCGGAGCGTCCCCCGTATACGCAGCCTATCCCGATAACAAAGGTAAGCGAACGGATAGGTACGCCCTACATAAAGTGCGACCCGTCAAAGGTCGTTGCAATTGTTGAAAGCGATATTCCGGACAACGGCAGAACGGTTTCGCCGGTCGACGACGAATTCCGCAGCATGGCGGATAATCTCATCGGATTCCTGCACAGCGAGGTGGAGCATGGCAGGCTGTGCAGCCCGCTTCCTCCGGTGCAGGCAGGCGTCGGGAGCGTTTCCAACGCAGTATTGCAGGGGCTTGCGGAATCTGATTTCGAACATCTCACAGTGTATTCCGAGGTGCTCCAGAACTCGATTTTTGACCTCATCGACGCCGGCAAGGTGGATTTCGCTTCCGGTACGTCGCTGACTATCTCGTGGGACAAGCGAGATGAGTTCTTTGATAATTTCGAGAAGTATCGTGACAAAATGATCCTCCGTCCGCAGGAGATAAGCAATCACCCTGAGGTCATCAGGCGGCTGGGCGTTATCGCAATAAATACCGTCATTGAGGCGGATATTTACGGCAACACAAATTCCTCGTATATCGACGGCTGCCGCCTGATGAACGGCGTGGGCGGTTCCGGAGATTACTGCGAGAACGCCGGTCTTTCGATATTCATTACCAAGTCAACGGCAAAGGACGGCACGCTTTCCTGCATAGTTCCGCAGGTAAGCCACGTTGATCACACTATCCATGAGATACACGCACTTATAACCGAACAGGGCGTTGCGGACCTCAGGGGTCTTGACCCGGTCGAACGTGCAAATCTCATCATTGATAAATGCGCGCACCCGAAGTTCCGCAAGGCGCTTCACGAATATCTTGACAACGCAGA
>CAKSEC010000012.1 GCA_934446355.1 uncultured Oscillospiraceae bacterium | reverse complement strand
CGCCCAAAGCTGTATAAATTCGACACGCTGAAAGCCTTTACCGATGAATTCAAGGTAGGCGGCAGCGACCTTATCCTTACGAATAAGTACATATACGAACCGTATTCCGATAACAATAAGTGCGGTGCGCAGGTCATTTATCAGGAGGGATTCGGCGGCGGCGAACCCACAGACACGATGGTGGACGCCATCATAGCCGAGGCTGCAAAGAAGCATTTCGAACGTGTAATAGCCATCGGCGGCGGCACTGTTATCGACATTGCGAAGGTGCTTTCCGTATCCGACGGCGGTTCGGTGGATTCCCTCTACGACCACAAGGACAGCATTACAAAGCTGCACCAGTTAATTATAATTCCGACCACCTGCGGCACCGGCAGCGAGGTCACGAATATTTCGATAATCAACCGCACACGTCTTGGCGTTAAGATGGGTCTGACGTCTGAAAATATGTTTGCGGACTACGCCGTGCTTGTTCCGGAACTGCTTGCAAAGCTGCCGTTAAAGGTGTTCGGCGCAAGTTCGATCGACGCACTGGTCCACGCAGTAGAGTCCTCGCTGTCCCCGAAAGCGACCGAATACACGAAGCTGATGGGCTACAAAGCTATCGAAATGATAATCACCGGCTATCAGAAGCTGGTGAGCGAGGGCATGGACAAGCTTCCGCAGTATATGGGCGACTTTTTGACCGCTTCAAATATGGCGGGATTTGCATTCGGAACTGCGGGCTGTGCGGCTGTTCATGCGCTAAGCTACCCGCTCGGCGGTACTTATCACGTACCGCACGGCGAGAGCAACTATGCACTGTTCACTGGTGTTCTGTATAAGTACATGGAGAAAAAGCAGGACGGCGAGATAACTCACCTCAACGCTTATCTTGCAGGGCTTCTGCACTGCGATGTGAAGAACGTCTACACAGAACTTGAGAACCTGCTGAATCACATTCTCCCGAAAAAGCCGCTGCATGAATATGGCGTTACCGAAGCGGATATTCCGGTATTCACCGATAATGTCATAGCAACTCAGGGCAGGCTGACTGCGAACAATTTCGTCCCGCTCAGCCGCGAGGATATAATGGATATCTACAAGAAACTTTATTGATGTAGTGATATACCTAGACTGGCGAGAAGCCCTCAGATTCTAGGAACCCGCCCTACGGCTAGGCTTTGTGCCTGCCGTAGGGCGAGTGACGACGAAGATGAGGGTTTATCGCCAGTCTTTTTTTGACTTGACAGAGCGCACTTGCCGTATTATAATATAGAAAAAAGTATTTTGGAGAATCAGTATGTACATCAGCTATGACTATTACCGTGCATTTTATTATGTTGCAAAATACGGCAGCATTTCACAGGCGGCAGAAGCCCTGATGAACAATCAGCCCAACGTTTCCCGCACGATAAAGAACCTTGAAAGCGAACTTAACTGCACGCTGTTCGTGCGCTCCAGAAAAGGCGTGGAACTTACTCCGGAGGGCGAAATGCTGTACGCCCATATTGCGGCGGCAGTGGAGCATATACAGTCGGGCGAGGAGGAAATATGCCTAGAGCGCACGCTTGCCAAGGGAGTTGTCACAATAGGCGTCAGCGAAATTGCACTGCGGTGCTTCCTTTTGCCGGTTCTGAAAGATTTCCGGCAGAAGTACCCCGGAATACGCATTCGTTTGTATAATCACTCCACTCCGCAGGCGGTTTCCGCACTGAAAAACGGGCTTGTGGACATAGCGGTCGTGACTACTCCGACCGGTGAACTGAACTCCATGACCTCAAAGGAAATATGCGAGGTAAGGGAAATACCTGTGTGCGGGACGGCATTTTCAGAACTTGCGGGCAAGAAGCTGAACCTGTCCGAATTGTCTGCTTATCCCCTCATTTCCCTTGGAAAGCAGACCAAAACCTACGAGGCTTATTCAGAGTGGTTCAGAAAGAATAATTGCGATTATACGCCGGATATCGAAGCCGCTACCGCCGACCTGATATTGCCGATGGTGAAAAATAACCTTGGAATAGGCTTCGTGCCGGAGAAATTTTTGGAGGAATATCCGGCGGAGCAGGGGATAATACGGCTGACAATACGCGAGAGCGTACCCACACGTCAGGTGTGCTATCTCAGAAAAAAGGGGCATACGATGAGCGTTGCCTGTCGTGAGATGGAGAAGATGATTTTAGGCCAGTCATAATATTTGAACAGCATTCGCTTGGAAAGGATCAGACGTTATGGAATATACGAAGCTTGGAAACACCGACATAGAAATATCGAAAATATGCGTTGGCTGCATGAGTTTTGGCAAGGCAGGCACAATGCACGACTGGACGCTTGACGAAAGTTCGACGAACGCAGTGGTAAAGCACGCACTCGACCTCGGAATAAACTTTAGAGGTGACCTTTTTCGATACCGCAAACGGATATTCTGCGGGCACAAGCGAGGAATATCTCGGCAGGTCGCTCAGAAACGCCGTCAGCCGTGATAAGGTGGTTATTGCGTCAACGTGTGCATGAATTAGCACAGCGTTACGGAGTGAAAATGCAGGAAATAGCCCTTGCATGGCACTGGGCAAAGGGGGTGGCTTCGCCGATAGTGGGTGCGACTAAATCATCGTATCTTGACGACGCTGCAGCAGCACTGGCTGTGCGCCTGTCCGAACAGGATATCGCATATCTTGAAGAACCGTATGTACCGCACAGGATAGTCGGTGCGATTGACCGCAACCCGCCAGACGGCGTTATACTGCTGGACGAAAAGAAATAAGCTTTTGCAGGCATGGCATTTCGCTGTGTCTGCTTTTTTATCTCATAACAAAGATTTAACAATAATTTTTCACCCCTATGGTAGAGGCGGGCGTATTATTATAGTAAAATTATATAAAGGGGTGGTTTGATGAAAATAATTAAATATATTCTTTCGATAATAACGGCTGCCGGAATAATGCTATCCTGCTGCGGCTGTTTTTAGGGCAATAGATTTTCAGGAGGAAAAACGCTCCGCATACTGTCAGGCTCGGAAAATGAGGACCTTTCAGCGATACTTGAACAGTGCATAAATAAAACAGGCGTGAATATCGAAATGACCTATAAAGGCTCTGTGGATATCATGCAGGAACTTAAAAACGGCGCACCCGATTACGACGCAGTATGGCCGGAAAGCAGCCTGTGGATATCGCTAGGCGACGACAAGCATATCGTGAAGCACGACAAATCCGTCTGCGCCACGCCGGTAATATTCGGGATAAGAAAATCGGTCGCTGAGCGGCTTGGATTCACGGACGGCGAGGTTTCAGTAAAGGACATTCTCGTCGCTATCGAGGGCGGGGAGCTTTCATTCTGCATGACGAGCGCAACGCAGTCAAATTCAGGTGCGAGTGCTTACATAGGATTCCTTTATGCGCTGCTGGGCAAGTCCTCCGCGCTGACTGACGCCGATCTTTCCGACTCTGCGCTGACTGAGCAGATAAAGACGCTTCTTTCCGGCGTAGAGAGAAGCTCCGGCAGCAGCGGCTGGCTTGAGGATATGTTCCTTGCCGGTGATTACGACGCTATGGTGAATTACGAATGCCTGATGATCGACGCTGACAAAATGCTTACGGAAGCCGGAAAAGAGCCGCTTTACGCAGTCTATCCATATGACGGGCTGAGTATTGCGGACAGCCCGCTTGGTTACCTCGACCACGACGACAGCGGCAGTGAAGAAGCGTTCCTGAAAGTGCAGGAGTATCTTATGTCGGACGAGGTGCAGACGGCTATTGAAGCCACCGGACGTCGCATATCGCTCAATTCCGTTTCTGAACAGAATAAATCGGTGTTCGATTCAAACTGGGGAATAGACACCGACCGCATACTTTCTCCGATAACAATGCCTGCCGCAGACGTGCTGATGAATGCGCTGAATCTCTGGCAGAGCAGCTTCCGCAAGCCCTCGCTGACGGCGTACTGCCTTGACTTTTCCGGCAGCATGATGGGCGATGGAAACGCTCAGCTTGTGAATGCGATGTCGCAGGTACTTCTGCAGGAAAATGCGGAACGGAATCTGCTTCAGGCGGGCGAGGGCGATATAAATATCGTGGTGACGTTCGACAGAGATGTGCTGAACGTGTATACCTGCGAAAGCGCAGAGCCGGACAAGCTTTCGGCACTGTATCAGTCGGTGTGCGACGAGAAAATAGGCGGAGGTACGAATATCTACGCTGCGGCGCAGTATGCGATAGAAATGCTTCAGGATAAATACAATGTATCGGACTACACTGCCGCTGTGATACTCATGACGGACGGCGTTTCGGTGACTGCCACAAAGCCCGATTTTGAGGACTTTTACCGCAGTTCGGGCACGGATATTCCGGTGTTCTCGATAATGTTCGGTTCTGCGGAAAGGGAACAAGCTTGACGATATCGCAGCGCTGACAAATGCGAGGGTGTTCGACGGCAGAGAGGATTTGGTCGGTGCATTCCGCAGTGTAAAGGGGTATAACTGACGTGAAGGACTATGAGAAAAAAGAAACCTTGGTTGGGGTATTATCCGGTATTTTTTCAGCGGGAATATTCGTCACGCTGCTGTTTGACGCGAAGTGGAATTTCTTCGTGTCGCTTGCGATATCAGCGGCTGTTTTTGTCGGGATCACGCTGATGTTCCGTCCGGTGAAGAAGATAGGCGATAAGGAAGCCGACAGCATTGATGGCGGCGAGGAACTTCTGAAACGTCTTGAAACAGCACAGGAAAACTCGAAAAACATGGAGCGTTCCATGCGCAGGATAAACGACGGCGAGGTACGTGCGCAGGCGGAAATGCTTCATGATGTAGCCGAAAATATCATCGGGTATCTGACGGAGAATCCCGACAAGATTTATGCGGCAAGGCAGTTCATAGACTATTATCAGCCGACTGCCGCAAAGCTTCTCGCACGCTATGCCGGACTTGAAGCCACTGGAATATTCACGGACGACATAGTGCGCCAGAGGGCGGATACGCTGGAAGCGCTGCGTACCCTGAACACCGCATTCGCAAAGGAATACGAAAGGCTGTTGAGCGGCGACATGACCGACACGGACGCTGAAATTCGTCTGCTTGAGAAAACAGTAAAAATGGAGGGGCTGAAATGAAACCGAAGTTTATCGGTGTTATGATACTTGCGGCGGCTGTTGCGGCGTCGGGACTTTTCATGATGTTCAGCGGAAACAGTCAGACGGCCACGCTCAGCGGATATCTTGGCGGCGAGAAAATAGGTCTGTTTGAGGACGAGGAAATAGCTGATTACATAAGGAAGAACTATCATCTGCAGTTCGACTATTCACGTGCAGGGTCGCTTGATATGGTGACCGCCGACCAGTTAGGGCGTGATTATCTGTTTCCGTCCAGCCAGACCGCACTGCAGTATTTCAATGCGGTGCATGGAAGTCCCGCTGCCGAGGAGATAGTGTTCAACACGCCGATAGTGCTTTATTCGCACAAAATGGTCGCTGACGCACTTGCCGCACAGGGCATAGTTTCGCAGACTGACGGCGTGTATTATGCTGATATGGTAAAGCTGACGGAACTTATTCTGGCAGGAAAGCAGTGGAGCGACATCGGACTGCCGCAGCTTTTTGGCAGCGTGTGCGTTGATACGACAGACCCTGCACGGTCAAATTCCGGCAATATGTTTGCGGCATTGCTTGCAAATTCGCTTAACGGCGGAAAGACCGTGGACGATGAAGCTATATATCATATCCTGCCGGATCTGAAAAAGATATTCGCACAGACCGGCTATATGGAAACCTCGTCGTCCGATCTGTTCAATCAGTTTCTGAGAATGGGGGTCGGCGCAAAGCCGATAATCGCAGGCTATGAAAGCCAGCTTCTTGAATATGCCGCGGAATACCCCGACGATTACGCAAAGATAAGCGGCGATATCGTTGTGATATACCCCACCCCGACAGTATGGTCGGCGCACGTTTATATTGCGCTTGACGAGGACGGAAAAGCCGGAATAGAAGCGCTCACCGACCCTGAGGTACAGCGGCTGGCATGGGAAAAGCACGGCTTCCGCACAAGCAGCAGCGGCGTTGTGAGCGGCGAAATTACTGTCGGCGGGATACCTGAAAATATAACTTCCGTCATGAATATCCCGACTTACAGCGTGATGAAGCAGATAATCGACGAACTAAGCTGAGGTGCAAATATGTCAGAAACAACGCTTACATTTTCCGCAGAGGAACGCACAGAAATAGACGGCATAAAGCGTGAACTTGACCTTACCGACAGCGTAACTGCGGTCCAGTACGGGATAGGCTGTCAGCGAAAACTTGCGGAATTTGCAGACCGCATACTGGACGATTCCGGCAAGTGCTCAGACGATACCACAGAACTGCTGAATGCGCTTTTAGAGCAGATAGAAAGCCTTGACGCAGGCTTCGCATTCAGGAACACATTCTGGGCATATATTCCGATAATAGGCAGCCGTGCAAGGCGCATGAGGAAGCTGAAAAAGCGGTTTTCCAAGGCGAGAGTGAGGATAGAGAGCCTTGAACAGCAGCTTGAGCGCTCCCGCATGGAACTGCTGCGCAGCGCCGAATTGTTTGATATTCTGGCGCAGGACAACGCTGAGTGCTTCCGGCAGATAACGCTGTATATTCATGCGGGAAAGGAGCAGCTTGAATTTTTCCGCAGCGATACTGTCCCGAAAATCTCAGCAGAAGTACAAAGAAGCGGCGACCCCATGTCGGCGCAGCTTCTCTATGGCTTTGAGGAGAATCTTTCCCGCTTTGAAAACAGGCTTCACGACCATGAACTCAGCCGCGCTATAGCACTGCAGTCCGCACCTCAGATGAAGCTGATACAGACGGGGAACGTCGTTATGGCGCAGAAGATACAGTCGGCGGTGCTGAACACGATACCGGTATGGAAGAATCAGTTCGCCGCAGCGATCGGGGCAGACAGTCAGGCGGATTTTTTCAAGACACAGAGTCAGCTTGACAGAATGACCAATAAAATGGTGCAGCGCAATGCTGAAATACTTCGCCAGAGCGCAGTGCGTGCCGCAGATGAAAGTCTGCGCCACGGTATAGATTCCGAATCGCTGAGCAGGGCGAACAGCGAGCTTATCCATGCGATAGAGGATACTTTATGGCTGAATCAGGAAAGCACGCAGCGTAACCGTCAGGCGGAGGTGGAACTTGAAGCAATAGATAAACAGCTGAGAAATGCACTGGGGCAGGTGGGGTGAATGAATATTGATAAAGGAGCAGCAACACGGCTGCTCCTTTTTTAGCTAAAAAATACACATATTGCACAGCGGAAGAATCTATGTTATAATTTTTTCTAGAAAATTCAGAATTTGATGTAGTATCAACCGCTGAAACCGTAGTATATAGATGAAGCCGGAAAGGAGGCGGAAAGATGATGGAAGATGAAAAAATCATTGAATTGTTTTTCGGACGGTCGGAACAGGCGATTCGGGAACTTGACAGCAAATACGGCAAGGTCTGCCGCAGGCTCTCATACAACATAGTGAACAACAGGCAGGACGCAGAGGAATGCGTAAACGACGCTTATCTTGGAGCATGGAATGCGATCCCGCCGGAAAAGCCTGATCCGCTGCTGACTTACGTTTGCAAGATAGTCCGGAACATTTCGCTGAAAATGTATTACAGAAAAGAAGCCGCTAAGCGGAGCAGTACCCATGCGGTAGCCATGGAGGAGATAGACGCCTGCATAGCAGACCGGAACACAGTAGAAACGGAATTTGAAGCGAGGGAGCTGGCACGAATAATTGAAGGCTTTCTGGATACGCTGACAGCCGAAAATCGTGTTATATTCATGCGGCGGTATTGGTTTTCGGACAGCTGCAGGGAAATAGCCGAGTTTGTTGGGCTTACAGAGAAAAATATCTCTGTCCGGCTTACACGTCTCCGTCGGAAAATGAAAAAGTATTTGATCGAAAGGGAGGTATTTATATGAACTCAAAGATGTTTGCCGAAGCTATGAGCGAGATCGACAGCAAGTATGTTGATGAAGCAATTTCTTATAACAGAATACGTTCGCTGAAAAAAAGTACAAAACGAATTGCGGTTTTAGCTGCTGCTGTCATTGCCGTATTAGGACTTTGCGGGTTCGCTGCATATGAATTTGGATTGTTTGACCCGTGGCTGCAAAAACCGTCTGCTGAGCCTACAGAAACAGTCAGAAGTGCGATAGAGGGTCAGGCTGACAAGGAATATACAATAGCCCTGCGCATTGAGGAAATAAAGGTCGATGAAGATGAAACGGCACGTGTAAAGGCTATGTATTCCGGCAGTGAACTTGCACAGGCAAGGTGCTGGACAGACGAATATCTTGATGAACACTTTATTGTAGTATGGGCGAAATATTATACGGAGTACGACCACACCAAGACGTTTCTGGACGACGGTTATACTGAACAGTATTTTTACCTGACTCAGGATACAAGAACCGGAGAATGGACGATCAGCGATAATACATCTCCGGACATAGGTTCATAATAGAACGGTGAGGGCAGCCAGATCAGTGGCTGCCCTCAATTTGGTTATAGACGCTGTAGGACATTCCCGATTCAGACAAAATATCTGCTCATTACCCCCTCATCAGCACCGTAGCAATAAAGCGATCATTATCAGACTTCCAAGTAAAACTCCCGCCATACTTTTCAGCTATTTCACGTATTATATCCATTCCGCAGCCATGCAGTGAACGGTCCTCTTTTGTTGATTGTATGCGCTGCGTATCCGACCGAACGGCGTTACAAACGCTGTTTTCCACACGAAAAACCAAGTACACGTTATGGACGAATATATCAAGTTTAACGTACGGATCAGTACAGTTTTCAGCGGCTTCAACGGCGTTATCAAGCAAATTGGAAAGCAAAGAGGAAATATCTGCTGCTTCGATTTTCTGCTCTTTCAGCGAAACGCTTCTGTACTCGAACATTATATTTTTCCGCCTGCACACTACGGCTTTGGAGGATATCACAACGTCTGCGAAAACATTACCCGTGTCGATCGAACCGAGGTTCGGCAGTTCCGCTTTTCCTGCCGTTTCCTCAAGAAGCTTCAGTGCGCTGTCTTTTTCATTCATGGCGATAAGACCCCTGATGTCGCTCAGATAGTTGATTATATCATGCCGGAATTTTCTTAAAGCCTGCTCATTTTCTCTGCGAAGTTCTATCTGTTCGCTGAAATTCTTGTAGTTCGTTTCTAGCAAAAGCAGCTTCTGCTCACGGTCAACGCCTATGCAAAGCTGCGAAAAGAAACCCACAACGATAATGCTCGCAGCATAAAAAATCAAAGCCACCAGAGCCGCCGCAAGCATATTTTCTCTGCTTAAGTTCATTGCGCTTCCCCGAAAACCACCCGTTACGATTATTGCGACGATACAAAATCCGGACATTGTTCCGGCAAAAAACGAATAGAACTTGTTTGGCGTATTTCGTGGTATTTTCCGCAGAAGCAGAAATGCGGGAATGAACGCAAGTACGCTTAACGAATGAATAATGAGCCATTCCGCCCTTAGCTGCCCGAAGCCCTTTTCGGACAGCAAAGCGATAATACTGCCGAAAATGAAATCTGAAATGCAGACGATATACGCCGCAGTCACCGAAACAGATATTTTCTTTGCCAGCTTATCCCCTGAAAGAAAAGCATTCCCGAAAAAATAGATCAGTGCCGTCACCAAATAACCAACCGGCGTGGAAACGTTAAAAAGCAGGAACTTCGCGGCTGTCCCGATAATTATGACCGCAGCCAGAGGTATTATATTGCGGGATTTTTTCAGCAGAAGCCACGAAAACACTGATCCCACCATGATTTCAATGAAGCACGCACATATATCAATTAGTTCCATCATTCACCGTACCTTGTCGTTATCATATCTGCGAAAGCCGTTATTAAATCGTTCCTGCGGCGTCTGCTGACCGGAAGCTTTTCGCCGTTTGTCAGCAGGATATCGTTCTTCAATATTTCGTACACCTTGCTCAGATTTACGATAAGATCGGTGTGTATCCTGCAGAATCCACTCAGGTCATAATGCTGCTCAAACCGCTTTATACTGCGGTCTGTGAGCAGGAAGCGTTCATCGTTCGTGTGAAGATATATGCGTTCCGATTTGTTCTGAAAATACAAAATATCATTATTATTTATCCTGACAAATGCGGCGGTATTATCCCTGATTATTTCAAAAACCTGATATCTGGGTTTCTGTATGGAGCATTCTCTGAACAGCTTTTCAAGTGCGTCCTGCATTCTGTTTCCTGAAATGTCTTTCGGAATAAACGCCTTGATTGAATAGGGGATAGTGTTTATTGCCTCGTCGGATAACGCAGTAATAAAGGCAAGCGTAAAATCGCCGTTCATCATTCTAAGCTGCTCGGCAATGGCTTTACCATTTGCTTTCGGCATATCTATATCCAGTATCACGATATCAAAATCACGGTGCTCTTTGAACTCTTGAATAAGCTTGCTTCCGTCATTGAAGAAGCATACCTCCGCCTGAATTTCAGCGTTTTTCAGCGCCTTAGAAACAAGCGGCCTGAGCACAGAATCAATGTATATCAAATCATCATCGCATAGTGCAATTTTTATCATAAATATTCACCTCTGAATCAAGATCATATATAAATTATAATCCTATCCAAAACCGTTGTCAAGGCGATAAACCCCTGAATTCCAGCCACTTTTCCCGATTTCTGAACCAGTTTTCCGTATGCTGTTGACTTTGAGAAACTGGTGTGGTAACATCAGTTCAGAGGACGCATTATGCCGCCGTTTCGGCGCAGATCTTCGGAAGTAATTATGGTGATGAAAATGAAAAAATATCTTAACGTTTACGCTGTTATCGGGGCGATAAGCTGCTCTGTTATGCTGTTTATTTCATGGGGCTTGTCGTCGAGAGTGTTTGAATATCTGATAAAAAACACCCGAACAGAACTCGGCGGTTCGCAGGCAGAATTTGTGATAAGCTGGGGCTTTTCATACTGCATGATAAACGGTTCTGCAATAATGCAGCTGGTTCTTCCGCTGCTTGCGGTATTGTTTTCATTCGGCTTTATCAGGCTCTGCGGCGGTTATTACGGCAATGCGAAGCCCAGAGTAAAGCGGTTTTCAAGGCTTGTATGCAGCGATATTCTTCGTGTTTCGCTGACAGCGGCAGCGGCTCTTTATCTGGGATTTCTGATATTCTGGCTTTTCGGCGCAAGTTTCCACCCTGTCGTAATAGACGAAAACTACAGCCGTTCGTTCCTGAATGATATTTTCGGCGAGGGATTTTCGTGGAACTGCCCGCTTGCTTATTTTGCTCTTGAGGGCGTATATAAATATGCGATTTTCCCGTTTGTGTACTGCGCCTTTGCCTGTACTGCCTACCTGTTCCTGCGAAAAAAATACATGAGCGTTATTGTCCCAGCGGGGTATTACACTGCGGTGTCCGTGATCGCAGGAACGCTTGCCGAGCCGCTTTACGGTACTTTCGCAGGAGCAATACTCAAATCGCTGCGCCCCAGCAATATGCTGATGATGGGAGCGGAAAGCAGTAACGTTCCGGCGTGGTCCCCTCTGATATCGCTGATCCCGCCGATATTTGCTTCAATAGCGTTTTTTATAAAGGGTATGCAAAATGAAAAAAAGTCTGGTTAAAACGGCGATAGTCGGCGCAATTGCAGGGTTCGCCTGCGTTATTGTGCCATCGGGAAGCTACAACGGTACACCGATAGCGATTTACCAACAGCCGTTCAATATTGCAGTGTTTTATCTGATGTACTTTGCGGTTCAGACAGATTTTTTATACGAGCATTCAATGTTCGATATCCGGTGCAAAACAGTGTTCCGTGCAAAGCTGCTCAGTATCTCACGTGCAGAACTTTTTTCGCTGCTTTATATTGCGGTGTATTTGCCGGCGTCCTGCGCCGTTTCGTTAATGCTTTCGCCCGAAAATACTGCGTCCTGCTTTAGCCCGTTTTCGGTAATTATCTGGCTTATTTCCGCCGTTTTGGGCATTTCGATCCTGAATATATTATCAGTCGATCTGAACTATCTTATAAAAAAGAGCGCAATAATTCTTGCTGAAATAACGTTGATTTCAGGCGGACTTGCAATGTGCTTTGCCGCACCAAACCTTGTCCCGTATATCTGCGTGTGGTTTTACGGAGTGTACCCGAAACCCGTGATAAGCCCCGCCGTTTCTCTGAACGTGTATCTTGCATGGGGCGGTGCTGCGCTGATTACAGGGCTTGTTCCGACTAAAGAAATACTGCGAAAGGAGCGGCAATGAGGTGGTATTCCTACAGCTTTTTTATCGCTGTTTTTTCGCTGTTCAGCGTTTTGAGTATCAGCGGATTTTCGGTCGATTCAGCGGCTTTGCTGAGGATAGCCTATCTGGAAAAATCAGTTCTGCAGGAGTTTTCGTTCGACCCGTTTCCGCTGTTCGTAATGCTTTGCAGCGTAATGAATATTATTCTTGCCGTCGTCTTTATTACGTCAGGAATACCGGAAAGGGAACTGATAATTTCACGGTTCGATTCCCGACTGCAGTATTTTGGATATGTGATAAAAAAGCAGGCTGCAAACGCTCTGTTCGGCTCTGCTGTGATGACGATTGCGCCCATTGCGTACACGGCTTTGCTATGCGGTTTATCGGGTATTGCAAACATTGCAGCGCTGTATTTCTTGCGTCAGTTTGTGCTGCTGTTTCTTTCGTCTGGAACAAGTCTGATTCTTCGCAGAAGCCTTAGTTCAGGCGCAGCAGATATTGCGGGAGCAGGGCTGGCAATAGTGCTTATAATGGTCGATTTTTTCACCGACATACCGGCGGCGTTGGTGGATTTATCAGGGACGAATCTCGTTGCGATAGGCTGCGAAGCTGCAGTCTGCTTGGCGGCTGTTTTCGGCTGCTATATGCGTTTCAAGAATAAGAAAGAGGTGCTGTTATGATTGAGTTACGGAATATTTCAAAGGCATACAAAAATAAACGCATTTTCGAGGGCGTAAACCTCACGATCGAAACAGGGAAATGCGTTGGATTGATCGGTGAAAACGGCTGCGGTAAAAGCGTTCTGATGAAGCTGATTTGCGGTTACTCAAAGCCCGACAGCGGCGAAATAATCATTGACGGCGAACGGCTTGGGCAACGGCGGGATTTTATCCCGAACTGCGGCGTGATAATAAATTCGCCTGAGTTTATAGGGCATTACACGGGCTTTGAGAATCTTATGCTGCTGGCTTCTGTCAGAAAGATCATCGGGAAAAACGAAGTTTCAGATGTTCTGAAAAGGGTGGGGCTGGACGGCGCAGCTAAAACCAGATACAAGAACTATTCGCTGGGCATGAAGCAGCGTCTGCGGCTCGCTCAGGCGATAATGGAAAATCCTGATTACCTTATCCTCGACGAGCCTATGAACGCCCTTGATACCGAGGGCATAGCAATTGCGGACAGTATAATCGACGAGTTTCACAGGTTCGGCAGAACTATACTCATGACGAGCCATAATGCAGGTGATATCGAAAGGCACTGCGACTATGTGCTGAGGGTGGAGGGACTGGCGGTGCGGTGCGTATTAGGTAGACAGTGCACATAATCAAACATCATTATGAAATTTTCGGAAGCGGAAAAGCTGCAGACCGCTCCCGATGACGATGTTGAAGCAATTTCCCGCAGGCTGATCGCAAAAAATCTTGAAGCTTACAAGGAACTTGCGAAATGATTCGTCTGACGGAGCATGAAAATTTGGCTGGCACTTATCGTATGATAATTGCACTGAAAAGTACAATGATATTTGGTATACTTAAATGTAGAAATAAACCATGGCGGTAATTTCTCCTATATACGTAACAAAAGCGAGAGCCCAAGGACTCCCGCTTCTGTTATATTATATTTTGGGTAGGCTATAATATCCGCCGGCGATAAATTCACATCATTTATTTCCCGCCCAGCGACCTGTAAAACTCCTGCAGCACAAAGAACGCAGATTTTTTGTACTTCTTATCCGCAGAAAGCAGCCCCTTTGTGTTGTAGTACCGCTGGTTGACGGAGGTTCTTCTGGGGCAGCGGAAATCGTGGAGTATCCATGGGGTCATGCCCTTGATGTAGGCGATATTCCGGATAGTTTCCGTCTGCCTTTCGTAGACATAAGCCTGACAGTCCTCGGTGCCCTTGTCGGTTATCGTGCCGTGTAATTTCGGGTAGGCGTCTGCGCCGAATTCCGTGATTATTACGGGCTTTTTAGGGTCGCTGTTTTCAAAAAGCTCAGGCAGCATACGCCATTCCGCAGTGTACCAGCCGCAGTATTCATTCAGCCCGATTATGTCGAGGTACTGCTCCAGCCTGTCCTCGATAGCGTTCTTCTGGGAGTTCACAAGGCAGGCTGCGGAAACCATTCTAGTTTTGTCGATGGAGTGAGCGCATTCTGCAAGACGGCTCATGAATTTAAGCCTGTCGTCCGTATCGTCGTTTTCATTTCCGACCGACCAGATTATGACGCTCGCACGGTTGAAGTCACGGGTTATCAGCTCACGAAGCTGATTTTCTGCGTCGCTGTACGTGTCCTCAGAATCGAACCTGATATCCCAGTAGACCGGAACCTCCTCCCACAGAAGCAGACCCATTTCGTCGGCAAGCTGCGCCATTCTCTCGTTGTGCGGGTAGTGAGCCACACGCATGAAATTACAGCCAAGTTCCTTTGCAGCATTGATATTTTCTATACGCTCCTCGTCGGTGAGAGCCTTTCCGTGCTCCACGCTGTCCTCGTGACAGCTTATTCCGCGCAGGAACAGCGGCTTTCCGTTCAAGACGATGTCCATTCCCTTAACACGTATCTCACGGAAGCCCACCCTGTCACGAACCTTGTCGCCTGCGCATTCCAGCGTGACGTCGTACAGCTTCGGGTTTTCGGGCGACCACAGTTCAGGCGTGGCGTCGAAAATCAGTTCGCCTGAGCCGTTTGTGATTACGATTTTCTGCGTTACCCCAAGTTCGTTTATGGTGAGGAACGCCGTACCGCTGTAGTTCTCAGAAACGCTGACGCCCGCACGTATTTTCCTGAACCCGCTGTCCGGTTCAAGCGCAATTTTGAAATCCCTGATATGAACTTTCGGTACACGGAAAAGGTCGATATCACGATAAACTCCGCCGTAATTGAACCAGTCGGTATTTTCCATGGGTACCTGATTATTGCGTCTTGTGTTATCGACCTGCAGGAATATCCGGTTGTCGTGCTGCAGATAGTCGGTTATGTCGAAGTAGGCGGGAGTTGAGCCGCCGCGGTGCATTCCAACGTACTTCTTGTTGAGGAACACACGGCAGATATAGTTTGCTGCGCCGATTTTGAGTATCATGCGTTCATCTTCATTCTGCTTTGCATAGATGAATTTTCTGGTGAACACCATGCTGCCCTCGTACAGCATATACATTCTGTCAACGGTATTCCAGCAGCAGGGCAGGTCCATCAGTTCCCATTCGTCAAATGAGTAATCCACGGGCAGCGTGTTTCCGCCTGCGTCGTAGTAATTCTCATTGAACCACTTTTGTCTTAGAAATACGTCGTACTGGTCAACGGCATAATGCCAGTGTCCGTTGAGGGATTCTTTTCTCCTGAAGCGGTCGAATATCATCGAGTCCGCTGTCGTTATTTTTTCAAAGTACTCGCTGCCAACGCTTTCCATAGAGGTGCGCTCCTTTCATTTCTTTAGATTTATTATAGCATGATTCTGTGAGCAATAAAATATCAAAGATTGCTGAATGGTACTTGAAATATTTCAAAAGCTGCTGTATAATTAACTTATGAAAAACGATTTTAAGCTGTCCCACAACAAGGACAGGTACACTGCGCCCATACTGTTCCACAGCCACGATCATTATGAGATATATTTCTTTGCGGACGGCAGCGTAAAGTATTACGTTGAAAACGAAAGCTACGAACTGAAAAAAGGAGATGTGCTGATAATCCCGCCCGGAAAGCTGCACCGTCCCGTTATCGAAGAAAACGTCCCGTATGAGCGGTATGTTCTGTGGATATTCAACTCATATCTGGCGAAAAACAGCGGCATAAACGGCTTTATCAGAAGCATAAACGAACTCGCCGAAGAAAAGAAAACGCACCTCGTTTCCTTTGCCGGCAGAGAATACGACCAGCTGCGAAAGCTGCTTGACAATGCGTTCAGAAGCTATATTTCGCAGGACGAACTGTCGGGGTATGTCGCCGAAAGCTGCATAATGCTTATTCTCGACAAGCTGAAAAAGGAGTTTTCCGAAATAAGCCCGGTCGAAGCTGAACCGAGCGATATTGTCAGCCGAGTTATAGCCTACCTGAACGAGAACTTCATTGACGCACCGTCGCTCGACGAGCTTTCAGCCGAGTTTTTCGTGTCGAAGTACTACATTTCCCACCGATTCAAGGAGTACGCCAAGACGTCCGTGCACAACTACATTCTTATGAAAAAGATAAATCTTGCGAAAGAGCTTCTGAAAAGCGGAATTTCACCGCAGGAAGTCTGCGACAGAAGTGGTTTTTCTACCTACTCGAATTTTTATAAGGCTTTTGTGGAGCGTGCAGGCGTTTCGCCGAGGAAGTATTTTGATCCGTGATTTGTGGAAAACATATCGCCATAGCCTGCCATGCGGATTGCATATATATATCAGCATAATAAAGCCAATTTATTTGCCCCTGAAAGCACAGCAGGATCAGCCGGTGTCAGAAACAAGATTTGCCATATTTCAGCACAAATCTTCGGCAAAATTATTGACAAATCCAAAAAATCGCAAAAATTGCTTAAACTTTGGTAAGGTAATTAGTGGCAACGGCGTAGGTTATGGTATTGGAAAAGAAGACGGAGGCGTGCTAAATTGCTACTATGACAGCACCGTGTGCGGTACTGCCAAAGGCTACGGCACAGGTTTAACCACCGCAGTACTTTGCAACGGTAACTTGCCGACTGACTTCGACGACACTATTTGGAACGCAGGCAGCAGCGACAGTGTAGTTGGCAGATTAAAGACAGGAGCGAATACTTATCCGAGCCTTAAGGGTGTTGGAAAAGCTGTGACAGCAGGAGTAGTCACTCCGAAATACGACTTCAGCATTGCGGCTGACGGTACGACCTATGACGATTTTATTCCTATCACCACGGCAGAAGAGTTCTTGGCAATTGGAAAGACCGATGATTCCCGCTATAAATACTATGTCCTTATGAACAATATCGACCTCAAGGGTGAGGAAATTGACCCGATATGCGAACAATTTGACTCGTTCATGGGCAGATTCAGCGGCGACGGACATACCATCAGCAATTTCAAGATAAACAAATCGAGTGAAGATTATATAGGTCTGTTCGGCTATAACAGCGGCTTAATTATGAATCTTGCTGTTAAGGGCGGCAACGTTACCGGTGACAGATATGTCGGCGGTATCTGCGGACATAACGAAGGCAGAATATACGCCTGCTCCTTTGACGGAACGGTGAGCGGAAGTACCTCTATCGGCGGTATCTGCGGTAGAAATTATACTGATGATGGTATAATCAGCAACTGCTTCAATTCGGGCGATATTATAGGCAATGATGATGTGGGCGGCATTTGCGGATTAGAATGTGCCGGTGCTGTTTCATACTCCATAAGCGTTGGCACGATTCAAAGTTCAGGATATTATGTTGGCGGCGTGGTCGGAGAAACACAGGGTTCAGCTGCTGTAGGCTACTGCTATTATGACTACGAAGTCGGCAAGGTGGATAACAATTATGCCATTGGCGGTACGGAAAATAACGATAATGCTAAGGTCGGCGCTTTGACTACAACGGCACTGTGCTCCGACGTTACTGAGTTGTCGCCATTTACTAATAGTAGTGGCAGCGTTTGGGATTATGGCAATATTCCTAATAGTGATAGCGATGTTGTTGTAAATGAAGATAACGACAGATTCGGCAAGAAAACGTACACATATATCCACCTTATTGACATTGGCACACCGAAAAGTATAGATGTGGATGTCTATAACTTTGATTATTCCGGTAATTTCCCTGAATGGAAGACATATGTTCTATTAACTCAGCGGCAGATCTCAATAAAATTGATGGCGACGCGAACAATAATTTCGTCCTCATGAGTGATATAGACTTTGGGGGCAAGGTAATTGATCCGATAGTTCCCAGCGATACTTGGTTCGATGGCTATTTCAGCGGCGACGGTCACACCATCAGCAATTTCACGATAAACTCCAGCGGCGACAATGTCGGCTTGTTTGGGTATATTTACGAAAATGCTACGATCATGAACCTTGGCGTTGTTGGTGGTAAAGTTACCGGCGGCAACTCTGTCGGCACTATCTGCGGATATAGCAAGGGTCTTATCGCCAATTGCTATGTCTTTGCTGATGTTAAGGCAACCGGCGACTATGCAGGCGGCGTTTGCGGTCAAAATAACGGCTCAACGGTGAAGAACTGCTATTTTGTCGGAACGGTTAACGGTACGGATAAAGTTGCTCCTGTAGCAAACGGAAGTGTTATAGGCAATAATATTACAGTAGGTTCTGTTGATAACTGCTATTACAACAAGGACCTTTACACAGATGAAGTTGTGAACGGCGGCACTGGTCTTACAACTCTGGAAATGACCGGCGCTGACGCACTTACTAAGATGAACAGTCCGGCATTCATGATGAAGAAAGCCAACGACACAGAAAACGGCATTCTCTATTATCTCTCATTCTCCGAGGATAACGCCTCTAGCGTTGGATACACCACAGAGCTTACATTCACTAAGGCTTCACCCGAAAAGCCTGTTCTGGACGGTGAGATCGAGTTTACTGTCGGCTTGAAGCTGAATTTCGACAACGGCGCTGTCGCTTATTGCACATCTCCTGACTATTTTTCAGTGAATGTGAATACTGAAGCTCATGGTGAAATACTTTTCTTTGAGGGCGATCAGCTTGACCTAAATGCTGATAAAATAACGTTTAACGGGTCTGATACAATAACGGAGGCGGGCGACGTCAAATTTACCCTTGTTTATTGGAATCCGTATTCTGCGTTCTGCACAAAAAGACTGACTAAAGAACTCGTGGTCAACGTTGAGAAAAAGACGCTCACTGCAGGCGACTTCAAGTTCACCGCTCCGACTGACCTTGTATTTGACGGCACAGCAAAGTTACCCACGGTAACGACTGCATTAAATGGCGTTGGCGAAATCAAGGTCAAGTATTATGATACGGGAATGAAGCAGTACGTATCTGAGCCCATAAACGCAGGCACATACACAGTTATGATAGATGTTGCCAAGGGCAAGAACTATAAGGCGGCTGCCGACCTTTCCGCTGATACATGGACATTCACGATAGCAAAAGCTCCTGCCCTGACGCTTCCCGATATCAATGTTTCTTATCGGTGGTCAACTGACGAAGATATAACGGTAACGGTTGCGGAAATTCCTGATAATGATAAGAATGATTTTGTACTAAGTCAGGTTATTTCGGGCGATATCTCTGGTGCAGACACGCTGGCTGACGACAACTGCTTTGCCGACGGACAGTACACGTTCCATCTTGGCACGAATACCGTTGACGATATAGGCAAGACTGGCACAATTGAAGTTAGGCTGGTTTCGCGGAACTACGAACACATTGAATTTAACGTTAAGATAACCCTGACCAACAAGGATAATCAGGAAGCGCCTGACGAAACTGCGTTTGACATTGAGTTCACTAACAACGGCGACGACCTTATAGCAACAATAAAGACCACGCTTAAGGACGTTGAGTACAGCTTTGACGGCACAACATGGAGCAGCGAAAACACCATGACCATTGGTCATGACAAGAGCGTTACTGCGTATATCCGTTTAGCTGAAACTGACGAAAACAACGCAAGTCCGGCTGTTTCCAAGACAGCAAACTCCGGTCATGGCACGCCGACTCACCATAAAGCTGTTGAAGCTACCTGTCAGCACGACGGCAATACCGAGTATTGGGAGTGCAAGACCTGCGGTAAGTACTTCGGTGATGAAGCAGCAGCAACTGAAATCGCTCTGGCTGACACAGTTCTTGCAAAGACAGATCACAAGTGGTTAGACAAGTACGAAAGCGACAAGGACGGCCACTGGCACAAGTGTGAATACTGTGACGAAGTTACCGAAAAGCAGAGCCATATTTCAAGCGGCGAAGCAACCACCACGTCCGCTGAATACTGCACAGAGTGCGGCTACATAATTTCCCCGAAGAAGAACGGCGGCAGCACCAGCGGCGGTCACTATAGCGGCGGAAGCGGCTACAGAGATACCACTCCGACCGAAACCAAGCCGGAAATCAACGGCACTGAAAAGAGTTGGACGGACATTGCCGCAGACCTCTCAAAGATGATCGGCGGCACAGTGGTCATTACGCTTAACGGCGAAACCACACTTCCCGCTGATGTGATCAAGGCAATTGCGGACAGCAAGATCACAGCAGAGATAATCTCCGACAGCACCAAGAGCTGGATCATTGACGGCGCTGAGATAACGACTGTTTCTGCAGTTGATCTCTCGATACTCCCCGGTTCGGCTGATACCAGCGCACTGCGTGGGGTAACGGGCGTTAAGCTAAAGCTGAACGCAGAGAACGTTCCCGCAGACCTTAAGGTAGCGTTCAAGAATCAGTATGCAGGCGAGTTTGCGAATATCTACAAGCTTGTAAACGGCAAGCTGGTATTCCAGAACTGCGTAAAGCTTGCTAATGACGGAACTGCAGTTCTTCCCGATATGGCAGCAGGCGAATATGCAGTGATGGTAAGCAAGTACACCGATCTGCTCGGCGACGTAAACAACGACGGCATAGTTGACGTGAGAGACGCCGCTTCACTGCTTCGCTATACAGTAAGGCTTGAACAGTGCGAGAATCTGCCTATGGGCGAAATGAACAACGACAGCATAGTTGATCTGGCTGACGCTCTGACAGTGCTCAGAAAGGCAGTCGGGCTGACGGCTTAATTCAGTCTGAACTGAACATATAAGAGATGGGCGCACGGAATGTGCGCTCATTGTTTTGTCTTGCGTATAGTGGTATGTTTGCGGACATCTAATGCCTGAGCGGCGTACGGCGAGGGAAAAACGCTGTGTATTCACAAAAGCACTTAAACTGAAAACGAACTATAAGCCATCATCTACGCTTGTTTATAGCTTCCATAGCCAACCTACTTGCGTAATCCTCAATACGAACACTATTTAGAAAGGCTGCAATGCAATTATGCTAAACAAAATCAATGGGCGCACGTTCCGTGCGCCCATCAGTTCTATTTAGTTTGCGTACAAACTCAGGCAGTCAGCCCGACTGACCATCTGAGCACTGCCAGAGCGTCAGCAAGATCTATCTTGCCGTCGCCGTTGAAGTCGCCCATCTGGAGGTTCTCGCCCTTTTCAAGCCCTATTGAATAGCGGAGAAGTGAGAGTGCGTCGCCTACGTTGAGCACGCCGTCGTTATTCACGTCACCGAGCCTGTCGCTGTATTTGCCGAGCATTACTGCATATTCGCCCGCTGTCATGTCGGAAAGAACTGCAGATCCGTCCTCGGCAACCTTTACGCAGTTCTGGAATACAAGCTTGTTATCTACCAGCCTGTAGATATTCGCAAATTCGCCTGCATATTGATTCTTGAACGCTACCTTAAGGTCTGCGGGAATGTTTGCGTTCAGCTTGAACTTAACGCCCGTTACTCCACGCAGCGAACCAGTATCTACTGAGCCGGGCAGTATTGAGAGATCAACTGCAGAAACAGCCGTTATCTTAGCGCCGTCAATAATCCAGCTCTTGGAACTGTCGGAAACGAACTCGACCGTTATCTTATTGTCCGCAATTGCCTTGATTACGTCAGCGGGAACGGTGGTTTCGCCGTTAAGCGTAATGGTCACTGTGCCTCCGGTCATCTTTGAGAGGTCTGCGGCAATGTCTGCCCAACTCTTTTCAGTGCCGTTGATTGTGGGGTTTGTGTCGGTATTGGTGGTATCTCTGTAGCCACTTCCGCCGCTATAGTGACCGCCGCCGTTGCCGCTGCTGCCGCTGTTTTTCTTCGGAGATATCTCGTATCCGCACTCTGTGCAGTATTCAGCAGTTGTGGTAGTCGCTGCGCCGCTTGAAATATGGCTTTCTGTGTCGGTCACGGCGTCGCAGTATTCGCACTTGTGCCAGTGACCGTCCTTATTCGACTCAAACTTTACTGACCACTTGTGGTCTGTCTTTGCAATAACCGTGTCTGCCAGAGCGATTTCAGTTGCTGCTGCTTCATCACTGTAGTACTTAGCGCAAACCTCGCATTCCCAGTACTCGGTATTGCCGTCATGCTGGCAGGTGGCTACAATAGCTTCATGGTGAACAAGCGTACCATGACCGGATTTCACCGTCTTTGAAACAGCCGGACTTGCGTTCTTGCCGTCCGTTTCTGCATAGCGGATATAGGCGGTTACGTCCTCAAGGTGAGCAACGGTCTTGGTGTTTACGCCGCTCCATGTTTTGCCGTCAAAGCTGTACTCAACGCCATTGAGTTCAGTCTTAATTTCAGCCGTAAGAGCGCTGCCGTCATTGGTGAATACAACGTCAAACGCAGTTGAATCGGGTGCTTCCTGATTGTTCTTGTCGTTCAGTGTAACTACGACCGTAAACTTAACGCTTACATAATTATCCGCAGCAAGCGTAATCGTAAGCGAACCCGTCTTGCCTATTTCGTCAGCAGTATTCGGACCAAGTATGAAAGTGAATTTTCCGTCAGAATAGCAGCCGCGATTGACACAGGTCACATTAACCGGTCCTAAGATTTCCCAAGCTTTTTCAGCTGTCTGACCCATATTTTCAGGAAGCCCTGTAACAGGGATCGTTATTTCGCCGTTAGTTACCCAGCTATACGACACATTGATATCGGGAAGCGTCAGGGCAGGAGCTTTTTCTATTGTGAACTTCCAACCGTCAGAAGTAAGGTCGGCAGCTGCCTTATAGTTCTTGCTCATGGCAACGTCTATCTTGACTGTGTATTTGCCCGCGTTGATAGGCTCGCATTCCTTGCCATTTACGTCGTAATACTTCACAGCGATGATATCGCCAATACCGTCAGTGTCGGAATTAGCCGTCACCGTGGCTGACTTTGCCGTGTTGTTAAATTCAAGGTCTGTCGGAGCGGTGAATGTGAATTTGTCTGCGGTGAGCGTTAATTTCTCAACATCGACCACGAGATCCTTTGTAAATTCACCGTCGATATATGCGCAGTTAGGGTTATTATAAACGAGAGTATATGTGACTTTGCCTGCCTGTGTTGTCTTGCATTGTGCGCTGAACGTTTGATTATTAACGTCTGCCGTAAAGTCATTGCTTTCAACAACAACGTCATCGCCTATTTTTATTGAAAAATTACCTAAACTGATATAATTAGTAGAACCGCCGTTATCGAAAGTAAATGTCATTGAGCAATCAAACACGATATCATCACCTAAAACAGGCGTTTCGGGTGAAGCCTTCGTGAGTGTGAGTTCTGCCGTGTATCCAACGCTGGGTGCGTTATCCTTGGAGAATGAGGGGTAATATGCAGTTCCGGCGCCGTTTTCGCCCTTGTCGTTCTCTTTCTTTGTCAGGAACGAACTAAAGCCATTCATGGTGTAGGAAGCAAGCGCACTGTCATTGGTCATCATTTCAGTGGTAAGACCTGTCATTGAGCCGGATACATTGCTTGCCGCACAAAGTTCCCTGTTAAAGTAGCAGTTTTTGATAGTACCGCCTTTAGCTATCGGAGAATAAGAACCATTAACATTGGAAGTCACTTTTCCTGCAAAATAGCAGTTTTCGACTGTGTCGCCGCTAGCATTGTTTTTGCCGCAGATACCGCTGACAGATGAATTACCCGCTGCATCTCCCACAACATAGCAATTCTTGATCTTTCCGTTAGCAGTGCCATCTGAACCGTTATATCCGCAGATACCGCCAACATTATTCTGACCGTTTACATTACCCTCGAACGAGCAGCGGTAGATCGTTCCTTGGTTCATGCCGCAGATACCGCCTGTGTAGTCCTTTCCGGTGATATCACCCTTAACGCTGAGGTCCATGATAAGACCTTGGTTAGTGCCGAACAGACCGATATAATCAGTGTCAGATAAGTTTACCGTTACATTGCTGATAGTGTGTCCGTTGCCGCTGAACTTGCCGGTGAATGTACCTGCGCTAAGGCTCGGGATTCCTAATTGAGAATTAGGTTCAAGGGAATAAGTAAGGGTTATATCATCGCCGAGAACGTAATTTTCAGACCACTTCACGTCCCACTGCCAATAGAAACTAAAATCTTTATCTGAGCTGATAAGGGTGTAGGTCTGCCAGTCATCATTGCCGCCATCATAGGCGAAGTTAAAGACGTCATCGACAATACCATCAGATTCGCCGAAGCACTTAAGGCTCATATAATGGCGTGTTCTTGTGCCAAACTTGTTGTCTTTCTCATTGGGTACAACGTCAATCCCCTTTCCGGCACTCCAGATGTCGGAATCAAATCCGCCGATATTATTACCGCAGAGGTATTCGGAACTATATGATTGATTATTATTTTTAGTAGTAATGGTATTTCCGGAGTTGAAAAGGTTACCCAAATGGCTGTTTACGTCTCTGTCAAACCAGCAGTAGGTTATTGCTGACGTGCCGCCGTAGCTAACGCGGCCTGCATATCCGCAAATACCGCCAACAACTAATTTATCGCCGTAGCCGCTGACCTTGCCAACGCTTATGCAGTACTCAAGTACTGGATCTTTGCCAGTTAATTCTCCGCAAATGCCGCCTACATATTTGGTATGGTCTTGACGATTATAGCTGCTGACATCTGCCGAACTATAACAGTTAGATATTACGCCAGAGTTTGAACCGCAGATACCGCCAATCATGTTGTTGTGAATTGATGTCGGATCGACAGTTGCTTCACCGTCAAAAGAGCAGCAATAAATCGTGCCGTTATTCTTTCCGCAAATTCCGCCGATATAATCTTCGCCTTCAACCTTGCCGCTTACCGCAAGGTTCATGATCAGACCGTCGTTCGTTCCGAACAGGCCGATTGTATCATAAGTTTTAGCTACCTCAATATTACTGATAGTATGTCCGTCGCCGCTGAGCTTTCCCTTGAAGGACGTGCCGCTCTTATAGGCTATAGGAGATGAACCCTTGCTTTCAAAATCAATATTTTGGGTAAGGACATAGTTTCCAGAAAGATTATTTTCGATATTCTTGAAATCCTCGACCGAAGCAATAGGTTCATATGTTTCCCAGTCCGGCGTGCTGTTAATGCTGAAGTTGTAGATATCAGTTTTCAAAGACTTCGGCGTACCTATTCCTATAAGGTTGATATATTTAGCTTTTCTTGTTCCGAGTCTGCCGTTTGTGGCTTCATCAGCATAGCTTCCCATTTGCCAGACTTCGCCGTTCGCATTGAATGCGTCAAGAATCAGGCTATTTACGCACAGCGCACCTGTGTTTGAGCGGTTGACATATAATTTGGATGAGTCCACCAAGTTCATATTGCCAATAGAATATTCATTTTCTACCTTGCAAACATCGCTGTCATAATAGCAGCGGGTAATTGTTCCCGAAGATGATTTATATCCGAGAACGCCGCCCACTCTGCCTGTTGCACCGCTGACTGTGCCAGCGCTGATGCAGTACTGTATATAGCCACTGCCGTTGCGGCCGGCAACGCCGCCAGCATAGTTCTGACCGGTCACATCTGCTGAGTTAAAGCAGTTAGTTAATTCTCCGCCAAGCAACGATCCGCAGATACCGCCGGCTGTGCCGCTGCTGCTTGTTCCGGTCACTTTTCCGTCAAAGGAGCAGCCATAGATCGTGCTGTTGTCGGATAGATATCCGCAGATACCGCCGACATGGACCCCTCCGATGATCTCGCCGTTCTCAACAGCGAGATTCATAATAAGAGAACCGTTAGAGTTGATCGCAAACAGCCCCACATACTGATCGTCAGGTTTGTTTATCTTAAAATTGCGGATAGTGTGTCCGTTTCCGCTGAACTTGAAGTGGTCGCTGTTTAAGCTCTCTCCAATTATCGGCTTGATTTCCTTGCCATTAAAGTTTATATCGTTCTTAAGAACATAGTTTTTGTATTCGCCTGCGGCAAGGTCATCGTTGATCGCCAGAAACTCGTCCGCCGTGGTGATAGGAGTAAACTCCTGCCAGTCCTCAGTGCTGGTGGTCGAGAAGTTGTAGAACTCTACCGTTCTTGTTGGCGTTCCAATACCGGAAAGAGCCGGATATTTATAGGTTATTGTGGCAAGTCTGCTGTTGTCAGCGTCTACCACTCTGTTTCCTACGCTGCCTTTAGTCCAAACATTTTCGTCAAAGCCAAGCGCGGTGAGGTCGCCGCAAAGCTCTGCAGATGTCTTGTCCCCGGAATTTGTTACCTTAAAACCATATCCGGATAAAGCGGCACTGCACACGTTGCTGTCATTGTAGCAGTGATCTATTGTTCCCGTACCTGTGGAGCATATGCCGTTAGCAGTACCCTTGCTGCTTACCTTTCCGAGGTTCAGGCAATATTGAATAGCACCGTAGCTGCTGCTGCATATTCCGCTTTCGTATTGCGATCCTGCTTCGACCTTGCCGGTGTTGTAGCAGTTATCAATAGTGCCGCTTGACGTATTGCTTGCAGCAATACCTGCGTTACCGGTGCCTTTGCTAATGTTGGCAGCGTTAAAGCACTTGCTTATTGTTCCGCTGTTATTTTCGCAAATGCCGCCGATATTACCGCCGTTGTCGCCTGATAACGTCAGCGTTCCGCTCTTGACGCCGCAGCCTGTTATCGTGCCGCTGTTGTTATTGCATATTGCGCCGATGCCATGGGTTGATATAATGTTTACATTATCAAGGATAATGTTGCTGATCGTGCCATTGCTGAACCCGAACAGACCAAGGTGTTTATTCAGGTTTGTGATCGTCAGATTACTTATAGTATGACCGTTTCCATCAAAGTTACCGCTGAAAATTATAGCGGGATTACTGCGGTTATTATTTCTATCATATGAGCTGTAGCCTATCGGCGTCCATTCCTTGCCGCCGAGGTCAATGTCGTCGGTAAGCTTGAAATACACGCCGCTATAGGCGGTGCCCTTATTCACCATATCTGCCAGATACGCAAGCTGTTCGCCGCTTGATATCTCGTATGCAGTGCCGGGTGATGTACCGTCAGTGCCGCCAAATGGCGTGATGGTCGTTCCGTCCCAAGCCGCAGCCGCACTGGCTGTTTCCTGCGGAATGATGAGCAAAGCCGCTGCAATAAGCACCAGCAGTGCGATCCCGACTGAAATCAGCCGATTTCTCGTTTTTGTCATGTTTACCTCCTGATATAGGGCTTACTGAGTAAGCCCTAAAGCCATAATTTTTCATTATATACATTATAATGGCTTTTCGGGGATTTGTCAATATCTTCATGTGAAATAGGGTGTATTGTGCTTTGGGGGGGCGGGCGATATGTGGGTATATATCGGTTTCGTCTGTCCCATTCTAAAAAACATATATTCATTTTACCAAATCCTGATTGACAAATTCCGACTAATCTGATATAATAACAATGAAATATTGGGTTTATTTGGTCTGACACTCTTTATCATGGTGTAAGGCTTTGTTTTTTATATGGCAGAAATGGCATTCTTATGCCGATATATAAAGAACTGGCATACCGCAGAAAAATATAGGGTTTGCCATAGTCAAAAGTGAGGAGTATTAAGAGATGAACGAAGAGAAAATGACCCGCCAGCAGGCGCAGGACGAAATGAGCGCATTGAGCAGGATATTCCCGTATGTCGCTCTTTTTGAGGAAAAGGACCTGAACAAGAGCGGCGAACTTCCTGCGGCTTCCGTGGGCGGTAAGCCGGTTTCCTGCGCAGGTATCGCAGCCGCAGACGCATTCAAGGAAAAAAAGCAGGTCACGAAGCTTGAATTTCTGGGCACTGAAATATATCAGGTGATAGCGCATTATGTCGAAATAGACGACAAGCCCTGCGTTATTGAGATGGCGAAGCAGATCTCCGGTGATTCGCTCATCTATCTCAACGGGCGTGAGGAGATAATCGGGAAGATAGCCAGAAACAATTCCGAAATATACATCGACGCACTGACCGGTGCTTTCAACAGGCGGTATTTTGAGGAATGCCTGAAAAAAGCCGAAATTTCGGCAGGCGTCGTGATGATAGACCTTGACGATTTCAAGCTTTACAACGACACCTGCGGTCATGACGCCGGCGACGCTGTACTGAAAACGGTGGTGGACACTATCCGCAAGTGCATTCGTGCGACCGATACTCTGGTGAGATACGGCGGCGACGAGTTCCTGATGATAATGCCCGGCATAACGGACGACCGGTTCACTCAGCAGCTGCGGTACATAAAGCGTCGTATCCACAACGCGGATATACCGGGATATTCCGGATTAAAGCTATCCGTCAGCATTGGCGGCGTTCTGGCTGAAAAGGAACTTCTCACCAGCGCAGTTTCCAGAGCGGACAAGAATATGTATCTTGCCAAGAACCGCAAGAACACCGTCGTTACCGATGACACAAGGCTTACCGCAGACGACTCAGAGAAGCTGAATGTGCTTATCGTTGACGATTCTGACCTCAACCGTGAGGTGCTGGCGTCAATGCTGGAAAGCGAGTTCAATATATTCGAGGCGGCGAGCGGCGAGGAATGTCTTGCCATGCTTGAGAAATACGGTATGTCGATATCCATTGTACTTCTTGATATCGTTATGCCGGGCATAAGCGGCTTTGAGGTGCTGCGTGTCATGAATGCGGACCACCTTATTGAGAGTATTCCGGTCATCATGATATCGAGCGACAATTCTGATACGTCAGTGCGTGAAGCTTATGAGATGGGCGTGTCAGACTACATCAGCAGGCCTTTCGACGCAAAGGTGGTCTATCACCGTGTATTCAACACCATCAAGCTTTATGCAAAGCAGAGGCGTCTGGTGAAGCTTGTCACCGACCAGATAAACGAAAAAGAAAAGAACAACAGCATGATGATCGCCATACTCAGCCAGATAGTCGAATTTCGCAACAACGAGAGCGGACTGCACGTCGTGCATATCCGTATGCTGACCGAAATGCTGATAGATCAGATAGTAAAGAAAACGGACAAATACAATATCTCCAACAACGATAAAATACTAATACCCATTGCGTCTGCGCTTCACGATATCGGAAAGATAGGCATTGACGATAAGATACTCAACAAGCCCGGAAAGCTGACGAAAGAGGAGTTCGAGATAATGAAAACGCACACTGTTATCGGTGCGCATATGATCGAAAGCCTTGAGCAGTACCAGAATGAGCCGCTTATCAAGATAGCGCACCAGATATGCCGCTGGCACCATGAACGCTGGGACGGCAGGGGCTATCCGGACGGGCTTATCGGCAACCAGATACCTATTTCCGCACAGATAGTGTCTATCGCAGACGTTTATGACGCACTTGTGAGCGAAAGAGTGTACAAAAAGGCGCTTCCGCACGAAAAGGCACTGAAAATGATACTTGACGGCGAATGCGGACATTTCAATCCCGATCTTCTCGACTGTCTTATTGATATAAACCAAGATATAAAAGCGAAATTCGGTACATAAGAGTTTGAACGACATCGCAGCAGAACAATTAGTAAGGATACAGGTAAATGACTATTAGAGAATGCTATGATATGATGGGCTCTGACTTCGACAGCGTGGTCAGCAGGCTGGGCGGAGAGGCCATAATTTCCCGTGTTGCAGTGAAATTTCTGAACGACACAAGCATGGGCGAACTCAAAGACGCCCTGACAGCCGGCAGAGTGCAGGACGCTTTCCGTGCCGCCCACACGCTAAAGGGCGTATGCGTGAACCTCGGCTTTGACAGACTGTACGAGAGCAGTTCAGAACTGACAGAACAGCTAAGGAATGGCTCTGCAGACGGCGCAGATGTGCTTCTGGCACGTGTGGACGAGGACTACGCCCTGACAGCCGGCGCACTCGCTTTGTTCAGTGACGGTCAGTAAGCAGATTAGATTTGTGTACTCACAACGACATTCAACGGAGGGTTAGATATGCCGCAGAGTTATGGGAACATGAATGGAACCGGCTCAGATATGCTGTTTTCTGACATATATACGGAAAAGGTACTGCTGAAAAAGCGGGACGCAGGTTCTCTGGAGGAAAACGGAGAGAAAATAAAGCAGGCGCTGTCCATGAACAATGCGGTGGGCAGCGTAGGCGGATATTACGACAACGACCTCAGCATACTGTTCATGAGCGACTTTTTTATGAAAAACCTCGGTTATGAGTGTGAGGAGTTCATGGAAGCCGTCGGCGGTTCGTTCAAGCGGCTGGTCTATTCGCAGGATCTGCATTATTTCGAGTTGGGCAACTTCAGGGCTGGCAGGGGCGCAGGCATTTTCCGCATGATGATGAAAGACAGCACGCCGGTGTATGTCAGGACGTATAAGGTGGAATCCACGGACAAAAACGGCGTACCCATCTGGATAATGTCCGTTCGTATGTCGTGGGACGCACAGAATCTGGCGCTTGTGAACGGCGTGATACAATCCGGCGTGTGGTATGTGGATTTTAACGAGAACTCAGAGATAAGCGGCGTGACATGGAGCCAGAGATTCCGCAATATGCTGGGGTTCAGCGGACCGGAGGATTTTCCTGATAACTTTGACGCTTGGGTAAACAGGGTACACCCGCAGGACAGGGACAGGGTGCTTGCGGAGTTTTACAGCTCAGCGGCAGACGTCACGAACAGCAAGAAATATCAGGTGGAATATCAGGCGAAATGCAAGGACGGCACATATCACTGGTTCAAGGAATGCGCTGATGTGAACCGCCGCATAAACGGTACGCCGAGCCGAATGACCGGAATATTCGTGAACACTGACGAGGAGCACCGTGCAAAGGACGAAAGCGCAAAGTTCGCCGCCTTTCACAGGGCATACTCAAAGGCGAATATCTGCGAGTACTATGTCGATCTTCAGGAGGATACCTTTGAGAACATCAAGGCAAACGAAAGGCTTCAGGAAAAGTTCAGGGATATCACAAGCTGGGACGAACTTGTGGGCAGATACATCGGGCACGTGCACGAGGACAGCAGGGAAGCGCTTCGGCTGCTTCTTGACCGTGATTATATTCGGGCGGAACTTCGCAAGCTGGACAGCGAAATGAGTCTGGAATGCCGTGCGGAATATGGCGGGACTGAATACTGGGTGCGCAATATGGTGCTTCCGGGCGATATTGACGAAAACGGCGAGCCGAGGCACGCTATATTCTTCCTGAGGGATATCACCAAGGCAAAGCAGGCGGAGGACGACCTCCATAAGATGGCAAAGGACAAGCACGACATGGACGAACTTCTGAGCGGAATGGTCAGGCTCGTTAAACGCTTTGCAGTCTGCGACCTTGAGCACAACAGCTATACCCTGCACAACCTCTATGGGAAAGAACTTCTCAAAACTACGGGCACCTATGACGAACTTATGGCGGAGATGGACGCAAAGTTCAAAACGCTGACGGACGATAACAGCATGACCGGCATGATGGCGGTCGAGAACCTGCGCAGTCACCTTGGCTCTGTAACTGACATATATAATTTTGAATACTGCTCACGGGACGAGAAGCTGTTCAAGAATATGTCGGCGATTCCGCTTGAATTTAAGGACGGCAGGCTCACACGAGTATTGCTTATCATTCAGGACGTCACACAGGCGAAAAACAACGAGCGTGAGGCTCGTGCGGCACTGAAGGACGCATTCCTTGCGGCGAGCCGTGCGAATCAGGCTAAAACGTTGTTCATGTCGAATATGTCCCACGACATACGCACGCCCATGAATGCCATTATCGGAATGACCGCTATCGCCGGCGCAAATATAGACAACAAGAATCGTGTTCTGGACTGCCTTGAAAAGATAACGCATTCAAGCCGTCACCTTTTGTCGCTGATAAACGAGGTTCTGGACATGAGCCGGATCGAGCGGGGCGGTATCAGCCTTGTTCAGGAGGAGATCTCGCTGCCGGAACTGATAGACGATCTTCTGACTCTCATGAAGCCCGGCGTGGAGCAGCACGGACACGATCTGTCAGTATCGCTCACCGATGTAAGACACGAGGACATAATCGGCGACAGAATGCGTATCCAGCAGGTGCTGGCAAATATCCTGTCGAATGCGGTGAAGTACACGCCGGACGGGGGAACTATACGGCTGGGGATAACCGAGAAATTCAACCGCAGCAATATGGTGTGCTATGAATTTGTGGTCGAGGACAACGGTATCGGCATGACCGAGGAGTTCAGAAAGGTGATTTTCGAGCCGTTCACACGTGCCGACGAGAACCGCACCGGAAAGATACCGGGAACGGGTCTTGGCATGGCGATAACGAAGAATATCGTTGAGATGATGAACGGCACGATACAGGTGGACAGCGAATACGGAAAGGGCACGAGATTCACGGTCACCGTTGCGCTGCGTGTTCAGGATAATGACATTGACACTGAGGAGGAGTTCGGCAGTCTGCCTGTGCTTGTCGTGGACGACGACAGGGCGTGCTGCGAGGGCACGGCGGCAATACTCGGCGAACTTGGAATGCAGGGCGAATGGGTCACCTCCGGAGCCGAAGCGGTCGAGCGCATAGTTTCCCGCCATGATTCGGCAAACGACTATTTTGCAGTAATAATCGACTGGAAAATGCCTGATATGGACGGCATTGAAACCACACGGGAAATACGCCGCAGAGTAGGCAGGGACGTGCCGATAATCGTGTTCACTGCATACGATTGTTCTGAGGTGGAAAAGGAAGCGCTGGAAGCCGGTGCAGACGCATTTATAACCAAGCCGCTGTTCCGGTCAAGGCTGACCGTACTGTTCAGAAAGCTGGTGGGGCATGGAACTAAAAAGCAGGATCCTGTCAGCGGTGAGGCAGGGAAGCTGAAGATTTCCTCTCATAAGGGCAGGCGGGTGCTGATAGTCGAGGACAACGACCTCAACCGTGAGATAGCCGAAGAAATAATCGGCATGACAGGCGCAGCGGTGGAATCTGCCGTGAACGGAAAGGAAGCCGTTGACATAGTCGCACAAAAGGGCGGCGAATATTATGGCATGGTGTTCATGGATATACAAATGCCGGTCATGAACGGCTATGAAGCGGCGCAGGAGATACGAAAGCTGAAGGGCTGCGGCGGGCTTCCTATCGTTGCAATGACTGCAAACGCTTTCGCAGAGGACGTTATTGCAGCCAAAAACGCAGGCATGAACGACCACATCTCAAAACCGCTCGACATGAACAAGCTGAACGACATAATGAACAAGTGGATTAATTGATTTCAAAAGATGGGCGCACGGAATGTGCGCCCATCTTTCTATTATTCGCCTTCTAAACTCAGTCCGTCAGCCCGACCGACCATCTGAGCACTGCCAGAGCGTCAGCCAGATCAACTCTGCCGTCGCCGTTGAAGTCGCCCATCATGATGTTCTCGCCAGTTTCAAGCCCTACTGTATAGCGGAGCAGCGAGAGTGCGTCGCTAAGGTCGAGCGCGCCGTCGTTGTTTATATCGCCGGGTCTGTCGCTGTATTTGCAGAGCATTACCGCATATTCGCCCGCTGTCATGTCGGGGAGAATTGCAGTTCCGTCTGATGCAAGCTTTACGCAGTTCTGGAACACCAGCTTGCCGTCAGTCAGCTTGTAGATATTCGCAAATTCACCCGCATACTGATTCTTGAACGCTACCTTGAGGTCTGCGGGAACGTTTGCCACGCTAAGATCAAGCTTAACGCCGTTTACTCCACGAAGTGCGCCGGTATCCACCGAGCCGGGCAGAATTGAAAGGTCGAGCGAGGAAACGGTCGTTATTTCAGAGCCATCAATGATCCAGCTCTTGGTGCTGTCGGAGATTATCTCGACAGTTATCTTGTTGTCCACAATTGCCTTGATCACGTCAGCAGGAACTGTAGTTTCGCCGTTCAGCGAGATAGTTGCAGTACCGCCGGTCTGCTTTGTAAGATCTGAGGCGATATCTGCCCAAGACTTCTGAGTGCCGTTGATTGCAGGATTTGTGTCGGTATTCGTTGTATCTCTGTTGCCGCTTCCGCCGCTGTAGTGACCACCGCTGCTGCCGCCGTTCTTCTTCGGGGATATCTCGTAGCCGCACTCTGTGCAGTACTCTGCAGACTTGGTGGTCGCTGCGCCGCTTGAAATGTGGCTCTTGATTTCGGTCACAGCGTCGCAGAATTCGCACTTATGCCAGTGACCGTCCTTGTTGGACTCAAACTTTACTGACCACTTGTGGTCGGTCTTTGCCAGAACTGTGTCTGCCAGTGTGATTTCAGTTGCTGCAGCTTCGTCGCTGTAGTACTTGGCGCAAACCTTGCACTCCCAGTACTCAATATTGCCGTCATGCTGGCAGGTAGCTTCAACAGCCGCGTGGTGGATCAGCGTGCCGTGACCGGAATTTGCTGTCTTGGAAACAACCGGACTTGCGTTCTTGCCGTCTGTTTCTGCATAGCGGATATAAGCGGTAACGCTCACATCGTGACCAACGGTCTTAGTGTTGGAAGTGCTCCATGTTGTGCCGTCAAAGCTGTATTCAACGCCCTTGAGCTTGGTGTCGATTGTAGCTATGAGGTTATCGCCGTCGTTGGTGAATACTACATCAAATGCAGTTTCGTCAGGCGCTTCCTGATTTTCCTTGCTGTTGAGCGTAACGATAACAAGGAACGTTACTCTCTCATAGTTCTGAGTTGAAAGCCGAACCTCGATTATGCCCGCCTGACCAACATTTTCAGCAGTGTTCGGACCGAGGTGGAAAGTGTACTTACCGTCAGCATAGCATTTGTCGTTGTCGAGCGTTGCTAGAACAACATTTGCGCTGTCGATACGCTGTTCCTCTACCGTTACCTCGCCCATATTTGCAGGAAGTCCAACAACAGTCACTGTTTCATCGCTGTCGGTTACCCAGCTGTATGAAACTTCGGTATAATCGGTGATCGTCACAGCGGCAGCCTTTGCTATCGTGAATGTCCACTTATCAGAAGTGAGGTCGGTTGCTGCACTATAGTTGTCGCCATCAGCAACATCTATCTTGACCGTGTATGTGCCAGCGTTGATAGGCTCAGCTTCCTTGCCGCTCTCATCGTAATACTTGACTGTGATTTTGCCAACGCCCTTTAATGCAGTTGTCACCGTCGCAGCCTTTGCAGCGTTGTCGAATGTCAGGTCATTAGCAGGTGTGAATATAAAGTCGCCTGCCGTAAGACCTTTCTTCTCAAATTTTATAACAACGTCCTCAGAGTAATCTGCAGGGAAATAATCAGAGCCGCCATTAATGATCGTGAATGTTACGTCGTCTGCAGTGTCTGCCGTGTACTCAATCTTGTTGTCGACAATGATATAGGTTTTATTGCCGACCTTTACTTTGAACGAACTTCCAGTATCCTCAGCAATAACATCGTCGCCGCCAAAGTCGTTTTTGAAAGTCACCAGAGCCTTTGTTTTGAACTCAATTTTGCTGCCGATAGCAGGCGTACCCTCGCTGGTCTGTTCAAGCTCAAGCTTTTTGGTGAACATAACTGACGGCTGATAGCTGCTTCCCTTGAGTGAGGGATAATATGCTATGCCATTTGCAGTATCGTTGGGCAGCTTCTCCCAGATGTTGGGGTCTAAGTTCATTGTGGTACGAGCATTATAGGAGGTCATTTGTATGGTTGAAAGACCATTTGCTATTTCGTCTGTGGAAGTGTTAAAATCCGTATTATAAAAGCAATCAGAAGAAGGTGCTTCTCCCACTCCAGTAAAGTTGCCGTTTGCGTCCATATTTCCGACAAAATAGCAGGATTTCACGGGGTCACTACTAAAATTTGTTGCGCAGATACCATAGGCATAGATATCCGCCTTAATATCAGCTAAAGCAAAGCAGTTGCTTATTGTTCCCTGATTTTCGCAGCAAATGCCGGCGGCTTTGGCTACGGTAGTATGGACCTTTCCCTCAAAGGAGCAGCCGTATATAGAGCCGTAATTATCTTCACAGATACCGCCAATGTCTTTATCGCTGTCAATATTGCCCCTGACCGCAAGGTTAATGATAGTACCCCTGTTTGTGCTAATAAGTCCATAGCTGCTGTCTGCCAAAGTTATAACATGGCCATTGCCGCTGAATCTGCCGGTGAATGTGGCTGCGCTGAGGGTTGATGAAGTCAGCGGTTCAGCGAGGGTTATATCTTTGCCGAGAACATAATTTCCCGACCACTTTGAATTGTCGTTCCAGATATCAGTAAATTCGTCTGCTGTGCTGATAGACGTGTAGTCCTGCCAGTCGTCCCCGCCGTCTGTCTTGAAGTTGTAGACAGGCTTGCTCTCCGCATTCTTCGGCGTACCCACGCCTATAAGGCTGATATATGTGGGGATTCTCGTGCCGTATCTGTCTTTATCAGCGTCGGGAGTTATACTTTCGCTTCCCGCCTGCCATACCTTGTTATCAAAGTTTGACGGGATATCGCTGCAAAGGTCGGCGGTGGTTTTTCCGCCGAGTATACTTGCGTCATTGCCAACAGCGTTTTCTGCGCTGCAAACATCTGTATCGTAGAAGCAGTCGGTTATTCCTGCATTAACTCGATATCCGCAGACGCCGCCGACACTGCTGGTTCCGGTGACCTCGCCAACGTTGACACAATAAGAAAGATCTAAGTAAGAAAATCCGCATATTCCGCCGACCATTTCCTCTCCGCTTACATCGGCAGAATTAAAGCAGTTTATAATTGGGTTAGCATTTTCTCCGCAGATTCCGCCGACGCAAGATCCGCCTGCCTGTCCGCTGACCTTTCCGCCAAAGGAACAGTTGTAGATCGTACCTCCGTTGCTATTTTTTCCGCAGATACCGCCGACAGAAGATCCTCCTCTGACCGTGCCGTTTGCAGCAAGGTTCATAATTGTACCATTGTTGAAGCCAAACAAACCGACATTATCGTCGTTCGTCTTGTCTATCGTGAAATTGCTGATAGTAAACCCGTTACCGCTGAATTTGCCTGTAAAGCCAGTGGTTTTATTTCCTATCGGGGTAATAGCTGTACCGTCCTCGAAAACAATGTCGTTCTTTAGAACGTAATTTCCGCTCCACTTAGAATCATCTTTGGTGAGTGCGATAAAATCGTTCGCAGATTCAATATACTTGAATTCAGCCCAGTTGTAGGAGTTATAGCCGAAGTTGTAGAAATCAGCCGTTCTTTCTGCCGGGGTTCCCACGTTGGTAAGGTATGGATATTTGTAGCCTTTCGTGCCGAATATGTTATCTGTGGTGGTCACATCACTGTCAGCAGAACCTATAGACCAGACATCTGGGTCAAAGCCCTCAGGAAGCGCAGAGCCGCAAAGCTCCTCAGTGGTCTTGTCAGCAACAGCCGTTACTTTATTTGAAAAACCGCTGACAAGTTCTTTCTGGCACACACTGATGTCGTTGTAGCAGTTTTCTATAACAGCACTGAAATTGTTCCAGCTGCAGATGCTTTGTCCTCTTATCTCAATGGTTCCATCTACATATGTTCTATCTTCTGCGATTATCTTGCCGAGGTTAAGACAGGTTGAAATTGTGTTAGTGTTTTCATAGCTTATTCCGGTTGCATAGGAGGCACCCTCAATTGTGCCGGCGTTATAGCAGTCTTTTACAATACTAGAATTTTTGAAAACAATACCTGAACAGTATGCTCCTGTTACGTCAGCATGATTAAAGCACCGGCTTATCGTTCCTGTATTCTTTTTGGAAATACCGCCGAAGCTGCCGCCGTTTGGATTAGATCCATTGATAGTTCCGCTCAAAATGCCGCAGCCATCTATCGTTCCGTTGTTGAAAACGCATACGCCGCCTGCATTTTCTCTTGCGGTTACGCTGATTTTCTCAAGGCAGATGTCCTTGAGAGTGCCGCTGTTGTATCCGAACAAACCGCAGTCGTCGCCGTTTAACGTCAGGTTGGTTATAGTTTGCTTATTTCCGTCAAAAGTACCCTTGAACGGGTTGCTTTCGGTACCTATCGGCGTCCAGTCGTGACCGCCGAGGTCGATGTCGGCACCGTCGCTTATCTTGATGTACTCGCCGTCATATGAAGCGGTGCCGTCGTTCACCGAGTTTGCCAGACAGGCAAGGTCGCTGGCATTGTTTATCAAATACGGATCAGCTTGCGTACCGCCGCCGGTTAGTCCGTCTGCGGCATTTCCGTCCCAAGCTGCATTAGCTGTTTCCTGCGGAATAATGAACACCGCCACTGCAATAAGCAAAAGCAGTGCGATCCCTACCGAAATCAGCCGATTCCTCGTTTTTGTCATGTTTACCTCCTGATGTCAGGCTTGCTGAGCAGAGCCTATAAGCCATAATTTTTCATTATATTCATTATAATAGTTTGCCGGTAATTTGTCAATATCTTCATGAGAGATAGGGCGGAATTGTACTTTTTCGAGCGGCGCTTTGGGGCAGGCGAGAGGTGAAAAATATGTGAAAAAAACGTACTTCGCAAGCCGGCTTCGGACACGGCGATATCATCAATCACCCTGAACTGCTGGCTAAAGAGATGATAGAGTTTATGGGGTAACACCTGACAGCGTTATATTCTGATTATCTGGTCTATCGCATACAGCGGCAGATTCACAAGCCATTCTTCTCTTTTGTAGTCCGCCATAGATATGCGGACAGAAACCTCGGGTGAGAATTTCACCTTATAGGTTTTCAGGCTCTTGGCTTTGAGATTTGTTTCCGCTTTTACCTCTACAGGAACGATCGCTTCGCCTGTATCAACAACGAAATCAATTTCGCAGGAACCTCTGTCGTTGGTGTAGTAATAAACGTCAAGATCCTCGATGGTTTTCAGCTGCTGGCAGACATATTGTTCCGTAAGAGCCCCCTTGAACTCAGTGAAAAGGTCGTTTCCGTCCAGTAACGTGCGCTGACGAAGTCCAACCATACAGCCCAGAAGTCCGACGTCGAGCATAAACAGCTTGAATGCTTTCAAGTCCTCATACGCCCGCAGGGGGATACCTGCGGCATTTACACGGCTGATCTTATGAACAAGTCCGCAGTCGGTGAGCCACATAATTGCGGTTTCATAGTCTTTCGCACGTGCGCCTTCTCGGACAAGACCGTATATAAATTTCTTGTTTTCTTTCGCCAGCTGAGATGGTATACTGTTCCACAGCATACGCAATCTCGGAACTATTTCATTAGGAGCGTGCTTGGAGAAGTCCTGCTCGTAGGCTTCAAGTATCCGCTTTTGAATGTTCCGAACCTCATTGAAATCCTTGCTTTCTTCGAAGCACTGCACGGCTTCAGGCATACCGCCGACAAAGTAATAATGCTTTAATGCGTCAATATATGTTTGCTTAAAGCTTGTGATCATTTGGAAGTCTTGTTTCTCAAGCAATTCGGCGTATCGTGCTTTGCCGTCCGCCATCAGAAATTCCTTGAAAGAAAGGGGATAAAGCTTCATAAAATCCACCTTTCCGACAGGGAATGATGTGCCTTGATGTAAGGCGATACCAAGCAAGGAACCAGCACACACAATGTGATACTGCGGCGCATTTTCGCAGAAGTATTTCAAAGACGCTAATGCTCTCGGAACTTCCTGCACCTCGTCAAAAATCAGCAGGGAATTGTCTGGGTCGATTTTGTGTCCCGCATACAGTTCCAAACCCATGATCAAGCAATCTGTGTTCAAGTCAGAAGAAAATAATTCTGCCATTGCGAAGTTGGAGTCGAAATTGATATAAACAGTGTTCGCATATGCCTGCTTGCCAAACTCTTTCATCAGCCATGTCTTTCCGACCTGACGCGCACCCTCAATGATCAAAGGCTTACGGCGTTTGCTCTGCTTCCATTTCAATAACCTTTCAATAGCAATTCGATACATACACGCACCTCCGTCATCATTATTCGTATATATTATAGCACACAATCACAAAAAATGCAACGTATTTTTGTAGAACTAATACACTTTTTGCGACGAAAAATGCAGCTTCATCAGCATAAATTAAAACGCAAGCGATACTCGGTTCAAACCCCAGTTTTCGCTTGCGTTTTTTTGTATAAGAGATTCGCCCGCAGTGCTTTCTGCGGCTGTATACTGCCAAAAAGATGGGCACACATTCCGTGCGCCCATCTCTTATATGTTCAGTTCAGTCTGAATCAAGCTGTCAGCCCGACCGACTTTCTGAGCACTGCCAGAGCGTCAGCCAGATCTATCTTGCCGTCGCCGTTAAAGTCGCCCATCAGCGGGTTTTCGCCATTTTCAAGCCCTACTGAATAGCGGAGCAGTGAAAGTGCGTCGGCTATGCTGAGTATGCCGTCGTTGTTTATATCGCCGGGTCTGTCGCTGTATTTGCAGAGCATTACCGCATATTCGCCCGCTGTCATGTCGGGGAGAATTGCAGTTCCGTCTGATGCAAGCTTTACGCAGTTCTGGAATACCAGCTTGCCGTCAGTCAGCTTGTAGATATTCGCAAATTCACCCGCATATTGCTTCTTAAACGCCACCTTAAGGTCTGCGGGAACGTTCTCTGCGTTCAGCTTTAGCTTAACGCCCGTTACCCCACGCAGTGCGCTGGTATCAGCCGAACCGGGGAGTATCGAGAGATCAACTGCAGAAACAGTCGTTATCTCAGCGCCGTCAATGATCCAGCTCTTGGTGCTGTCGGAGATTATCTCTGCTGTGATCTTGCTGTCCGCAATTGCCTTGATCACATCAGCGGGAAGTGTGGTTTCGCCGTTAAGCGTAATGACCACTGTGCCGCCGATCATCTTTGAGAGGTCTGCGGCAATGTCCGTCCAACTCTTTTCAGTGCCGTTGATTTCCGGCTTGGTTTCGGTCGGAGTGGTATCTCTGTAGCCGCTTCCGCCGCTATAGTGACCGCCGCTGGTGCTGCCGCCGTTCTTCTTCGGGGAAATTATGTAGCCGCACTCTGTGCAGTATTCAGCGGACGTGGTGGTTGCTTCGCCGCTTGAAATGTGGCTCTGCTTTTCAGTAACTTCGTCACAGTATTCGCACTTGTGCCAGTGGCCGTCCTTGTCGCTTTCGTACTTGTCTAACCACTTGTGGTCGGTCTTTGCAAGAACAGTGTCTGCCAGTTCGATTACCTTTGTTGCGGCTTCGTCGCTGTAGTACTTAGCGCAAACCTTGCACTCCCAGTACTCAATGTTGCCGTCCTTCTGGCAGGTAGCTTCAACAGCCGCATGGTGAGTGAGTGTGCCGTGACCGGAATTTGCTGTCTTGGAAACAACCGGACTTGCGTTCTTGTCGTCTGTTTCTGCATAGCGGATATAAGCGGTAACGCTCACATCGTGACCAACGGTCTTAGTGTTGGCAGTGCTCCATGTTGTGCCGTCAAAGCTGTACTCAACACCCTTAAGCTTGGTGTCGATTGTAGCTATAAGGTTATCGCCGTCGTTGGTGAATACTACATCAAATGCAGTTTCATCAGGCGCTTCCTGATTTTCCTTGCTGTTAAGCGTAACGATAACAAGGAACGTTACTCTCTCATAGTTCTGAGTTGAAAGCCGAACCTCGATAAGACCTGTCTGACCTACATTTTCAGCAGTGTTCGGACCAAGGTGGAAAGTGTATTTACCGTCAGCATAGCATTTGTCGTTGTCGAGCGTTGCTAGAACAACATTTGCACTGTCGATACGCTGTTCCTCTACCGTTACCTCGCCCATATTTGCAGGAAGTCCAACAACAGTCACTGTTTCATCGCTGTCGGTTACCCAGCTGTACGAAACTTCGGTATACTTGTCGATCACCACAGCGGCAGCCTTTTCTATCGTGAATGTCCACTTATCAGAGGTGAGATCGGTGGCTGCATTATAGTTCGTGCCCGCGGAAACATCTATCTTGACCGTGTATGTGCCAGTGTTGATACACTTCTCAACCGGATTGCCCTTGCTGTCGAAATACTTAACGGTGATTTGATTGCCCATGCCGTCTAAGTTGGATTTAGGCTTTACCAAAGCAGCCTTCGGAGTGCCGTCATAGACAAGATTTGACGTAAACATACTGAATTCAAAGTCGTCTGCTGTAAGGTCGTTCTTGCCGAATTTCAGAGTGATCTCCTCGGTGGTGTCAGGAATAAGCTTAGAAATGCCGTTGCTATAACTGAGTTTGAACGTTACATCGTCCGCAGCCTTTGCAGTATATTTGAGGTTGGCTCCCTGATATAATACACCATTAACCTCAATATTGAATAAGCCTTCGTCCTCAATTGAAAGCGGTTCGTCAATAAAGCCATACGTGAAATTGATCAAAGCCTTTGCGGTGAAATCATAGGATTTGCCGCAAACAAGTTCCTCGTCGTTCGAGCGCTCCAGCACAAGTTCTGGGGTGTACTTAACGGACGGCTGATAGCTGCTTCCCTTGAGCGAGGGGAAGTATGCAATGCCATCTTCGTTGGGCTTCTTCTCCCAGATAGCGTCGCTGAAGCCCATAATGCCAAGCGCATTGGAGGAGGTCATTTCTATGGTCGAAAGGCCTGTGCCATTTTCGTATTCAGGATGTTTATAGAAATCCTTGTTGAAGTAACAAGTATTGGCGTCACTTACCATATTAGTAGTACTTGCGTCCAGAATCCCGACAAAATAGCTGTATTCCACAGGGTGGGCGCTTGCATCAAATCTGCAGATACCGCCTGCATCGGAAGATGCTTTTATATCTGCGATAACAAAGCAGTTGCTTATTGTTCCGCGATTATCGTGGCATATACCGCTGGCATATGTTCCGGTAGTTTGAATCTTTCCCTCAAAAGAGCAGCCGAAGATCGTTCCATCGTTTTCTCTGCAGAAACCGCCAATGGTTTCGTTGCTGTTGATATTGCCCTTGATTGCAAGGTTCATGATCGTGCCTTTGTTTGAGCTAAACACTCCATAGCTGCTGTCAGCTGCCAAGGTTATCGTGTGACCATCACCGCTGAACTTGCCGGTGAATGAACCGCTGTCCGGTCTTGCTGCACCCAGATCTATCGAAATGGTTATATCATTTTTGAGGACATAATTACCCGTCCACTTTGAACTGTTGTTATTGAAAGCAATAAAGTCCTCCGGTGTTTCGATATAGGTGAACTCCTGCCAGTCATCAGCACCGTTGGTCTTGAAGTTGTAGACATCTGTGCCTACGCCCTCAAAGCTGCCAATGCCATTAAGGCTGACATAGTTGAGCGTGCTTGTGCCGAACTTGCTGTCTGCGTCAGCATTTATGGAAGTTCCGTTACCATCTTTCCAGATAGCGGCGTCCAGACCGGTTATCGCACTGACAGGACCGCAAAGCAGTTCAGTTGTTGCACCTGTTGTGTTGGTGGTATCTTTGAATTCATGACCGTTGAAAGCTTCTATTCCGCTGTTTATGTCGAGGTCGTATATGCAGTTGGTGATTACTGTTTTTGCTGAATTATCGTAATTATACCCGCATATACCGCCAAGTCTATCAGCACTGTCGCAGCTGAGCTTACCAACGTTGACGCAGTTGTCTATTGTTGAAAATCTATCAACATACGCATCACTCAAAATATATCCGCATATGCCGCCAACATTTTCAGGAGCACTTACATCGGCTGAATTAAAGCAGGATAGTATATTTCCGCCTCTGGTACCGCCGCAGATACCGCCAGCCCAGCCGACTGTTCCGGTAACCTCTCCGTCAAAGGAGCAGCGGTAAATTTTTCCGTATAAAGCATATCCGCAGATACCGCCGACATAATCGCTGCCAGTAACCGTACCATTAGCGGCAAGATCCATAACTTCGCCGCTATGAATAAATCCAAACAGACCCGCATTACTGTTGTTAGTATCAGCTGTCTTGCTTATTACAAAATTGCTGATAGTGTGTCCATTACCGCTGAATTTGCCCTTAAATCTATTGGCGGTGGTTCCTATCGGGGTAATTTCTTTACCGCCGAAATCAAGGTCTGCAACGAGGACAAAGTTGTCTGCCCACTGAGCAGGGTCATTTGTGAGGGCGAGATAATCAGCCGTGCTCGTGATAGGCGTGTAAGCTTCCCAGACGTTATCAGTACCGGTGGTCTTGAAGTTGTAGGAAGGCGTTTCGCTTACGATCATCCGAGTGCCAACGTTTTTCAGACCGACATATGTCTTTGTCCTTATGCCGAATCTGTCTGCGAATTTGTTGCCAGCGTATTTGGGGTCGGGGGTCACAGTGTTGCTTCCTGCAACCCATAATCTTTCGCTGAGAAGATTGCTGCCTCTGGTCAGAAGATCAGAGCATAAATCCTCTGTTGTCTTTTTACACCAATTATAATCTGCTACATCGGGTTGATTACCTACAGGAACTATATCATCGCCACAAATGTCTGTATTGTAGTAGCATCTGAGTAAGTTATAACCATCATCATCGATAAATCCGCAAATGCTGCCCAGACTACCGGTGTCAGTGCCGCTGACCTTGCCAACAGTGACATCATCAGAGACTTGCAAATAATTACTGCCGCAAATTCCGCCGACTTTTGAATATCCGCTTACAACAGCAGAGTTGAAGCAATTATAAACAGCACCAGCGCTTAAACCGCAGATACCGCCGACCGATTCACAGTCATTGCTCATTCCTCCGCTTACCTTTCCATCAAAGGAGCAGGCGTAAATGTGACACTTGTCGCCGTTTCGTCCACATATGCCGCCAACATTTGATTTTCCGATGACTGTGCCGTTTGCAGCGAGGTTTGAAATTTCACCAATGCTGTAACCGAACAAACCAACATCTTTGTCGTTCGGCTTGTTTATCGATAAATTGCTGATAGTATACCCTTTGCCGCTGAATTTGCCTTTAAATGTATTGGGATAGTTTCCTATCGGCGTCCATTCTTTGCCGCCAAGGTCGATGTCGTTGGCAAGTTCAAAATACATACCCGAATAATTTGTGCCGCCGTTAACCTGCTGTGCGAGATAAGCAAGCTGCGCGCCGTTTGCTATCTGATACGGACTCGTTTCCGAACCATCGCCGCCGGCGAATGAACTAGCAGCCTTTCCGTCCCAAACCTCTCCAGCCGCACTAGCCGTTGTCGTCGGAATGATAAACACAGCCGCTGCAATAAGCACCAGCAGTGCGATCCCGACTGAAATCAGCCGATTTCTTGTTTTTGTCATATGTACCTCCTGATATTCCGGCTCGCTGAGCAAGCCTTGAACTCATAAATTTACCTAATACATTGTACTGCAATTTTTTGGTTTTGTCAATATCTTTGCCGAAGATTTGTGCTGAAATATGGGAAAACTTGTTTCTGACACTGACTGATCCTGCGGCGTTTTCGGTGGCGAATACAGGTACTTCCTTATGCGAAAAGCCACCTTTCATCTGCTGGTGAAAGATGGCTGATATATAATTCGTATGGCAGGTCTATTACTTCACGTCAATCGCAGTAAACCACTTTCTCGCCGTCACGCTTTGCCCAGCTGCGGGCTGTGGCGATATCGACTGCATAGCCTATCTGCCTGTCAACGTTCGTGCCCCGTGTGTAGCCTATCGCCTTTGCAGTTTCCTTAATGAGGTCGGGATATGGCATACTGAACTGCTTTGACAGCACATAGCGCACTGCAACGGCTATTTCCTCCGGCGGGACGTCCTCAATGGAGCGTTTTTCCGTTCCGTCAGAGAGCCTTACTGAATCAAACTGTTCGGGCGACTGTCCGTTCTTCCATATGTACACCTGTTCGCCGTACTGCGTACTGCGCACCCCTGCGGATCTGAGGGCGCAGTCGAATACTTCCTCGACACGGCTGCCGCTGCGGGTTATTCCCCATGCAGCGATAGTGTTTTTCAGCAGAAGTCTGCGGCTTATCGGCGATTCAGCGTCAAGCACACGGTTTATTGCACGTGCGATTTTCGGCAGCGATTCGTCCTCATAGAATCTTTCAGCGGTGGACATTATCGGAAGATGAGCCGGAATATACTGCTCGGTTTTGAGCGGAGCGCTCTCGCAGCGTTTCATCTGTTCAAGCTTCGGAAGTTCGTCAGGCTGCTTCACCGGAGCGGGTGCGGCGTGGTTTTTCTTTTCGGTGCGTGCGGCTTCTGCGGCGGCGATTATGCGCTCGATGACCGAATCACGGTTGTCCAGCCAGTCTATTGCGTGAACGCTGTACAGCTTCCAGCCCAGACCGCCGAGCACTGACGGCTGTACGATATTTCGGTCACGTGCAGTGGTGCTTTCGTAAAGCTGGCTGTTGTCGCAGAGTATGCCGAGAATATAAGTATCGTCCTCAGGGTCGGCGATAGCAAGGTCAATGCGGAAGCCGCTTGAGCCTATTCCACGCTTGACGGTGTAACCACGCTTTTCAAGTTCCTCTGCGACCGCTCCGGCTAACTCGTCTTCTGACGGCGCATTTGCGCAGGCACCGACAGCAAGCGCAGTCCTGCCCTTTGCGGCGTAGTCCAAGAATGCTTTCAGCTGAGCGACGCCCTCGCTTCTGGTGCGGGAAAGGTCTATCTGGTCGGGGCGTATCGCTGAATAAACGATCATGCCCTTTCTTGCACGGGAAACGGCAACGTTCAGTCTGCGCCAGCCGCCGTCACGGTTGAGCGGACCGAAGTTCATAGACACCCTGCCGTCCTTGTCCGGACCGTAGCATATCGAGAACAATATGACGTCACGCTCGTCGCCCTGCACGTTTTCCAGATTCTTTATAAATATAGGCTCGTACATCTCGTTTGCCGCAGTTTCAAGTTCCGGCCGTCTGATGAACAGTTCCGAAAGCAGGTCGTCGATAAGGTTCTGCTGAACTGAAGAGAATGTAACTATTCCTATGCTGTCCCTGCGCAGGTTTTCGTCGGACAGGCGACGTTCAACTTCGGCGATTATCGCTTCCGCTTCCGCGCGGTTCTGCTTTGTTTTTCCCTTGTCGTAAACTCCCGAAACATTCACCCATTTTACTTCGGATATCTGGTCGGAGGAGGACGGGAACGTCAGCAGCTTGTTTTCATAGAATTTTGCGTTGCTGAATGCGATAAGGCTCTCATGACGTGAGCGGTAATGCCACAGCAGGTGTTCCTGAGGCATTCCAAGCGCAAGGCAGTCGTCGAGCAGGCTTTCGAGGTCCTCGTGCTCGAAATTGTCCTCGTCAACTCGGCTCGCTGAGAAGAAGCTTGTCGGCGGAAGCTGCTTCGGGTCGCCGACTACTACCACGTTATCGCCTCGGGCTATTGCGCCCACTGCCTCGCTCGTGGGAAGCTGCGAAGCCTCGTCGAAGATAACAAGGTCGAACTTCGGGAAGTTCGGGTCGATGTACTGCGCAACTGAAATAGGGCTCATCAGCATACACGGGCATATCCTGCGCAGCAGTGCGGGAATGCTGTCGAACAGCTTCCGGATAGGCGTCATGCGCCCGCCGCTCTTTATTGCACGCTGCAGCACTGAAACCTCGGAATTTCCGGTCGTGCCGGAAGATACGTCCGGTATTTTGGCAGATAGTCTTGCCACGAGTTCCTGAATGGTCAGGGCACGGTGCTTCTTTATCATCTCACGATAGCTGTTTATCTTGTCCTCATACTGCGCCTGATTGAACTCCGCAAGGCTGGGGTCTTTCCTGAAAGCGCTGTAAATAACGCCCCTGCCGAAGCTGTATTCAAAAGCGGCGTCTATATCCGTGCCCGTGACCTTACCAGCCCTTATCGAAGCGGTAATGCAGCCCAGTCCGAGTTTATCGAGCGAGCACAGCGTGTTTTCGAGCGATGTCCTTTCACGCAGCATGGAAATGCTGTCTTTCCAGCGGCAGGCGGCTTCGTGGAGTGCGCTGAAATAATCGCCGGAGGCTTTCTGCGCTGAAAGGTCGAGTTCGTATTCCCGAACGGCGTTTTCGGTATTTTCAATGTAGCTGCTGAGTCTGGAAAGGTCGCTGCGCACGCTTTCCAGTGCGTTTCTGTCCTCAGAGATTTTCTTGACTGCGGCGGCGTATGCGCTGAAATTCGGCTTCTGAATGAGCGCAGCGGTGGAATTGAACGCCCTTTCAACACGCTCAAAGTCAGTCCTTTCGCCCTGCCACAGCGCTCCGACATAATTTGCGGCGCTGTTCTGCTGAATGCTCTGGCGCAGCTTTGCGGCTTCTTCGAGTACTGCGCATACGTCGATATAGTTCTGCGCCGTTACTGAGGAAGTGTCCTTAGCATGGACGGCGAGGGAGCGTACAAGCTTCTTTCTGCCTAACGCTTTCGGCAGGAACCACTTCATCTCGTTTTCTTTCCATGCGGTGCGAAGCTGGGTATAGTCCAGCGACCAGAAGCTGTCCTCGTATTTTGCGGACTGCTCAGCCATCAGTGCGTTATACTTTCTTCCGTCTGAAATAAGCGCCTGCATATCTGTGCAGATCTGCTGACTGAAAGGCTTTGCGAGCATTTCCGGCAGTAACTCGCAGTTCACTGCTGCGGTGAATATTTCAATGCAGTCGGATATCTGCTGATAACCGGCGGGGATATTCATTCCGCAGGCTGCGGTCAGACTTCTGAAAGCTGAGGAAGCGGCGTCTGCATTATCTGCAATATAGGACGAAGCCTTGGAGAAGTTCTCCCTTAACTCAGGCGAATAGTCGCAGCGGCGGTATTCTTTCAGCGGCGATGAAGCATAGTCGTGCTCCCTGAGCGCAGTTGCGGCATTGTGTACTGCGCTGCGCCATTCGTCGGCTTGTGAACGTCCGATATCTGCGAACAGTTCCACGGGTATGTCGAGTTTTCCTGCGTGAGCGGCGTTCTTATCCGCTTTGACTATTGCAGTGCAGAGCGAAATTCCGGCGGGCTGAATGCGGTGGATATTTTCCATCGCAGAGTTTAGTTCCTGCCGCAGCCGCAGCAGCTTGTCGGCGGTGGCTGCGTATTCCTCAGGCGGCTTGATGTGTCCGACGGCAAGCGTTTTTTCAAGCTGCGAAAGTACAGCCTTTTTCTGAGTTTTGTTAGAGTGCAGTTCAAGGCAGAACGGGTCAAGTCCTATAGAAGCAAGACGCTTCTGAACAACGGACAGCGCAGCCATTTTCTCTGCAACGAAAAGCACTGATTTACCATTGTACAGCGCATTTGCTATCATATTGGTGATGGTCTGCGATTTGCCTGTTCCGGGAGGTCCGTGCAGCACGAAGCTTTCGCCCTTTGCCGCCTGATACACAGCGGCAAGCTGCGAGGAATCGGCGTCCATCGGTACTGCCATATCGGAGGGCTTAAGCGTTTCGTCAAGCTGACGTGGCGTCAGGACGGGAGAGCCGCTTTTCCAGCCCATTTTGCCGCTTATCAGCGAGGATACGACCTTGTTCTTTTCAAGCTCGTCGCTGCGCCTGCGGATATCGTTCCACATGATGAACTGACTGAAGCTGAACTGACCGAGGAACGCTATCTCCTCGATATCCCAGTGGCGCTTCGACATCACGCCATTTCGGATAGTGTTGAATATAAGCGGGATATCCACGCCGCTTTCGTCCAGCGGGAGCGGGTCGAGTCCCTTGATATCAATGCCGAAATCCTGCCGGAGCATTTCCAGCAGGGTTATATTCATCTGCGTTTCTTCGTCACGAATGCGCAGCGAATACGAGCGGTCCTGTATCTTGCGGATAATATCCACCGGAATAAGCACCAGCGGGGCATAGCGGGGACGCTCGCTCTTTTCCGTTTCAAACCAGCGCAGGAAGCCTAGAGCAAGGTACAGAGTATTCGCACCGTTTTCCTCAATGCTGACCTTTGCGGCGCGGTGAATCTTTTTCATGACCTGTTCAAGCTGGTCGGCGGGGATAAATGTCCTTATGCGGTGCGATTTGAATTCTGCCTCGCTGATAGCTGAAACAAGGTCCTTTTCGTTTTCTATCTCGAATATCTTGCTGTCGGAAAGCGCAAGAGATATTTCGGAGGGAGCGGGCATTATCTTGAACGATTCGCCGTCTGCGATAGCGTCCTCAAGCACGGCAAGGTTGCTTGTCATGAACTGAACAGAGCCGCTTGTCGGGCGGAAATTCAGCAGGGAATTTCTCAGCGAAAGGTCGAGCAGCTTGCGCTCCCACATGGTTTTTCGTGTTATTTCGACGCCGCTGTCAGAAAGAGCGGCGTGGCGTGCGAGGTCTATTTCTTTCGGTGCGCTGGTTATTTCTGCGGACTTGCGCTTTCCGTAATCTACCGCCTTAAATACGCCGTTTTCAGCCACACGTGCCGGCACGGGGCGTATTCCGTTTCCACGGCAGCGAGTGATATCTATTGTCACGTGGAAAGCGGACGGATCGAGCAGGTGGTCGTTTGCGTGCTTTTCCGCATGGTCGAAGTCGGCGTTCTTTCCGGCGACGTAGTCGGTGCATTCCACAAGGCACAGCATATCCATTCCGTCAGCAGTACGCTTTGTCAGTGCAGAAATGTCGTCCTCGGCGCAGTCGTCGAAGGTCTGCTCTTCGAGCCAGCAGCCGCAGAATGCGTGACCTGTTATGACGATTATCAGCGGGTTGAGTCCCACCGCTTCAAGACAGGAGGCGAACAGCAGCGACAGGTCAAGACAGGTGCCGCCTTTCTGTTCAAGCACGGCATACGGCATACGTACCCGCTGTCCAAGCTGTTCAAAGCTTGCGGGCGGGTTTCTGTATGCGATATTCTCCGCCTGCAGTGCTGCGTAAATAGCCGCTATTTGCTTCTTCACCACATTTGGATTGCGGCTCTGATACCCGGTGAACGACGGGTCGCCAGTCCACTTTTTCAGGTATGCTCCGGCTTTGGCGGTTATATCATCAATGCGTGGGTGATTCGGCGTAACGAAAGCCGCAGTAAGTTCCGGCAGGATATAGTGCCCCTGCCAGTAGTCGAAAGGAAGCAGGGCGATATCGCTGTCGCCCTCATTCAGCGTTTCTCCGCCGGAGGTTATCTCAATATGAATGCTGCCGTTCAGCCTTTCGGTCAGCGAGAAAAGAAATTCAGAGGACAGCACGAGTTTTACCGGACTTATCTCAACAGGTTCGCCCGGATTTATCTGCGATATATCAGTCTGGAACGGCTTGATGAATGCCGGCTCGGAGCTTATTTTTACAGTGATGTCCCTGATGGGTTCTTCGGTGTTATTGCTGAGGATTATACTGCGGACGACTGGAATATAGTTCTGCTGCATTGCATAATTTATCGCTCCGGTCATCTGGACGCTGAATGATATCATTTTTTCCAAGTGTGTACCTCCTGTATTTGTATTTTTTTAGTTTAATTATAGCATAGAAATAGGGAGGTGTCAACACAGTATAGATACTACACAATTCATAAAAAAAGTTTGTGTTATCTGTAACATAAACTTGATTTTTTTCAAAGTTTGTGGTATACTTGCTATGAGGTGGTATGAATGAATATGGATTTCACTAAGCTAAAAAGCAGAGATCATTATCTGAATAAGCTGAAAGCTTTTAAGGATACTGAACCGGTAAAGGTCATTACCGGAATCAGGCGCTGCGGTAAATCAAGCGTCATGAAATTGATGATCCAGTATCTCGTTGAATCAGGGGTCGATGATTCCCAGATACTCTATATCAACTTTGAATCTATGGAATATTCAGGAATGACAGCAAAACAGCTGTATGAATTAGTGCAGAAAAATAGACCGGAAAACAGACAGTTCTATTTATTCTTTGACGAGGTTCAGCGAATAGCTGACTGGCAGGACGCAATAAACTCATTTAGGGTTGATTTTCCCTGCGATATATATGTTACAGGGTCAAACGCTTATCTTCTTTCATCTGAAATTGCCACCTATCTTTCCGGCAGATATGTTGAAATAAAAATGCTTCCCTTGTCTTTCAGGGAATTTATTGATTTTCATGGATATACCATTTCTGAGCGTATGGGGCTTACCGGAAAACCATCAAGGAAGATAAGCGACAGCAGCGGAAATGAATTTACTCCGGAAGAAATGCTTGAAGCATATCTCAGGTTTGGCGGAATGCCCGGCATTGCAGATATAGGGTTTGACTGGGACAACGCCCTAATAATTCTTGATGGGATATATTCAACGGTCGTTACACGTGATATACTTGAACGAGAAAAAAGAAAAGGTCAAAGGCAGATCGTGGATGCGGAACTTCTGCGAAGAATAGTGAGATTTCTCGCTGATAATATCGGAAACAATGTATCTATGACATCTGTCGGGAATACTCTTTTCAATGAGGGGTTGGTTGAAAGCAGCCGTAAAACGAAACCCGCTGTTCAGACGGTACAGGCTTATGTCGGGGCTTTGCTGGAATCCTTTGTTTTTTACGAGATCAGGCGTTATGATATAAAAGGAAAGGACTATCTGAGAACGCTCGGAAAATACTATATAGTTGATATCGGTTTGCGGAATTACCTGCTTGGTCTGCGTGACGCAGATACTGGACATATCATAGAAAACATAGTTTTTTTTGAACTTCTGCGCCGTGGATATGACGTTGCAATAGGCAAAATAGGTGAAACGGAAGTGGATTTTATTGCGGCGGCTTCCGATGAAAAAGTCTACTATCAGGTAACGCTTACCATGCAGGACGAAAGCACCCGTGAGCGAGAATTGCGCCCGCTAAGGCAGATCAGGGACAATTACGAGAAAATAGTGCTGACCCTTGACAGAAACTTTATTGCTTCGTATGATGGGATAAAGGTGGTCAATCTTATTGACTGGCTGCTGCAATGAGATCAGTTATTGCTGCGGCTAAAACTCAAATTCCCCGCTTCATTCACGTTGTCAACTGTATCGAAAACGACACAGTTGACGCTTGACATCAGTCGTTGCGTATAGTATACTAAGAGTGCAGAGGGGTGAAACGCATGAACATTAACAACATTTCCAGCGCGCTTAAAATAGTCGAACAGTTTGAGAACGATCCCGCCTTAAGCAATGACGGGGGATTCATGTACGTTGAAGCACTGAAGTATCTCATTGATGAAACCGGCGAGGGTGAGTACATTTCCACGCTTGCCGGATACTATTATGAGCAGCGTCGCTTTGACCTTGCGTTAAAGTACTATGAGGAAGCGGCGGAAAAGGGAGTTCTGCACGCTTTTGAGGGTCTGGGGTACATCTGGTACTACGGCAGGACAGGCGAGCCGGACTACGAAAAGGCGTTCATGTATTACTCAAAAGCGGCTGAAATGGGCAGTCTGTCGTCCGGGGTCAAAGTCGCCGATATGTATAAGAACGGGTATTTCGTTGAGAAAAACTATGATGAATATAAACGCCGTATCATGGAACTTTATCCGAAAGTAAAGAACGCCAAGCTGCTGGACGACCCGCTTCCGGAGGTGTATACACGTGTTGCGAGGATATACATAGACGCCAGTGAGAATCAAAAGGCAAGGGAACTGCTGACTGAAGCCCGCTTTTTTCTTGAACAGCGCATGATGAATAACCCGTTTTTCGGGACGCTGAATCAGCTAAGTTGGCTGATAAGTGATTATTATTCCATCACTGAGTTTGACACGGATAACATAGAACTGTATGATTTGTTCCATTTGCTGAAAAATCCTGCAAGAGTGCGTTTCATTTACGACGGAAAGCAGCACATTGCTGAATCGGCTGAAGGGGAAACTGAGCCGGAGATATGTCTTGACGGAAAGTGGTTCAGAACTATCAAAGACTTCTTCCTTAAAGCAGAAATAAACGGCGTCAGAATCACAGCACTGTGCTATGATCTATACGGGTTCGAGGTGATCTGAGTGGATATCGTAAGGGTCTGCAGCGGGGATTATATGCAGTATGAAGCGCTGCTGCTGCGCAGGGACAGCCTGAAAAAAGACGCAATACACTGGCAGGACGAGTATATCCGTGTGTTCGGCGAACTTATCATGGAGGTCTATAAAAAGCAGGTTGAGTGCATAAAGCTGAAAAAGTCGATCTCATACTGTCAGGCTGCCCGAAACCATGGCGTCGCTCCGGACAGGGGGCAGCTTGAGAACTACATTTCAGAAGTAATGTCAGATTATTATGAACAGCTGCGCAATATGGCCGATGAAAATAAAGCTTGCCGTGACGCAAAAATGGTATCTGAATATGATGTACTGAAAATCAAGAAGATTTATCGCGATATCGCCAAGAAGCTGCACCCTGATATCAGTCCGCTGACCGAGAAATACCCGGAACTATTAGAAATGTGGTACCGTCTGGTCATAGCGTACAACTGCAATTCACTGAAAGAGATTCAGGAAGCAGCTGCGCTTATAAACGGCTTTCTTGAACGGAATAATGAAGATCATTTTGAGATGACTATACCCGATATCGGCGAAAGAATAAATGCTCTTGAAGCTGAGATTCATGAGATCATATCGACCGCACCGTATAATTACAAAGAACTTTTGTGCGAAAAAAATCTGGTTGATGAAAAGAAGCAGTCTTTGAATGATGAACTTGGATCCTACTCAGAATATGCGGACAAGCTACGGAAGATGCTTGATGAATTGCTTGTGTAACGGAGGAGAATATGTCGGATAATCAACTGACTATAACAAACGGCGAGTTGGTGACGCTTTCACAGCAGGGCGGTCTTGATACTGTTCTGAAACCGCTTATTCGTGAGATTTTTCTGTTTGATTCATATATCGCTGGAACTTCGCATTTGAAAGATAAGTCGGTTTTTGAGGAACTGCGGGAGGGCTGCAAGCTTACAATGCGGCGTGAGGCGAACAAGTTCGACGACCATGCGGTCGTGCTTCTTGCGCCGTCAGGAAAGAAAGCAGGATATGTCCCCGAAGCTGACAATGTGGTATTTTCACGGCTGCTGGACGCAGGAAAAATGCTGTCTGCCAGCGTTACAAGTTCAAAGAAGATAAACGATTCGTTCATGAAGATCAGTATAGGAATATATCTTGTGGATATCTGAGGAGAAATAACAATGGATATCAGTGAACGTCTGGATGAAGCCGAAGATCTGTTCTGCGATGAAAAGTACGAAGAAAGCGACCGTGAATTTGAAAGGCTGCTCAAATTAGCTTCAGACGAGGAAGAAGCCTGCCAGATAGTTGAGCGCTGGGTCAGCTGCCTGATGGAAAGGTATTACGAACTGCAGGATATTCAGGAGTATGACGAAGCATTGGTCTTATGCGAAAAAGCTATTAAAACGCTCAGACTATATCAGCACAGATTTGTCGAAAAGATACTGATGGCGAGAAATGACCGTGCGGGCTTTCTGAAAGAGATCGAACGGTATGATGAAGCGGAAGCCGAATATAAAGATCTTGTTTTGAAATGCAGACTGCGCTATGGCATCAAAGCGCATGATACATATATTGCAATGGGCAATCTTGCAGGCGTATATTGTGATACCGGAAGATCGCTGGCAGCCATCAGCCTGCGTTCTCGTGCCGTGAACGGATTTCTTGAATTATACGGAGAGGAAAATTCAGATTATATCCGTGAACTGATAAATCTGGCGCATGATTATGAGAACATCGGCAACTACGCAAAAGCTATTCCTATGCTGGAAAAAGCTTATAAGCTAAGGCAGCGGAAACGGGGCAAAAGCAATGATCTGACCATAAACGTTCTTTTTCAGTTTGCGGTTTGTTTCAAAAGGATACAGCAGAGTTATGAAGCGGTACGCCTTTATAAAATAGCCGTAAGCCGCATCAAAAGCGATGATTTCTATACCCTGATACACAAAGTGCAATATGCCATCTGCCTTGCATGGATAGGCAAAGAAAAGCAGGCGAGGCTTCTGGCGGACCAGCTTTCGGGACAAATAGGCTCATCTGAGTTTGGTGTTGATGTGCTTCGGGAAAATATGGAGTACTTGTATTCAAGCATCGCCCTTTACAAGCGTGATTACAATAAAGCCTTGATGTGTGCCAAAAAGGCTGCCGCCTGCATTGAAGATGCTCCTGATGGTGAAAGAAGATTCAGCGCTGAAAAGTATATCGCTGAAATGTCTTTCTACGCAGGAGAATATCAGAGCGCATATACGATACTTGAACGAATAAGCGATTTTTATGAAACCACAGAATACAATGTTGTTGACTTGTTGATGTATTATTATATCCGTGCAAACGTGACCGCCTCTCTTGGACTGTTTGCCGAAGCGGAGAAATGCGTTTTCAGAACAATGACGGTGAGCAGGCAATGCACATTTGCTGCTGCGCCTTTTCTGGCTTACTCGGCAAAAGCATTCTTGGCACTGAAGCGAGGAGAGCCTGAAAATTTTGAAAGGCTGCGCAGCATTGCACTGGGGTACGCCAGAGCAGGAATGGATATGCGGGAATTTGAGGTAGTGTGGCTAAGAGATCTGCAATAGTTGTGAATTATTATATGTGCCCTGCCCCCGCAGGGCATTTTCATATTTACAATCACAAAAAAATGTGGTATACTATATTCATCAGTTCCGTAACAGACAAACCGGAATATGGAACTAAAACAGCATTAGACGGGAGCGCAAAGCTATGGGAAAGATCGTAATTTTATCGGGAAGTCCCCGAAAGAACGGAAATAGTGAATTGCTTGTTAATTCGTTTGTTGAGGGCGCAAAATTACATAACGAGGTCGAGGTGATGTCGATTCGTGAATATCACGTGCAGCCCTGCTGCGGCTGTAATGCGTGCCGGATAGGAAGCGGAAAAAAGTGCTTACAGAAAGACGATATGCACTTGGTGTTCGAGAAGCTGTCCGACGCCGATATTCTGGTTATAGCGTCGCCTGTTTACTTTTATGGGGTAAGCGCGCAGCTTAAGGCTGTCATTGACCGATTTCATTCACCGGAAAGACAGCAGGTGGGGATAAAAGGTATGGCGCTGCTGCTTGTCGGCGCAGACACGATACCTAATCTGTTTGATTCTATTATTTCGCAGTATCGGCTCACGCTGGACTATTTTCATCTGCAGGACTATGGCATGGTGCTGGTCGGCGGATTTGAGGAAAAAGCGGCGATAGAGGGCAGCGAAAGGCTTAATGACGCCTATTCGCTCGGCTCGTCGCTGCAGAATATCTGACCTGTATAAATCACGTAATTATCATATCATAAAAACGGAGGTAAGCCATGTCAACAGCAGCTATCATAACAATGGAGCTTGTGCGCTCCGTGGCACCGAATACCGCAGCGATAGACAACGCACGAAAAATCAGTTCGCGCGGGGAGTTCATCAGCTTAAAAAAGACTGCGGACGAAACGCTGATTTTCGGTGAGTGTCAGGGCAGCGGGAAGAACCCATATTCCACCTCGGCAGATTTTTCGGGGACTGAGCCGGTATTCCGCTGCTCCTGCCCCAGCAGGCAGTTTCCGTGCAAGCATTCCCTTGCGCTCATGATGGAGTGGCTCGCCGGAAAGGAGTTCCAGACTGCGGAAATATCCGACGACATAGCCGCAAAACGTGAGAAAGCCGCCAAGCGTGCTGAAAAATCCGCAGAGCCTGCCGCTCCGGCAAAGCAGAATAAAACCGCAGCCGCAAAGAAGCTGAAAAAGCAGCTTGAGGGGCTTGACCTCGCAGAAAGCTTCGTTAAAGATATGCTCACACGTGGTGTGTATTCCGCCAACAGCGCCGCCGCTGACCAGTACCGTCAGCTTGCAAAGCAGCTAGGCGACTACTGGCTTCCGGGACTTCAGGGGATAGTGAACCGCATTGTGGATTCCGTGCAGTATCTTACGGGCGACCCCAGCGAAAAATCCATGCGGTACATCACCTCGCTGCTGATAAGACTTGCCGCCGCCGTGAAAAAATCCCGCCAGTACATAACCAAAAAGCTTGAATCAGGCGACGTGCTGCCTGAGGACAACATACTCTACGAGGAACTCGGCGGCGTGTGGAAGCTGTCGCAGCTGCGGGAGGCGGGACTGTTCAAGGAAAACGCCGAACTGATCCAGCTGGCATTCTGCGAGAACAGCAACTATAATCTCACCATTGAAACTGACAATGGATTCTGGCTTGATCTTGGTTCCGGCGAGATATACTGCACCCGCAATATCCGCCCGCTGAAAGCCGCCAAGCATTTGAAGCAGGAGGATTCCGCCAATGGAATTTATCATATTCCGGTGCTCTGCCGATACCCCGGCGGGCTGAATCCCCGTGTGCGGTGGGAATCCGCCGAGATATCCTCACCGGACTACTCACGGATTATCGAAAAGGCGGGCACAAGTATCGCTGAAGCCGTAAAGACCGCCAAGAACGACCTGAAAAATTCGCTTTCCGAGCCGTATGCAGGGGTGCTGCTGCGCTTTGACGAAATACAGCTTGCTGACAAACGCCGTGCCGTGCTGAAATTGGGGGAGGAGAGCATAACGCTTCAGGCGTACTACCGGCAGTTCCCGAACTGCTGCGACGTGCTTTCATTCGTGGACAGACGGCGGCTGCGTGACGGTGCGCTTTTCGGGCTGATGTATTATGCGCCGGAGGACCACAGAATGTTCCTCTGCCCGATGTCGATAGTCCACACGGACGGAATAACCAAGCTGTGCTGAGGGGGGGATACATATGAATACTGCGCCGTTTTACGAGCTTCACGACAGACTTTACGACTGCGCCTCTGCGGGCTGCGCTTCGATACAAGAGGACTTCCGGCTTAAACGTGCTGTGGAGGGCATGACTCCCCTTGCGGAAGCCAACAAGACCTTTGCGCGCCTGCGGAATATGTGCGCAAAGCTGTTCACTGAGCCTGAGCCTGCGCTCCTGCTGGCAGACTGCATTGCCCTTGCGGACGCCCTCGCAGTCGCTCAGGGGTATTACACGAACGCTGAGGAATCGCACGCAAGTACGCTGGAATATGACGTGGAATGCAACATGGAAGCCGGCTGGCGCTCCGTGCGGTCGCTGTGGGCTGCGATACTCACGAAAAGCCCGCACCTGAAACAGCTTGACCCGCATGAATATGCGCTGCTCGGCGACCCGCGCATACTGGAGCAGTTCATTTCCGCTTCCGGCGAAAAAAGCGAGAACATCAGTGCCTTTGCAGAAAAGATGTGCGCCGCATACGGCGATTCCATCGTCCCGCTGCTGAAAAACTCCCTCGACCTGTCTGACGAGAAATGCCCCGGAATGCAGGTGGACTATGTTGCAGGAATTTCAGGCAGTGCGGAAAACGACTGGTACCTATCCCTTGCAGAAAACGAGGAAGCCCCGCAGGCAGTCCGGATAAAGGCGATTCAGGCACTTGGCAGGGACAGCAAAAACGCCCTGCGCCTGCTGGATTTCTGCCGCACCGAAAAGGGCAAGGTAAAGACCGCTGCGCTGATAGAAACGGCACGGCTTGACCCGTCGGGATTCAGCGATATTCTGGCGAAGCTGACTGCGAAATATAAGGACACCAGCCTGCCCATAATATGCGCTTCACCCTCGCAAATGGCGGTTGATTTTATCCGCAGCCGACTGGACGAAGCTTTCGCCGCAGACAAGAAAAACCGTCCGGGCTTTAAGCAGGTCATGAGCACCGTATCCATGATGATAAACAAGCGGGATATAGACGACTGCTTCCTGCGTGCGCTGGAATACGCCGAAAAGCACCCCGCAAGCCCGAAAGGCGTTAGCGAAGTGCGTGAGATGAACTATGTGCTCATCAACAATATGTTCCCCGACCCTGACGGCAGCTTCAAAGCGATGATCCTGCGCCTGCACGAAAAGCAGCCGGAAGCGTTCTTCACTGCGTGGTGTATCGCCATGCTTGCAGACGACCCTGACGCAGCTGCCGCCGAGATGAAAAAGCGCATATCCAACAGGGGCGGCTACGCAGCTTTTCACATTCTTGAGGAGGGTATCAGCTATTCTGAAAGCGAGGGCAAATATATTCTCTCGGCGGAGTTTCCTGTCGCATACGGAAATATCCCCGTCAGAACGCTGACAAAACCGCTTTTTGAGCGTATGCCGCAGTCCCTTGCAGATTTGCTCGCAGAAACCTCAATGCTGACCGGTGACTCAAGAGATATAAAGTACGCAGTGCAGGCACGCTGCATATTCCTGAATGCAGCGATAGATACAGCGGCTCCCGCTGACGCCGACATGATAAGGGCGCAGGTTCTGAAATTCGCTCATGAAGCAATGAAAAAGATACCTGTGTTTGAACTGCCGGAGATAATAGTAAATTACGGCTCGCCGGACAGCGAAACAATACTGAAGATGGTACGAAGCTGTGCGCTGCTGCCTGCCAACGCTCCACTCTCCATACACAAGGTTGCAGGGGCGTCGTATCTCACCGACCAGCAGAAACGCTCGCTGCTGCAGGAGATGCTCGACACGGTGCTGGCAGGCCCGCTCTCATTTTACGCATATATTGCAAGAAATCAGCTGGATAGAATACCTGACTAAAGAAAGGAATCAAACCATGTCCGATATACTTCGCCTCCCCGCCGAGGAATTATACAAAGCAGAACTTGAAGCCCTGATAAAGAACGAAACCGACCCCATGCCCGCCGGCTGGAAAATGTCACCCCGCTCGGTGCTGACCTACATAATGGGCGGCAAGTCCGGAAAGACCGACATCACGCCGAAATACATGGGCGACCGCCGTATCGTTGAGATATGTATAGCTACCCTTGTAACAGACCGTGCGCTGCTGCTGATAGGCGAGCCGGGCACTGCGAAATCGTGGCTTTCGGAGCACCTCACCGCCGCCATAAACGGCGATTCCTCACGTGTCATTCAGGGTACTGCAGGCACTACCGAGGAGCAGATACGCTATTCGTGGAATTACGCACTGCTGCTTGCAAAGGGACCCTCGCACGAAGCCCTTGTGAAAAGCCCTGTCTACTCCGCAATGGAAGCGGGCGCAATCGCCAGAATCGAGGAGATATCCCGCTGCGCAAGCGAGGTGCAGGACGCTCTTATCTCGATTTTATCAGAAAAGCGAATTTCCGTGCCGGAGCTTTCCGAGGAAGTACCCGCTAAAAAGGGCTTCTCGGTAATAGCTACCGCCAACACACGCGACAAGGGCGTAAACGAGATGTCCTCAGCGCTGAAACGCCGATTCAATATCGTGGTGCTTCCTGCGCCTGCGGATATGGAAACCGAAATAAACATCGTGAACACCAGAGTTGCACAGCTTTCCGACAGCTTCGGGCTTACTGCGAAGCTGCCTGACCGCACCGCTGTAGAGCGTGTCGTTACCATCTTCCGAGAACTCAGAAACGGTCAGACCCTTGATGGTCAGGTGAAGCTGAAACAGACCTCCGGCGTGCTGTCCTCCGCAGAGGCTATTTCGCTGCTGATAAACAGCATGGCTCTTGCGGGAAGCTTCGGCAGCGGCGAAATTTCAGACGCCGACCTAGCTTCCGCACTGCAGGGCGCAGTCGTAAAGGACGATACCAAAGACAAGGCGGTCTGGGCGGAATACCTCGAAAACGTGATGAAGAAACGCCGTGAATGTGCGGGGCTGTACGCTGAATGCAGGGAGAGAAATGCGTAATGACGGAATATTTCGGAGTAAGACACCACTCTCCGGTATGCGCATATTACGTTGAGGAATTTCTGCGGCGCACGCAGCCGGAAGCGCTGCTTATCGAGGGTCCCTGCGACCTCAGCGGACTGATACCGCAGCTTTGCGCTCCGGAAGTGGAATTGCCCGGTGCGATACTCGCCTATACCGAGGAAGCGCCGGTGCATACCGTGCTTTATCCTTTCGCAGAATTTTCTCCGGAATACGCCGCCATGAAGTGGGCAGTACAAAACGGCGTGGAGGTGCGATTCTGCGACCTGCCGTCCGACTGCGTGCTGGCGCAGATACAGCAGGAATCAGACGAGGACAGGGAAGCCCACGACAGCCGCACGCCCAGCGTATACGAGCGCATGGAAGCTGCGTCAGGCATGGATAACGGCTCGTTCTGGGAATACTGCTTCGAGCAGTGCGAAAGCTATGAGGACTTCCTTGCCGCCGCTGAGAATTACGGTGCGGAACTGCGCAGCTTTTCCGGCGGCGACCCGCATAATTCCCTGCGAGAAGCGTTCATGCGCCGTGTGATAAGCGAATGCGAAGCGGCGCACCCTGACGGAAATATCGCAGTTCTGACCGGAGCGTTCCACACGGCGGGACTGAAAGGCGTTCCGTTCACTCAGCAGGACAGGGAACTGACGGAAAAACTCCCCACAGTGCCCTCAAAGGCGACGCTTATGCCGTATTCTTACTACCGTCTGTCGGAGCGTTCCGGCTATGGGGCGGGGTGTAAGGCTCCCGCATACAATGAGCTTCTGTGGGAATGCCGCTGTTCGGGCGATATCCGGGACAGCGCTGCGCAGTACCTTGCGAAAATAGCGCAGTATCAGAGGGAGCACGGCTTCGGCTGCTCGACGGCGGAAGTCATTGAAGCAAAGCGGCTTGCGGATACTCTCGCCGGAATGCGGGGCGGCAGACTGCCGAATCTCGCAGACCTGCGTGACGCAGCGGTCACCTGTCTTGGTCACGGCAGCTTTTCCGAGATATCGCTGGCGTGTGCAGATACCGAGATAGGCACGAAGATAGGCTCTATGCCGGAGGGAGCAGTGTGCACCTCAGTACAGGAGGACTTCATGCGGCAGCTGAAAGAACTCAGGCTGCAGAAATACCGCAAGGCTTCCGCAGAGGAACTGCCGCTCGACCTGCGTGAGAATCTCCGAGTCAAGACGGAAAAGGCGGCTTTCATCGACCTTGAACGCTCATTTTTCCTGCACCGGCTGAAATCTCTAGGCGTGAGCTTCTGCATACAGAAAGCCCGCCCGCAGGACAACGCCACTTGGGCAGAACTGTGGGAACTTCGCTGGACCCCTCAGGCGGAAATCGAGATAGTGGAAGCCTCGCTGAAAGGCGATACTGTGGAGCAGGCAGCGGCAAACGATTTATCCCGCCGCCTTGCCGAAGCGGGATCCGTGGCTCAGACCGCCGCATTGCTCGACGCCGCATTTGAATGTGGCTTGCCGGACTGCGTAAAGACCGCCGCATTCTCCGTGCAGAAGCAGACCGCCGAGTGCTCCTCCGCTGCGGAAATAGGCAGGGCGCTGGGTACGCTCTCAGGGATAATGCGCTTCGGAAGCATTCGCCGGCTGGATCTGAGCAGCCTGCCGGAACTTATGGAGAAGCTGTTTTTAAGATTCTGCCTGTGCCTGCCGTCGGGCGTGGTATGCGACCGTCCGGCTGCGGAGCAGCTGATCACCGCTGTTTCAGCAGTGAATGACGCCTGCACTGCGCATGATTTTCTTGACGGTGCGAGATTCACTGCGCTGCTCTCGGATATTGCGGACAGCAATTTTGCTTCGCCGCTGCTTTCGGGCTTCTGCTGCGCAGTGCTGATGGAGCGTGGGCTGATAGCCGCCGATAAGCTTTCTGAACTTATCGGCAGGAGGCTGTCGCCGGGATTTGCCGCAGAGGGCGCGCAGTGGTTCGAGGGATTCTCAAAGAAAAACCGCCGTGCGCTGATAAGCAGGCTTTCCGTCTGGGAGAAGCTGTGCGGCTTCACAGCGGGGCTGTCCGACGAGGAATTTAAGCCGGTGCTGGTCTGCCTGCGGCGCACGTTTGCTGAATATACCCCTGCTGAAAAATCCGACATAGCCGAGAATATCGGCGAGGTACTGGGTATCTCAAAGCAGGCGGCGGCTGAATTTGCGGCAGGTGCGCTGAATGCGCAGGAACAGCAGGATATCAGCAGTCTTGACGATTTTGATTTCGGAGATATTTGAATGGAAAACAAAGAAATTCTGAAACGCTGGCGGCTTATTCTTGGCAGCTGCTGCGAGGACACGATGGACTCCCTCGGCGGCGCAGGCGCAATGTCGGAGGAGGATATGCTGATGGACTCCGCGTTGTCGCAGATATACGGCGGCAGTTCCGACGGGAGCACGTCTGGAATGGCGGGCAGCGGCAAGTCCTCCCCGAAGCTGACGAAATGGCTCGGCGACCTGCGTTCGCTTTTCAGTCAGACCGAGATACGTGTGATACAGAACGACGCAATAGAACGCTGCGGACTGAAACAGCTTCTTTTTGAGCCGGAAATGCTGGAGGGGCTGGCGCCGGATATCTCCACAGCCGCACTTCTGCTCACGCTTAAGGACCAGATACCCGCACGTGCAAAGGACAACGCCCGCCGCTACATTGCGAAGATAGTGGAGGACATAAACCGCCGCCTGTCCGACGATCTGCGCCGCAGCGTAAGCTCTGCGCTGAACCGCCGCGAGCATTCCCCGATACCGAGTGCGGCGGCACTGGATTTCCGCACGACTATACGCCGCAATCTCGGAAATTATGACCCTGAGCGCAAGCTGCTTCTTCCGGAGAAATTCTGGTTCTATGAGCGGGCGGCGAAATCCGGTTCACGCACAGTTATTCTTGACATCGACCAGAGCGGCTCAATGGGCGAATCTGCGATATATTCCTCGGTGATGGGCTGCATTCTCGCAAGCATAAGTTCGCTTAAAACTCACGTTATCGCCTTTGACACCGCCGTTACCGACCTCACGGAGCACTGCTCCGACCCGGTCGAACTGCTGTACGGAATACAGCTTGGCGGCGGCACGGACATAGAAAGATCCGTGGCGTACTGCTCCGGTCTGGTGACTCAGCCGGAAAAAACCACCATGTTCATCATCACCGACCTGTACGAGGGCGGGAATCGCAGCAGGCTGCTCCGCCGTCTGGAGGAACTTCGCAGCAGCGGCGTAAATATCGTGGTACTGCTCGCCGTGTCCGACAGCGGTAAGCCTATTTTTGATGAGGAACTCGCCAAAAGAGTTTCGGCACTGGACATTCCGTGCTTTGCCTGCCCGCCGGAGCGACTTCCGGAACTGCTGGAAAATGCGCTGAAACGGAGGTCGCTTGCCGGGTTTGTGTGATTCGGCAGGGCAGTGATTTCACTTATTCAAATGAAAAAGCGGAGGTCGGTGTGATCTCCGCTTTTGTGTGGTTTAGCTGCTGATCTGCCTTGAAAGTCCATCTACGATAGTCCTGTCGATGTTGAGTATCTGTGAGATTTTCTCAGGAGACAGATTGGTGCTTTTCAACATATTTATAGCAGCTTCACGCTTTGTGTTTGCTGCACTCTCAGCCTTAGCCGCATCAACTTCTTTTTCAACGATTTCTTCTACGATTCTGCACATAGTCTGTAAGCCCTCCTTTGAATTTTTGAAATATCCGGCTCTGTCCGAAAGTACCTTGTAGCTGTATTTGTCATGGTCAATGCAGGCAAAATCCCTCATCAGCTTTCCAAGCCTGGTGTCGTCCTGGATCTGGCTGTTCACGTATAGAATATGCGAGCCGTCGCCGAATTTGTCCGGCGTTCCGTTGATAGTCCTGTCGATGACGTACAGCGGCTTGTTCTGCCTGAGAATATCGTTCTCAGTTATGAAGATAACGTAGGTCTCCGGCAGCCCGTCGTAATCCTCACTTGAAAGCAGCGTATTGGCGTCGATCATGCTGCTTATGTACCGTGCACGTTTTGGAGCCGCACCATGGTCGCTGCGCTGTATCTCGATATCGTATTTTGTGCCCTCTGAGTTCTCTGCATACACGTCCAGCCTTACTGAGTGATTTTTCAGGCTGCTTATCGGGTACTGTGTGCTGGTGTGCTTCACGATAATGTCGTCACGGTCAAGTATTATCCTTATGACCAACCCTGCACACGCCTTGTCGGACAGCACGGCTGTCATAAAGTTGTCGTCCATAAGGCGCATAGCCTTGATCTTCTGCTCAAGTTCTGCACGCTTCTATTCTCTTATTGAATGGATCATGCCGTATCCTCCATGCCTCTTACTTGTATTTTACCACATATTCGGCAAATAGTCAAGTGTTCGGAGCGACATTGATGAGGTGGCTTTTTTGGCTGCAGAACGCCACTAATTACAAGTCAGACGGATTTTTTCCGACGATTGGCGTGATTGTGTTCCGACGATTGGCGGCAAATCAGTTAATAAATAACTAGAGCCTACCCCCTCCCCTTAATCTCAGCGGCTCAAAACTGCGTTTGAGATTATGCGCAATGCTGTTCATGCTGCGTGAGCCATTAGCGGTGATAGCACTGCACTTCTCGATTCCGTACTCCCGACAAAGGATATCGGTCATGTGCTGTTTTCCCGCATTCCTGTTATAGATTTTTATATAACTGTGACCGGGGTAATCCTGCGATGGGTAGGTGATTATCTTCAGATTCTGTCCCACCTCGCTCTGAACCAACTGTTCGTACAAATTGGCGATTTTCTCGCTGCTGTCTACTATCATGAGGTAGATCACCCTGTCCTCCGGCTGGGGCTTTCGGTTGACGTAATTCCGGTAGGGCGATTTTTTCAGCGATGAGAATATCGCCTGTTCAGCTTCGTTTTCAAGATGGTCGTAATAAATAACAAGGCTGTCGTCGCACAGCGCATTCGTGAATACGTTCATGCCCGCTCCATTTACTATACTGCGTACCTTTTCGCAGGTATCGCCGGAAATGATGTAAGCCTTGACGTAGCTGTTACTGCGGAAATCATACAGCGCAGCGCCGTTCATCACCACCACCGGAAGCTTAAGCTCAACGTCGGACAGAATGCTTATGAGCGACGCCGGAGTACGCATGGTCACAAGCGTGAATTTCAGCCCGTCGGACAGCATTCTGTTTAGTTCGACCTTGGAAAACGGGGAAAGCTGTTCGGATATCGGCGACAGCATATCGTCAAGTTCGGCGGTGAAAAGCGTGTCAATGATACGGCGGCGGGGAAGTCTTGCAGAATTAACTATCATTCCTACCGCAATGCCGATAAAGGTGTCCAGAACGCGGTTCAGCACAAACATGAACGGATTTTCGTCCGTCATGTGAATAACTGTTATCGACAGATACACCACGCAGGAAAAATAGCTAGCGTTAGGGCGCTTTATCAGCACTGTTGTGTAGATGACCGGAATTATCATCAGCGCAACGACCAGAAATCCAAGCGGCTGATCGTAGATATTGAAAGCGTATATTTCCAGCACGATAGTGATAAGCCCGAATACTGCGCCGATAAAAGTGCCGATTGTTCTCTGCAGAGCCATGCTCATGGTTTTGGTGATGTAGGGCTGAATGCACCACAGTGCCGCAAGCATTGAATAAAACGGAATCCCGCTGCGTCCCCGCAGCAGATAAACGCACCAGCAAAGCAGTACGCCTGCAGCGGACTTGATTATCCGGTTGCCCACGGGAGGCAGGTGATATCGTGTTTGCATAGCATTCAGCCCCCATTCGTTTCGTAGTTTTAGAAGAATCCGAGCGTTTCCCCGATTATCTTCACGAAGAATACGCAAATTACAATAATGATCATAGGCTTCGCAATTGCGGCTCCCTTTTCAGAGAAGAATTTTGTCCCCAGATACGCTCCGGCAATATTGAACAGCCCCGCCGTCACTCCGAGAAAAATCAGGGTTTTTCCGCTGAAATAATAGGTGAACAGTGCTGCAATATTCGTGCTGAGGTTTATCACCTTTGTTGTTCCGGCGGCGTTTTTCAGGCTGTAATGAGCGGCTCCGACAAGCAGCGTCATAAGTATCGTACCCGTGCCGGGACCGTAAAATCCATCGTATACACCTATCGGAAAAGCTATCGCCATTGTGATGAGGATAGTCTTTTTCAGCGGGTATTCGCTGCCGCACTCATCGGAAAGCCGTTTGCTGCGCAGCACATACACCGCCATCAGCGGAAGCAGCACTATCATTGCAATGCGTATTACATCATCACTGAGCTGCATTGCAAGAGTTGCGCCGAGCCATGAGCCGAGCAGCGCAAGCACTGCCGACGGTACGGCGATTTTAGCGTTTATGTACCCCATTTTTCCATAGCGGAATGTCGCCAGAGAAGTACCCATTGCGGAACTTATCTTATTTGTAGCAACGGCGTTTATCGGGGGTACGCCAGAAATCAGGTATGCGGGAAGCGAAATGAACCCGCCGCCTCCAGCTATTGCGTCAACGAAGCCTGCAAGACCTACCAGCGGGCAGACTATCAGAAATGTCAGAATATCCGGTTCAAACATTGAAACTATCCCTGTCTGCGTACCCCTTTGACCGGTCGATAACATTGACGAGCGGCTTTCCTGAAAGGTACCTCGATATGTTTTCCGCACATATTTCGGCTATCCTGCGTTCCACCTCAGGAAAATGCCCGAATGACGGTCCGGAAATGTGCGGGGTTATCAGCACGTTTTCCATGTCCCACAGCGGGGAACTTTCCGGAAGCGGTTCCTGTCCGAATACGTCAAGAACTGCACCGGCAAGCCTCTTGCTTTTCAGCGAGTTGATAAGCGACGGTTCATCAATAAGCGAGCCCCTGCCGACATTCACGAGAAAAGAGCCGCATTTCATCAGCGTTATGCGCTTTTCGGACAGCAGCCCGATGGTTTCCGAAGTATGCGGCAGGCAGCATACTAACAGGTCCGTCTGAGGGAGAAGTTCGTCAAGCATATCCATGCCGAACACACGGTCGAAGCCGTGGGTCGGAACAGGCGACCGCCGTATTCCGGTCACGTTCATTCCGAACGCCCTTAGCTTTTCGGCGGTGGAAGTCCCGATATCCCCGCAGCCGAGAATGAGCGCATTTTTACCGTGAAGCATTGCGCCCTGCGGTATATCCCGCCAGATATGCTGACGCTGCTGTTCGTGATAGCGCAGCAGATTCCTGTTCAAAGCAAGCACTCCGCCGATGATGTATTCTGAAATGACATCGCCGAAAGCGCCGGTAACATTCGCTATTACCACGTCCTCAGGGATATCGGCAAGCAGCCTTTCAACTCCTGCGTTTGTGGACTGCAGAAGCTTCACGCCGGAAAGGTCTTTCGGCGGCTGACCAACGATGATGTCAGCTTTCGGTACATATTCAGTCCCGATGAATACCTCGCAGCCGGTCGCTGCGTTCTTTATAAGTTCCATATTTTTTGCGGAAAACGGGGCGTTTATCCATATTGTCATATCTAAACTCCGATAAATAATGCACAGCGTATTCTGTTCAGGCTGCCGATAAACCCTCGTCCTTGTGAGCTCTGAGGGCTTTCCGGCAGCCTGACAAACGATATTTTTTACTCAGCCGCAGCAACAACAGCCGCTTTTTTCTTGGGCTTCTGCATATGTCTTACAATGCAGGACAGCGTGAAGTTTATCACGAAGTAGATCACGCAGGCAAGTCCGCAGAGCACGAATACATCTGAAACGTTCTGCGTGTTTAGCCCCGTGTAATTCGGCGATATCTGAATCAGCTGGAACGTTCTTCCCATAAGCTCTGCGGTCGCAATGTTCGCAATGTAGGAAGTATCCTTGACTGTCGTTATCACCTGACTGAGCAGGGTAGGAACAATGTTGCGGAATGTCTGCGGGAGTATTATCAGCCAGAGCGTCTGGAAGAAGTTGAAGCCCTGCGAATACGCAGCTTCGAACTGCCCTTTCGGGATAGAGTTCAGACCGCCTCTGATAATTTCCGCAATAACCGATGAGGTGAACAGCACCAGTGCGATTATCGCCTTAAACAGGACTGCGAGTTCCGTTCGGGAAAGCCCGAAGAAATTTGCCATTTCCTTTGGGAACTCTATCGACGGGAAGAACACCAGTCCTATAAATATCCACAGCATGAGCGGGGTATTCCTGAATATTTCGATATATGCCGTGGCGATGTATCTGAACACGTTTGTCCAGCCTTTTGTGCAGTAGTTGCGGACAAGTGCCAGCACTGTGCCCACGATTATTCCGAGGACTACCGCAAAGAATGCGATGCCTAAAGTGAAACCGACGCCTTTCAGAATGTACAGCAGCACATTTCCGTTGCTTATCATTCTGAGGCTGCCCATTAGTTCTTCCATCAGTGCTCGCCTCCTTTTCCGCTGATTATCATATCAAGTTCGGCGTCTGTGATATCGTCAGGCTTTTTCTGAACAGGAACGGACACAGTATCCCTCGCCTTGAGTTTCTTTTCCCAGCGCGACGCCAGCATGGACAGCGGGAAGCATATCGCAAAGAAGATTATGCCGCCGACTATGTAGCACTGTCCAGCCGCAGAACCTGTTCCCTCGCCGACTGCGAATGCGTTCGTGCGGGAAATAAGGTCGACTGCGCCGCCTGCAAGGAACATACAGGAGGTGTTCTTGATGAGGTTCACCACCTGATTCACCATGGGAGGAAGAATGATCTTGATGGTCTGCGGAAGAATGATGTACCACATGGTCGCAAGCTGACCGAATCCCTGTGAATATGCCGCTTCAGACTGTCCGACAGGCACGGACTGTATTCCGGTGCGGATAACCTCTGAGATATATGCGCCGTGATATATGCCCAGCGCAATTATTCCGCATATCAGCGCTGAAAATCCTTTCACGCCGGAAAATGTGACCGCATAGAACAGAAACAGTGCCTGAAGCATTACCGGCGTGTTCTGAATGATCTCAACGTACACCCTAGCTATAATGCGCAGCGGCTTTGTGTGGCTGGTCGCCATAAGCCCGATAATGACGCCGATCACCATTGCAAGCGCCAGTCCGAACAGCGCCATCAGCAGCGTTGATATCGTGCCGTCAATGAATGTCTGCCGATGAGTCCACACCAACTCCCATTTATCTGCTTCAAACATATTATCCACTCCCTTAATTAATGGCGGCAGCTGCTGTGGCTGCCGCCATTTCGTCTATTTGTTTCGGTTATCAGTCAAGACCAAATTCTGTGATAAGTCCGTCGATAGTGCCGTCCTCAAGCCAGCCCTTGATAAGGTCGTCTATCTTGGAGGAAAGCGGAGAACCCTTCTTAGTGGCAACGCCGTATTCCTGCGGAGAGAACGTATCTGTGATGTAATCACGGTCGTCTGTCTTGTATGTTGCGAGGATAGACTTATCAACGCAGAAAGCGTCAACAGTTCCGGCGGTCATTGCGTTGGAGATAGCGGGGTAGTCGCCGAACTGCTCAAAGGAAGTTCCGTTTGATTCAAAGGAAGAAATATCGAAATCAGCGGAACTTTCCGGCAGCGTATAGCCGCTGAGCAGACCCTTTTCGGTCATTGCCTTGACAAGCGCATATGCAGAGGTCGAGCCGGTCGAAACGCCGACTTTCTTTCCTACAAGACCTGAAAGGTCGGTAATGCCGTCTGCCTTTTCAACAAGAACGGTAACTGCGTCGGTATAGTATGCAGTGGAGAAGTCCCAACTCTTTTTGCGCTCATCTGTGATGGTGAATGTCGCAAGTACGCAGTCGAGGTCGCCGGAATCCAGCAGCTCTGTTCTGGTGGCTGCGGTAACGGTGGTGAACTCAACGTCGTCATATCCAAGACTGTCAGCCAGCTTCTTGGCGATCTCTATTTCCATGCCCTCATACTCGCCGGAAAGCGGGTCCTTGAAGCCGAATCCCTTTACTGCGTCCTTTACGCCTACTTTCAGTACGCCGCCTGAAACGGTGGTGTCGTCAGCAGCAGAAGAACTGTCGGCATTTGAGGACGATGCGCCTGAAGTGCTTGATGTACCGCCTGCACAGCCTGCAAGTGAGAAGATCATTGTTCCGGCAGCCAATGCTGCAAATAATTTTTTCAGTTTCATAGTTGTTTACCCTTTCTCATGTTTTTTTATATTCAGCCCTTGGGCTGTATCAACGGATTATCTTGCTGAGGAACGCCTTGGTACGCTCGTTGGTGGGATTTGTGAAGAAGTGCTCAGGAGTGCCTTCTTCAAGTATCCTGCCGCCGTCCACGAAAACTATCCTGTCGGCTACCTCTCTTGCGAATCCCATTTCGTGGGTCACGACCACCATGGTGAAGTTCTTTTCGTGGGAAAGTTCGATCATTACGTCGAGCACCTCCTGAACCATTTCCGGGTCGAGCGCCGATGTCGGCTCGTCGAAGAATATCACTCGGTTCTGCATGGTGAGTGCTCTTGCGATAGCGATACGCTGCTGCTGTCCGCCGGACAGCGTGGTCGGATAGACGTTTGCTTTTTCCTCTAGTCCGACACGCTTCAGGTACTTCATTGCGGTCTGTTCGGCCTCGAATTTAGGTACTTTTTTCAGCTTCATCGGAGCGAGCGTCAGGTTTTCCATCACCGTCAGGTGCGGGTACAGATTGAACTGCTGAAACACCATCGAGGAGTGTACCTTGTTGATGAACGCCCTGCGCTTTCTGCTCATCAGGTGATTGTGAACGTATACCTTTCCTGAGGTCGGTTCTTCAAGGTAGTTCATGCAGCGGATAAGCGTGCTCTTTCCGGAACCGCTCGGTCCGATTATTACAAGCTTTTCGCCTTCCTTGACATGAAGGTTGATTCCTTTCAAAACTTCAAAATCTCCGAAGCTTTTATGTACATCTTCCAAACGTATCATAGAGCTGTCCTTTCCCTTTAATTCTTGTGTTCCGGACTTTCCGGATTTGTTTTCTATGACTAGATTATACACTCCGATTTGCAAGTTGTCAATAGGAAAAATTCATTTTTATAAAAATTGTGCAAGATTATCTGACTAAACTTGCATATTTTATTGAATATGCCATAAGATTTGCCCTGTGTCAGAGCACAAATGAATCGCCTTGCTCGGTTAGGCTGCATTCATATGAATTACAGCAAGGCTTGTGTGCTGTTTTGGCTGACTGCGAAGCCGAGGTACTGCCCGTGAGCAATAAAAATCGGACGCATTCAAGCGAGTGCGTCCGATTCCTGCTGTTTATTTGATTTTGTGGGTTGTGTCCTGCGCATTGCCGTTATGTATCTTATTCCCTGTGCTTACCCGCAAGCAGAAGTCCGGCGGCTACTGCTGTCACGGGTGCTACTGCAACAATACCAAAGCTTCCGGCAACTGTGTGGATTATCTCGGCTGCGATGTACTTGTAGTTCAGAATGCAGTCAAGCGGAGTGCCCTGCGCCATGAACACCATAAGCTGCGCTATGCAGCTTCCGGA
>CAKSEC010000011.1 GCA_934446355.1 uncultured Oscillospiraceae bacterium | reverse complement strand
TGCGTTTAATGCCCGAAAATCAACATTCAGAACACCGCCATTTTCAGATAACATATAGCGTGACTGGCAGCTGTATAGCCCCACTCATATGTCATGATTATGACATAATCAGCGACCTGCCCCTGAAAAGCATAGTCGTGAGCCTCGTAAAGCACGCCCTGCTGGTCGGCGGAAATTTTCGGCGCAAGCGCAGTCATCAGAATATACCCCAAGTCATGCACACGCTGTGCGAGCCGTTCCAGAAAAGCGTTGTAAGCTTCACGGTCGGCGGGCGCGATATATTCGATATCCATGTTCACGCCGTAGTAGTTCTTTCCGGTCAGTTCTGCGAGAATGTTGCCGATAAGCCGTTCCTGAAGTTCCTCAGAAGCCAGTATACCGGACAGCGCTTCGGTGCTGAAGCCCTCGTCGAAGATGTTCGTGACCACCATCAGCGGCATGACTGCGGCACGCTGAACCCGAAAGATAAGTTCGCTGTCGTCCGGCGGAATAAGGTCAGCCTGCGGCGTCAGTGAATAGCTAAACGGGCTGAGGAACGTCAGGAACGGCAGAACGCAGTTCAGCGCATTCGTGTTTATGCTCGGATAGGCATAGCCGTTCACCAGTATCGGCCGCCGCTGCTGAGGGCTTGCCACCGGAATATACACCGTGTCCCCCGGCCGTACGTTCAGCGGATTGAGTTCGGGGTTGGCTGCGATAAGCTCCTGAAGCGGCACGCCGTATTCCTGCGACAGCGAGAACAGCGTCTGTCCCTCGTTCAGAATATACCGCACAGTGTCGGTGTTGATAAGCAGCGACTGACCCGGCATGAGCACGGCGGGGTCGCGAAGCGAGTTGTCCGCAGCTATCCTCTGCGGCGGAAGCCCGTATTTTCGTGAGATATCAGCGATGGTATCGCCGGGCTGTACTGTGTAAATAAGCATAATTTCTCCCCCTAAAACTGCTCCCGCCTTGCGCCGGAAATGTGTATCCCGACCGCTTCGGCATAGTCGTACGTGGACAGCCGGCGGTTTCGGGCGTCGTAGGAATGAGAGCAGATGAATATATTTTCCGGTTCTGCCGGATAGAATATAAATGATACTACAAGCGAATGATACAGCCGTCCGGCGTAATTGCGAAGCTGTATCACATCACCCGGAAGCAGCTCGGACAGTTCGCACGGCTCGCCGTAAACTCCCGTGCCCGTGTTTGTCAGCAGAAATCTGTTGAGAAATTCCACGCCCGTCCATGACGGCGAGCGGTCGTTGGTGTTTATGTAGTACCACCCATCGTCGCCGGAATAGTTCATCACGCCGCAGCCGGCGTATAAGCACTGCGATACGAAGTTAGTGCAGTCCCCGCCGATATCCTCGAAGTCGTAGAATCTGGGGTTGCGCGAGTAAGCCCATTTCAGCGCATAGCCTACCGCCCGCCCCCTGTCATAGCCTGTTTCTATCAGCATTCCGCTCACCTCCTCGGTACAGTATATGCAGTGGTAAAGATTCGGTGACGGCAAAAAAATGCCCCCGACTGCTTATCGGGGGCAATAATATTCATTCAGATTTTATTACGCCATTAATGACTTGATATACTCAGTCAGTTCCGCTGCTGCTATATCATGCGAAGCTGCAGTTGGGTGCCAGTCAGCGGCGTAGCCGTTCTTGTTTCCGTCCTGAACCGTGAACTTGAACGTGGACAGATTCGTGTCGCCGGTCTTTTCGGTGTACGCTGCGGCAGCCTTTTCTATTGCGGGATAGAGGTCTGTGCCCATTACTCCCAGCGAACAGATGATGTGCGCCTTGGGGTTATTCTCACGAACAGTTGACAGGAAATCAACATAGCCGTCGATGTACTCCTGAATCTTATCCTTATCACCCTTGGTGTAGCTTGCGTCGTTCGTGCCGAGATTTATCACGATATAGTCGGGCTGGAACTGGCTGAAATCCCAGTCAAGTTCCTGCACGCTGAACATATCATAGCTGCCCCACGACTTTGCGAATTTCTTATACACCGTCGGGACCATCTGGCTCGTCTGGCGTGTGCCGTTGTCGGTGTAGCCCGAAATTATGCCGTTTCCGCTGTAGGACACAAGGCTGTAGTCTGCGTCAAGAGCCATTGCGGTCTTGTAGGCATATGCCTTTGTTGCGTCCTCGGTCGAGGTCTTGAAGTGATGGTCACGGTCCTCATCGTCAACGCCGTAGCCGCAGGTTATCGAGTCGCCGATGAACTCTATCTTCAGCTTGCCGGTCTGAGCCGTGGGTGCGATATCCTCTGCGGAGGTAACATTCACGCTCTTGATACCCATTGTGGATTCCTGCGCCTCGGAAAGCTTCAGCAGCTTAACGGTGGTCTGGACAGGCTCGTCAGATGTGAACACCGTGACTTCCTTTTCTGCGCTGTCAAGCAATTCGTCCATTGTGCGCTCGCCGTTTATGTATACTGCGAATCTCGGCTGCTTTTCGGGATTGCTCGTCATATTGTCGCCCACCAGCGTGAATGAAGCCGATGTGCCAGTGAATGTGAACTCAACGCCGCTTGCGGACAGTGCGAGCAGGCGGATACCCTCGTCCTCTGCGGTTCTGCCAATGAATCTTACGTACTGCTCGCTGGCGGGGAAGCTTTTCAGTGAAAGCATATTTTCGTCCTCCGATGTGGTCAGCCCAGAGCTGACGTTTTCTTCCGGCTGGCTTTCCGATACGCCGGAGTTTTCCTTATTTGCGCAGCCGGTCAGCAGCAGCGCAGAAAGAAATGCCGATATTATAAGCTTGTACATTCTATACCTTTTCCTATACAAAAAACCGCCGACTGACCCGTCAGGATCTCCTGACCAGTCAGCCGGACGGACGGTGTTTATTTATTCTGGGCACCCCGAAAGCCGCCGTAAAGAAAGCTTTCAGCAGTACCTTTTGTCAGCATTAAACGCCGAACTTGATGGTGTTTACCTTAACGCCGGGGCCCATTGTTGAGGAAACAGTGCAGCTCTTGATATACTGACCCTTTGCAGCAGCAGGCTTAGCCTTTGCTACAGCGTCCATGAGTGCATTGAAGTTCTGGTCAAGCTTCTCAGCGCCGAAGGAAGCCTTGCCGATGGGGCAGTGAATGATGTTAGCCTTGTCCAGACGATACTCGATCTTACCTGCCTTAGCTTCCTGAACAGCCTTAGCAACGTCAGGGGTAACAGTACCAGCCTTGGGGTTAGGCATAAGACCTCTCGGACCGAGGACCTTACCGAGTCTGCCGACAACGCCCATCATGTCGGGTGTTGCGATAACTACTTCAAAGTCCATCCAGCCGTTGGTGATCTTAGCAACGGTGTCATTGTCTGCGATGTAATCAGCGCCTGCGTCCTTAGCAGCCTGCTCCTTGTCAGCCTTGCAGAAAACGAGGGTCCTTACGGTCTTACCGGTGCCGTTCGGGAGAACGACTGCACCTCTTACCTGCTGGTCAGCGTGACGGGAGTCTACACCCAGTCTTATATGAAGCTCAACGGTCTCGTCGAACTTAGCCTTAGCGGTCTTGCAAACAAGGTCAAGAGCCTCAGCGGACTCGTAAACCTTTGCGGATTCGATGAGCTTGGTGCTCTCAACGTACTTCTTTCCGTGTTTCATTAAAAAATCCTCCTTGTGGTCAAGCGGAATATTTCCTCCCACTGAATCAAATTATTTCAGGTGTGGTGGTCATCAGTCAACGACTTCAACGCCCATGGAGCGTGCAGTGCCGGCGATCATAGACATAGCGGTGTCGATGTTTGCAGCATTGAGGTCGGGCATCTTGGTCTCAGCGATCTCCTTAAGCTGTGCCTTGGTGATCTTTGCGACCTTGGTCTTGTTGGGAACGCCCGAACCGCTCTCGATCTTGCAAGCCTTCTTGATGAGTACGCTTGCGGGAGGGGTCTTTGTAATGAACGAGAAGCTCTTATCAGCGTAAACGGTGATAACGACAGGAATGATAAGACCAGCCTTATCCTTGGTACGCTCGTTGAACTCCTTGGTGAATGCCATGATATTTACGCCGTGCTGACCCAGTGCAGGACCAACAGGGGGCGCAGGTGTTGCCTTTCCGGCAGGGATCTGTAATTTGATAAATCCTGTAACCTTCTGTGCCATGATTTTATTCCTCCATAAAAAACTTGAAGTTTAGCTTTCTCACGCGAAATGCGTCAAAGCTTGACGATAGCTGAAAGCTCAAGTGTGGCGGGCGTAGGTCTGCCGAACATTGAAACATCAACATCGGCTGTGCCGTGATCTGCGTCAACGCTCTTGACGATGCCCTCAAAGCCCTCGAGCGGGCCGGACTTGATGCTGACTCTGTCGCCTGTGTCGAAAGAAACGCTCGTTTCTCTCGTGATGATACCGAGGTTCCTCACCTCGTCTTCGCTAAGAGGAGTAGGCTGTGACCCCGGACCGACAAAGCCGGTGACGCCTCTTGTGTTGCGGCAGATATACCAAGACTCGTTGGTGATTATCATCTTGACGAACACATAGCTGGGGAACAGCTTTTCCTCCACCTGGACCTCTTTGCCGTTTTCCTTGACCTGCGTGGTCGTTTCAACGGGAAGATAAACTTCTTCGATGAGGTTCTGGAGATTTCTGTTCTCAACGACCTTCATGATGTCGCTGGCGACCTTGTTCTCGTAGCCGGAATAAGTGTGGAGTATATACCACTTTGCCTCTGTATCAGCCATATTAACCCCCTTGGAACTGTCAGCCCAGTACCACTCTGTTGATGAGTGCAAAGAGCGAGTCTATACCGAAAATGAAAAGTCCGGAAACCAGACATACCACGATAACGACGATAGTGTTGTTAGTGGTGCTTTTCGGTGTAGGCCATACGACCTTCTTGAACTCTGCCTTTGCGTCCTTGAAATACTTGACGATACCCTTCTTGGGCTTCTTTGCGGACGCCTTCTTAGCGTTTGCGCCCTTATCCTTGGACTTCTTTTCCTTAGGCTCTGCGCCTGCCTTCACATCAGTGACTTCTTCGGGAGCTTCCTTGCCAACGTTCTTCTTTTCGATCTCGTTTGCCATTCTGACTCCTTCCGATCACTTGGTTTCCTTGTGAAGAGTATGCTTTTTGCAGAAGCGGCAGTACTTGTTCATCTCAAGTCTGTCAGGATCATTCTTCTTGTTCTTCATGGTGTTGTAGTTGCGCTGTTTGCATTCTGTACACGCCAGTGTAATCTTAACTCTCACTTTCGGCACCTCCTATTTTCTTGCCTTTTCAGGCATTTTTGCCTCCCTCGTCCGCGGGATTGCGGGTTTCATCGGGGGAAATACCCTCTGTGCGGTATTCTCAGCCGGACTGCTCCCGTCCGAAAACAGGCACAAAAAAATAAACCCCATTCGAGGTAACACTATTATACCATATACAAATCCTTTTGTCAAGCGGTATTTATGATATTTTTCATAAATGATTGACAAATCAGGCAGGGTGGTGTAAAATAAACCTCATGAAAGGCGGGGATATTATGATAAGGATAGGCACGGGCTATGACGTTCATCGTCTTGTCGAGAGGCGCAGACTGGTGCTGTGCGGCGTTGAGGTACCCTCGGAACTGGGGCTTCTGGGGCACTCTGACGCAGACGTCGCAGTACACGCACTGATGGACGCGATTCTGGGTGCGCTGGCGCTAGGCGATATCGGGAAGCTTTTTCCGGACAGCGATCCGCAGTATAAAGGAGCGGACAGCATGAAGCTGCTTTCGCAGGTCGTGGGGCTAATGACGGAAAGCGGCTATGCGCTCGGCAATCTCGACATTACGATAATAGCCGAACGCCCGAAACTCGCAAAGCACATCACCGCCATGCGGGAGAGCCTTGCGGCGGCTTTCGGCTGCGATATCTCGCAGGTGAGCGTCAAGGCGACCACCGAGGAGGGTCTGGGTCTTGCCGGAAACGGCATAGGCGCACAGGCTTCGGTGCTGCTCGTCAGCCGGTAAGCAGATTTCGCCATATAATACCAGAAACCTCCGAATGAAGCTTTCGGAGGTTTCTGGTAATTGGAGGATCAATAGTTTATCATGAAATTTCTGAAAGAGCCTGTGCATTTCTCTTTCTGGATATATTGTACCACCCCAGACAGAAAAAATCAATATATATGACAGGATTGTAACCGGAAAAGACGATATTGTCATATTTCAGTAACTTTTAGGCGTATTCTGTAACCATTTTGTAACCTTTTGTAATTCCGCCGTAAACACAATGAAATCATAGTGAAAATTTCAGAAAAAGACTGTTCAAACGAAAGAAAATGTGATATACTATTATAGAATATAATGACAAACTATGCACAGAGAACAAAAGAACAGGAGAGCGATTCTTGATGATATATTTAGACAACGCCGCCACGACAAAGCCCTGTCGGGAAGCGGCGGAAGCCGTCTGCAGCGCAATGGCTGAGTCTTTCGGCAATGCTAGTTCGCTGCATAAGGTCGGCATACGCTCGGAGAAGATCATCGCCGCAGCGAAAAAGACCCTGCTGTCAAAGCTTGGCGAGGGCGATATAATATTCACCTCAGGCGCAACGGAAAGCAACAACACCGCAATAATGGGCGCAGCCGAGATATACCGCAGAAGCGGCAGCAGGATAGTCACGACAGCGATAGAGCACCCCTCAGTCGCAAACGTCATGACCAAGCTTGAAGAGCGCGGCTTCGAGGTAGTGCGGCTCGCTCCCAAGGACCACCCCGATCTCGTGCAGGCACTCGCCGACGCAGTGGACGACAATACCCTGCTGGTGAGCTGCATGGCGGTGAACAACGAAACCGGCTTCGCCACCGATGTAAAGCGGCTGTACAAGCTGGTAAAGAAAAAGAACCCCAAGACCATCGTCCATATCGACGCAGTGCAGGGCTTCCTGAAAGTGCCGCTGGACGGCGACCTGATAAGCATTTCCGGCCATAAGATACACGCTTCAAAGGGTATCGGCGCACTGTACATAAGAAAAGGCGTCCGGCTTGCTCCCCTGCTTTACGGCGGCGGTCAGCAGAAGAATCTGCGCAGCGGCACCGAGCCGGTCGAACTCATCGCAGGACTTGACGCAGCAGTAAAGGCGTACCATGGCACAGCGGAGCACTTCTCCCGCCTGAAAGCACGTCTGGTCGAGGGGCTGTCGCAGCTAAGCGGCATAACCGTGAACTCCGGCGACAACTGCGTGCCGAACATCGTGAACTTCAGCGTGGAGGGCGTGCGCTCTGAAATAATGCTGCACTCTCTCGAAGAACGTGAGATATACGTTTCCAGCGGCTCTGCCTGCTCACGGGGCAAAACAAGCAGCGTTCCCGCCGCACTCGGCATTCCGGACAAGCTTGCCGACTGTGCGATAAGGGCGAGTATGTGCGCAGATACCACAGAACAGGACATCGACGCACTGCTTGACGGTATCCGCGCGGGTATAGCCAGAGTACGCAGGTAATACTATTATAAATATAAAAGGAAAAGAACAGATGAAAGAGATAATTCTTGTAAAGTACGGCGAAATAGCCCTCAAGGGTCTGAACAAATCGACATTTGAGGATATGCTGCAGAAGAACATCAAGCGCAGGCTCAAAAAGCTGGGCAGCTTCGACTTTTTCCGCAGGCAGTCTACAATATACATCACCCCGCCCGACGGCGCAGATATCGACGAGGTGATTTCAAGGCTCGAAAAGATATTCGGCATAAGCGCGATCCAGCGCTGCGCCGTTTTCCCGAAGGATTTCGACTACATCGCCAAGCACTGTGGCGAATACCTCGCAGAAGCGCTCGACGGCGCAAAGACGTTCAAGGTAGAAGCAAAGCGCAGCGACAAGGCTTTCCCGATGAACACGCCTATGATACAGCAGGAACTCGGCGCAGCGGTGCTCGACGCATTCCCGCATATCGGCGTGGACGTCCACAATCCCGACGTCGTTGTAAGGCTTGAGATACGTGACAAGGGTGCGTACCTCAGCGCACTGAGGATACCCGGCGCAGGCGGAATGCCGGTCGGCAGCTCAGGAAAGAGCCTGCTCATGCTTTCGGGCGGTATCGACAGCCCGGTAGCCGGCTATATGATGGCGAAGCGTGGGCTTATCGTGGACTGCATACACTATGTCAGCCCGCCCTACACCTCTGAGCGTGCCCGCATGAAGGTCGAAGCCCTCTGCGAGAAGCTGACAGACTGGTGCGGCGATATAATATTCTACTGCGTGCCGTTCACCGAACTTCAGGAAGCGCTGCGTGACAACTGCCCCGAGGAGTATTTCACGGTGCTCATGCGCAGACTAATGGTCAAGATAGCCAACAGGATATGCCGTGAGAACGACTACGGTGCGATAATCACCGGCGAAAGCGTTGCGCAGGTCGCAAGCCAGACCCTGCCCGCAATATTCTGCACGAACGCCGCTGCGGAATATCCGGTGTTCCGTCCGGTGATAGGCATGGATAAGCGGGAGATAATAGATATCTCACGCAGGATAGACACCTTCGATATATCCACGCTCCCCTACGAGGACTGCTGCACGGTGTTCTCGCCGAAGCACCCGAAGACCCGTCCGGAGCTTTCCGATATACTCAAGGCGGAGCAGTCGTTCGATTTCGAGCCGCTCATTGAAAAGGCGGTCGCAGAAACAGAGGTGAAGCGGTTCAAATACGGAGAACGCTCCGTAGGTCTGGACCTGTGATATGACTACGCAGGAACATTACGAAAATATCGCCGCACTGGCGGCACGGCTGGTGGAGGAATGCACCCGCCGCCGCATAAAGATATCCACTGCGGAAAGCTGCACAGGCGGCATGATATCCGGTGCGGTGACGTCCGTTGCGGGGAGTTCTGCGGTGATAGAACTGGGGGTATGCTCCTACTCCAACCGCATTAAGCGCGAGGTGCTGGGGGTCAGCCCTGAGATACTGGAGCAGCACACGGAATACAGCGTGCAGTGCGCCGCTGCGATGGCGGACGGCGTCCGGCGGCTCTCCGGCTCGGACTTCTCGGTATCGACGACCGGTGTTGCCGGTCCTGACGGCGGAACTGCCGCACATCCGATCGGCGAAGTCTGCATAGGCGTCGGCGGCAGAAACGGCAGCCGGGCGGAAAGATTCCTGTTCGCACAGGATAAGCCCGACCGTGAAAATATACGCGCGGCTGCGGTACAAAAGGCACTTGAACTGCTTCTGGCAGAGATAACGGACTGATTTCAGTCAGGGGGAAATATTATGGCAAACTACACAGAAAAGCCGAAAAAGCATAAAAATTCGGCTTCAAGGGACATTGCGGTGGACAAGCTGGATTTCTACACCGAGAACCACTCTCCCCGCAAGAGGCCCGATAAGATAAAGGGCAGACCGAAAAACGGCTGGGCGAGATTCTGCGCTGCGGCATTCCCTATGCCGGAGGACCCTGTGACCGAAAAGCTGCGCAAGATCGTGCTGATAGCTGCGGTCATAGTTTTCGCAGCGACCATTGCAGTACTCGCATGGCAGCTCATCAGCATGGGCAAGGGTCAGCAGACCAACTCAAACATAGCGAGCATGGGCGATGTGCCGATAGACGACTTCGTGGACGTCAACCCGAACTACGAGCCGTTCAGCACCAACGCAAGACCGTCCGAAACCGTCGAGGAAACCGAGGAAATAAACGTAACGCCTCTGGAGAACACTCCCATTTACCCGAACTGGAGCGAACTGCGCGCCACCAACCCCGACACAAGGGCTTGGGTAAAGATAACCGGTACGGGCGTAAATAACGTCGTTGTTCAGTCGGACGACAACAGCTACTACCTCGACCACGACTTCTACAAAAACACCAGCATTTCCGGCACGGTATTCTCGTCCTACAAGAACAAGTGGGACGGCACCGACGGAAACCTGATACTGTTCGGACACAATATGATCAGCGGCGATTTCTTCGCACACGTAAAGCACTACGTTCCGAATTACGGCAGCCGCGAGCCGCTCGCATTCTATAAGGTGCACCCCACGGTGATGCTTGCGACGCCGGACGGCGGCTGCGAGACCTACAAGATATTCGCCGGCGTGCTTGCGAACACGCAGTCACAGTACGGCGAGGTGTTCGACTATGTTGGCAAGACCTCGTTCAGCGACAAGGAGGACTTCAACCAGTTCATCATTGACGTGATGGAAAGAAGCTGGCTGTTCACCGACGTTGACCTTACCTACGGCGACCAGCTGCTCACGCTCTCGACCTGCTGCTGGCCTCTCGGCAGGAGCATAGATACCAGATGGGTGCTCTTCGCAAGAAAGGTAAGACCCGGCGAAAGCGAAAAGGTAGACGTCACCGTTGCAACGGTGAACCAGAATCCCAGACTGTTCACCGCATACTACCAGCAGCGTCTTGGCAGCAACGAGTGGAGCGGCGTATGCGAATGGGACAGAAGCAGCAAGCTGCTGAGCTATTGATGTCCCGATACCCGAAAGGATAATGTGCAATGGCAAACTATGCTGAAAAGGAAAACGTATTTTTACGGACAGCTAGGTATATCATTCCGTGGAAAGGCGACAAACCCTCGGAAATAGCCAGAAAGATAGTGTTTATCGTTGCGGCGGCGGTGCTTATATGCTCGCTCGTCACGATACTGAACTTTCTCGGCAGCGACGCACAGGACAGGGAGCTGAACCAGTCGATAAGCGAGATCTACCACGGCTCTGCAAGCGTGACCATCGACCCCGTGAAAAAGGAACAGCTCACTGAAGAATACCCGGAGGTAAACGAGGACTTCCTGCCGCTTCTTGAACAGAACGAGGACGTTATCGGCTGGATAACCATGGGCGACCCTGAAAAGCCGTTCATAGACTACGTGGTGGTTCAGGGCGACGACAACGACTACTACCTCACACACAACCTCAACGGTGAATACAGCAAGTCGGGCACGGTCTTTGCGGACTGGCGCGAGCCTATAACGGCGCAGAGCACGCCCGCAAATATAATACTGTACGGTCACAACATGGCGACTGGCGAGTATTTCGCAAAGCTGACGAAATATTTCAACTACCGCTACGGTCAGGACCTCGGTCTGGACTGGTACCGCTCCTATCCCACGATAACGTTCAACACTCTCTACCGAAACAGCACCTACAAGATATTTGCGGGAATGCTGGTCAATACTGAGGAAACCGAGGGCGAGGTGTTCTACTACCTAAACGGCAGGAAGTTCAAGACCAAGGCGAAGTTCGACGATTATATCGCTCAGATACTCGACCGCACGACGTTTTACACCGACGTCGACCTGAAATACGGCGACAACCTGATAACGCTGTCCACCTGCATTCTCGACTACAAGGGCAAGAGTATGCGGTGGGTGATCTTCGGCAGAGAGGTCAGGGAGGGCGAGGACCCGACCGTCGATGTTGACAAGGCTTATGAGAACCCCGACCCGCTTTACTTCGACTACTACTATCAGGTACACGGCGGTGAATGGGGCGGCAGAAAATGGCCTGCCGATATGATCTACGGGTACAGCTACTGATCGTTCTCGGACAGCGAGGGCGTGTATAGGATAAAAAATCGAGGTCCGGGCAGGACTATATCTGCCCGGCACTACATATTCTGAAAGGAAGTAAGATTCATGGCAGAAATGGATATGGGACTTTCCCCGAACAACAACAAAAAGCGCAAAAAGAAGAAAAAGCAGAGCTTCGGGAAAAGCCTTGTTTCCGCACTTATCCCCTGCAAGGGCGATGATAAGGCAGAGGTCGCAAGAAAGGTGATATTCCTTGCTTCGCTGTGCGTGCTTATCGTGGCAGTCATAGCGATAGCCCTGATACTCTACCCGCTTTTATTCGGCGGCGACAGCGATATGCCGTCGGGCACTCAGTCGGGGAATTTCGATGGAAATTCGGCTGTGCAGGAGGGCGAGCAGGTGCTGGTAAATCCGCAGGCGCCCACCAAGGAGCAGATAGACAACCTGCCTGACGGCTCGATAAACGAGGAATACGCAGCCTATTACGAGGAGAATAACGACTTCGTGGGCTGGATAACTATAAACGGCACGAACGTCGATTATCCGGTGGTTCAGGGCGATGATAACGAATTCTACCTGCACCACAATTTCTACGGTCAGGACGAATTTGCAGGAACCATCTTCACAGACTACGAGGGCAGATTCGGGCCGGACGAAATGCCGAACAACACGATACTTTACGGTCATAATATGCTGTATAAGTATAAGTTCTCTGCGCTCAACAACTATAACAACAACATACAGTTCCTGAAAGAAACGCCCGTGGTCGAGTTCAACACGCTCTACCAGAAGAACAAGTACAAGATACTCTCGGTGTTCATCATCAACACTGACGAGGAGCACGGCGAGGTGTTCGACTACACCAAGTACGTCTACTTCAAGAACAGCGACGAGTTCTATAACTACATAATGGAGATAATGGACCGCAGCAAGTACAACACCGGCGTTGACGTGGAATACGGCGACGAGCTGCTTACTCTGTCCACCTGCGACGGCACCACCGGCTTCGATAACATGCGCCTTGTTATAGTCGCAAGACGCGTGCGTGAAAACGAAAGCCCCGACGTCGATACCTCCAAGATAACCCGCAAGGAAAGCATAAAGTATTTCGAGGCTTACACCAACGTTTACGGCAACAAGTGGAAGGGCAGAACGTGGGATATCTCCCTTGTCAAGGGCATGAAGGAGTACCTTGAAGAAAACGGACTGATGGACGAGCCGGAGAATTACTGAGTTTACCGGAGGACAACATGAAGAATCTATCAATGGTCAAAGTAATAGCGGCGCTTGTGATAGTGGGCTGCTATATGTTCAACTGCGGAGTAGTCGGGAATATAGGGGGCGCAGTAAAGACCTCCGACCCCGCTTCCGACGCAGACGGCACGGGCACGACCGAGGCAATAGGCGAGGCTATGGGCGACGGTACGCTGGACTTCCTTGTGCCTGATGAAACAGGCACAGGCCTTGTTGACCTGAAGCTTTTCAATATGACGCCCGTTCCGCTTTCGGACAGGGTGGTGCAGAGTACATACCGCACGCTGACCGAAAGCCAGCCTGAACCGACCGAGGGCACCGAGGAGATACTCGGCACTGAGGACAGCACAGCAGAAGCGGGCACTGACGAGATAGTCATTACCCTGCCCGAAGAAACCGAGGAAGCCCCTGTGGTGACCTCCACCTCAGCAACGACCTCGACTACTCAGACGACCACTCAGACGACCACAACAACGCAGCAGTCCACGACCTCAGAGCCAACAGAGGTATCGAACGACCCTATTGACGACAACTCAAACGCAAATCAGGGCATACCCGTGGACGAACCCGCAAGCGACGACGAGCCGGACGAAATAGAGCCGGACGACCCCACCTCCGACAGCAACGCCGCAGGCGAAATACTGTACGTGCGCAGCAACGGCGGCGTAGTGTCCGGCACTGCGCTGGAGATAACCGCCAGAATGACCCAGCACGAGGTAGGCTATACCTTTGCGCCGGAAGCTATAAAGGCGCAGGCTGTCGCAGCCTACACCTATGTGAAGTTCTGCAATGAATACGGCACATACCCAAGCGTGGGACTTTCGTCCACAGTATCCGACTCGGTCGAGGTGCTTGTGGAATCGGTCATCGGGCAGGCAATATACTATAACGGCTCGATAATCCAGTCGGTGTATTCCGCTTCAAGCGCAGGCTACTCGGCTTCGAGCATGAACGTCTGGGGCACTGATTACCCCTACCTTGAAAGCAGGTTCTGCGACCTTGATGCAAAATACGACCCGAACTACGGCAAAACGGCGCAGTTTTCGTCCGACGATATCAAGAACCGCGTGCTCTCTGCAACAGGCATAGAGCTCACCGGCGACCCCTCAGGCTGGCTTACGATAGAAGCACGTGTGGACGGCAACTATGTCGGTCAGATGAGCGTAGGCGGCTATCACAGCTACACTGACGGCTCAGGCAGCACCGTGAAGATAACCGGCAGGACGTTCCGTGAGAAGATAATGGGCTTCGACCTGCGTTCAAGTTCGTTTGACGTGGCGTACGACTCGGCTTCGGATATGTTCACGTTCACCACCTACGGCTACGGCCACGGCGTGGGACTGAGCCAGAACGGAGCGAATGCGCTGGCGACCTACCTCGGCTATGACTATAAGCAGATACTTACTTATTACTACAAGGACACCGAGGTAAAATAAATACGTTACCCGCCTGACTGCAAGATCGTTGGGCGGGTTTCTTTGATCCAAGGCTTCACGGCAGTCCGGTGCAGCGTTCTCTCCCCTATTTTGAAAAAAATCGAGATTTTTTTGAAAAAGGTATTGACAAACCGGACAAAATGGTGTATAATACAATAGTCGTCAGGGAAAAGCAAAGCAAAAGCGATGCTGCTGACGATACGGAATGATGGGAGTTTAGCTCAGCTGGGAGAGCATCTGCCTTACAAGCAGAGGGTCATAGGTTCGAGCCCTATAACTCCCACCACTTTTTCCGAGAACAGACCCAGTGGTCGTACCCCATTGGCCTGGTAGTTCAGTTGGTTAGAACGCCGCCCTGTCACGGCGGAGGTCGTGGGTTCGAGTCCCATCCAGGTCGCCAAATGCGGATTTAGCTCATCTGGTAGAGCGCCACCTTGCCAAGGTGGAGGTAGCGAGTTCGAGCCTCGTAATCCGCTCCATTCTTTTTCTCTCCGCTGCGAAAGCTGTCGGATACCGGAATAAGCCGCCGGGAATACATAAAAGGCTTGTGGGGGATATAAACAAAATTCGTCGTGGAAATATTCACGGCGTTTTTTATTTGTCCAGAATCCCCTTTTAACGCAAAATTCCCCTCCGGCAAGCCGGAGGGGAAACCAGTCTAAGAAGCGCCTTCCCAGACTGGCGAGAAGCCCTCAGATTCTAGGAAGCGGCGTTTCGGCTAGGCTTTGTGCCTGCCGAAACGCCGCTGACGACGAAGATGAGGGTTTATCGCCAGTCTGTTATCTTACTGAGAACTCGTAGCTTGTGGTAAACCTATACACCTGACCTGCCTTATAAACGCAGGAGGGGAACTGCGGCTGGTTGGGAGTATCGGGGGAGAACTGGCTTTCAAGGCACAGTCCCGCATACTTGTTGTACTTACTGCCGCCCTTGCCGTTCTCGCCGTTAAGCCCTATACCGATATAAAACTGAACTGCAGGCTTGTCGGTCTTAACCGTCATAACTCTGCCGCTCTCCGGCTCGTAGACCTCGGCGGCGGTGCGCATAACTCCCGGCTCGCCAAGAATGAAGTTGTGGTCGTAGCCGTTCGGGAGCCTGCCGTTGTCCATGTCCTCACGGACGGGCTTCGGGGTCTTGAAATCGAACGCTGTGCCCGTCACGTAAGCAAGCTTTCCAGTGGGGATAAGCAGCTCGTTTACGGGGGTGTACTGGTTGGAGTTTATCTGCACCACATGGTCCTTTATATCGCCGTTTCCTGCGCCCTTGAGGTTGAAATAGCTGTGATTGGTGAGGTTTATCACAGTGTCTGCGTCAGATACTGCGGTATAGTCAAGCACCAGTGCGTTGCTGTTCGTGAGCGTGTATTTTACGGTTATCTTCAGCGTGCCGGGGTAATTCTCCTCGCCGTCAGGGCTGATATAGCCGAACGTCACAGAGGGCTCGTCGCCGCCGTCCATTGCTTCGATGGTCCATACTCTCTTATTGAAGCCGAAGAAGCCGCCGTGCAGGTGGTTCACCTTGTTGTCGTTGGCGGAAAGCTTGTAAGTCCTGCCGGATACGGTGATCTCTGCGCCGCCGATACGGTTCGCATATCTTCCGACAAGAGCGCCGTGCGACGAATTACCGTCAACATATTCCTGAAGCGTGTCATAGCCGAGGACCACGTCTGCGTTTTTGCCGTTTCTGTCGGGTACTTCAACGCCTACAACTGCGCCGCCGAAGTTGGTCAGCCTTGCCACTGCTCCCCTGCTGTTTTCAAGCGTGAACAGCCAGCATTTGTAGCCTCTGAAAAAGCCGAACTCTGTCTTTGAAATGCTCATTGCGATTCCTCCGTATCAATAATCAATATTTATCATCGTCAAGGACTATAGTCCTCTTAGGCGTTGTATAGCCGGTCTGAGCCGACATTGCGGGCGTCTTGGCGGGGGCTGCAGACTTTACAGCCGCCGGAGCAGGAGCAGGCTTTACTGCTGCAGGAGCGGGGCGACCGTCGCCTGCGGGGCGAACGTCGCCTGCGGAGCGACCGTCGCCTGCGAGCTTGCTGACGCTCACAGGCTTTTCAGCAGCCTTTGCCGGAGCCGCCTGAACAGGCTTCTCAGCCGGATCGGAAGCTTCAGGCTTGATCTCTTTCTTTACCGGCTCGGACTTCTTTATCACTGCGGGCTTCTCGGCTTTCTTTTCGGGAGCGGAGGGCTTCACACTCTGCTCTGCGGGCTTGGGAGAAGCCGGTGCTGCGGGTGCAGTAACTGCAGGCTTGGGAGCGGGCTTTTTCGTCTTTCCGTCAGAAAGCTTGAATCTCTGAACAAGCTGAAGCAGTACCTGAGCCTGACCGGAAAGCTCCTCTGCGGAAGCAGCGCACTCCGTCGAAGAACCGCTCGTCATCTGTACCGAAGTGGATATCTGATCCATGCCTACAAGTATCTGCTTTACGCTGTCTGCCTGCTCCTGAGAAGCGTCTGCGATCTGGTCGATGACCTGTGCGGTGTCGTCTGTTTCGCTGACTATCTTGCTGAGCATTTCAGCGGTTTCGTTAGCCATGACTGTACCATTCTGGACTGCTGCAAGGGAGGTCTTGATGAGGTCGGTGGTGTTCTTGGCTGCTTCGGCGGTCTTGCCGGCAAGCTGACCTACCTCGCCCGCAACAACTGCGAAGCCCTTGCCTGCCTCGCCCGCTCTTGCCGCCTCAATAGAAGCGTTGAGCGAAAGAATATTGGTCTGGAACGAAATATCCTGAATGGTCTTGATTATGTTCGCTATCTTGGAGGAAGTTTCGTTTATCTCCTTCATAGCGCGCAGCATATCGGACATCTTGACGTTGCCCTGATCCACTATCGTGCGGCAGTCGTCCGCAAGGACCTTTGCCTTTGCCGCGCTCTCTGCGTTTGCCGAAATATTGGAGGATATCTCCACGATGGAAGCGTTCAGTTCCTCGACTGTAGCCGCCTGCTGAGTTGCCGCCTGAGAAAGCGTGGTGGAATTCTCGCTCATGCTGCCTGAACCCTCAGCGACCATTGCGCTTGATTCCTCGATCTGGCGGACAACGCTGCTGGTGCTGCTGATTATGCCCTCAAGCGCCTCGCGTATCGGCAGATAATCGCCGACATAATCCGCATTCGGCTCGACAGTAAGGTCCTCCTTGGCGATCCTCGCAGCAACATGGCTGATGTCGCTTATCATCTCCGCGGTATGCTCTGCCATGTGGTTTACCGCATTTGCAAGCGCTTCCAGTTCGTCGCCGGTATGTACGTCAATGCTCGCAGAGGAAAGCTTGCCATCTGCCATGTCCTGAATCTTGGCGTTGATGGCGTTGATGGGTGTGACTATCTTTCGAACAATGCTGCGTACCATCATGACGCCGATAAAGAACACTATCGCAGCAGAACCGACTATCACAAGAAGTGCAACCGTGCTGCTTGCAAGGAACTCCGAAGCGTCGCAGATAACAAGTGCAGACCAGTTTGTGCCGATGATATCCTGACAGTAAACCACACGATTATCACCATTGATCCTCACCACCTGAACCTCAGTGCAGCTAAGATAGTTCTTTGCCTGCTCCTGAGAAAGCTTGCCGTTATAGTTGGCAAGAAGCGTACCCTCAGAATCAAACATATAAAACTCAGTTGCGTCGCTGGTGTGCAGCGTGTAAATAACGCTTCCTATCCACGCATTAGTCGTTGTGATGGTCGCAGTGCCGCCGGAATACTTTCCGGTGATGAGCACCTGATCATCGACAAACTCAATACCCGCCGACCTCTGGGAAGCCGTATCTATTGAAACGATAGAAGAATCCGCAGACATGATGGTCTGTATCTGCTCATCGCTGCCGGTGAGTGCAGGAATAAGGCTCTGGTAGTGCGAAACAGTGGAACTTACCAGATTTGAAGCCGCCTGAACTCTTTCAGACATTGAACTTTTCATGTCGCTCATGCTCTGGTTCACCAGACATACCATGCCGGTCACACCTGCGCTTAGTATGCCAAAGGCAAGCACAGCCATGACGGCGATCATTATGCGGGCACGCATTGATCCTATTTTCTTCATTTGTTGTGACCTCTCTTTTTTCTCCTCAGGCAGACGTCAGAATTATTGACAGAAAGCCCAAAAGAGTATATTTATAATTTTATTCTACCACTTTTTACGCAGTATGTCAACAAGTTTTGCCGGTACTGTGGTGAAAATTCAAAGCTGATGTAGATATAGTATGCCTTGACAAATAGCGCAGAAAGTACTATCATGTATTGCAGTAACATATGACCGGAGGGCTGAAATGTACAAGCTGATAAAACTGGGTGAAAGAACATGGTATATGGCTGCGCCGTGCAACGTGGGATTCTGGCTGAGCGGTGCGGGCGAGGTCTGCATGATAGACGCCGGCGGCGATAAATCGGCGGCGCAGCGCGCTTTAGAGCATATCCAGCGGGAGGGCTGGAAGCTTTCCGCAGTGTATCTCACGCACTCCCACGCCGACCACTCCGGCGGTGCGGCGTATCTTCATGAGCAGACCGGCTGCAGCGTATACGCACCCGGCGTGTGTGCGGCGGCGGTTACCCACAGCTTCCTGACTGCAGTCACGCTGTACGGCGGGCACACCACCGCCGAAATGGCTGGCAGGCTGCTTGTGCCGCCGTCCTGTCCGTGCAGCGAGATTTCTGCGGAAAATATGCCGCAGGGACTGTCGTTCGAGCGTCTGGACGGTCACGACATGGCGCACTGCGGCTACCTCACAGCGGACGGAGTATGGTTCACCGGCGACGCCGTGATAGGCGAACAGGCTCTTGAAAAGCACCGCATATCGTTCCTGCACGACGTAGCAGAACACCTCCGCACGCTCGATAAGAGTAGTATGCTGCAAGGCAGTCTGTTCGTTCCTGCGCACGACGAGCCGCTTTCCGACATATCCCGCCTTATCGAGGTCAACCGCTCCGCCGTTCTTGAAGTCGCAGAGGATATCAAAAAAATGTGCGACCTCCCTGCCACCATTGACGAGGTGATAGAGAGGTCGCTCGAAAAGTATCACATCAGGCTGTATCTCATGCAGTATCTGCTGGTAGGACAGACGGTGCGCAGCCATATCTCACGCCTGCTTGAACTCGGAGAGCTTAAAGCAGTATACAGCGGGACGAAGCTGATGTTTCAGGCTCAATACTGACTGCGGAACTTTGTCCGGTAATAGTATATCCCCCAGAACAGCCCGAACAGACCGCCCAGAATATGCCCGAACTGCGATATCTGGTCGGGCGTGAGCGCATTATATATCTCCCTGCCGAGGTATATCACCGCAACAATGATAAGGGTCAGCGGTATCTCGCCCTTTTTCATGTTGGTGAATGCGCACAGAATTATCATCATGAACACGATACCGCTTGCACCGATTATGCCTACCCCGTCAAAGAATATACAGTGCACCATGCCCGAAGCGACGCCGGTAATGAGTATCATGAACGCCAGATTCCCGCTGCCGTATTTCTCCTCAACGACCGGACCAACAAGCAGCATGAGCAGCATATTGCTTGCATAGTGCGACCAGCCCGAATGCCCGAAAATATAGGTAACGCACCGAACGTAGGTCATAGGGTCGAGCAGCGACGGGTGACCGTAGCACACCATCACATAGGTGTTGAACCACCCCTGAGTTATCTGGTCGATGATAAGGCACACCAGACACACTGCGGCATAGGTGAGCACTACGGGTGAATTATAAGATAATTTATAATGCGATTTTGCTGACATACTTTCCTCCATATTCTGTGTTTAATTGCGGTTAAGCACACCTGTCGGCTGTACTAGTCCCGCCCTTTCCTCGATAATGCGGAACGGCGTGTCCTTTGCCTGATTGAATACCTTATTATTGCCGAAAACATATTTGAACACTATACTGCGGTATTTCGTGACGACCGTCACCTCGTACCCCCGCACCCGCTTGTCGAAAAGAAAGTACATAGGCTCATACTGCACGGAAAGCACGTCGCAGTAATATATAACGTCCTGATAGGGCTTCCTGCCTTCCCTGTGTATGTGGAACTCCTTTTCAAAGACCTCGTACTGATAGCCCTTTCCCGTGCGAATGATTATGATGATAGTCCAGCCGATGTAAAATGCGCCCTCCAGTCCCAGACTTATCAGTTCCATCACAGCACCGACAGCTTCCCTCTGTTCGTTGACCATTGAGTTCGATATCATCTTGAACAAAACTACGCTGCCTATCATCACCACCGCCATAATGATGAACGATTTGATGAACTCGTTCTTTGCCTGCAGGTACAGCGTGCCCCTTTCGAGAAGCCGCCCTGCGCTTTTCTCTGCGTACTGTTCCGTCATCGCTTACCTCCCGCTTCCCTGACAAGCCCCGCCTGTTCCTCGATAATGCGGAACGGCGTGTCCTTTGGCTCAGTGAACAGCTTTTTCCTGCCGAACACATAGTTGTATACTATTTTGCGGTACTTCGTGGTGATGGTCACCCTATACCCACGCAGGCGGCGGTTCAGGTGATGAAGCGGCTTGTATTCCACTGCGGCAACGTCCGTGTAATACAGCACCTCCCGCTTTGGCTTCTTTCCTATGCTGGTTATGCGGAACTCCTTTTCGTCCGCTTCGTAGGTGTACGGTCTGCCGTCGCATATCATTCTTACGACCCCCCAGCCTATCATGAATGTGCCCTCGGTAAGCAGCAGGAACTCTAGCCCCTGAAACGGCAGTTCAATGATGTCCGAAGTCGCCACATTGTTCGCCAGAACAGCGAGTGCTGCCGCCTGACACAGCAATATCGCCAGAATCACGGCGAACGCCCTGAGCGATTCGCCTTTTCTGCGGCAGCGCATTTCTCCCCTCGCGATTATCCCGTAATACTGCCTGCGCTCGGCTTCCTCCATGACCACACCTCCCGCCTGTTTCTGTATATTATTATGATATCATATTACTGACGGCTATGTCAAGCAGGCTGAGGTGTGATTTCATGGTATCATGCTGAGTTTTCGACTATATACGCAGCAGATTTTTGTGCATTGTGCACAAATAACCCTGCTTGTTTTGTGAAGTCGTACAAATCCCCGCTCTGGCAATAAATTTATATTGCAAAAATCACCCCCCGCATGATATAATAATGAAAGAGAGCTTTTGCTTTCAGGACTGCCATGCCCGATTTTCGCTGAATAACGGGGAATGCAGTCGTTTGCCGTCATGTACGGCGGAGTTCAGTAAAGGCGCAGACCGCTTTCGGGCGGATACGTCAAGGGCACCTCTAAAACCGGAACACGAGCAGATTTCGTGCACGACTTGTATCAGATTCTAGGCGTCAAACCGCCGGAATACTGTATGTATTTCAAGGTTTGACAACGACGAAGATGATACAAGTCGTAGAAATCTGCCGTGATGGAGGTTGCCAGAGGTGACCTAAATATATTCAGGAGGACACAGTAGAATGTACAAGATTCTTACCAAAAAGATCCTCAACCCTACAGTCACACTCATGGAGGTTGACGCCCCGATGATCGCCAAGAAGGCAGAGCCGGGTCAGTTCATTATCCTCAGAGTTGACGCAGAGGGCGAAAGGATCCCGCTGACCATCGCAGATTTTGACCGTGAAAAGGGAACGATCACAATTATTTTCCAGATAGTTGGTGCGACCACAGAGAAGCTCAATCACCTTGAGCAGGGCGAATGTATCCACGATTTCGTAGGTCCGCTCGGCGTGCCCAGCCATACTGACGGCCTGAAGAAAGTCGCTGTTGTCGGCGGCGGCGTTGGCTGCGCTATCGCATACCCCATCGCAAAGAAGCTGCATAACCTCGGCGCAGAGGTACACAGCATCGTCGGCTTCAGAAACAAGGACCTCGTTATCCTTGAGGACGAGTTCAAGGCTGCTTCAGATGTAATGAAGCTTATGACCGACGACGGAAGCCACGGCGAAAAGGGTCTTGTCACCAACGCACTGGAGGAACTCATCAAGGCAGGCAACCTGTATGACGAAGTCATCGCTATCGGCCCGCTGGTAATGATGAAGTTCGTGTGCAAACTCACCAAGGAATACGGTATAAAGACTGTCGTTTCCATGAACCCCATCATGATCGACGGAACAGGAATGTGCGGCGGATGTCGTCTTACCGTAGGCGGAGAAACAAAGTTCGCCTGTGTTGACGGTCCCGACTTCGACGGTCACCTTGTTGATTTCGACGAGGCAATGGAGAGAGGCACAATGTACAAGGAATTTGAGGGCAGAAAGCGTGAAGAGGTCTGCAACCTTTATAAGGAGGTAAAGTGAAATGCCGAACATGAGTCTTAAAAAGAACGAAATGCCGGTACAGGACCCGAACGTCCGCAACAAAAACTTCATGGAGGTAGCCCTTGGCTACACCGAGGAGCAGGCTGTTGACGAGGCTAACCGCTGCCTTAACTGTCCCAAGAAGCCCTGCCAGAGCGGCTGTCCGGTATCCATTGATATACCCGCATTCATTGCAAAGATAAAGGATCACGACTTCGAGGGCGCATATCAGGTAATTCACCAGTCAAGTTCGCTGCCCGCTGTCTGTGGACGTGTATGTCCTCAGGAAACGCAGTGCGAGAGCAAGTGCGTAAGAGGTATCAAGGGCGAGCCTGTCGCTATCGGCAGACTTGAGAGATTCGTTGCCGACTGGCACAACGCTCATTCCACCGAAGCGCCCGCAGTTCCCGCTCCCAACGGACACAAGTGCGCTATCATCGGCGCTGGTCCTTCCGGACTTACCTGCGCAGGCGACCTTGCAAAGATGGGCTATGACGTGACTGTATTCGAGGCGCTGCACCTTGCAGGCGGTGTTCTGGTATACGGTATCCCTGAGTTCAGACTTCCGAAATCCATCGTTCAGCACGAGGTAGACAACCTCAAGGCTATGGGCGTAAAGGTAGACACCAACGTCGTAGTTGGCCGCACCATCGAAGTGGACGAACTGTTCGAGCAGGGCTTCGAGGCTATATTCATCGGTTCTGGCGCAGGTCTGCCGAGATTCATGAATATCCCCGGCGAGAACCTTAAGGGCGTATATTCCGCAAACGAGTTCCTCACCAGAGTAAACCTGATGAAGGCATACAAGCCTGAAAGCGACACTCCTATCAAGAAGAACACCAACGTTGCCGTTGTCGGCGGCGGTAATGTTGCCATGGACGCAGCACGCTGCGCAAAGCGCCTTGGCGCAGAGAACGTATACATAGTATACCGCCGCGGCCTTGAGGAAATGCCCGCACGTAAGGAAGAAGTCGAGCACGCAATGGAGGAGGGCATCATCTTCAAGACCCTCAATAACCCCGTTGAGATACTCGGCAACGAGCACAAGTTCGTTACCGGCATGAAGTGCGTAGAAATGGAGCTCGGCGAGCCTGACGCTTCCGGACGCCGCAGACCTGTCGAGAAGCCGAACAGCGAGTTCGTGCTTGACGTTGACTGCGTAGTAATGTCCATCGGTACTTCCCCGAACCCGCTTATCAGAAACACCACCAAGGGTCTTGACACCAACAAGCACGGCTGCTTCATCGCAGACGAGAACGGTCAGACCTCACGTGAGGGCGTATTCGCAGGCGGCGACGCAGTTACCGGCGCAGCTACCGTTATCCTCGCAATGGGCGCAGGAAAGACCGCTGCAAAGGCAATGGACGAATACATCAAGAGCAAGAAGTGATTTCTCGCTGACGAAATAAAATCTTAGGGGCTGCGATTGCAGCCCCTAAGTCTTTATCAACATGGGGGTGCGAAAATCGCACCCCCGACTGTCACTTGATATGCCAGATCTGTTCTGCATATTCTCTAATAGTGCGGTCCGAACTGAACTTGCCTGCACTGCAGATATTCAGCCAGCATTTCTTGGCGAACGCCAGACCGTCGCTGTGGTCACGCAGCGCCCTGAGTTTTGCGTCAACATAACTCTGCAGGTCGCCCAGCAGGTAGTAATGATCAGGAACGTGCCAGCTTGCGCCCTCAAGCAGTGCGAAATAAAGTTCCCTGAATACGCCGTTGCCGCCGTCGCTGAATGTGCCGTCGATAAGCGAACTTACCACACGCTTTATCTTCGGGCTGCTCTCCATCACGTCACGGGGAACGTACTTAGGCATTATCTCCGCAAGTTCCTCGACTGTCGCGCCGAAGATATACTCGTTCTCTGCGCCTGCTTCCTCGGCAATCTCGACATTTGCGCCGTCAAGCGTGCCGAGGGTGACTGCACCGTTCAGCATAAGCTTCATGTTGCCAGTACCGGAAGCCTCTGTGCCGGCGGTGGATATCTGCTCCGAAATATCCGCTGCTGCCACCAGCTTTTCAGCGTAGGTCACACGGTAGTTGCTCACGAATATCACACGCATGATGTCCTTGGTGTCAGGGTCGGAATTTACCAGACGCGCCACCTCGTTGATATACTTGATTATGCCCTTTGCCCTGTAATATCCCGGTGCGGACTTAGCGCCGAAAATGAACGTTACAGGCGGCATATCCTTTATATTGCCGTCCTTTATCTCATAGTAAAGATAGAGTATTGAGAACGCATTCAGAAGCTGACGCTTGTATTCGTGCAGTCTTTTTATCTGGATATCGAACACGGTGTCGGGGTCTATCCTTATGCCCTCGCAGCTTTCGATGTAGTCTGCAAGCTGCTGCTTCTTAGTGCGCTTTATCTCCATGAATCTGCGCAGCACTGCCTCGTCGTCCGCATACTTTTTCAGCTTCTGCAGCTGATCGAGATCGGTCACCCATTCGTCGCTGCCAAGAAGTTCGGTTATCAGTGCGGAAAGTTCTCTGTTGCACAGAGCCAGCCATCTTCTCTGCGTAATGCCGTTGGTCTTGTTCTGGAATCTTTCGGGGTAAAGTTCGTACCATTCCTTCAGCACGGTGGTCTTTAACAGTTCTGAATGTATCGCAGCAACGCCGTTCACGTATGACGAGCCGAACACCGCTATGTTAGCCATGTGCACTGTGCCGTTCTTTATCAGGCGCATAACGCTGCGCTTTTCCTGAGGAACTTTCTTTCTGTGCATTTCAGACTCAAACTCCTCGTTGAGCATTATCATCACGCTGTATACCTCAGGCACGACCTGCTCGACAAGGCTGCTGTCCCACTTTTCAAGAGCCTCCTGCATGATGGTGTGGTTGGTGTAGTTGAACACCTTTCTCGCCGCTTCAAATGCCTTTGAGAAACTCCAGCCCTCGTTCTTCATCATGTATCTGATAAATTCGGGCAGAGCGATAACGGGGTGCGTGTCGTTCATCTGAATGCTGTTGTATTCGGCGAAATTGTCCAGCGTACCGAAAAGAGCCTTGTGCTTTCTGATAAGGTCTGCAACAGCCGCTGCGCTGAAGAAATACTCCTGCTTCAGGCGCAGTATTTTACCCTCTCTGGTTTCGTCGTTGGGGTAGAGTACCCTTGAAATATCCTCTGCGGCGCGCTTTTTCTCGCCAGCTTCGGTGAATCTGCCCTGATTGAACAGGTCGAAGTCGAACTCGTTCTCTGCTTCTGCCTGCCACAGGCGCAGCGTACCGACATTTTCGGTGCGGTAGCCGATAACGGGGTAATCATAAGGCACTGCGTTCACATCGCCGTCCGCAAAATGGATAACGACTGTGTCCTGCTCACGGCGAATGCTCCACGGGTCGCCCTTTCTCTGCCAGTCATCGGCAGTTTCGGTCTGGAAGCCGTCCTTTATGCCCTGCTTGAACAGGCCGTATTTATAGCGTATGCCGTAGCCGTCCAGCGGCAGTCCGAGGGAAGCTGCGCTGTCAAGGAAGCACGCCGCAAGTCTGCCAAGTCCTCCGTTGCCGAGGGCTGCGTCCTCCACCTGCTCGAACTGGGCGATGTCAGCGCCAAGCTGCTTCAGTTCCTCAGCGGTGCTGTCGAGAATGCCAAGGCACAGCAGGTTGTTGTATATTGCACGTCCGACCAGAAATTCCATTGAAAGGTAGCTTGCCTTGCGTGCCTTATCGTGTGCGGTGCGGCTCTTTTCCCATGCGGGCGAAAGCTCCTCCATCACAAGCTTGGATACGGCGCAGTGCAGCTGGTCGGGGTCAAGCTGCTTGGGCTGCGCATGATATTCCTTTTCGCACAGCGAGGTCAGCTTTTCCTTGAAATTTTCGATATTCATGTAAGTACTCCTCCCGAAATCAGGCAGCACCGCAGCGGCTGAAAATCAAAGATACCGCCGCAGCATTGCCATAGTCTGATTAAATTGTACCATAAACAGCGCTATTTTTCAATAGGAAACGGAAAAAATAACGGCATATCCACCGGAAACCCTGCGAATATGCCGTGTATTTTATGTATTCTGCTCAGACGAGCGAAGAATCCCTGTCCGGAATTACTTTCTCTTTCTGGACATCAGAACTGCGCCTGCTGCGATAACAGCAACGCCTGCAACTGCTGCAACACCCTCAACGCCGGTATCGGGAGAACCCTTGGAAGCGTCGATTGCTGCGCTTGTGGTAGTATCTGCTGCGTCAGAAGCAGTAGCGTCGGAAGCGGTATCGTCAGCTGCTGCGGTGTCGCCGCCAAGACCGGAAATGGTGAATGTTACCTTGATGGAGTCATAAGCCTCGTTCGGGATAGCTTCGAGGTTATCGTATACGTTGATAAGCTGTGCTCTGCAGGTATTGCTGATGCTGAACTCCCAATCGGAATAGTCGTCGCTGCCAGTGCCTGCACCCTTCATTGCTGCAGCTTCCTTGTCGAAGTCAACTGCTGCGCCGTTAAGCTCAATGGAAGTGATCTCAAGAGTTGCGGGAACAGCGTCGAGGTCGATGTTGGACTCAAGCTTGAGCATTCTCCAGCCGTTGTCCTGAACGCCGTTCAGCTCAACGGTGTATGTGCCGTCGCCAGTGATGGTAGCGTCTACATAGGAAGCGCCCTCAAGGTCAACAGCCTCGCCCAGCTCGTCGTCCCAGCGAAGTGTTGAGGACTGTGCGATGTTGTTGCGGAAATAGTATGCGTTGGTCTGGAAAGTCAGACCTGCAACATAGGACTCCTCTGCGGAAGCAGGGATAGCGAATGCAGCTGCTGCAACAACGCAGGCTGCTGCTGCGGAAATGATGTTTCTGATCTTCATGATTATATTCCTCCTGATTGATTTACGGGGCTTGTCTGCGGTCAGGCAGAACGCCCAGTGATACAATATAATTATAATACATCAGCCGCAATAATTCAATAGGCAATATTGTACAAATCGTTGATTATTTTTATGGTAAATGCGCAGATAAATATGGTAGCAATTACTGAAATACTCGTCATAGGCGGGAAAAAACGGAGTGCATGAATTGGAACGATTAATATAACCCACATAGTCAATAATATTCATATCAGGCTGCCGAAAAAGACGAGGACTTCTCGGCAGTCTGTGAGAATAAGCAGACGTAAAATATTATCAAATTTCAATAAAACTTTTGTACATTGTTACAAAATGAATTTTTCAGGAATTTTTTTTGCATAATTCACTATCTTTTTTCCGCAGGGTGTGATATAATATATAAGTGTAATTTGTGCAGGAGTACTATGCCCTGAACAAAACATACAGGATTTTGACAGCAAAATGGCAATATTGCCATTTACTTATAAAATGCAAAAAAAGCTGTCCTCCATTCGGGAGGGCAAGGGGGAAGTGCAGTTTTGGAGAAATACGTTATAAAGGGCGGAAAGACCCTGAGCGGCGAGGTCTATATCAGCGGCGCAAAAAATGCGGTTGCGGCTATCCTGCCGTGTACGATCCTTTCCGATGAGCCCTGCATTATTGAGAATATACCAAATATCAGCGATGTGACCATCACCCTGCAGATCATGTCTGAGATGGGCGCAAAGATCCGTATGCTGAACAAGACGACTGTCGAGATAGACACACGCCAGCTTCAGAATGTTCCGGTACCTTATGAAAAGGCGAAGCTTATGCGTGCCACCACATATTTCCTCGGCACGCTGCTCGGAAGATTCCACAGTGCGCACGTGTCGATGCCCGGCGGCTGCAATCTCGGCGACAGACCTATCGACCAGCACCTGAAATGCTTCTCAGCGCTGGGGGCTGAATATGAGATAGACGGCGGCATGGTGAACCTGCGTGCAGACCGCCTTGTCGGCAACCAGATATTCTTTGACAAGAACACTGTCGGCGCAACCATCAACGCCATCATGGCTGCGGTCAAGGCTGAAGGTCTTACCATAATCGAAAACGCAGCGAAAGAGCCGCACGTGGTCGATCTCGCAAACTGCCTGAACAGCATGGGCGCAGATATCCTCGGCGCAGGCACGGACGTGATAAAGATCAGGGGCGTGAAGTACCTGCACGGCACCACCTACAGCGTTATCCCCGACCAGATAGAGGCGGGAACGTTCATGGCGATAGCCGCCGCAGCAAGAAGCAATATCCTGATAAAGAACGTTATCCCGAAGCACCTCGAGCCCATCACCCAGAAGCTGGTGAAGATAGGCGTTCAGGTAGAGCAGTTCGACGACGCAGTTCGTGTCATCGGCGGCCCTGAGTACTTCGGCACGACGATAAAGACCAACCCGCACCCCGGCTTCCCGACAGATATGCAGCCCCAGATGGCGGCAGTCCTGACCTGCGCAAAGGGTGCAAGCATGGTCACCGAGAGCATTTTCGACAACCGTTTCAGATACGTTGACGAGCTTCGCCGCATGGGCGCGAACATCTCGGTCGAGGGCAGAGTCGCTGTCATTGAGGGCGTTGAGCGGCTCAAGGGCGCACCGGTAAAGGCGACAGACCTGCGTGCAGGCGCTGCGCTGATAGTCGCTGCTCTTGGCGCAGAAGGCGTCACCGAAATCTACGACATCTACCACGTTGAAAGAGGCTATGAGAACATGGAGGTCAAACTCCGTGAACTTGGCGCAGATATCCAGAAGGTGGACGAGCCCGACCCGACCGCTGAGGAAAAGGCGCTCAAAAAGGCGCTCTGATGGCTAGAATATTCCCGATATGCAGTTCAAGCGACGGTAACGCCACATTTATCGGCACACGCGGTCACGGTATCCTGATAGACGCAGGCTGCTCGTTTCGTGCGCTGAAAAATTCGCTGGAACTTATCGACACAAGAATGCAGGATATCGAAGCGGTGTTCATCACGCATGAGCACACCGACCACATAAAGGGACTTTTTCAGCTGACAAAGCAGACGAAAATACCGGTATTCGCAAGCCCCGGCACGATAGCCCAGCTTCGCAGGTACGTCCGTGACGTGATACCGGAGGAGGTCAGGCTTTACGACATAATCCACGAGCCTTACCGCAGCGCCGATTTTGAGGTGCGTGCATTCCACACGCCGCACGATACGCCCGAAAGCGTTGGGTATACTGTGGATTACTGCGGCAGGCGGCTCGCAGTATGCACCGACCTCGGTAAGATAACGCCTGAGGTTGAGCAAAGCCTGCTCGGCTGCGAAGCGGTGCTGCTCGAAAGCAACTACGACCCCGCAATGCTTGCAAAATCCCTGAGATACCCGCCCGACCTGAAACGCAGGATAGCCGGAGATAAGGGGCATCTTTCCAACAATGCGGCTGCGGAATTTGCCGCAAAGCTTGTGGAAAGCGGAGCTACACGGCTCATTCTGGGACACCTCAGCCGTGAGAACAACACCCCGTCCACTGCCGAGCACTGCGTCAGCGAATACCTCAGAAGCAAGGGCATACGCAGGGATAAGGACTACACGCTGGACATCGCTCCGGTCATGACTCAGGGGCGTTACATAGCATTATAAGAGGTACTGAATATGATAAAGCACATCGTAATGTGGAAATTCAAAGAAGGCGAGCGGGAGAATATGCTCCTGTTCCGTGACAGACTGCTGGCACTCAAGGGCAGGATACCCGAAATCCGTGCAATGGAAGTCGGCATAAACATGAACCCGTCCGACCGCAGCTTTGACGCAGTTCTGGTCAGCGAGTTCGACAGCATGGAAGCGCTGAACGCCTATTCCACCAACCCGCTCCACGTCGAGGTTTCCGACTTCTGCAAGAGCATACGCACAGCGGCGCACAGTGTGGACTATGAGTTCTGAGCAGCGCACATTTCACGAATTTCCGCCGGTATTTGACAGCTGCAGCCGCGTGCTGATTCTCGGCACAATGCCCTCGCCCCGGTCAAGGGAGCGGGGGTTTTATTATATGCACCCGCAGAACCGCTTCTGGGGCGTATTGTCGCAGGTGCTGTCCGAGCCGTTCCCCGAAGATATTCCCGCCAGACGTGATATGTGCCTGCGGCACGGCGTTGCGCTGTGGGACGTACTGGCTGAATGCACCATCACCGGCGCAGCGGACAGCAGCATAAAAAACGCAGTCCCGAACCGGCTGCAGCTTATATTCGATTCCGCCGATATCCGTGCGGTATTCACGACCGGCAAAAAGGCGCAGAGCCTGTACGAGCGGTTCTTTCCGGAATGTATGCCGGCGGTGTGCCTGCCCTCGACCAGTCCCGCAAACTGCGCCGTCAGTCGGGAAAAGCTGGCTGAGAGGTACGCCGAAATATTGAAGTATCTGGGAGGCACCAAGTGACGGACTTTGAAAGGCTCGACCGTGAATATGCCTATGACGGCGAACTTGGGGCTATTTATTCGCCGGAGGGCACGGCATTCAGGCTGTGGTCGCCGACTGCGGAATGCGCAGTGCTGAATCTCTTCAAGAGCGGAGAAGCACAGCCGTTTTCTCGGACAGAAATGACCCGCACCGGCGGCGTGTGGAGCGCATATATTTCCGGCGATATGCACGGGATATACTACACCTATACGATAACGCACGGCGATATATCGCAGGAAACTGCCGACATCTACGCAAAAGCGGCGTGTGCGAACGGCGTCAGGGGAATGGCGGTCGACCTGCGCCGCACCGACCCTCCCGACTGGGAAAGCGAATCCCCGATAAAGCTTGACGACCCGGTGGACGCCGTGATTTACGAACTTCACGTGCGTGATTTTTCCGCCGATGAAAGCAGCGGCGCAGTACATAAGGGCAAGTTTGCTGCATTCTGCGAGAAAGGCACGGCTAACCGCTTTGGCGAACGCACGGGGCTTGAATATATCGCAGGACTGGGCGCAACGCATATCCACCTGCTGCCGGTGTTCGACTTTGCGACAGTGGACGAACACGACCCCGAAAGCGGGTACAACTGGGGCTATGACCCGCTGAACTACAACACCCCAGAGGGCAGCTATTCCTGTTCGCCGGACGACGGCGCAGAACGTGTCCGTGAATTCAAGCGGCTGGTTCAGGCGGCGCACAGCGCAGATCTTGGCGTGATAATGGACGTGGTATATAATCACGTGTACTGCGCCGAAAACTCCGCATTTGAAAAGACTGTGCCGGAGTACTATTTCCGCCATAACGACGACGGAACGCTGTCCAACGGCTCAGGCTGCGGCAACGAGTTCGCAAGCGAGCGGTCTATGGCGTCGAAATTCATATGCGACAGCCTGTGCTTCTGGGCTGAGGAATACAAGCTGGACGGCTTTCGGTTCGACCTGATGGGGCTGCTTGATACCGACACGCTCAGCCGCTGCGCAGAACGCCTGAGGGCGATAAACCCGTCGATACTGCTGTACGGCGAGGGCTGGACGGGCAGCTGCAGTCCTCTTGCGGAGGACAGGCGAGGAGAAAAGCGCAATATATCAAAGCTTTCCGGCTATGCGGTATTCTCTGACGACCTGCGGGACGGCGTGAAAGGCTCGGTGTTCAGCGACGCCGACTGCGGATTCGTGAACGGCATTACCACGAAAGAGCGCACCGAACTTATTAAATCGGTGATGTGCGGCGGGATATACCGCGAGGATATCGGGCGGGAGGAATGGCAGATCTGGTCGCAGAAACCGCAGCATTCGGTGAATTACGTTGAAGCGCACGACAATCTCACGCTTTACGACAAGCTGAAATGCTCTATGCCGGAAGCTGACGAGGACAGAATAAAAGCCGCCGACAGACTTGCGGCGGCGCTGGTGTTCTTTTCTCAGGGGATACCGTTCATGCAGGCGGGTCAGGAGTTCCTCAGAAGCAAGCCGGACGGCAGCGGCGGCTACGTCCACGACAGCTATAATTCACCGGACAGCGTGAACAGCCTGAAATGGGACGATGTGACGCTCAGGCGGGACATGGTGGAGTACTACCGAGGGCTTGTCGCAATAAGAAAGCGTTTCCCACAGCTTCGCCTGAGGACTGCGGAGGATATCCGCAATAAGATAAGCTTCGAGGATATCTGCGAGGGTGCGTTCGTTATGCGCTGCGGCAGTCTGCGGCTTCTGGTTAACGCTTCCGGACAGCCCGTGCAGTATCATGCGGGCGGCAGGGCTGCAGTTTATGCGGACAGCACCAAAGCTTCTTCACAGCCGCTGTATCACACGGACGGAACGCTTTGCGCCGCTCCGGTGAGCGTGGTGCTTGCTGAATTGTGCGCTGAGTGACCGCCGAATATAAAAAGTCAACACCCAGACTGGCGAGAAGCCCTCAGATTCTAGGAACAAGTATAACGACTAGGCTTTGTGCAGGCTGCCCTTAGTTGCCCGACGTCGTGTCGGGCTTTTGGGGCAGCGGCGCAAGCGTCCTGCTTGCGCCTGCCGTTAGGCTTGTTGTGGCAGGACGCCACAAGCGAAAGCCCAAAGCGCAGCACGACGCTGCGCATTAAAGGTTTTCGCCTTACGACGAAGATGAGGGTTTATCGACAGTCTGACCTGCCTATATTGCTTCTGATGAACTCCGTTACTTCCTCCGGCTTTATTCCGAGGACGAACGCGAACTCCTGTCCGAGCAGATCTTCGGCTGCCCTCATAGTTCGCTCGTCCGTGGAATTAAGGCGCTTGCCCTGCGACTCACGCCGCTGCTTTTCAAGGTAAATAGAACGCAGCATTTCAGCCACCCTTACATGGTCGCCGCCCGCCAGCACGGAATTGTGACGCTGCTTTCGCTCGTTGGGGTCGCTGCACCATTCCTCTGCGCCGCCCATGCGCCGGATAAGTCCCATGACTTGCTCACGGGTCAGAGGCTCGCGCAGCTTCTCGGCGGCGTGCTCGCTTGGGATATAGTAGTGCGTGTGTTCCGCCGACAGCGGGGTCAGCACGCAGTATTCCCGCTCGTTCACTCCATCGGCGCACTTCTTCTCAAATCCGTCTATCCGGCATATTTCGGACGTCCTGTATACTACGCATTTTCCGGCTTTAAGCTCCATTTTATCTCCTTTCCCGTCTGCTGTGTCCTGTACTTTAATTATACAGCATTTTCGCAGTTTTTTCAAAGGCTATCCTGCACAAACAAACGAGCGGCGATTTTGGGCATATTGACCATATAGGGCGGCTACAAAAGAAGCGAGGGGCATTACACCCCTCGCTGATTTATTATTCCGGATTATTTGCCGCTATCTCTTCACGAATCTTGTCGTGGTCGCCGTTGCAGTAAGCGGGGAGATTGCTTTCTCGGTAATAGCCGATATCTGTCGAACTGCACTTGTTCGTTGCCAGCAGTCCGGTTCTTGTGCAGTACTGCTTCTCTATAACGGACGGGTCCTTGACGAACTTCATTACCTGCGAGGTATCCTGAATGTCCTCCATGACGTTCTTCCAGACAGTCGCGACTGCACGCCAGCCGTCCGAACCGCCTATCATTCGGCTGTCGTCATAGCCTATCCACAGACCGCCGATATATTCCGGAGTAAGACCCATGAACAGCAGGTCGGTCATTGCGTTGGAAGTACCGGTCTTACCGATGACCTCAACGTTGTCCAGCTTTGCAAGACGTCCCGTGCCGCTGTCGCCGTTTACAACCTTGTATATCATTCGGTTGGTTATCCATGCGGTGTCGCTGTCGATAGCCTGAGTGCCGTAGAAATCCTGCTCAAGTATCACGTTGCCCTTGCTGTCCTCGACCTTGCTGTAGAACATCGGTCGGTAATATACGCCGCCGTTGCCGAATATCTGATATGCGCCGGCAAGCTCGACCAGCTTAGCGCCGTAGGTCAGCGCACCCAATGAAAGCGGTGACAGTGCGATATCCTGTTCCACCAGCGTGGTCATGCCGAGCATTTGCGTCAGCTGAGTGTACATAGCCCTCGGCGTGTTCATTCTGCCTATTCGCGCCGCCAGCGTATTCAGCGAGTGCTGAACGCCGTACCACGCAGTACGCAGCGTGCCGTCGCCTATGACCTCGCCGTAGTTCTTCGGCCAGAGTTCCGGCTCGTCCGCTGTGCCGATATTGATCCGTGCGTCAGGGATCATCGTGGAATAGGTGATGAGATTCTTCTGTATCGCAAGCGAATATGTGGATATCGGCTTCATCGTCGAACCCGGAGCACGCGTTGCCTGAGTTGCACGGTTGAATGCGCCGTCGCCCGGCTTCTCGCCAAGACCGCCGACGACCGCCTGCACCGTTCCGGTGTAGTCCATGATAACGAACGCCGACTGTATCAGGTCCTTTTCCTCAGCGTTGGGGTCATATCGCGACAGCACGGTGTACGGGTCACGGTACTTCTCCTCCAGTATCTTCTGGAGCTTCATGTTCTCGTTGATATACACCTTGTAGCCGCCGTTGTATATCTCGTTTTTCGCCGAGGTGTAGGTAATACCCTTCAGGTCTGCATAGTCGTTTATTACCTGATCAATAGCTGCGTCAACATACCAGTCCTGCGATACTTTATAAGTGCCGTTCCACTTGTATGCTTCGTAGGTGGAGGTATCTGCCTGATCAGTATCGCTGCTGACCGGCGTATCGTCCGATACAAGCGTGCGCTCGTCGATATAGCCGAAATTATCGCCATAGACCGGCTTTGCGAAATGCACCTCTATCTCGTTGTCACGGAATGCTTCGTAATCCTGAGTGCTTATCATTCCCTGTTCCCACATACAGCGCAGGGAGTACTTCTGACGGTCCTTGCAGCGTTCAAGATCGACATAGGGGGATATTCTGCCGGGGTTTCTTATCATGCCCGCAAGAATAGCGGCTTCGCCGATATTGAGGTCCGCAGCGTCCTTGCCGAAATAGTACTGGGAAGCAGCGCCCACGCCGTAGACCATTCCGCCGAACCAGATACGGTTCAGATAGCTTTCCAGAATATCTATCTTGGTGTATTTTTCTTCAAGGCTGAGCGCACGGAATATCTCACGCAGCTTACGCTCCCACCTTATCTCGTCGTCGCCGGTGATATTCTTTACAAGCTGCTGGGTTATTGTAGAACCGCCGCCGCCGTCGCCGTTCGAGAAGAATGCGCCCGCAGTACGGTACCAGTCAACGCCCTTATGGGTATAGAAACGCCTGTCCTCAGTCGCAACGACTGCGTCGATGATGTTCTGCGAGATGTCCTCGTAATCCACCCAGACGCGGTTTTCGTCCGCCGCAAGCCGCTTTATCTCTACCAGCTCGTTGTTCTCGTCATAGCCGTAAATGAAGCTTGTGTACTTCATCTCGACGTCACGCAGGTTTGCGTCATAGCTGTTGTCGGCGAAGTCCAGAACATACACCGCAAGCACGGTCGCCACGATACATACCATTATGACGAGTATCAGCAGCATTGCCGAAAATGTCGTGCCGACTATCGTCAGCGCCCTGCCGACATTCTTCATTGCACGGCTGCGCTTCTTTTTAGAGGTGCGCTTTTTGGGCTGCTCCTCTCTTATCTTGATGTATTTTATTTTTTTCTTGTCCATTCTTATCACCTTTGCGCCGCCGTTTGCAGGCGGTCAGCGGTTCGTTTGCCTGAAGCGATATTGCTGTTCAGGGCAAATGTTTCTGCTTGGAACAAATAACGCTCCATTATTATTATAGCACATTTTCAGCCGATTGTTAATACTTTTTTCAAATTTTTCACACAACAGCGCTCAAATAATGTCCAAATCAAGCGTTGTGCTTATACATCGGCGTCAAATTCCGGTTCTGCGCCGGAAACTATCACTATTTCAAGCCTGTGCGGCAGGCAGATTATAGGCACTGTCCCGCCCGATATCTCGCCGGTGGACACGCACACACGGTCCGGACAGTCGGCGTCTGTCACGCATATTGAGCCGCCGGACACACGTACCCTGTTCCAGCCGCTGCCGCAGTCCACGGTAAATTCTTCCTCGGCGGTCAGCGGTATGCTTCGTATGACCTCGCCGTTAAGCCGTATCTCAGCTACCGGCTGCTCGACCGGAACAGCCCTCATCGCTGCGAATGTGACAATACCCGCTATTGCTGCGGCTGATAGTGCAAAGGCTGCTGCCAGCTTCCCTTTCATTGACCCTCCTGAAATGCAATACGGGCGAACATCGCTCGCCCGTATATCTGTTCTGTTTTACTGCTTTCAGCCAAGGACGTTATCAAGCTTCCAGATACCGTTCTCCCTGACGAACGTCACGTTTATCTGGCGGTATGCAGTCTTGCCTGCGAACGTGCCTGCCTTTACGCATATCACGCCGCTTGCGGAACTGTCATTCTGGCTGTTTATTATCAGCACCGATTCAGCCGCATTCACCGCCGTCAGACCGCCGTCAGTGCAGCTAAGCGATACGCCGTCGAACGAGCAGCGATGTTTGAGTTTCCTTGCCGCAGATTCGGAATAGTACAGCGAAATGCAGTCGTCAAGCTTCTGCGCTGTGTTTATTCCGCTTTCGCTGAGCCTGCCGAGCGCCAGTGCGTTATTCACGCCAACTGCACCGTTTGCAGCCTTTTTCAGTTCACCCGAAGCATTGCCCGCCGGTTCGTATACAAACTCAGCGGAGAGATTCCGTCTGTTGTACACACTTTCGGTTATCTTAACAGTGCCGCCGCTTGCCGCTGCGCACCATTTTCCTGAGGAACTCTTGCGATACTCTACGGGAGCCAGCATACTAAGGTCGCTGCTGGGGCTTACCGTGCCGCCTGAGATCGTGTAAAGACTGCCGGAACTTGTGAAGCTGCAGCGGCTTGCGCCGAAGCTGAGGTTGCCCTCGCTGTCGTACACGGTTATAAGCGAGCCGGTCTTGGGGTCGAGTATCTCGGTCATGCCCGTCACTGAAATGTAGGACGGGGTAAATACCCCATAATTGAACGCCAGATTCCTGCTGACCTTAGTGCCTGCGTCGAATCTGTGCACCTCTGTGCAGCTTCCTGTTTCAGCGTTCACTGCATACAGAACAACTGCGTCGCCAGTGCTTTCGGTGAGGTATATCGTATCTCCGCTGCTTGCTGCAAGAGCCACCTTTGAGTTTGAGGTAAAGGGCATTCCGATATATTCCAGACTGCCGTTCACCAATCTTGCCGCATTTACGTAGTAAGTGCCGTCCTCGCGGATATTCATTGCAAGCAGACCTGATTCTGCGTTATAGCCTGCGTGGATAAGCGTGCCGGACATTACGTAATCCTCGGCGCTGAGGTCGATTATCTCCTCGGCGTTGGAATCCACAAGGAGCATACGCCCTCTTGTGCCGTTCTCGGCAAGCCCTGACACGATAAGGCTTCCGCCATTTTCGCTGACCCATACGGTCTTTACGTCCTGAATATCCTCAGAGCATATCAGCGTTTCGCTGCTGCCGTCATAGCGATACAGGGATATACCGCTGTCCGTTCTTACATAGAACAGGTCGTCGCTTATAAAGTACGCCGTGTCAGCCACGATATACGTGTTATAGCTGAGCGACTCTATAACGGACGGGAGCGATACTCCGTCAGGAAGCGTGAGCGTCGGCTCGGTATTATCTGCGGGCTGCGAACTGGTGGTGTCCTCTATCGGGGGAACACTGCTGTTGTTGTCGCCGCCGTCCGGCTCGCTCTCATTCGTTACCGGAGGCGCTATCGGGTCGTCCGGAAGCGTATCCTGCTGGTCGTTGGTTTCATCAGGAAGCGGCTCGCCGTCGGATTCGTCGGTGGTTTCGGAGGTAGGCTCGGCAGTGCCGTCCATTTCCTCGCTCGAACTGCTGTCAGAACTCTGCTCGTCAGATGTCGGCGTGCTGTCAGACGTGCCGTCAATGACGGGGTCGACAGGGACAACAGGCTGCGGAGGAGTCGTGACAGGGGGTACTATAATATCATCAGGCGGTGTGACCTCGCTGGTCTGCAGGTCGCTGATATTTACCGGCGCCGCATTGTCGAAGTCCACCTCGTCCATCTGCTCAACAAGGAACACAGACGGGTCGCTCTGCAGCTTTGAAGCGGTGTCGCCGCTGCAATAAACTGCCGCACCGGTTATCTCATAAATTCCGCCGCCAGAGAAAACCTTCTCGATGCTGTCTGCGCCGGACAGCTTGGTGCCGTCCGAGAAATAAAGCTGCTTCACGGGAACGCTGCCGTCAGTCCAGCCGGTGAGCACGGAACGCGCCTGCTCAGGCGACATGGGAGCGGAGAACGTAACGAGGAAATCCTTAGCTTCCTCAGAGCCCTTTTCCTTTTCAAGCTGTGCAAGTGCGTTAGTAAGGCGGTCGCTTGCGGAAAGATGTGTGAGCCCCGTGTCAACAAGGCTGACGCCGCCGTTTCTTCCAAGCGATACTGCGGCGATAGTGCCGACAGTCACCACGCACACGGCTGCAGCAGCCGCCATACCGATATACATGGGCTGGAGCTTCTGCCTTGCGGGTTTCTTCCGCTTTGCATTTTCACGTATCTTTTCAGCGTCGAATGAGTATTCGCTCATAAGCTGCTTATAGAATTCGTTCCTGTTCATGCAGGCAGACCTCCTTTCGATGTATTCGTTATAATTATATGCAGTCCGGTCAGATACCGAACTTCTTTTTTTGCTTTTCTATGGTGCGGTAAAGCTTCGTCTTGACCGTGGACACCTTGATGTCGAGCCGGTCTGCGACGTCCTCAAGCTTCATGTCGCACACGAAATGCAGGTAGAATATCTTCCCGACAGTTTCATCGCCGGACATGATATCGTCAAATATCTGCTTAGCGAGGATCTTGTCAGCCATGACGTCCTCAAGAAGCTTCTGATCCCTTGACATTTCCGCCTCGAACGCTGCGGACTGCTCCTCGTCTATCTCCGAGAGCATAATGTCGCGGTCTTTGCGCTTTTTGAAGCCGGCGAACATACTGCGGCATTCAAACTTTGCTATATTGATAAGGAACGCCTCAGCAGATTCAATATCCGAATATCCCTTGTCGCTTATTCTTTTATAGAAGCGGGTGTAGATATTCTGAATGATATCCTCGGAATCCTGAAAGCGGGCTGCGTGGCTGACCACAAATCTGGATACGGATTTGAAAGTTTCAGCATATACGGTGTCAAAGTAGCTGTCTATGTCTGGATTTCCCACGCAGTGCTCACCTCGCTTGATCCGCCTGCAATATTGAAGTCAGCGGTAATTTGAAAAAAGTTTCAGCTTTTCAGCAAAATTATTTGCAGATTTTCTTCCTGAATACACAACATGAGGGCAAAATTAGCTTAATGACCTCAAAATGCCGTATTAGTTCCTGTTATACGGCGAAATTGCGTGCATCACGAAAAATAACCATACTTTTCTATTATACACCCCTGCCGTCAATTTGTCAATGTTGAGCCGTGAAAAACGGCACTATTGCAGAAAAATGAGGGGGAATGCTCCCCCTCAAATCAGCAATATCTTATGCCTTCATGCGTTTCTTGTAGTCAGCCTTGATCTGCTCAAGCACAACTGCGTCCTGCTTGCGCTTTTCTCTTGCCTGATTCTGTATCTGCTGTACCTCGTCGATACCGTTGACGATAGTGGTCCATGTTTCCTGCAGGGTTTCCACCTTGATGGAAGAGCCGGAAGCCATCGCAGCTATCTGCTTGCTCTGGTTTACGGTATTCTGTGCGTTCTTCTTCAGCATTTCGTTGGTCTTTTCGTCAAGTGCCTGCATTGAATCTGCGATGATACGCTGACGCTTCAGCATTATTGCCTGAGCCAGTGCCTGCTTGAATACCGGCATGGTGATGATGAACGCAGAGTTTATCTTTCTCACCAGATTCAGGTTTGAATATTCCATGGTCTTTAACATCGGGACGGTCTGGATAGCCACGTTTTCAGCTACCTTGAGGTCCATTACACGCTGGTCGAGTATCTCTCTCATCTGGGTGAGATTCGACAGATCCATGCGGATAGTGCCGTCGTCCGGATTTGCCTCTGCCTTCTTGGTGTAGTCCTCGATGTACTGGTCGAGTTCCTTCACTGCCTGCTCGCCCGCCATGATATACTTCACAAGTTCCTGATAGTAGCCGAGGTTTGCGTCATACATATTGTCAAGCTTTGTGTTTGCAGAGGATATCTCGCTTTCGTACTTCTTGAGCTGAACGTAGATCTTGTCTACCTCGCCGCCCATGGTTTCGTACTTGCCGATTATCTTCTCCAGCTTCTTCTTGAGGTTGCCGAAAAGTCCGGGCTTCTCGTCCTTTATCTCGTCGATATCGAACTTCTCCATTATCTTGCCAAGTTCTCTGAGCATTACGCCGGTGTCGTTCACCTGATCGATGGTCATGGAGTTGAGCACCTGATCGGAAGCCTTGGATATCTCCTCGGCAGCCTCTGCGCCGAACTTAACGATGGTGTTTGCGTCGTTGAGATTGATGGTGCTGACAAGTCGGTCGATGTCTGCGCTCGTTGCAAGTTCCTGCTTTATCTGGTCGGTAGCTACAACGATGTTGAAGTTCTTGGCTTCCTCGATCTTTACGTCAAGTTCCACTTCCTCAGGGGTCTTTGCAAGCGTTGTGGCAGGAACTTCCTGCGGTGCTGCAGCGGGCTGCACCTGTGCGCCGGGTGTAAACTGTAATCCCATATTATTCTATCCTTTCCTGAACAGCTTGCCGAAAAAACCGCCGTTCTTTGCATCGGAGGGTATCTTGAATCTCGGCACCTCCATGTTGTACAGAAACTCGTTCATTGTATGCTCCTCGAATGCGTCCGAAGACACGAACGTTTCAAGGTTTTTATACCCTGTCGGGGTATATATCAGAATATCAAAGCCTATGAGGTTGCACAGCACCAGCTGCACGCATTCCTCCAGCGTAAAGGTCTGCTCCACGGCGTCTATCCAGATCAGCTTCGGAAGCTGCTTCGTGAAATCAAAACTCTGCAGCAGCTTCATGAACTCCTTGTCGAGATTCAGCCCGTAGTGCATTATCGAGCACATCAGTTCATCGCCCGAAAGCTTCAGGAACCCGCTGTCCGCAGCCTCCTGCAGCTTGAACAGCAGCATATCCTGTATCCTGTCCGGAAGATAGCTGAACCGGTTGAGCGTGGAAGCTTTCAGCTTCTCAGAATCTATCTGACCGTTGCGGTAGTACGCACGGTATGCCGAAAGGTCTATGTTCGTCTGTGGCGGCGGTGCGCTGCCCTTTATCCTGAGAATGGTTTCAGGGGTCAGCCTGTCCCTTATCTCGTCCCAGTATGCGCCCTCGTTGCCGTCCTTTACGCCGCTTATCTTTGCGAAGATATTCGGCACGGTGACCAGATTGCCGGACGTTGCGAAGCCCTGACGGTATTTCGCCTCCTGCTTCCAGAGTATACCTATCTCCTCCAGCGTGGTCTTCAGCGTGACCGTCTGGCTGTTCGGGAACTGGAAGTCCCTGAATATGCCTGCGTCGCCGCCGTAAAGCATCGTGTCAAGCTCCCTTTCGGCGGAATAAGCCACCGTTGCGACCTTCATCTTTATCGCCTTGCTGGGGTAGCTGCCGCTTTCACGGCTCTGGGGAAGCTGGAATATCTGCATTCGGTTGTCGAGATTCTTGTCCACCGTTATGTCGAGAAGCTGCTTGTTCGGCGTGATATAAAGCACGTCAAAGCCGCACAGCGACATGAAATGCAGGAAATACAGCTCCGACTGCGAAATATCGCCGTAGTACAGTATCAGCGGTATATCCTCGTACTGCACGGCGTATTTTCTCGCCTGAGTGCAGCGGTATAGCCATGTTATCAGCTTGCTGCCGTAATTATACACGACTGTGGGGTTGCCCGTATACAGCCGGTCGAGCAGCTTTCTGAGTTCCGTCTGGGCAAGCACCGTGCGCACCGGGTCGCCGTTCAGCTTTATCAGCAGCGCAAGCTCGTCTATCATCTGCGACACGCTTGTGCGGTTCACGCTGCCAAGCTGCTTTATCTCCTCGGCGTTAGGGTTGTCAAGCGGCTTTTCAATGAATATCAGCTGCTTTTTGCTGCCTGCGAATCCCTCTTTGAATTTCAGCAGCATATTGTTGTACACTGCTTCATCGTCATAGCCTATCAGCGCCGCACAGTATACCGGAATATTGTCTGCGCCGCCGTCCTTGAATACGCCGCCGTTTTTCACGACTCGTGTGCGGTGGTCCACCATGAAGTCCTGAAATATCCCCGCTGCGGTCGTGCGAAGCTGATTGACTGCGCCGCTCACCTGCTCGGCTGCGGCACGCATTGCGCTCATCTGAGCCGCCTTTGACAGGTCTATGTGCGCGAAATCTATCTGCAGTTCGCCGCTCATTTTTCCGCCGACTGTCTTTACTGAATCGCTGTGCGGGAATTTGTCAAAATCTTTGTCCTGACCGTAGGAAACGTATGTCACATTCACGCCCGCAAGGCTCATGAGGTACAGAAAATACAGTTCCCTGAGGTTCGCCGCACCGATATAGAGCAATGTCTGCGGCTTCACGTTAAGGTACTTTATCAGCCAGCACAGCACCACGTAATAGGTGTTCCTGCCGTTTGCGCCGCAGTTCTTTATAGCTTCCTGCAGTGCCGGAGCAAGCTTCTCCGCACTGTACGGCAGCCGCTGTGCGGACAGCCACGACTGCAGCCCGACCTTCACCGACCGCTCGTCGTTGAAGTCGGCGGCTGTGTACGCCGAAGCTGCGGTTATCTCAGTGGTCGCCGCCATGGGAAGCCTGCCCTCAAAGAACAGCCCGCCCTTTTTCGCCGCAGCGTAGCTTTCGATAAGCATATTCCTGAAAACATCAGCGTTGTCGTAGCCGATATATCTGATAAATCCATCAGAAGCCATTCTGCCAGACCATTCCTCTCATCAGTTTTTGCGTGCGACCTCAGCCGCTGACCTCAATGCCGTAGCGGTTGCACAGCTTTGCCAGCCCGTCACGGAAGCCCGCTCCCACAGCGGATATGCGCCATTCGCCCTTGTATATGTAGAACTCCACAGCCACCACCGTGACCTCGTTTGTGAGCCCGTCTATGTCGAAGCGCACACGCTCCCTGTCCTGCGAGCAAAGCGATATTCTCGGCTCCCTGACCAGCGAGAAGTTCTTCCTGCTGTCGCCGGAATACACCGAATATGCCACTGTGATGCGCTTTATCTGCGGCGACGCCTTGCCAAGGTCTATGCTCACCCGCCCGTCGTCCGGGTGATAGCGCACTGCGCCGTCAGTAGATACCTCGTTACCGAAGAACACCATATATCCGTCCCCCAGCGACTGCTCCCTGTCGTTCAGCATGAATACATACGGGTCGATGTCCACGCTGCCAAGCTTTCTTCCGGTGAACGAAACGTCGAACTCCCCGCTCAGATATCCTGCCGCAGGTACTCTCTGCCCTTTCGTGAGCGAAAGCAGCGGCTTATCGTCAAGCGGCGCGGCGCCAACGTTCGTGATAACGTCCGTGGGAGCTGCGGCGCTCGGCGCAGTCTGCGGCTGAATCGCCTGAACCGGCTTAGCTGCCCCGACTGTGGAAGTCCTCTCGACCGCCTTTGCCTCGAATATCCGCTTATCCTGCACTGCACAAGCCTCTGCGGTGAATCTTCCGCTTAAGTATATCCTGCGTGAGAACTGGGACTTTACCAGTATCTCGGTATACACAAGCCCCGGCGAGCCTGACCCGCTGACCGTCAGCCTTACTTCGCTGCGCCCTGCGGGGACGTTCTCCGGCTGAAAGCTTATCCCAGAGCCGCTGCACACCAATCGTGCCTCCGTAGGGATATCCACCGTCATGACGAAGGTGCTCACGCCCCCTGCCGGCATATCGCCGAGCGAAAGCGTTCTGGGAAGCTCCCACACGCCGTCCTCCCTGCCGAAGCCGCTCACGCCGCCCAGCACCTCCACATCAGAGGCGTTTGCGGGACATTTCGCATTTATCGCCGTTTCAGAGGCTGCGCCCTCGGTTATCTCCACCCGCAGTCCCTCGATAGTCACGCCGGGTACTGTGATGTCGATAACGCTGCCGTGTCTTGCCCATATCGTGGTATTCCTGCCCTGCAGCCTTATAGGCTTGCTTATCGTGACAGGCCCCTCAAATTCGCCTGCGGGGAGCGCAGCCATGCCGCCTGCCGGCGTACCGGATATGATATCTTCAAGCGATAAAGCCACGCCCTCACCCCCTCAGGTAATTAGTTACTGATAATTATACGTTCACGCCATATGCACGGCAGAGCGCTTCAAGTCCGCCCTGATAGCCCGCTGCGACTGCGTTGAACTTCCAGTCGCCGTTGTAGCGGTATATCTCGCATACTACCAGCGCAGTTTCGATAGAGAACTCCTCAACGAGGTCGAAGTGGATAACTTCCTCGCCGACTGTGTCGTCAGGGTTGTCTATCTTCAGCACTCTTACGTAGGAGTTGGATACCTGACCGAAATTCTGGTTCTTTGCCTGTGCGTCGAAGATGGTTACGGTAACGGCTATCTTCTCTATCTCAGGCGGTATCTTCGTGAAGTCGATGATTATTGCCTCGTCGTCGCCCTCGCCCTCGCCGGTGCGGTTGTCGCCGGTGTGTACCACTGCGCCGTTTCTGCCGTTGAGGTTGTTATAGAATACGAAGTCCTCGTCCCTGAGCACCTTTCCGTTTGCGCCGAGCATGAAAACACAGGCGTCAAGGTCGAAATCCTGACCGCCGTCATAGCGGTTGGTATCCCAGCCAAGTCCTATTCTTGCCAGAGTTACAGATTTGTCAAGGCTCACACGCTGACCCTTAGAAAGATTTACTGCCATTTTGTTTTCCTCCTTAATGTAAATGGTTCCGCTCACTATGAGCAATTTTCGTTATTCTTGCAGGCACAGCCGCAGTGCGCCCGCCGCAAGTCCTGATCAGTTTTTGCCCGAGCCGGCGATGGCCTTTCTGATGAGGTCGACAGGTATTATCGAAATGCCCATCACAAGCACCATCAGCCACTCGACTGCATTCAGACCATAGCCCTGCAGTATTGCGCCGCCGAGGTAGGTCATGAGTATCTGAACGACTGCGATTATGCCGAATACGGCAAGGAAGCCCTTGTTCTTGGTAAGATTATCGAACAGGTTCATGCGGTCTGTTCTTGCGTTGAACGCATTGAATACCGCAATGAAGATAAAGAATGCGAAGTACGCCGTGTGCAGATATGCGTGGGTTTCTCCTGCAATATCGCTGTTGCGGAGTATGCCCCAGCTTTCAAGGAAGCTTATGCCGGGCGTTGCGGGGTCTGCGTCAAAGCTGCCGAAAATAAGCATGGACAGCGAAAGGATAAACGTCCAAGCTGCGCCGGTGATTATCTGGCTCATCATGTTCTTGCTGATGATGTGCTCAGTCCTGCGCTTGGGCTTCTCACGCATGAAGCGGGAGAGTGCCGGCTCGCCGCCGAAAGCAAGTGCGGCAAGAGTATCCATGACCAGATTTACCCACAGTATCTGGATAACGGACAGCGGGTTGTTCAGACCTATCAGCGGGCAGATGAAGCTTATCAGCACCGCAGAAACGTTGATGGTCAGCTGGAATACTATGAACTTCCTGATGGAATTGAATATCGTGCGTCCGTAAAGTATCGCACGGTCGATAGAGTTAAAGTTGTCGTCAAGGATAACGATATCGCTTGCTTCCTTTGCTACCTCAGTACCGCCGCCCATTGCGAAGCCAACATCCGCCTTTTTCAGTGCGGGGGAGTCGTTTACGCCGTCGCCGGTCATGCCTGCAACAAGGTCAAGTTCCTGCGCAAGGCGGACAAGACGGCTCTTGTCGCTCGGCAGCGCTCTTGCAATTACCCTGATATTCGGAAGCTTCTGCTTTATCTCTTCGTCGGAAAGCTGCGCAAGTTCGTCGGAAGTCAGCACGATGTCCGATTCCTTTTCGAGCAGACCTGCGTCCTTTGCGATAGCCACTGCGGTTTCCTTGCGGTCGCCGGTTATCATTACCACCTGCACGCCTGCGCCCTTTACCTCTGCGATAGCCGTCACGGACTCCGGACGTACCTCGTCACGGATACCCACAACACCCACCAGAGTCCAGTTGTTGCCCTCCGGCAGGGATTCCTCGCCGAGTGCGTCCTCGCTCGTTGCAATCGCAAGCACACGTATCGCGCGGTTTGCAAGTTCGTCTATGCGGTGGTTCAGCTGGGTCATGTCGAACGGCTTCTTTTCGCCGTCTGTGCCCCAGTAGTGGCTGCACCTCTGCAGTATCTTCTCAGGTGCGCCCTTTATCAGCGTCAGGTCGTAGTCGCCCTTGACCTGAGTTGCGGAATACTTGTTCGTGGAATTGAACGGAATATTGCCCACAGCGGTCACCTCAGCGGTACAGCTGCTGCCTGCTGCGAAGCCCAGAATAGCACGCTCGGTGGCGTTGCCGCCGATGACCTTCATGTCCTTGCCCTCGCCGGAGATGACCGACAGGGTGTTCTTGTGAATGGACAGCGACAGGATATCCTTTACCTTGCCGCCGACCTCATTAAAGGTCTTGGACTCGTTCATGCCGCCGTCAATGAATGTAACGGCTTCAAGCTTGCCCTTGGTGATGGTGCCGGTCTTATCCGAGAAAAGAATATTCAGCGAGCCTGCAGTTTCGATACCTGCGACCTTTCTTACAAGCACGTTGTCCTTGAGCATTTTGCCCATGTTCTGCGCCGAAACTATCGCTATCATCAGCGGCAGACCCTCAGGCACTGCCATAACGATAATGATAACTGCGAGCATTACCGAGTTTATGAGTGCTTCAAGAAGCGCTATCCACTGGAATGCGCCGTCAGCCGCAAACAGGAACGCAGCGGGGTCGAAGCCGGTGTCGAACAGTATGGTCTTTACCAGCATTGCGACTGCAATAGCGATACCGCCGATGTAGCCGAACTTGCTTATTCCGCCGGCAAGCTTTGCAAGCTTGACTTTGAGCGGAGTGTCACGGTCGTCGTCCGTCTGCAGTTCGCTTGCTATCTTGCCGTATACCGACTTATCGCCGACAACGGCGACCTGCATCACTGCATTGCCTGAACATACGACGCTGCCCCTGAACACCTTGTTCTCGTTGTCGAAGTTGGTGTTCTCGTCCGGATCGGTCCAGCCCTCAGGGACTGCTATCTTCTTAGCCTCGCGGCTCTCGCCGTTGAGCACCGACTGATCGACTTTAAGGTCGCCGTCGATGATTATGCCGTCTGCGGGTATCTTGTCGCCCGCCTGCAGCAGTATTGCGTCGCCGACAACGATGTCGTTTATTGCCACCTCAGCGATAACGCCGTTGCGGTATACCTTGCACATTATGCGCGAAGCTTCTTCCTGAAGCTTCTGGAAAGCGTTCTCGTTTCTGTACTCCGAGAATGTGGACACCAGCGTTGCAAGAGCGATGGCGATGAATATGCCTATCGGCTCGTACCATTCCGGTGCGCCCTCTTTGATGACTCCGACGCCGCCGAGTATCGCAAGCACGACGTTTATGAGCAGAGCCACGATGAGTATTTTTATCATCGGGTCGCCCAGATTGCCCTTGAGCTTATCCCAGAAGCTCTCGGAAGCCTGCTCGGTCATGCTGTTGTCGCCGTATTTCTGTCGGGATTCCTCAGCCTGACTGTCTGTTAAGCCAAATTCCTTCATTTCTTTCCCTCTCTTTACAAGAAAGCATTCTCAGTGCTTCACAGCACTGCCCTGTCACGTCACGGATACCTCGCACAAAAGCCCATTTTCACGGTCGGTCATGCGGAAAACGGCTCCGTCACGGAGTTCGACCGCCTGCCCCTTTGGGACAAGCCTGCCTGTCGGGGAAGTCATTCCCTCGACGCCATGGTTGACGAGCAGCCACATTCCGTTATGCCGGCAGATATATGCCCGCATATCGTTGCCCGCCTTTTCATCGTTATGGACGTTGGAATAGACGTGCCAGTCGTAAAGCGGCATCTGGTCGTTTGCTATGACCTCGCCGCTTGTGCGGTACACGCCCTTTCTGCCCCGCATCTCGCCCTTTAGTGTGAGCGTGATGACCTTGTCCGTAACACGAGTTTTGCAAAAGGGGCAGACAGGCTCATTCTCATCTCTGACAATGAACCATTTTTTCTGACAGTGCGGATTTGCGCACTTTTTCAGCCTGTCCCACGCTTTCAGAAGCTCACGCTCCCACTCCATCGCCGAGGGGCGTTCGGAGGGCGCGTGCAGCCCGTCATGGAACGCACGCAGGAACAGCCGTTCCAGTCCCTTTGACAGCGACTGAATCGTCACGTCAAGGTCAGGCGGCCTGTTGCTGGTGTCCGTGGGATCTTCTATAAATGTCGCCATAGGACCCATACCGAGGAAATCGTCCTCTTCTGCGGAAGCAGAACTATATATCTTCGGTCCTATCAGCGGGTGACGCAGGAACAGATATTCATAAATAAGCACCGGCAGTGCGTGCAGGTCCGTGGAAACGCAGGGCAGACGCCGCCGTGGGTCGCCGGGGTCGAACTCCAGCGTTGCGAGCACCTCAGGGGCGATATAGCCCTTCGTGCCGCACACCTCCGGGGGATACTTCCCCGGAACGACCAGCGAGTCGATGTCTATAACGACAGTGCTGCCGGTCTGCGGGTCTATCAGCACGTTGTTGCAGGACAAATCGGAATGAGCAAGTCCCGCCTGGTGCATTCTGCGAATGCTTCTTGAAAGGCATATCGCTGCGCTCAGCATGGTGCGGAAATCGCCTAATTCGCCGGGGCTTATGTATTTGCGCATTCTTCCGGTGAACCAGTTGCTTTTCTTGTCCTTGCCCCGCAGGTTAAGCCCCACGGTGGAAGCGCCGTCCCCGAAAAAGAATCTCTGCGGATATGTCGGACAGACTATCCCGAATTCCGGACTTCTGACTATTGCCACAGGCCAGCAGAAGCGGCTGCGGAAGAACTCCGCAGTTTTCTCGGAATTGCCCAGTGCGCCGCCGTCCTGCTCTGACAGCGTGGGGTTGTATATCCCGACTATCGAGCGTATGCGGTCCTGAATATTCGGGTTCTGCCCGTCGCGCGGGTCATTGAAGAACTGTACGGCGTATTTCTTGTCGGGCGTGAAGAACGTATGCTTCATGCCGCCCCTCGGTGCGTTTGCGTCCACGACATATTCTATCGTGCCGCCATTTTCGAGCACCGCCGTCACTATCTGACCGCTGTTCATCTACCGGTATATCCTTCCTTTTACTTGCGGGAAATGCCCGCATTTCGTCAACTTTCTGTATATTTCTGCTTTGGTATTCGCTTTTGTAATATTGCTTGCCCATTTTCGGCAGCATTTTGCTGTCTTTCGCAGAAGTATCAGGCAATCGCCCGATATTATCCGCTGTTCGACAATGCCCGCCAAGGGTCGGCATTATATTACATTCTGTATTATTGCCGGATAATATCACTTTTTGTCGAGTAATGTCAGTATACAGAGCGTATATCTCTGCGCATGAATTACCCTCAGTCAAGAAGCATTAAATGCGTCTGATGCCGCCTTATTCAGTGCGCCCCAGTTCTATTATCACCAGCGTGCGGTCGTCAAAGCTGCCCCGCTCGTTGTAGTTGTCGAGCCACGTCAGCAGTCTGTCCTGCGGCTTATCGCCAAGCGACATGCCGTAGGCTTCAAGCGAGTGCTGCTTGAGTTCCGAGCGTCTGTCCCAGAGCTCGTTCACCGCCTGTTCGGGGCTGTCTGCGCCGCCGTAAAGCTGCTTCGCATACTGCAGAGCGACCGCCTGCTGCTCCGGACTTACTGCCGGAAAACTCAGCGGCTCAGGTGGCTGCGGCTGCGCGGCTTCTCCCTGCATGGGGAGTATGCCGTTAAGGCACAGGTCCAAGTAAAGCCGCTTCATCATGGGCTGCGCCGGAAAATAGTCGTCCGCAACGCCGTCGCTCATCAGCATTATGATGTCTGATCTGCCCCGGCTTATACGGGTCTTTCGTGCAATGACGCCCTCTGACACGGTTTTCGCAGACAAAAAGTCGGTTTCGCCTGAGTAAGCCCCGCTGTCAGCCTCGCCCAGCAGCCGGAAGCAATGCTCGTGGTCTGCGCCGCTGTCGATGGCGCAAATGCAGCCGTCGCCTATCTGGGCGGAAAGCACGAAATTCTCACGTGCGCCGTTCACCTCCAGCGGGATCGCCACCGCCGCAAGGAACGTCGAACCCATATCCTCCAGCGTGGGATTCCTCCCAAGCGCCGTGATATAGGTGCTGTCGCCGTATATCCTGCCAAGCTTTGCGATAACTGCGTCAAAGCCCGCTCTTGCCGCATTCTGTATAAGCGGTGCGAGCCTGCCGCACGCCGCCATGAACTGCTCCCCTCCCATATCCGAGGAAAGCTGAGCCTTTATTTCCGGCTCGTCGCTCATCAGCTTTGAAAGCGCCTGCCTGAGGTATTCCACTGCGCCCTCGCAGCTGACCCTAGCGCCTATCCTTGACAGCAGCTTCGAGCCTGCGCCGTCCGCAGTCACTGCGATGAAGCAGCCGTCGGTGTACGCAGTTTCAAACCAGTCGTCGCAGTTGGTGCCCTCGTGCTTGTGCTTCTTTCCGCGCACACGTGCGGCGATAATGCTGCCGCCGTCTGCTTCAGTGCGCTTGCTGTGGAACTCCGTGTGGAGCTCCGTACCGTCCTCTGCGACCGTTCTGTACCGCCATATCGAAGCGGTATGGCGCATGACGTCGCTGTCCGACAGCTTCTGAGGAGCGCTTTCCTGCGGCTCTGCGGTACTGGGTACCTCTGCGCTGACGTCAGCTGCCGCTATACTCTGGGAAGCAGCTTCTTCGGTCTCTGCGGGAAGCTTGTTTTCTTCGTTGTTCATATTTCCCCCTGTCAGGGTACGATGACGAATCCCTGAGGAGGCGGGGGAAGCTGTATCGCCTCGCCGGGCTTTGCGTCAATGCTCTTTGAGGAAGCCTTGATCGAGCCTGATACCCATGCAAAGAACGCCGCCAGATCGCCCGCAGTCAGGTTGTTCATCATCAGAACGTTGCTGGTTATCTTTCTGAGCGTGTTCGTGTTGGCGTTAGCGCCCGCTGCGCAGGCAATGATATTGCCATAGGACACGGTTTTCAGCGCGTCAAGACCATCGTCGAGATTATCTGTGGGAGCGCCGTCAGTCAGCAGGAACACCAGCGGCTTCCAGTCGCCCTTCTGGGTGGCGGTAGATGTGCGCACCTCAGACCTTATGCAGTCTGCAAGCACGCAGAGAGCGCCGCCCAGCGCAGTTGCCCCGCCCGCAGTCAGTTCAGGCTCCTTGAACAGCATAAGTTCTGTAAGAGGGGATATCTGACGTGCGGTGCTGTTGAATGTAATGACCGAAAGGCAGGCGGTTTCCAGTGCCTGCGGGTCGCTTTTCAACTCTGTGAGCAGTGCCTTGATACCCTGCCTTACCGCTTCGATAGGCTCTCCGGACATTGAACCGGAGCAGTCCAGAAGAAGATAGACAGGAAGTCTTCTGACATAATCGGACATAGTGACCTCCGTTGTTTTCACATCAATCATGTTTCAGGCGATAATACGCCAGCTTACTGTTAATTATACCCTAAAAATCACGTCATGTCAATACATAATTGCTGTTACAAATCAACCGTCATTTTATACAGACTGGCGAGAAGCCCTCAGATTCTAGGAACGATCCTAACGACTAGGCTTTGTGCCTGTCATTAGGATTGTGACGACGAAGATGAGGGTTTATCGACAGTCTGGCTATTCAGCGGCTATGTCTGCAAATTCGCCATTACAAGCTTTTGCCAGATCCGCCGGCGCAAGTTCAAGCTGAGTGCCGAGTTTTCCGCCGCTCACGATCATCGTATCGAATTGCTGTGCGGTGCTGTGTATCACCGTTCTGTACTGCTTCTTCATGCCGATAGGCGTACAGCCGCCCCTGATGTAGCCGGTGACGGCGTTGATGTCCTTTACGTGCACCATTTCAAGCGACTTCTCGCCGACCGCACGTGCACATTTCTTCATGTCAAGTTCTTTATCGACGGGCAGCGCGAACACGTAGTAGCTGCCGCTCTTCCCCACTGTGACCAGCGTCTTGAAGCAGGAATCGCAGCTTTCGCCGAGAAGCTGCGCTATGTGCACGCCGTCAATGAACTCGTCACACTCATAGGTATGCACGGTATACGGCAGTTTAAGCCTGTCCAGCATACGCATTGCGTTTGTCTTTATCTCCTTGTCCTTTGCCATACTAACTCCTTATCCACACCTGTGAAAAATTCTAATAAACGCAAACGGGAGGGTCTGTCCCCTCCCGCCAGTTTCTGAATCAAGCCGTTCAGATCTCGTCGTCCTCTTCGCAGTCAAGGCACTCAGCGATTGTCCTGTTCTTTGTCAGGAAAAATGCAACTGCTGCTGCAGCTGCGGCTGCAAGTCCGATAATACCTGCGATGATAACAAGCTTCTTTGTCATGGTGGTGTTCCTCCCTTATTATATTCTTAACGCTGATATCTTGCGGCAAGCTCTGAAATGCTGTTGTCGTTGGTCGGCTCGCCGATAGCGTTAAATTTCCATTCGCCGTTGTAAAGGTATATCTCGCCGAAGATCATTGCGGTCTTTCCGTCGTAATTCTCGGAGAGGTTATACTTGCACAGTTCCACGCCCCTGTCTGCGTCAACAAGCCTGATGAACGCATTCTTTATCATGCCGAAATGCTGCTTGCGCTGCATAGCCTGATAAATATTGACAGTGAACACTATCTTTGAATAATTATTGCCAAGCTTCGGCAGCTCGACAAGTATCTGCTCGTCGTCGCCGTCGCCAGCACCGGTCAGATTGTCGCCCATGTGGTGAACTGCGCCGCTCTGATGTGTGAGATTACCGAAATATACCACGTCGATAGGGCCGTTCAGCTTTCCGGTCTGTGCGCTGATGAGCAGTGCGGAAGCGTCGCAGTCGATATCCTCCCTCTTGGAAAAGAGTGAGAATTTCTTCGGTGCTTCGTCCCAGCCAAGACCTACAAGTATGGTTTTAAGTCCGGTATTGCCTTTGGTCAGATCGACTTTCTGACCCTTTTGAAGATTCACAGACATTCTGTCTACCTCCGTTTTATACAATGTTATTCAGCCTGAAATGGATTTTGATTATACATATATAATATACCACATAATCCCTGAAAAATCAAGTACAATATTGCAAAAAGATAATTCACATTTTTTGATGTCTTTTTGAAGCACGGCAGCCTCGACTTCTCAAGACCCGCCAGACCGCATTGCAGAGCCAATGTTAATTACGGGTGACAGATTTCCACGCATAATTGGTAGACATTCGGGCAAAATCGTGCTATCATATAGGTACACAAACAAACGAAACGAGGTGCCAGATATGACATTTTCTGAGAAATTATCCGAACTCCGCCGGTCAAGGGGCTGGTCGCAGGAACAGCTTGGCGAAAAGCTTGGAGTCACCCGCCAGACCATATCAAAATGGGAACTAGGCACGACCACTCCCGAAATGGAAAAGCTTGCCGCCATGAGCGACCTTTTCGGAATAACCACTGACGAACTGATAAAGGGCGAAGCCCCGCAGTCCCGCCCGCTGACTGAGGATAAACCGGCTTCCTCCGTTATGCGCAGACCCGCAATTGAGTACAAGAGCCGCCGTACATTCAGGGGAATACCGCTGGTGCATATCAATTACGGCGTGGGACGGCGCACGGCAAAGGGTATCATAGCGATAGGCAACAAGGCAGTCGGCGTGGTTTCGATAGGCTTTCTGTCGGTCGGCGTGGTATCCTGCGGGCTGCTGTCCCTAGGACTTCTCACGCTAGGGTGCGTTTGCGCCGGGCTTTTCGCATTTGGCTCTGCTGCAGCGGGACTGTTCGCATTCGGGGCTTTCGCTGTGGGCTGGCAGGCATTCGGCGGCGTCGCATTCGGTACATATGCGATAGGCGGCGCAGCCTTTGCGACTGATATAGCCTTTGGCGGTACTGCTCAGGCTCACATCGCAATAGGAGATTCGGTGCAGGGTGCGGTGCAGATATGCGAGGCAATACCAGCCGAACAGGCGAAGTCGCTGATAATGCAGGAACTTCCCGATACCCCCGGCTTTGTCGCTGATATTTTCTCTTTTCTGACACAGAATCTGAAGCACTGAATATGCCCCCTCGGTCAGTGATTTTATTTGACAATCACACAGATTTAGTATATAATAGAACGTGACGATACTTTTATACAAAGGAGTTACGCAAGTGTTTGGATTATTCAGGAAAAACAAACCCGTTCGTTCCGAGGAGGAAAAGCGTGCCGAAAAGCTTCCCAGAACCAAGAAAGTTCAGTTCGAGCCGCTCACCATTGCCGAAACCGAGCAGCTTATGAACGCAGACCTGCGCAGCGTGCTGGGCTTCACTCCGGTGAATTACTACGCCACCAAGAACAAATACCTGCTGTGCACTTTCTTCTATGAGGAGGATCTTTCCGAGATATGGATACGTTTTGAACTGCGCACCGACGACCTGCCAAGGGGCAAGACAAGGCTGTACAAGATAGACAAGTACCTCATGCGTGACATACTCAGGAAATTCGGACAAAACATTTCGATCGGAGAATGATAAATGGAAAAGATAACAACGCTTGATTGCCCCGTATATTTCGACCGCACAAATATTCTCGATATGCTGTCGCTGTCAGCGGGACGTGCGATACTCTGCCAGAACCGCATGGGCAGCATGGTGATAGGCGGCAATAACTGGGGACTTGACCCCATGAACGGCATTATTCGCTTCGGTGACAGAGAATTCACCGCCGGAATACTCGGCAGTGAATCCGATATCCAGAACACATGGCTGTGGAGTTGGGCGCACACCGAAAGCGGACTGCCTGAGCGGGTCACCGCTCTTTCACGTCATGCCAAAAAGACGCTTCCCCAGCTTGCCGAATTTCAGACCGGCAAATTCATGCGAGATGAAATGCACACCGGACATATCCTTTCAATGATAGCCTGCGGTGCGCTGAACGATAATCTGTGCTATTACCGCTGCCCTTACGACGGCGGGGCTGCGCTGGTGGCGATATCAGGGCTTCCGGAAGAGATCTTCGCCCCCGCAGATATGCAGGAATTCATGAAGCAGTATATCGACATAATCAGCGGGTTCTACTGCGACCACAGGCTTCTTGCTGCGGGCTTCCTCTGGCAGAACGGCACTCCGTTCACCGAATCGCCTGAAGCGATATCAGCCAACTTCTCCGGCAGGAATCTGACGTTCCGTTTTGAGGTCACGCCGGACGGACTGAGCAGGGTCGTTGATATTTCTAACTGAATATAAGAAAAGGGGCTGTGTGATTACAGTCCCTTTTAGCTTATTGAAATAGCCTCTCTGGGCTTATCGGCTGTCCACGGGCACCGGCGTAGTGTTAAGCAAATTGACCACTATATCAGCCGATGAACTGAAGTCGCTCTGACCCGCAGCCAGAATTATTCTGTGCGACAGAACCGAAACTGCCACCGATTTTACATCGTCCGGCGTGACATAGTTCCGGTCGTTCATGAACGCCATCGCCTGAGCAGCCCTGAGCATGGCTATCGAACCTCTGGGACTTGCCCCAAGCTTCACCTGTGACATGAAGCGTGTGGACGTCACTATCGACAGGATATAAGCCTTTACGTTATCCGAAACAGCCACCTGCGCCGCCTGACTGCGAAGCTGAGTCAGTTCCTCCAGAGTAAGCACAGGACCTACCTCGACACGCTGCGGCATTATATCAAGCATTTTCATCTCTGCCGCACGGTTCGGGTAGCCGACAGATATCCGCATAAGGAAGCGGTCAAGCTGCGCTTCCGGCAGATGATACGTTCCGAATGTTTCTATGGGATTTTGCGTGGCGATAGTCATAAAAGGCACCGGCAGGCTGTGAGTAACGCCGTCAACGCTGACCTGCAGTTCCTCCATCGCTTCCAGCAGCGCAGACTGCACCTTTGGCGAAGCACGGTTTATCTCGTCCGCAAGCAGGAAGTTGCACATAGCTGCGCCCGGTCTGTAGCCGCCCTCGCCGCCGTTCAGGTCAAGGACAGTATATCCCACCACGTCCGACGGCATAAGGTCAGGCGTGAACTGAATACGCCCGAAGCTGCCCGAAACGCTCTTTGACAGTGTTTCAGCAAGCAGCGTCTTTCCCACGCCGGGGACGTCCTCAATAAGGATATGGCCGCCCGCAAGCATGGCGCAGACCACCTTTTCAATGACCGGCCGCTTGCCGATTATCACCTGCTCGATGTTGCCTATCAGCTTTTCTATTGTGTTATTCATTCGTTCCCCTCCTGTCGGAGTTTGTTTTCTTCACCTCAGGTCCGCCGTCAAAGAATCTGTCCAGCGCCGTTGCAAAAAGACCGCCGAGCGAACCGGCAACAAACATTGCAATACCCGCAATGAATGTGTAGGCTCTTGGCTCAGGCTCTAAATACTCCCCTGCTCCAAGCACCACGCCGACGATTCCGCATATAATCGGCACGCCGTGGCTCACAAAAGAATACAGAGTGGTTTTCATATGCAGCTTTCTGCGGATAACACGGCGGAAAGCCCTGTGGACCATGCCCGCAGCCGCACAGATGATAAGCGGGCCTATCATGTACAGTACGATCCACTCTTCCAGATAGTTCACTATCAGCCCGATAAGCCCTGCGCCTGCTGCAACGCTGGCAATAGTCGTCAGAAATCCCGCGGCAGTTATACCTGCGTAACCTAGCTTCTTCACTTCTCACCTCATAATACAAAAACGGCGCAGCCCGAAAGCTGCGCCGCAGTCAGCGATTATTCGCTATGTTCTCAATTAAGAGAGCAGGGAGTGCTCGTCAGCAGCGTCGAACAGGTGGATCTTGTTCGGATCGAGAGCAAGCTTAACTACGTCCTGAGGACGAGCGGTGCATCTCGGTGATACTCTAGCTGTGAGCGGGATACCCTCGCAGGTGAGGTACAGGAAGGTCTCAGCACCGAGCATTTCGGTTACGTCAACAGAAGCCTCAATGATACCGGTCTTTGCGTTGGAGAGGAACATTTCTTCATCGTGAATGTTCTCAGGACGGATACCGAGGATAACTTCCTTATCTACATAATACTTGAGAGCGTCGTTGTCAGCCTTTGCAGAGGGCAGTTCAACATAGAACTTGCGGCCTCTGGAGGTCTTGGTGTCCTCAGAACCGAACTCAACAGTATACTTGCCGTTCATCATGAGAAGCTTTGCAGGGATAAAGTTCATCTGCGGAGAGCCGATGAAGCCTGCAACGAACTTATTAACAGGGTTCTCATACAGATTGATAGGAGAATCGATCTGCTGAATGTAACCGTCCTTCATAACAACGATACGGTCACCCATCGTCATAGCCTCTGTCTGGTCGTGGGTTACGTAGATGAATGTAGTACCCAGCTTCTTGTGCAGCTTGGAAAGCTCAGTTCTCATCTGTGCACGCAGCTTTGCGTCGAGGTTTGACAGCGGCTCGTCAAGCAGGAAGACCTGAGGATCACGAACGATAGCACGTCCCAGAGCCACACGCTGTCTCTGACCACCGGAGAGAGCCTTCGGCTTTCTGTCGAGCAGGTGAGAGATGTCGAGGATCTTTGCAGCTTCCTCAACAAGCTTCTTTATCTCGTCCTTAGGAACCTTACGAAGCTTCAGACCGAATGCCATGTTGTCGAAAACAGACATATGAGGATACAGAGCGTAGTTCTGGAATACCATTGCGATATCTCTGTCCTTAGGAGCAACGTCGTTTACAAGGCGCTCGCCTATGAACATCTCGCCCTCGGAGATCTCCTCCAGACCGGCGATCATACGCAGTGTGGTGGACTTACCGCAGCCGGAAGGACCAACGAGTACGATGAACTCCTTGTCCTTGATATTCATGGTGAAATCGGATACGGCAACAACGCCGCCCGGATAACGCTTGTATATGCCTCTGAGTGATAAGCTTGCCATTTGAAATGACCTCCTGATATTACTTGATAATATTTCAGAACCCGCAAAGGATCCCTCAGCTATTTCGCTACTAATATAATACCAAAATCCCGCAGAAAAAAAAAGAGCCTAAGTCAACAAATATTTCTGAATGCGTTTATGAATATTAACCAACACCTACAAAACAACACCAAAAAAACAGCGGTCTAGCTAGTGGTATTGCACAAAAATCCGGCGTATTTTCACTATTTCAAAAAAACCTGAAAGAAAGTTTGTAGATTATGCCAAAACAGGGCAGTTGAATTTGTGCAATCCACCACAAAATCTATGAAATATTTCACAAGATATACACATATATTGTTTGCGGGGACAGGCTGAACGATATATTGCCAGAAAATCAAAGGCTTTTTTGTGCATATTTCACTGAACTCGTCTATATTATAGACCCGTCAGGTCACAGCTTGTTGAAAAAGTATCTTCAACAGGCTGATTTGTCAACCATAAAGGAGGTCATATTATGAAAGAACGCCAAAACCGTTCAAGGCTGCCGGCTGTGGTCGGGGTACTGCTGCTTGTCTGCGCAGCGGTCTGGATAGTTTTCCGGCTTTTTGTGAACGGCTCGTCAGGAATACCCGGCGAAAGCAACGCACAGCGTATCGCCTACATAGAAAGCTTCGGCTGGGACGCCGGCTTATCTCACACCGATACAAAAGAAATACGCATTCCTGTGAATTTTGACGAAGTGTATCAGGAATACAATGCGCTGCAGAAGAAGCAGGGCTTCGACCTGAAAAAGTACCGTGCGCACACAGTCAGACAGTATACCTATAGTATAAAGCGCACTGACGACGACCCTGTGCCGCTTTATGCGCACCTTCTGGTCGAAAACGGGGTCATAATCGGCGCAGACATAACCTCTGCAGAAGCCGGAGGAATGCAGACCGTGCTTGCCGTGAACTGAATCCGACCTTGACAAAACTCCCTTTATGCGGTAGAATAAGGACATAAAATAAAGGGAGTGATGGGTTTGAAAATCAAGCCGGTCATAGGCGCGGCGGCTGTTTTTATAGTAATTGCGGCTTCCGCTGTAATGGCTCTGCGGCTTTCAGGGAAAAACGGCGGCGGCAATGTCAGCGTGCCTGAACTTATTTTTCCGGATAATGGCGCGTCTGCTTCAGGTGAGGATATGCAGCCGCACATCAGCGACATTTCAGGCGGCGCAGATACCACAGCTTCATCGGCTGACGAGAGTTCTTCATATTCCACGACCGCTGCGGAGTATTCCGAGCAGGAAACCGACAACACCTCCGGCTCGGCAGCCGCTCACAGCGAGGCTTCCTCCGCTTCCTCTGCCGCAGATAATACCACGCAGTCGGGGACTTTGCAGACGACCTCTTCTGCTTCGTCTGCCGCTTCGGTATCGTCCGCAAATACCACCAGCCGAAGCGCCGACACTACCACCACGACCGCACCGGTTTCCACCTGCGAAGAACCCGCCGACGAGGACAGCACCCCGCAGAATATACTTCTGACCTCCGGCGACCCGCAGCACTATATCCGGTTCGAGTTTCTGCCGCAGAGCGTTAGCTTTTCCGGCGTGTATTCCGGCGACCCTATAAAAGCCGTGTATGTGTTTAACCCTGAGGTCCACAGCTATGACCTGCAGTGCTCCGGCGATTTCTTTTCCGGTACGCTCGACCTGTCGGGGTTCGCTCCCGGCTACTATATAATAGTGGTAAGGACCGAATCCGCCGCAGGAATGTACTACGTCTTTGAAATGACCGGAACTACCTCCCGCCCCGTGCCCGCAGACGAACTGCCCGCACAGCGGAATCTCGAAGCTTCATACTCGCCGATAGAACTTGAAAAGGACGGCGTTCTGCTGCACATAACACCGGACGGTGATACTCAGAGAGCCGCACAGCTATTGCAGCAGGTAAAGGAAATATCCGACACCGTCTGCGCAGGACTTACGGACGATTACAGCAAGGCTCGTGCGCTTGCGGAATGGGTATCGCAGAATATTTACTACGACCACGACGCAAAGGACGGCGGCGATCTCGACGAGGTGATAACGCTGGACTACGTGCTGACATATCACCGCTCGGTGTGCTTCGGCTGGACGAACCTATATTCCGCCTTATGTCAGGCGCAGGGTATCGACTGCTATAACGCTTCGGGCAGCGTGGTAACCGGCAGCCGCTGCTTCCTGCAGACCGCCCCGTCAGACGAGCGTTCGCATTCATGGAACATGGTCATCATAGACGGCAGGCGTATCTGGGTTGATACCGTGTGGGACTCCTCTAACGACTATGAGTTCGGCAATTATTTTATCGCCCCTTACGACTTTCAGTACTTCGATATCGACAACACGCTGCTTTCTCACGACCACCGTGTGACCAGATTTGAACATCGGGATTACTTCGCTTTATCCTGACCGCATAACCAAAACACCGTATGGACTTTGAGAATACCATACGGTGTTTTCGTTTTATTCCGGCTCTCTTATGCTGTACTGCGCCGCCGGCTTTCCGCTGCGTTTAACTCCGGAAGTCACGTGAAACTCCGTGATACGCTCAGGGTCCTCGAATCTGACCATTGCGCCTGCGCTTCCACGGCGGAAGCCCTCCTGCGACACACGGCAGACTGGCTCGCCCGCAGCGGCGAGGTCGCCTGTGCTGATATAGAACTCCGCAGGCTCAGGAAGTTCGACGACCAGCGTCAGCCCGTCCCCTGTCCTCAGCCGGAAGCCCCTGCTGTCCTCGAACACCGCCGTGACTGCCCCGTCAGCAGGCGCGCATATCTCTACCGCAGGCGCTGCACGGAACAGCATTCCCCTTATCCCGCCCGCCGCAGCCACGGCGAAGCCCTCGCCGGACATTCGTTCGGATTCCCCGTTCAGCCTGAGTTCTCTCATAGGAAACACCTGACCCGCCGCAGGACTCAGGAGCCTGCGGCATTCTTTATATTCATTCTGCTGCATTTTTCACCTTTTTCACGTTCATTTGTTCTGCCTTTATTCTAGTAATTTCCCCAGTTCTCCAAAAAATACTCGTCAATAAGCGCAAAAGTTGTTGACAATTGGTATTGAAACACTATCGAGTATAGTGTATAATATCATAGGACTTTTGTGATTATATAATCGAGGTGCATAACATATGGTAGAATGCTTTAAGAATCTGGCAATAATCCTGATATCTGCGAAGCTTATGGGACTTGCAGCCAAAAAGCTGAAAGCCCCGCAGGTTGTCGGTCAGATACTGGCAGGACTTATAATCGGACAGGCGGTGCTTGGCCTTGTCGAAGCGGACAGCTTCATCAAGACCCTCGCCGAAATAGGCGTGGTTATCCTGATGTTCTCCGCGGGACTGGAAACCAACCTGAAAGACCTGCTGAAAACCGGACCCGTAGCATTGTGCGTTGCGCTCGCAGGCGTATTCGTGCCTATGGCGGGCGGCTTCCTGATGTACAACATCTACTGCAGTATCGACCCGTCGGCGGCAATGGGCGGAAATGTCGTGAATCAGGCGCTGTTCATCGGCACGATAATGACCGCTACATCGGTCAGCATCACGGTTCAGGCGCTGCGTGAGCTTGGACACCTGAAAAGCCGCATAGGTACGACTATCGTCAGCGCAGCCATTATCGACGACGTTATCGGAATAATCGTGCTCACCGTTGTAATAGGTATCGAGGGCGGAAAGGACGATTCCGCGGCAGCAATAACAAGTTCGCCTATCGCCGACGTATTCATCAAGACCGGTCTGTTCATAGTGTTCAGCTTCGGCGTTGGCTTCCTGATGTATTATCTGTTCAAGTTCCTTGACAAGAAATTCTACCACCAGCGCCGCATTCCGATATTCGGACTTGTTCTGTGCTTCCTGATGGCGTACTGTGCAGAAGCGTTCTTCGGCATTGCGGACATCACCGGCGCATATGTTGCCGGAATAATCCTGTGCAACCTGCGTGACGCCGAATATATCGCCGGCAAAATGGACATCAGCTCCTATATGCTGTTCGGTCCGGTGTTCTTCGCCAGCATAGGGCTGAATATCACGTTTGACGGCTTCACGCTCGACCTGCTGTGGTTCTCGCTCGCATTCGTTGCCGTTGCGCTTATCGGAAAGATTATAGGCTGCGGACTAGCTGCAAAGGCTTTCCGCAACAGCTGGAAAGACTCTCTCAAAATCGGCGTGGGTATGATGACGCGTGGCGAAGTCGCCCTTATAGTCGCCAACAAGGGACTAGCCGTCGGAATGGTGGAACAGCGGTACTTCCTTGCCGTTATTCTGCTTATCATAGTTTCGTCGATATCCGTCCCCATTATACTAAAGCTGCTGTTCAAGAACGACCCCAAGCCCCGCAGCGACGGCGGTCACCCTGACGAACTTGTTACTGAGGAAGTTCCCGCAGAATACTAAAGAAAAATGGGGCTGTGAAGTTGCAGCCCCATTTTGCATATTGAATTTACATTCCCGCAGGAAATAAGCACTCACCTGATAAAGTTTGTGCGTATCACCTTTTCCTGCACAGGACATTCGATCCCTGCAGCCTTGCCGGCTTCGATACATTTCAGAAGCCATGCCATGTTCTTTGCGAGCGTTGACAGCGTCTGCAGTCCCTCGATATCCTGCTGTACCTGCTCCGGCGTATTGCCGTGCACCTGATTCCAGTACTGCGAGGATACAACGGGCATGGAATTGATCGTGAAATACTTGTTAAGCTGATCGAACGCTGCTGAAGCACCGCCCCTGCGGCAGCTTACAACGCCTGCGGCAGGCTTATGGGCGAAATTCTTTCCGCCAGAATAGAAAGCCCTGTCCATGAATGCGCCCATTGCGCCGCCTATCGCCGCATAGTGCACCGGCGAGCCGAATATGAAGCCGTCCGCTTCTGCCGCTTTCGGCACGAATGTATTCACCACATCGTCAATGCAGCACTTGCCAAGCCCCTTTTTGCACGCACCGCAGCCGATACAGCCTGATATAGGCTGATTGCCTATCCAGAATATCTCTGTATGTATACCCTGCTCCTCCAGTACCGAAGCGGTGTGCTGCAGCGCAGCGTCTGTGCAGCCGTGTACGTGCGGGCTGCCGTTTACTAACAATACTTTCATAAATGAAACCTCCTGCTGTTTATGCGCTCTTTTATCGTAAGAGCGGTCAGGGATACGCTGAATAAAGCGAAGCGTAACAAAATCAGGCACGTGAGTTCGCTCGTTTGAACGTGTCGATTTTGTTTTATTCAGCGTTTCCCGTGGACACGCTGAATAAAGCGAAGCGTAACAAAATCAGGCACGTGAGTACGCTCGTTTGAACGTGCCGATTTTGTTTTATTCAGCGTTTCCCTTATCTATTATATACCATAATGCGAAAAAATGCAACCGAGGCTATCACCCGCACAAAACGACTTTTTGTTAGCGGTAATTCCTCGGTCTGAAAGGATAAAGTATGCAAAAGCCAAACTACCAGAAAATGCTTGATACGATAATCGCCGCCATTCCTGACGGCGAAGTACCTAGGTTACTTCTGCACAGCTGCTGCGCTCCCTGCTCCAGCTATTGCCTTGAATACCTCTCGCAGTATTTCAGCATAACCCTGCTCTACTACAACCCCAACATCTCCCCGAAAGAGGAGTTCGACAAGCGCACCGAGGAACTTCGCCGCCTTGTTTCGCAGCTTCCGATGAAGCACCCCGCCGAGGTGGTCGTTCCTGAGTACCGTCCGGAGGAGTTCTACAGCGCAGTAAAGGGACTTGAGGACCTACCTGAGGGCGGCGAACGCTGCTTCGTGTGCTATCGCCTGCGCTTGGAGAAAGCTGCGCAGTACGCCGCCGAGCATGGCTTTGACTATTTCTGCTCGACGCTTTCTATCAGTCCGATGAAAAACGCCGCCAAACTAAACGCGATTGGCTCGGAGCTTTCCGAGATCTACCCCGTGAAGCTTCTGCCGTCTGATTTCAAGAAGCGCGGCGGCTACCTCCGCTCGATCGAACTTTCGCATGAATACGGGTTGTACCGCCAGAATTACTGCGGCTGCGTGTTCTCAAAGCGTGAAGCCGAGCAGCGTGAGAACCGCTCAAGCTGACTCGCTACTTCCCCGAATACTTATCACGCTGTGACACGGCAAGCCTGTCGCAGCGTTCGTTTTCTTCGTGACCTGCGTGTCCCTTTATCCAGCAGAATTCCACGTCATGCACCGCCAGAAGATCCAGAAGCTGCCCCCACAGGTCAGGATTAAGGGCGGGCTTTCCGTCGCCTTTCTTCCAGCCCTTTCTTTTCCAGCTTGCCGCCCAGCCCTTTGTTATGCCGTCCACAACGTACTTGCTGTCGGTGGTCAGCCTGACTTTGCAGGGGAATTTCAGCGCAGATAGCGCCATTATCACGCCGGAAAGCTCCATGCGGTTGTTGGTCGTGTGCTCCTCGCCGCCGGAAAGTTCCTTTTCCCTGCCGTCGCAGCGCAGTATCGCTCCCCAGCCGCCCGGACCGGGGTTTCCGCTGCACGCTCCGTCAGTGAATATCTCTACGAATTTCATTTTTCCCTCCGAAACAAACAGCCCCGACAAAATATCGGGGCTGCTGTACTTTTGAAATATCAGTTTGCCAGACCGGCTCTTGCAATACCCTCTGTGAAGTACTTCTGTAAGAAGATGTACATTACAACGATAGGTGTGATAGCAAGCAGGCAGGCTGCCTCCATCCATACGATGTAGTCCGAAGCAACACCGACCTGACCTGTCAGGTACATCGACATGATGGTCGAGATACCGTCGATCTTCAGCGAGATGGTGTTCGGGTCGTTGAAGTACATGGAGGATACATAGTAGTCGTTCCAGTACCAAACGATGGAGAAGATGAATACGGTCAGGAATGAACTTGCCGCATTCGGTATCATAACGCTGATGAACGTCTTGAACGGACCGCAGCCGTCAAGGTACGCAGCGTCCTCAAGTTCCTTAGGAAGTCCTCTGAAGAACTGCCTGAACAGGTAGATGAACAGACCCGCTCTTATACCGTTACACATCAGTGCAGGTATATACATCGTGAGGTTCGTGTTCAGCAGGTTGATGGAATCTCCCATCAGGGCATTGAACAGTCCGAAGATATCGAAATATCTGAACTGAGAGAACTGCGGGATAAGTATGATCTGTACCGGTACGATGATCTGCAGCAGTACAAGTGCGAAGAAGAAATTCTTGCCCTTGAACTTGAATCTTGCAAAGCCGTAGCCGGTCAGCGCACACGTTCCTACCTGAAGCACGGAGGAAACGATGTTGAGCACGAGCGTGTTCCAAACCGTGGTGGGATAGTCGATCGCTTTCCATACCTCTTCAAAGTTCTCAAAACGTATCGTCTTGGGTATCCACATTACCGACGGGTCGTTCATCTCGACCTGAGGACGGAGAGATGTGGAGATCATGTAGAGGATAGGATACAGAATGACGAAGGAAAGACCGAAGATTATCACTGCTCTGAAGAACGGCCATACATACGAAGCTATTCTGTGCCAGAACAGATATCTGAAGTGCTTCTTTTCCTTTGTGGTGTAGTGGCGATAGTTCCTGATGATGTCGAAGTTCGACACACGGTAATCGCTCTTTTTCTTCTTTGCTTTGCCGTGCTTGTTTGCGCCGGTGGTCACCGGAGCGGATACAGCGACTGCAGCTTCTGAATTTATATCAGCTATCGTTTCAGCGATAGATTCGGCAGTCGGCTCGGCATATGCAGGTGCAGCCTCTGTCTTGAAGCTGTCTGCGATGGCTGCGGCACTCTGCTCGACTGTCGCAGCACTATCGGTGTTTGTTACATTTTCAGCAGGCTGATCAGCAACATCATTATTCCCGATGGGGAGTTCAAATTCTTTTTCTGTCACTTCTCTAACCTCCTTTATTCATTCTCGTAGTAAACGAACCGGTTGATTATCACGCAGATAATACCGAGGCACGCACCGACGATCGCGAAGTAGATCCATGCGAGAGCCGCTGAGTAGCCGTACTTCCAGTCTCTTGCCTGAGCCAGAACGTACTCCATGACTTGGTTGTCCGTTGATACGAATGCGTCAATGACCGTATAAACAAGGTTTGAAAGGATCATCGGCGATATGTACGGGAATGTGATCTTCCAGAAGAACTCCCATGCAGTTGCACCCTCGATGCCTGCAGCCTCCTTTGCGGACGGCGGGATAGTCTGGAGTGCGGAAAGGAATATCAGTATCTGGATACCGGAGTTCCATACGAGGTTCAGGACGTCTGACGTGATGGTCTTTATGATGTCGGTGAACGTCTGGTTCAGATTGTAGATACCGATGAATTCCATCAGCTCTGTAACAAGGTCGGTCTTGAACAGTGTGCTGAACTGAGATGCGTCAGATATACCCTGAGAGGTCATATCACCGTTGATTACGCTGATAACAGGACCTGTTGCGATAAGCACCGGCAGGAAGAATATCGCACGTGCGAGCGTTCTTCCTCTGAACTTCTGGTTGAGTATTACCGCGATGAACAGGGAGAATATCATGATAACGATGGTATTCGGGAGGATCTCACCCAGCGATGCGCCAAGCTTCGGAAGGAAGTTCGTATCGACCGTGAATGCCTTAACAAAGTTGTTGAAGCCGTTCCACTCGGTGAAGATACCTGCGGAGGTCATGCCCATTTCAAGGGCGTCGGTCTTATCCAGCAGCTTTGTGTCGCACAGCGAATACCAGATAGAGGTGAGCACCGGCATTATGAACAGCCAGAGCGTTCCGATGAACCAGAGCGCTATGAAGCCGTAGCCGTACAGACCCTTTTTCTTTTCATAGGGGATCTTTGTGGTCTTTATCTTGACCTGAGCCTTTTCTCCGTTCTTACGACGGATATCTACCTCCTCGTTGGCTGCGTTGAGCGCAGCGGCAGCGGCGGTATTGTGAGCAGACACCCTCTGCACAGGTGCAGCCGGGACTGACTCTTCTTTCTTCTCAAGGCTTACTTCGGGCTGAGTGTCAGCTGTCGCTGCACTTTTGCCGAGTTCGAGTTCGTCATTCATCAGTCAGTCGTCGCTCCTTTCGTTTCAAAATCGGAAAGTCTGACTTCACTGCCATTTATCCACATTTCGAGGGTATCAAGGTTTGCCTCAACGACTGTTCCGTCAGAGAATGTCGTCTTGACGTAGGTGCTGTCTGTTATCTCAAGATCCTCGATAGTTTCGTCAGTCAGCGGAAGCACATACTGCTGCATGAATTTGTATTCTGCGCTGATATCCTCCAGCCAGCCCTCGTAATAGGTGTAGAACAGTTCGTCATAAGAGCAGTCCGTGAAGTCGTTCGGATTCTGATACATTACCTCGTAATGCAGCGGAGTACCGGTGGCTACGGAGTAAACGAACAGCTCGTCTGCGCTGGAACTTGAGTTTTTCGCCTTAGTTGTGTAAGGTATATAGCCGTGGATAACTAACTCATAGAACGGTATATCGTAGTCGTATACGTCAAAGTTGCTGCTGTAGAGCGGAACGTCCTTGAGGTAATCGACATAAGGCAGTGCGTAGTCGTTCGACGCTGCAGCAACGAAAGTCAGTCCGCTTGCCTTGATCATCTCATAGCCGTTTATCAGATTGTGAACAGCCTGCTGTCTGGAAGTCTTTCTCACGTTGTTGGAGGTGAAATCGCTGTACAGCTTATTCGTGCCGTCAGCAACGGAGATAGCGCTCATGCCTTCCTTCTGGTAGCTGGAGATGACCTCGCCGTAAACTCTCTCATAGAAAGACGGTGAAAGGATATACCAGCTTGAGCGAGTTGCGTGCGGAGTACCGAACGCCAACTCATATGCGCCCTGCATTGCGTAAGCCTTGGTTATCTGTATCGCAGAAGCGCCGGTCTTTGTGTAGCCGTTTCCGCTGCGCTCATATTCCATCAGGTCTACGCTGGGAACGAGCATAAAGCCGTTTGCCTCGCAGTAGCTTTTGAGTTCCATGAACTTGTTCTTTCCGCCGAGCGTTCCGGAATAATCAACAGAATTTGATATCCTGCTGGTTATGCCCGCAGCGTTGAAGTCCTCATAGGAAGCGATGATATTGTCAACGCCCCTGTTCTTCAGTTCCTGAAGTATCTCCTTCGCCTGCTCGTATGTCGTTGCAGCGGTTTCAAGATTTACGGGGAAGCCCATGATGGACTGCTGCTTTATCGTGCCGCCGTAAATATCGAGATACAGCGGAGCCTCCTCCTTCTGTACCTTGGTCAGACCCTTTTCTTCAACAAGGTACTGCTGATAGCGCTTTGCCACGTCAACATAGGAAACATCGTCCTTGACGATCGGGTAATAGCGCACCGTGAGCCTTGCCTCAGGGATCTTCTCAGACTGATAAGCGTTCAGCGCAGCAGCGTTCTGACCGCCCATGTAGTAAGTGTCAGATGCTCTCAGCTGGAAGTTGAACCACGCTGAGTTGTAGCTGGTCGATTTCTGTCCGGTGACTGCAGCCCTTGCCGTAGCGTAGCTTGAGCCCTCGGTGACTACCTCCAGCAGGGCGTTGTCATTTCTGACGATACCCATTATCGGGAGATAAGCCTGCTCTGTCTTTTTGGGAGCCAGATCCTGGCTCTTTGCGAGATCCCTTCCGTATATCCTCTGGGAATACTCGTTCGTGCTTGCCTTGCCGTTGTTGAACTTTATCACAGCGCCCGAACCGTCGGGAGTGATGATATAGCCCTCTTCATCGGAGAAAGCCGCACCGAGATCCTGCAGGAAGTTTACATCAACGACTGAACGTGAGCTTTCGCCGATAGTCGCGTCGGGGTCCTGCTCGACCTCGTAGATCTCATCGACGGCGATAGACGCTTCGATATAGTCGCCGTTCAGAGTTACGTAGTAGGGGAATCTGATTCCGGAATTCGGGAAATAATACTCAGCCCTGAATCCGTTTTCGACCATCGTTATGGTCAGTGTGTCGATCGGATTGCCGTTATCGTCCGTTGCATTTGCGGTAACGCTCTGCTCAAACGAACGTATCGTTTCCGACGGCGCCTCAGTATCGTTGACCTTTACTGCGTTGATAACGAGCGTGGACTTCAGGTCCTTCTTCTTCGCACCGTTCGCAACAGGGTCATCGTCTGCGTTGTAGGGATTGCTCCACCAGATGTGCTTGCCGTCCTTTGTGCGGAATGCAAACAGACCTGTGTCCGTATTAACAAGCAGTTCGTAGTTCTCGTTGGAGGCAGCCACCTGACAGGAGTCGATTACGTCCTGCTCGTTTATCAGCTGCTCAGCCGGTTCGGAGGTGTCCTCCTCTGCGGCAGCGTCCTCTGCCCCTGCTTCCGCCGAGCCCTGATCATCAGGCTCAGCTTCCGCTGTCACGCTTGTATTCTCAGACCATGCAACGCTCTGGCTTGCCGAAAGCACCATGCTTGCGCAGAGTGCACCGACAAGTAATTTCTTGCGGATTTGTAGCATTTTTACACCACCATTTTCCATATTTGCGCCGTGCTGCCCGTTGCCGAGCAGCGGCGGCTGAATCAATGCTTCTAATTGTTAAGAATTCAGTTTCTTGCGTTCTTTTGCGATCTGATGCTTTTCATAAGCTGTGTAGGACGCAACCACGATTGCGATAACAGCGGCGATCACGCCGATGAAAATGAGTATCAGCACCGACGGCTCTAAGTTCGAGAATCGGTACAGCAGCTCGGTGTAGATCGAGTAAACGAAAACATACACCTGCTGGAACAGAGAAACGAGAAGAACGAGCAGTATCAGAATGACCACCATTGCGAGGATCGTGATCAGCATGAACAGAAGCGTCTTAGGTATCGAATACTGGTGTACTGTTTTCATGCCCGAAATGAGCAGCACTACCGTCCAGAGTATCGTGACATACGATACGAACGTGATGAACGCTGACTCGCCTCTGAGCAGGCAGTTACTGAGTACGATATTGATAGCCTTGCCGATGATGTAGGGCACGAGCGCATAAGCGGTGTTTACGCAGATGTTCTTCATAGTACCCTCGCCGTCGAACAGCGTACACAGCGACCAGTTGCCTATTACCCATGTGAAGAATATTACGATCGTGCGAATGATTATCGGAACGATATTGAATATCTTCACGGAACTGGTGTTGTAAAGGAAGCCTGTCATGAGTTCTGCGCAGACGCTGACGATAAACAGCAGCGCAACGATGACCAGTGCTACCTTCATGTTGTAGGCTTTCTTCCACCTGAGATCCTCAAAGCCTTCAAAGGGGTGACGCATGATGTAGAACGGCCATTTCCAAGCCGGCATATCAAGATTGAATCTCATATATCAGACGTCCTCCTTTCCTTTGTTCTTTTCCTTGAACAATCGATCCTGTTCGGCGAGCTTCTTCGCTCTTGATTTTGCTCTTACCGAGGAAAGAACGTAAATGCCGACCAGCAGAACAAGGATTATCACAGCGAACATTGTGAAGTTATCCCTGATGAAGTTCATTCTCCAGCTCTTGAATGCGTCGTTGTAGCCGCTTCTTGAGTTGTAGTAGAAGTAATCCATTGCGATGTCGTAATCGCCCTCGTTGAGGTAAGCGTTACCAAGTCCGATGTAAGCCAGCCAGTAGTTGCTGTCGCGGCGTATTGCCTCTTCCCACGGAATCTTTGCTTCCTCATACTTACCCTTGTTGAAAAGGGATATCGCATTGTGCACTATCTCGCCGAACTCAGTCTGCTTGAATACGGTCACGCTGCACTTACGTCCGTCAAGAACGTAGATGTTCGTGCCCTTGCTCTCGACTGCGTTCGCAGTTGTGAACGTGCCCTTCTGCTGACCAAGGCCGCCGAAGATGAACAGCAGGTTACACTCCTCGTCGTACTGGAACACACGTCCCGTTGCAACGTCGAGCAGGTTGATTACGCCGTTATCTCCGATATCAACGTCAGTCATCTGCGAGGTGTATGTCTTTGATCTATAGTATACTGTGATGTAATCGCCGAAGGTGTAGTCTGAATAACCGAGGTTGGTGTAGATGTTTGTACCTGCGGAATTCAGCTTCTTCAGTACGTCGGTGGAAACCTTCTTGGATTCCGTTACGGTGTAGATGAAGTTATCGTCGTCGATGTCGAAGTTGGATATCTCGACAGGAACGGATCTTCTCATCTTCTTTGCCTGTTCACGGTTGAATATCAGCTTCCAGAATGCGTTCAGAAGTACCTCACCGGTCTGCTCAACTCGGTTCGCACCGAAGTAGCCGTTGAAGTCGCCTTCCTTGGAGAATACGACCGCACCCTTTGTGATGGATCTGATACAGATGTATACGTTCTTCGCTGCGTCAACCAGCACCTTATCGGGGTTGAATGTAACGGAAGGATCGTACATCTTTGCGTCAGGCCTTGTGAAAACAGTCTGGACCTTGCCGACTGAGGTCTTACAATCGTCCGTGCCGACTTCCTCGATAACGAACGAAACAACACGGTCGTTGTCCTTGTCTGCAACGTAGATAACGTCCTGACCGTCCACTGTGTCAACGAATACGCCGGTCGGACCATTAAAGTACACGTTGGTTACCTTGTTATAGTCCTCCTGCGATATCTCATTCACCAGAAGTTCTTGGTTCTTCCGGTCGAGCCAGTCCTTTGCTCCTGAAAAATCCAGTTCGCTTATAGTATACTTGAGTTTGAAATCCTCGTCTACCGCAACGATCCTTCCCTTGAGGGAACTGCTCTTGTCGGGCTTGTATGCAGTATCGGCGATGTACAGGTCGCCGGCGTCAGTGAAGAACATATCGTTCGGCTCTGACAGGTTTCCAACGCCCATGTCTGCGCCTGTGACAACCTTGTCAACTATATAACCGTTCTGCGACGGCACGGGTTCTCCCCACCAGTCGTAGTTGTATCCGGTATATGGCTCATCTGCATACGCAACGCTGGTCATCAGTGTGGCTGCTGCCATTGCTGCCGCCGTGACCCGCAAAGCTATGCGCTTTATTGATGGCACTAAAATCATCCTTTCGTAAATAGAATTGTCGCCGCCGGAATAATCCGGAGTCTGCACTTCATCAATCCTTAAGACCTGAGTGAGCCATCGTTTCAACGACGTTACTCTGCAGGATAAGGAACAGTATCATTGGCGGAAGCATCAGCACGACTACCGTCGCCGACGAAACGCCGGTTCGGGCTATACCTGCCGCTGCTATCTGCTGCATTACGATAGGAATAGGCTTGAGCTGCTCGCTGTATACGAACAGGTAGCCTGTGATCTGCCATGCGCCCTGGAATGCGAATATCATCAGGGTGAGCCATGCAGGCTTAACGTTCGGCATTACTATCTGCCAGCAAACTCTCATGTGGCTTGCGCCGTCAAGCTTTGCTGCTTCTATCATGCTTTCCGGTATCTGACCCATGAACTGCTTCATAAGGAACAGACCCATAGGCGTTGCGATATACGGAAGCGTTATTGCCCAGTAAGTATCGATCATGCCCAGCGCAGCCATTACGATGTACTGCACGATGTACGTTACAGAGGAAGTGAACAGAAGTGCGATCTCAATGACCTTGTTCATTGCCTTGACGCCCGGAGCCTTTACCTTTGCGAGCACATACGCTGCAGAAGATGAAAGGAAGAGCTGTGCAACTGTTACGACTACAGAAACGAATACCGAGTTGAATACATATCTGGAGAAAGGAACGTCCAGGCTGCCTGCTACCTTGAGCATATCCTCAAAGTTCTGCGAGGTAGGACGCTGTACGTAAAGCTTAGGCGGGAATACGAACAATTCCTCGACCGGCTTTATCGACTGGATCACCGAGAGGTAGATCGGGAAGAGCATGAACAGACCGATAAGCACGAGAAGAATGAATATCGCTATATCACCGCCGCGGGAGCCTCCCCACTTTTTTCTTTTCTTAATAATGCGCATCTTCCGTCCTCCTTAAGTATCCAATATTCCGCTCATAGCCTTGCGGATAACATTGTTTACGATTATCATGACTATGAACAGCAGGAAGCATATCGCACACGCATAACCCATTTCGTAGCGCACTGAACCGTAGTCGAATGCGTGCGTCATGATGGTATGTGCTGCGTAATCCGTTGACGGGAATGCGGTAAGGAAACGTCCGATATCGCCGGCTGTGAACGAAGATGTGATCTGCATTACCGCTGCGAACAGAAGCTGCGGACCCATTGCCGGGATAGTGATGTACAGAAGTTCCTGGAAACGGTTCTTGATACCCTCGATAGCGCCAGCCTCATAGCCGGACTTATCGATGCCCTGGAAGCCTGCACGAAGCGAAAGGAAGCCTGCGCCAAGAGCCATCCACATTTGTACGATGATAACGCACATCAGGATATATCTTGCGTCGGTCAGCCACTGCTGAGGGCCGTTGATGAAGCCAAGGCTCATGAGAACGGAGTTCAGGAAGCCGTAGGTATCGCCGGAGAAGATGAGCTGCCATGTTGCGTAGATGTTACCAGCAAGGGTCGGTGCGTAGAAAATGTATGTAAATACAGTTTTCAGCGGACCGGGCATCTCATTGATGAGCCATGCCAGCAGGAAGCAGAGTATGTAGCTGACAGGACCTGTGATGATCGCGAAAACAAGCGTATTCTGAATAGCTATCAGGAATACGTCGTCCTGAAGGAACAGGGTATAGAAGTTGCTGAGTCCTACCCACTGCGGGAACTGAACCATGTTGAAGTTCGTGAAGCCTACAGGGAGCGAGATAACAACCGGAATGCCCGTGAAGATCAGGAACAGAACGAAGTACGGGAGGGCAAGTATGTATGCGCTGCCGTTCTTCTTAACCTCACGCATCGTATACCGGAACTTGCTGTCCTCGATATACTGCGATTTTTCTTTACCGAACAAGCTGATTCCTCCTATTTTCTTATGGTGGAAGCCCTTTCCGGACGCCGCCGGAAAGGGGCTATTCTCAAGGGTATGCTGATTCCAGCGAAGCAAAACCAGACGCATGAACGTGATGGTCTTGCTTTATTCTCCCTTAACCATTGTAGTAGCCGAGATCCTTCAGCTTTCTTACAATCTCGGAGTTGATATCTCTGTTGTAGGAGCTGAGCTGATATCTTGGGTTCTTCTGGTTGTTTACTACCGCTCTGAATGCGTTGTATACGTTACGTGTAACTGCGTAGGAAGCCGGAATGATCGGAACCTCTCTCAGGTTGCTCATCTGGTCGCTGATCTTTTCGTACTCAGCGGTAGACCAGTTGAGTTTGGAGAGCGCCTCGACATTCGCCGTGTCATAACGTCCCATCGGACCCATGATAGCTTCGATCGTCTTGCCGTATTCTACCTGCACGTCGGTGGTGGTGAACCAGTCGATAAAGTTCCATGCTGCGTCAACGTCCTTGCAGCTCTTGAATATTACTGCGCCGGAAGAACCGGAGTTTGCAGTGTAGTCGATCTTGGGTGTTCCGTCTGCATTCAGCACCTTGCTGCCGTTCTCGTCATATACATAGGAAGCGGGAACGTGAGTGAACGACCACAGGCCCTTTATTTCAGGCGCTGCAACGCTCAGCTGGTTGTAGAATGCGTAGTTCTGGAGCAGTATGGGCATCTCACCTGTTCTGAAACGTGTGAATGCGTCATATGTCTGGTCGAAGTCATATACGGTGTAGAACTTTGTCCACTTTGTGAATGCCTCGACAGCAGCCTCGGTATCGAATGTTGTCGAAACGTACTGGCCGCTCTGCTCGTCGAAGTTGTAGAGATCCTGGCCTGTCTGCATCATCAGCAGAATGAAAGTGTTGCCGGCGTCGAATACCTGAGAAGAGATATTGGACGGCAGGATAAGACCTACCTCAAGGTACTTTCTCTGGATATCGGGAAGCATATTGATGAGGTCGTCCCATGTTTCCGGCGGATCGTCATAGCCGAGTTCGCTCAGAACGTCTGTTCTGTAGAACATCATCGGGAAGTTCTCAGTCAGCGGGAGTCCGTAAACGCCGCCGTTGAACTCGTACAGCGTGGTCACGTCGTCCGTGAACCTGCTTACTACAGAGTCATAGCCGGGCTGCTCCTTGAGGTTTACGAGAAGTCCTCTCGAAGCGCACACTACAGGGAAGTCGCCGCCAATGAACAGTGCGACCTCAGGACCCTTGCCTGCCAGAGTTGCCTCAAGCACGGCACCCTGTACCAGCGAGATATTTACCTTTGTGCTGCTGTTCGGGTTGTACTCGGAACTTACAAGTTCGTTTACTACCGTCGCCTGGTCACGTCCGAGGGATACCCAGACGTTCAGCACCTTTTCTGAACCGCTCGTTTCGGATACGGAGGTGTAGTCCTCAAAGAACGAGCCGATGAATGACTGGAAGCCGAATGCGAAAGCAGAGAAGAAGTTCGTGCTGCTGTCGCGGAACTGGTCGTGAGAAGTCTTTACCTCGATATAGTCTATCTCAAGGGGCTGGTCACGATAGTCTCTCATCCATGCGGAAACTGCGGAGATCTGATCCTTGATGGACTGCAGCATCTGCGGCAGATCCTCAGGGTGATCGACCGCCATCTGGAGAATGACTGCCATCGTCTGGAGCGTTGAAGCCTCAGAACCTGCGCCGGTCAGTTCCTCGATACCTGCCTTCTCAGCGTAGAGAGTGTCTATTGCTCTCTTGAAGAAGTCGAACAGACCGTCGATCTGATCCTCAAGGTAGTAGTCGTTGTACTCGTCAGGGCTGGGACCCGTGATCATGAGTATACGTCTGTAGTAGTAGTTCATCTCGAAGATGAGGTCGTCAAGACGCTCCATTACCTGACCGATGTCGCCCGGTATTGCTTCAAGAGCCAGAGTGTTGACGCCCTTCTTCAGGGGAATGTAGATGAGGTTTCCGTCTGCGTCCTTCGGCTCGACTGTCTGCCAGTTGGGGTCATACTGGATCTTTATGTCGTCAAGTTCCTTGCAGAGCACCTCGCCGTTCACGTACAGACGGCGGTTGGAGAAGAATCCACGCATCGTACTCTGACGGCATCTTATCTGCACCTTATAGTAGCCGTCCTCAGGAACTTCGACCTGCCATGTGATGGTCTGGGTCGCCTGATCCCACGTGTCTGCGCCGACTGTGTTGTAGCGCTTGTTGACGGGGTGCGACGGGCTTACTGAATAGTCAGTTCTGTCGTATGTCGGATACAGCGTCGATGAGGTCGTGTAATATGTATTCTCAGCCTCGATATGACCGATATCCGTGTTGCTGCCGAATCCCGGCGTTGCGTCGATCTGCTCCTGCGTAGGTGCGATCTCAGCATAGGAGAGCAGCTCCTCTGTGTTGTAGAAAGACATACTCTTGAGATAGAAGTTTGTCTTAACGCCTGTGAGGGAGATCTCATGCGAGCCCTCGGAAAGATAGAAGAAATAAGGCGTGTTGATAAGTCCGTCCTTATCCTTGATGGGGTAATTCACCCATGTGTTGTATTCCACCTGCGGAGGACGCTTCTGGTTCTTTTTGCGTGCATCCCAGCCGATAGCAGTTTCGTTCTGCCAGTAACGGTCAAGTTCGACCAGCTTTACCTCGTCGAAAGGATACTCGCCGTCGATCATCATTTCCACCTCGATGGTGGTGTTTGTCGCCGTGATGGGGTGATAATACATCTGCAGGTTGTAAAGACCGGCAGTCTTTACGTCGAAATGCCATGTGACAGTACCCTCGCAGCCGACCCAGGCCACGCAGTTGTCCTCTCCCTCATAGCTTTCTACCTTCAGGTCGATATCATCGCTCTGTTCAAAATCGGTGACGTCGATCTTGACCTCCTCCATCGGCTTTGCAGCGTCAGTGTAGTTAGCAATGTACTTTCTGTACGCATTCTTGTTGCTGACAATGCTCAGGCTGTCAACGTCGGAGAAATCAGATGTCGATGCACCTGCGTTTTCCCCCTCCGCAGCAGCTCCGGGCGTCAGCTGAACCTGAACAAGGGTAGTAGCCATAACTGCCGACATAAACAGTGACCCGACCCTTTTCAGCTTCGCTTTTCGCTCTTTTGCCACAGTGAAATCCACCTTTCCTAAAAACTGCTTTGCAGCAAACCGGGTTCTCCCTCCCGATTATTTACTTTGTTGAACCTCTTGGGTATATCGAGATCCGTCCGTCCTCAAGCTCCACGCGCACCTTATCGCCGCCGTGCAGCCCAAGTTCTTCAAGATACTCCTTCGGGATCTGCAGACGTCCAGCCCTGTCGAGTACCGTCAGTTCCTCGTGTACTGACTCTTCCTCGGCGTTAAGTTCTCCGAACGACTTCACAGAACCCAGCTTCCGCACAAGTTCCGTCGAGGTCTTGCCGTCCCTGATGGCGACCACGCGGTCTATCTGCGCTGAAAGCTTTGTATCATGCGTCACAATGATTATCGTGACGCCCATGACCTTGTTTAATTCCCTGAAAACATCAAGGATAAGCTTCGATGTTGCGGTATCCACCGAGCCTGTCGGTTCGTCCGCAAGCAGAAGCTTGGGGTTGTTCGAGAGCGCTATCGCAATAGCCACCCTCTGTTGTTCACCGCCGGACATCTGGTCGAGCCGGCTGTTCTTGCGGTGGGACAATCCCACCATATCCAGCAGTTCATCAGCACGCTGGCTTCTGCCGCTGAATCCCGAAAGCAGCATGGGCATTTCCACGTTCTGCTTTGCGGTGAGGTACGGTATCAGGTTTCGTGCGTTATTCTGCCACACGAAGCCCACCGTCTTGCGCTTGTATTCTATAAAGTCTTTCTCGCTGAACTTCAGCAGATCGACCCCGTCAACGTAAAGGCTTCCCGCAGACGGCCTGTCAAGTCCGCCGAGCATATTCAGAAGCGTTGATTTACCGCTTCCGCTCGCTCCGACCAGACCCATCAGCTCGCCTCGCTCGACCGTAAGGTCAAGCCCCTGCAGAGCCATTACCTCGACATCTTTTGATTTGTATATCTTGACAAGATTCTCCGCCTGGACCATGATGTTTTCGGGCGGGGCAAGAAGCACTTTTTTAGGCATCTTCACCCTCCCCCGGCTGATTCTCCCTGACATCGGAAATCACGCCGTCCTCCAGCGTGTAAACGATATCAGCGGCGTCCATCATAGCCGTGTCGTGAGTGGTCATCACTATCGTCAGGCCATTCTGGTGGACCAGTTCTCTGAACAGCTTCATCACCGCCATTGCAGTCGGCGAATCAAGTTCAGCGGTCGGCTCGTCCGCAAAAATTATCTTCGGCGAATGTGATATCGCACGTGCGATAGCCACACGCTGCTGCTCTCCGCCGGACATCTCGCCGGGTCGGTGATCCATTCGCTTTTCAAGCCCCACCTGAATCAGGCTTTGCCGTGCACGCTCGATTCGTTCCTTATACGGAAGCTTGGTCAGCCGCAGCGCAAATTCGACATTCTCGAACGCCGTCATTGTCGAGATAAGAGCCACCGACTGGAACACGAACGCCATATCCTCGCGCCGCAGCTTATCCCGCTGCGCGTCGGACAGTTCCGTGATATCCTTGCCGAGGAACATCACCTTGCCTGAAGTCGGTCGGTCGAGCGCCCCTAGTATATTTATCAGCGTAGTCTTTCCCGAACCGGAACGTCCCCTGAGCACAGAAAGACGATTCGGCGGGACATTCAGTTCTATGCCTTTTAGTGCATGGACTGTGCTTCCGTCCCCGATCTTAAAGTCCATGCAGACATTTCGGGCTTCTAATATATTCATCATCTGAACCTCGCAGGTCTGCAGGATTTCGACGGAATCATCACCTATCCATAACACCGCCATCATAAATACCGTATTAATTATATCAAATTCAACCGCTCATGTCAATAAGATTTGAATTTTTTTAGTGATTTTATATAAAAGGCGAAGCCGGTCGATTATGACAAAGAACCCTTTGGTTTGCTACCTGATTATCCTGCATATTGTGCCCGTTTCCCTTATTTACTGATTCAAATACCATATGTAGATCCCGTAATTTTTCTCATTTCGGTTCTTTTAAGTAATTTTACTAAATTACCTGCCGCTTTATTCCTTCATGGCATATTGCACAAAAATAGCGCACAAAGTTTATTGATTTGTTCTAAATCTGTTATTTGCCAAAATGTCTATCCAAAATAAAACCCCTGACCCGTAAAATAAAAACCCCGCTCCTTTCGGAGCGGGGCTCTCAATTAATCAGAAGCGATCAATATTCAGCGGTGCTGAATTACTTTCTCTTCTTAGCTACTACGATAGCTGCGCCAGCGAGTACAGCAGGAACTACTGCAAGTGCGATACCTGTGTCAGGGTTGCCCTTGTTGTCGCCCTTGTTGTCATCCTTGTTCTCGTCATCCTTGTTAGCATCGTCGGTCTTGGTCTCGTCAGTCTTAGTCTCGTCGGTCAGACCAGGCTCAGATGTGTCAGATGTATCTGTTGTGTCAGAAGTATCTGTTGTGTCAGATGTATCTGTGGTATCTGTAGTATCTGTTGTGTCAGAGGTATCCTCTGTGTCAGGCTCGTTGGTGTCTGCGCCGTCAACTACAACAGCAGAAACAGCGTCGTTAGATACGCCGGTGATGCCCTCAGCAGTTACGAGAGATACGGAAACTTCCTCGTCAGCAGCTGCGTCAACAGTGTAGGTCAGAGTGAGCAGAACAGTGCCGTCAGCAGGGATCTCCATGCCGATCCAAGCGAAGCTGCTTGTGTCAGCATTCCAAGCGGGCATACCAACAGTGCCGAGCTCAGCGCCAACGTATGTCAGGTTGTCAGAAACCTTAACATCGAAACCAGTCATAGCTTCGGTCATACCCTCAGCAGCGATCTGTACAGTAACGGTCTCGCCAGCAACGGGAGAATCAGGGGTCATAACGGGCTTAACTTCAGCGGAAGCAACAGCAGCGGTCAGAGAAAGGACAGCAGCAGCTGCGCCGAGAGATAAAATCTTCTTCATATAGTTTTCCTCCATATTTTTTATAGTTTTTAATAAGCCTCACTTCGGGGCTTTCGCCCCGGAGCGAAACTAATCAAACAGTGTTAGCTTTTCAGCAATTAAAGGGGCTTGTTGCCGTTCTTGTTGTAAGCTTCGAGAATTGCCTTAGCGTCTGCGATCTCAACCTTGCTGTTGCCATCGTAGTCGCCGATCTTAACGTCAACCTCTTCCTTAGCAACGATCTTGTCGAGCAGAGCCTTAGCGTCGAGCATATCAACCTTGCCGTCGTTGTTAACGTCGCCGAGCTTGGTAACAACTTCCTCAACCTTCTTAACCTCTGCGAGCAGGGACTCATAAGAAGCCTTCAGAGCGGTCTCATAGCCGTTGGGAGCGCCGGTGCCTGCGTTGTTAGCAGTGTGCAGACGGTTGTAATCAACGAATACACGATCGGTTGTGAACGGATCGTTGTCAACGTTAGAAGCCTGCAGAACGGACAGATCGTAAGCGGTCTTAGCCAGTGCAGTCTTGATAGCGTCAACATCATACTTAGCGTCGGAGTCGATCTTGCCAGCTACCTCGTAGATTGCCTTGTAGATCTCATCATAGCCATACTTGTAGTCGCCGAACTTCTTCTCAAGGTTGCCCTTCAGAGTGTTGATAGCGTTGTAAACATCGGTAGAGGTCTTGCCATCATAGATACCGGTGCAAGCAACTGCGTCGCCGTCTCTGTAGGTCTTGATCTTGTTAGCTGCACGTACCCAGTCAAGAGCGTCCTGACGAGCGTCAACGAGAGCCATGTGCTCGTTTGCGAAGATAGCAGCGTCACCGGTCAGGTGAGTGATATCATAAGAATCGTCGATCAGCTTGCTTACCTGAGACTTGCTGTATGTTGCTGATGCAGAACCTGCATACATATCTTCAAGAGCGTACTGAAGTCTTCTGTTAACCAGAGTCCACTCAGTGATGGAGCCAGAGCCCTTGCTTACTGCGCCAGTCTCATCTATACCGTAAACGGTGTCGCTCCACTGCTCAGCAAGGTAATCCTCAGCGATACCAAGAGCTTCCTTAAGAGCATCAACCAGTACGCCGTGGTTGTAAAGGGCATCGTCATAAGCCTTCTTAGCCTTTGTGTAATCTTCAGCCTTATCGAAGTCAGCCTTTACAGGTGCAGCATTAAAGTCTGCATAGTAGTTCTTGAGTTCGCCGGACTTAACATCAATGTACTTGAGCAGGCTTATGCCCTTAGCGATGGATACGCTGGTCTTGCCGTCAGGGAATACTTCAACGCCATCAGCAGCGGTGTAATCGCCCTTTGTGCCCTCGTTCTTGAGCTCTGCAGCATAGAACTGGTTAGCGGAATCGGTCCACTCAGCGCGAGCAGGAACACCCTTATAACCCTTGTTGTTCTTGTTTACTACGTCGTAAAGACCCTCAGCCTCAGTTGCCTTGAACTCAGCAACCAGCTGCTTGTGATACTTGTCGAGCAGCTTTGTAACAGAAGCCTTGTTAGCTCTTGTTGTGTTGTCAACAGTCCACTTGTTGAAGATCTCAACTGCGCGCTCGCAGGTCTTGTATGCGTTAACATAGTCTTCGTTGGTGGTCTTTACAACAGACTTCTCATTGTCGAGCTTCTCGTAGATGGAAGTAATGTAATCCTGAACGGTATCATACGCAGCGGGATCATAGTGAGCAAAGATGTTTACGTAACCCCAAGGCTTCTGAGCACCCTTTCCGAACAGAGCGGTGGTAAGTGCGCCATAAGTGCTTACGCCATTCTTTACGTTGTTTGAGAGAGCCCAGAAGTCGGCATTGATAACGCCGTCGTTCTCATACCAGCAGTTAGCTGCGCCACGTCTCCAAGAATCGTACTGAGACAGCTTCTTGATGAGGGTCTCATACTTCTGTAGTGCAGTTCTGAATTCCTTCTTGGTGATAACGGTGTTCTCAGTAAGAGCGTTCTTAGCGTCGTTGAGCTCGAACCAAGCGTCAGTGGTAAGACGAGTATCGCCGGAATCTACAACGTTCTCAGCTGCGATGTAAGCGTCGTTGAAGTTGGAGTACTTGGTCTCATCATAGATGAGGTCGCCAAGGTCAGGGTTCATGATGTTTGCGCCATCATAGATATCCTTGAAAGACTTGAGCAGATCCTTAAGAGCTGCTGCGTCCTTGATCTGGAGCTGCTTGTAAACAGCTTCGAGCATTGTGTAAGCTGCGGTGTAGTCCTCAGCGTCGCTGTCGGAATCCTCGAGAACCTGGTCAGCGTACTCGATAGCGTCTGTGAACTTGTCAGCAGAGTTGGTGCCATAGTCAAATACATCGCTGTCACGGAACTTATCGAACTGCTTAACGAAAGCTTCGAGGTCAGCCTTGCTCTTTACGTTCTTTACAGCAACTGCTGTGTCTTCTGCGCTTGCTACAACTGCAATAGAGCCAATAGCCATTACAGAAGCCATAGCAGAAGCAAGAATTCTTCTTCTTAACATAATAGTCCTCCTAAATGTTGTTTTTTAGAACATCTCTGAGTTATCGGGCACTCGGATGTAATAAACGGATTGTTTCTGTGCCGTTCGCTACAGTAGTCAACCGGCGTTTCAAAAAAGTTTCAAAGTTTTTTGAATATTTTTTGTTTTTTGTGGTTGCACTGCTGTAGTCACGGCTCAGAACGGAAAAGTTTCAGAAAATTCAAAAAATTTTTCCGATTTTTTTGCTGATATCTCAGCGGCGTTAATTACTTTCTCTTCTTAGAAAGAACAACTGCGCCGGCAGCAACGATTGCTACGCCTGCAACAGCAGCTACGCCCTCAACGCCAGTGTCAGGAGAACCCTTGGTATCGGTTGCGCCTGCGTTTGTAGCGTCGGAAGCGGTGTCAGAGGGTGCAGCGTCAGTAGCTGCGCCGTCGGTAGCTGCGCCATCGGAAGCTGCGCCGTCCTCAGCGGGAGCCTCGTTAGCAACAGGAGTGAAGTCTACTGCGCCAGCGGGCTTGCTGCCTACGGTAGCGTTGCCGTTTGCATCATAGTATACGAGGGTGTTGCCTGCAGCGTCGTTGATCTCCATGCCGAGTATTGTGATATCGGTCATGCCTGCGCTCCACTCCTGGAAAGCTACCTGAACGAGTGCATAATTGTCAACAACGTTGTTGCTGTCGTCAACAGGGCAGGTTACAGCGTAGGTGTAGTCGCCGATCTTGTAAGCAGCCAGAGGGTTGGACTCAACGTCTGCGCTTGTGATGTTCAGCGCATAGTCGGTAACGCCCCAGAAGTTCTTGCCGATCCAGTTGTGGGAATCATCGGTTGCGCTCTTGTTAGAGAGAACGATGGAACCGCCAACTTCGCCTTCCCACCAATCCTTCTCAGCAGGTGTGAAAGCAACGGAGATAGAAGCGATATCCTGGCAGTTGATTCCAACGTCGGTAACGTCCTTATCAGCAGCGTCGAATGTACCGTCAGAGAAAAGAACGGGCATCCACATACCTGTGCCGCTGAAGAAGATACGGCTCTGGTCAACTGTTGTCAGGGTTGCGCTTGCGCTTACTGCGATTGCAGATACTGCTGCAACTGCAGCGGTAGCAGCGGAAAGAATCTTTGCGATTTTCATGATAAAAAATCCTCCTTGAATGATCCTGCCCTGCCGGGTCAATTAATTCCGGCGGGAGCGACTTAAAGGCAGTACCCGTGCATCGGGACACGGATACCCTTGTAATAAACTATAACATTTTAGGGGGTATTTCGTCAATGTGCAATTTGTATAAATCTTTCGTCATTTTTTATTCACAATTGTTAATACTCTGTAACCGGATTAAATTTTGCGCGCACAAACGGCTCTGCAAAGCGGTTTTAGTCTGCTTAGGCAATTTACCTAACTTCGGTTTTCTGCGAAGCCGCTCAGAAATTCTCTTGGTGCAAACGCTTTATTTCAGCGATATCACCTATTTTCAGCGCCGGACAAGTACAAAATCAAGCCATGATTTTGTGTACAATTCACAAAAATTTGTCCTGCCCTTGAATTTTACGGCATTCTGTGCTATAATATATCAAGCGTTTACCCGCCTCTTTAGTTAAATGGATATAACAGCCCCCTCCTAAGGGGCAGTTGTAGGTTCGATTCCTACAAGGGGTGCCAAAGTTTTGCCGCGCGAACAAGCGCGGCAAAACATCCGATTTTTCTCGCCGTCCCCGGAGTGGGGACGGCGTTTTTGCTGTGTTGAT
>CAKSEC010000010.1 GCA_934446355.1 uncultured Oscillospiraceae bacterium | reverse complement strand
GACGGGACTTGAACCCGTATGTCATACAACACACGCACCTCAAACGTGCCTGTCTGCCAGTTCCAGCACACCCGCATATTCAATCGTTTTGAGCGTTCACTCTCAACGACTATATTATTATATCACGGGAACACCGGTTTGTCAAGGGCTTTTTTCAAAAAATCCGATTTTTTTGAATATTTCTTTATCGCCGGCCTGCTAACATGGGAACTCAACATGAAGCCCTATCTCCCTTGCCCGGCGGTAAAGCGCAGACAATCTGGTGAGCACTGCGTTCTCCTCGTATATCAGGGCGTCTATGTCGGCGTCCTCGCTCACATGGTCGTAATTCGTCCTGATGGTCTGCAGCCTGTCCGACAGTTCGGTATATTCCCGCAGAAATTCCTGCGACCTTTCCTGCTCAGGGTCGGTGCGGCGGCGCATAAGTATATTCAGCAGCATTGCAGGCTCCTTTCGTTGACAAAGCATACTTGCTCTCTGCTGAATTATATTCGCGCCGCCGCCGTATCATGCCGCTTCTTCTGAAATAATTTCCCCGCCGGTCACCGCCTGCGGCGAATAGCCCGCTTCCTCAAGCAGCGACAGTATCGACGGCTCTGCATAGTAGTGCAGCGCACCCACGAACACGAATCCCTGTTCGCCGTCCTGCAGCCACTGGGTTATCTTGTCCGCCATCTTCTTCTGGCGGTCGGTATACATCAGCCGGTAGTATTCCTCCCAGTCCGCCGGATTGTCAACTGCCGAGATGTCGAAAGCGCCCGCCGCCTTGAAATAGTCCTCGTCAAAACTGCGCCATGCGTCGTAAAGCATTGCCGTGCTGATAGCCTGCAGATTGACGTTACTATCTCCCACGCACTGCTTCAGCAGCTCCGTCTGTACGCTCATGGGGATATCCGCCATCATCGCATACTGCGACAGTGCGCCCTCCATCTCGCGTATTTCCTTGCCGTCCTTGTGCGCCATCTGCAGAAGCACTGATTCCGTACCGTAGTCAACGTCAAGCCCCGAACCGCTTATCACAAGCGACGACACTGCGGACGACCAGTAGAACGGTATCATTTTATCCATTCCCATCTGGTAAACGCCCTTTTCCTTAAAGAACTTCACCGTATCATCGTAATCGCTGCCGATGTAGTCCGAAGCCGTGCCCTCTTTAAGCGTGAGCAGCGACACAGCCTGACTCTGCAGCATGATATCCGTCTGGAACGCCACCGTGTCAAGCTCCGGCGCAGCAAAGCTGCTGCTTTTATATGCTTCGAGCACATAATCTGGGAACTGCACCTCTTTCTTTCCGGCGTGAATACTGCCAAGCATATAGATAGCCGCGCCGGTCTGCGGGTCGGTCACTACCCAGAACGGCGGCTTTGCATACTCGACCTCGCCCTGCTGCGAACCGCTGGCAGTGTTCAGGCTGCCCGAACAGGCGGTGAGCGCAGCGGTCAGCAGTATTGCGGCAGCCGCTTTTGCCGCTTTCTTCACGGCATATGTGAATCTTCCCATGTTCGCTCCTTATTCCATAAGCCTGTTCAGGCAGTCCCTGCAGGCGGAATCCTCGTCAGCATGGTCGGAAAGCTCCAGACGGTCGCCGTCCTCGCTGTAGTACACGAGCCACCTGCCGTTTTCCTGAGCAAGGCATATTCTCTGGTCCTCGTCGCTGCTGCCGCATATGCTGTAATAGTAATGCGGAACGTCCATCTCAAACAGTTTTGTCTGCAATTCCTGTACTGTCATGTCTTTCTCCTTTACAGTCTGCCGCTTATCTCAAACGCAGGACCTTTCTGCCAGAGGAACGTTGAAAGCAGTATTTCAAAGCCCTCGCCCGGTCCGCACATGAAATCCGCCGGTCTGCCCTTTGGCAGTCCGAAGCCCGCAAGCAGATTCGTTATCACGCCGCCGTGAGTTATTACCGCCGCACGTGTGATGTCCTTTTTCATCATGTCCTTGAAGATTATGTCAAGACCGCTGATACACCTCAGCGAGAAATCGCCGAATTTTTCGCCGCCGGGCGGGCAAGCCTCCGGACCGCCTTTCAGCCATTCGATGTACTCAGGAAGCTTCGCCAGTTCCTGCTGACGCTTGCCCTCAAATTCGCCAAAATCCATTTCCGCAAGCTCGTCCACCATTGCAAGCTTCTGTTCAGGGTAGATGATACCGGCGGTTTCGGTGCAGCGTTTCAGCGGCGAGGAATAGACTTTTTCCACATATGGGTATCTATTCTCGCTGCACAGGCTGCGTATCTGAGCCTCGCCCTCAGGGCAAAGCGCAAGGTCGGTCTGCCCGATGTATTTTCCCTCCAGATTTCCCTGCGTGATTCCGTGCCGAATCAAATACAAATAGTAGTTTTTCATCACATTATTTCCTTTCGTATATATTTCTGTTGAAAATATTTTTCTTACCTGTTTCGCCCTAGTCACAACATTTTGCGTGTGCAGTCCGGCTTATCACTAAATCCTGCTGAGAGCGCATTGCTGTTATATATAATGTCCTATCACGCCGTCGTTTTTTTGTGAAATATGACACTTTACAAATCGGCATATTCAGTTTATAATATACAATATGGTATTATAATATAGAGAAATGCCGAATGGCAAACCATGGGGATATTAATAATTAAGGAGAAAATGTATGAATAAGGATTTTCCCCGTATCATGACGCTTCTGCGTAAGGAACGGGGTATCAGCCAGAAACAGGCTGCCGCTGACCTTGAGGTGACTCAGGCGCTGCTGTCGCACTATGAAAACGGCAAGCGCGAATGCGGCCTTGATTTTCTGGTGCGTGCGGCGAACTATTACAACGTGTCCACCGATTATCTGCTTGGCCGTTCGCCGATGATGAGCGGTGCGAATGTCACAGAAAGCGAGCTTCCTGAGAGCTCAGCCGCTGAGAAATACGAAGGCACATCGTCCGCGGGTCTGTCGATATTCTTTAACAAGAAGCTGCTCACGAACTCAATCGAGATTTTGTTCTCGCTGCTGATAAAGGCGAAGAACTCCGATCTGTCAAAGGCTGTGTCGAATTACCTTTCGCTTGCTGTGTACCGTTCCTACCGCATGATATGCAGCGCAGGAAAGAACAACGACCCGCACGTTTTCAGCATTCCGCAGGACAAGGTCGCAAGCCTGACCTCCGCCGCAATGTCCATTGAGGACACAAAAGCGACCTCCGCCGGTCCGTCAGAGGACGAAAAGATAACCACCGCACGTATAGAGCAGGAATATTCCAAACAGGCTGCGGCGCTGCTTTCGCTTGTCAATCTTTCTGAAAAGACGCTCAATAAGCTGCAGTAAGCTATCAATATAACATCTAAAATGGGCTGATTCGTCAGCCCATTTCTATTTCTCAGATTCAGCGCCCTTGCCCGATTTACGTCCGATAAACAGGCGCACCGCCTGCATTGCCGACTTGAAATTCACTGCGCAGATCATCAGGAACACTATGCAGTTGATGACATTCTGCAGCAGACCTGCGTCCAGCATCATTACCGAGAAGGACATCAGCCCGATGAGCAGCAGGTTAATGAACATCTTCAGGTAGTTGATCTTCATGTACAGGTATTTTTTTGTGTCTATCGCACGGTAGATGTACACTATGATATAGCTTATCAGCGTCGCCAGAGCCGCACCCAGAACTCCCATCGGGGAATTGAGCAGCAGCAGATTCAGCACAATATTCGACCCTGCGCCGATGGAACTTGATATCAGCGAGTGCATGGTTTTCTGGCTTGCTTCATAGATCGAACTGAGGAAGTTGTTGAAACTCTGGAATACCACCGCCGCCACAAGGAACGGCACGTACATATATGCACTCTCGAAGCCCTCGCTTCCGAAGAACGGCATGATTATCGGGCGTAGCACCAGAAGTATTCCCGAAGCCGTGATGTACATGACGGTCTGCATCATGCTGAATACGTTGGAATAGAACTGGCTGACCTTGCGTGAGTTTCGCTCGGTTATCGCCGACATATGCCATGCCTGTGAGAATATACCCACCACTATCGCCGCCAGATTCGGGAATTTATACGCAAACGAGTAAATTCCGTTCATCTCCGGACCAAAGAACGACGTTACCATGAACGTATCGGATACGTTGATTATCCACCACATTATCGTGGTCGGCATAAGCGGGATACTGTATCTCAGCATGGATTTCGCCAGCATTCTGTCGTTGCCGAGCGGTCGGTACTGCTTATAAAGCTTCGCTGTGAACGACAGGAATACTATAGAGATAAGGTCGCCAAGCGAAACCGAGAGCACATAACCCACAACGCCAAGCTTGAACACGCCCAGAAGCAGAAGATTCAGCAGTATCACAGAAAGCGTGGTCAGAATGCCGTCGATGGCAAACAGCTTCACCTTGCCGCTTGCCCTGACGTATATCGAGCATATGCCCTTTATGCTGCCCGTTCCAACATACATATATATCAGCCAGCGATAGTCTCTGAGTATGTCGATAAGCCCCACCAGCGGCACGGCGGCGGTGAATATCACCATGCCGATTATCGCCGTATTTATGCCGATGGAGAACACGTGCTTTCCGTTGTTCGCCTTGTCCAGCGCATAGCGAAGCACGCCCTCGCTTATTGAGAGCGTAACCACAGATATCAGCAGCGACGAAGCATTGATTATGTTCGTCACCTCGCCGAAGCCGTCCGTCCCAAGCATACTTGTGTAGAATCTTAGCATTACATACACAAGAATTTTTGAAGCGAACTGACCTATGGCAAGGATAATGGTATTGCTTGCCAGTGTCTGGTATTTGTTCATGTCAAATTCTTTCGTGAGTGGTTTGTTTATGACTGCGGCTTATCCCTCAGCTGCCGGAAAAACCGTGTCAGTATCTCGCCGCACGGTTCAAGCAGAATGCGGCTGCGCACATACGGGATATGCGTGAACCGTTCCTCGAACAGATTCACCACCGAAGCACACGCACCGTTCTTGTCGTCGAATGCGCCGTAGACCAGCCGTTTCAGCCGTGCGTTCATCACTGCGCCGGCGCACATCGGGCATGGTTCAAGCGTGACATAAAGCGTGCAGTCGGTCAGCCGCCAGCTATTAAGGGCTTTCGCCGCCTGCTCTATCGCAATTATCTCTGCGTGGGCAGTTGGCGAGCGGAGCGTTTCACGCAGGTTCCAGCCCTCGCCGATGATGTTGCCGTCAGGGTCGGTCACCAGTGCGCCGACCGGACATTCGCCAAGGTCAAACGCACGTGCGGCAAGTTCCAGCGCCCTTGTCATATATTCCTCGTCAGCGGTCATGCTATATCCGCCTGAACGCCTGCACAACGACCGTCAGCACCAGCCACGCGAAGTTGTAGAGTGCTATCCAGAAGCCGTTGAGCAGCGTGTAATTCTTGAATGCGGCAAATATGAGCACCAGAAGTATGCCCAGCCCTATGCCGAACACCTCCATGATGACGCCCATCTTGATACGCTCCCTCAGCGATTTTGCGCAGCTTATCGCAGAAGCAAGCGAAGAGAATGTGCCATCGCAGGATACTGCGGCGCTGCCTTTTCCTGCGTATTTCGTGTGCTCGTCGAACTGGTCGTGCGCTTCTGCGGGCAGTATCCTGATGTTCTCCGCATAAACGTCGAACAGTTCGGACACAACGCCTGAACTCAGTGCGCCGTCCACAGTCTTTATCAGCAGGCTGACGCCGTTCTTGACAAGCTTCTGAACATGATGCTTCACCTGAGGATTAGCCGTGAGGGTCACGAAAAACAGCATACAAACCTCTCCGGCAACGGCAAGATATACCACCTCGTCGTTTTTCTTGTTGAGCGCAGTTTCCTTTTTGCTGTCCGGTACAGTGATACCGTGGGATTTCATATGATCCCTGCTGCCCAGAAGCACTCTGCGGCTGCCTATCCAGCCGGATACGCCAAGACCGCTCTCATACACGCAGTTTGACACCTTTTTCAGCAGCGCCGGCTTGTAGTTGAGCATATTGAACAGCGGCTCTGCAAGTATGCTGTCGGAGCTTACTGCAAGGCTTGCCGCATAGATTATCGCTTCGTCGATAGTGACGTGCTGAACGCCGTTGCTGCCGTTTTTGTTGTAGTCCCAGATGTTCCTGATGGACACCGAGCCAGCAGGGAACAGCGTTTTCGCTTCAACAAGCACGCCGTTCACCGAACTGAAATCCTCGACTGCGCTGTAGCCCAGTATCGCCGACCTGCGCTGTCCGGTCTTTCTGGAAGCGCTCAGCATGGGCAGCATTACTGCCATAGCCCCCACAAAGGAAGCGCCCACGCACAGTACTGCGGAAAATGCAGTCGCAGCGAACGACCACTGGTTCATTACGTTCTTGGTTTCGTTTTCAGCGAAGAAGCCGACTGCTCCCGCCACAACGGACGAGATCAGAACGACCGGCGTCATTATTCTTGATATGCGGTCGGAGATGTCCTCGCAGTAGGTCGAGATGATGAAATCGCACAGCATTTCGGTCTTTCGCATTGAAGCAATGACCGGCAGCCCGTGTACTGCGCCCCGTGCAAGCTGCTCTGCGTCCTCGCCCTCGGTGAACTCAACAAAATACTTGTCGCTGTCGCCCGAAATGAAACGGAAGTTGTTCTTTGCAGCGCACACCGTGCACAGCTTCGATACCGTATTAAAGCACAGCGCAAGCAGCGACACCAGAAGATACACATACGAACGGTTCATCGCAAGGTAATTCGGCTCGGCGAGATACATTATCATAGTGCCGAGTGCGCCTATATGAGCGAATGCGCACAGCGAATCGCCGTCCGGCCTGCCCCTGAAAAGTCTGGAGAAGCCGTTGGTTATTACGCTGGAGCAGGCGCCAAAGCTGAGTATACCTATCGTAAGGTTGGTGTACAGGAATGTTTCTGGCTGGAAAAGATTAGTCAGCAGCGAAAACGGAGCCTGCTTCAGGAAATAGATGAGCCCTGCGCCGAATGCCGCAGCGGTGAGCAGCGCAAGAATTACCAGTCTGCCGGTCAGACCTTTTCCCGCACGTGCAAGACGCTCGATTATTACATTCTCGTCGTCAAGGTCGATGACTTCTTCCTCTTCCTCAGCGTCATCGTCCTCGTCGTATTCCTCCTCGGCGTCTGTTTCGTCGTCGATATCCTCCAGCATGAAGCTTGAAATGCGGCGTTTCTTGCGTGCCGCCAGAGCCTCGGCTTCCTGAACGGCAGCCACGGGGTCTGTTTTAGGGAGTATGCTGGTATCTATCACCTTTTTGTCGTAATCAAGATTGAGCGCCCTCGGCGGCAGCGTTTTCGGCTGAGAAAGGTCGGTCAGCGTGACCGTGCGTTCCTCTGCGAGATTCTTTTCTCGCTGCTCCTTAAGCTTTTTGTTCAGCGATTCCACAAGTGCTTCGCTGCTGCGCCTGTCCTTTTCGGACGCACTGTCGGACCTGCTCTGTCTGCCGGGCGTAAAGAGGATATCGTCAGCCTTGCTCGGCTGATCCTTGTTCTTTTTGCGTGAGGTGACGGGGGAGTACTCCTTGACCCGCTCCTCGCCGCCCGAAAGCTTTTTCAGGTCGTTTCCGGAAACGGCGAGCGTGTCGCCTATCTCCTGCGGAGGCTCGGCGGCGTTTTTGAGTTCGTCTGCCGCCTTTTCCCGTGATTCCATGGGATTCAGCGAGTCCACAAGGTCGTCGGGATCTTCGGCTGCCTTGTCCACTGCGAGCAGCGCACGGTTTATCTCCTCAATACGCTGCAGCTTCTTCATCTGCATGGTTTCAGTGGTCACAAGGTCGCTTCTTGTGTGGAATATTATATCATCGTCAGCGCCTGCCACTGCAGGCTTTACATAAGGCTGCACATATTCGCTTTCAGGCTGGACTACCTCAGGCTCCGGCTCTGGTTCGGGCTCGGCGAACAGCTTTGCCGCCTCCTTTGGGGAAGCAAGCTCAGCGGTGTAGCCGGAATGCTCCACCGGCTCAGGCTCTTCCTCCGGCTCTGACGGCGACACGGGCGAAAACTGCATACTGTCCTCGCCGACCTGCTCGGCACGCTCGGCTTCAAGCCTGCGCTGCTCCTGACGCTCACGCTCAAGCCTTTCCTTTTCGAGCCTGCGCTCCTCGGCAAGCCTTGCCTTTTCTTCACGCTCACGGCGGCGCTTTTCCTCCGCCTCTGCTTTTTTCTGCTTCTGGGCGACTTTCCTGCGCTCGTTTTCCTCAGCGGCTGAGCGTATGCTCTCGGCGCGGCGGTCGGCTTCCTCCTGCTCGGTCAAGGGGGCGTAATCGTCCTCGCCGTCCTCGATTCGGGTCTTGGCGCCGGTGCTGCGGATCAGCTTGTCTAGTTCGCTGCCGCCGATTATCTCGGTTATGCTCTCGGTATGCTTTTCGGCGGAGTGACCTTCGGTGCTGCGCTTTTTGTCTACTTCCGCCAGTATATCGTCAATGCTGTATTTATCAGACATCTGAAATCTCTCCTATATTTTGCCGGTTCTGTAGGCTTAACTGCGGTGCTTCACTATCTCATACATCATTATTCCCGCTGACACCGAAGCGTTGAGGGAATTGACCTTTCCGTTCATGGGCAGCGACAATATCATGTCGCAGTTTTCACGAACCAGCCTGCCCAGCCCGAAGCCCTCGCTTCCGACCACCAGCGCCACTGCGCCCGACAGGTCCGCCTTGTCGTAGGGAGTGCCGTCCGCTTCCATGCCATAGATCCACACGCCCTTTTCTTTCAGCCGCTTTATCGTGTCCACAAGATTCGCCACCCGTGCGACTTTCAGCCATGCCGCTGCGCCCGCAGAGGTCTTGAATACCGTGGCGTTGAGCGTTGCGCTCCTGCGCTTCGGGATTATCAGCCCGTCTGCGCCCGCCGCTTCCGCTGTTCGGATAATTGCGCCGAGATTGTGCGGGTCCTCTATCTCGTCCGCAATAATAATGAAAGGCGGCTTGCCTTTCTGCTCGGCGGCTGACAGTATGTCGTCCACTGTGGAATATGCCGCTGCGGCAAGTTCCAGAGCGACCCCGCCGTGCTTGGGTGTGCCGCACATAGAGGTCAGACGCTCGTCTGCAAGTTCCTTTATTACGACACCGAGCTGCTTGGCAAGAGCGACTATCTTGCCGGGCTTTGCGCCCTTCTGTACGTAAAGCACATCGACCGCTTTGCCGGAGCAGAGCGTTTCCATTACGGCGTTTCGCCCATAAATGATGTTGATTTCCTGATTATCCATATATGTTCCTTTATAACCTTATATTATAAGAATCTGCGCATTAATATACATATTACATTATATCATACTTCCCCGCATAATGCAAGTGAAATTTTTCAATATATCCGGACACTCTGTTTTATATCAAACTTCAAGAAAAATTCGCTCACCCCCTTGCATTTTCAAAAGCAATGTGCTATAATATGAAACTGAAAGTGAAAATCAAAATCAATTTGGCGAGGTGAGCTGAATGGACAGGAACAACTACAACACAAAGCAGCGTGACGAGATAGTGGAATTTTTCAGCCGCCATCGCGGAAGCTGCTTCACCGCAAAGGACATAATAGTCAGCGGCGAGGTCACCGTTGGCGAGGCTACCGTATACCGCACGCTGACACGGCTTGCGAATCAGGGCGTATTGAAGCGGTTTTCGGGCGACGGTTCGGGCGCCTGCTATCAACTTATGGACGAGCAGAAATGCAGCACGCACTTTCACCTGAAATGCGACCGCTGCCAGAAGCTGATACACATGGACTGCTCATTCATGAAAGAAATGCAGCAGCATATCCAGCAGAGCCACGGCTTTCAGGTAGACGTAGGGCGAACGGTGATATACGGACTGTGCAGCGAGTGCAGAAATGCGCTTGCAAAAGAGCAGTCAGAGGATAAGGAGAAGAACGAGTGAAGATAAAGAGAATTATTTCAGCAGTGCTTGCTGCGGCGTTTACGGCGGCGATGTGCGGCTGTTCGGGCGGAAAAGCGACTTCCGGCGAAGAAAAGCCTGTGGTGATAGCTACGATATTTCCGGCGTATGACTTCGCACGTCAGGTGTTCGGCGACACGGCAGATGTCAGAATGCTGCTGAAGCCGGGACAGGAGAGCCACAGCTACGACCCCTCTGCAAAGGATATCGTTGAGATAAACGGCTGCGACCTTTTCGTGTACAACGGCGGCGAGTCCGACCAGTGGGTGGAGAGCATTCTGAGTTCCACGCCGGACATCAACACGTTCCGCATGACCGAAGCAGTGGCGCTTTTGGACGAGGAATATTCCGAGGGAATGCAGGGCGCAGAAAGCGACCACGACCATGACCACGGCGACCATGACGAGGAATACGACGAGCACGTCTGGACATCTCCCGAAAATGCGGCGGCGATAGTGAGAAAGCTTGGCGAAACGGCGGCTCAGCTTTTCCCTGAGGATTCTCAGCTGATAAGCGGGAATGCGGAAAGCTATGCGGCGGAAATAGATAAGCTGGACGAAAGCTTCTCGAAGCTTTTCGAGGGCGAGAGCAGAAATTTCATATTCGGCGACAGATTCCCGCTTCTGTATTTCTTCCGGCATTACGGGCTGAGTTACTATGCGGCATTCCCCGGCTGCGGCAGTGAAACCGAGCCGTCCGCCCGCACGATGGCGTTCCTGCTGGATAAGCTTGGGCAGGAGGACAGCGTGCCGGCGGTGTTCTGCATAGAATTATCGTCAAAGCGGCTTGCGGAGGTGCTTGCAGAGGATTCGGGACTGCCGGTCGCAGAGTTCCACAGCTGCCACAACATTTCGGCGGACGACCTTGACGCAGGGGAAAGCTATCTTACGCTTATGCGGCGCAATCTTGATACGCTGACAGAAATACTCAGGGGTGAGTGACATGACAGAACAGGAATATCTGATAAAGGTGGATAAGCTGACGCTTTCCTATGAAAATATGACGGTGATAAAGGACCTCAGCTTCACGGTGCAGTCGGGGGATTATCTCTGCATAGTCGGCGAGAATGGCTCTGGAAAGAGCACGCTGGTGAAGTCGCTGCTTTCGCTGAAAGAGCCGGTGGCGGGCAGTATCGAGTTTGGCGGGGGACTGCGGCGCAGCGGTATCGGCTATCTTCCGCAGCAGACCGGCGCACAGCAGGATTTTCCGGCGAGCGTGGGCGAGGTGGTCATTTCAGGCTGCCTTAATTCACGGGGACTGCGCCCGTTTTACTCTGACAGGGAGCGCAGAATGGCGGCTGAGAACATGGAGCGGCTCGGTATAACGAAGCTTAAAAAGCGCTGCTATCGTGAACTTTCGGGCGGACAGCAGCAGCGTGTGCTTCTGGCGAGGGCGTTATGCGCCACGAAAAATCTGCTGCTTCTGGACGAGCCGGTGTCCGGCCTTGACCCGATGGTCACGGCTGAAATGTACGAACTTATCGCAGACATAAACCGCAGCGGCGTTACTGTTATAATGGTCACGCACGACATCTCCGCTGCGCTGAAATATGCCGGGCATATTCTGTGTCTTAGGCATGACAGCTGGTTTTACGGTACTGTGGAGCAGTTCCTGACGGACAGTTCATCTGATTTTCTGAAAGGCGGCGGGATAAATGGGTGACATAATTACAGCGTTTTTCAGCACGCCGATATTATTGCGTGCGCTTATCGTCGGCGTACTGGTGTCGCTTTGCGCTGCGCTTCTGGGCGTGAGCCTTGTGCTGAAACGCTACAGCATGATAGGCGACGGACTGTCGCACGTGGGCTTTGGCGCGCTTGCAGTCGCTGCGGTGATGAACTGGGCGCCTATGGCTGTCGCAGTTCCGGTGGTGATAGCTGCGGCGTTCCTCCTGCTGAGGATATCGGGCAGCAGCCGCATAAAGGGCGATTCCGCAATTGCGCTGATATCGACCGGAGCGCTTGCGATAGGCGTTATGGCGGTTTCTATGTCCGGCATGAACAGCGACCTTGACAGCTACCTTTTCGGCAGCATTTATGCGATAAGCGAGGGCGATGTGGTGATAAGTGTAGTGCTTGCGCTCATCGTGCTGGTGCTGTTCGTGCTGTTCTACACAAAGATATTTGCGATAACCTTTGACGAGAATTTCGCACGTGCGACCGGTACAAAGGCGGGGCTTTACAATATGCTTATAGCCTTGCTCACTGCTGTGACTATCGTTATCGGTATGCGAATGATGGGCAGTATGCTGATATCCAGCCTTATCATTTTTCCGGCACTGTGCAGCATGAGGGTATTTCGCAGCTTCAGGGCGGTGACGATATGCTCGGCGGTGATATCCGTTGTTACGTTCATTGCGGGCATGGCGATATCCTATGAACTGGGCACTCCCGGCGGCGCAAGCATAGTCTGCGTGAATATACTGTGCTTTGCGGGATTTTCTGCGGCAGGGGCAGTGATGAGGAGGAATCGGTAATTTTCAGAAATAAAAGGGGGGAAGTCGTGGCTCCCCCAGCAGGCTGTCGATAAAGGCACATCTGCGTCGTCAACGGCATTTCGGCAGGCACAAAGCCTAGCCCGAAATGCCGTTTTCTAGCATCTGCACCTTTCTCGCCACCCTGAAGAAGATTCTTTTTCAACAAGCTGAGGGGGAAGCCGTGGCTCCCCCCTTTGTTCTTATATTAGTATACCCTCTAAATGGTCTAACTCATGCTGAATTATCTCAGCTGTGATACCGTCGTACTTTTTGCGGCATTTTTTCATGCGCAGGTCGAGAAATTCCACCTCCAGAGCAGCATGACGGGTGACGTCCTGCGCACCCTCGTGACACAGACAGCCCTCCTTGATCGTGTAGGTTTCCGGACTTTTCCATGTCACCTCAGGGTTCAGCATTACCACATACTTGCTGCCCTCCTGAAACACGATGATTCGCTTCAGCACGCCTATCATATTGGCTGCCATTCCCACGCATTCGTTAGAATGAGCGGCGATGGTTTCCACCATATCCTGTGCGGTGGGCAGGTCGTTTTTGTCCGCAGGCGCAGACTTCTGGCTGAGCAGGAACTTGTCCTTGACTATCGGTCGAACCATTGCTTAGTCCTCCTTTTCTTTCAGCAGTTCAAAGCGGATATCGCTGAGCTTCAGCCCGCTTCCGCCGAAATACAGCCTGATCGCAGTGTAGCGGGAGAAGAACTGCGTATTGCGTGATATTGACACCGGCTTTCCCGCCGTGCCGTTCCATGTGAACGTACCGCAGGCTATTCCGGTCGCAAACAGCGTGACGGAGGTCTGCGCAAGTTCCGAAAGGCTGCTTGAAGCGGTCAGGGTCATGCGGTAGTCGCCGGGAATGCTGATGTTCAGCCCGAATGCGTAACTGCTGCTCTTTTCCGCCTGAACGCCTGACAGGTCGAGCGTCAGTTCACGGCCGATATCGTGGAATACCACATCGGTGCTGGTGATGTCGCTGCTGTCGGCGGGGCGGTTGATTATTTCGGTCACGTCGTCGCAGCCCATCATTCGCTTCAGCGCATGAGTGCCGAGCAGGAAGCGCAGGATATTCATTGCGCACCGCTGCAGTTCTGAGCGTTTCAGTTCGCCTGCTTCCAGACTTTTCAGGGTGTTGTCGTGGCATTCTGCGCCGTCTGGGGTGACCATATAGACATCGTTCTGAGCCATAGCCATCGCCGCAAAGTCCGATTTATCGGGTGCGAAGCCGCGGCGGTTGATGTTAGCCCACCAGTCGGTCATGGCGAAGCCGTCGAAGCCCCAGTCCTCACGAAGTATCGTGGTGGTCAGGTCGTAGCTTCCCGCAGTCCATACGCCGTTCACTGAGCCGTATGTGGTCATGATGGACTTTGCGCCGCCCTGCTTTATCGCTGTTTCAAAGCCCCGCAGGTATATCTCACGCAGCGCACGCTCTGAGATAACGCTGTCGAGGAAGTGGCGGCGTGTTTCACGGTTATTGCCGCAGAAGTGCTTTATCGTGCCCGTAACGCCTGCGGTCTGCATTCCGTGGAGTTCTGCGCAGGCTATCTGACCGGTGAGGTAAGGGTCCTCCGAGAAGTACTCGAAGTTTCTGCCGTTGAGCGGGTGGCGGTGGATATTAATGCCCGGACCGAGCAGGCAGTCCACACGGTTTGCGTGCATTTCAAGCCCCATCAGGCTGAACAGTTCAGTCAGCAGTTTTCTGTTGAACGTAGAAGCAAGCAGCGTGCCGTTCGGCAGGCTGAAAGCCTTTGTGCCGCAGTCCATACGCATTCCCGACGGACCGTCGGAGCAGCACCCGCACGGAACGCCGAGCGCTTTCAACTCGTCCGAAACTCCGCCGAATGCAGCGGCAGTACCTGCGGTGACTTTCGGGCTGCCCATTCCCTCGCCCCTGATGATGCAGGAAAGGTCGTAGTCGGTTAGCTGCGCCGTAAATTCTTCAAGGGTGTTTTTGCCCTCGTACACGTCAGAGAGCATTATTTTTTCGCCGCTGTATGGCGGTAATTCAGACGGAAGAGCGGCGTGACTGTGCGGATCGGGGTCGGGGCAGAGCGGCACGTCCTCATAGCCGATGCTGCCGGAATCGTTGCGCATTCTGCTGAAAGCGGTGACCGGAGCGAGCGCACTTCTGCACTGCTTCACCACTGTTTCTGGTATCTCAGCAGAGAAGCACTCACGTGCGCTGCGCACGTCAGTTCCCGCAAAGAAGCGGTATTCTCCTTGCTCCAGCAGCCAGCAGTATCTGTGACCGGTGACGCCGGAATCATCGTAGCTTGCCAGCGCAGACAGCGGAACGGCGATGGTCAGCGTTTCGGAATCGCCGGGCTGCAGGGTGCGTGTTTTCTCAAAGCCGCAAAGTTCTCTTGCGGGCTTGCCGAGTTTCCCTTGAGGTGCGGAGAAATAAAGCTGAACGGTTTCCTTTCCGGCGAAAGAGCCGGTGTTCTTTATCGTGATTTGCGCCGTGAGTGTATCTCCGTTAAGCGAAGCTTCTGCACTGACAATGCTGAACGTGCTGTAGGATAGTCCGAATCCGAATGGGAAGCGCACCTTGTCCTTTGCGAATGTTTCAAAATAGCGGTAGCCGACATAGATGTCCTCGGCATAAATGTCCATATCGCCCGAACCGAAGTTCTTGTCCGACGGGTAGTCGCTGACATTGTATGCAATGGTATCGGGCAGCTTGCCGCTTGGGGATACCTCGCCAGTCAGCACCATTGCCGTGCCTGTGCCGCCGACCATTCCGCCCTGCCATACGTAAAGCACGGAAGATATGTCGTACCTGTCCATGAAGCTCATGTCGATAAGTCCGGCGGTATTCAGCAGCACGACAGTTCTGTCGAACGCCGAGGTCACCTTTTTCAGCATATCCTCCTCAAGGTCGGACAGCAGGAACGCGCCCTTTTCGATACGGTTGTCCATTTCCTCGCCGGCAGTCCGCCCGATAATGACGATAGCCGTGTCAGAGCGCTGCGCAGCCCCTCTTACTATATCGTCAGTGAGCGGCATTTCCTCTTGTGACCACGGCTCGCTGCCCCAGCCCTCGCCAGGGTCGAACGGGTGCTGGTCGTCCCATTTCTGGTAGATATCCAGCAGGGATCTATCAATGTCATAGCCTGCTTCAATAAGCCCGTCGGTAATGCCGACCACCTTTGAAACATTGACCATTCCGCCGCTTCCGGTGCCGCTTTTGTAGTAATGAAGCTGTATCCTGCCGAATACCGCAGCCCTGCCGCCCTTTTTCAGCGGCAGAGTACCGTCGTTTTTCAGCATGACTATGCCCTCGGACACCGCTCTGGCGGAAGTCTCGATATACTTGTTCCAGTCGAGTGTTCTTTTCATTGCTGCTCTCCTTTGTGAGGTATTATTTGTCGCCGAAAAGTCCGCCCAGACCGCTGAACTTTTCCTTTATTCCATCAACGTTGACCTTGGCTTTTACGCCGTCAACTATCTGGTTTATCACATCGTCCGGCAGATCTACGCCGAGTATGCCCTCAACGGTCTTTATCGGCTCTTTCTGGAACTTTGAAGCGATGTCAGGGTCGCTCTTGACCTTGTTCACTATCTCGTCGATTTTAGCTTTGATATCCATGATGTGTTCCTCGTTTCTTGTAATATTTCGGGTGGAACGCTGAAGCGTTTCCTAATTTTAAGTATAGCATATCCGGCGGGAAATATCAAGATGAAATCGGGAATACAAAAGCAAAAGGGAAATCCGAAGCTTTCCCTTGAGTTGTTATTTCTGAGTAAATCAATACTTGTTGGAGTGAGCCTTTACATACTCAACAACTTCCTCAGCGTAGCAGAATGCCATGCTTACGCAGGTATCTGCACAGCCGTAGTAAATTGCGATCCTGCCGGTATCCTTGTCGCAGAGTGCTGCGCAGGGGAATGTAACGTTCTGAACGTCGCCGACTGTCTCGTAGATCTCACGAGGATTGATGAGGTACTCACGGCAGCGATACTTAACCTTCCAAGGCTGATCCTTGTCCAGAATGCACGCACCGAAGCTGTATACGAAGCCGTTGCAGCTTTCGAGAACGCCGTGATAGAATACCAGCCAGCCCTCGCTTGTTTCGATCGGGATAGGACCAGCGCCGATCTTCTTGCTCTCCCAGCCTCTGTCGGGAGCCATTACGTGTCTGTGCTTGCCCCAGTAGGTCATATCCTTGGAGTGTGACAGGTACATATCACCGAAAGGTGTGTGGCCAGAGTCAGAAGGACGTGAGAACATCACGTATTCGCCGTTTATCTTTCTGGGGAAGAGTACGCCGTTTCTGTTGAAGGGCAGATATGCGTTCTCCATCTGGTGGAATTCCTTGAAGTCCTTGGTCCAGCCCACGCCGATAGTGGGCTTCCAGCCGTATGCGTTGCACCATGTGATCCAGAAGCGGTCCTCGATCCATACGCAGCGGGGATCGTAGCCATACTGCCACGGATTAGCTGTTGCAGTTTCAGGATCGTCGTTTATCCACTCTACCTTCTCAGGGTTGATGTTCCAGTGGATACCGTCCTCGGAGAAACCTGCATGGATAGCCATGTTTCTTTCCTTGTCGTCAACACGGAATACGCCGGCAAAGTGACCCTTGTCGCTCTCAAACGGTACTACTGCGGAGTTGAAGATGGAGTTGCTGGTGGGGAGCAGGTCGCGGGGGATTATCGGGTTAGCGTTGTAACGCCAGATAACGTCCTTGCAGCCCTCGGGTCTGTCCTGCCACGGCATATTTGGAATGCTCTGTCCGATGATTTCTAAGCTCATGTCGATACCTCTCAGATTTTTTTGATTTTAACGGTGCGGGACTGCCCGCCCTCTTAGGTAATAGTATAGCAAATAATCTTCTATTTTTCAATAGTGTTTTTGACTAAATCTTATACTATTATCATGTGCATAATTACTTAAAAAATAAAGCTGGATTACTTAAAAACAACTTGTGCGTGTTTATGCCGTTACGCTCAGCTTCTCCAGAAATACCTCGCCGGGGACTGGTTTGCTGTAGAAATACCCCTGCAGGTAATGCACGCCCTGCTTCATGAGGAACTCTGCCTGCTCCTTTGTTTCGACGCCCTCTGCGACGATATGTGCGCCAAGCTGCAGTATCATGGTTATACAGCTGTTGAGAATGACCATCGCTTCATCTGGACTTTCACCGAATGCAGGCCAGATAAGGCTTTTGTCAAGCTTCACAAGTTCAAAATGCACCTTTGCCATCTGTGCAAGGTTCGAGTATCCCGTGCCGAAATCGTCCATTGAGAAGTGACACCCAAGGCTGCGCAGCCGCTTCATATTTGCGTCGAGCATTTCACCGCCGCCGATCGAGGCGGTTTCAGTTATTTCAAGGTTGATGAACTTCGGCTCTACGCCGTATTTCTGCATGACTGATGTAAGCTGTGCGGGCAGCGACGGGTCAACGCTCTGCATTCCTGACAGATTGACCTCGATGTAGTTTATGCCCTTTTCCCACAGCTTGTTTTCCGCAGCAAAGCTGCACACCTTTTCAAATACGATGCTTCCTATCTCGGAAATAAGCCCCTGCTGCTCTGCAAGCGGAATGAACACCTCAGGGGAGATGAAGCCGAGTTCGCCGCAGTCCTGCAGTCTTACAAGAGCCTCGGCGGAAGCGAATCTGCCCTCTTCGGCGGAGAATATCGGCTGGTATATCACGTTGAAAGCCTTGCTGTGAACAGCCTTCGTCAGCACAGCGAGCACCTGCTTGCGGTAATTCCTGTCGTTGATGGTGTTTTCGTCTATCCACAGCACCTTGCCGCTGTCGTGGCTGCGGTGGTGGTTCATGATATAGTCGAGGGTATCGTAGATATCGTCGGAGGTGTCGGCAAATTTCGGACATTCCAGCACCGATATGTGATACTGCGGAGTGAACACGCCTGAGCCGCATTCCACGTCAAAGCTGCTTGAGCCTGCTGTTTTAAGCAGGGCGTCCACCTGCTCGCGGTCGCTGAGAAACACCGACAGAGTGTTCGATCTTGAGTGATAGAAGCACTCTCCGGGGACGGACTTTTCCAGAAGCTCGCCGGCGTAGCGCAGAATGACTTTCATCTCGTCATAGCCCATGCTCTTGGATATCTGCTCGTTGTCGTCAACTGTGAAGCTGACCAGCCAGAACGGCTTCTTTCTGGCAAGCATTTCCGGCACCATGATATGAAACGCCTGACGGTTGAGCGTGTCTGTTTCCTCGTCGGCGTAGCGTTTGGGGTTCTCGAAGCACAGGTATATGTAAAGCAGCAAAAGGCAGTTGCCGATAGAGGATATCAGCAAATATTTATCGAAGAACTGCAGCGCTGCGACGACGAGCCAAATGGCAAGACCTATCGCAACGGATATTTTAGCCTTGTGGAAGTCCGCTACCACGTCGGCGTGAAATTGCTCGCTGCGTTTGTTCTTTATCAGCAGGAAAATGTAGATAAGCAGGATATATGCGGCGATGGAGAAGTACATCAGGTAGACCATCGGTCCGTAGGAATATGCGCCGCGCTCGTCCACGACGTAGTATATCGGAGCGACCAGCGAGCCTACCGCGGACACGGTGAACGGCACGAGGAACAGCAGAAGCTGCGGCTTTGAGAACCGCTTTTGTGCGCCGTACAGATAGAACACATACAAAAACAGCGACACCGTGAGCGCTTCAATGCTGCCTATGAACAGAATGTGCATCAGCCGTGTGACCAGCGGCGGAACATAGTCCTTGTTAATAAGCGTGTAGTATGAAGCGAAATCTGCGACAAGGTTGAATGCGCCGATAAACAGAAAGCAGCCAAATACTTTCGTTGAGCGCAGCGGAAGCTTTTTGCTGCGCATAAAGTCAAAGATAAGCAGTATCACAACGGCAAGTGCCAGAGTCTGACACTTGAAGCTTATCTCAAATATGCTCTTCATTTTACCAACTCCCTATACTTTGAGCAATACTAAATTCATTATAGCACATCTCTGAAAATATTTCCATAACCTTTGGCTATATTTTTTCACAATAGCAAAAATCGGGAGAGCCTGAACTCTCCCGAAAACTATGCAGCGTTTTAGAAATCAATATCGTTTACTGCAGAATTAGCAAGCTGCAGTTCCTTTTTGGGAATGCGCTTCAGCGGTGAATATACGAATTTCTTGCAGGAATCGTAGGCCTTTACGTCGCCCATTTTTGAACATTTGATTATATCACCCTCGCCGGGAGTACCCAACTCGCAATATTTGCAAGAGGGCTTGATGTTGTTACCGAACAGCTTTTTCTTTGCCATAATAAAACCTCCGTTCTTCAGAAAAGGCAAAACGCCCTTATACTAATACTATTATACCACACCCGCCCTTGATTGTCTACAATAATCCGCAAATTGGGAAATGAATTTTTGGCTTGTATTTTGTGGATTTTGACGAAACAGTCTGGTTGAGATTTTTTGCAAAAAATCTCAATAATGTATTGCCAAAAGCGAAAAACTGTGGTATACTTATAATGATATTATAATATCCCCTTGAAAAAGGGGAGCGAATATGGGAAATATATTAAGGAGAGGATCGTTCAAATGAAAACGAGCAGAAGAATCGCAGCAGCCTTGCTCAGCGGGATAATAGCCGCCGCTTCGGTGCAGGCGGTCATGCCTGTTGTCGGCTCTGCCGCTGTCACCAGAAACTGGTACGACGCAAGAGATGTAGTATGGGAGGTCGATGACTCGCTTTTCTGTGCGCCCGGTGAGACCGAGCCGAATGCGAAGTTCGTTAAGGCACTCCAGAATGCCACCGGCGTAAAGGACTACATGGATATAACCTTCGGCGACCTTGAAAAGGTGCTCAACCTCAACCTGAGCAGCCTTGGTCTTGACGGTATCCCCCGTGTCATTGAATACATGACAAGGCTGAGGACTCTCGACCTGTCAAAGAACAAGCTGCGCAGCTCCACTGTCAACAATATTGACCTTTCGGCGTGCGTTCAGCTTACAAGGATAGACCTCAGCTATAACTACCTGACGTCTGTTCCGGCGTGGCTGTCCGCTCTGGACGCTTCGACAAAGAACCTGTCCAACAACCTGATCAACACCACTGGTCAGAGGAATATTATGGTAGAGCCTACGGTATACTATTTCGGTGTGGGCGATTCCCTCACCGACGAGGAACTGAATGCGTTCAAGGACAAGGTGCTGTCCACTGTATGCCTGAACGACAAGAGCAAGCTTCCCGAATACTTCTTCGACCCCGATCTTCCTACCTACGACATACCCGATGACGCAAGCAGCACCTACCTCAAGAACGAGAACATTGAACTAGACCTTGACGTGTCCAGCTTCGTGACCAAGGGCGTTGTCACAAAGGCAGGCTCTGCAAAGGGTACTATCAGGCTGTTTGCCGTCGGCGCTACCACCAACCCGAAGATACAGTGTGAGTTCACGGTGTACTTCCTTGACGGAAACGACCCAACGACGGTGAAGATACGCCTTGAATCGCTGATAGGCGAATGCGACAAGCTGACGGAGGATACATACACCGCTCCCAGCTGGACTGTTTTCTCAAATCAGCTTAAGACTGCAAAGGCTATCCTTTCCTATAATAATAACGACTACGATATGCTGAAGAACGCATACGACAGCCTTAAGGAAGCCAAGGATAACCTTGTCGGCGGCGTAAATACCAACACCAAGAAGATACTGACCGACCTTATTGCCATCGCCAAGACCTACAAGGAGGAGGAGTACACAGCAGAAAGCTGGAAGAAGCTGGCTTCCGCACTCACCCGCCTGACGGACGCAAACGAGGACAAGTCCACCTCGCTTGATGAGGCAAACGCTGCGATAAAGGCGTTCCAGGACGCTCAGAACGACCTTGTTCCCACAAAGCAGGTGAACCCCGCAGTTATCCCCAAAAGCGATTTCGAGAATATCTACGGCGAGAACAAGACCATAACCGCAAAGGGTGCGACCCGTGACGGCTGGAAGTACAGCTGGAAGTTCACCGGCACGGATATCGTCAAGCCCGCAGACTTCGACCCGCAGGTATTCTACGAGAGCAAGGTCGAGGAGCAGATACGCTTCGAGGTAGGCAGTGCCAGCGACTATCTCGTGGTGTCCTTTGCAGAAACAAAGGCGTTCCCCGGCACTGCAGAGCTGACGCTCGATGTTTCGGGCGTGTACACCAACGGCGTTTACCGCCTTTATAAGTGGAACACTTCTGCGAAGAAGTCCGAATTCATCAGGGAAGTCGATGTTGTGGACGGCTCGGCTACTATTAGAATAAGCGAGGGCGGAGATTACTTCATAAGCTCCGTGCTCCAGAACTTCCAGATGATCTCCTCAAACTTCAAGATAAACCACGACAAGCTGACGATAATCGCAAACCTCGGCAAGCTTTACACGGTTGCTGATTTCCGTCAGAATATCGAGAACGGCGAGGCTGTATACGTAACAAACAGCGACGGTACTGCGGTTTCAGAGACCCAGCTCATCGCCACCGGCATGAAGGCTGCCGCACCCAACAGCGACGTAAGCTACACGCTCATAGTTATGGGCGACGTTGACGGCGACGGACGCTGCACCACTCTTGACGCACTTACAACGCTCAAGGCTGCGACCGGAAACAAGGAACTTCTGCCTACCTATGAGCAGAAGTTTGCGGCTGACCTCACAGGCGACGGCAGAGTTTGGGCTGACGACGCACTGAGGATACTCAAGTATGCCGTTGGCGTCAGCGACTGACAAAAGTCTGAATGCGCCGTGTACCGCATGGAGGGCAGATGAATACAAAAACCATAGCGGAAAACCGCATAGTAAGGCACGAATATTTCATTATCGAAAGCTACGAAGCAGGGATAGAGTTGTTCGGAACTGAGGTCAAGTCCATCAGGAACGGCGGCGTGAATCTCAAGGATTCGTGGATCTCTATAGAGAACGGCGAAGCATTTATCAGAAATATGCACATATCTCCGTATGAAAAGGGGAACATCTTCAACAAAGACCCCTACCGTGTGCGCAGGCTTCTCATGCACAAAAAGGAGATACTGAAGCTTTTCGGGCAGGTAAAGCAGGGCGGCTACACGCTGATACCGGTGTCCTTGTATTTCAAGGATTCAAAGGTCAAGGTTCAGGTGGGGCTGTGCAAGGGCAAAAAGCTGCACGATAAGCGTGACGATATGGCTAAGCGTGACGCCGGACGTGAAATAGAGCGTGCAATGAAAGAAAGAAACAGATGACCTTTACCGGCGGGAGAACAAGCGGCTCCCGCCGGTATGTGTATAATATCAGAAAGCAGGACATATGAAGCAGTTGAAATTTATCCTGAGCCGTGCGGCGGTATTTGCGGCGGTGCTCGCAGCACTCTGGGCAATGCTTTTTGCGGCGGCGTGCATACCGAATGAAGCAATATATGACAATATGCTGCAGAGCTCCCTTAGCTACAAGCAGGCAGACGCGTTTGCGCAGCCGGGAAGTTTGCGGCTGATATCGGACAATTATGCGGATTCTATCCTGCTCAACGTGACGTGGAACATGGGGATAGGCGAGCCGCACACCGCAATGCTCGACACGAAATACTATGACGGCGGGGACTACGGCGAAAACTGGGGGCTGTACAGCGCAGTCACCGGAACGGCTGCAGCCAACACGGACTACACCAGATACTGGCACGGAATGGCTGCCCTGATACGTCCCATGCTGCTTTTCACGGACGTTGACGGCATAAAGCTTATCGGAATGATAGCTGCGCTGGTGCTGCTTGCGGCGAATGCCGCCTACCTTATTATAAAGAAGCAGTATTTTGCGGCGGGTGCGCTGACGGCGGCGTTCCTGTGCGTGCATATCTGGGATATCCGGCTTTCGATGGAATATCAGCCAGCGATACTGGTGACGCTGATATTGCTGCCGCTTTACATTCGTCTGGAGGGCAGGGGCGACCGCCCGCTGTCGGCTCTGGCGGTGATATCCGGAGTGATGATAGCGTTCTTTGACTTTCTCACGGCTGAAACGCTGACGATACTAGTCCCGCTGGCGGTGGTGTTCATCATGCGCAGGCAGGACGGCAGGCAGGGCAGCTTCAGTGAGTGCTTACGGCTGACTGCAGTATGCGGCGGGTGCTGGCTTGCGGCGTATGCGGGGACGTTCCTCGCAAAGTGGACTGCGGCAAGCATAGCGACCGGCGAGAACAAATTTCTGGCTGCGCTGAACTCAGCGGAGGTGCGCTTTGTCGGCGGCGCAGAGGACCTTTCGCCGGTTCAGCAGTTTTTCCTTGCGCCGCTTGCGAATATCTCAACGCTGTACGGCGGCGACGAGCGTGTTGACGTGCCGTGCATTATCGGCGGTCTGTTGATAAGCATGATCGTGCTCGGCTCTGTGTTTTACCTGTTCCGCAGCCGCAGCAGGTTCGACAAGGGGTTTGTCGGGATAATGGCTGTTATTGCGGGTCTTCCGTTCGTGAGATTCTTTGTGCTGAACAATCATTCCTACCTGCACGAGTATTTCACATACCGTGCGCTGGCGGCAAGCATTCTTGCGGTATTTGCAATACTGTGGTATTCAATGGAGCTGCGACCCAAAAAGCCTAAAGCAAAGGCGGGCAGGAAGTGACATGATGAACGACATTGAATTAACGATACTCATGCCGTGCCTGAACGAGCGTGAAACGGTAGAATACTGTGTGCGGCAGGCTCTAGCGTACCTTAGCGAAAGCGGCGTGAGCGGCGAGGTGCTTGTCGCTGACAACGGCAGCACTGACGGCTCCCCGCAGCTGGCGCAGCAGGCGGGCGCACGGGTGGTGAGCGTCCCTGAAAGGGGCTACGGTAATGCGCTTATCGGCGGGATAAAGGCAGCGCAGGGCAAGTATATAATCATGGGCGACTGCGACAAAAGCTATGACTTTCGGCATCTGGACGGTTTTGTGGACAAGCTTCGTGAGGGCTTCCCGCTGGTGATGGGCTGCAGAATGGACAACATCGCACCGGGAGCAATGCCGTTTTCGCACAGATATATCGGCGTTCCGGTGCTGTCGTTCCTCGGTCGGGTGAGGTTTCACACACGTGTGCGGGACTTTCATTGCGGGATACGGGGCTTCGACAGGGAAAAGGCGCTTGCGCTCGGTCTGGAATGCGGCGGCATGGAGTTCGCCACCGAGATGATAGGCAAGTTCGCAATGTCAGGCGCAGAGATAGCGGAGATACCCGTCACGCTCAGTCCGGACGGCAGAAGCGGCAGGTCGCATTTGCGCTCTATTCCGGACGGACTGCGGCATATGAGGTACATATTATTCGGGTATAGTGGAAGAAGGAAATGAGCGTCAATTTTGGACGCTCGTTTTCGTCTTTCGTGACGTTTGGGCAGTCATTCGTGCATATCATATTGACTTTTGTTAAAATATGTGGTAAAATAACTGGTAACATGAAACATTTATTCTATTTATGGAGGAGTAACAATGACTGAAACTAAGTGTTTGTCAAAGCGGCTGCTCAGCATTCTGCTGGCGGTCTGCATGGCACTGGCATTTATTCCGCTTCAGACGTCGATCAGTGCGTCTGCAGCCAGCGACGATCAGATAATCCTGCAGGAGGGCGTTGACAGCGAGGGCACAGGCTGGTCGTTTGACGGTTCAAGCAATATGCTTACGCTTGAAAACGCTGACCTGTATTATTCGGGCAGTTCTTCGCTGTTTTCTTTTGAATGCCCGTATGCGTCCATTATACTTAAGGGATACAACCGCATACAGCTTGGCACTGAGTGGGCTTCCGCCTTTGCGCTTCCCCTATGCGACCTTGGTATATTAAATAGCTCAGGTATCCTTGAAATAAAGGGAAGCGGCGTTTATCTGGCAGAGAAGGACTCCTCTGTCACTGTCGACAGCGGCTTTATTCTCACGCCCGGTATCAAGGCTGCCGGAAACGGAGTAACAACGATAAACGGCGGCTATGTTGAGGCTGGTATGCTTTCCGAAACCGGAGCCAAACTGCACGTCAACGGCGGCTATGTATATGCTGGTGCGTCATACGGAGATGTGATAGTCAAGGGCGGCTTTGTGCATGAGTGGGACGCATTTATGGGCGGCTCGCTGACGTTCCGGAACTGCGTTATTCAGACAATGAATATATCTGAGGATTGCAAGGTCGAGCAGTTAAAAAATGACTCCGTGCTTATTCTGGAGGATAATAGCAACCACTGGTCAAGCGATGGATTATTGCCGGACGTGATAAGAATAAATACTTCACGAAACTGGAAGGCGTATGCAAATAAATTCTATGGTTCTCCCAAACAAATAAGCGACGGAGAACACAGCGGTGTATTTGTTGACAGCGGCAGCGGCGGTTCGTCGGAGATCGGCAGCGGCGTAACGCTGTCAGGCGGTAATTATTTCTTTAACGATAATGCTGATCAGCCCGCTTTGATCATTAAGCCGGGTGCCAAACTGTGTGAGGTTGTACAGAGCGATACTGAACTCCCGATCAGCAATGCAACGATCGTCGGCCGCAATAATAGTGGAACTGCGATCGTGCTTGATAGCACGGATACCTCAAACACCGGCGACTTCAAATTCGGAACTCTGACTGGTCTGGGCAAGGACTGCGGCATAAAGATAGAGGGTTCAGCCAAAATCACAGGCGGCAGGATCTGCGGCAGAGCTGAGAATGGCGGCGCAGGCATTGATATCTCTATCGAAAACGGCGGAAGCATTTCCGGCGAAACCCGACTTATCGGTATTTCAAAGGACGGCACAGGAACGGAGATAAACGGCTGCCCCTCTGCTGACAGTTCGACTTCCATAATCGGCTTCGACAAAGGTAATGGCAACGGTCTGGTCAAGAAAAGCTCCAACCAGCTTGACTGCGGCCTTGCAAGCTGCGGCAATTATGGTCTGGACACTGATATAACCTACAACACAACGTTTGAGTTTGATCTAAACAGTAAAACGACCACCCCGTTTGGTGATACATTAGACTACTCGCAGAATTGCAGCGGCAAGGGCTGGGAGTTTTACAGAAATAATTACGGCGATTATGAAAAGTATTTGCCGTATCAGCAGCCGGGTATGGCGTCTAGTTCCCCTCCTACGCTTCTGGTTCTTGACAATTTCAGCTTCAGCACTCTGGCTGATGAAGCGGTAAGTATACCCCGTTCCAATTACAACATTAAAGACGTTTATATCGTTGTAAAGGGAAATTGCTCGCTGACCGGAGCAAAGTATGGACTGATGAATAGCGCTGATACTTCAATTACTATCATCGGCGCAGACGAGGATTCCAGACTCACCATCAATGTAACGGACAGTGTTACAAACGGTGCCGGAATTTATAAGGTAACACAGAAGAATCTGACCATAAAGGATCTGAACCTTTCCATCAATGCAGGAGCAGGTGGTGGCATTTGTTCCAAGGAGCATCTGACAATTTATAACAGCGATATTACCATCTCGCAGAATGCCGACAGCGAATGCGCCATTAGTACTACCTCCAGCGAGTCACATGGAAACATTTATTTCAGCGGCAGCAACAATTTCACGTTCTATGGCGCCGGAAAGGTGATAACCGAAGGCAACTCGGCGATAAACTCATGTGTATTTAAGGACGGAAGTCAGGCTGCGGCTGATTATAACGAGAAGATTAAAAACGGCGAAACCATTTCAGAAATGGTCTTTAGCGATGGCGAAAAGGTTTCGACTGTCGGCTTTGACTTCAACACTGAAAAATACAACGTCAGCGAGATCACCTCTGAATTTGACTATGGGTCGTTCCAAACAGTTTTTTACGTGACCCTGACCGACAAGGATCCGGACAGTGTAAAGTATTATGGCGGCGAACCTTTTGAGATCGATCTCGACGATTTCTTCGTTGGCGGAAGCGGCAATTGGAATTACAGAAAGGGATCGAAGTATACGCCGAAATTTACAGGCGACAGCTTTGATATCGACTGCAGCACCAACGTATATTCCGGCACAGCTTCCAACTCTGATAACACGGTCACTGTTGGATTCCGCTATTCTAATGATGTATCCAATTCCGATGTCAACGTTATTACAAGCCTGCCGGACGACAGACACTTCTACATTCTGTATAAATTCGACATAGAAAAACAACCCGTAATCAGCACGGTCTATAACTCAGAGGGCGGCGAAGTCACTGCGTCTGCTGATAAGGTCAGAATGGGCGGGGACGCAGAGGTCACCGTAACTCCTAAGGAGGGTTGGGTCGTAGGCTCAGTCACCCTGAACGGCAAGGACGCCGAACTGACTGACGGCAAGCTTTCGCTGACGAACGTCACCAAGGATCAGGAGGTCGTTGTTAAGTTCAAGCGGCTTTATACGGTGACTGTCAGCGTCGAGGGTATCGACGATATCAGTGCGGTATCGCCCGCAACCTCAACATATATCGAGGGCGAGGACGCCGTGTTCGTGGTAAAGGACTACGAAGGCTATATTGCTGCCGTTACTCTGGACGGCAAGCCAGTTCAGCTTACCGACGGCAAATATACTATAGGTAATATCGACGGCAATCATACACTTTCGGTAAAATACGAGGAAAAGCCTGCTACCTATCAACTGACCATAGAATGCGGTCCGAACGGAAAGAGCTCATTTGACGATGTTAAACTCATTCCAGAGATTGTAACAGGTACGGCGTATGACGTTGTGCTTACCCCTGAAGCAGGATATCAGGTGAAGTCCGTCACGGTGAACGGCAATGCGCTTACCGTCAAGAACAACAAGGTATCGTTCACAGTCACCGCTGACACGGTGCTGAAAATTGAGTTTGAGAAGAAGTCCTCAGGCGGTTCTTCCGGCGGACACTATTCCGGCGGTTCGGGCAGCATGGGAACAAAGGAATCCAAGCCCTCGATAAACGGCGAATCCAAGAGTTGGTCTGACATAGCTTCGGATATCGCAAAGAGCGGCAGGAATGACGCAATAACGATCGACCTGAACGGCGAAACCACCCTGCCCGAAGATGTGATAAAGGCGATAAAGGACAGCGGCGCGACAGTCACAGTTAAGATCGATTCCACCAAGAGCTGGACGATAAGCGGCTCTGAAATAAGGGATACAGAGACTGCTGACCTGAGCCTGCTCCCAGGCGTATCCTCGGCAAAGGGCGCACGTGGTTCTGTAGGCTACAGATTCTCGACCGGCGGCAATGACCTTGGCGCAGACCTCAATATCCAGTTCAAGGCAGAATTTGCGGGGAAGTTCGCAAATCTCTACCGTATCGTAAACAGCAAGGCTGAGTTCGTGTGCGTATCAAAGGTAGCCGAGGACGGCTCAGTGACATTCCCCAACGTAAAGGACAAGGGCGAATACGTGGTAATGCTGAGCGGCTACAGCGACCTGTCCGGCGATGTGGACAACGACGGCAAGCTGCTCATAAGGGACGCACTCACTGCACTGCGCCACATACTGGAACTTGAAAAGGCTGCAAATCCTGAGGTCATAGACTTCAACAATGATGGTCAGGCGACCATAAGGGACGCACTTGATATACTGAATCACGCAATAGCAAAGTAATTGAATAAGCTTTCGGGGGCTGCTTAAACAGTCCCCGATAACTACGTAAACACAAATACCCTCCGGTATCAACGATACCGGAGGGTAACTTTATGCTGATACTATCAAACCCTGAGTTTGTCGATCTGCTCCTTGAGCAGTCTTGCCTGAGCGGAAAGTTCCTCGCAGGAAGCGGCGGATTCCTCTGCAGTAGCGGAGTTCGTGGAGATTACCTGAGATATCTGCTCGATACCGACTGTAACCTGCTTTACTGCGTCTGCCTGCTCGTCTGCGGCAGTGGATATATCGGAAACCAGCTTTGCGCTTTCCTGAGAAAGTTCGGTGACTTTCTTCATCGTGTCTGCAGTCTGGTTTGCGATTCTGGAGCCGTTCTCGACCGCTTCGATAGTGGAGGAGATAAGCGCTCTGGTGCTGTTTGCGGACTCAGCCGACTTGGAAGCAAGGTTGCCTACCTCGTCAGCGACAACTGCGAAGCCCTTTCCTGCCTCGCCTGCTCTTGCGGCTTCAATAGCTGCGTTCAGGGCGAGAATGTTGGTCTGGAATGCTATATCCTCGATGGTCTTGATAACGTCGGAGATAGCCTCGGACTGCTGCTCTATCTGCTTCATTGCTTCAAGCATATTCTCCATCTCGTGACCCTGATGGATTATCTGGTCAGCGCAGGTGGTGGACAGACTGCTTGCCTTGGTCGCATTTTCAGCGGTCTTTGCGATGTTGCTGGATATCTCAGCCACAGTGGAGGAAAGCTCATCGACTGCGGTAGCCTGCTTTGTCGTGCCCTCTGCGAGAAGCTGAGAGCCGTCAGCCATCTGCTGTGCACCGGCAGTAACGTCGTTTGCGGAGGAGTTCATGTTGAGGATAACGCTGCTCAGCGTTTCCTTTATGCTGCGGAAGGAATCGTTTATCTGCTGGAAGTTGCCGACATATTCCATTCCGGGCTGAGCCGAGAAATCGCCCTCGCCCATGCTTGCCAGAACTTTGGAGATATCCTTTACGTAGCTTTCCAGTGTGTGCTTTGCTTCTGTCAGCTTCTCAGCGATGTCGCCCATTTCGTCGCCGGTGAACGCGTAGTCCGAATCGGGAGCGTCCAGTGCGCCGGTGCTGAGCTGACCGCATATCTTGACAACCTCGGATACAGGACGTCTTACCAGCTTCTTCATGACTGCGATCAATACGAACGCCACGATAACGCTTACGCCGGCAAGCACTGCAAGCGCAACGATGATAGACGTAGCCATCTCACGGTCGGCTTCCTCTGTGGTGTAGCCTGCGAAGTATGCGCCGATAACGTTTTCATCGATGTCCCGAATAGGCGAGTAGTTTACGTAGTAGTTCTGACCATTAATGGCGGTCTTGCCAACATATGTATTGCCAGTTTGTACAGACTCCCAGATGGAGGCGTTCATCGTTGTGCCGATATTGCGGCTGCCGTCCTCGTTGAACAGCGTCGTGCTGGTGCGGACGTCCTGACAGAACAGCGTAACGTCGGCACGTGTGATATCCTTGACCTTATCCACGAAATCAAGGTCGCTCATATCCTGACACAGGACCATGGCGTTTTTGAGTCCGACTTTCTGTGCGGATATAGTATAAAGTCTGCCGTCCACAGAGATCAGTCCGTTTATGTTGCCGTTCAGGGCACGTGCTGCGGTTTCAAAGTCCAGCGGGAAATTCTCGGTTTTCCAGATAAAGTCGCTCGTTTTAACGTATGCCGCCGAGCACCAGCCGTTCTTTTTGTTTGACTCCCATGATATGTCGAGCATGACCTCAGTCAGATTACCGTCCGCTATCATGATAGAAGCAACGTCGTTAAGGTCGGAGGTAACGCTTTCCACCTCGGCTTTCAGCACGGTAACGCCGGTCTGTGTTTCCTCTGCCTGAATGCTGCTGACAAACGACATGAATATCACTATCGTGACCACTGCTGTCAGTATTGCGGAAACAACTGCTGCCAAGCAGGATATAATAGTGATCTTGGTTCCGATCTGCATAGATTTTGTCTTTTTCATTGTAGATCATTCCTTTCGCTATCCAGCGCTGACGGAAAAAGCTATGTAAGACGCCGGATCAATATTCTAGTATCCTCATTATATAATCAATATGTCTAAAAGTCAATAACCCTTCTTGTGTTTTTTGTTGAATATTCACAATAAGCCACAAAAGCAACACAATATGAGGTATAGGGAAATAAACGACTATTGGGTTATTTCTGCGATGATTCCCGAATGGGTCTTTTTCCGGCGGACAAAGCATAGAATTATCAGAGAACTTGACCAAGGAGGTGGCATGATTGAGTATCAGGGAATCGCTGATATCGCTGGGGGAGCTTCCATACCGCCGCTCGGTGATAACCCTGCGTGACGGGGAACTGACAGTGGAAAACTGCGGTGGCGTGATAAGCGTGTCAGACTGCCGCGAGGTGAACGGCGAGATAGTGCTGAAACTGCACGGCCGTCTGCTGAGAGTGACGGGCAGCGAACTTCTGCTTGAAAGTCTGGGCGCATTTGGGGTGCGTATCCTCGGCGGCATACAGTCGCTGTCTTTCGTGGAACTTTAAGGAGGAAGAAATGGCAGACAAGAAAAGCGTACTGTGGACGGGGAGCGTTGAATTCAGCGGCCTTGGCGGCTATCCTGAGAAAATGGTGTCCGAACTAATGGACAGCGGCGTAGAACTGCGCCGGATAAGCTTCGGTGACGGCACAGTCAGCGGGGCGGTGTCGCCGCTTGATTACTGGGAGACCTCCTGCACCGCCCGCAGATACGGCGTCAGGCTAAGGGCGGGCAGACGGCGGGGACTTTATTTCACGCTGAGGAGATACAGCCGCCGCACCGGACTTTACGTGGGATTTCTTGCATTCATCATGCTCACTGCACTGAATGGAAGTCATGTGCAGGATATTGAGATAATAAGTTCCGGCACGGTGTCCGCCGCCCACCGCTCGCAAGTCATGCAGATACTGGACGAATGCGGCATAAACACCGGCGTTTCCTCGCACAGACTTAACACCGCCGAAGCAGAGCGGCGTATCATGCTTGAAATACCCGAAAGCGCATGGGTGGACGTCACCTGCGTTGGCTTTCGGGTGGAGGTAGCGCTTGAGATGGCGACTCCCGCTCCGGAAATGGCGGATCTCACCACGCCCTGCAACCTGATATCCACACGCGACGCAGTGGTGATATCGCAGACTGTCCGCAAGGGAGCGTCTTCAGTGCAGACGGGAAGCGGCGTGCCAAAGGGCGGGCTTCTTGTCAGCGGAGTTGTGACGGACGGCGCGGGGAATACCACGCTGCATCATGCAAGCGCAGACATTATCGGCGAATTTACTGAGCAGCGGGAGTTTTTCGTGCCCTACCGTGAAACGATACAGCTTGCTGACGGGGAAACAACGCAGTTTCGCTGGCTGGTGCTGGAGGACGATGAGTTCCCGCTGTTTTTCGGGAATGCTTACGTCCCCGATTCGGTGTATTCGGAGGAAACGCAGCTTATCACCGCATTCGGGCGAACTACACCGCTCAGGATAAAGACTGGTACGTTCACACGCCTGACAAGCAGGGAGCTTGTGCGCAGCGCAGACGACTGTATATCCGAACTTGAACGGCAGATGAGCGATTTCGAGGATAATTTCTATAATGAATACGAGATAGTGGCGTGCGAAAAAACCGCCGTCCCGCAGGACGACGGTATAAAGCTTACTGCCATCTACACGCTGAGGGGGAACATAGCGGGCGAGCAGGCGATAATGACCGATCATCAGGAATCAGCCAGCCTGTAGCCTACGCCGTTTTCTGTGATAAAGTAGCGGGGGTTAGAGGGGTCACGTTCGATCTTTTTTCTGATGTTAGCCATATTGACCCGCAGTATCTGGTTGCTGCCCTTTGAATTCGGACCCCACAAGTGCTTCATCAGAAACTCGTAGGATACGACCTGTCCTGCATATCTTCCCAGAAGTGCCACCAGTTTGAATTCAGCCTGCGTCAGGTCGGCGTCCTTGCCGCGTATGTAGGCTTTAAGCTTGGCGTAGTCGATACGAAGTTCGTCAACGGAATATTCGCAGCTGCTAAGCTTCATATTTGTACCGCTGCACCGTGCGTGGCGCAGTGCGACCCTTATCCTCGCAAGAAGTTCGATCAGCCCGAACGGCTTTACCAAGTAATCATCTGCGCCCTTATCAAGCGCGTCTTTCTTTATGTTTTCGTCATTTTCGGCAGAAATGACTATGACGGGGACGTTCGTCCACTGCCTGATAGAGTGCAGCACAGAGGTGCCGTTCATGTCGGGAAGCCCCAGATCCAGCAGGATCACATCAGGACAGTGTGAGATCGCACAGGTCTCTGCGTCGTGCCCGTTTTCGGCAACGATCGTATCATATCCGCTTCGTTCCATAGTTTGCTGAGTATAGAACGACATACAGGGGTCGTCGTCAACAATAAGAATTTTGTATCTTGGTCCCATTTGTATACGCCTCCGTTAGTGCGCCGCCGCACTGTGCATTACACACCTCCGCAGTATGCGGGGAGATATCTGTGGGTGGACGCTGTTTCAGAGCGATATCAGTTCTGCTGCTCATATGAGAAACTATATATCAATTATACCACATTTCTGAGCGTTTGTGTGTTAAGAGGCTGTTAAATTTCGAAAAATTTTTCGCAAAAACCCATGAATTTATGTATTTTCTTTTGATCATCTGCCTTGGAGGAAATAAATGGAGCTATTCGGCAGCGCTGTGACTACAGCAAATGGAATATTATGGGGCGTGCCTATGGTCGCAGCACTGCTCGCCGCAGGCGGGTGGTTTTCGCTGAGAACCGGATTCTTTCAGCTGCGGCATACCCCGCTGTGGTTCAGGAGCACGATAAAGCCCGTCAGCAGCGGCGGCGACGGCGAACTCACTCCGCTGCAGGCAATGACCTCGGCACTGGCGGCGACCCTTGGAAACGGCAATATTGCCGGCGTAGCGGTGGCGCTCACGATGGGCGGGGCGGGCGCAGTGTTCTGGATGTGGGTATCTGCGATACTCGGAATGATGACCGGATATGCGGAAAACGTGCTTGGCGCAGTCTACCGCCGAAAAACGCCCGATGGAATGCAGGGCGGTGCGATGTACTACATAAGGGACGGGCTATCTCAGCGCAGGTTTGTCGGGCGCCTTGCGAAGCCGCTTTCTGCGGTATTCGCTGCGGCGTGCATATTGTCTGCGTTCGGCACGGGTAATCTGGTGCAGGTAAATTCTGCGGCGCAGGTGATGAGATCTGGCTTCGGGATACCGCAGTGGGTCACCGGAGCGGCGCTTGCAGTCTGCATAGGGTTCATAGCACTCGGCGGACGCCGTTCCAAAAAAGGCGGCATGGGCAGGGCGGCTTCGGTGACTTCAGGACTGGTGCCGCTGATGTCGGCGTTCTACATAGCGGGAGCGGTTTTCATTCTTGCGGCGAACATCACACGGCTGCCGGATATGCTGGGCATGATATTCCGCAGCGCATTCGGTCTGGAAGCGGCGGCGGGCGGCGTGAACGGCTACATGGTGAAGCAGGCGGTATCTATGGGCTTCCGCAGGGGCGTATTCTCTAACGAAGCCGGACTTGGCACCTCGGTGACTGCGCATTCCTGCTCCGGCGAAAAAGAGCCGTGCATTATCGGAATGTGGAGCATATTCGAGGTATTCTTTGACACGCTTGTGATGTGCTCGCTTACTGCGTTCGTGCTGCTTGCCAGCCCCTGCCATGCGGTGACTGCGCAGGAAGCGTTCAACACGGTGAGCCTTTCTCCGCAGTATTTCAGGCTGACCGATGAAAGCGGACTGCTGTGCGGCGGTACGCCGGTGCTGACGGTGGGCGGCGGCGAGGAGCAGCGCTTCCTGACGATATATGGGGACAGCTTCACACAGCCTCTTTCACACGGCGGGAACAGCTTCTCGAACGTAATGCGGCTGACCGGCGTTCAGGCGCAGGACGGCACGGGCAAGCCGCTGTTCTCTGACGAAGCGCAGGAATGTCCGGTGATATCCGGCGTGCTTCTTGAGGAGGTCACAGGCGCAGAGCTTGTCACGCTTGCTTTCTCGTCGGTATTCGGGGGAGCGGCGGGGAAGCTGCTTTCTGCGGCGGCGGTGCTTTTCGCATTGTCTACGCTGACCGGCAGGAGCGGTTTTGGCGCAGGCGCGGCGGTATTCCTGTTCGGGGAGCGTGCAAGGCTGCCGTTTCTGGTGATATTCACGGCGTTCACGGCGGTCGGCGCAGTGGTGGATATTTCTGCGGCATGGGGAGCGGCAGACCTGTTCAACGGCATAATGGCGGCGGTGAACCTGCCGGTCGTGCTGTGTCTATCGGGGACGGTCATGAAAGAACACCGCAGATTCACCTCATCTCTGCGCAGAAAGCGTGGTATTTTGCGATAAACAGAATTTGTATCTTGAAACTTTGAGCGCAATGTGGTATAATACTAAACGTACATACAAATGATCCGGCACGACCGGACGCAGGAAGAACAAAAGCGAGGAAATACATATGATAAAGCTGATAGCCAGCGACATGGACGGAACTCTGCTCAACGACAAAAAAGAGCTGCCGCCGGATCTCTTTGAGATACTGGAGCGGCTCGGCGAGCAGGATATCAGATTCACTGTGGCAAGCGGACGTTCCTTTGACGCAGTGGCGCACCTCTTTCCTGAGGAGATACGCAGCCGGCTGGACTTCATCTGCGATAATGGCGCAAATGTGATACACGGCGGAAAGCAGGTCAGCGTTACCCCGCTGGACCGCACCACATACGAGCAGCTTATACGTGCGTGCACGGAAATAGGCGGTCTGAGGGTGCTGGTGTGCGCCGGAAAGGGTACATATCACCTTGACGCAGATCCGGAATTTAACGCGGAGATAGCGAAGTATTACCGCAACCATATCGTCTGCAATGATTTCATGGAGATAGACGACATCATATACAAGCTTGCGGTGTGCGATATGAAGGGAACTCAGCAGCACGCAAAGCCGCTGATAGACGAGATTTTCGGTGACCGCCTGAACGTTCAGGTGTCCGGTCCCATCTGGATGGACGTTATGGGCGCAGGCGTGAACAAGGGCAGTGCGCTGAAAAGCCTTGCGGGCGTGCTCGGAATAGACCGTCAGGACGTGATGGCGTTCGGCGACTACCTGAATGACGCAGAAATGCTGCGCTGGGCAGGTTGGAGCTTCGCAATGGAAAACGGCAGCCCTGACGTCAAGCGACTGGCGAGATTTCTCGCCCGCAGCAACAACGAAAACGGCGTAGTGCGTGCAATACGCAGATATGCGCTGAATGAACAGGAGCAGTGATGAATATACAGATATTCGGGAAGTCAAAATGCTTTGACACCAAAAAAGCGGAAAGGTATTTTAAGGAGCGGGGGATAAAGTACCAGTATGTGGATATCCTCTCAAAGGGACTGAGCAGGGGCGAACTGGACAGCGTAACAAGGGCGCTTGGCGGTCTGGACGCCGTGATAGACGAAAATTCCCGTGACTACGCCCAGATAAAGTACCTGCTGGACGACGCAAAGCCGGATAAGCTGGCAGAAAATCCGAAGCTTTACCGCACGCCGATAGTCAGAAACGGCAGGCAGGCTACCGTGGGCTACTGCCCTGAAATATGGAAAACTTGGGAGTAAAATATGCAGATAGTACTTATTATAATACTAATATTATGCTCGGCGTTTTTTTCGGCGACCGAAACATCGCTGTCAACGGTCAACAAGATACGCCTGAAAAACATGGCAGACAACGGCAGCAGGGCAGCGGCACGCACTCTGCGGGTGCTGACAAAATATGACAAGGCGCTGACCACGATCCTTATCGGCAACAACATAGTGAATATCGCCTGTTCGTCTATCGCAACGATAATTGCGATAAACCTTGTGGGCGAGCAGTACGGCTCGCTTGTGTCCACCATCGTCACGACGCTTGTTGTGCTGACTTTCGGCGAGATAATGCCGAAAAGCATTGCAAAGGACTTCGCCGAGCCGTTCGCCATGTTCTGTTCGGGGATCATTTCGTTCCTGATGGTGGTATTCACCCCGTTCTCAGCGTTTTTTATCCTGCTGAAAAAGGGCGTATCCAAGCTTTTCCGCCGCAAGGAATCCGTCAGCATGACCGAGGAAGAATTGAAGGTCATAATAGACGAGATAGAGGACGAGGGCGTTCTGGAAACTCAGGAAAGCGACCTTGTGCGCAGCGCTCTTGAATTTGACGAGATAACAGTCGATGAGATAATCACGCCCCGTGTGCGTATCACGGCGGTGGAGATAGGCGAGAATATCAGCGAGGTGCGCAGGAAGTTTCTGCAGGAGGAATACTCCAGAATGCCGGTTTATGAGCGGACACTCGACAATATCGTCGGAATAATCACCGAAAAGGAATTTTTCAAGCAGTATGAAAAGGGCGGGGACTTCACAATAAGCAGCATTATGCAGGAAACGCTTTATCTGCCGCAAATGCAGAAGCTGTCCGAGGTATTCCGCACCATGCAGAAGCAAAAGTGCCACATGAGCGTCGTGCTCGACCAGCACGGCGGTACGCTCGGAATCGTGACCATGGAAGATATCCTTGAGGAACTTGTCGGCGAGATATGGGACGAGAGCGACGAGGTAAAATCTCCGGTAACGGTGGTAGGAAGCAATACTTTCGAGGTTTACGGCGATGTGTCGCTCAATTCGCTGCGCCGATTCCTTGCTGCTAGGGATATACCCGCAGAACTTGAAAGCGAGGCGCATACGGTCGCAGGCTGGGTGCTCGGACTTTTCGGCAGCATACCCAAAAACGGCGACACCGCTCAGACAGACGAATTCACCGTGACCGTGCTCGACGCAGCGGAACTCAGAGTCAATAAGGTAAGGATAGAACTCAGAAACGACAGGGAGGAAAAGTAAAATGACAGAATTCAGGTACGACACGCAGCTTCTTATCGAGGGAACAGGTCTTGACGAGGACGCCATCAACGAGTACATCAGGACGAATTTCAAGGGCGACTGCCTGCTTGCGGTCGGCGACGACGAACTGATAAAGCTGCACTACCACACCAACGAGCCGTGGAAGGTGCTGGAGTACTGCGCAACGCTGGGCGAAATATACGATATAGTTATAGAGGACATGGACAGACAGTCACGTGGGTTAAAGGGCTGAGCGTATGAAAACAGTTATCACCGACAACAGCCTTTGCACTCTGCCCATAGACGAGCGTGCAAGACCGGAGTACATCTACCGGTACATTTCGGCTCTGGGCGAGGCGGGCGTGAAATATGTCGAGATAGACTTCCGCACCGTGATGAAAATGCACGAACTTCCCGACGGCATAGGGTATATATTCCGTCTGGGCGACCCGATGTTCAGGGAACTGACGGCGGTGTTCGATTTTGATTACGTGCTGGTCACGATACAGGACCTGAAGGATAACGTTGATGTCGGGAAAACCCCTGTAATAATGGAGTTCCCTGCGATACACGGGCTTTCACGTCAGCTGATAAGACTGGCGCAGTCGCAGGTGTCCGGTCCGGTTTCGCTGGCAAGACTTCGGGGCAGCTATCCGATAAAGACGCCGGCGGAGGTCGGCGAGATGGTTTGGCGTGCAAAGAACGCCGTTACCGTCCCCGTAGATATCTGCCCGATGAACGCCAAGAAATCCGCTCTGGATATGGCGGTAAAGGCAACGATGGCGGGTATCGACAGCGTGACGATGTGCATGGGCAGGTCGAAAAATTACGCTTCGATAGAGGACTTTATTTTCACGATGATGACGGTGCATGACGTGCTGCCTAAGGAGTTCAGCCTGCCTGCGCTGTGTCAGGCTGAGTTTTACCACAAGCTGGTTTTCGGCGGCAGGGCAGGCGACTGCATAACCGATATAATGAAGCTTATCGACCACGACATATCGCACCTTATGAATACGGACACCGGCGAGCGTGTGAAAATGCACGTTTCCCTGAAAGACAAAATGCTGCTTCGCAGGGAATATCTCACGGCGCTTCAGCGTTTCACGGAGGAAGAGGATATACCGGAGGACATTGCTCAGGAAATGACCGACGCAATACATCATTACGACCTCTCGCTGTATGATCAGGAGCTTCTCGGCAGGGAAAAGAGCAAGCTGCTCAATTGATCTGCAGTCATAAATATAGTAAAACAAAAGGGAAGGGATAAAATGCCAGTAAAAATTGCCGATGGACTTCCTGCACAAAGCATTCTTGAAGATGAGCATATCTTCATAATGACGGAGCACAGGGCGCTTCATCAGGACATCAGACCGCTGAAAATAGGGCTGCTGAACCTCATGCCCACAAAAATAGCCACTGAAACGCAGATACTCAGGAGCCTTTCTAATACTCCGCTGCAGATAGAGGTCACGCTCGTTCAGACCTCCACCTACACCAGCAAGAACACGTCAAGCGAGCATTTGCTTAATTTCTACAAGACCTTTGACGAAATAAAGGACATGAACTTCGACGGCTTCATCATCACCGGTGCGCCGGTGGAGCACATGGAATTTGAAGAGGTGGACTACTGGGACGAGATATGCGCCATAATGGAGTGGACAAAGACCCACGTGCATTCCGTGTTCCATATCTGCTGGGCGGCTCAGGCGGCTTTGTATTACCATTACGGCGTGCCGAAGTACCCTCTGCCGGAGAAGATATCAGGCGTATTCAAGCACACCATGCTCACGCCGAAATCAAGGCTGTTCAGGGGTTTTGACAGCGAATTCTGGGCGCCCCATTCCCGCCATACCGAGATACGCCGTGAGGACATCGAAAAGATTCCGCAGCTTAAGGTTATGGCGTTATCGGACGAGGCGGGCGTATACGCAGTATGCAGCGAGGACAGCCGCCAGTTCTTCATCACCGGTCATTCTGAATATGACGCAGACACGCTTGCGATGGAGTACAAACGCGACCTTGAAAAGGGCATGAACCCGCATATCCCGCAGCACTACTTCCCGGACGACGACCCGACCAAGCAGCCCGTGATGAAGTGGAGAGCGCATTCTACGCTCATCTACACCAACTGGCTCAACTATTTCGTATATCAGACGACCCCGTTTGACATTTCGGAAAAAATTTAGAGATACACATGGGCAACACCGCACAATTAACGGCTAACGCCTTTGTCGCACGCTTGCTTGCATCTTTTCCGCCATATTGCACAAATTTCGCTTGACGGGCGCCAGCCCGCCTGCACTCAATTTGTACAATCTGACGAAAAATCTGACTGCGCAATCGAACGACAATAATTATGCGGTGTAGCCCTTGCTTTTTTCTCTGAAATATGTTATAATCAGTCTATGGGAAAATTCTGCCCTGCAGGACTTTCCTGCGTATTATTCAGGAAATATATGAAAAGAGGTACACGTTATGGCTAATGCACTGGTTAGTTTTGGTTCATACTTCGATTACTTCGACGGCACAAGACTCGCATCGTTTCTTGTTCTTCTGATCGGATTCATCGGAGCAGTTATTGTTGCTGTCATGCTCAATATGACGGTATTCAATGCAAAGGGAAAGGGTACAAATATCACCAAGTTCAATAAGCTTGCTAACGGTCAGAGTTTCATTTCTCTTTCTCTTGTGAAGATCACATACTACGCAGCTACCATCTTCCTTGTATTCAAGGGCATTTCGGCGATCATTCTTTCCGGCTATTCCGGTATAGTTGACTTGCTTGTTTACCTTGTACTCGGCAACCTTATCCTCAGAATTGCATATGAAACAGTTCTCGCTGTTCGTAAGAACGCAGGTCTGGACACGGACAACAACACCGCTCTTGAGCCTAAGACAGATAAGCCGCTGTTCCCGCAGGCTCCTCAGCAGTATCAGCAGCCCGCTCCGGGTCAGCAGATGTATCAGCAGCCCATGGGTCAGCCCATGTATCAGCAGCCTGCTCCTGCTCCGGTTCAGCAGCCCGTTCAGACTCAGCAGCCTGCTCCGGTTCCGGTTTATCAGTCTACACCGGTTCCTCAGCCCGCTCCTGCACCTGCTCCCGTTCCTGTTCAGCAGGCGGCTCCGGCTCCGGTACAGCAGGCGGCTCCCGCCCCGATACCTCAGCCTGTTCCTGCTCCTGCTGCAGAGCCTGCTCAGGTTCAGCTTGATAAGCCGGCAGAGCTCACCGCTCCCACTTGCCCTCACTGCGGCAAGAATATAAAGCCGGGCGCAAGATTCTGCCCGTTCTGCGGTCAGCCGACAGATAATCAGTAATACATAACAGCGAAACGGCAGTTCGTATGAGCTGCCGTTTTTGGTTTTACAGGAGAAATAATGACAGAGATCACAGTATCAAAAAACGACGCAGGTCAGCGTGCCGACCGATTCCTGACAAAGGCATATCCAAACCTGTCGCTCCCGCTTATCTGCAAGCTGATGAGGAAAAAGCGCATAAAGCTGAACGGCGCACGTACCGAGCCAAATGTGAAACTCAGCGAGGGCGATGTGTTCCGGTTTTACCTCAGCGACGAACTTCTTGACACGGGCGGCAGGCAGAAGCAGACGGATTTCAGGGAAGCCCCTACTCAGCTTGATATAGTATACGAGGACGAAAATATACTGCTGTGCGACAAGCCGGTCGGTATGGTGGTGCACGAGGACGACGATAATTCCTCTGATACGCTGATAGACCGGATAAAAAGCTACCTCTGGAGCAAGGGCGAGTATGACCCGAACAGCGAGCGCAGTTTCGCGCCGGCACTGTGCAACCGTATCGACAGAAACACCGGCGGAATAGTTATCGCAGCCAAGAACGCAGAATCGCTGCGTGTGCTGAACCAGAAAATACGTGACAGGGAACTTGTGAAGCTGTATCTGTGCCTTGTTCAGGGCTGTCCGGAAAAGCGTGCGGACACTATGACGGCGTATCTCGAAAAGCTTGCCGACGAAAATCGTGTGGTGGTGTCAAGCAGGAAAACTCCTGCCAACCGAACGATAAAGACGAAGTACCGCGTGCTTGAAAGCACCGGCAGCCAGAGCCTTGTGGAGGTCGAATTGCTCACCGGACGCACACATCAGATACGTGCGCATTTTGCGTATATCGGACACCCGCTGCTGGGCGACGGGAAATACGGCAGCAATAAGGTGAACAAGGCTGCGGGCTACGATGGGCAGGCTCTGTATTCCTACAAGCTGCGGTTTGAGTTCACAACGCCTGCGGGGTGTCTGGAATATCTCAACGGGCGGGAATTTACGGTTTCTGAGCCGGAGAATATATGGTTTGTCAGGAAGTATCGTGAATCGAGGGACTGATCGGACAGGTGAGAATACTTCATCTTCGTCGCCAGTCTGGTAGTAGACTTTTTCAACAAGCTGGGGGCTGCGAGATTCGCAGCCCCTTAAATTATATTCTCTTATTTCTTAGGTCGTTTTTTAGCTAAATCAGTCTTAGCCTTGATATGGAACTTCTCTTTGCATTCCTGCGCTCTTGCGGTTATAACGTCCTTGAACGAGTGCTTGTTTTCAGGCTCAGGCTCAGGCTGGGTTTCTTCCTCCTCGCAGACGTAATCAGGAGTAATAAACCCGACGTCTCCCGCATACTCGGAGGTGTGCTGAGGCAGGCGGCGTTTTTTCAGGCGGTTCTCGATGAAGTCCTTGAACAGCATATACACTACTGCGCACACCGGAACGCCGAGGAACATTCCCAGCATACCGAACAGTCCGCCGCCGATAAGGATAGAAATGAGTATCCACACTGCGGGAAGTCCGGTAGAATCGCCGAGTATCCACGGTGCGATGATGTTTCCGTCAACCATCTGCAGTACCACGATAAAGATAACGAACCACAGCGCCTGTATCGGCTGGTCTGACAGAAGAAGAAGTATCGTGCAGGGAACTGCGCCGATAAACGGACCGATGAACGGTATCAGGTTGAACACGAACATTATTGCAGAGATAAGGAGCGAATATGGCAGCTTCATACACGTGCAGCCGATAAAGCACAGCATTGCGACAATGAACGCTTCGATTATCTTTCCGACGATAGAGCCGAGGAACTTTTTGCTTGCTTCACGGCATATGCCGAGGAATCTCTGCGCCTTGTTCACTTTCAGGAAAGCAAAGATGAGCTTTTTGGTCTGACCGATAAACATTTCCTTGCGTGCAAGCAGGTATATCGAGATTATCAGACCTATCAGCACGTTCTTCATGGTGTCAAGAATAGCCCAGACGGTTGAAGCAACGTTGCCGACCATTCCCATCAGTTCGTTGGAGTATTCTTTCCAGATATCGCTGACGAATTTGTTGAAGTCGTCAAGAGGATTTCCGAGGAATTCCACCAGCGTGGGGTTATCATCGAAAATGTTGCTCAGCCAGTTTTTGATGGTGTTGATGTAGGAATCCATGTTGCTGAAAATGCTGACCATATTTTCGACCAGCTGAGGGATAACCATTATTACAATGAGCGCCATAATAAGCACCACGATAAGCATGGTTATCGTCAGCGAGAGGGCACGAGCCTGCCCCCGCTTTTTCTTGACTGACGAACCGGATAGCTTTTTCAGCGGTCCAGTTTCGATTTTTGTCATAAGCGGGTTGAGCAGATATGCGCAGAATATACCGATGATTATAGGCGTTGCAACAGCGCCGAGAACGGATATCTTGCTGACAACGGTATCGAAATTGAATATCACCATAACTGCGATAGCGCTGACTATCACGGCGCAGGTCGCATAGACTGCAATGGTGAGATATTTTCTGTTCCAGTTTATGTTCATTATTATTTCCCCCATGCGTATAGGTAGCTACTTATATTATACAGCAACAAGCAGGAAAAATCAAGTGTCCGGACAGGCGAGAAGCGTCAAATATCCTTTAATATCACTATCGGGATAGGCGGGCAGTTGGGGCGGTTGACGAACGGCATTTCAATGACCGTGTAGCGGCTGCTGTCTATCGTCGGGAGATATTCGAGCAGTGCGTCACGTTCCTCAAAGCCGGTTTCTCTGCCGTAGTAGATTATAAGAGTCATGATACCGCCGCTTTTCAGCAGCTTCATTCCCTTTTCTATCGCCGGAATGCTGGTGGATACATTCGTGAAAATATTGTGGTCGCCCTTTGGCAGCCAGCCAAAATTGAACGTAATGCAGGACACTGTGCCCTCCCCGCATACCTCGTCCATTTCGCTGTGGCTTTTCAAGAGAACTTCCGTGCGGTCAGTCATACCGTTTTCGGCAAGCAGCTTTTTTGTGCTGTCTACAGCCTCCTGCTGAATATCGAACGCTATCACTCTGCCGTTTTCGCCAGTCAGCCGGGCGAGGAAAAGCGTGTCGTTTCCCCTGCCTGCGGTGGCGTCGATACACAGGTCGCCGGGCTTTATATGCTCCTGAATTATCTTGTGGATAACGTTTAGTGCGCTGAAATGTTTTCTTGGGTCCATGATGTCCTCCTGCTGAAATAATTACAGATATAATTATAACATATTCCCTCCGCTTTTTCAACTGCCCGTTTTCTCCCTCTTGGTAAGGTTGCACTAACCCGACGCTCAGTGCGCATATTTTATTGAACCGTTTAACGAAAATCACAGTCGATAAGCGGTTTACTATTGACTTTTCAGTGGCCTTGTGCTAATATAACATTGTTATATAACACTGTTATACGCGGAGGACAAAATATTGTCGGAAGAAACAACGCTTCAGCGGATACATAAGGCGGGCACGGAGGAGTTCCTGCGAAAGGGCTTCCAGAAGGCTTCGCTGCGCAATATCGTAAAGGCTGCCGGCGTCACGACCGGAGCATTCTACGGCTACTACAGGAGCAAGGAAGAGCTTTTCTGCGCCCTTGCAGCGCCTGCGGAGTACTTCATGCAGGAGTACAAGCGGGTGCAGAATGAATTTGTGCTTCTGTCGCCGCAGGAGCAGCAGGAAAATCTCGGCGTAATATCCAGCGGACTGCTGATGGATATGCTGGATCTGCTGTATGACAATGTGGCGGCGTTCCGGCTGGTGCTCACCTGCTCGGAGGGCACGAAATACGCAGGATTTATGGACGAGATAGTCAGCATTGAGGTGAACGCAACGCACAGGTTCTATCAGATGCTGCGTTCGCAGGGCAGGGAAGTGCCCGATATCGACCCCGACCTTGAGCATATCATCGTCAGCGGAATGTTCGCTTCCTATTTCGAGCCGATACTGCACGGTCTGCCGCAGTCCAAGGCAAAGAACTATGTCCGTCAGCTATACCGCTTTCAGGCAGCGGGCTGGTCAGAACTCATGGGTATCCCGCATATCGCAGGAAAGGACCCGTTCAGCGGCAGGATATAACAGCGTTCGTTGATAGAAATTGACCGCAGTGCATACTGCGGTTTGATAAAGGCAATAAGTTAGCTAAAGCTAACAAAAGGAGGAGATATACTTGAAGAAAAAATCAAGACTATCTGTGCTTATGGAATATGCCGGAAAGCACAAAATACTCACGTACTGCTCGTGGGTGCTTGCGGGAATAAGCGCGCTGATGGCGCTTGTCCCCTACATCTACATATGGCTCATCGTGAGAGAGGTTCTCAGCGTTGACGGCGATATGTCGCAGGCGGTCAATATCACCCGCTACGGCTGGACCGCAATGATATTTGCAGGCGCGGCGTTCCTTGTGTACGTTGGTGCGCTGATGTGCTCGCATTTGTCGGCGTTCCGCACTGCAACGAATATACGCATTGCCATGATGAAACATATAGCAAAGCTTCCGCTTGGCTTTGCAGAGAGCTTCGGCACAGGTAAACTCCGCAAGATAGTCAACGAGAGCAGCGCAGCGTCAGAAACCTATCTTGCGCACCAGCTTCCCGATACTGCGACCGCTCTGGTGACCCCGCTCGGACTTGTCGGGCTGCTGCTCGTGTTCGACTGGCGGCTCGGTCTGCTCAGCCTTATTCCGGTAGTTCTGGGCTTCGTGATAATGATGGTGTTCATGACCGGCAGCACGCTCAAAAAGAGCATGGTGGAATATCAGAACGCACTTGCCGATATGTCCAACGAAGCGGTGGAATACGTGCGTGGTATCCCTGTAGTAAAGACGTTCGGTCAGACTGTGTTCTCTTTCAGGAGATTCAAGACAGCCATCGACCGCTACACCGAGTGGACGACTAAGTACACCAACAGTATGCGTCTGCCGATGATGTTCCTGACAACGATGATAAATGCAGTTTTTGCGATACTCATTGCTGCGGGAATGTGGTTCACGGGCGGCGAGGCAGCACAGCCTGAGTTCCTGCTAAACCTGCTGTTCTACATCATCATAACCCCTGTTATAACAGTTGTTATGACGAAGATAATGTTCTCCAGCGAGAACAATATGATGGTTGACGACGCACTTGACCGCATTGATTCAGTAATGAACCTTGAACCCCTGTCTGAGGGCAGCGCACCCGCAAGACCCACTGACTGGTCGGTCGAACTGCGCAACGTGTCCTACAGCTATGACGAAAGCAAAAAGGCTCTTGACGGTATTTCAATGAAGATAGGTTCGGGAGAACTGTGTGCTTTTGTTGGACCGTCCGGCGGCGGTAAGACCACTCTGGCGAACATAATCTCACGATTCTTTGACGCAGACAGCGGCGAGGTGCTTATCGGCGGCGTGAACGTCAAGGACTACCCCAAAAAGCAGCTTATGGAGACCGTATCTTTCGTATTCCAGAACAGCCGCCTGATAAAGGGCACTATTCTCGATAATCTCCGCATGGCAAAGCCTGACGCCACCGAGCAGGAAATAATGAACGCGCTTGAAGCTGCACAGTGCACCGATATCATTGAAAAGCTGCCCGACGGCATAAATACAGTCATCGGCACGGGCGGAATATATCTGTCCGGCGGCGAGCAGCAGCGTATCTCGATAGCACGCGTAATGCTGAGAAACGCCCCGATAGTCATTCTTGACGAGGCGACCGCATTCGCCGACCCTGACAACGAGGTAAAGGTACAGCAGGCATTCACCAGACTTCTCAAGGGCAGGACGGTAATTATGATAGCGCACAGGCTGTCCACCGTTATAAACGCCGACCGCATATTCGTGCTGAAGGACGGCAAAATAGCCGAAAGCGGAAGCGGCAGAGAACTTTCACAGGGCAGCGGTATCTTCGCAAAGATGTGGGGAGATTACCGCAAGTCAGTCGAATGGAAGCTCGGAAAGGAGAGTGCGAAATGATAAACTGGCTCAAATATCGCTTCGCACTCAGCGACAGGGGTGCCAAGGACCTCATAAAGGGCGTGCTCGCCTGCGTTCTTCAGAACATAGTTTTAATGCTGCCGGTATCGCTTTTGTACTTTTTTATCGGCGACATGATGGATTCAGGCGTCAGCGGTGACAGGGTATGGTTCTATGTCATAGGTATCGTCGTATCGCTGCTGCTGATATTCTTTGTCACACATTTTCAGTATAACTCGACGTTCCTTGCGACTTACGTTGAAACCGGCGTCCGCAGAGTGACGCTTGCTGAAAAGCTGCGCACTATCCCGCTGTCGTTCTTCGGCAAAAAGGACCTCGCAGACCTTACCAACAGCATTATGGCTGACTGCGCAACGCTCGAAACCGCATTCTCACACTTCGTTCCTCCGCTTGCGGGCGCAGTTATCTCCACCTCGCTCATCTCGATAAGCCTTTTCGTGTTCAACTGGAAGATGGCTCTTGCGGCACTGTGGGTGCTCCCTGTTGCATTTGCGGTAGTAGGCAGCACGAACAAGCTGCAGCACCACCTCAACAGCAAGACCATGGCGGCGCGTATCACCTGCGCAGACGGAATACAGGAGTGCCTTGAAACGCTGCGCGACCTGAAATCAAACAACGCCGAGGACAGCTACCTTGACGGTCTGGAAAAGAAAATACGTGCAGTCGAGGACCGCACGATAAAGTCCGAGGTCGGAATGTCCATCTTCGTCAGCCTTGCCAACATTATCCTGAAGCTTGGTATCCCCTCTGTTGCAATAGTGGGAAGTTCGCTTCTCATCTCGAACGAGATAGACGTGCTGACATTCTTCATGTTCCTGCTCGTGGTATCCAGACTGTACGACCCGCTGATGGGCGCAGTCCAGAATCTGGCGGCGGTCATCTCCACCAAGGAAAGCGTAGACCGCATGAACGAGATACTCCAGCAGCCGGTGCAGCAGGGCTCTGACAAGCTCACAAACAATGGCTGCGACATCAGCTTTGACCATGTGGGATTCTCCTATAAGGAGGGAGAAACCGTGCTGGAGGACGTCACCTTTACAGCAAAGCAGGGCGAGGTCACTGCGCTGGTCGGACCGTCCGGCGGCGGCAAGACCACTGTATCCCGTCTTGCGGCGAGATTCTGGGACTGCACAAAGGGCAATATCACAGTCGGCGGAATGGACGTAGACAAGACCGATCCGGAAACGCTGCTGCAGCTTTATTCGATAGTATTCCAAGACGTAACGCTGTTCAATAACACGATAATGGAGAATATCCGTATAGGCCGCAAGGACGCCACCGATGAGGAAGTCCTTGAAGCGGCAAGGCTCGCAAACTGCGACGAATTTGCCGAAAAGCTGCCTAACGGCTGGAATACCGACATAGGCGAGAACGGCTGCGAACTGTCCGGCGGCGAACGTCAGCGAATCTCGATAGCGCGTGCGTTCCTGAAAAACGCTCCAGTTATCCTGATGGACGAAGCGACCGCTTCGCTTGACGTGGAGAACGAAACGCTCATTCAGACGGCTCTTTCACGGCTCATCAAGGACAAGACGGTCCTTATAATCGCACACAGAATGCGTACTGTTGCAAGCGCGGACAAGATAGTGGTGCTTGAAAACGGCAGAGCCACGGAACAGGGCACTCCGAGCGAGCTTCTGAAAAAGAACGGTACGTTCAGCAGAATGTGCGCATTGCAGAATGAGAGCGCAGACTGGCAGATACAGTGATTAATAGACTGGCGATAACCCCTCATCTTCGTCGTCACCCGCATAACGACAGGCACAAAGCCTAGTCGTTATGCGGGTTCCTAGAATCTGAGGGCTTCTCGCCAGTCTGGAAGTGGATTTTTTCAACAAGCTGTGGGGCTGCATTACGCAGCCCCTTTTCCGTATTTCTTTGTTCTACACATTAAACGTTAGTCATACCGCTGTATGTGTTCAGTATATCCTCTGCTATCTCACGCTGAGTGCGGCGGGTATCCATCGCAAGCTTCTGTATATGGCGGTGCGCCTGATTTTCTGTGAGGTTGAGATATTGTATCAGGCAGCATTTTGCACGGTCGATCGTCCGCATATCCTCAAGCTGTTTTGTAAGCTTGGATTTTTCCTGCTCCAGCAGCCGCATATTTTCCTTCGCCATCTCAGCCGTCTTTATCGTCTGTATCAGCGACTGCTTGGTGAAAGGACGGGGCAGCACATACGCTCCCGTGAACTTTATGCGGTTCTGAACATCGTCCGCTATTTCTGTCTTTGCCAGCACGATTATCACTGCGCTGGTGCGGCTGCGTATATCTGCGACCCAGTTCAGACCAAATTCCGAGCGCAGCGGCGTGGATACTATCACCAGATCGTAGTCGGAAAGCTCCGCTGCCGCTGCCGCCTCGTCATCGAAGCAGCAGGTCACCTGCGCATGAAGTTCTTCAAGAGCCGCTGAAAGCGTTTCGCACACCATTTCCGTTTTAGCGTTTATAAATATCTTTTTCATGTGAGATGCTCCCTTCTGCCGGGATTTGATTTCTGTTCGACCAAGCAGTTTATAGGTTATTCACGTAAAGCTGCTTATACGGGCTTGCCGAGTTCGGCGTCAGCTTGAAGAAATTTGAGCTTAACAGCGTGTCTGCGTCGTTTCCGAAGTGCTTGACGAAACGCTCGACATAGTGCCTGATAGATTCCTTTTCCTCAGCCGTAGCCACTGTGCAGCATACCTGCACCGGAAGTCCCTTGGGCATAACGTCGCTGCGAATGAACATCTCGCCGCCGTGCATTCCCGTGCCGCAGAAGTGCCCTACCGGACAGCCCTCCACGCCTATGCCGAGTACCACGATTATTCCGCCCGCCTGATACTCACCGAGGAAGTCGCCGACCTTGCCGCCGATAACTATTGTCGGGAACATATCCTGATAGCTTTTCATGTGGATACCCACACGGTAGCCTGCGTTACCCTGCACATATATCTCGCCGGAACGCATTGCATAGCCGGTGGTGTCGCCGCTGTTGCCGTGAATGATTATTGCGCCGTCGTTCATGGTGTCGCCGGTGGCGTCCTGCGCATTTCCGTGTACGCTTATCTTTGCGCCGTTGAGGTATGCTCCGAGGGCGTTTCCGGGAGTACCCTTTATCAGTATCTCCTTGCCGGAAAGGCCTGCGCCGATGTATCTCTGACCGAGCACGTTCTCCAGTGTGAATTTCTGCTCGTCAGAATCCCGGATCATGCGGTTCAGTTCCGCATACTGCATATTCTTTGCGTCAATGATCATCTTGCGATACCTCCCAGCTTCTCCTCACGGCGTGCCTTGCCGAACATCATCATCTGAGGTCTGTTTTTGAGCATATCCATATCCACGTTTTCCAGAGGGATACGCTCCTTTATCATCGAGGTATATATTCCGGCACGCTTTACGTCGCCCATAAGAATGAATCCCTTGAGCAGACCGTCCTTGAACACCAGCTTCTTATAAGTATTGCCGTTTTCCTCGACATATTCCTCTCCGTCGTAGCTGCCCGCTGTGATTATATGCAGCCCGAAGAAGCCTATTGCGTTCATCGGAATAGCGTTTTCGTACTTAGTTTCTGCCCCCGCCATGTTCCTGCCGGCTACCTCGCCCTGCATATACGCATTAGGCAGCAGCGCAAGTATCTTGTCGGAATCAGACGAGCTGTCGTGGCTTACCGTGCAGTCGCCAGCCGCATAGACGTCGTCGAGCGTGGTTTTCTGCGTAAGGTCGCAGATAATGCCCCTTTCCACCTTGCCGCCAGCTTCAGCGATAAGTTCTGTGTTCGGGCGAACGCCGACTGCGATTATCACCATGTCGAAATCCACCGAAGCGCCGTTCTTCAGCTTTGCGGAATGCTCCGAAAATTCATCGACTGAAGTACCCAGAATGAACTTTATGCCCTTGCTTTCGATGTGCTTCATCATTATCGAGCCGGCTCTCACGTCGAGAATAGACGGCAGTATCCTGTCAGCCATATCAACCACCGTGATATCTGCCTTGTACGCATTCAGCGCCTCGGCTGCTTTCAGTCCGATAAGACCTGCGCCGATTATCAGCACCTTTGCGCCCTCTTTTATCTCGGAGCGTATCGCACGCACGCTGTCGTAGCTCATAAACGTGTGGCAGGAAGCTATCTTGTCCATGCCGTTCATCGGCGGCACGAAAGGCTTCGAGCCGGTCGCTGTCATCAGCTTGTCGTAGGGGACAAGGCTTCCATCGGACAGCACGACATTCTTTGCAGCCGTGTCGATCTTGACCGCCCTGCAGCCGAGCATTGTCTTTACGCCGTTCTTCTCGTAGAAGTCCGGACTGCGGTAATAAATATTCTTGTCGGTGACCTTGCCCATCAGCCAGTAGGATATGAGCGGGCGGGAATAGGTGTGGTGCTTTTCGTCGGAAATGACGGTGATATTTCCGGTCTTGTCTATCTGACGGATACCCTCTATCGTGCCGACTGCCGCTGCGGAATTGCCGATTATTACATAATTCATACCCGTCACCTCACCTTTCCTCAAACACTATCGCATTGTTCGGACAAGCCTTTACACAGGCGGGCTCGCCCTGACTGCTGCGTGTGCACAGGTCGCATTTGCGTATCTTGTGTCCTGCTTCGTCAATGACTATCGCACCATACGGACATGAGAGCACGCAGGTGTAGCAGCCCACGCAGCGTTCCTCGTCGCAGACTATCACGCCGTTCTGCACTGATAATGCGCCGGCGATGCAGCCCTTTACGCAGGGGTGGGCGTCGCAGTGGCGGCACTGAACGGCGAAGTTCACTGCGCTCCCTTCTTCTATCTGTATTCTGGGGACGGGCTTCTTTCCGTTCATGAAAGCCTTTACCATATCCGGCGCACCGCTGTTTACGGCTGCACAGGTAAATTCACACAGATGACAGCCCAGACACCAGTCCTCGTTTACATAAACCTTTTTCATTTGTTATGACCATTCCTTTCGAGCAGACTTTTCCGTGCGTATATCATTCACCTGCGTGCATAATGCCGAGAATATCAAGCTCCTTCTGATTCAGCCCGATACCCCTGAGCATGAGCCTGTTGCCCCTGAGAGATTCAATCGAGTTGATGCCCATGCCGCCCATCATTTCCTTTATCTCGTGGTCCCACGCGTGAACGAGGTTCACAAGACGCTTGTAGGCGATATCGGGGTTCAGACGCTTTACAAGGTCTGCACGCTGAGTTGCGATACCCCAGTTGCACTTGCCGGTATTGCAGCTTCTGCACAGGTGGCAGCCCATCGACAGCAGAGCCGCTGTTGCGATATATACTGCGTCTGCGCCGAGTGCCACTGCCTTTACCACGTCTGCGCTGTTTCTCACAGAGCCGCCCACAACGATGGAGATGTTGTTGCGTATGCCCTCGTCGCGGAGCCGCTGGTCAACGCTTGCGAGCGCAAGCTCGATAGGAATGCCGACGTTATCCCTTATTCTTGTCGGAGCGGCGCCGGTACCGCCTCTGTAGCCGTCTATTGCGATTATATCCGCACCGCTGCGTGCGATACCCGAAGCGATAGCTGCAACGTTATGCACGGCTGCTATCTTTACGATGACCGGCTTCTCCCAGTTGGTCGCTTCTTTCAGAGAAAGCACAAGCTGACGGAGATCCTCGATAGAATAGATATCATGGTGGGGTGCGGGGGAAATTGCGTCCGTTCCCTTGGGTATCATTCGGGTCTTTGAGATCTCCTCGTTTATCTTCATTCCGGGGAGATGTCCGCCGATACCGGGCTTTGCGCCCTGACCCATTTTTATCTCGATGGCAGCGCCGGTGTCGAGGTATTCCTTGAATACGCCGAATCTGCCGGAAGCCACCTGACAGATGGTGTTTGCGCCGTATTTGTAGAAGTCCTTATGCAGACCGCCCTCGCCGGTGTTGTAATATGTACCAAGTTCCTGCGCAGCCCTTGCAAGAGATTCATGCGCATTCTTTGAGATAGAGCCGAACGACATTGCCGAGAACATTACGGGAACGTCAAGTTCAAGGTATGGATTCTTCTTGAACACTGCCTTTCCGTTCTCGTCGTAGCTTATTTCCTGATCCTTTCTGCCGAGGAACGTTTTTGTTTCCATCGGCTCACGAAGCGGGTCGATAGGCGGGTTGGTTACCTGCGAAGCGTTCAGCAGTATCTTGTCCCAGTATACGGGGTATTCTCTGGGGTTGCCCATTGCGGAAAGAAGAACGCCGCCGGAGCCTGCCTGCTTGTATACCTCGTCCATTATCTGCTGGCTCCAGTTGCCGTTTTCACGGAACTCGTTCTCGTTCTTTCTTATTTTCAGCGCCCTTGTGGGACAGAGGGTAACGCAGCGCTGGCAGTCAACGCAGTTTGTTTCATCAGCGACCATTTTGTCAAGGTCGGGATCGTAATGGTGTACCTCGTTCGCACACTGCCGCTCACAGACCCGGCATTTGATGCAGCGGTCGGGATTGCGGACTACCTCAAACAGAGGATTCATATAATTTATAGCCACTTGTGACCTTCCTTTCAATTCTGCTCAACAGATCATTTATCCAGTGTAACGATTATCGGCTCTCCGCCTCTGGGGCTCCATATCCTGTCAACGTCGGGGGACATCGTCCTGATGGAGCATTCCTCGCTGGAGATATACACTGTGTCGCCCTTTTCCGCAGCGACCATCGAACGCAGCTTCAGTCTGTCATTGAGCGCCATAAGTCCGTTGTTGAAACCGAGTATTATAGAGAAAGGACCGGTGATGAGCAGGCTGGAATACACATTTCTGAAATGCCGTAGCTTTTCGACCTCCTCCGGGCTGAATCTGCCGGATTCGATCTCGCTCCAGAACGGAGCGGCGATGACCTTTGCAACGTCATCGAGAGGCATTCCAAGACGGCGGTGCAGATAGTCGATGATGTATGTGATGACCTCTGTATCCGTCAGAAGATTGCACTTATAACCGAACATCTCGATGAAGCGCCTGTTTGCGTCATACGAGGATATCTCGCCGTTATGTACTATAGTATAGTCGAGCAGTGCGAAGGGGTGTGCGCCGCCCCACCAGCCGGGGGTATTCGTGGGATAGCGTCCGTGTACGGTCCATGCCCAGCCGTCGTATTCGTCCAGTCTGTAGAACTCTCCGACGTCCTCAGGGTAACCTACCGCCTTGAATACGCCCATATTCTTGCCGCTGGAGAACACATATGCGCCGTCTATCTTGTCGTTTATCTTGATAACGCAGCGTGCCACGTATGTGCGCTCATCGAGCTGGCTTTCTTCAAGCTTTGTCGGGAGCGGGTTCACGAAGTAGCGCCAGATGAGCGGCTCGTCCGTGATGTTGGGGTGCTTTCTTACCGGAATGCGCGACAGGTTGATAACGTCGAAATGCCTGTCGATGAAAGCCTCTGTCTTGATCCTTGCTTCATTTGAATCGTAGAATACATGGAATGCGTACTGATCCTTGTATTCGGGATAGATGCCGTATCCAGCGTATCCGCCGCCAAGACCGTTTGAGCGGTCGTGCATACAGGCGATGGAATTTACGATCACGCTGCCGTTTGTCCTCCGTCCGCTTCTGTTGATGAAGCCCGATATCGCACAGCCTGCAGGGATCCTTGTTTCTCCCTCTTTCTTTAACATAAGCTCACTCCTTCAAAAACCGAAATCCGGCAGGAAAACCGCCGGATAATGCGTCATGACGGCGCAGCACTGAGCCGGTTTGATCTTACTGCCCTATGCGGATCAATGTGCCGTTTGTGAATCGTCAGCCGGTGCAAAGTTGCAGGAGCGCGCCCCTGCGCTCTCTCATATCCCGCCCGCCTGTTCTCCAGCACAAGCTTTTTTATCCGCTTTGAATTTACGCTCTTATTATATCACCGCCATGTCGATTTGTCAAGGGCTTTTTGCAAGTTTTACGCCTGCAATCTTTCATTTTGTATTATAATGGCTTACATCTATTCTATAATATTCCGGTTAGTTTCGAATAACCACTACCTTTTGGCAGCCCAACTATGCGGTTTCGGGGCTGCGTTTTGCTTTTTTGCAAGAAGTGTGGCGTGAATATTGCAGATTTATTGTTCAATTCACCAAAATGCAAAAAATCAGAATTTTCTGAGATGATTTCTGAGACATACCTTATTAATAGAACCGCTGTCCTGAACAAGGGTTTTCTGATAAATTCATAATATTGCCAGTAATAAACGGAATAATTTCTGAACCAGCGCACACAATATCACTGCAGTAAGTACTGCAGAAAATCGGAGCAACGCTCCACAGGAGGAACATGATAATGTCCAATCAGAATAATCAGAACCAGAATCAGAACGAGCAGCAGAACCGCCAGAACCAGCAGGGTCAGAACCGCCAGAATCAGAACGGTCAGAACCGCCAGAACCAGAGATAATCTCTCTGTTTCGGCACCGATTCCCTCTCCGGCATTTATTGTCGGGGAGGGAATTGTTTTTTTCAAAAAAATGTTGCAAAATACGCTGGTTTATGATATACTTACTTTGACTGCATAATATCATATAAGGTAGCCCGAATATACTTAATGAAAGGTCGTGATGTTAGGGTTGGAGAAAAAGGCAGAAGCAGCACCTGGCGGCGGCAGCTCCAGACTGGCTTTATATGGCTTTAACAACCTCACAAAAACACTTAGCTTCAACATTTACGATGTGTGCTATGCAAAAAGTGAGAGGGAGCAGAGGGATTATATCGCCTATATCGACGAGCAGTATAATTCCGAAAGGCTCACCAAGATCCTCTGCGACGTCACCGAAAGGATCGGTGCAACTGTCCTGAACATCTCAAAGCAGGACTATGACCCGCAGGGCGCATCTGTCAATATCCTCTTTGCGGAGGGACATATTGACCCCGACCATGTTGACAGCTCCTGCAACAAGGGCGCAGGCTTCTTTGGCAGGAATCCCGTCCAGCCGGACACCGTACACGCACATCTTGACAAAAGTCATATCACAGTGCACACTTTTCCGGAATATCACCCGGACAAGGCGATATCAACGTTCAGGGTGGACATCGACGTCGCCACCTGCGGAGAGATATCCCCGCTGAATACGCTGGATTACCTTATCGGAAGCTTTGATTCGGATATCATCACGATAGACTATCGTGTGAGGGGCTTCACGAGAGATGTCACCGGAAAGAAATACTTCATGGACCATAATATCACGTCTATTCAGGACTATATAGACCCGAAAACGCTCACCAGATACGACGCAATTGACGTGAATGTTTACCAGTCCAACCTGTTCCACACAAAAATGCTGATAAAGGAGATAGAGCTGCAGAATTATCTGTTCAACTCCGATGTCTATGAGATACACCCGCAGCAGCGGCTTGAAATAACCAACAGCCTGCGGCGGGAAATGATAGAGATATTCAGCGGAATGAATATCTATTGAGGTGAGTGCGATGAGAGGATACAAACTCGACCAGACCAGAGCACCACTTTACGAAGCAATGAAAGCGCACCGCCTTAACAGAGTGGTGCCTTTTGACGTACCCGGTCATAAGGGCGGCAGAGGAAACCGCGCGCTGACGGAATTTCTCGGCGAGGCGTGCATGAAGAACGATGTGAACTCCATGAAGCCGCTCGACAACCTGTGCCACCCCGTGTCCGTGATAAAAGAGGCTCAGGAGATAGCCGCAGACGCATTCGGCGCAGAAAACTCAATATTCATCGTCAACGGCGCAACGGGCGCAGTTCAGGCGATGGTGATGTCGGTGTGCAAGGCGGGTGACAAGATTATCCTGCCGAGGAACGTGCACCGCAGCGCAATAAACGCCCTTGTCGTATGCGGGGCGATACCTGTGTATGTCAATCCCGGCGTAAACAGTCAGCTTGGCATTCCGCTCGGAATGACCCCTGAGGAGGTCGAATCGGCGATAAAGGCTAATCCCGACGCAAAGGCCGTGCTGGTGAATAATCCCACCTATTACGGCATATGCTCGGACCTGCGCAGGATAACCGAGATAGTTCACCGCTATGGAATGAAGGTGCTGGTGGACGAAGCACACGGCACGCATTTCTATTTCGGGGAGGGACTGCCGCCGAGCGCAATGAGCTGCGGTGCGGATATGGCGGCGGTGTCCATGCACAAGACCGGCGGTTCGCTCACGCAGAGCGCATTCCTGCTGCTGGGTAAGGGCGTGAACCGCGACTACGTAAGGCAGATAATCAACCTGACACAGACCACGAGCGCTTCCTACCTGCTGATGGCGAGCCTTGACCTTGCACGACAGAATCTTGCGCTGAACGGCAGGGAGTTCTACGCCAAGACGGTGGAATTTGCGGATTACGCCAGAAAAGAGATAAACGCTGCGGGCGGCTATTACGCATTCGGAAGCGAGCTTTGCGACGGAAAGGCATTCTATGCGTTCGACAGCACCAAACTGTCCGTGCACACGCGTGCGATGGGTCTTGCCGGTATTGAGGTATACGACCTGCTGCGTGACGAATACGGCATACAGATAGAGTTTGGCGATATCGGCAATATCCTTGCGATAATCACCGGCGGCGACCGTGCGCTGGAGATAGAAAGACTTCTGGGCGCAATGTCGGAGATAAAGCGGCTGTATTCCCGCTCGCCTGTAGGGCTGTTCGACCATGAATACATAGATCCGGCGGTGGAACTTCCCCCTCAGCAGGCATTCTATGCCGAAAGGGAAACGCTTCCTATAGAGCAGACAGCCGGCAGGATATGCAGCGAGTTCGTCATGTGCTATCCTCCGGGGATACCGATACTTGCGCCGGGCGAGCGTATAACAAGGGATATTCTGGACTACATCGCATTTGCAAAGGAAAAGGGCTGCTCGCTCACCGGTACAAAGGACATGAACGTGGAACTTCTTGAGGTAGTAAAGTGACACGCTGAATAAAACAAAATCGTCACGTTCAAACGGGCGAACTCACGTGTCTGATTTTGTTACGCTATGCTTTATTCAGCGAGTCCCAAGTGACACGCTGAATAAAACAAAATCGCCACGCTCAAACGAGCGAACTCACGTGCCTGATTTTGTTACGCTTCGCTATATTCAGCGAGTCACTAAGAAAACGCTTGGAAAGGAACGTCAATGGAACTCTGGTTTACTGAAAACCATACAGACAGCATAAAATTTTCCATCAAGATAAAACAGCACCTGTGGACTGAGCAGAGCGAATTTCAGAAGATAGATATTCTGGAAAGTGAGGAACTCGGCAGGATACTTGTGCTGGACGGCTTTCTCATGCTCACGGAAAAGGACGAGTATATCTATCATGAGATGATAGTGCACGTGCCGATGGCTACAAATCCCGATATCAAACGGGTGCTGGTCATAGGCGCAGGCGACGGCGGCACGATAAGGGAACTGACGCGCTTTAAGTCGGTGGAGCACATCGACATGGTGGAGATAGACCGAAGGGTAGTGGAACTGTGCAGGGAGTTTATTCCGCAGACGGCGTGCAGTCTTGACGACCCAAGGGTGCATATCTACTATGAGGACGGGCTGAAATTCGTGCGCAGAAAGCAGAACGAATACGACCTGATAATCGTGGATTCCACCGACCCGTTCGGTCCGGGCGAGGGGCTGTTCACAAAGGAATTTTACGGAAACTGCTACAATGCGCTGAACGACAGCGGAATACTCGTCAACCAGCATGAAAGCACGTTTTACGACGAATACGCAGAGATAATGAAGCGTGCGCACAGCCGCATAAAATGCTTCTTCCCGACTGCGCTGGTATATCAGGCACATATCCCGACCTACCCCTCCGGACACTGGCTATTCGGGTTCGCAAGCAAGCGCCTCCACCCGGTAAAGGACCAGAATGCGGAATGGTGGCTTGCGCAGGGGCTGCGGACGAGGTACTACAACCAGTATGTCCACAGCGGCTGCTTCGCACTGCCGAACAATGTGCGTGACGTACTCAGGGAAACGAAGCAGGAGGCGGGAACATGAAGCGGACTGTAGGTTACATTTTAGGCTTCATTCTGATGGGCGTTTTCCTGTTCATTTTGATTTTTTCAGGAATAAAAGACCTGACTGCAAAGCAGTTATCGGTGGATACCGCTTCCGAGGGTCAGCTGGTGGAATACGGCGATATCGTGTATGCGCATGAGGTATACACCGTACAGAACAAGCTGTGGGGACTGATACCGCTGTTTGACGACCACTATTACCTGATGATGGACGGAACGGGCGTAATGCGTTTCGTGGTAAAGGCAGGCGACGAGTGGTATAACGAGAATTTCACCACTGATGGACTGGCGAAAAGCGCAGTCAGCGTTAAGGGTCTGCTGAAAGAAGCTGTCGATGAAAACCTTGAACTGAGCAAGGTCAATTCACAGCTTGGCGATCTGGGAAGCGTAGATACACGGCTTTACGCAGATTCCTGTTACGTGCTGGCGGCGTGGCTGAGCATAGGCGCAGGCTTGCTGTTTATCACGGCGATAGGTACGATAGTGCTGCAGATAATACTGACGGCAAAGGGCGTTATCCAGAGAAGCGGAGCGGCGTCAAAGATACTTATTGCGGCTTCTCTTATTCAGGCGGTCGGGTTTATCGTGTTGATGATATTAGTGAATCCATAACAATACAGGAGGACAAAAAATGAGCAGAGCAATGATAATCGGCGCAGGCGGCGTTGCCGGAGTAGTAATAAATAAGTGCTGCCAGAACAGTGACGTGTTCACCGAAATAATGATAGCGAGCCGCACAAAGGCAAAGTGCGACGCATTTAAGGAGAAGCTGCAGCCGACCACAAAGACGGTCATCTCCACCGCACAGGTGGACGCAGACAACGTTGAGGAACTGACCGCGCTCATCAAGGATTACAAGCCGGAGATAGTAATAAATGTCGCACTTCCTTATCAGGACCTGCACATCATGGACGCCTGCCTTGCAGCGGGTGTGAACTACCTCGACACGGCGAATTACGAGCCGGAGGACACGGCAAAGTTTGAATACAGCTGGCAGTGGGCTTACCGTGAGAGATTTGAAAAGGCAGGGCTTACGGCGATACTCGGCTGCGGCTTTGATCCCGGCGTTACCGGTGTATTTTCGGCGTATGCCATGAAGCACCAGTTCGATGAGATAAACTATATCGACATTCTGGACTGCAACGGCGGCGACCACGGATACCCATTCGCAACGAACTTCAATCCGGAAATAAATATCCGAGAGGTATCTGCAAACGGCAGCTATATCGAGGACGGAAAATGGGTGGAAACAAAGCCCATGGAGATAAAGCGGGTATATAACTTCAAGGGCGTTGGCGAAAAGGATATGTATCTTCTTCACCACGAGGAATTGGAGTCGCTTGCGCTGAATATCAAGGGTATCAAGCGTATTAGGTTCTTCATGACATTCGGGCAGAGTTACCTCACGCACCTGAAGTGCCTTGAGGACGTAGGAATGACCTCTATAAAGCCCATAATGTACGAGGGCAGGGAGATAGTTCCGCTGCAGTTCCTGAAAGCAGTCCTGCCTGACCCTGCTTCGCTTGGTCCGAGGACTGTGGGCAAGACGAATATCGGCTGTATCTTTATCGGCAAAAAGGACGGCAAGGAGAAGCACTATTACCTCTACAACATCTGCGACCATCAGGAGTGCTACAAGGAGGTAGGCTCGCAGGCGATAAGCTACACCACCGGCGTTCCTGCAATGATAGGCGCAGCAATGGTGCTTACCGGCAAGTGGAAAAAGCCCGGCGTATACAACGTCGAGGAGATGGACCCCGATCCTTTCATGGAGAACCTCAATAAGTGGGGGCTTCCGTGGGAGGAGGACTTTGATCCGGTGCTGGTGGATTGATTACCTGACGCAAAGGCAGGCGGGCGTTTGCCTGCCTGCGTTTTGTTGCCGGGATATCAGAATCACGCCTTTGAGATGACCGACTGACTGCGGCTATATTTAGCCGTGCTGCATGGCTTAAACAAAATTCGGAAACGATAAGGAGGTGCGCCGAATGCTGAAAAAAGGCGAACGTATATGTCCTGTGTGCGGAAAGGCTCTGGTGCTTAAGCCGCCGAATATGACCACGCCGGGAAGCGACAAGATCGCTGCATGGGTGCGCACCGTCTGGTCGATTAAACCATATACGGTGTATCCCCACGACAAATACATACTGCGGCCTGTCCGCAGCAGAGTCGCCAGCTGGCAGCGATATATGGTGAAAACGGAGCTTCTGGAGCGGAATCTTCGCAGAGACGGCTACAGCCTGTATTACAGCGGCAATATTATGCACTGTCAGGAATGCAAGGCAAGGCTGTCGCTGAATTTCAACTATATGCCGCTGTTCGACGGTCTGTTTCTTGTATTTATGCTTCTCGGATTTGCGGCGTTTTTCAGCTGGGTGATACTTCTCGTCTGGCTGGGGCTGTGGGCGCTGTATATAACGGGGAGGGCGGTCTGCGCAGGCTATGTTAAGCGAAACCTGAGCAACTTCGTTCCTGTGACCGACCATGACGCACTGATAGTTCCCTCGGTGGAGCTGTCGCTGTCGCCGGAGGGACTGAACAAGAAATGGCTGCACGTGAGCAATATATTCACGGTGGAACTCAACCGGCAGAAATATCAGCTTTATCTTGCGAAAAAGGAAGAAAAGCGGCTCTGGTTTTCGATATGCGGCATTGAAGGCGAACAGAAAAGGTTCATTGAACTGATGGAGCGCGGCGTTACCAAACTTGACCTCACATTCGAGGGCAAAAGTGCGGGAACGGCGCAGGTGCTTTCCTGCGAGCTTCCGCCGGAGGACGAGGAGCAATAATATGGGGCAAAATACGAAGAAGAAACTTCCTGTTGTTTTGCGGCAGGGTATTTGTATCCTGAGGAGTGCCCGATAAATTGGAATTAATGGAGGAAATGATAATGAAGAGATTTAACGCTCTGTTTCTTGGTGCTGTTATGTTGGCGGCATTGACCGGCTATAAGAGAGGCTATTTTTACTGAAAACTATGGAAACTATTTGCCGGGTGAGTTTCAGGGAGTAGGATATAAAATCATTGAAACTTTTGAAGATGATAGCGTTCTTTCTGTATATGCTTTGTCAGAATATGTGGAGTATGGATTTCAAGATGGCGTATTTGTCAATGTGAGCGGAACCAATCCAAGAGTGTTGATGAGATTCCGTCAAACCGAAAGCGAAAATTATGATTTGATTTTCTACACAAGATTGGATTTGTTTTCTAATTTAAGTGAGGGCGAAATAGAACAGTTACTTGAGCCACTGAACAAAACCGGCAAAAAATATGTTTTCACAAATATAGATCTGCAGGAAGTACGGGCGCAGGCAGACGAGGCTGCTGTTGCTTATCTAAATTCAATCAACAGAGCGGCAAATGTTGGCGAAAGAGAAAGTCACGAGGGAAAGCTGCTCACAGATTTGGTGTCTAATGAAGATTTTATAATGGAAACGATAAAAGAATATCCTCTTTATCCAAATGGACAGGCACACAAGAGAGAATTGAAAATAATATTAGATACATCTATCAGACAGAGTATGACGAGGAACTTCAGCAAATCATCTTTTCTAAAATGCAATTTGATACAAGCAAAATAGTAGAGCGACAAGCAATAGATGTGCAAGACCGGATATAAGTTCAGAACACAAGAAAGGAACACCATGGACTGGAAAAACAAAGTAGAAACCCCCTGCTACGTCATTGATGAAAAGCAGCTGCGCAGGAATCTTGAACTGCTGAAATACGTCAGGGAACAGGCGGGGTGCAAAATACTGCTGGCGCAGAAAGCGTTTTCGGCGTTCGCCGTTTACCCGATGATAGCTGAATATCTGGACGGCGTGACCGCCAGCGGGATTTTCGAAGCAAAACTCGGCTATGAGAAAATGGCGAAGCCGTTCGGCAGGGAGAACCACGTTTATTCCCCCGCATACCCTGAGCAGGACTTTGACGAGCTGCTGCGGATATGCGACCACATGGTGTTCAACTCGCCCCGCCAGTGGGCGAAGTTTCGGGACAGGGTGCGCAGCAGTGAGCGGTATATTCAGGCGGGCATACGTGTGAATCCCGGCTACAGCGAGATAGAAACGGATATCTATAACCCCTGCTTCACCGGCTCGCGTCTGGGCTGCACCGCCGAGGAATTCCGCAAAGACCCTGCGCTGTACGAGGGAATCGACGGGCTGCATTTCCACACGATGTGCGAACAGGGCGCAGACGTTCTGGAGCGCACTCTGCCACACGTTGAGGAGAAATTTGGCTTCTTGTTCGACAGGATAAAGTGGCTAAATTTCGGCGGCGGACACCATATCACAAAGCCGGGCTACGATGTGGACAGGCTTATCGCCTGCGTGAAGCGGATACGTGAGCAGTACGGACTGGAGGTATATCTGGAGCCGGGCGAGGCAGCGGCGCTGAATGCCGGCTGGCTGGTCACGACCGTACTGGATACCTTTGCTAACGGCTGCGAAATCGCAATAACGGACGCTTCCGCTGCGTGCCATATGCCGGACGTGCTCGAAATGCCCTACCGGCCGGAAATAATCGGCGCAGGAATGCCCGGCGAAAAGCGGTATACCTACCGTCTGGGCGGCAATACCTGCCTTGCGGGCGACGTTATAGGCGATTATTCGTTCGATGAGCGGCTGAACGGCGGCGAAAGGCTGGCGTTCTGCGATATGGCGATATATTCTATGTGCAAGAACAATACCTTTAACGGAATGCCGCTGCCGTCAATATACCTGCTTCATGAGAGCGGGGAACTGAGTCTGATAAGAAGATTCGGCTATGAGGATTTCAGGGACAGACTGTCCTAAAAGGAAGCGATGAAATGCCCGGACTGGGTACTGTGATAAACGCCGCTGCGATAGTGCTGGGCGGCGTGGCAGGACTGCTGTGCGGCAGGCTGATAAAGCCCCGCATACAGGAAACGCTGATGTCGGCGTGCGGAGTCTGCGTGCTGTTTCTGGGTATCTCCGGCGCTATGGAGAAGATGCTCAGCTGTGCTGCGGACGGCAGGCTTTCAGGCGGCGGCACGATGATGATAATATTCAGCATAGTACTCGGCGGGCTGGTCGGAAGCATTATCAACATCGAGGGAAAGATGGAAAGGTTCGGCGAATGGCTGAAACGAAAGTCGCACAGCGAGAATGACGGCGGCTTCGTGGACGGCTTCCTCAATGCGTCGCTGACGGTGTGCATCGGCGCAATGGCGGTTGTAGGCTCGATACAGGACGGTATTCTCGGCGATATTTCTACGCTGACTGCAAAGGCTGTGCTTGACCTTATTATCGTGCTTATAATGACGGCGGCAAAGGGCAGGGGCTGCATATTCTCGGCTATTCCGGTGGCAATATTTCAGGGGACTATCACGGCTCTGTCCCGTCTTATCGAGCCCTTAATGACCACTGCTGCGCTGGATAATCTGTCCATGGTGGGGTCGATATTGATATTCTGCGTGGGCGTGAATCTCGTCTGGGGGAAGAAAGTGCGTGTCGCTGATCTGCTTCCTGCGCTGATACTGGCGGTGGCGTGCGCATATATTCCGTGGTTCTGAGTTCGGGATCTGGCTGAATATGGAAATATCTGGGTATTTACAGCGCCGCAGGTCAATAATCCAGAGGCGGGGGCGGCGTCTGTGGAATTTTCAACTCTTTCCACAAGATGTTGTTGAAAAATATTTTTTCTGGGTCGATATGTGGTGTTTGAACACGAATTTTTGAACGGGAGTCTCTAATTTAGAGGCTCCTTTTTGTGCAATATGCACAAAAATATGAACAAAACTTTATTTTTTATTTTTGTTGATTTCGTCATGCTAACACTTGCAAAATAAAGAAATTCGGTGTATACTAATTGTGGGGAAAAGTGGTGAAGTTTTCACTGAAGTGGTGTGAAGATGTTCAAAAAGACACGCATATCCGCAAAAGCAAACTCCGCCCTACCCACGTTTAATGTTTTTGGGAAAATATACATCTACGGAAACAGCCGCCCGAGGAGGACGGCATGGCGCATTCACAGGGGACTATAGCGTTGGAAAGGGGGAAAATAGAGATGTACGGCGAGTTCGAGCATACCATAGACTCAAAAGGACGCATGAACTTTCCGGCAAAGCTCCGGGAAGAGCTTGGAGAGCATTTCTATATTTCCAAAACTATAGGTGAAGCGTGCTTAACTGTGCACACAGAGCACAGCTGGAACGCCCTCAGGGAAAGCCTGAAGGGCAAGCCTCAGAAGGTAAGACTGCCGATAGAGCGTTTTCTGTTCGGCGGCGCCTGCGAGGCTGAGCCGGACAAGCAGGGCAGAATAGCCATTGCTCCGGCGCTGAGAGCCTATGCAGGGCTGACCTCAGAAGTGGTCGTCGTTGGAATGGACGACCATGCCGAGATATGGGACAAGGCGGCATACCGCGCCTACACGGACGGGATATCTATCGAGGATATCGCTGCGCTTGCTGAGGAGATCGGGATATGATGGAATTTTCGCATATCCCTGTGCTGCTTAAAGAAACGGTGGACGGCGCATTCGGCAGTCCGGACGGCATTTACGCCGACCTGACGACTGGCGGCGGCGGTCACAGTCTGGAACTTGCAAAGCGTCTGGACGGGGGAAGGCTCATATGCTTCGATCAGGATAAGGAGGCTCTGGCTGCCGCTGGGGAGCGGCTCAAGGGGTATCCGGTCACCATGGTCAGGAGCAATTTTTGCAGGCTGCTTTCGGTTCTGCAGGAACTGGGGATAGATTCGCTGGACGGCATTATCGCCGATCTTGGCGTGTCCTCACATCAGCTTGACACGGCACAGCGGGGATTCTCGTTCCACAATGACGCACCGCTCGATATGAGAATGAGCGGCGAGGGGCTTTCAGCCCGCGACGTGGTGAATGAATACGGCGAGGGGGAACTCGCACGCATTCTGTATGACTACGGCGAGGAAAAATTCGGCGGCAGGATAGCGCGGGGTATCGTGAATGCACGGCTGACCTGCCCGATCGAGACCACCGGACAGCTTGCTGAAATAATCAAGGCGAGCGTGCCGGCGGCATACCGCAGGGAAAAGAATCCCTGCAGGAAAAGCTTTCAGGCGATACGCATTGAGGTGAACCACGAACTTGACGTGCTTGACACTGTGCTGACAGACGGCTTCTCCGCACTGAAAAAGGGCGGCAAGATGGCGGTCATCACGTTTCATTCACTGGAGGACAGGATAGTCAAGGACAGGTTCAGGGAGTTCTGCACGGGCTGCACCTGCCCGCCGGAGTTTCCGGTGTGCGTATGCGGCAAAAAGCCGATGGGCGAACTTGTGGTGCGAAAACCGGTGACTGCGTGTGCGCAGGAACTTGAAAACAACCCGCGAAGCCGTAGCGCAAAGCTTAGAATAATCAGGAAGATCCGCAGCACGCCCTTTGAGGACTGACGGCGGATAAATGTACGGGAAGGACGGTGAGCGAATGCTTCCGGAAATAGACAGGACAAACCTCGCATACGATCTGTCGCGCTATGACAACGCTGCCAGAAGAGAGCAGGAGAACAGGGCGAAGGATCGTGAGCGCAGGGAAAGAGAAATAAAGATGAGCAAGCATTCGGCGTCACGAAGCGGCTCGAAATTCAGACTGGTGCTGTGTGCGGCTGCCGTATTCGGCGCATTCTGGATGGTGAACGTACAGAACACACGTGCGGACGATTATGCAAGAATGGTCGATGATCAGAAAGCACTGCTGACTGAGCTTCAGGACGAAAACTCCCTTTTGCAGGGACGGCTCGACAGTAAGGTCAACATCGGATATATCGAGGAATATGCAACCGAGCAGCTTGGAATGGGAAAGGTGTCCAACTCGCAGATAAACTATCTCAGCGTGAACACGGAGGACCTTATAGAGGTCAGTCCGGAGGAGGGCGGGAACATTTTTACCGCCATTGCGGACTGGTTCGGAGATATGCTGGAATACATCGGTTTCTGAGGGCATAATATAGAGGTGAGCGGACGGCTGGGACACGCTGTCTGCGGCCCTATACTCTGCCGGCAACGGTTCTTTAGGGCAATACCGCACGGAGATTGTGCGTGTATTGCGCAGTCAGATTTTTTGTCAGATCGTGCAATGAGGACGCAGCAAGGCTGTCGCCTTGCAAGGACGAATTGTGCGATATGGCGGAAAATATGCAAGCAGGACACGCACAAAACCAAGTGGTCTTTGTGCGGTATTGCCTCAGCAAGGTCGGCTTCAATGCGCTGTGCGGGAATGCTGCACGGCGGCACTGGCGGCTTTGCTTTTTGTTTTCTATTGGAGGGAATGGCTGAATGAGTTTTTGGAATGTAGTAAAGAAGATGGGCAGGGGAATAAAGCGGTGGGAGCAAAAAAGCGCTGAAAAGCCCCGTATGCTCAATTCCAGCACGAAGCAGCTAATTGTTCTGGGATTTGTTGTGGCGATGTCGGCGTATGTCGGCGTTTTTCTGCTGAAATATTCCATACTCGACGGCGACAAATGGAGAATGCTTGCCACCAGCCAGCAGCGCTCCAGCGTAGTCATTCAGGCGAACAGAGGTTCGATCTACGACACGAACGGCACTGTTCTGGCGCAGAGTTCCACTGTGTGGGATATCACGATATCGCCGCATAATATAGAGATAGCAAATTCAAAGGCGAAGGAATCCTACGACAAGGAAGCACAGAAGCTTATCGACAAGGGCGAAACGCCCGAACCCTATGTGGAGCGTGCAGAGGTTGTCGCAAAGGGACTGTCGGATATACTCGGCGCAGATTACGACAAGATAAAGACCGCCTGCACCGACTATGGCAATCAGTATTACATAGTTCAGAGAAAGGTCGAGAAGCCGCTTGCCAACGAGGTTTCCGCCTATATGAAGGAAAACGGGCTGAATTCGGACGACATCTACCTCTGGCCCACATCTAAGAGATACTACCCCAACGGAACGCTCGCCGCTGACATAATCGGCTTTACGAACTTTGAGGGCGACGGCGTTTACGGTCTGGAAGCATACTATGACGACTACCTCAGCGGTACTGACGGAAAGGCTGTTTATGCGGTTTCCGCAGACGGCAGGGAACTGCAGAACGCCAGCGACGCCTACTATTCGGCAGTGGACGGCTACAGCCTTGTGCTGACTCTGGACGAGGTGCTGCAGCATTATCTTGAAAAGAACCTTGACCTGTGCGTTTCGCAGCATCAGGTGGTGAACCGTGCTTGCGGCATAATCATGAACTGCAACACCGGAGCGGTGCTTGCAATGGCAACTTCGCCCGGCTTTGACCTGAATAATCCTTCTACGCTTTACAGCAGCTATGACCTGCAGACGCTGGAGGACATGAAAGCTTCCGGTGCGACAGAGGAGGAACTTCAGAACAAGGAAGCGACCCTCAGGGAGCAGCAGTGGAAGAACAAGGCTATCACAGAGTTATATTATCCCGGTTCGGTATTCAAGACCGTTACCTGCGCCAGTGCGCTGGAGGAGGAGGTCGTGTCCCGCACCAGCTCGACGTTCCACTGCGCAGGCTATGAGATGGTGTCGGGCGTAAGGATAAAGTGCTGGGCTGACTACGGGCACGGGTCTGTGAGCCTGCAGCAGGCGGTCACCAAGTCCTGCAACCCTAGCTTTATCCAGATAGGTCAGCTTCTCGGCGTGGATAAGTTCTGCGACTATTTCGAGGCGTTCGGCTTCACCGAGCCGACCGGAATCGACCTGCCGGGCGAGTCCGGAAGCCTTTATGTAAGGCGTGCCGATATGGGACTTGTGGAACTTGCTTCCTCCAGCTTCGGTCAGACCAACAAGGTAACTCCGCTGCAGATGTCGACTGCGCTCTGCGCGATAGTAAACGGCGGATATCTGGTAACTCCGTATGTCGTGGATAAGGTTCTGGACTCCAACGGAAACGTTGTAAAGACGACTGAAACACGGATAAAGCGTCAGGTCATTTCTGAGGAGACCTCGGCGCAGATGCGTGAGATACTGGAAACGGTTGTAAGCGAAAATGGCGGCAACAACGCATATATCAACGGCTACCGCATAGGCGGAAAGTCGGGTACTACCGAGAAGATAGACGAGCGCAACAAGCTGCTTGCAGAAACCGGAATAGACCACATGACCTATGTTCCGTCCTTTGCTGCATTCGCACCCGCTGACGACCCGCAGATAGTCATGCTGGTAATGGCTGACACGCCGACAGGTACGCAGTATTACGGAAGCGCCGTGGCTGCGCCGGTAGTATCGGCGGTATTCAAGGAGGGTCTGCCGCACCTCGGCATTTATCCAACCTATACCGCAGAGGAACTTGCAAAGATGGACGCAGCCGTGCCGTATGTGCTCGGCATGAACTCTCAACGTGCAGAAGCAAGGCTTTCCGCTGAGGGATTCGAGGTGCGCATCGTGGGCGATTCTTCGGGCAGTGCGACGGTATCCACGCAGATACCTGCGTCGGGCAGCAGCATACCCAAGGGCTCGACAGTCGTGCTGTATTTCGGCAGCGGCACTCCGCTTGAATCGGGCGTTATACCGGACGTGACGGACATGACCGTTGCACAGGCGAACGAAGCTATCGTGAATGCGGGCTTCAATATCAAGATATCTGGCGGCGCTGCTGAAAACGCTGACGCCTTGGCAACCTCGCAGTACCCTGTCGGCGGCACTGACGCATATAAGGGCAACGTGGTCGAGGTAACATTCCAGCTTAACGGCTGGTCGGATTAACGGAAATGGGGTGAGGTCATGACGCTGGGACAGCTTTTTGACGGAATAGTCGGTATACCTGAGCATCTTCGGGATATCACGGTCACAGGCGTGACCTCCGATAACCGTGAGGTTGAAAAGGGCTTCCTATATGTCTGCATAGAGGGCAGAAGCTTTGACGGACACAGCTGCGCAGCTAAAATGCTGGAGCAGGGAGCGTGCGCAGTGGTGACGCAGCGTCCGCTCGGTCTGGGTAACGAAATATGCGTGAGCGAAAGCCGCAGGCTCTATCCGGAGCTGCTTTCCGCATTCTGCGGCAGACCCACGCAAAACATAAAGCTTGCCGCAGTGACCGGCACCAACGGAAAGACCACCACCGTGAATCTTTGCGCCCAGATAACACGCTATCTAGGAATGCAGACCGGAGTTATCGGGACGGTTGGCTGTGATACGGGCAGGGGGCTTGAGTACTCGCACGACGGCCCGCCCACCACGCCGGAGCCACGCAGGCTGTATCAGCTTTTCAGGGAAATGGCGGATATCGGCACGAAATACTGCTTCCTTGAAGCAAGTTCGCAGGCGCTTGCTCAGCACAGATTCGCAGCGGAACATTTTGCGGTGTCCGCATTCACGAATCTCACGCAGGACCATCTGGACTATCACGGCACGATGGAGGAATACTACCTCGCAAAGCGTTCGCTGATGGATATGTCGGGCACGGCGGTCGTGAATATCGATGACGAATACGGCAGGAGAACGCTTGAATACTGCCACGGAAGCGGAATACCCGCATTCAGCACCAGCGTCACGCAGCAGGCGGATTTCTTTGCAGAGTTCATCAGGCTGAAGCCGCACGGCGCAGAGTTCATTGTTACCTGCCCGTCGCTGCAGAAAAGCTGGCCGGCGAGAATACCGCTCACAGGAATGTACAATGTCAGCAATGCGCTGCAGGCCGCCGTGATGTGCTATTGCATGGGCTTTGATATGCAGGATATACTGTCTGCGCTGGAAAAGAGCCCCGGAGTATCCGGACGGCTTGAAACAGTGTATCAGGGCGAATTTACGGTGATACGTGACTATGCGCATACCGAGGACGGGCTGGAGAAGCTGCTTTCCACGTTAAAGCCGCTGACAAAGGGCAGGCTCATCGTGCTGTTTGGCGCAGCGGGCGAGCGTGACGCAGGAAAGCGTCCCGGAATGGGAAAGACGGCGGCGAAATGGGGAGATCACCTGCTGATCACCACCGATAACCCACGCCATGAGCCGGGTCAGCAGACGATAGACGACATAAAAAAGGGGCTTCCGGCGGGCACTGAATATAACGAGTTCATAGACCGGAAAGAAGCAATATATCACGCAATGGAGATGGCAGCCCCCGGCGACCTTATCGCATTGTGCGGCAAGGGGCACGAGGACTATCAGGCGATAGGCAGCGAATGCGTGCATTTTGACGAGCGTGAGATAGTAGAAGAGTGGCTTAAAGCCCACGGAATAAATAACTAAGGCGGTGCGGACAATGTTTAGTGCAAGCGAAATAGCCGAGGTCACCGGCGGCAGACTTATCGGTGCAGACGTACAGGTGAACGGCGTATCCACAGATACGAGGACGATAGAACCGGGAATGCTTTTCGTGGCGGTCAGGGGCGAAAGCTTTGACGGCAACGACTTTATCGGCAGGGCTGCCGAAAAGGGCGCAGCGGCTGCAATATCTGACAGGGAGAGCGGCGCAGAGGGTCAGGCTATACCGGTGATACTTGTGGAGGACAGCAGGGCGGCTCAGCTTGCTCTGGCACGCCATTACAGGGACAGATTCCCCGTGAAGCTGGTGGGAGTCACCGGAAGCGTCGGCAAGACCTCTACCAAGGACATGGTGTATGCGGTGCTTTCCGCTGCCTTTCAGACGCTAAAGACCGAGGGTAACTTCAACAACGACATTGGTCTGCCCCGCACGCTTTTCAGGCTGAATGAGAGTTACGGTGCGGCGGTCATTGAGATGGGAATGTCAGACTTGGGCGAGATAAGCGTGCTGTCAAAGGCGGCTGCGCCGGATATCTGCATTATCACGAATATAGGCTGGTGCCATATAGAAAACCTGCGCACACGGGAGAACATATTAAAGGCAAAGCTGGAGATACTGGACGGCGCTTCGGCGGACGCCCCGCTTATCATAAACGGCGACGACGAGTTCCTCAGCAGGGTGTCGATACCCGGCAGAAGAATAGTGAGATACGGCACTTCCGACGGCTGCGATATCCGTGCGGAGGATATCCGTCAGACGGACGGCGGTCAGGAATTTACGCTGATATGGGACGGAAAGCGGTATCCCGCACGTCTGCCCGCAGCGGGCGCACATCACGTCATGAATGCGATGGCGGCGTTTGCGGCAGGCATTGAATGCGGCATGTCGGCAGAGGACATCATACCTGCGTTCATGCGGTACGAAGCTTCCGGAATGCGGCAGAAGATAGAGCAGATAGGCGATATCACCGTGATACTCGACTGCTACAACGCAAGCCCGACCTCTATGGAGTCCTCGCTTGCGGTGCTCGGCGGAATGAAGTGCACTGGCAGGCGCATAGCGGTGCTTGGTGATATGCTGGAACTGGGCGAGATGTCGGCTAAGCTTCACGCAGACATAAGCCGCTTCGTTATGCAGAATGCGGACTGCGCATTCCTCTACGGAAAAGAGATGTCGCACTGCCGCAGCGTACTGGCGCAGGCGGGCTTCGAGGTGCATTATTCACAGGATAAGGCGGCGCTGTCGAACGAATTGCAGGGCTATCTCAGAGCCGGCGACGTCGCACTGTTCAAGGGCAGCCGCGGCATGAAGATGGAGGAGATAGCCGGACGGCTTAAATAATGGCGATAAGGGCAATACCGCAAGGATAGCGCGTGTATTGTGCGCCGGATTTTGGGGGAAATCAAAATGGTCATCTGGATAAGCGCAGCTGCCGCAGTAGTGGCTTTCGGGCTGACATGGCTCGCCGGAGTGTGGTTCATTCCGTTTCTTCACAAGCTGAAATACGGTCAGACGATACTGGATATCGGACCGAAGTGGCACAAGGCAAAGAAGCAGGGCACTCCCACGATGGGTGGCATTATGTTCATCATTGCGGTAAGCGTGTGCTTCGTGTGCGCAATGATACTGTTCGGGCCGCTCTGCGGGAAGAACTTTGCCGGCGAGGACAGAACAGAGCTTATCCGCTCGGTGTCAGGACTTGTGATGGCGGTGATGTTCGGCTTCATGGGCTTCCTTGACGACTTCATCAAGGTGAAGAAGAAGCACAACGAGGGTCTGACCGTAATGCAGAAGATCGTGATACAGGTGCTCATCATCGCTGCATTCTTTGCAACGCTGTACCTTAACGGCATCACACGCACTGCGATAATGTTCCCGTGGGGCTGGCTGGAACTGGGCTGGCTGTACTACCCGATTATGGGCGTGGTTATACTGTATCTCGTGAATGCGGTGAACCTGACTGACGGCATAGATGGACTGTGCTCCTGCGTGACGGTGGTATATATGGCGGCGTTTGCCTGCATTTCCGGCATACTGGGTATGTTCTGCGAGAATCTGCTGGCGCTGCTCACTGCGGGCGGCTGCATGGGCTTCCTGATGTGGAATTTCCCGCCGGCAAAGGTATTTATGGGCGACACAGGTTCGATGTTCCTTGGAGGAATGGTTTGTGCGCTTGGCATAGGCTGCAGTTCGGAATTCCTCATGCTCATCGCAGCGCTGGTGTATATCTGCGAGGCGCTTTCGGTCGTGATACAGGTGACCGTATTCAAGATAACGAAGAAAATATACCACACCAAAGAGGGAAAGCGGCTGTTCAAGATGACGCCGATACATCATCACTTTGAACTGAGCGGCTGGAGCGAGTTAAAAATAGACGTGGTATTCTCGCTCATCACTGCGGTGCTTGGCGCAGCGGCGGTGCTGCTGGCGGTAAAGATGTTTGCGGTTTAGGACTGGAGGTTCACATATGGCGGCTCAACAGAGAACGGCACGGGGCGCAGCAGTTCCGAATAAAACGGCGCAGACTGCGGCGGCAAGGCGCAGGCCTGCCGAAAAAAAGGCGAAAGACCCGCACAAGCTGGGACCGCTGTATTTCGGCGGCAGCATAGATATACCCATGCTGGTCATCACGCTGGTGCTGCTGGTGCTCGGTATCACGATGATGTTTTCGGCTAGCCATGCGCTGTCCTATCGTGACAATAACGGAGATTCCTACGAATACGCCACAAGGCAGGTGGTCTTTGCGGCGGCGGGACTGGTGGCGATGTTCTTCATCACTTTTATGGATTACCGCATACTCATGCACGAATGGCATCCGCGCCTTTTCGGCAAGGTGCGTACGGTGTCCTTTGCGCATATCCTGCTGACGGCTTCGCTGGTGCTGACGGCTCTGGTAATACCGTTCGGAGTACGCAACATGGAGGACGGCCCCAAGCGCTGGCTGCCCGTTCCGGGACTGGGAACGTTCCAGCCGTCGGATATACTGAAATTCGGTCTGATAATCTGGCTTGCATATTATATCACGGTGAACTACCGCAAGATGCGGCATTTCTCAGTCGGGCTGCTGAAGCCGTTCGTGCTGTTTGCGGCGGTGACTTACATCATCATGAAGCAGCCGCACCTGTCCTGCGTTGTCATAATCCTTGTGATATTTGCGGCAATGCTGTTCATCGGCGGCGTAAATATGCGTCTGGTGCTTATCGTGGGCGGCATAGGCATTGCGCTTGTGGTGCTGTTCATGATGCTGTCAGGATACACATACTTCTGGGACAGAATAGCCAGCGGTCTTGACCCGCTTGCCGACCCCACAAAGGACACCTATCAGTCCTATCAGGCGATACTTGCGGTAGGTTCCGGCGGAATGTGGGGCAAGGGCTTCGATAACTCAACGCAGAAATATCTCTACCTGCCGGAAGCGCAGAACGACTTCGTTTATGCGATATGCTGCGAGGAATTCGGCTTTATTGGCGGACTGCTGATAATCCTGCTGTTCCTGATATTCGTGTTCAGGGGCTTCTACATCGGCAGAAAGTCCGACGACCGCTTCGGAATGATGCTGTGCACGGGAATTTCAGTGCAGGTGGGCATTCAGGCGCTGTTCAACATCGGCGTTAATGTGTGCGCAATACCGAACACCGGTATCTCAATGCCGTTCTTCAGCTACGGCGGTACTGCGCTGTTCATGCTGCTGTGCGAGGTGGGCGTAATGCTGTCGATATCACGGCGAGCTAATCTGAGTTAAGTCCAAAATAAAGGGAGAATCATTTGTATGAAAGCGATATTTGCCGCCGGCGGTACTGCCGGTCACATCAATCCGGCGCTTGCAATAGCCGATAAGCTGAAAAGCGTTTTTCCGGACGCCGAAATTATGTTCATAGGCACTCCGCAGGGAATGGAAGCAAGGCTCGTCACAAAGGCGGGCTACGCATTTTCGCCGGTCGAGATGGCGGGCTTCCAGAGGAAGCTGTCGCTGCAGAATATCGGGCGGAATGCAAGGGCGATGTATCTTTACCTGTTTGCGGCAAAGCGTGCTGTGCGCAAAATAATCAAGGACTTCAAGCCGGATATCGTGATAGGCACGGGCGGTTACGTCACGGGAACAGTGTTGACTCAGGCTGCTTCAATGGGAATAAAGACCGTCACGCACGAAAGTAACTCCTATCCCGGAATGGCGACAAAAATGCTTGCGAAGAAAGCTGATAAGATACTGCTTGCTACTGCAGACGCAGAAAAATACCTCAGCAGCACTGAGCACTGCGTTGTGACCGGAAACCCGCTGCGCTCGAATATCGAGATAGAGGAGCGCTCGGCGGCGAGAAAGCGGCTGGGACTTCCCGAACAGTTCACGATACTTTCGTTTGGCGGCAGCCTTGGCGCAAACCGCATTACAGAAGCAGTCGCAGAGCTGATCGCATGGGAAGAAAAGACCGGCGGGATAAACCACATACATTCCTACGGCGGAAAGGGCAGGGATCTTTTCTATTCCGCCCTTGAGCAGAGCGGTGCGCACGAGGACAAGACAAAGCACATATTCCGTGACTACATCGACAATATGTATACCTGTATGTGCGCAGCCGACCTGATAATCTCACGTGCGGGCGCAATGACGATAACTGAACTTATGGCGATAGGCAGGCCTGCAGTGCTTGTCCCGTATCCGAATGCGGCGGAGAATCATCAGTACTACAATGCGCTGACCCTCAGCAACGCCCATGCGGCAGTGCTCATCGAGGACAAGGACCTCACAAAGGCACGCCTTGTCGAGGAGGTATCCGCATTGTACAGCGACCGCAGCCGTCTGGCTCTGATGGAGGAAAATTCCCGCCGTTCAGCCAAAAACGACGCCGCAGACAAAATACTTGCAGAGATAATCGACCTGCTTGGCGCAGAGAAATTTGAGAGCGGGGAGCACGCTGAGTAAATAGCCCTCAGCGCAGCAGCATACCGCCTGTCACAAAATAAATCCTCCTGCATACTATGTGAACATAGAAATGCGGGAGGAGTGATACTATGGCTAACAGCCAGAAACTGGTCGTGAACGGCGGCAGACGGCTTGAGGGCGAACTCCAGATACACGGCGCAAAGAACAGCGCACTGCCGCTGCTGGCGGGGTGCGTGTTATCCCACGGCGAGTGCATTCTGCATAACTGCCCCATGCTGACCGACGTTGATGCAGCCTGCAGGATATTGTCCTGCCTTGGCTGCCGCTGCAGCAGGAACGGCGACACGGTCTGCGTGGACGCCTCGAACGTGTGCGGCAGCGAGATACCCGACGGACTTATGCGTGAGATGAGGTCGTCCATCGTATTCCTTGGCGCAGTGCTCGGCAGAACTGGACGCTGCCGGCTGACGTTCCCCGGAGGGTGTGAACTGGGCGCGCGTCCCATCGACCTGCACCTGTCCGCCCTCAGAGAAATGGGAGCGGTCATAAGCGAGGAGCATGGCTGGCTTGAATGCAGCACTCCGTCCGGACTTCACGGTGCAAAGATACTTCTGTCGTTCCCGTCTGTCGGGGCGACTGAGAACATCATGCTGGCGGCGGCGACCGCTTCGGGCGTCACCGAGATACAGAATGCGGCACGTGAGCCGGAGATAGTCGATCTGGCTGATTTCCTGAGCAAATGCGGTGCACACATTACCGGCGCAGGCAGCAGCACAATGATCATCGAGGGCGTTTCAAGGCTGGAACCGACCGAGCACACCGTTATCCCCGACAGAATAGCTGCCGGAACATACCTGTGCTGCGCTGCAATGACGCACGGCGAGCTTATCCTCACCCGCTGCGAGCCGGCGCACATGGCGGGTTTCCTGCCGGTGCTTGAGCGAATGGGCTGCAGGCTGTATTCCTACGGCGGCGGCAAGCTGTACATAAGCAGCAGCCGACGGCTCACTGCACCGCCAACGATAAGGACAATGCCATATCCCGGCTTTCCAACGGATATTCAGGCGTTGTTCACCGCTCTGTGTTCAACGGCAGAGGGCACGTCAGTGTTCGTGGAGAATATCTTTGAGAACCGCTACCGCCACGTGCCGGAACTCATCAGGCTAGGTGCGTCGATAAAGGTCGAGGGCAGAGTCGCAGTAGTTCAGGGCGTAAAGCGGCTTTCCGGCGCAAGGCTTTGCGCAGGCGAGCTTCGTGGAGGGGCAGCGCTTGTGGCTGCAGCCCTTGCTGCAGAGGGAACGAGCGAGATATCCGGCGTGGGCTATATCGACCGTGGATATGAGTGTATAGAAAAGGCGCTGAGGTCAGTTGGTGCGGATATCACACGAACAGGCTGAATGCAGAAAAGGAGCGTATAAAATGGGCGGAAAGAAGAAACCTGTCAATAAAAAGAAAAGGCGTGCCGGACAGCCGACTCCGCCCGTGAACGGAGCAGCACGCCGCCCTGCGCCCTCCGGTCAGCCGCAGCGTCCGCCGCAGGGCGCTGCAAAGGTGAACCGCCAGACCAACAAGGCATACAATCAAGCGGTCAGACACCGCAGCGTAAAAGGGCGCAGGCGCGGCAGCAGGGGCAGAAACTTCATCATGTACTACATACTGGCGGCAATAGTTATCGTTATCGTGCTGATAGTGCTTGCCAACACAGTTCTGTTCAGCTGCAGCAGTATAGAGGTGGAAGGCAATTCACGCTATACCGCAGAGGAGATAATCGGTAAGTCGGGGCTGGTCAAGGGAGAGAATCTGCTTCATATCGACGAGAAAGCCGCAGAGCAGAAAATTTCCGCCGCTTTCACTTATATAGATACGGTCGATGTGCAGAAATTATTCCCGACAAAGATAAAAATCACCGTCAAGGAAGCGGAAAAATGGTTCCTGATAAGTCAGGGCAGCGTGACCGCAGCAGTTTCACGCATGGGCAGGATAGTGGAACTTGGCAGCGAAACCGGGCTGCCGGTCATTATCGGGTATCAGGCGGAGGACCTTATGCCGGGCAGCAAGCTCAGTTCCTCTGATACGGGAAAGACGGATATTCCCGCCACCCTGCTCGAAAAGGCTGAGGAATACGGTATCGGCGGTATTCAGCAGATAGACATTACCGACAGATTCGATATCGCCATCGAATGCGGCGATAATATCACGCTGCAGATAGGCGGTATCGCTGACATCGACAGCAAATTCGCTGCAGCAGCTGGCACTCTGGAAAAGGAAAAGGGCAACGTCACGATAAATCTGCGAGATCCGGAAAAAACCTTTGCACGTGACAAGATAGACGGTCAGCAGCAGGTATTGCCCGACCTGAACAGCACTGCCGAGCAGTCCGCGGAGGGAACTCGCGAGGGTACTCAGGAGGCAGTTCCGGAGGGCTGACGAACTGTTCACGGTATTTTCGGTGCAATTTGTCAAAGAAATTTTCAAAAAACTGTTGCATTTATTTTTCCAATCTGATATAATAATTAGTAGTTGTGTATTATGGACGTCATAAAGGCTGCCTTGAAATGCGCTGCGGGTCAGCGCGCTTCAGGATACCTAAAATATTTGGAGGGAAACGACATGGCATTTGAAATAGATACCCGTGACGACGAGTTTGTGATGGACGATGATTTTGAGGACCAGACCAAAATTATGGTCATCGGCGTCGGAGGCGGCGGAGGAAACGCAGTCAGCCACATGGTCGAGGGCGGCATGACCGGGATCGACTATGTCGTTGCCAACACAGATGTCAAGGCGCTGCGTTCAAAGGATGGCAGCCGTATGCGCCGTATCCAGATAGGCAAAAAGCGCACAAAGGGTCAGGGTGCAGGCAATAAGCCCTCCGTAGGTCAGGAATCCGCTGAGGAGAACCGTGACGAACTGAAGGCAGTCATGGAGGACGAATCCATGGTGTTCATCGCTGCCGGAATGGGCGGCGGTACTGGCACGGGTGCCGCTCCGGTCGTTGCTAATATCGCAAAGGAACTGGGCAAGCTTACAGTCGGCGTTGTGACCAAGCCTTTCGCATTCGAGGGTCAGGCTAAGATGAATCAGGCTCTCAAGGGTATCGCAGAAATGCGCAAGTATGTGGATTCCCTTATCGTTATCCCGAACGAGAAGGTAAAGGAGATATCCAATGCAAAGCTGAGCATGATCGACGCATTCAAGGCAGTTGACAGCGTGCTTTACAAGGCTGTCAAGGGTATTTCTGACCTTGTAAAGGGCGTGGGCTTCATGAGCGTGGACTTCGCCGATGTCACCATGGCTCTTAAGGATTCCGGAATTGCTCATATGGCAATTGGACAGGGCAAGGGCGACAATAAGAACGAGGAAGCGCTCGATCAGGTGCTCCACAGCCCGCTTCTTGAAACATCTATCCTTGGCGCACGCAGACTGCTCATCAATATCAGCATTCCCATGACCACCTCTGCGGACGAGGTTGACGGCATTGCAAGCGAGATAACCAAGAACGCCGCACCTGACGCAGAAATAAAGATGGGTATGCAGTTCGACGAAAGCCTTGCAGAGGACGAGGTATCCGTTATCGTTATCGCAACCGACTTCGTTGACGACGCAAGCCCTGAGGGTACAGAAGCGCAGGCAGCGGCTCAGTCCCAGCAGCCCGCCGCAGGAAAGCAGCAGGGCAGCTTCGTTATGCCGGAATCTGATTTTGACGGCGGCGAAAGCGATATAGACAAGCTGATGAATATTCTGAACCGCACCAAGTAATGCGGCGCATAACTGAATGACATACTTTTGCTCCGGTACTGCCGGAGCAAAAATACTTATTATGGCAGTAATATATGCGGGGACTGGGCGTATCGGAAATAAATACCTGACAGGTGTGAAATATGCCTTGCATATATTCCAACATTGAAGCAGAAGTACCTGAATATTTTGTGAAAGGCTATAAACTTCACAAAAACACTTGCATTTTTTCTGAATTTGTTATACAATAATTATATATGCGGCAGTATAGAAAAAGCCGCAATTATGTGTTGAATACTTTGGAGGGAATCAAATGTTGACCAGATTCAAAAGGATAGTTGGCGGCGTTTTTGCCGCTGCAGTCATGACGGCGTCCTCTGTCACTGCGTCAGCTGACTACACATACCAGCTCAGCGGCGACGGTCTTTGCGATGAGATAAAGGCGGGGACAAAGGAGATAGACGGAGATACCGGCTCATTCGTGACAGAATTCGGCGACAGCACGGAGGAAAAGTTCCTCTCGCTGAGATTCAAGCTTTTTAACGAGTTTCTCGACCCTGAATTCTGGAACAATGAAAACGTTACAGTATCTATCGAGGCAAGACTGGATACCGAGGGCGCAGACGTTATAGGCTGCCTGCCGGGCTTCAACTCGGTATGGAGCTGGATAACTCCGTCTGATTATACACCGCTCGTATACGGCGAATGGGTGACGATATCCGAAACAGGTCAGCACTTCTATAAGGACTTTGCACAGTGCGCACCTGCTTACATACTGTTTCAGGCAAGGACAAACTGGGGCTCTGACGCACAGGGCGAGGTAAAGATATCCGTAAGGAACTTCACCATAAGCGACGGCACGACCACAGTTGCAGTGACCGAGCCGCCTGTTGAGAATACCACAGTCAGCGAGCCTGAGGTAAGCGAGCCGGTCGAGAGCGATACCGAAGTGTCCTCATCGGCGGAGAGCAGCTCTGGCGAAGCCGCTGTCACAGAGCCGACCGAGAGCGACAGCGAGCCGTCTGATACTGGATCAGATGTGAGCCGCACGGAATCGACCGTTGCTTCCACGACCACCATCGTGACCGCAGCGACCTCTGCAACATCTGCGCCGATAAACTACAATGATTATTACCAGATGGACTATGAAACAGAATCCCCGACAGTCATGATACTCATTATCGTTGGCGTTGCCGCTGTGGTAGTTGGCGGAGCGGTCGTGGGATACATTATCTACAAGAAGAAAAAGTACTATTGATGAACTGAGCGGCAGGAGGGAAGTATGGAAAAGGCAGGAGCAGGAAAAAAGGGCTTCATGGACATACTGGTGTCAGTGTTCAAGAATATCTGGCTGAAGCGGAGCGTCGCTCTGCTGTGCTGGGGGTATACCGGACTTCTTGTCTGGCTGGACTGGCTGAATCTTGCTTATTTTCTGGAATATGAGAATCCCACCTCGCTGTTCGTGCTTTACGTGTTCATTAATATTGCGGCGCTCGGTCTGATGACATATACCCGCAGGCAGGTCATAACCATGATAAATGTTATGCTTTTGCCGCCGATATGGTTCGCTTCGTTCATTCTGGCGTTTGGCAACTGGTATATGCTGCTGCCGCCGCTGTGCGTTATCATTGCGATATTCTTTATATGCCGCGCGAATGAAACTCTTAAAACCGTGCTCGGCACAATGTACCTGCTGATGTATGTGGTCGGCGGTGCGGGATATGTTGCGATAACGCTGCTCATGGGCAAGATGACTGTCACCGGAGTAGACACCACGCTGCGTGATACGCAGTTTTCCGTGATGTCGCCCGATGAGCACTACCGCATAGTGCGCTATGTGGATAAGCCCACCGGCGAGCGCAGGACGGCAAGCTACTACGTCGAGGACGTCACTTGCGACATAGAGTTCCCGTTCGGAAGCGGAAGCAAGGTGCTTGGCAGCGGCAGAGTGCTCAACACCAAATACACCAGCCGCACAGACAGTCCCGTTTCATGGCAGATAGTCACAAAGGACGGGATAAAGACGCAGATGCTGAACGTTGAGGGAAGCATCATGGAAAATCCCTATCTTGCAGAGGATAAGCCGGAAACCACGGAAACCTCCGAGGCTTCCTCCACAACTAGAAAAACCACATCAAAGGCTTCGCAGCCGGACGATGTATCTGATACCCAGACCGCAGAATAATTGCAAAGGAGCATTGAGTTGATACGAGTTCTGAATCTGGCGGGGAAAAACTCAAGCGAGATATTTCAGCTCCGCTACCCATATTCACTGCTGTCCTTCTGCGACTTCGACCTGTCGTATTTTGCGGAAAAAGCGATAGCGATATGCGATGAGGCTCTGCGCTCAGGCGAACTTGATTTTGATCGGGTGACCGAGCTCAGAAATTCACTGAAAAGCCTGCACGTATATGTCGAGCATAATCTGCGCACCGTCTATGACAAGATAGTGCTGGACTGCTGGATAGACTACGTATGCCGCAGGGACAATATCGGCACGTCGGGGCTCTGGAACCGCTTTATCGACTGCAAAACTCCGTTTGAAAAGGCGGTTTTTGTCAGGCTGTGCGAATACCGCTACAACAAGGGTATCAATGAATGGCTGAATATCGTGCGTGTGCAGGACTACGCAAGGAGCAAGGTGTTCTTCCTGTTTTCGCGTGAACTTTCGGGCGTAGACGAGGCTATGGCTCGGCGGAATTACTTTGACCTCATGTTCAGCGTTACGGCGAGCGAACTTGGCTGCCGTATCGAGGATCTGGGCGTTACTCAGGTGTATTCCGCCGGCAGGCTTCCGTCTGCGCCTTTGTCATATCCTAATATTTCCAAAGAGATAATCAAGACCGTGCTGCCCGATTTCGACTATTCCGACGACTACTCGGACATAGGGTCGTATGAGGTGCTCTCCGACCAGATAGCCATGGACGCATTCTCGCATATGAAAGCGGGTCTGGCGCAGGAGATGGGCAGCTACAATATTTCACGGCCCGCAATGGAGCACGCTCCGTCACGCATATTCATGCCGTGCGGACTTAAGGCTGCGGTCGATCTGGAGATAGATTCGCTGCTTGAAAGCGGCGGCTGGCTGGCACGCTGCAAACGCTGCGGAAGATACTACGTCAGGGACAGCGAATATAACGAGGACTATTGCTCGCTGCAGTCGCAGGGCGGAAAGACCTGCCTTGAACTCTACGAGATGGAGCACCCCAAAAGCCGAATAACGCCTGAGATAGAGCAGCACTGCAAAGACATCACGGACGAGATGTACAGCCGTGTGACTGCAGACACAATGAGTCTGAAAGAGTACGAAAGCTGGAAGAAGTACCTTGAAGCGATGAAGGGCAAGGTGCAGAACGGCGAGATACAGGCAGAGGATCTGGAAGCATTCATCGAGTATTCAAAATCGCTTGATATATCCAGAAGCAATCCGGTTGTTGAGGTACGGAAGAAAGAGCCTGAGCGCAGACAGGAGCGTGTAGTAAAGCCGTTCGTGCCAGAGCGGATAAGCAGGAGCGACATGGAGCGCAAGCCTGAAAAGCCCGCCGAGGAGCCTGAGGAGATACCAAGACCGCAGCCCCGCCGCGAGGGATTCTTTACATCGCCGAGCGTGGAGCGGCAGAAGTCGCAGTCACGTGCGCCTATTTCGCACATAATCAGGGGCGGCGAGCAGCGGCACGATACGGCGCAGCCCTATCGTGAAAGCTATCAGGAGCAGCCGGTTTATTCTCAGCCTGCTCCGCGAACAGTCAGCAATGACGTTTACCGTGAGCCGGTGCTTGAAAGACCTGAACGTCAGCAGCAAAGACCGACGTTCGAGCCGTTTGGCGGCGGATTCCAGCCCTATGCACAGGCACAGCCTGAGCAGCGAGTTCAGCCTGCGCCGAGGCAGCCTGAACCGGAGGTAAGGCGGGAACAGCCGATATACCAAAGACCTGAGCCTGCGCCGAAGCCGATAAGAAACGAACAGCCGGCGGAGCGCCGTTCTGCGCCGCTGTTCGATCCTGAGGATTTCAGGAACTTCATAGAGGGCCGCAGAAAGGAAGCTTCACGTGAGGAAGTTCCGGCGTTGCAGCCTGCAGTACAGCAGGATACATATGATGATTTTGAGGACGAGCCTGCGCCGGAGTGGGAAAATACCCCCGCACAGCCGCAGGCAAGGCAGCCCGAACCCGCTCGTCAGCCTGAGCCTAAGCCCAGAGTTATAAGGAAGAACGCAGCGGCTATTTCGGCATACGGAAAGATTGCGGGAACTCCTTTGGCGCAGTCCGGCGAGGGAGCGCCGTTTGAAGCGGTATCCAGACCCGAACAGCTAAGCGAGCCTGAACCATCACCGGTGGACACTGATTTCCCAACGGCGCGTGAAGTTCCCGGCGAGATGTCGGACGACCCGTTCTGGGAGGTATCGTCGATATTCGATGTGCTTGAACAGTCTGAAAGCGACATGAGCAGACCTGTGGGTCATGGATATTCCGAGCCTGAGGCGGAGAAAGCGCCCGAAAAGCCCGCACCTGCGCCCGCTGAAATACCGGAGATGCAAGACATACCGGAGAAACCGAAGTCCGGCAGACCCAGAAAGCGCGCTGCTGCTCAGAAAATGGACGTTCTCACGCCTGACGTACCCACGGGACAGTCAGAGCCTGAGCCGCTGCAGGAGCCTGCACAGCGCAGGCACAGAAGTCCTGCAAGGCACGCAGAGCAAGCCGCACCAGTGACGAATGAGGAAACTCCGAGCGGCATCTGGACAGAGGAAAGACATCTGTTCCCGCCGGACGAACCGGACAGCACCGCTCACGATGAACTGAATATGCTCAAAGACAAGAAGCGCGGGCGTTCCAGCAAGACTCAGCGGCTGTTTGACGCCATCATGAAAGAGCCGGACGATAATCCGAATTTCCGTAAAAAGTAATTTAGGTAAATCTGCACGTATAATTAAGCAAAACAGGCGTTTGGTTCGATTTTTGCGTTAGTTTTTTGTGTTATATGTGAGAACGCTGTTATGTAAACGTTTCAAGTTTGTGCATTTTCACAATTGAAAAAAGTTTGCCGATGAGGTAAAATATATTATAGAATCTGTGGGTTGTCCCACATGGTTTATATGAAATTTTGGAGGATTTAACAATGAAGATCACAAAGATTCTGGCTGCCTCTGCAGCTGCTGTTATGGCTGCTACTTCTATTTCTGCTGTAACCTCTGCCGCTACACTGTTTACAAAGCTTGACGCTGGCGAGGCTATTCTCGGTTTCGGCGACGCTGACTGGAAGGCTGCTGGCTGGGGCAAGGACGAGGATATTCTCGACAAGAGCTATTTCCAGACCGCTCAGATCACCGGCAATGGTACTTATACCGTAGGTATCGACCTCTCCGCTGGTTACACCAACGATGAGTGGGAAGATGAAGAGACTGGCGATCCCATGGAGTTCACAACCGCTAACGGTATCGGCGCAATGGGTATCAACGTAAACTTCGACGCTGAGGACGAAGCATACGACAACTTCTGCATCAACATCACTTCTGTTAAGTTTGACGGCGTTGAGACCATCAAGAGCGGCGTTACAAGCTACACCAACAACGAGGACGGCGGTAAGAGATCCAACGTTCTGAATCAGTGGGCTAACTTCGATTCCACCAAGGAAGACCACATCGCTGTTGATCCCGCTACTGCTTCTTCTGTTTTGACAGACTTTTCCGGCGAGTGGACCACCTGCGTTGTTACATTCGAGGTTACTGGTCTTGCAACTGACGCAGCTGCAGCTGATGACACTGCTTCTGACGCAACTGATACAACCACTTCTACCGACACCACAACTTCTACTGATACAACCAAGACCGATGATACCAAGGGTTCTCCTGACACCGGCGTTGAGGGTATCGCTGTAGTAGCTGGCGTTGCTGCACTTGCTGCAGGCGCAGTTATCGTATCCAAGAAGAGAAAGTAATTTCTTGACTGATACCTGATAATTACATTACTCCATCGCTTCGGCGGTGGAGTAATTTTTTTATTTCTGCGCGCTTGATTTTACGGGCGGATTCGTCATTTTGTCCTGAAAATGCACTTGACAAGTCGGGTTTTTTGGTGTAAAATATAATCAGTGAACGACCACAGGAATCTATCCTGTAGCTGCACGGAAAGGAAAAAATATGGCTGAAAATGAGAACGTTGTTTTCGATGAAAACGAGGGTACAGTGACGCTCACAGATGAATCCGGAAAGCCCGCTGTGTTCCATTTCTACGAAGAAACATATATCCCTCTTGACGATGAGGAAGGCGTTACCACGAATTTTGAGTGCATTTCCAGCATGGAATATGACGGCTCAGTGTACTACGCACTTCTGCCGCAGTCCTCTGATGATGAGGAGCCTGACGAGTTCGTAGTGCTCAAGGGCGAGGAGCAGGACGACGAACTGCTGCTGTCCTCCCTCAGCGATGAGGAAGATCAGAAAGTCGGCGAACTGTTCCTGAGGGCACTGTTTTCGCTTGAGGAAATGACTGGCGAGGGTGACGATATTTTACAGTGATATCGGCTGACCTGCCGGGCATAATATTATTGTCGGCCTACTGCCTTGTAAATTGCGTATGCAATGTTCGTTCGGGTATACTGCTATAATCCGAACATGATGTAAAAGGGATTTCGACTCTGGCGGCGGATTGCAGACCTCCCGTACTGCGGAAGATAGGGAGCGTGAAACCGAAAGGCGATCTTACCCACCCTGCTTAACAGCGGGTTTTATTAAGTATATCTACGGCAAGGCGGTATGTTTTGATAGCACTGGCGGAGGAGCTTCGGCTTCTCCGCTTTAGACTGTCGATAAGCCCTCATCTTCGTCGTCACCCGTATAACGACTAGGCTTTGTGCCTGTCGTTATACGGGTTCCTAGAATCTGAGGGCTTCTCGACAGTCTAAGTGTAAACTATATCAACAGAATAAGATTAAGCCCCGCACGATGATCGTGCGGGGCTCATAAATATGCGCTGTAGAATTACACCTTTACCTTAACAGCGGAAGTGTAATCGCTGTAGATCTTCTTGCCGCTTACTGTGGTGTAGCTACGAACCTTGAAGTAGTATGTCTTGTTCTTGGTCAGACCGCTCTTGGTGTAGGAGAGCGTGGAAGCCTTGGATATCGTGGTTATCTTGGAGTACTTGCCGTTCTTGGAGGTAGCCATATAAACCTCGTATCCGGAAGCGCCGGTGGACTTGCTCCATGTGATCTTTGCAGCGCCAGCCTTGGACTTCTTCGCTGTCACAGAGGAGGGAGCAGGTGCAGCAGCCTTTACGGAAACCGCGGAACTGTTGGAGGATATGATCTCCTTTCCGTTGGTAACGGTGTAGCTTGCTACCTTGTAGTAGTAGGTCTTGCCCTTTGTAAGGCCCTTATCAGTGAAAGAGGTCTCGAATGTAGAGCCGACCTTCTTGTATGTGCCGGTCTTGGAAGTGGAGCGGTATACATAGTAGCCGGTCACGTTGTAAACGGGCTTCCATGAGATCGTCGCAGAGGTGATGGACTTAGCTTCAGCTTTCAGTCCGGTGGGAGCGTCAGGCTTTACAGAGAAAGTAACAGTCTTGGAATAGCCGCCCACGGTGGTGATGGTGATATCGGTTACGCCGGTGGATCTTGCGAATATCTTGCCGTCAGCCATCTGATATGCTATTGTGGGATCGGAGAATGTAAGCTGATAGATAGTGCCAAAATCGCTGTTCGCGGGGCTTATTGAAAGCTTGAGGTCAGTCTTGCTGCCTACCTTTACCTTGGTGTCGCCGGAAACTGTGATATTCTTGGGAAGCTGATATGATTTTTTCTTGCTGTAGGAATAGTCAGCCCAGTTCTTAGCGTAGTTCTCCGGATAATAGAGAGTTGCGGAAATGGAACCATTGGAAAGGTCGCTGAATCCGAAGTAATCGCCGCCGAAGATGATGGACTCAAGCGCTGTGCAGTGGTTGAAGATGTTCTTTCTCAGCAGGGCAAGCGAGGGGCTGATGTATACAGTCTTAAGAGAGGAGCAGCCGGAGAAAGCTTCAGCGTTGATCGTTCTTATCTTGTTGGGGATAAACAGGGTTTCGATGGACTTGCAGCCCTGGAATGCCAGTTCGTCGATAAGTTCAACATCTCTGGGAACATTGATGTTCTTGAGTACTGTGCAGTTGTTGAATGCACTCTTGCCGATAGACTTTACGGTATCGGGGAGAGTGAGCGTGGTCAGCGATGTGCAGTCGCCGAAAGCAAGTTCGCCGATCTCTGTTGCATATGTGGGCAGAGTTACGGAGTTGAGCTTGTAGTCGCCTGCAAACAGTCTTGCGGGGATAACGGTCGCTCTGCAGGAAAGATTTGCGCTGACGAGCGATGTGCAGTCGCCGAATGCAAAGTTACCGATAGAGGTGACGCTTGCAGGAACGGTGATAGCCTTTAATTCGGAGCAGCTTGCGAATGCGTCGTTGCCGATGGTGGTCAGCGTGTCGGGCAGCGTTACTCTTTCAAGAGCGGAGTAGCCCTTGCACAGTGCGTCGCCGATAACGTTTATGCCGTTAGCGAATGTGATGGAAGTCACACGGTTCTTGGTGTTGTTGTCGCTGAGGGATTCGACCTTGACTACCTTTTCATTGCCGAGCTTTGCGGGGACAGTCAGCGCTCTTTCGTTGCCTATGTAGCCGGTGATGGTGACTCCGCCGCCCTCGTACTCATATACCCATTCACCGTCTGAGGCTGCGTATGCTCTTTCAAAGCAGAAAACTGAAGAAAGTGCCAGCAGCATGATGAGCGACAGCAGGAAGCTTATCGCCCTGTGGGATCTTCTTAATTCCATGAAAATGACCTCCTGAATGATTTTGGACTTGATGTCCTTATAATTGATTATAGCATAATTTACCGCTGTTTTCAATAGTTTTTCAGCCGTATTTCATTAATTGTACATAATTCATAATTTGCGGCTGCGATTTTGTAACAGTTAGGAAACAAAATCTGATATAATATTAGCTGATATATATGTCAGGAAATAGCGCTTACGGGTGTATTAGTATACAAAGGGGCTGCTGACGAAAGGCGGCAGACCGGAAAGGTGGGATAATATGATAAAAACTGACCACGGGTCTGTGAGCGCATGGTTTGACGCTTATGCAGACATGGTGTACAGGATAGCCCTGAACATAGTGAAAAACCGTGAGGAAGCGCAGGATATCGTTATGGATACATTCACTGCGATGATACGTCAGGAGGGGTTCAGCAGTGAAAACCACGCAAAGGCGTGGCTGATACGGACGGCGGAAAACAAATCGCTCAACGTGATGAAATCCGGCAGGATACGCAGAAACGTGCCGCTTGACGAGCTGCTCGAAAACACTCTCAGCACACCGGCGACGGAAAGCGAGCACGACCTGCTCGACCTTGTGATGAGGCTGCCGGACAAGCTGAAAACAACAGTCTATATGTATTACTACGAGGACATGACAGCGGCGGATATCGCACGTATCTTAGAGATCAGCGAGAACACCGTATATAAGCGGCTGGAGCGTGGACGCTGCGCACTGAAGATCGATCTGGAGGCGGATGCAATATGAATAAGAACGAATTTAAGACAGCGTACAACAAGATATCCCTTCCTGATGATGTCAGGGAGAAAATGAAAGCACGGCTTATGGAAAAGCTGGACGGCGAAAATACCGAAAAGCGGGAAAACGTGCTGCATTTCTCGGACGAAGAGCTTCTGCAGACCACTCAGGAGATAAAGCTTTCTCCCCGCAAAAGACCCTCCGCTGCAAGGCTGGCGGCGGTAATCGGTTCTGCGGCGGCGGTTATTGCGGTGTTCGCAGTCGGAGCGGGTATATTCGTCAACAAGCAGCCGCCCATTTCATCGTCATCTTCGCAGCCGGAATCCTCCGACCCGAACTCTGACTCATGGGAAGAGGAGGACATCGACACGTCTGAAACGGTGATAGACGTGGATTCCATTCCTGAGCAGATGTACCACGCAAAGCAGTGCGCAAACGGCGAGTGGATATTCCAGACCATGGATATCACGAACGAGCCGCATTCCGCACCGGAGAAAGAATGCCAGAATCTCGGCTCTGCGCTTACGATAAAGGACACTCTGGGCTTCAAATGCTTCTTGATGAGCCAATCAATGAATGTGAATACTGCTGTAGATCAGTTTATTGAGCAGAACGAGGGTTTTTCCTATTACGGAAGTTATCACAGTTCCACTGGATTATCGGTAATATTCCGTAGCGAGGACGGCTCAAAGCAGGTGAACTGCAACGTTTCCCTCGACCCGAACGAGTTTATCCCGATAGAGGTGGACGGCGGATACCTCACGCCGCAGGACGAGCCGCAGAGCCGCTTCGCTATGGGCACATGGGCGAACTACATCGACCCGGAATGCTTCGACATGGCGTCGGGCGGCGTAACGCTCAAAGGCGACAGCTATTATACCTCGGTATTCTCGGAAACGTTTGGCGGGGTGACGCAGTATGTCAGGATAGACGCCAAGAATGTGACGATGGACGAGTTCGTGGCGTGCATTGACGACTGCTCGCCCGCTAATCTGGAGAAGGACAACAGGGCTTCCTCCTTGGCAGTAGAGGAAGTTCCCGACACGCTGCCCTATGATACGGACTGGGGAACTCTGGTGCTGAACGGTGCGACGGTATATTATAACTACAAGACCTCCGGAGAAGAACATGGAAATGTGATAAGCAAAAACGACCTCGGCGGGGAAGTCAGCCAGTACGGGTATACGCTGGACGACGCAGCCGACTTTGCAGGGCTTGACGTTATCAGGGATATGACTATAGCTGCGGTCGTTGGCAGCGGAAGCGGCGAGATAAGATACGCTGCTTCATACGAGGGTATGGCGGGAACCTATGGTTCCGGCGATGCTATGATAGAATGCCTGCCGGGTCAGGGCGCAAACATGGAAATGCTTCCGGGTGACGATAAGGCGGCGTTCGACGAGAGCCGCAGCTTTATCAGCAATCCAGCCAGCGGCGACGAGCTTTATGACGGCGAGTATGCACAGTCGTTCTATACAACGGACAAGATAGATTATTTCAGCGGAAAGAACCGCACCGGCGCACGGTATTATATCCACTATGCTTCGGATACCACGAACGAGGTCGTTGACATAAGCGTGCTCGACGACTGGGATATGCGCCTTGGAATGATGACGCTCGGCAGATATCCCGCGCAGGAAAGCAGCGATTTCATTCAGGGAGCGGACGGCTTCGGAAAGCTGTATGCGGGCTATGGAAAGAGCGTGCAGGGCGATGACGTGTATATTGCGGGTTTTAAGACGGCGAACGGCAAATATGTCCTGCTGGACTGCTACGGCGTTGAGCTGAACAGGTTTGCGGAGATACTGTCGCAGCTTTACACGAATGATACGCCGATCGCAATAAAAATCAAGGCTTCTGACGATCCCGCCACGGCGGAATTTATCGCCACTGAAATGGGCGAGGATATTATGGCGAATGCAAACAGGGCTGCTATAGCCTACATGAGAAACGATAAGCAGGTGCTTTCGCAGATTATGTCCGACCCGAATTTTGACACCATCTTATCCGATGGAAGCAAATACACAAGCGATATCGAAATGACTTTCAGTATACCCGATTCGTTTGACGCAGCGACCGGCGGCGACGGGGTCTATCCTGTGAAATATAAGGTCATCGTTGACGGCATTGACATGGCTATGTATCTGAACATGGGGCTTCGGCAGTCCGACAGCGGGTGGAAGGTCGGATATGTTCAATATATAGATTTTCAGGGATAATATAAATTGCGAGGCTGCAGTTTGCAGCCCCGCACAGTTTTATTTCCCCAAAAGATGTTCCAGCAATATTTTCACGCCGATAAGAATAAGTATAACGCCGCCGGTTATCTCTGCGCCCTTTTTGTATTTCGTGCCGAAAACGCCGCCTGCCTTTACTCCTCCGCAGGATATCAGGAACGTTGTCGCACCAATGATGAGCACTGCGCATATAGTATTGAGAAGCTGCGGTCCTGCGAAAAGCTGCACCGGTACGCAGGCGAACGTTATCCCGACAGCCAGTGCGTCAATGCTTGTAGCTACCGCCATCAGGAACATTGTTTTGACGTCTATGCCTGCGCTCGCTTTTTCCTCGTCCTTTGAGAGGGCTTCACGCAGCATATTTCCTCCGATGAGCACCAGCAGACCGAATGCTATCCAGCTCGACACCGCCGAGATGATGTTCTCGAACGCTTCGCCGAGAAGATAGCCTATCATCGGCATCAACGCCTGAAATCCTCCGAACCACGCTCCGCAGATGAGTGCGTGTTTCGGCTTCACCTCGCCCATGGCGAGCCCCTTACAGACTGACACGGCGAAAGCGTCCATAGAAAGTCCGACAGCCAGCAGCAGTAATTCAACAAGTCCCATATTTTTTACCGTCCTTTTCTTCGCCGGACAATAAAAAAAGCAGACGCTGCGCCTGCTCACATCATATAATGAGAGAGGTCACATACTCTGCCGGATACCGCCGGCGGTAATATGTGAGTCTCGTCAATTAAGATATACCAAATGGTGACATCAGTATGTTGGCATATCGCTGGCTGCCCAACCGACTACTCCCTCAATGTTTTATTATGATAACATATTCACGGGAAATTGTCAAGTGTTTTCTGAAAAAATCTTTTTATGAAAAAATCTATAATTACCACTTGACAAAATGGGTAACGTGTGGTAGAATCATAATGTACATAAAAAACACATAAACCTTTGAGCAGGAGTAGTAAGGTCTGCCAATGCGCTTCAGAGAGCCGTGCAGCGGTGTGAGCACGGTGCGTATGCACTCACGAATGGACCTGCGAGGGCGAACTGAACCGGATTTCCGCAGTAGGGGAGACGTTGCCGCACGTTACAGCGGGGTGCGTTTTGCATTATGCAGTGCGCATACACGAGTGCGTCCGAAAGGGCGAATTTGGGTGGTATCGCAGGAGAGATCCTGTCCCATATAATGGGGCAGGTTTTTTTATTTTCTGCATACGCCCGTAGACGAACAAAGGAGAAACGACATGAAAAAGACAAACACAGCAAAGCTTCTCGGTGCCGCAATGGCAATCTCAATGGCGCTCACAGGCTGTTCTTCCGGGAACAGCTCCGACAGCAGTTCACAGGGCAGTTCCGCAGCAGAAAGCGGTTCTGCTTCCGGCGAGGCGGTAAAGGTCGGCGTTATTCAGTTTGCGGCTCACCCGTCGCTTGATAACTGCTACGCAGGTATCGAGCAGGGACTTATCGCAGCTTACGGCGAGGACGGCGTGACCATCGACCTGCAGAACGGCGCAGCAGACAGCGCAGCGTGCGACACTATCGCAGCAAATTTCGTGTCCAAGGACTACGACATCATCTATGCGATAGCTACGCCGGCGGCTCTTTCCGCTTATTCCGCAGCCAGCAAGTCGGATATTCCGGTAGTGTTCTGCGCAGTATCTGACCCGGTGGCTGCAGGACTTACCGAGAGCCTTGAAGCAGGCAACGAGAACTGCAACGGTACTTCTGATATACTCGACCTTGACGCTCAGGTAGATCTCATTCAGTCTATTCAGCCTGACGTAAAGAAGATAGGCGTGCTTTACACCACGACCGAGGCAAACTCCCTTTCTCAGCTCAAGACCCTCAAGAGCGTATGCGAGGCAAGAGGTATCGAGGTAGTCGAGCAGGGCGTTTCCGGTGCGGCTGATATTCCTCAGGCTGCCACCACGCTTGCTTCTCAGGTGGACTGCATAAACAACTTCACCGACAACAACGTCGTAAACAACCTGTCTGTGCTGCTTGAAAAGGCAAACGCTGCAAAGGTACCGGTATACGGTTCTGAAATAGAGCAGGTAAAGAACGGCTGTATCGCTTCCATAAGCATCGACTATGTTGCGCTTGGCAAAAAGACCGCAGAGATGGGCGTTGAAATGCTGAACGGCACCGACCCCAAGACTATGGCAGTCGGCACTATCTCCGAGGGTACTCCGGTGATCAACACAGACGTTATGGAAAGCTTCGGCTTCTCTATCCCTGAGGGTCTGGAGAACGCTGAAAAGGTCACCACAAATTCTGAGGCTGAGGCTGCGTAATTAATAGGTAACGGCACTGCACAAGTGCGTCCATAACAAAAGCGGCTGACGGGTCTGGAAAGGGACAGAAATGACACTGTTTATCAACATCTTACTTGATATTCTCAACGAGGGGCTTATGTATGCGCTCCTTGCGATGGGAATGTACATCACCTACAGCATACTTGATTTCCCCGACCTGTCAGTCGATGGAACGTTCCCGCTCGGCGCAGTGCTGACCGGTGTGCTCATCATTCAGGGCGTGAATCCGTGGCTGGCGCTGCTGATATCCTTTGCGGCTGGAATGGCTGCGGGTGTGCTCACGGGACTTATGCACGTGAAGCTGCATATTACTCCGCTGCTGTGCGGTATCATCATGTATACCGCAATGCTGTCGGTGAACCTTGTTATACTCAAGGCGGGCACTGACGGAAAGGCGATAGCTTCGTTCTTCACCAAGGACACGATATTCAATTCCGGACTCGGCGGGCTTATCCCGAAGAACGTCGGCGACGGCTTCTACATCAGGACTGCGGTCGTATCGCTGATAATCGTGATAGTATGCAAGCTGCTTCTCGACCTCTACCTGCGCACAAAGCACGGACTTCTTCTGCGTGCCACCGGCGCAAACGACAAGTATACCGTAATGCTGGGCAAGAACCCCGGCACGATAAAGATATTCGGCCTTGCGCTCGGAAACGGCTTCGCTGCGCTTGCAGGCTCGGTGATCGCACAGAATAAGGGCTCGGCAGACCAGCAGATGGGTATAGGCATGGTCGTGCTTGGTCTGGCATCGGTGATCATCGGTCTGAGCCTTTTCAGACGTGTTAAGTTCATGAAGGGCACAACGATGGTGATACTGGGAAGCCTTATCTACAAGGCGGCTTATCAGCTAGTGCTTTCGCTGGGACTTCCGACCGACTTCAACAACCTCATGAAGGCGCTCATATTCCTTATCGCACTGGTGCTCGGCGGCGGTCAGATAAAGAAGCTTATCGCTGCGCTGGGTAAGAAGCCTGAGCCTGCTCAGTCAAAGGCAAAGCTTGCGCTCAGCAAGATAACCAAGGTGTTCAATCCCGGTACGGTCGATGAAAACAAGCTGTTTGACAGCTTCAGCCTTGAGGTAAAGGACGGGGATTTCATCTCCGTGGTAGGCTCGAACGGAAGCGGCAAGACTACCATGCTGAACGTTATCTGCGGCGGCATTCAGCCTGATTCAGGCGCAGTTGTGTTCAACGGCGAGAATATCGTCATGACCAAGGAGTTTGAAAGGGCAAGGCGCATAGGCCGTGTGCTTCAGGACCCGAAGATGGGCACCTGCGGCAGCCTGACCATCAGAGAGAATCTCGCACTGGCAGACAACAAGCATCACCGCTATGGCTTACTGCCTGCAGTCAACCGCAGACGTGAGCAGCACTATAAGGAGCTTCTCGAAAGCTGTGGAATGGGACTGGAGAACCGAATGGGCGTGCTTGCTGGCTCGCTGTCGGGCGGTCAGCGTCAGGCGCTTGCGCTGATAATTGCAACGATGTCCGACATAGACCTGCTGATACTTGACGAGCACACTGCGGCACTTGACCCGAAATCCTCTGAAACGCTGATGAAGATAACCGAAAAGGTCGTTAAGGAAAAGCACCTCACCACGCTGATGGTAACGCACAACCTGCGTTTTGCAGTGGAATACGGAACAAGGCTGGTAATGATGCACGGCGGCAAGGCTGTCATGGATATCGACGGCGAGGAAAAGCAGCAGCTTGTCGTTGACGATATACTCGGAAAGTTCAATGAGATAAGCATTGAATGCGGAAATTAAACGGCAAATGTAATATGTGGGGCTGCAGTTCTGCAGCCCCTTTTTATAACGTTGCGGGAAGCGGGAGTATTATGGACAAAACAGACGTATTGAAGCAGTATTTCGGTCACAGTTCGTTTCGCAGGGGGCAGGGCGAGCTTATCGACCATATCCTGTCAGGGCAGGACTGTCTGGGAGTAATGCCGACTGGTGCGGGAAAATCAATGTGCTATCAGATACCTGCGCTGATGATGGGCGGCACGACCGTGGTCATTTCTCCGCTTATATCGCTGATGAAGGATCAGGTGGAGGCGTTACAGCAGTCGGGCGTGAGGGCGGCGTATATCAACAGTTCGCTGACTCAGCGTGAATATTTCAGGGTGGCTGACGACGCAGCGGCTGGCAGGCTCAGCATACTGTATGTCGCTCCGGAGCGGCTTCTCAGCGGCGATTTCACTAGCATAGCGGCGAAGCTTGAAATACCGCTGGTGGCGGTGGACGAAGCGCACTGCGTGTCCCACTGGGGTCAGGACTTCCGTCCGAGTTATCTGAAAATATCGGAGTTTGTGCAGTCATTGCCCCAGCGGCCGGTGCTTGCGGCGTTCACTGCGACTGCGACTGATATCGTCAAGCAGGATATCGTGAGGATACTGGGGCTGCGCCAGCCTTATTCAGTCACGACGGGCTTCGACCGTGCGAATCTCTATTTCGAGGTAAGGCGCACGGAGCAGCGCAATAAGGACGCTGCGCTGCTCAGCATTATCCGGGAGCTTTCCGGCAGGAGCAGCATAGTCTACTGCTCGACCAGAAAAAACGTGGAATCGGTGTGCGATATGCTGCGGCTGAACGGGATAAAAGCGTGCTGCTATCATGCGGGGCTTCCCGATGAGGACAGGCAGCGTGCGCAGGAGGATTTCATATACGACCGCTGCAGCGTGATAGTCGCAACGAATGCGTTCGGAATGGGTATCGACAAATCTAACGTGTCGCTGGTGGTGCACTATAATATGCCCAAGGACATTGAAAGCTACTATCAGGAAGCGGGCAGAGCCGGACGGGACGGAGGTCAGGCACGCTGCATACTTCTGTACAGCAAGGGCGACGTCAGGACGGCGGAATTTCTTATCGACCATGCGCACGAGGACAGCGAGCTTTCCGCCGAGGAACAGGAGGAAATACGCCGCCGTGACAAGGAACGCCTGAAGCAGATGACGTTCTATTCCACCACCACAAAATGCCTGCGGCATTTTATCCTCAGCTATTTTGGTGAGAAATCAGAACTGACGTGCGGCCACTGCGGCAACTGCGACGCAGAGATGGACACGCTCGACGTTACTGTCGAAGCACAGAAGGTGCTTTCCTGCATATTCCGGCTGAAACAGAGGGGACGCAGCGGCGGCAGGTCGCTTATCGCTGCGATACTCTGCGGGGGTCAGACTGAGCAGATAATAAACGGCGGCTATGATACCCTGTCTACATACGGCATAATGAAAGAATACACGCAAAGCTACGTCAGGGAACTTATCGACTATTTAATGCAGCTGGGCTATATCACGGAGGAGCCCGAATATCAAACCTTGTGCCTTACTCAGGCGGCTGACGAACTGGTGAAATCGCGCAGCACGCTGCTGATGAAGCGGCCAAAGCGCGCGGCTTCTGCGGCTGCGCCTGCGGCGGTATTCAAGGCGGCGCCCGGCGAGGAGGATACGGCGCTTATGCAGAAGCTGCGTGAACTGCGCACAAAGCAGGCTTCCATTCTGGGAGTACCCGCTTACGTGGTATTCACTGATGCTTCGCTGCGTGAGATGAGCGTAAAGAAGCCCCGCACCATGCAGGAGTTTCTCGGAATATCCGGCGTTGGCTCGATGAAAGCGCAGCGGTATGGGAGAATGTTTATCGCCGCTGTGGAGGAATATCTGGCGCAGGACGAAAATAAATAGTATAACTTGGGGCTGTTGAAAAAAGTACGCACCAAGACTGGCGAGAAGCCCTCAGATTCTAGGAACGAACCTAACGACTAGGCTTTGTGCCTGTCGTTAGGTTCGTGACGACGAAGATGAGGGTTTATCGCCAGTCTGATTATTTGTGTATTTTTTCCGGAAAGCTATTGCAAAATCTCCTGTGATATGCTAAAATATAGATGAGCAAATAATTCTTTTGAAAAGGGGGCTTTCCTATGTCAGAGAACAGAGAAGGAAAAATCATTCATTCCGAAGTTGAGATATCTGTCGACCCGAACTGCACGACTGCTTTCATGACTATCACCGCACCGGAGAACGGCGGTCTTGATATCACAGAGGACAAGGTGACTGCCGCAGTCAGAGAAAAGAAAATAGCGTTCGGTCTTGACGAGGCTGCGCTCAATGACGCCGTAGAGAACAAACGCTACGGCGAGAATATCTGTATTGCAAGATGGAAGCCTCCGGTCGATGGACAGGACGGCAAGATCGAGTATTTCTACAACCGCGAGCAAACGTTCAAACCCGTTGAGGACGAGAACGGCAACGTGGATTACAAGAATCTGGGTCTGGTACGCAATATTTACCGTGGAACTGCGATAGCAAAGATAACCCCTCCGACTGAGGGCGAGCCGGGCGTTGACATTATGGGCAAGTCAGTTCGCCAGAGAGTCGGCACTGCTTCCTCCTATTCTATAGGAAAGGGCACGGAGCTCACTGCGGACGGAACGCAGATAATCGCTTCGGTGGACGGAAATCTGGCATACAGCGGCGGCGCATTCTGCATTGAGGAATCCCTGCTGATAAGGGGCGACGTTGACGTATCCAGCGGCAATATCGACTTCATCGGCGATATAATCATAAAGGGCAACGTGCTTGAGGGATACGCAGTATCCTCCAAAAAGAACATAACCGTCAACGGAACCGTCACCAACGGTAAGATCACCGCCGACGGAAATATCACAGTTAAACTCGGCAGCATAAATTCCGAGCTTCACAGTGAAAAGGGCAATATAAAGCTTGATTTCTGCGAGAACAGCAAGCTTTATGCGGCAGGCAACATCGAAGCTAATTCCTTTATCGCCGGCGAGGTATTTGCGGGCAAGGAGATCATTGCAAGCGGCAAGGGTATCCTGCTTGGCGGCAAGTACACCGCGCTTGAAAACATCACCGCCAGCGTGATAGGCTCTGAAAGCTACGCAAAAACGCTTGTAACGCTCGGCAACAACGCCGTTCTGTCAGAGGAGATGGAGGGTCACAAGCGCAAGATAGCCGAAATGGAGGATAAGCTTGATCAGCTTGGCAAGATAATCACAGCGCTCGCTGAGATGGCGAAGGTCAGCAAGCTGCCGCCGCAGCGTGAGCAGATGAAGGTCGAGGCTATGCGTTCGAGATTCCAGCTACAGGGCGATATCAAGCGTATGACCGCAAGAATAAAGGAGATCGAAACCACGCTGGAGCGCAAGCAGGATCTGTCCATTTCCTGCAAAAAGGCGTTCTATCCTGGCGTAGTGCTGAGGATAAATTCCTGCGTATATCCGGTGAACGTCATGACTCCGCATTCCAAGGCGACTATCCGTGACGGCGAGATAGTCATGGTACCGCTGTAAAAAAGACGTTGGTTTATATTACGATTTTTTGTGCAAAACATCATTGACTTTCTGCTAACTATATGATATACTATTTCAGGTACATATTATTGTGATGTGTATTTTCCGCGCTTTGATACGGCTGCGGGAATGGTTTGCGGAAGGGGTGTTAGGTATGAAATTCAAGAAGGGTCTCCTGATCGCTCTTGCTCTCGTCGGCGTACTGATGTTGGGCGGCTGCGACAACAGAACTCCTGAGGAAAAGGCTCTTGACAGCGCTGCTGAACTTATCGGCAACCTGTTCGGCTAATTCTTTTTTAGAGGAAAACAGAAACCGGAGGTCACAAGCCTCCGGTTTTGTTTTATGTGAGCTTCTCCCACTCGCTGCGTGTGATGGAATATACGCAGGTGGTAACGCCGTCGTGGTCGTATTCGCCGGTAAGCTTCATTCCGTTGGACATAGCCGTGCGCGCAGACGGTATGTTGGATTTCTCCATGTAGGAATATATCACGTTGAACGGCGTATTCTGGAACGTCCAGTCACGGCATTTTCTCGCCGCTTCGCCCGCATAGCCCTGACGCTGGTGCTTTTTCGCTATGTGGTAGCCTATCTCAGGGGCTATCACGCCGTTGATGTTCTGCATGGTCAGCCCGCAGTCGCCGATGACCTCGCCGGTGCTTTTCAGAGTGACCGCCCAAAGCCCGAAGCCGAATATTCTGTATCGGTTCTGGTTGCAGGCTATCCAGCTCCAGACGCGATTCTCGTCAAAGGTATAGGGATAATGCTGCATTATGTCAGAATCTGCGAGAACTCCATACATCGCAGAAAAATCTTCGGACGTCAGTTCACGCAGGATAAGCCGTTCAGTCTGGATAGTCATTTAATACCTCCTTTTATACAATACAGGGAGATAATTATACACTATCCGGCAGGATTTGTCAAGAGTGAACACGCAATTGATTTCATGTGTCACGCAGTGTAGGTTTGTCAATGATTTTGTACACGGTAAATAGAAAGAAATTCAATGGGAGAAAGCCAGCCCAGAGGACGCATCGGACGATTATTAGACCGAGCGAGATGGTCTTTTAACTGCTGATTAAGGTCATCACAGGAAGAAAAGCTGTGGCAGGAATAGAATTTGTTATGATCTTCGCGGTGGCTGCGTTCAACCTTGCCGTTGTGGCGAGGAGTATAGGGCTTTATAAGCTTGTGGTATATACCGAGTTTGGCAGCGGTAGTCTGAAACAATGTAGGCTTATCCTTTAAGCCCTGAATAAA
>CAKSEC010000009.1 GCA_934446355.1 uncultured Oscillospiraceae bacterium | reverse complement strand
CAGTCGGTCGCTGGCAGAAATACCACAGTTGAGCGGGATTCGGTAACCACTGAAACATCGCAGAACGTACCACTTTCCGGCACAGTAAAGCCCCTAACTCAGGAGCGCAGAGAAGTGTCGCTGAGCGGGCTTCCTCAGCAGTCTGAGGGCGGTAGTCAGGGCGCATTCAGTGAGAGCGTTGCGCAGTCGGGCGGTCAGTCGGTCGCAAGCAGAAATACCACAGTTGAGCGGGGAACGGTAACCGCCGAAGCGGCGCAGACCGCACCCCTTTCCGGCACAGTAAAGCCCCTACCACAGGAACGCAGAGAAATACCGCTGAGCGGGCTTCCTCAGCAGTCTGAGAGCGATAGTCAGGGCGCATTCAGTGAGAGCGTTTTGCAGTCGGGCGGTCAGTCGGTCGCAAGTAGAAATACCACAGTTGAGCGGGATTCGGTAACCGCTGAAACATCGCAGAACACACCGCTTTCCGGCACGGTAAAGCCCCTACCTCAGGAACGCAGAGAAATACCGCTGAGCGGGCTTTCTCAGCAGTCTGAGGGCGATAGTCAGGGCGCAGTTCAGCAGGTTTCCGAAGTTGCTGAAAGAGCACCGCAAACAACCGAGCAACATAGCGAATCCACCGCTGAAACGGCGCAGACCGCACCGCTTTCCGGCACGGTAAAGCCCCTGCCACAGGAGCGCACAGAAATCCCGCTGAGTGGGCTTTCTCAGCAGTCTGAGGGCGATAGTCAGGGCGCAGTTCAGCAGGTTTCCGAAGTTGCTGAAAGAGCACCGCAGACCACCGAACAACATAGCGAATCCACCGCTGAAACGGCGCAGACCGCACCCCTTTCCGGCACGGTAAAGCCCCTACCTCAGGAACGCAGAGAAATTCCGTTGAGCGGGCTTTCTCAGCAGTCTGAGGGCGATAGTCAGGGCGCAGTTCGGCAGGCTTCTGCAGTAGCTGAAAGAGCACTGCAGACCGCTGAGCAACGGAGCGAATCCACCGCTGAAACATCGCAGACCGCACCGCTTTCCGGCACGGTAAAGCCCCTACCTCAGGAGCGCGGAGAAGTGCCGCTGAGCGGGCTTTCTCAGCAGTCTGAGGGCGATAGTCAGGGCGCAGTTCGTGCGAGCGTTTTGCAGTCGGGCGGTCAGTCGGTCGCAAGCAGAAATACCACAGTTGAGCGGGATTCGGTAACCGCTGAAACATCGCAGAACACACCGCTTTCCGGCACGGTAAAGCCCCTAACTCAGGAGCGCGGAGAAGTGCCGCTGAGCGGGCTTCATCAGCAGTCTGATAGCGATAATCATACCGCAGTTCTTGAGAGCGTTACGCAGTCGGGCGGGCAGTCGGTCGCAAGCAGAAATACCACAGTTGAGCGGGATTTGGTAACCGCCGAAACATCGCAGACCGCACTGCTTTCCGGCACGGTAAAGCCCCTACCACAGGAGCGCGGAGAAGTGCCGCTGAGCGGGCTTTCTCAGCAGATCGAGCAAGAAGCGCAGACGAGCGGACTCACAGAAAATACTGCTGTGGGAAATGCAGGACGTGACGGCGGACTGCGCAGGGTGGCTATTGTCAGGGAAAGCATTGTTTCTCCGATGTCCGGTCATATTGCACGGCTTATGCACCGGGCACAGCCGATACCGGAGCGAAACGCAGTAAGACAGGCGTTCACATTCAGACAGAGCGGCGGCGCTGACGAGATGGTCATGCTTGTACCGCCGAAAGAAATGGACAGATTCACGGCGCAAAACCCGTATATGAGCCAGCTTCCTCCGGTCGAACTAAAGGAAAAGCCGCAGCCGGAAAAACCTGCGGAAAACCGGAGGATAATCACGCAAAGTTCGCCGGCTAAGGTCAGCACATCGACAGACATTTCCGTTGACAGAATGAGCCGTGAGGAGATAACAAGACTGGCTGACAAGGTATACGAGCGCATCGAAAGCAGACTCGCAAGAGATCGGCGCAGAATTGGGCTTTGAAAGCAGAGGGGAGAACTGAACTATGATAGGACCTATCAAGGCGAAGATAAAGGTGCTGGACGGCGCAAACAAGCTGCTTAATGTAAGTACGATGATAGCTTCCGTGGGCACTATCCCCTGCGTATTCAACCCGACTGACTTCACCATACAGCGCAATGTGAACTATGCTCAGCACAAGATTCCCGGACTTGACCGTCCGGTGCTGCAGTTTGTAAGCGGCGAGGCAGAGGTCATGAGTTTCAGTCTGCTGTTCGATACCTACAGCGTGGGCGAGGCTTCAAATCAGCCGATAAGCCTGCTTTCAGCCGCCGCTCCCGACCTGCTGAAAATGGACGTCAGGCTGTTCACAGAGCCGCTTATGAAGCTTACCACCGTCAATTCCGATATCCATGCGCCAAGTCTGGTGGAATTTGTGTGGGGCTCGATAAGCTTTAAGGGTTACATATTGTCGATATCTCAGCGGTTCACGATGTTTGCTTTCAACGGCAGACCTGTCAGGGCAGTGGTCGATATTTCGCTGATATCCGATAAGATGGACAACAACGTGCGTAATTCGCCCGACCGCACAAAAGCACGCACCGTGTCCGACGGCGACAGGCTGTATGCCTTTGCGTTTGCGGAATACGGCGACTGCGGAGAATGGCGCAGGATAGCGCAGGCAAACGGTATCGAGAATCCCAGACTTCTGGAATCGGGCACTGATATAGTGATACCGCCGATACTAGACTGACAAGGTGCGCTAAAGCCGCACATAGAATAACACGAAAGGCAGAGAAGAAGCATGAAGCTTGACCCGCAGGCGGTCTTTGTTCCGCAGTGCAAGGTATTTATTGACGGCAAGCAGCTCAAGGCGTCGTCAAATATGATAGAATCCGTTTCGGTGCAGCTTACCGCTTCTGAAATGGCTAACAGCTGCGAAATATCCATATTCTGCGAGTACAGCCACAAGAACAGCACGGCGGGCAGCATTATCGGCACAGCCACCGCAGGCAAAAAGGTCAAGGTGGAGATGGGCTACAAGCTGACGAAGCCTGTGTTCATGGGCTACATAAACTCTGTGGGCGTGGATTTTTCGCAGGACGGCGTATCCATGACGATATCCTGCCTTGATGCAAGAGGACTGCTCATGGGCAATACCTCGCGTGAGGGCTTTGAAAACGAGAGCGTGAGCCAGATAGTCAACAAGCTTCTTTCGCCGATAAAAAGCTACACCGACGGCGTGACCGTATCCGTGCCGGGGGCTGCGGATAAGGAATACCCGCTGAATCAGCACGACATGGACGACTACTCGTTCATCTGTATGCTGGCGAAGCTTTCCGGCTGTTCGTTCTGCATGACCGGAACAAAGCTGATGTTCGTGAAGAATATATACACCACCGCTTCCATGGGTGAAAGCTACGACTGGGGAAAGAACCTGCTTAGCTTTTCAAGGAACGTCGTGCTTTCCGGACAGCTCGGCAAGGTGCGTGTGCTTGGCACTACGCCCGATACCATAGAGGATTTTTCGGCGGACTGCACGCCGCTTTCCGGCGCAGGAAAAAGCGGTGCGTCGCTTTGCCCGCCGGTCAAGGCAAAGGTGCTTGAAAAGGTCTGCAAAACGCTGAAAAATCAGAGCGAAGCCAAGATATACGCCGAAGCGCTTATGCGTGAAAGCTGTCTGAAGCTTTGCACGGGACAGGCGCAGGTGGTCGGCAATGAATCGCTGAAGCCCGGTACGAAGATACGCTTCGGGGGACTTGACCCGAAGATAAACGGCACATATTATGTCACATCGGTGACTCACCGCTTCAGTGCGGGTGGATTTCTCACGACGGTGGGCTTCTGCTCGCCGACAGTCTGACGGAGGTCGAGCATGGACGGATTTGATATGATGAACGCAGGCGGCAGGGGTTCTTCCTGCGGCGGTATCGCACTTGCCAAGGTCACTTCCATAAAAGACCCCAAGGACTTGGGCAGGGTGAAGTGTGCATATATCAGCGCAGACAAGAACCTCGGCGAGACCGGCTGGATACACTGCATGACGCCGTTCGGCGGGAAAGAATGCGGATTTTTCTTCCACCCGAACGTTGAGGATATCGTGGTGCTGGCGTATGAGGACGGAGATATCCACCGCCCGTTCGTGCTGGGAAGCTTGTGGGTGAGCAAGTCCAAGCCGCCGCTTGCGGTAAAGTGCGGGAAGAATCAGCAGTACCGCCTGTCAACGCCGAACAAGAGCTTTCTGGAGTTCGGCGACGAGGACAAAAAGGAGAAGATAACCGTATCCACGCCCAAGGGCAGGGAAGTGCTTCTCGACGACGAAAAGAAGCTTATTTCGGTGACCGATGGAAAGAACAAGCTGACCATGAAAGAGGACGGCGGCACAGTGGAGCTCACCTGCGACAAGAAGCTGGTGATAAAGGTCGGCAGCGGAGTCACCATAACCTGCGACGGAACGTCGGGTGCGGTTGAAATAAAGACGAACAAGGAAATAACGCTGAGTTCTGCGCAGATAAAGGCAAAGGCGAGCGGAACGGCGCAGATAGAGGGCAGCGGCTCGGTGACGGTAAAGAGCAGCGGCTCGATGACGATAAAGGGCTCAATGACCAGCATAAACTAATTGACCGGAGGGATACGCAATGACTGACAACAAAAGCTTCATGGGACGGGGATTCAGCTTCCCTTTCAGCGTTGACCCTTCGACCGGAAGAATAGCCATGAGCAGCGCCGAGGAGGACGTAGAGCAGGCGATACGCATTATTCTGCGCACGAATATCGGCGAGCGGGTCATGCTTCCGGAGTTTGGCACGGCGGCGGGGGAATTCCTGTTTTCAGACAAGCGTGACGAGCGTATCTCTGCGCTGGAGGACAGCGTGCGTGAGGCGCTGGAACTCTGGGAGCCGAGAATAATGGATATCAGCGTTCAGGCTGAGTCAGACGACGGAAGCGGCGTGCTTGCGCTGAACATAACCTACACGCTGCGTTCCACGAATAACCAGTTCAACATGGTTTACCCATTCTATATGATGGAGGGCGAGGGCAAATGACTACACCAAAGCTTGACGGCAGGACGGCAAAGGATATTCTTGCCCTTGTCGGCGAAAAAAGCAGGGCATATACTCCGGAGTGGCATTTCGACCCCGCCGACCCCGACGGAGGAACTGCGCTTGCAATGCTGTTTTCTGAGATGTTCAGCGGCACGGTCGAGCGGCTTGACAGATTCCCGGACAAATGCAACATAGAGTTCCTGAATATGCTGGGCGTGTGCGCAAAGCCAGTATCTCCCGCAGTAGGTACTGCGGCGGCAAGGCTGGCAGAGGGGGCTTCCCAGCGTGTGTTCATAAAAAAGGGCACGCAGCTTTTTACGGACAAGGACGACGAACGGATAGTGTTTGAAACAACTCAGGGGTATTTTGCAGTGCCGGCTGAGTTTACCGACATATTCATGACCGACCCGTCAAAGGACGTCATCACACGCACCCCGATGGAGGAGGGCGTGCCGGCTGACGTGACGTTATTCCGCCCGCAGCCTGAGATGAACGCCGAGAAGCACTGCTTTTCGGTAGTTCAGGATAATGCGCTGAGCCTGAGCGGCGCTTCTGAGATAAGCATGAGAGTGACCGCAGCGGCGGGAAGCCGTGACGATTCGCACATAAAGGCGCTCTGCAGCCCCGACTGCGCACAGTGGTCGATGGTCGGCGAGCGTGGAATAATACCGCTTTCGGCAAGACAGAGCGAGGGCTGCATAATACTGACGAAGCCTGAGGGCAGAGCGATACCCGTAAACGAGGACGGAGAGCCGGACGAGGAGGGGCATTTCAGGGTATTCTGCGAGATGCGCCGCACGGAGGCTTCCGAGCCGATAACCGCAGACAATATCCTGCTGAGTTCACGCAGCGTGGACGAGCCGGAAACCATGACCGGCAGGCTACCCGACAGCCTTTTCGCAAACGACACGGAACTTCCCGTCAGCGGCTGCGGATATGTTTTCGGAAAAGAGCCGAATGCCTACGACGCATTCTATATAGGTTCGTCAGAGGTATTCAGCAAGGCGGGCGCAGAGATATCGCTGGAACTCTGGGTGAGCACTGTGGTGTCCCAGAACGGCGAAACGGACGCCGAGCCTGATTTCGAGCAGAAGCTGCTTGTGGACAAGGGCGAACTGAAACCGCAGACCCCTGACGATATATCCATCTCCGATGTTATCTGGGAATACTGGAACGGTTACGGCTGGGCAAGGCTTGAAGTCGGCGGTGATATCGACCTTTTCGCCTGCAGCGGGCGTGACGGCCGCCGCCGCATAACCTTTACCTGTCCGGCAGATATTGCGATGTCAGTGCAGAACGCCTGCAATGACCTCTGGATAAGGGCGAGGGTGCGCGAGGTAAAGAACAGGTTCAGCATGAACGGCAGGTGGCTGCTTCCGCTGGTGAAGTCGGTGGAACTGCGGTTCGATTACGGCACGGACTACGTGCAGGCGGCAAGCGTGAGCACGCTCAATTCCTGCCGCAGGTGCGAATATACGCTCAGCGGCGCAGGCAATCGCATGGAACTTTTCACACTTATGCCGGACAGCCGCAGGACAGTGTATTTCAGATTCGACCAGCCGCCGTGCGGCTATCCCGTGAATATATGGCTTGGCTTTGAGAGCGAAACCGATACGGCGGGAGAACTTTCGTTCTCCTACTACGCCGGAGGTCAGACGGATACCCGCCGCTGGCGTGAACTGAAAACTGTGGACAAAACGGACGGCTTCTGCAGCAGCGGCCTTATTTCGATGTATATACCTGAGGACATGGCGCAGGCTGAACTTTTCGGCGAGCAGGGCTACTGGATACGTGTGGAGGAGCCGCTTGGCGCAGATGGCACAGAGCCTTTTCCGGCGCTGCGCCGTATCGAGATGAATGCGGTCGAGGTGGTGCAGAGGATATCTGTGAGCGGCGAACGCAGGTCACTGCTTGCAGGAAAGAAGTTCCAGCAGATGACGCTTTCAAATACGCCGGTCATAGACTGCGAGGTATGGGTGAACGAACTTGGCGAATCACCCCTGAGCGAACTTCAGGAACTTATGCGGCAGAACAGCAGTCAGGTGCGTGTAATAAACGGAGAGGACGGTCAGCCCGCTGAATGGTGGGTAAAGTGGCGGGAAACGGAGAGCCTGTCCGGCTGCGGCAGTAATGAACGCCGCTATGAACTTGACAGGGCTTCCGGCAGACTGACGTTCGGCGACGGCGTTTACGGCAGGATACCCGCATATTCCTCAGACCCTGATCTGTCGGTGGATTATTCCTACGGCGGCGGTACTAGGGGGAATCTTCCGGCGGGCGGACTGGACGGACTTATCACCGGCATTCCGTTCGTTGAGAGCATGACGAACATCTGCCCGACCTGCGGCGGCAGCGACGAGCAGAGCATAGAAACAGTACGCCGTATCGGAGCGCAGAGGCTGCGCCACGGCGGCAGGGCAGTGACTGTGCGCGACCACGAGGGCCTTATAATGGAGGAGTTCTCCGAGGTCGGCGAGGTGCGCTGCTTCCCCGGCAGAAACCGCCGGTGCGAAGCTGAGCCGGGCTGCGTGACGGTAGTTGTGAAGCCCGCTGACAACAGCAGCGCAGCGTATTCCGCGGCTCTTTGCCGTAAGATAGACGCATTCCTGCGGCAGCGCGGCTGCTGCGAGCCGGTGATGGGCGGCAGGCTTGCCGTTATTCCGGCGAAGAAGCTGACGGTGAGCGCAGAAGTTTCAGTGGTCATCAGGGACTATGAATATGCGGTGCAGACCGAGCGTGATATAGCTGCGGCAATCGACAGGCTGACAGCTTCCGCAGGTATCGGCACAGTTATATGCGAAGCAGATATTTACGCAGCATTGAAAGGGACGGCGAATATAGCCTATATTTCAAGAGTGCTGCTTTCCGGCGAGTACTACAGCGGCGGCAAAGTGATAACGATACCGCTTGACAGGCCGCCGGAATACAGGTACTTCCTGCCTGTTTCAGGAAGCCACACCGTCAGGATAGACGGGCAGGCGGAGCGCTGAGCCGCCGGAGCATGAAAGGAGATGTCCGCAATGATAAAGCTGCCAAAGCTGGACGACCAGAAATACACAGATATAGTTGAAGCGGCGAAGCGGCGCATTCCGGTCATTTTTCCGGAGTGGACGGATTTCAACGAGCATGACCCCGGAATCACGATAATCGAACTTTGGGCATGGCTGAAAGAAATGCAGCAGTACTACCTTGACCGCATATCCGACAGGAGCAGGGAAGCAATGCTGCGGCTTGCGGGCATTATCCCTCGCCCTGCTGCGCCGTCAGCGGCAAGACTGACTTTCAGCGGCAGCGTGCCGGAATATCTTCCTGCTGGAAGCACTGCGGCTGCGCCGGACGGCACTGAATTTCTGCTTGAAAAGCCGTTCAGGAAAGCGGTCGGCGGGGTGACTGGAGTATACTTAAGGAACGGCTCTGAATACATGGACGTGACAGAGATAGCCGCCGAGCACGGAACGGCGTTCCACCCGTTCGGGCAGGAACTTGAATGCGTTGGCAGGTATCTTTACATAAGGCTTTCGGCGGCTTCCGACAGACCGAAGCTGTGGTTCGATATTGCAGACCGCTGTCCTGTGGCGAGAAACCCGTTTGAGGACGACAGTTCGCCGAGGGATATCGTGTGGGAGTACTCGACGGCGGCGGGATTCGTTCCCTGCAGCGTTATGTCTGACAGCACCCACGGGCTGTCCGTGACCGGCAGTATCTCGTTCGGCACGGGGGAGGACATGGCGGCTTCCTCAGTGGAAGCGCCCGCTGCGGGCGTGTGGCTGCGTGCTTATGTCGGCTACAGCGGCTGCGAGGATATGCCGCTGCTGAGCGGTATAACGGCGGATATGCTGACTCTTACGCAGAAGAAGCGTGAATGCGCCTGCGAGGATATGCTGCTGACGGACGGCTTCGCTGAATGCTCCGACATTATGGCGGCGCAGGGCAGGCTTCTGGTCATGCTGAGGGACGGCGCAGGCTGGCAGCTTATCCCTGAGCCGATATATTCAGTGACTGACGGCAGAGTGCGGATAGACCTGACGGAATATTCCGGCACAGCCGCCGCAGACGGACAGCCGAACGTGCGTGTGATATTCTATACGGAAGCCTTTGCGGGGAAGCTGTCGCTGTCCTCAGACGGACTGCCGTGTCAGGAGTTCAGATTCGACCCGGACGGCACGCCGACAGACGGCGGACTTCGCATAATGGTGCTGGACAGGGCGGACAGCGAGAAACCCAGATGGCGTGAATATCTCAGGACGGAAAGCATGGGACTTGCAGGCCCTGAGGACAGGGTATTCTGCTTTGACGAGCAGCGCAGAAAGCTGGTGTTCGGCGACAACGAAAACGGCGAAGCGCCGCCCGCAGGAACTGACAATATTCTGGTGACGGCCTGTATTTTAACTAAGGGCGCAGACGGCAATATTCTTGCGGGCAGCCTGAAGGGTATCCGAGGCGCAGACGCAGAATATCCGGTGTCGCAGCCGGAAATGTGCTTCGGCGGCAGAAGCCGTGAGAGCCTTGAAGCTGCGCTCAGGCGGCTGAGATTCGAGCTTTCGGACTGCAGCAGGGCGGTATCCGCAGAGGATATGCGCACCATCGCACTGAGGACGCCCGGCGTGCGTATAGCGGACGTCAAGGCTATACCGTTTTTCGATCCTGACAGACCCGAATTGCCGCCGGAAAAGCTCGCAAATACCGTCACGCTGGCGGTATTGCCGTACAGCAGGAGCAGGTATCCCGTACCGGACGAGCGATTTCTTGCGGCGGTGAAAAGGCATATCGACGGCTGTCGGCTTCTGACGGTAGACATCAGGACGGCTGCGCCGGTTTACGTAAAGATAAATATATTTGCTGAGATAGTATGCAGCACCCGCGAGGTGGGGCAGGCAAGGGCGAGTGCGGAGCAGGCGCTGCGCAATATGTTTTCGGTATACGGCAGCGACGGCAGGACGCATTTCGGCGAGCCTGTCAGCGAAGCCGCCGTGATATCCGGCATATGCTCGGTGGAGGGCGTGCTGACGGTGAAATACCTCAGGCTTTCCGCCGAAAGGGCAGACTGCACGCGTACAGCCGGCGGGATACAGATACCGCCCCATGCGATAGCCTGCTGCGGCACGACCGAACTTGTCGTGACCGAACTTTAAGGAGGGACTGGATTGAACGGAGGCAGACTATATATCACGCTCAACCGTGCGTCTGAATGGCAGCGATGTCTGCTTGACGGCATGGAACTGAGCGGCAGCAGCGTGATCTCCTCTGAGGGCAGAGTGAGCTGCACCATGATAACCGGTTCTGCGGATTCCACGGAGCACGGCTTTAACTGGCGCAGCCTTGAGATAGGCTCATGCTGCGGCGAGAATACGATAGTAAGGGTCAGCGCATATGCGGCGGACAGCACGCTGGTCGTCTGCGGCGGCAGGACAATGGAACTTGACAGCCTGCTGAGGGACGGAACAGTCAGTCCCGCAGAGCGACTGGAGATGATAAGCGGGCTGTTTACCCCGCTTTACACCAACTGCAGCGACGGAATGCTTGGGCTGCAGGGCAGGTACATATGGATAAGGCTGGATATCATGCTTCTGGACGGTCAGCCGTTCAGGCTGGATAAGCTGAAGCTTCTGCTGAAAAGTGAGAGCATGATGGATTATCTCCCCGAAGCATATCGGGCGAGCGACGGCGAGAACGGCTTCATGTCGAGGTTCATGTCCATCTTCGACAGCATATTCTTCGATATGGACAGCCGCATAGCGCATTCCGGTGAGGCTCTTGACTATCGCATCGCAAAGGGCGATATGCTGAGATACCTTGCAGAATGGATAATGACGGACGACGCAGCGTATATCTCAGACGAGCGGCTGCGTGAGAAGATACGGCAGGCAGCCGAGGACCACCGCACGACTGGCACGAAAAAGGGACTTGTGCGCTGGATAGAGCAGGAATACGGCGTTACGCCGAACGTGGTCGAGTATTTCAGCGTGAGCCGAATGGTGAGCGAGGGAAAGGACAGAGAGGTCTACCGCAGGCTTTTCGGCAGCGACCCTTACAGATTCTTTCTTATGCTGCCGGAAAAGACGTTTGCGGACACGCACGAGGCTAATATATTCACAGAAAAGCTGAAAAACAGGATACCCGCCTACACCGAAGCTGAGGTGGTCATTCTGAAGCGAAATATAATTCTTGAAAGCCATACCTATCTTGGCGTTAATTCAGTCATCAGCGGGTATTCCTGCGCAGGGGCGGACGCAGGCAGCAGGATAGGCGGAGATTTGATTTTAGGAGGAAGCAACGATGAAGAACAGTAATTTCTTTCCGCTTGAAAGGAACAGATATTTCTACGGAAAAATGCTCACCGCCAGAGATTTTGAAACAGAGCAGCGTTATTTCAACAACAAACGCCGCCTGCTCAACCGCACTCTTTTCGGTGCGGGAGTTGTCTGCGGTCTGGGCGTATACCGCAACGACGATGTTTCCTTCTCTGTTGAAACAGGTCTGGCGCTTGACTACATGGGCAGAGAGATATGCGTAAATGCGCCGGTGATAAGAAAGCTGCGCATGGTGGACGGCTATGACGCACTCGAAAAGTCCGACAGGGCGTATCTCTGCCTGCAGTATTCGCAGGAGGAGCGTGAGCCGGTCAACAATATCGGCGCAGCGGACAGCGTGAGCGAGCAGTACAACAAGATTGAGGAGGGCTTCCGGCTGTTCCTTTCGACTGACGAACCCGATCTTACTGAGATATACGGCGGTTCGGGCGTGAACAGCGTATCTGTGGTTTACAGCGCACACGGTCTGCGTATAATCAGGATAGTTCCGAAGCTTGCTTTGTCCGGCGATGAGATAACGGTGCGTTTCGTGATACTGAAAGGTATCGACGACCAGCCAGTGTCCTTTGCATATTCATTCGCAGGGGACTATTTCAGGTCAAAGGGCGAGGAAAGTTCCCGCCTGTCGTTCGCCGAGGATACTTCCCTCAAGAGCGACGTTTTCACTGCTGATTTCACTTTGTCCTGCGCAGATGCAGCGGAGATATCAGTACCGCTTCACAAGGACAAGGCGGAGATAGCCGTGCAGATGGGCGACTTCACCGACCGCATAACCGTGGACGCTCCTGAGGTGTATCTGTGCGCAGACGCGGACAGCTTCGCAATAATGCGTGACACGAGAATGAGCACGCTCGAAAAGCATATCGGCGGCGAGAATACCCCGATATACCTTGCAAAGATGGACTGCCTGAACATAGGCACGGGCTTCATCATCAGGCACATAACCCCGCTTCCCTTTGGTCAGAGGGTGAATCTCGGCGGCGGGGCGGAGCAGGTATCGCATACCGCTGCGCAGCCCGTCCAGACCGCAGTCGTGAAGTCTGAGGACCTGCTAAAGGGCGGCGTATCCACCGAGGTGGAAACTCTTGACTACTGGCAGAAGCCGCAGGTGAACGCTTCCTACAGCAAGAAGAACAAGCGGCTGAGTTTCAAGTTCGGCATACCCTCGACAGAAGCGTATGATTATGCAACCTCGTCCGGCGTGGCTGAAATACCGATATCCGGCGCCATCAGGGTGAACGCACGGTTCTTTTCCGAGGATATCCCGCATAACCTCGGCATAGGCGATGTGAGCCTTTCGGTTTCTGTGGAATACGACGACGGCGGCGAACGCAAGCTGCTGTTCGGCGATGGCGAGATATTTGCGGCAAAGGGCGAAAAGGCGGTGCCGAAGATAGAAGCCGCTGCGCTGCTCAGCCCCGACAAGGGCACGTTCCGCATAGGAATACGGCTTTCGGACTATGTGGACGGACACAGCGTAAGAGTTCGCTGGTTCGCATACAAGCCCACAAGGGACACAGCGCAGATGAGGGCAAAGGACAAGATAGTCATTCGCATAAGCCCTGATATCCAGAAGCTGAAGCCGCTTGAGAGAGTGCGCTTCATGGCAGAGGTCAGCGGCTCTGAGGATAAGACGGTAACATGGTCGGTGACCGATCATGACGGCGGCAGTATCGACGACAACGGTCTGTATCAGGCGCCGTCCGAGGGCGGCACATACGAGGTCGTTGCCTGCAGCAATGCAGACGGAGAGACCCGCACATCGGCGTTCGTCATTGTAGAGGATTGATTTTCAGGGGAGGGGCGGCAGCTTGCAGGAGCTTATCGACAGCGGAAGATATAAGGTGACTGAAGTGCTCAGGTCGCATTACGGCTATGAAGCGGCGCTGTGCTGCGACGTAACGGTCAGCAGCGGCGAGATGTGCATTGTCAATCAATACGGCAGTATGGCGTATATCAGGGAGCTTCTCCCGCTGTTTTACACGATGGAGAAGCTGCATTTCAGCGGGCTGAAGTCGCTGCTCACCGACAGCGGAAGCTTTTCTGCGGTGTTCGTGTATCGGCAGGGACAGCCTTTTGCGGAGTTCTGCAAACGCAAGCGGCACGACTATGAAACGTCGCTGAAGCTTGCCGACAGTATGCTGTGCAATGCGCTGGAGTTCGACCTTGCTGACGACAGGATAGCCGCGGCGGGTCTGATGGAAGAAAACGCAGTGGTGGACGTCACAGCGCAGAAGGTATATTTCAACCTGCTGCTCGACCCGGACTGCACCGGCACTGGTCCGTTCAGGACAAAGCGGCTCGGCGAAATGCTGAACAGCCTGTTCGAGCGTGACAGGTACTTCCCCGATGAGATAGGCATATATATCGACAAGCTTCGCAGCGGCGGATATACGGGCTGTGCAGCGGCATATTCAGCATGGCGGGAGATACAGCCGGCGGCGGAAAAAACACGTGAAGCGTATCTGAAAGAAAGCTTCTTTAAGTCAGTATTCAGGCGGCTGCGCAGCCGCAAAAAAAGGAAATGAATTATTCTGGTCAGACCCAGAAAACGGAGGATACCCATATGGCAAAAAAGATAATCAGCTTTATTGTAATATTGCTAGTCTATTGCACGGCAGGTGTGGCAGTGCTGATAGCCACCTCCAATTTCGGGTTTGGCTTCGGGGGGCAGCGTGAGCGCTCGGTGAGCAGCGCATATGCTCTCGACCGTGCAGGCGACATATATTTCGTTGCTGAAAGCGGCGGCAGTAAGGAACTTATCTGCGTGGATTCCACAGGCAAGAGGCTGTTCGAGAAAAAGCTGGACCCTGACGTGTTCGGAGAAAGCTTCTACGTGGACAGCATTTATGTGGAGCACGACAAGGGAATATATCTTTCGGTATACGAGTTCGACAGCGATACGCTGTTCATTGGCAGGGTATCGGTGCACAGCTTCTACGAGGACGGCACATATGCTCAGGAGGTATTTTCGGAGAAGGTGTCACGGTACAAGAATGCGGAGAGCGTTCTTATTTCGTCGTTCAGCGAGGACGACGACGCAGTTTATTTCTCGCTGCTGAACGGCGGAAAGGCAGAGGTATTCACCGCACTGAAAAATAACTCAGAGCCTGCCGCAAAGATAGCTGAACATAAACTCCCTCAGACGGATATTTACGGCGCATATACATTCCCGAACGGAAATGTCGTGACGGGAAGAAAGGGCGGCATAACGCTCCTCACCGCAGACGGCGGCAGCGAGGTAAACAGCAGCGGCAGCGCCGTATTCGACAGATTCTGGAACGGCATAGAACTTGTCTATACGATGAACTCGGCGACAGGCGATATATACACGCTGTCACGTGACGGCGCAATGTCTGCGGCAGTGTCCGGCAGCAGGATAATCAATGCCGAGGAAAAGCTGACCACGGCAAGCTTCAGCGACGTTTCGGTCGGTATCACGGGAAACATTATCGGCACAGTACGTGCTGACAGCGAGCGGATCTATTCCGGCAGCTTCTCAGTTATGTCGAGAATATACACGGACGACGTAGATCAGGGCGCAGTCATCAATTCGATACTTGTGCTTGCAGGCGCTGCGGTGGCGGCCGTGCTGCTGACTATACTTACATGGGATCTTTACGTCAGCATACTGAAAATGCACCTGTCCATTCTTCTCAGACAGTCGCTGCTTATCATCATGCTGATATTCATTGTGCTTTATTCGCTGTCCTACCTGATAATCATTCCACAGGTCGAGAATATCGTGACGACGAATTACAGCCATGAGGCGCAGCTTATCGCAAACAGCTTTGAGGACTCCGTGAACGGCGTTATCGGAAACGACCCGCAGTATTCGGACTACGAGAATTTCCTGAGGGCGCAGGGCGAGGCGTCTGCGGCGAGCGACCAGTCGGGCGATTTCGGCGGCGATGATGAAAAGCCGCAGATACACCTTGTCCAGAACCGCAACGGCAGAATGGAGATAATCGCTTCAAACGAGCTTTACGCTGACGGAACGCCGGCTGACAGGCTGCTTTACGGCAGGAACTTCACTGAAACTGCGCTTGCCATGACCGAGCAGGAGGAGTTCTTCATGGGCAGCGGCACAGAGGGCGAAAAGCTGTTCATGATAAGAAAGACGCAGCTTCCCGTGACCTCGGACGACGCATATATCGTTATTGGCATACGCATAAGCGGACTTTCGGGCGCAGTGCAGGAAATACAGCGAATGATCAACCTGTTCCTTGTCGGCGGCGGCGTGGTGCTCGTTGTGATATTCATGATGATCGAGAACATCACGGCTGGCGCAGTCAGAAAGCTAAGGCGTTCGGTGGACAGGATAGCGGGCGGCGAATACAACGCCCCGATAAATATCCGCACGGGCGACGAGATAGAGGACCTGTCGAAGTCAGTCAAAGCGCTGGCAGTACATATCATAGACAAGACCACCAGCCTTGAACGGCTGAATAATTCCTACTACAGATTCGTTCCGCTCAGCTTCTTAAAGAATCTCGGCGAAACGCAGATAGAGCGGGTGGACAAATCTCTGCATTCAAAGCAGCGCATGGCGGTGCTTCTGCTGAGGTTCAATATGTCGGACGGCGGCATGATGGGTTCGCAGGACATATTCGAGGGAATAAACGGCGTATTTGAGCAGCTTATCCCGATAATCGGCGAGCATAACGGCACGGCGTACAACTTCCTCTATAACGGATTCAGCGCCATCTTCAACGAATGCTCCGAGGACGCACTTCTTGCGGCGATAAGAATGCGGGAGGTGCTGGCGGCGTATAACGAAGTCTGCCGCACCCGTGGAAAGCGCACTGCTGACGTGCGTATAGTCATCAGCGAGGGCGACGTGCTGCTGGGCTTCATAGGCGACGAAAAGCGAATGGAGCCGACTGCGGTATCCGGAGCGATAACCGAGGCGGAGCAGATAGAAAAGCTGTGCGAGGACAGCGGGCTTTACATCGTCTGCACCGAGGACGCATACAACACGCTTCCTCAGGGCAAATACAGAAGCCGCCGCATAGGCAGATTCGACGCAGCGGGGCAGGGTGCAGTCGGGCTGTATGATATGTTCGACAGCGACCCGTATTCCATGATAAAGCTTAAAGAGCAGTTCAGCCGTGAGTTCACCGCAGCGGTCGAGCTGTTTGAAAAGGGCGATTACATCAGCGCAAGGACGCGGTTCATGGATATCGTGAAATATGCGCCGGACGATGGTGCGGCACGAAATTATCTCTATCTTGCGGAGCACAACATTTCGGCTTCACGCCGGATACTCACCTATCGGCTTTACAGCGAGAATGACGGCTGATACGGTAAAACTCCTCACGGAAGGAAAGGCTTATGATAAAACGAATAACCAGCAGCGTAGGACTTATGCTGCGTGTGCTGAAAAATGCGCTTCTGCGCCCGGTCAGGGCGATAAGGAGCCATATAGACAATATATTCAGCGCAGGCAGGGTCGCTAACGCAGTCCCCGGCGCAGTCAAGGGTCTGCCCAAGGCGCTCAAGCGAAAGCCTGAGAAGCGGGAGGACTACTTTGACTGGGGCAGGATATATGTTGCGAAATCGCTGGTTCTGGTGCTGTCGATAGTCATTATCGCTGTGCCGCTGCTGTGGATATTCCTGCTCAACCCGCTTTTCACAAGCCTCTGGTGGGTGCGTGACTTCAATATCGGCGACGAAGCGCTGAAAAACTATTCAGGCAAGGTGCGTATATTTTACGACGAACAGCGTGAGAGCCTGCAGTTTGAGGGCAGGCTGAAAGACGGCAATTATGAGGAATACGGCGAGGAGCACTGGGAAAACGGCAGGTTCAAGTATGTAGGAAACTACCTGCAGGGCGTGTTCAGCGGCAGCGGAATACTCTATAACGAGGACGGCAGCGTGCTGTACCGCGGCGACTTTGCTCAGGGCAAATACGACGGCTCAGGCGAACTCAGCGAGGACGGTCTGACCTATTCGGGAGAGTTCAGCGGCGGCATTCTGCAGGGCAGCGGAGTAGTCACCAAAGACGGTGTAACGCTCTACACAGGCGGCTTCACAGACGGTCTGAAAGAGGGCACAGGCAAGGAGAATTACCCCTCAGGAAAGCTGCATTACACAGGTACTTTCAGCGCAGGACTGCCGCAGGGCAGCTTGCTTGAATATTACGAAAACGGCACGCTGAAATATAACGGCGGCTTTGTCGCAGGAAAATACAGCGGAAACGGCACGCTCTATTCCGAAAGCGGCGAGAAGCTGTACAGCGGCGGTTTTGAACTGGGCGAGTATTCCGGCACGGGCACGCTCTACAGCAGCGGGAAGAAGCTGTATTCCGGCGAGTTTGAAAGCGGGGCATACTGCGGCAGCGGTACTCTTTACGGCAGTGACGGCACAGTCACTGCGGGCACGTTCGATATGGGCGTGATAACCGGCGCAGCGGTGCGTACCTACCCGAACGGCACACGCTATGAGGGCTGCTTTTCCGGCGGTGCGCCGGGCGGCGTTGGCGTACTGACGGACGCTGCGGGCAATGAGATATATTCCGGTCAGTTCATGGACGGCGATATCGACCTTGTGAAGCTGGTGCAGATGGAGTCGCAGGCTGCTGCGGAACTTTTCCCGACAGCCGAAAAGACTGTTGAAACCAGCGGCTTCTGGCTGGAGGACGGAAACGGCACGGCGATACGCTGCAGCTTTGCGCAGGGCGATTCGCCTGCTTCTGTACAGAGCGTATATGAAAAGCCGGTCGGCGGCACGAAGCAGTATATAAAGTCGGCGGCGGATATTTACGCACCGACTGCGGCAAATGTTACAGAGGTCAGCGGCGCAGTCTTGCCGGCATACGCTCAGCGGCTCGGTATCCCTGAGCAGGAGGTAAAGTGCTACAGTGCGGACTATTCCGGCGCAGTGCTTTACTGGTGGACGGATACGGACGGTCTGCTGCTTATGCGCTCCTGCGTACGCACGGACAGCGTGACGGTACAGCCGGACGAAAGCACGTCGGATACCGGACTATCTGACGACGAGATAAAGCAGCTTTTTGAGGATATAGGTCTTGACATCGCAGATTTTGAAAGTCTGGGGTTCTGAAAGGGTGAGTGAATGAAGCGGAAAGCGGTCATCGCCGCTGCAGCGATAGTGTGCTGCATTACTGCGGTAAGCGCAGGCGGCTACGGCACATACTGCGAAAACATAGCCGCAGTGAATGCTGACGGCGTTCAGGCTGCAGAACTGAAAGCCGCAGGCGAACTCTTCGGGCAGCTTATGCAGCAGACTGAACAGGAGCCTGCGACCGCAGAGAGCGGCACGGCGGAAGCACCCGCAGAGCCTGAAATCACCGCCGCAGAGGTCTATTCACAGCGGCTGGAATTGTTCAGCGGATTCATGAGCGGGCTGTCGCAGAGCGAGGTCCAGCTTGCGGAAAAGCTGACGGAGCACGACCTGCTGCTCAATAAGGTGAAGCTTGCGGCGTCACGCTATTCAGAGGTCAAGGACGAAGCGGAGCGGCTCGCTGAGCAGTATCGCACAGGCGGCTGCGACAAGGCTTCTGCCGACGAAGCGGAAAAGCAGCGAAGCGAAAAATACTACGAACTGCAGAGCCTGCTATTCGATGTGAGCGCACTGCAGACTGAAATAAGCACGGCGACTGGCGAGAAGCTGACCGCCGATTTCGACAGCAGTCAGGCGTATCTGCTGACAGATATCCTGCAGCTTTCAGCGGAGGAACTTTCGGGCTTCACATTCGGCACGATATGCGCTGCGGACGGCGCAGAAATATCGACAGAAGCGGCGGACGTGACGGCGCAGTATAATGCGGCTGTTCAGGGGTATTACTCGCTTGGCGAGAAGCTGCGTGCCTATGTCAGCGCAGCCGAGGAATACAAGAAAGCGCAGAGCGGCTTCAAGCTTGGCTCGGTGGATAAGGCGCAGCTTGACAGCAAGCAGTCGGAATTTGAGAACGCACGTCTTGACGCACTGGAGGGCAAGGCGGAGTATTCCGCACTTCTGCTGAGCCTTGACAGCGCAAGCGGCGGTATCCTGACACGTTCGCAGCCGGCAAGCGCAGGTATCGTGGATACGCTGAGGGCAGCGCTCCCCGAAAGCGGCGCAGGAAAGGGCTTGTGGCTCGTCCGCAGGAAAGGCGGCGAGGTGCAGCTTGAGGTGAAGTCATATCCATTCAGCTTCGATGCGGAAAAGGACAGCGTAAAAATAGAGATAAGCTACGGCGGAAAGAAGCTGTGCAGCGCTCCGGCGGGGGCTGTGTGCAGCTTCACAGAGCCGGAATATATAAGCGGCAAGGACAGCGCAGTGCTCACCGCATACAAAAACGGCAAGACTGCCGGAAGCTGGCGAATAGACGTATTTTCGCCGTTCGGCGGATTTCTGGAGGTAAACAATGACTGATTATACAGCGATATACGAGGCGGCAGAATCACTGTGCGCATTGCTGCGCAGCGAGCTTACGCCCGAACCTGTGGCGAAAAAGGAGAACATCGGTCTGTGCGAGCCCCAGTCGCCGGAGGATTTTCAGCTTACCGTGTGGATATACAATGTCGAGATGATAAAGGACAGCGGCGTACATACGGGCTATCAGCCCGATCCGGACAACCCCGGCGAGGAACGCTTCGCACCCATGCAGATAAAGCTTCACGCGCTGGTGTCTGCGCATTCAAAGGCGCCTGCGCTGCAGAAATTCGCCGACGAGTACCGCATACTTGGCAAGGCGCTGCAGGTGGTCAGGGACTGCCCGTCGATACCGACAGAGCACCTTGTGGGAACGCTCTGCGAGCAGACCGAGCCAGTGCTTCTGGAGATAATGAAGCTCAACGGCGAGGAACTGTCGAGGATATGGAACAACTCCAGCAAGAGCATACGGCCGTCCTTTGCGGTGGATATCTCGCAGATATACATTAAGTCCAACCGCGTCAGAAAGGCTGCTCCGAGGATCACGACTGCGAAATTCGATACCGGAACGACTACGAACAAAAAGGGGAAGTGAGCATGGTTATAAAACAGCTTTCCTGCGTATTCAGGCTGAAAGACAGCTGCACGAACAGGCTGCTCACCTCAAGCGAGGCGATATTCTGGTGCAGCGGGCGTGTTGTGCGGCATGAATACAAGACCGGCGGCTATTTTGTGCTGACAGATATGCCGGAGGGCGAATATATCATCACGGTGACCGCTGTCGGCTGCCAGAGGGAGAACGTCCCGGTCACAGTGAGGTACGACGGCAGCAGTGCGATGGACAGAGTGATATTCCTGTCGCTGAATCCCTCGCCGAGCCACCCGTATGCGGGACGTTACCCGTCGGTGTGCGGAAAGGCTGAGGGCTGCTCAGAGATATACGCACTTTCGCCCGGAGGTATTCTCAGGGTAGCCGAGGACAAGGCGGCTGCAGGCGCTGATTCAGTAAGAATGTTTGCCGAGGGCAAGAATCCCGTGCTTCCGTCAGATTTTCTTCTGGGAAGCGGCAGCAAGGCGGAACTGGTGACTTTCACTGACGCACAGTCCGGACTGTACAGAACACGTCAGCCGATAAAAAACGCTCACAAGCGTTCCGAGCCGGCGCAGCCGCTGATAAAGCTGCAGTGCGGCGAGGACGGCAGCTTCTTCCTGCTGATGGGCGGGACGTTCAGCGCAGACAAACAGACCGGGAAGATACCGCTGACCTTTGCCGCTGAAAGAGGAGGCAAGCTGGTCACAGCTTCGGTCGAGGTAGAGCCTGTGCGCTTTGCGGACGTCGGCACGCTGGACTTCACAGGAGGAAAGTGAAATGGGGAATCCTGCAGTGAATACTGCGATATGCCAGTGTACCTTTGGCGCAGCGCCTGCGCCATTGGTGGTGACGTCGCAGACGACAGTCCTTGAATCGAAAATGCCGGCGGCGACGATAATGGACATACCGAAGCTGCCCATGACTTTCGGAATGTGCAGCAGTCTTGCCAACCCGACAGTCGCCAGCGCGACCGCTGCCGCTCTTGGAGTGCTCACCCCAATGCCGTGCGTGCCTGCGTGCGCTGCGCCGTGGGCTCCCGGTTCGCCGACTGTGCTTGTCTGCGGCAAGCCTGCACTGAACGATTCAAGTAAGTGTATGTGCAACTGGGGCGGTGTTATCTCGATAAATATGACGCCGGCGAAAACTATAAAGATCCCATGATGAGGTGATTTCATGAACAAGCTGAAATTCCTGCTTACGCTGCTGATGGGTACGCTCATCGCATTTGCGGCGCAGAGGGCATATTATGTCAAAACCGATATGCTCGGCAGCATTTACAGCGACATAATATTCACGAGGATCGCCGTTGAATCGCAGGAATACACCCGGCAGATAGAATACGGCCTGAAAAACGGAAAAAGCCTTGAAAACTTCTACAATGTCGGCTCGGTGCTCAGCGGAGTGCGCCGCTGCTGCTCCTACATGAACGGCGCATATATTTTCTCGGACGGCATGGAACTGCTATACGAACTTGCGGACGAGGAATCGCAGGTAACGCAGTTCAGCGTGACTGATTTCACGGACGGCACTGTTTACTGCGTATACGACGACTATGCGGGGCAGAGATATCTTGTCACGCTGCCGATATTCGGCAAGGATAACGCCGTGTGCGGCTATATGGTGCTGGATATCAGCCGGGACGTTGTCGAAAACGCCCTCGCGGATTATCGGTGGGAATATGTCGTGCAGGCGGCGGCAACCTCGGTGATGTGCTTTTTGCTTGGCGCGCTGCTGATGATACACTGCTGCAAAAAACGTGAGCGGATATTCAGGCAGGGCGTTGCGGTGATCTCCGGAATGGTCTGCACTCAGGTTGCAGTCGATGGTGCGATAAGCGTTTTCAAGTTTCGGGTGACGATAGAAAGCATCATACAGCAATCAGTGTCGAAAATCACGATGTCGCTTCAAAACGACCTAGATACGGTATCGGAAAAGGGCGTGTCCCTCGGAAAGATATACGACCTGAATAGCTGGCTGCTTGAAAATTATCAGGATATTCCGTTCATAAACAATCTGATATACGACAGGAATTACAGGATAACAGCGGTAATATCCGAGGATTACATAAACGAAAGAACATGGAGCTATGCGGCGGCGCTGCTAGTGACCCTGCTTATATGCGCAGGCGCAGGCGCTGCGATATGGTTTGCTGCGGGTGCTGCAGAGCGTATAGTCCATGCAAGGAGGACAAGGAAGAATGGAGATATCACAGGTGTTGGAGCGTCTGAACTGCCGTCGGCGGGAAAACTCGTTCCTGATACACACGCTGGAAAATGACAGCAATGCCGAGGTGTTCTTTTCAGGGGAATCGGCTGCGGTGTACCAGAAAGAAACCGGCTTCTGGCTGTTCAGCATAGCCCGGAGAGGTGATTTCCACAAGCTGTACCATATGCTTGACAGGGAAATAGGCACGTTTTACGTCAACACCTCGACATGTATTTACGAGATAAAGGACGAGATAGAGAACGCCCATGCGCAGGAATATGTGCAGTTCGTGCTGGACTCGCACGACTTCGTGCCGAATCCTGCGGCGGTAAATCCTGAGGTGACGGTCGTCCCTCTTGACAAAAGCTGGACGGACTTTATCCTTTCGCTGTACAAGAGCGAGGAATTCGGACACAAGGACTACATCGACCGCTGCATTGAGAAGAATTCCGGCTACGGCGCACTGGTGGACGGCGAGCGGGTAGGATACGTGACGATACACCTTGACGGCGAGATAGGCTCGATGGTCATTTCGGAAAAGGCAAGGGGAAAGGGTATCGGCAGGACGCTTATGCAGTACATAACTCCCGAATACGCAAAGCAGGCGAGCATAGGCTGCGGGTTCGTAATGCCGGATAACCGATGTTCAAAGAAGATGATGGTAAATTCCTGCTTCACCCCGCTGAACGAAAATATAATCTGGGTATATCATTGAAATCTATCCTGAAAGGACGAGCAACATGAAACTGAAAAGAATTATCAGACGACTGGCGGCATTTACTGCGGCTGCTGCGCTCGGTATCCTCTGCTGCGGCTGCGGCGGCAGCGGAACGACAAACGGCGATATAGTCGATGTGCGTAACGACGGACAGGAAACCGTCACATCGGTGAATCGTGCCTACAGACCGATAAAGAAAGAGGGCGGCGGGAAGTTCACGCTTGCTTACGTGGATATAGATCCGTATAATGAAACGTTCCGTATGCTGTATTACGTGATAGAGAGCCTTAAGGACGACGGCTGGATAAGCTATGACGCACTGCCGTTCGACCCTGAAACGGATTCCGATTCGCTTGCGCTGATGGATTGGCTCGCAGACAACGCAACAAGCGAGTATATGTCCTTTGACAAGACTGCACACTACTACACCACAGTCAGCACAAAGGAAGAAATACACGATAGCCTGCAGCAGCACATTGAGAACAAGGATATTGACGCAATACTCACCATGGGTACTTCTCCCTCGGCGATGGTGGAGGAGTTCGGATTCGATATCCCGCTGCTAATGTACGCAGTATCCGACCCGATAGGTTCGGGGCTTATCATGTCCGCTGAGGATTCCGGCTCTGAGAACTACTGGGCGCACGTGGATTCCTCTGCATATGCAAGACAGATGCAGTATTATTTCGATACATTCGCTTTCACGAAGATAGGCTCGGTATATGGCGACGCTATCGTATCAGCGCTGCCCGACTATCGCAGCATAGCTGAGAAGAACGGCTTCACCATAGCCGAGTATCAGCTGAACCGTGAAAGCTTTGAGGACGAGAACGTCTACTATGATGAGTTGCAGAAGATATACCGCAAGATGATAAACGAGGACAAGGTGGACGCATATATCCTCAATACGGACGTTATCCCCGACGCAGAAAAGGCGGCGGAACTCATGCAGGTATTCTATGACGCACAGATACCGGTGGTTGCGCAGGTCGGCTCGGCATATGTAAAGAGCGGCGCAGCGCTGATGATAGTCGACCCCCGTGATGCTGTGGGCACTGGTCCTTTCGTATCGAATATCATCGGCTCGGTGTTCAACGGCTCCAAGCCCGGCGACCTTGAGCAGGAATATATCAGTTCTCCGTTCCTCACGCTGAATCTTGACGTGGCGGACAGGATAGAGTACAAACCGTCATTTGAAATGCTGATAGCCTGCGAAAAAATCATATGTACACAGTGACGGGGGAGGGCTGCAGATGAGTTCAATACAAAAGAAAGCAAGCAAAAAAATCTGGATATTGACCGTATTTGCGGTGTTCATCGCAATAGCGATGTCATTCGTTTCATGGCTGATATATGCGGTGTTCTCGCAGAGCTACCGTGAGATAAAGCAGCAGTATTACGGCGTTGTATCCAAGCAAATTGTTGAAGATATCGAAAATTCCATCAGGAACGGCAAGCAGATAGAGCGGTTCTATGGCATGGATAAGGTGTTCAGCGATATGCTGGACATCATAAGCACCGATTCAGTGCCCATCAATTCCGCAATAACGGATATCGAGGGCAACGTGCTCTACACCTCCTACGACAAAAGCGACAAGGCGAAGCAGTATAATTCGCTGCTGCTTGACGAGAACGTGGTGTATAATCTGGATTTCGGCGGCGACACTAGCGTACAGTTCCGTATCGCAGACGCCGAGGACTATGAGATAATGCTCCAGCCGATATACGACAGGGAGGGCGTGCAGATAGGCGCACTGTCGCTGTTCTATCGTCTGGACGATATCGAGCAGGAGCTTCTGCCGCAGAAGCAGCGCAGCGACATGGTAACGCTGTGCTGTATCGGCGCAACGATATTGCTTCTGGTGGCGTATTTCGTGATTTTGCCTCGCTCCATCGCAGACGAGCCGGAGGGCGAAAGCGCAGATTCCGCCGCAGCGTATGCAAGAAAGCAGCGCGAGAACCGGTTCATGTTCCTTATTCCGGTGCTGGCGATAATGGCGGGACTTCTGGTGCAGTGCATGATATCCTACACCGAGTATCAGAAGCGATACAAGGACGTTATGTTCGAGGGTGCGCAGGGTATTTCGGAATATATCGGCGATATCGTTGACGGACTGAACAGCAAGGGCGTAGGCTACGAAAGAATGAACGGTCTGGCTGAGTATCTTGCGGTCAAGGTCGAGGATTCGCCGCTGCTGTGGAACGTTAGCATTGCCAACGTATACGCAGACACATCTGAACTGCTGACCCGCAGCAGCGAATACAACGTGTCGATGAAGATAAGCGAAGGCAACGGCATGAATATGCACATCAATGTCGAGATATCCAAGGAATACATTGATGAAAAAATGCTGGGAATGCTGCTGGTATTTGTCGTAACGTTCGCAGTCGCACTGATAATGATATTTGAGCTGTTGAAGCTTCCTGACGCAATGTTCACAAGGATATCCCGCTCGTTCAGGGAATCCGAGAGCGTTCAGGCGGGAGCGGTGTCGCCCGTGCTGAGGCTCGGCGCATTCATCGCATATACCGGAATGTATGTAGGTATCCCGTTTTCAAGCGTGCTGATAACGCAGTGGAACAAGTCGATTTTCGGGCTGCCGGTCACGTTCCTTGCCTCTATCCCGATGACCGCAGAACTTCTGGCGACAATGCTGTGCTCGCTTCTGCTGCTGCCGCTCTACAGGCGAATGAATCTGAAGCTGGTGTTCGCAGTATCTGCGTTCATATCTGCGGCGGCGAACCTGCTGTGCTTCTTTGCGGCGCAGCCGGAGCAGCTTATCATACTCAGATTCTGCTCAGGTATCGGCTTTGCGGGTATCAAATATTCGCTCAACACGATAGTATCCCTCGGTTCGCTCACCGAATCCAACACGACTGATAATCTTGCAGCGCTGAACGCCGGACTTCTCGGCGGAATCACCTGCGGCGGCACGCTGGGCGCAGTTATCGCAAGCTCGATAAACGTACATACGTCATATCTTATCGCAGGCATATTCATTCTTGCGTTTATTCTGATAGTGCTGACGCTGTCCCCGTGGAAGCTTCTTTCCTCAAGAAACACGGCAAGCACAGAGAAAAAGGAAAAGAAGTCCGGAGCGTGGTCGCTGGTGCTCAAGCCTGCATTCCTGCGTTATACGCTGCTGGTGGCTATACCGATGAACGTTGGTCTGATGTTCGTTGTGGCATTCTTCCCAAGCTTTGTGGGTTCGCTCGGTCTGCCTGACGTGACCACGTCTTATGGCTACCTGATAAACGGTCTGGTGGGTATTTACGTAGGTCCGGTGCTGCTGAAGGCGCTTTCGGGCAAGATCGGCAGAACCGCCTGCGTATTCATCTCGCTGCTTCTGGCTGCGTTGTCGATACTCATTCTGAACATAGACCTGCCGCTGGTCATCGTGCTTGTCAGCGTTGCGATATTGGGTCTGTTCGACGGCTTCGGAACGCCTGCAACAAGCGATTATTACGTAAATCTGCCCGCTGTCAGGGAAGCCGGCGTAAGTCAGGGACTTGCAATGCTGAACGTTATTGGCAGCATTGTGCAGACATTCAGCCCCGCACTGTATTCACTTGTGCTTGCAGGCGGAAGCGCAGCGATGAACATATTCGGTCTGGCATTTGCAGGAGCAGCGGTGCTGTTTATCCTCACGGTAAAGGTCGGAGCGTCAAAGAAACAAAAGCAAAATACTGCAGCATGATGGCTGCGTCATAATGAAGGAGGTATTCCACATGGGAATTTACGCTGAAAAGAGAAAGTCGCACCTTAACAGCTCAGATGTAAAGAGCGCAGTCGCACAAAGCGCAATGCCCGCTGCGGACTATATGTCGCCGCTCGGCGGGGCTGCTTCACCGGAACTTGGTGATTCTCTGAGAAGCCGTATCCAGCAGAACTTTCTTGACAACCAGAACGCTGCAGCAGAGGCGGAGGCGGACAAATACGCCGAATCCATATCTGCGGGAGCAGGTCCGCAGGAGGTAAAGGAGCAGCTTGGACAAAAGATGGGTGCGGACTTCTCGTCCATCACGTTCCACACTGACTCAGCGGCAAAGCAGAACACTGACGCCATTGGCGCAAGCGCATATACCACCGGCAAGGACGTATATTTCAACGAGGGCTTCGACCCGACCATCGCAGCGCACGAACTGGTGCATACCGTCCAGCAGGGACAGGTGTCCGCTGACAGCTCGACCGTGTCCGTACAGAGCGGCGATGTGCAGATGTTCCCGTGGAGCAGGAAAAAGGGCGGTCCGCAGAAAGCGGTTGCAAGGACGGCACTGCCGGATATGAGCGAATACCAGTCCGGTGCAATGGTACCGAATGAGGAGGTTATGGAGCGATTGCATTCGGGTTTTGCAATGAGACAGGAGAACGGTCCTAATTATGCGAATATGATGGCACCGGTGCTTGACCCATTGCAGCAGGCAAAGGGCGACTACATCAACGCCCTTATGAGTTCGGGAATGGATATGAGCAAGGCGGCAGACCTTAAGGAATATCGTGCAAACGCTTTGGGTAAGACCTCGTACAATGCGGACACTGTTCATGCAACTAAGGGTATCCTGTCAATGATGTCTGAGTATATGAAGCAGCAGAATGTCAAGGATTCGATAGCAGAACTTACTGCCGCTCACGACAACAACTGGGAGTCAAGACTGAGGAATCATGGAGAGATAACGCCGGAAGCCAAGCAAAGCTATATGATAAAGAATTTCATGTGCAAGGGCTTCGGTACAGTTCCTCAAAAAGGCTTGGATTCCAATGACCCTGAAAAAAGCGATTTTATTTACCGTGGAATAATGACCAACCTTGGTAATGCCGAGGGTCTGTACGGGCGAAAAGATGATGAGGATTTTCCTGAGGAGCTTAAAGACCTTATGGCGGCATATGCTCCGGTACGCCAGCAGTTTATTGACGCAATGAATCCTCAGGCGGCTCAGCCCGCAGCTGCATTCACGCCGGGCGAAAAGACCTCTGACAAGACGATAGGCTATCGCTCGGACAAAATCGGCGCAATGGCTGCTCAGGGCGGCGGAAATTATGACCCCACTTCGTCCGACCCCGACCAGATAAACTTAGGTCTGAGGCTCATGCACGACCGCATAAAGAATCCGAGAGAGGGCGACACCGCCGAGGAAATCAGCGCAAGAAAGCGTGCATTTGCTGAAGCCAGAGCCAGACAGCTTGACGAAGAATTTCGTGAAAGTCAGGCGGCTTCACAGCCCGCTCCGGCGAAAAAGAAAAAGTGGTGGCAGTTCTGGAAGTAATGAGTGCTTGCCATTAAATAACAAAGCTGAGGGAAGCCGTCCGGCTTCCCTCGCTTATATTTACGGAAAAATCGCATAAAGTGCGATATCAACAGCGACAGCGGCGACAACGCACAGAATTATTGGCTTCTTGAACCACGCCAGTACGCCCGCAGTCGCTGCGCCGGAAATGCCGATATACAGCCTGTTCGGGTCGGTGACGAACACACCGGGGACTATCAGCGCAGCCATAGCCGTGTATGGTATCAGCCGCAGGAACTTCTAAAATTTCGGGCTGAATTTTATCTTCCCGATAAGCACGGCGGGCAAAGCACGTGGAATATACGTCACCAGTGCCATGCCGAGAATCAGCAGGAGAATGTCAGTGTTCATCGCCGTTTCCCCCCTGTTCATCGTCTAGGTCAACGAAGAATACGCCAGCCGCCGCACATATCAGCGTTGAAGCTATCAAAGCCCAGCTTGACGCAATGAACTGCGACAGTATCGTATTCACTGCGGCGGTGATTATGACCAGTATGCCGAGCCGTGCATTACCCCTTAATCCGGGGATAAGCAGCCCGATGAACATTGCATATAAAGATATTCCCAGTCCTGCCGTAATTATGGGCGGAAGAATATCCGAAGCCAGTGCGCCGATAAGCGTTCCGACATTCCATGAAAGGTACGTTACTCCCGCAAGACCGAGAAAGAATGCGCTGGTGCACTGTTTTTCCGGCATAGTCGTGAACAGCGCAAACGCTTCGTCAGTCACCCCGAATGAGCCGAGCAGCCTTAATCCCAGTCGGGTATTTTTCAGGCGGTTGTTCACGCAGGTGCTCATTATTATATGCCGCAGATTCAGAATGAATGTGGTGATGATAAGCGTGAGTATACCTGCGCCCTGCGCATACATTCCCGCAGCCATCATCTGACTTGCGCCCGCATACACCGCAATGGACATTCCGCAGGTTTCAAGCACAGAAAATCCAGCCTGCCGCGCCATTACCGCATACGCTATCCCGACGGGGATATATCCAAGCACGACAGGCAGCCCCGCCCTCATGCCAAAGTAAAATTGCCTTCTGATATCTTTGCCGCTCATAATGCCTCCACGTCCACTAATTGACGGATTATAATATACCACTTTTGAAGCGGCGTGTCAAGTGACATTACATACTATTCTGGGAAAAAATCCATCTGACAGCGGGATTCTCTTGACTTATTCAGGAATATGATATATAATAAAAATGGATAGGAATAGCGTACAGCGGAAATGGTGCGCTGTCCTGACGGACAACGGGAGGGAATATGAAGGTCAAGTGCGATTACTGCGGAAGCTTTATTGATGATACTGAGGACATCTGTCCTAACTGCGGTGCGGCGAACTCACATATGATGCGAAGCGGCGACGGAGTTCCCAAGACTATTGAGGAGCTTAAAACGTTCTGCCAGAACAGGTCGCTGCCGCTTGAAAAGATGAGGTTCTATATCGGCGAAGATTTCAAGGAGCCAAAGGCGTTCGGTATCTACAAGGACGCAGACGGCAACTTCATCGTATACAAGAACAAGGGCGACGGCACACGTGCGGAGCGCTATCGTGGCACCGACGAAGCGTATGCGGTGAACGAGATATATCAGAAGCTGCGCAGCGAGATTCAGATACGCCGTGATAAATACGGTTCTGGGCACTCGTCAGGTTCAGGCTCAGGCGGGAGCGGCTGGACCAACGCCCGCAGAAAGAGCGCAATAAAGACGCTGGTGCTTCTTGTCGCAATAATCGTGGTGTCTACTGTCATAACCAGACTTGCTGAAAAGGACCCGAACCGGGGCTATTACGACTACAACGGCAGCTATTATTACTATCTGGGCAGCAACACGTGGTATATGTACGATGATGTGCTTGATTCATGGGAGTACACCACGGTTGATGGTCCGCTGTATGACAGCTATGCGGATTACTGGCAGGGAAGCGACTACGATTCTCAGTACGGCTTTAGTGATTTTGAGGACACCAGCTACTACTACGATTACATAACCAACAGTTCCAGCTACAACGATAACTGGGACAACGGCGACTGGGACGTTGGCGGCTTTGACTGGGATATAGGCGACACCGATTGGGACACAGATTGGTAAATAGAAAAGCGGGCGGAAATCCGCCCGCTTTATTTATTCCTCAAACATTCCAAGGTCAGAAATTACCCGCTCACGATTGCGCCAGTCCTCCTTGACCTTGACGAAGCACTGCAGATTCACTTTAGCCCCAAGAAGTTCCTCCATGTCCTGCCTTGCCATTGTTGCTATCTGCTTCAGGCGTTCGCCGCCCTTGCCGATGACCATTCCCTTGTGGCTGTCCTTTTCGCAGATTATCACCACGCTGATGTCGATTATCTCAGTGTCGCCTTTCATGCGTGACTTGAATTTCTCTACATCGACAGCCGTTCCGTGAGGAATTTCCTCCTGCATGACGCGCAGTATCTTCTCCCTGACTATCTCTGAGCACATGAACCGCTCCGTGCGGTCAGTGGCGATATCGTCGGGGAAGAAATGCTCGCCCTCCACGGCGAAGCGCTCCAGCACGGGCAGTATCTGGTCGGTATTTATGCGGTTCTTCACCGATATCGGGATTATCTCCTCGAAGTCGTAAAGCTCGGAATACTGCTGGATTATCCCAAGAAGCGCACTTTTGTCCTTTAGCAGGTCTACCTTATTGAGCAGCAGAACGACCGCAGTCCCGTGTGAAGCGAAGCTGCGTATCAGGTCCTGCTCGATAGAGGACAGCTTTTTTGTGACGTCCGCCATGAGTATCGCACAATCCACGTCGTCAACGCTCTGCCGGATAGACCTCACCATATGCTCTGACAGCTTGGTCTTGGGCTTGTGCATTCCCGGCGTATCTATGAACACATACTGAATATCGCCCTTTGTCAGCACGCCGTTTATTCTGTTGCGGGTGGTCTGCGGCTTCTCGCTGACTATGGACACCTTTTCGCCGACAAGCAGATTCGTCAGCGAGGATTTTCCGGCGTTTGCACGTCCGGTTATTGCTATAAATGCGTTTTTAGTCATTTCTTTGTTCCCTTGTATTCCAGCCGAAATTCCTCATAAACTATCGGCATATCCTCCGAAAATTCGTGACCTCTACCTGTGCTGATGAAGAACTCCCTGTACCTTTTCAGCCACTGCTCAACGGTGTCGTCCTCGCCCATTTTCAGCACCTGTTCAAGCGTTACCTCATTGAACCTTATCACCTGCGCACGAATGGACTTGATAACGCAGCGGGGAATGCCGTCCCAGTCAATGACAACGGTGTATGCGCCCTTTTTCGGAAGAATATCGCCGCCGTTTTTGTCGTCAATGCGGTACACTATTGCACGCTTCTTGCCACGCAGCAAAAGCTTAAGCAGTCTGGCTGAGGCTTCCTCGTCCTGCCCGAACCGGCATAATGAATAATTCGTGCCCCTGTCAAGCCCCTTTGCTTCAAGAAAGCCGTTCCAGAACTCGGCATAGAGCCTGCTCATATATTCACTGTACATATCCGGCCGCTTCTTCTTCGTGACCCGCAGCGCTTCTGCCTGCTGCCAGTCGGTGACTATACGGTGGTCGCCGTTAAGCAGTATTTCGGGCACTTTTCTGCCGTGCCATTCCTCTGGTCGGGTGTACTGCGGATATTCAAGCAGCCCGTTGTAGTGGCTCTCGATGCTGTATGCGTCCTCGTTGGGGAGCACGCCCGGCTGCAGTCTTGCCACTGCGTCAGCAACGATCAGCGCAGGCAATTCGCCGCCGGTCAGCACGTAATTGCCGACTGAAAGTTCCTCGCATTCAAGTTCGTCCAGCACCCTCTGGTCTATGCCCTCGTAATGCCCGCATAACAGTATCAGCCACGGTTCTGCGGCGAGTTCCTGCACCTTGTTCTGCGTGAGCACCTCGCCCTGCGGGGACATATAGATAATGCGGGGCTTTCCCTCACGCTGAGCTTTTATTGCGGAAATGCAGTCGTAAACGGGCTGTGCCTGCATGAGCATTCCAGTGCCGCCGCCGTATGGCTTATCGTCAACACGGCGGTGCTTGTTTTCAGTATATTGCCGGATATCGTGGGAATAGATCTCGATAAAGCCGTTCTTTATTCCTCGCCCTATGATACTTTCGTTCAGAACGCTGCCGCACATATCCGGAAAAAGCGTCGCTATATCAATCCTCATCAAAAAGACCCGGCAGCGGACGAATCAGCATTTCTCCGGCGTCGATGTCGGTGCTTATCACTACCTCGTCGATACACGGGAAAAGCAGTTCCCGCCCGTCGTCCTTTCTGATGGAATACACGTCGCTTGCGCCGTTCTGATATACGTCGGTTATCTTGCCGTAAACCTCGCCGGAGTCGGCGTCCTTTACGGTGAGCCCGATTATGTCCTGAATGAAGTAAAGTCCCTCTTCAAGTTCTGCGTCGTCACGGTCGAGATACAGAAGCTTTCCGATAAGCGGCTGCGCCTGCTCGATAGTATCAACGCCGTCAAGCTTCATCACAACGACGTTTTTGTGCGGGTGGGCGTGGCTGACGGTTACTGCAGTCTTACCCTTGTCGAGGTACAGCGTGTCGAAATCGCACAATACTTCGGGTGTGTCGCAGTAATACTGCACACGAAATTCCCCACGAATGCCCTGCGTTGCTACTATTTTGCCTATTTCAAGATACTGTTTTTTCATGGCTCACAGTCCTATCTTGATTATTTCGTCATAACCCTGCTGCTTTGCCTTGGAGTAAGCCTTGTCCGCTTTCTTGCGGTTGGCTGCGGCGATAAGCGTAACGTCGCTTTCCGCTTGAAGTTCCTCGGATTTTGCGATTGCTTCAAGAACCGCTTCCGGACTGTGGAGTATCGCAGTTTTCTTCCTTGTGCCGGAAAGCTGAATGTTGTTCTCGGTGACTATCGAGAAAATACGCTCGAAGCCTATCGAGAAGCCGACTGCGGGCACGGTATCTCCGGTGAATCTGCCGATAAGATTATCGTATCTGCCGCCGCCTGCGACAGTGCCGCCGAATTGCTTGCTTGCCACCTCAAACACAGTTCCCGTGTAATATCCCTGACCTCTTACGAGCGACGGGTCAAATTCTACAGTGTAGTCCGGCGACAGCTTGTCGGCAGTTTCGATGATCGTGCGAAGCTGTTCCAGCGTGTCCTTTGCGTCCTCTGAGCAGTACTGCGCCATGTCGTCCAGCGTCAGCTTGCCCTTTGCGAGAAGTTCGGACAGCTTGCCCACGGCGCTTTCCGGCATACCCTTTTCACGAAGTTCAGCCGCAACGCCGTCCGCACCTATCTTGTCCAGCTTGTCGAAGCTGACTGATACCGTGTCGAGCGATTCCTCAGGGAAGCCCATGGTGAGCAGCGAATTTCTCAGCACCCTGCGGTCGTTCACACGCACGGTAAATTCGCCTATTCCTATACGGGAAAGAGCCTTTGCGGTGACTGAAATAAGTTCTATCTCGCAGCACCATGAATCCGAGCCGAGAATGTCTATATCGCACTGAACAAATTCACGAAGCCTGCCCCTCTGGGGTCTTTCCGCACGATAGACCCTGTCCGCCTGAATGCACTTGAACGGGGAGGGCAGGGAATTGCGGTTGTTCGCATAATAGCGGGAAAGCGGCAATGTCAGGTCATAGCGCAGACCGAGGTCGCAAAGTTCCTTTTCGTCCACCGGCGTTTTTGCGAGAGCCTCTGCAAGCTTCTCGCCGCGCTTCATTATGCGGAATATCAGGTTGAGATTATCGCCGCCGTCGCTTTTGTCGAGGTTCTCTGCGCTTTCGATGGCGGGGGTGTAGATACGTGAGAAGCCGCTTGCGGTGTAGGTGTCCATTATTATGCTCATCAGTCTGTCACGGAGCGCAGCCGCTTCCGGAAGATATTCCTGCATACCCTTTTGTGGTTTTATGTTCATTTTTTGTTGTTCCTTTCAGTCGTTTATTTTACAGCCATTGAGTGAAGCCGGTCTTTTCAGTCCGGCTGTAGCCTGCACGCTCATAGAATCTGAGTGTGCTTTCAAGCTTTGAGCCGGTCATCAGCATGAGCCGTGTGCAGTTCTCGCTTATTGCTATCTGCTTTGCATAGTCAAGGCAGGCGGTCGCAAGCCCTCTCCCGCGGTAGTCCGAATGCGTGACCACGTTCTCCACCAGCGCAAATGGTCTGGGACCCCTTGTCAGGTTGGGGATAATAATGCAGGTGCACGAGGACACAAGCTTTCCGTCCTCCTCTGCGGCGATAAGGTGGTAGTCAGGGTCGCTGACCAGCCGCTCCCACAGGGGTCTTGTCAGTTCTTCGGGCGGAATTTCGGTTTCATGCAGGTGCAGATAAAGTTCCATCAGCTGTTGGTATTCATCATTTCGCACTTCACGTACCATGCTGTCGCTTCCTTTCGTAGTTACCGCCTTTTATTTTACCACATTTCAGCGATTATTTCAAGTGGTGATGGGGAATTAATTTTGCAATATATGCTAAACAATATGCGGAGCATTGTTCTATGCCCCGCATAAGAATTATTTTTTACTCAGTAGTGACTGATTTAGCAAGATTTCTAGGCTTATCCGGATCAATACCCCTGAGCACTGACGTGTAATATGCGATAAGCTGCAGCGAGCATACTGCCGGCAGCGGTATCAGCATATCGTCAAGCGGGGAATCTATCTCCAGCTTCATATCCACAGTGCCCTCTGCGAACTCAGTGCCCTTTCTGCATATTGCGATAACGACTGCACCCCTTGCCTTGACCTCCTCCATGTTGCTGATGGTCTTTGCGAGCACCGACGACTGGGTTGCGACAGTTATCACCGGTATACCCTGCTCGATAAGCGAGATAGTACCGTGCTTCAGTTCGCCCGCAGCGTAAGCTTCGGAGTGGATATAGCTTATTTCCTTCAGTTTCAGCGAGCCTTCGAGCGACAGTGCATAGTCGAAGCTTCTTCCGATAAAGAACAGGTCGCTGGTATTTACAAGCTGGCTTGCGATGAACTGGCATTCGGACTTGCGGTCGATTATGTTCTGTATTGCCGACGGCGCAAGCATTATCTGCGCAGTAAGTTCTTTCAGCCGCTGCTCGTCTATCCTGCCCCTTGCGAATGCAAAGCGGAATGCAATTAGATACAGCACCGAAATCTGCGCCGTGTACGCCTTGGTGGAAGCTACTGCTATCTCAGGACCTGCCAGCGTGTGGATATACATATCCGCCTGCCTTGCTATCGCAGAGTACTTCACGTTCACTATTGCAAGGGTCTTTGCCCCGCGCTGCTTCGCAAGTTCCAGACCTGCCTTGGTGTCGGCGGTCTCGCCGCTCTGCGATACCACGATAACAAGGTCGCCCTCGCCGACTATCGGGTCCATATACCTGAATTCCGAAGCTATCTCGACTATTACCGGTACTCTTGCAAGCTGCTCTATCGCATAGCGCGCGATTATTCCGGCGTGCATTGCAGTACCGCAGGCGACCACGAACACCCGCTTCACGTCACGCAGCAGTTCGTCGGTAAGCCCGATATCGTCGAAGCTTGGTACGCCGTCAACTATGCAGGAATTAAGCGTTTTCGATACGACAGCCGGCTGCTCGTGTATCTCTTTGAGCATGAAGTGAGGATATCCGCACTTCTGCGCCTGCTCGATATCCCATTCGGCGGTGTTGACCTTTTTCTCGATAGGCAGACCGTGAACGTCATAGAACTCTATGTTGTCGTTGCGAATGCAGACGATGTCGTTGTCCTCAAGCAGCGCATATTTCTTCGTGTATTTCAGAAATGCGGGGATATCGCTTGCAATGAAATACTCGTTGTCGCCTATTCCGGCAATAAGCGGAGCGTCCTTTCTCGTTGCGTAAACCCTGTCGGGGAAGTCCTTGAACATTATCCCCAGCGCATAGCTGCCCTGAAGTTCCTTTACCGTTTCGGTGATGGCACGCAGCGGGTTGCGCTCTGAGTAGTAATAATCCAGCAGGCAGGCGACCACTTCGCTGTCCGTCTGCGAGGTGAACGTGTATCCCTTTTCGGTCAGAAACTCCTTTAGCTGAATGAAGTTCTCGATTATACCGTTATGTACTATAGTCACTCTGCCGTTTGAATGCGGGTGAGAGTTGAGGTCGCTCGGCTCTCCGTGAGTAGCCCAGCGGGTATGCCCTATTCCGCAGCAGCCCACGGGACTGCCCTCTGCCTCGAGCTTCTTTCGCATATCAGACAGCTTGCCCTTGGTCTTTACCGTCCTGATTCCGGTCTTTTCAAATACTGCGATACCTGCGCTGTCATAGCCTCTGTATTCCAGCTTTTCCAGTCCGTCCATGAGAACGGCTGTGCAGTCGCGCTGACCGATATATCCTACTATTCCACACATAAATTTTTCCTCCAGTGATCATTCAACGGGTATGCCGAATCCGGGGTCAGAGCTTTCGCCTGATTCCGAGGTTTGCGTATCGTCTGTGGGCGTCTGCTCGTCTGATGATACTTCGTTCGATTCATTGCTTTCGTCTGTCGGGTCAGACTCGATTGTGCCGTCCGATGCGTCTTCGGTCGGCAGTTCTTCCGATGTGTCCTCTGATGTGTCGGACGTGCCGTCTGATTCGCCGGAAGTTCCGTCAGGCTCAGAGGTGTCGGGGTCTACCGGCAGGTCGGGCTGCTGCGGCTCGTCGTCGGTGCGGTCGGGCGCTTCGCTGCTGCCGCTTCCGGAGTAGCTTAGGCCGCTTCTTGCGAAATACGCCTTTACGCCGTCGGCTATCGCCTGCGCTATACCGTCCTGATGAACGGGGTCAGCCATTGTCATGCACTCCCGCTCGTTCGAGATGAAGCCCATCTCCACCAGAACCGAGGGGAAATCCTGCTGCAGCGTTACCAGATAGTAGCTGTACTTGTCGCCCCTGTTGCAGCTTACGCCGTCAGAATAAACGTTATTCTCATAATAAGCCGCAAGCCTGTCGCTGATACCCTTTGCAAGCGGTTGAGAGAACGGCGTGAAGTAATACACCTCAACGCCCTTGGGGTCGGGGTTCAGCACCGAGTTGCAGTGCAGCGAGATATACATATCCGCACCGTATGTCCGTGCGACATTCGGGCGGTTTTCTGTCGGCAGGAACTCGCTTTCGGTCTTGAGCCTTACGACTGTTGCGCCCATTGCTGCAAGCTTCTTTTCAAGAACCTTTGATACTGCGAGGTTCACTGACTGTTCGGTGACGTTGCCTATTGCGCCGGGGTCGAGTTTTGCCGCAGTCTTTCCGTAGCCGTGACCGGGGTCGATGACTATGACCTTTCCTGAAAGCGTATTCGTGGGTACGCCGAACGTCAGCATCAAGTCCCCGTTTTCGTCATAATATGCGCCGCAGCCGCCGTATATTCCTGCCTGCCTGAGCGTCAGCGTGAGCCTGAATTTCGGAATGCCGTTCTGCTCGACGGTATCCCAGCTTCCTGCGCTGAACAGCGTGCAGCTGTCAAGGTCGGGAAGCTTTGTTACGCTGGTCACGTTGTCGAATATTATTTCCACCTTGTCCGCCGAATAGGAGGTCACTCCGAAATCGCCGTTATCGGTGCTGAAATAGTTCAAAGGCGTTGTGACATTGAATGTTGATTTATAATCCAGCCGAATCTTGATGAAGCTTTTTCCGCCCGAATTGCCGACAGCCTTTACGAACAGCGCATTCGTGCCAAGTCCCGTGTCGTAGAACGTCGTGACATCGGAGGCGAGATAACGCCTGCCGGAAGTGCTTATCAGATAATCGCCGGAAGTACCCTTGTAGTAATCAAGGCTGCCCGCCGGAAGCTGCGACAGCTCAGGGGTCTTGACATAGCCGGTGGTCTGGCTGTCGTAAACCGTGGTGTAATTCGACAGCGTTTTTATGTAGGTGACATATTCAGTATCGCTGACTATCGGCGCTATCGTGCCGACTACCTCGCCGGTGCCTGCGCTGGACTGGTCGACAAACTCGCCGACTTCGACCTCTTTTACAGGCTCAGGCTCGGCTGCAATGGTAATGCTGCCGCCGGTCATATATTCTTCGATACCCTGAAATACCGCATAATACGTGGTATTGCCCAGATACTGTTCGCTTCCGATAATGCCCGCAGGCACGGTGTAATGCCCCACGAATCTCGCATAATCGGAGTTTGCGTCCAGATCCTCGCTGTCGCCTGTCTTTTCTTTCAGAACGACTGTCGTGCCGTTTACCACTGCGCTGACGCTGCTGCCGCTGTACGCCACGGCTTCGAGAGTTACCTTGGAGCCGCCGTCAACGGTGATGTCCTTGGTCTGCTCGATGGATTTGAGTACATCGACCTGCCTGTCGATGGAATATACTATCTTCTTTCCCTTGTGCTCTATCGTGAATGAGTTATGACCTACTTTCAGTTCTTTCTGGAAGTAGAAGTTGCCCGCTTCGTTAAGCTTTACTCTTTCGCCGTCGAACAGCACGTCGAAATTCTCGTCGAACGTTCCCATGAATTTCACGGTCGAATCGTATGTCACGAAGCTGGTCTGCGAGGGCGAGGTCATCTGCAGGGTATCGAACAGGGAGGAAGTATTTATCTGTTCGTCAAAGTATTTCAGCAGCGTGGTCGTCGAGCCGAGCAGGTCCTGCCGCAGCGCCGAAAGAGAGTTGAAGCAGCTTCCGCCGATGTCCGCATAGTCCTCCATTATTGAAAGCTGCCGCAGAAGCTGGTCCTCATACCAGCCGGAATATTGCCCGATACGCTCGTTAAGGTGCAGGACATACATTCCCGTGCCGGTTTCCTGAGCAAGGTCGTACCACCACTGGAGCACCTTGCCGAAATTCAGCGAATTGTCGGAATCAGTGCCGTATGCCTTGACCATCGTGAAGTCGGCGTACCCACGGCGGATATACTCCCTCGTATCGCAGAAGCCGTCATAAAGAGCCTGCACCGTGTCAGCGGTGACCGAGCCTTCCTCATTCGTGGTGTAGTTCGCCCACATATCCGTGATGAGAAGCCCGACCGCAGTGCTGTTGCTTGTGCGGCGGACTACCTCGGATATCGTGCGGATAATGTATTCGTTGGTTTCGTACAGCCAGTTCTCATAGCCTATTCCGGAGCCGCTGCGCATATATTCGGCGAACATTTCCGGCGTGTCCTTTGTGTAGTAGTTCGTGAGAATAACGCCCTCGCAGGCATATTTCATCACGAATTTATGCACCGCCGCTGCGAAGCCGGAGCGCAGTCCGCCGCCCTGTGCGGTGACATAGTCCACCAGCGACCCAACGTCAAGCTGCACATATGCGTAGAAGCCGTTCTCGTGCGCACGGTCGATTACTGTGCCGAGCGCACCTCTGCCCGAATCCATGTCGAGGTCGTAGCATTTCTCGCCGTTGTTGTCGGTATTTATGACAACTGCGTTCATGGAGTAGCCGGAAAGTTCCTCAAACAGCGCCGGAAGTTCGGCGGCAAGCGAAGCGTCAGTTCTTTCGCCGGTGTAAAAATCCACGAAAGGCGTCAGCGTAACAGCACGCATTCCGTTCTGCAGATAGACCATGCTTTCCCCTGAAACAAGGTCCGCCGCCGTCAGCGCACTGCCTTCGGAGGGCTGACCCTCCTGCACAGCTTCCTGAACGACCGGTGCGTCCGGAACAGCCGCTGCGGCTGATGAAAGCACTCCAAGTGCGGCGACCGCACTCACAAAGCTTTTTAGTATTTTGTTCATTTTGTTTTCCCCATCAAATTATGTCTTTTAATGCCGATATCTCTTTATTTACCGCCGCACTTACAGACGAGTCCGGCGAGAATATGCTGCGGTAGCTGTACAGCGCAAATCCGCCGTATGAGCCGCATTTCTTAGCTGCGGCAAGCTGCCGTGAAATTATGTCGTTATTGTCTATCCATTCGTTCTTTCCGCTGCCCGCCCACTTGTCCTCAACGCCCGATTTGGACACCGAAAGTCCTGCGATAAGCGGTATACCGCCGCGTGAAGCGAGTTCGTCCCACTCGTCGAGCGTTGCCTGATAGGGCGCAGCGGCGTTCTCAAAGCCGTAATATATCTGCGGTATCATCACGTCAAGATAGCCCGGTTCTGTGCACCATTTGCGCACGTCTGCGTACAGCTGGGTGTAGTTGTTGTCTATCCTGCCCTGAACGCTGACGCTGAATATTGCAGAGGGATTCGAGGATTTCACAGCGCCGTAAAGTTCCTCGACCATTCTGTCGCAGTTTGCAAAGCGGAAGTCCGACAGGTCGGTGTAGCCGCTGTCAGAGAATGCGCTGCTGTCGAACGAAGCGTCGGTCGTGGGGTAGAAATAATCGTCGATATGCAGGCCGTCCACGTCATAGCCTGAAACTATTTCCGCAGCGCCCGCTGCGATAAGTTCCGTCACCTCGTCATAGGCGGGGTTGAGGTAATACGTTCCGTTCACGTCCACTGCGTATTTTCCCGCCATTCCGTCAGCCGCAGCGAATGAATACAGCGGATAGCTGCCGTAAGAGGAAAGCTGCGACGTGCTGCAGCCGCGAAGCGGGTTTATCCACGCCTGAAATGAAATGCTGCGGCTGTGAGCCTCCTCAAGCATTATCTGCAGCGGGTCGAAGCCGGGGTCTGCGCCGAGCGTTCCGGTGACGTACTTTGACCACGGGAAAAGTTCCGACTTATAGTATGCGTCGGAATGCGACCGAACATGGACATACACCGTGTTTATCCCAAGCGACAGGCAGTTGTCGAATACCGCCCCGATATTGCTGCGGAATCCCCCCGCAGACTGCCCGCTGAGCAGTTCGGCGAGTTCTATGTAGCTTATCCACACGCCCTTTACTTCCGAGTAGTTCAGGGCGGTGTAGGAGCGGCTTCCAAAGTCGTAATCCGGCTCGTTTATTGTCGGCTCAGCGGTGGTCTGCGCCGATGTCGCAGAGGAGGTCTTGGCGGTGCTTTCCGCTGTCGTGGCCGCTGTAGAAGCCTTTGTGCTGGCTTTCGTGCTGCTCTGCGACGTATTCGCCGATGTGCGGGATTCACTGGTCGTGCTGCCCTGAGTCTGTGATCTCGTCTGCTCGTGCATGACTTCCGGCTCTGATTCCACGGGCGTGCTTTCTGCGGCGGCGGTGGTCCTGCCGGCTGTTCCCGTGCTTGTCGTGAATGCAGGCGCAGTGCTTTCCTGCGGTTCGGTGCGTGGTGCGGTATCTGAAGTATACGATACCCCGCCCGACTGTCCGAAATCTGCAATGCTGACATTCTGGCGGTCAGCCGCACAGCCGGAAAGCGCAGCCGCTGTGAATATGGCACAGGCTGCCATTGCTGTGTATCTGTTCATTATTTTCCTCAATTATCTGCCGCAGACTTCCCCATTCCGAACATCTGCGTTTATATATCTATAGATAACTTTATTATAACACCAGCGGGCTGCGTTGTCAATAGGCATGAGGGCTGTTCTTGCAGTACAGCGGGAGATATTCTTCAAAAGAAGAAAAATGTCGGGGGAATGACGATAAACAAACGGCGCAAAAAAGCTCACCCTTATAGGCGAGCCTTTTGCTATATTCACACATATTCGTAAGTATACCCGAATGGGTCGACTGCTACACCATTCACCCTGACCTCGAAATGAAGATGATTTCCCGTCGATAATCCCGTAGAGCCGACGTACCCTATCACGTCGCCCTTGCTCACCGTCTGACCCGCATATACTGTGGTAGAACTGCAGTGCGCATACAGCGTGGATATTCCGCCGCCGTGGTCTATCAGGACATAGTTTCCGTAACCGCCGTGATAGCTGCCGTCACTGTACGCCGTAATGACCGTTCCCGACTGCGCCGCATATACGTTCGCACCGCCTATGCCGGCATTGCCCACGTCTATCCCGTAGTGGTTGCGTGTTTTGCCGAACAGAACGTCAGGCCCGAAATAGGTCGAGATATACTGATAACCGCTGTTAAGCGGCCACCTGAAGCCATCGGAAGAATACACGGGCTGGTCGGGGTCGTCGGACTGGCTGTTTCTTATCAGTTCTTCGATCTCACGGTTAGCTTTCTCGATAAGGTCGTCTGTGGAATTTATCGCGTCCTCAAGAGAAGCCACCCTGTTCAGCAGCGATTCGTTCTCAGCGGAAAGCTTGTACAGAGCGTTGTATTTTTCCTGCGCGTATTGTTCCAGTTCTGCTTTTTCCTGCTCCAGCGCAGTCATTTCGCTTTCAAGCTGCATTCTGGAATCTTCGAGAGCCTGTTTGTCGCTTTCAAGCCGTTCTATCTCGCTGCCGAGGTCGGATATCATGTCCTGCTGAGCGCTTATGCTGTCTGTCAGTGACTGCATGAATTCAGTGTTTTGCTTTGAGATATTGCGTATAACGTCGTTGTATACAAAAAAGCTATACCAGTCGTCTGAACCGTTCAATAACGGAATGACATCCGAGGTATTGTTGATATACAGCGCGCGGGAAAGCTTCGCAAAACGTTTGAGGTTCTCCGAATTATCGGCGTTCAGTTCGGCTATCTCAGCCTGCTTGTCCTGTATCTGCCTGTCTTTTTCTTCGATTTCCGCTTCCAGTTCGGAAATTTCTTCTGATTTAAGGTCTGCCGCCGCCTGCTTGGCGTCGATAAGCTGCTTTTTCAGCAGCAGCTCAGACTTTACGTCGTCAATCTGCTGAGATATAAGGGCTATCATTTCTTCATTTTCGCTGATGTCACCGCTGTAGCCGTCTATTTCAGCCTGCCGCCTGTCGTTTTCCCTTCTCATCTGCTCGATCTCGGCTTCACGCTGGGCTATCTGCGAATCGTAATCAGAACCGGCGTTGCTGAACGCCGTTATTCCGTTCAACATCGTGAGAGCCGCTGCGAGAACAGCCGCCGTTATTCTATGTATGCTCTTTATTTTCCCCATATTTCGCCCCTTGATGTCCGTTGGTTTTGCGTCTGTAATTTGATTATAGCACATGACTGCTCCCTTGTCAATGCCAGGCTGTCGATAAACCCTCATCTTCGTCGTCGCTCCGCACTGCGACAGGCACAAAGCCTAGTCGCAGTGCGGGTTCCTAGAATCTGAGGGCTTCTCGCCAGTCTGGTCGTAGACTTTGTGGTTGCCGGAATCATGCGCAGCATTGTTTTCCTGAGAAAAAAAGCTATTGCAATTATTCTCAGGAGATGGTATAATTTAAATCAGGGTGCGCCGTTACTGCGCATTCCCCGAGTATTCGTTTTATGAAAGGAAATATGTAAGACATGAAATCAATTGCCTCAGTGATAATATCGATAATCCTGACCCTGTCCAGCACTTCCTGTGCAAAGAATCCGGACGAGATCATTAGTTCGTCATTCGACCAGAGCCAGCAGACGGAGAGCACCTCCCCAGACGATACATCAGCCGCAGAGGATACCTCAAAGCAGGGCGAAACCACCGAGCAGGCTCCTGACGAGCAGACCGCAAAGGCGGGATTCACCGTCAGCGGCACCAAACTGCTTGACGCAAATGGAAACGAGTTCGTTATGCGTGGAATAAACCACCCGCATTCTTGGTTCGCACAGCAGGACGACACTGCGCTTGAAGCGATAGCTGCGACCGGTGCGAATACCGTCAGAATAGTGTGCGGAAGCGGTCAGCAGTACACCAAGGATTCAGTCGAGAGCCTGAACAAGCTTACTGACAAGTGCAAGGAACTTGAAATGGTGGCTATCCTTGAGATACACGACCTCACCGGCAAGGACGATGTTTCGCTGCTTGAAGCAGGCGCAGATTACTGGATAGAGGTAAAGGACGCACTTATCGGCAGGGAGGACTACGTTATCCTCAACATTGCAAACGAGTGGGTCGGCGAGTGGGACAGCCAGAAATGGTGCGACGGCTATACCTCGGTAATTCCCAGACTGCGTGAAGCGGGCATAAAGAACACAATAATGGTAGACGCAGCCGGCTGGGGACAGTTCGGCAGAAGCATTTCGGACATGGGCGAGCAGGTGTTCGCCGCTGACCCCGACGAAAACACGATGTTCTCCGTGCATATGTACGGCACTGCGGGCAAGAACAAGGCTACGATCGCCGGAAACATCAAGCGTGCCACCGACAAGGGACTCTGCATTATCGTCGGCGAATTTGGCTGGAATCACACGGACGGCGACGTTGACGAGGAATATATCCTTGAATACTGCAATGAAAACAGCATAGGCTGGCTCGCATGGAGCTGGAAAGGCAACGGCGGCGGTGTTGAGTACCTCGACCTTGCGAACGAATGGGACGGCTCGGTGCTTTCCGACTGGGGCGAAACTGTGGTAAACAGCGACCTTGGTCTGAAAAAGACCTCCGTCAAGTGCAGCGTATTTACCGCTGACTGATCAGTCCGACCGGAGGAATGCGTATGGAAAACATGAAGCTAAGCTATTTCACGAACGACGAGAGTTTTCCGCTGTTCGTGCAGTTCGGCGGGCATGATATTCCGCTGCGCGTCCACGGTCACGAGGACTTTTTCGAGTTGGTGACGGTGCTCGGCGGAAGCGCAGAGCATATCGTGGACGGCGAGCGCAGCGTCATCAGCAAGGGCGACGTATTCGTTATCGGCAGCGGTATTTCGCACGGCTTCGACGCCCCGAAAAGCCTGCGTATCTGCAACATAATGTACCGCCCCGAAATGCTGTTCGCAGGCGACTCAGACATACGCCAGATACCGGGATTCCATGCGCTGTTCCTGCTGGAGCCTTATTTCAGCAGCACTCAGCGCTTCCGCAGCAGGCTGAAGCTTACCCCTGCGGATTTCACGCTGATAGAGCCGCTGATAAACACGGCGCAGGCTGAATATACCTCGAATTTACCGGGAAGCAGGACGATGGTGCTTTCCTGCGTAAGACAGCTTGCGGTAGTGCTTTCAAGGCTGTACGACTGCCCTGCAAAGCCCCGTGAGATATCCGGAATAGCGGACGCCGCGGCGTTCATGGAAACGAGTTATCAGCAGGATATCGCAATAAGCGAGGTCATTGAGCGCTCGCATTATTCCCAGCGGCACTTCATCAGGCTGTTTTCCGCAGCTTACGGAATGTCCCCGCAGCGCTATCTTCTTGACGTCAGACTGCGCCACGCAGGGACGATGCTGCGTGACAGCCGGCTTCCGGTCACCGAGGTAGCCGCTTCCTGCGGGTTCAGCGACCCGAACTATTTCAGCAGGGTGTTCCGCAAGTATTCGGGGGTATCGCCGAGCGAGTTCCGTGGCGAGCGCAGGGGCTGATTCTGACTTTATCGGAGGTGTATAAATGCTGTTCACCTATGACGGTATCGTTATCGGGCGTCGTGAGATAGGGGAGAGCAACTGCTTCCTTGATATCCTGACGGACGAGCAGGGCGTCATTGAAGCCACCGCTCACGGCGTTAAGAAGATAAACAGCTCGCTGTTAGGCTCATGCGGGCTGTTTTCGTATGCTTCATTCTGCCTGAATAAGACCAAGCTGAGGTATTCGGTGAACTCTGCGAAGCCAAAGCGCAGCTTCCACGACCTCGGCAGCGATATCGAAAAGCTGTCGCTCGCTTCCTATTTTGCGCAGGCGGTGCGCTACTGCACCCCGCAGGAGCAGGCGCAGGACAGTCTTGTCAGATTCTTTGCGATATCGCTTTATGAAGCGGAGCGTGCGCGGGACATATCCCGCCTTGACTGCGTGAAATCGGCGTTTGAGATGCGGTATTCCTGTATGCTGGGCTATTTTCCCGACCTCAGGGGCTGCTGCAATTGCGGCGCATTCGAGCAGGAGGAGATGTTCTTTTTACCGGCGAGCGGCGAACTGATATGCGGCGAATGCTTCGACAGAGCGTACGGGGGAGAATATTACGTGCTGACGCCGGAAACGCTTTCTGCAATGCGCAATATCGTATATGCGCCGCTTGACAGAGCGTTCAGGTTCACTATCTCCGAAAACGGCGCAGCGGTACTGCGCAGGGTCACTGAAAGCTACTTCCTCGCACGCACTGAGCGCTCTTTCACGGCACTTGACTACTATAAAAAAATGAGAGCAGGTTCGCAATAAAAAATAGTATTCTTAAATTATATACCGCATTTTTCTCAAAAGCTATTGATTTTCGCAATCACTTGTGATATAATTGTGTAAAAGGTAGAATATTGAGTGGAGAGGCGGTGCTTATAATGTGTAACATTACTGAAAAAGATAAGCAGCTGTTTGTTCAGATGCTGGACAGGGACAAGCATTCACTCCATTTCCTGTGGGACTGCACGGAGGATACCGTTGCAACGGCCGGAAGCGGACTTTTTGAGACCGTAAAGGGCGATCCGCTGGAGTTTCTCCGTGGCCGTGGGCTTATTGATGAGCAATATCTCCCGGCATATAATGTGTTTGCCTCAAGGATAGAGGAGGGCATAATTTCCGGCATTGACCGCAACAGCCTGAGCGTTGACCTGAAGATGAAGTTTTCTGACAATGCGGATTATGAACTGTGCGGGTTCTTTGCGCACTTCCTGCGTGATGAAAGCGGAAAGATCACTGCGGTGCACGGAACGATCCGTCCCTATTCGCAGAAAGAGACTTTTGACAGGCGGGTGCTGACCGAGTTTTCGTCAGACCATGCGCCGAAGATATACATCGGCGAGGTCGCCGACATGATGAAGCGTCACCTAAACGAGGAGATCGCATTTATCCAGTTCGACATTGAGCGGTTCAAGCTGATAAACGAAAAGTACGGCGTTGAGGTCGGCGACGAACTTCTTGCCTTCATCAACGACACTCTGGGAATAATCTGCAACGACGAGCAGCCGTTCTGCAGGCTGACCGCAGACGTGTTCATGGTCGTTACGGTATTTAAGGACGACAAGGATCTTCTGAAATTTATTCACCGCATGGAAAGTATGCTTTCCGGCTACAACGGAATGGACTACCGGCTGATATTCGGCGTTGCCATCGCCGAGGACAGAACGCTCCATACCCGTCAGTACGGCGATAACGCCGCTATGGCTAGGCAGTCGGTAAAGGGAAATGCGCTCAATAATCTCGGCTTCTTCAATGGCAGAATGATGAGCGAACTTCAGAAAAAGCAGAGCATCGAGGACGATATGAAAAAGGCCCTGCTGGATAATGAATTTCTCATGTTCCTGCAGCCGAAATTCAGCATTTCTACCGGCAGGATAATCGGCGCAGAGGCTCTTGCAAGGTGGATACACCCGATAAAGGGACTTATCCCTCCGTCAGAGTTTGTGCCGATATTCGAGCAGAACGGCTTTATCCTGAAGCTTGACCAGATAATCTGGGAGAGCGCCTGCCGTAAGATAAAAAGCTGGATAGACCGGGGCGTTCCCGCAGTGCCTATTTCTGTAAATCTATCGAGAGAGTACATTCATTCGTTTGATGTCGTCAGCTATCTGCTGGATCTGGTACATAAATACGATATCCCGATAAAGCTGCTGGAGCTTGAAATAACTGAAACAGCCGACGCCGAGGGCGTATCCGATGTGGTTCAGAGAATGAAAGACGCAGGCTTCATAATGCTGATGGACGATTTCGGTTCAGGCTATTCATCGCTGAATATGCTGAAAACCACGCAGTTTGACGTGCTCAAAATAGACAGAGGCTTCCTGTCCGAATTCATGGAAAGCAGCAGGGGCAGAAAGATAATCTCGCATACGATATCCATGTCAAAGGACATCGGCCTTGACATAATCGCAGAAGGCGTCGAAACCAAGGAACAGGCTAACTTCCTCGAAAAATGCGGCTGCGACGCAGCACAGGGCTTCTATTATTCAAAGCCTGTGACCGAGGGCGAATTCGATAACAAGCTGTTGGATATCAATAAGTAATAAGGTTAAGAGGGCAGTGATTAAGCTGCCCTTTTTTCGTTTTTTTGCGCAAAAAATCATGAAAAATTTGTTACAACAGTAAAAACTACTTGATTTTTTCACTGAAATGTGCGAAAATAGTAAAAGGGAAACGTTGGATTTGTAAGCGAAAAAAGAATGTCGAATATTGTTGGGACTGCCGCCCAGATACAGGAATGCTGTGCGAGGGGTCGGCGGTGAGTTTTCGCATTGTCCATCGGCGTGCCCAAAAGTCATTTCAGAATATAAAGGAAGTGTGCAGATGGCGCAGTTTTTTAACTTCAAAGAGGATTACTTCGGACTGAACGATAAGGAAATAGAACGAAACACCGAACTGTACGGTCTGAATATATATACAAAAAAAGAAACTCAGCGTGAAAGCTTCGACCCCGGCAGGGTGATACTTTCGCCCGCTGTTCTGCTGATGTTCATTGCGGGTGTGCTCAGCTTTTTCAGCACGGGTATCGTGACCGGCGCAGTGATAATCCTGCTGGATATCGCATACTGCATTTTGAGTATCTGGCTCGGACGTTCGTCGGACGAGGGACTTCACAGGATTCAGGAGTCCACGGCGATGAAGTTCCGCGTTATTCGCAGCGGTAAGCTGGAGCTTATCGAAAAGCAGTACATAGTCCCTGAGGACCTTATCGTCGTGCAGGCGGGCGAGTGCGTACCCGCCGACGCCCTAATTCAGGAGAGTCGCGACCTGACGGTTGATGAAAGCGTGTTCACCGGCTCAAATAAGCCGGCTGCGAAATATGCGGGCGGTATCTCAAAGTCTGAGTTAAAGCCGACCTTTGTCTACAGCGGCACGAAGATACTTACCGGCGTCGCCGTGTGCAAGGTAAGCGCCACCGGCGTTGATACGAAGTATTACCACCGCATCGGTGAAGCCCCGCAGAAGCACGGCTACTACACCACCATGGAGCGTATAATTCAGAAGCTGCTGCCGCTGTGCTCGGCGGTCGCTGCAGTGACTGCGCTCATTTCCATGGTCGCATGGATACTGTACGGGAACAACGTGTTCGAGGCTGCAATGCGCGGTATCACGCTCGGTCTGTGCTTCCTGCCGGTCGGTCTTGATACGATAATCAGGGTGTACTACACACGCTGCGCCGCCGAAATGACCGAAAAGAGCGCACTTGTGAAGTCCCTGTCGGACATAGAGCGGCTCAACTCGATGACCGTGCTCTGTGTTGAAAAAGAGGGCGCAGTTTCCAGAAGCAGGCTGGAGGTACAGACGATATACACCCCCAGTGAAGAACTGATGTTCAAGATAGCTGCGCTTGCGTGCGACCCGAATACCACTGACGAAGCGGAGCGTGCGCTGATGGTAAGGGCTGCATTCTTCGATGAAAAGATAAACGAGGTATACGACAAATACCGCTTTATAGAGCGCATACCTGACAGCAACGAATTTATGAGCGGCGCACTGTGGGAGGTCAGCGGCTCACGGCTTTACTGCATAAAGGGTACGCCTGAGCAGATACTTCCGCTGTGCAAATTCAGGGGCGAGGAACTTTATGTCGCCCAGAAGATGAAAAAAGAGTTCTATTCGCACGGCTGGCAGGTAATGGCGGTCGCCTGCGCAGACGCAGACGAGCGCGACTGCGACGAAACAGCCGGCTTTGCATACACATTCGTTGGATTTGCAGCATTCTCCGCGCCCATGCGTGATTCAGTGCCTGCGGCGGTAAAGACCTGCCAGCGTGCGGGAGTGCGTGTGGTGATGTTCACCGAGGACAATGCGGAAGCAGCCTCTGCGACCGGCAGAATGATAGGTCTGTCAGGAAAAGCGGTCACCGGCCGCAGCATTTCAGAATCCGTGAAATACGGCAGCGAACTTGAACTTGACGCAGATATCTACGCAAGGGTCACTCCGGAGCAGAAGCTGTTCATTATTGAGCAGCTGCGCAAAAAGGGCGAGATAGTCGCAATGACCGCCACACGCGCCGAGGACGCCGAAGCGATAGAAAAGGCGGATATCGGCATAACCATCGCCGAGAATACCACCGGAAGCGCATACGAAGCCGCCGACGTGATAATGCACGACGACAATTTCTCCGCTATTGCTGACATGATAGCTTCAGCAAGGCAGGTACACAGAAATATCAAGCGTGCCTGCTCGGTCATGATTTCCGGCTATCTGGCGCTTATCCTGCTGAATGCGCTGAATCTGTTCGGTGACGCACAGCTTATGCTGAATCCGGCTCTTGTTGCGGTGCTGACTATGTTCATTTTGCCTGTGGCTGCTCTTGCGGGACTTAACAACCGCACCGACCGTCAGGGAAAAATGCCTGCTTCTGAGTTCATTGCGAACCGCACGATAAACCACCGTTTCATCATGCTTGCGAGTATCGTCGGCGTGCTGTGCGGCGCAGTTTCCATTGCTTCGTATATGTTCATGTACAACGGCTCGAACGTGGATTTCGCACGAAGCTGCTCGCTAATTTCGCTTGGTTTCTGTACGACGCTGTTCACGTTCATAAACCTGTCTGCCGGCAATCCGTTTTCGGGACTTGCCGCCGGCGGAAAGCCTGCGCTTTTCGGAGTGCTTGCGCCTGCCGTGGTATCGCTGCTGCTGGTGTTTATTCCGGGTATCAACTCGGTGTTCGGTCTGACCGGCATTGATATGCTGGCAACATTTATTTCGATAGTTACGGGCGTTATCCCGCCGCTTGGCTACGTTATAGTTCGCTCGATAACCAAATTTGACTAACGGAGAAAAATATGAAAAAGGCACTGTATTATATAAAGCTGATAATTTGCGGAATGGTGTTCGGCATTGCAAACGTAATTCCGGGCGTATCCGGCGGCACTATGCTGGTGGTATTCGGAATATACGACCAGCTCACCGAAGCCATTTCCGGCGTAAAGGCGATAATCAAGAATATTGTTTTCCTGATATTCGTGGGAATAGGCGCAGGTGTCGGAATACTCGGCTTTGCGTCGGTAATATCGTTCCTGTTTGAGCGGTTCGGCGTGCAGACGAATATGTACTTTATCGGGCTGATAGTCGGCAGTATACCGATGATATACCGCATGGGAACGTCTGAAACAGCCGGAAAGGTAAAGCCGATGTGCGCAGTTCCGTTTATTCTTGCTATAGCTGCAGTAATAGGGCTCACCGTCATGAACAACATGATGGAGCAGTCCGGCGTTGTGCAGACTGCAGAGCAGATAACTGGTTTCGACCCTCTGACCACGGTAAAGTTCCTTGTATGCGCATTTGTCGCCGCAGTCGCAATGATAATTCCGGGACTGAGCGGCTCGTTCGTAATGCTGCTTCTTGGCGTGTACCAGACGGTCATTTCGTCGATACACCTCAGTTCGCTGAATTTCTATGTTATCGTGCCGGTCGCTGTTGGCGTGATACTCGGCGTTATTCTCGGCGCTAAGCTTATTTCTACGCTTATAAAGAAATACAAGCTGATGATGTACAGCGCAATAATGGGACTTGTAGTCGGTTCGGTCTATGCGATACTGCCGGACGGTTTCGGCTTTGACCTTCGCACAGGTTACGGCTTTGTGTGCCTGCTGTTCGGGGTGCTTACCTCGGTTCTTGTTGAGAAGCTTGGAAAGACTGATGAATCTGCAGCGGCATAAAACGGAATGCAAAAAATGGCAGCACCTAATTACGGCGCTGCCTTTTTTACGTATAATAATCCTTATTTCCCGTCAATAGAGCGGTAAAAAGCGATAGCATTCGCTATGTCCTGCTGATTCGGGTGGCTTTTATTTATGCCGCCAACAAGCTTCCACGGACCGTAGGTGTCGTATCCTCTGCAGCCGAATGAACCGAGTACTCTGCAGCCTCGCTCCTGAGCGAGTGCCCTCAGTTCCTTGTCGAGAGTCTTTTTCACCTGACCGCAGGTGAACAGGAAGAACACGCTTTTTCCCTCACACATGAGAAGCTTCGCTGCGTTTACGACCGATTCGTAGAATTTGCCGAACTCTATCCCGCTTGCAAAGCCTATGCAGTCGTACGAAGACACGTCCGGCAGCCCCTGATCCTCAATGTCTGCTGAGGTGGCGCTGAATTGCTCGGCGATGGCGTCCACAAGCCTTTTTGTGTTTCCATGATGGTGGGAAGCATATAGAATGATGGTGTTCATATCTGCTGCTCTCCGTTTGCTATTCTGGCGTACACGTCCTCAGGTATCATCGGTGTGCGCAGCTGAGCCAGAAGTTCATCGCTTACCGACGCGTTCACGGCGTACTCCTGACCAGCCTTTTTCACGAGTTCCAAGCGGGGGACAGTCACCGGTGCGGCTTCGGGAGCGCTGAACATGGGGCTTTCAGGTATCGTGATTATGGTGTGGTTATTCGGGAACATCTGCTTGAACTGCATTACCATCGGCTCGAAATTGTGCGCAGCGTTCGGGAAGCCGCAGCCGCACATCATGACATATTCCAGGTGCGAGAAATCGGCCTGACCTACGTGCTCGTACCTGCCGTTTACCTCCCGCATTGCCATTGAGGACAGCGGCATTGTCCTGTCGATAAGGTTCTGGCATACCGTAGCAGTACAGCGGGAAGCTGAATATCAGGACATCGCTTGCGAGTATCTTATGCAGCAGGTCCTTCATATCGTCGTTATGTATGCAGTTTCCGCCGTTCATCTTACAGGCAAAGCAGCCCCTGCAATATTCGATATGCTTGTCTATCACGTGTATCGTTTCGATTTCCGTGTCGCATTTCTCGCTCATGCCCTCCAGAAAAGCGGTGGTCATGTGCATCGTGTCGCTCTTGTCACGCTTTGGCGAGCCGTTAAGTACTAGTATCTTCATAGAATTGCTCCTTTCAGTAAATCAATAAGAAACGGTTGTTGTGAATCGCTTGTTGTGTAACACTTGATTCTTATTATACACTATCTTTCCGCATTTGTCAAGGTGTCGGGTGAAAGCGCAATAAAAACAGCTGACGAGCATATATCAGCACTTGACTTATTAGCAGAATTGTGTTAAAATAATATGTTAGGAGCCCCTGTTCACAGGCGCTGTATTTTAAGAAAGAGGGTATCAACTATGACAAAGATAGATGTTTTTTCCGGATTTCTCGGAGCAGGAAAAACAACGCTCATAAAGAAGCTTCTTAAAGAAGCATATGCAGGCAAAAAGCTTGTGCTCATCGAGAACGAATTTGGCGAGATAGGCATTGACGGCGGCTTCATGAAGGACGCCGGCATTCAGGTCACCGAAATGAATCAGGGCTGCATTTGCTGCTCGCTGGTTGGTGATTTCGGCAAGGCTCTGGCGCAGGTGCTTGAGCAGTTCCACCCCGACCGTATCCTTATCGAGCCGTCCGGCGTAGGCAAGCTGTCCGACGTACTGCGTGCAGTAATGGATATCCACAGCGACGAGATAGTGCTGAACACCTACACCACCGTTGTTGACGCAACGAAGATCAAGATGTATATGAAGAATTTCGGCGAATTCTACAAGAATCAGGTCGAAACCGCCAAGACGATAATCCTCAGCCGTTCGCAGAAGCTTTCTGAGGACAAGCTTGCAGAGGCTCTTGCAATGATACGCCAGCTTAACGAGCACGCAACCATTGTCACCACTCCGTGGGACGACATCAACGGCAAGCAGATACTTGAAGCAATGGAGATAAAGAACACATTCGCAGAGGAACTGCTCAAGGACGAGGACATCTGCCCTGTATGCGGACATTCTCACCATCACCATGACGACGAACATGAACATCACCATGATGAGGACGAGCACGAACATCACCATCATCATGATGAAGATGAGGAGCATGAGCACCATCATCACGACGGCGAGTGCTGCCACCATCACGATGAGGACGAGGAGCATGAGCACCACCACCATGACGGCGAATGCTGCCATCATGACCACGATGACGATGAGCACGAACACCACCATCACGACCACGACGAGGAATGCGGCTGCGGACATCACCATCATCACCACGGTCACGACGCCGATGAGGTATTCAGCAACTTCGGCGTTGAAACTGCGAAGAAGTTCACAAAGGCAGAGCTTGAAAATGCGCTGTCACAGCTTTCCGGCGAGGAATACGGCTCAGTTCTGCGTGCAAAGGGTATCGTTGCAGGCGAGGACGGCGTGTGGTATCACTTCGACTTTGTGCCTGAGGAATACGAAGTGCGCACCGGTCCTGCAGACGTTACCGGCAGAATGTGCGTGATAGGCGCAAAGCTTGAGGAAGAAAAGATAAAGAAGCTCTTTGGAGTTTGATTTTTGCGTGAGCCGTGACGTATCTGTCAGCTGCGCCGGCGGTGCGGCTGGCAGCGTCCGCGTATCGAAAGGAATGTGATATTCATGGAACTTCCGGTATATATGATAACCGGCTTTCTGGAGAGCGGCAAGACTTCGTTCATTCTCGACACGATAAACGATAAGCAGTTTTCCAGAGGTCAGCGCACGCTGATAATCGCCTGCGAGGAGGGCGAGGTGGAGTACGCACCGGATATCCTCAAGGCTGCAAAAGCCGAGGTGGAATTTATCGAGAACGAGGAGGATTTCAACGAACAGAGTCTTTCCGTTCTCGTTAAAAAACACAGACCGACCCAGATAATGCTTGAATACAACGGAATGTGGAGCCTGCGCACAATGGCGCAGAAAGCCCCGAAGGACTGGATATTCTACCAGATATTCATGTTCGTTGACCATTCCAAGTATCAGGTGTATATGAACAATATGCGCCAGCTTCTGTCGGATAATTTCTCGGTCGCTGATATAGTCGTGTTCAACCGCTGCGAAAAGAACGCAGTCGATAAAAAGACGCTGCGCCGCAGCATAAAGGCGCTCAATCCCAAGATAGACATGATGTTTGAATACACAGACGGCACTATCGAGCAGGGATTTCAGGGCGACGACGAAATGCCCTACGACCTGAACGCCGATCCCATCGACATTATCCACGACGATTTCGGACTGTGGTATATCGACGTAATGAGCAGCACCGAGCGTTACCTTGGCAGGAATGTGCGTGTGCGCGGCATGGTGTTCCGTGCAAGCAACGTACCCAAGGGGTATTTCGTTATCTCACGCCGTGCCATGACCTGCTGTGCAGACGATATTCAGGTGGTCGGGATACTGGTGAAGTCCCCTGATGAGGGCAAATTCGTAAACGGCGACTGGGTAGAGGTCACCGGAAAGATAATCTCAGAGAAGCAGTCTGCATATAAGGGCGAGGGTCCCGTGCTTGCAGCCGCTGAGATAAAGCCGACGGAGCCCGCCGCAAGCGAGCTGGTATATTTCAGCTGATGGAGAAGCCCTATACAGTAAGATTATCGGCGGACGAAAGAGCGGTCGAGATACTTGATCAGACGCTGCTTCCCAACCGCATAGAATATCTCAGGCTGGAAACGGCAGAGCAGATATTTGAAGCTATCCAGAAGCTGAGAGTAAGGGGCGCACCCGCTATCGGGGTATGCGCAGGCTTCGGAATGTACGTTATCGCCCAGTCTATTTCCGGGGAAATACTGCCGGAATTGAAAAGGGCGGGGGAGTACCTGATATCGTCAAGACCGACTGCGGTGAATCTTAGCTGGGCGGTCGGCAGAATGCTGCGCTGCGCTGAGAATACTGCAGGCAGCCGAGATTCGCTGCTGTCCGCACTGAAGCGTGAATGTAACGCCATCTGCGAGGAGGACAAGGCGGTCTGCCGTGCGATATCCGAGAATGGGCTGACGCTCATTCGTGACGGTTATGGCATACTGACCCACTGCAACGCCGGCGCGCTTGCCGCCGTGGAATACGGAACAGGGCTTGGCACGCTGCTTCTTGCTGCAGAGCGTGGGTGGAAGCTTCACGCATACTGCGACGAAACACGCCCGCTGCTTCAGGGGGCAAGGCTGACATCGTTTGAGCTTTCTCATGCGGGGGTGGATACCACGCTGATATGCGACAGTGCGGCTTCAATGCTGATGAAGCAGGGGAAGATACAGGCGTGCTTCGTCGGCTGCGACAGAGTTGCGGCGAACGGCGATACCGCAAACAAGATAGGCACACGTTCAGTTGCCGTGAACGCTAAATATCACGAGATACCGTTTTACGTATTCTGCCCGACCTCGACGATAGACTTCACCTGCAAAAGCGGCGCAGATATCGTGATAGAGGAGCGCAGCGGCGACGAGATAAAGTCGATGTTCTTCAAAGAGCCTGTCGCAGAGCCGGACGTGAAATGCTGGAATCCTGCGTTTGACGTAACTGACGCAGAACTTATCACGGCGATAATAACTGAGCGGGGAATAGCGCGCTATCCCTATTCCGAGTCGCTTAGAAAGCTTTGCAGATAAAGAGAATACCCGCCGCACTTGGGGGAATGATAACATCAGACCAAGTGCGGTATTTTATAGAATAAAGAATCGAGGTAGAAAATGAGCATGGAACGCTTCGCATATAAGCAGCAGATAACCGACTTTATATATTCCCACCGAGAGGAAATGCTGGAGGTGCTGCGCCAGCTTATCGAGATACCCAGCGTAAAGGGCGAGCCGGCGACAGCCGCCCCATTCGGCAGAGAGCCGAGGCGTGCGCTGTACAAAATGCTTGAGATATGCCGTCAGCACGGCTTTGTGACGGGCTGCTGCGATGACGTCATGGGAAGCGCAGATTATGCGCCGGCGGGCAATGTCGCACTGGGCATACTGTGCCATCTTGACGTTGTGCCTGTCGAACCCACAGGGTGGAGTTATCCGCCGTTTGAGCTGACCCGCCGTGACGGAAAGCTTTTCGGCAGGGGCGCAATAGACGACAAAGGACCGTGCGCAGCGGCGCTCTATGCGCTGTACTGCGTAAAGGAACTCGGAATACCGCTGAACAAGGGCGTAAGGCTGCTTTTCGGCACGGACGAGGAAAACGGCTCCGGCGACCTTGAAATATACCGCCGCACGCACCGGCTGCCCGAAATGGTGTTCACGCCGGACGGCAGCTTTCCGGTCATAAATATCGAAAAGGGAATGGTCCGTGCGGACATACTCGGCGAATATAAGTCAGGCTCGGTGGTGTCGTTTGAGGGCGGCAGTATTCCGAACGCTGTGCCGGATAAGGCTTCGGCAGTAGTCAGGGGCATATCTGCGCAGCAGGTGGAGTCCGTGCTGTCCGGTGTATCTATGCCCGCCGAGGTCACCTTTGAGCAGACTGCGGGCGACGATATTTCAATAAGCTGCAAGGGCGTACCGGCTCATGCTTCAACGCCTCAGTGCGGCGTAAATGCGCTGACTGCGCTTATTTCAGTGCTGAACAGGCTTCCGCTCGCAGAGGGCAGCGATGCTGAAATACTGCGTGGACTTGAAAAGCAGTTCCCGTTCGGCGAAACTGACGGCAGTTCCGCAGGACTGAAGCACGAGGACGCAGAATCCGGCGCACTGACGCTGACGTTCAGCAAATTTTCAATGCGTGACGGAAAGATTTCGGGCTGCGTTGATATACGCTACCCTGTGTCGATGAAGCTTGAACAGGTGGTTCAGGCGCTTGCTGCGGCGCTTGACAGGGCAGGGGTGCGCTACGGCAGGAATATCGAGGAGCAGCCGCATATCGTGCCGTCTGACAGCGAGTTCGTGCAGAAGCTGCTGGAGGTATATTCGGCAGTCGAGGGCGAGCAGGGTCACTGCATAGCCATCGGCGGCGGAACGTATGTCCACGATGTCGAGGGCGGCGTGGCGTTCGGCGTTGAGCGTGGCGATACTGACTACCATATGCACGGCTGCGATGAATTCATCACCGAGGACGAACTTCTGCGTGACGCAGTGCTGTTTGCCTGCGCTATTGTGGATATCTGCGGCTGATACAGCTGATACAATAATAGGGGAGAGCCACGCTCTCCCCTATAAGCTTTCTCATTCCTCGACCGGCTGCTTCTTGATACCAAAAAACGCTCTCAGCAGACCTGCAAAAAACTTCGGACTTTTCAGCACAACGATCTTCATATGTACTCCTTTCACAATCTGAGCAGAAAGATACCGATGAAGATAAGCAGGAATGCGACAGCAAAAAGCAATACCTTCAGCGAGAAGAAAGAGAAGCACATTATTGCGCCGAAGAACGCCGCAATTGCAAGAACTGCGCCGAATCCGCAGCGATTACGCCTTTTTCTTTGCCTTCTCATGCCGTCACCTCCGCTTCGTTCATCTGCCTTATATTATTCAAAAGCGTCATTTCTGGTTACTGCAAAGCATTCTCTGTCATAATAGCTAAAAAAGCCGGCTAAATTTTGTCTAATCAGCTAATTTACAAATTCGTCAAAATTACTTAAAATATAAGTGTGACCTTTTTAATTGAATAAACCCCGAAAGGATAAAATTATGACTAAAAAAGCTGTGACCATGAGCGATATTGCTAAGGTAATGAATGTCAGCACCGTGACTGTATCAAAAGCGCTCGGCGACCGTGACGGCGTGAGCGTCGAACTGCGTGAGCGCATAAAGCAAAAAGCCACCGAGATGGGATATAGGGTGCACGCCGGCTCGCATGGGGCGAAGGATGGTTTGACCTACAACATTGGCATTATCGTAGCAAAGCACTTCATAAGCGACGCAAGTTCGTTTTACTGGATAGTATACCGCTACATCGTAGAACTGCTGCAGAAGCAGAATTATTACGGTATGCTGGAGGTTATAAACGACAAGGACAAGGAGGGTAATTCCATAGTTGAAGAAGTGCCTAATTCCGTGCTTGACCACAAGATAGACGGACTTATCGTGCTTGGTCAGCTTTCCGACGAGTACATCAGCAGGCTGATGAGCCACGAACTGCCGACCGTGTTCCTTGATTTCTACGGCAGCAGGGAGGACGTTGACGCTGTGCTCTCTGACAGCTTCTACGGCTCGTATATGCTGACCAGTCATCTTATAGAGAACGGACACCGCCGCATAGGCTTCCTTGGCAGCATAAGTTCAACAAGCAGCATTCAGGACAGATATCTCGGCTATTACAAGGCGCTTCTTGAAAACCGTATCCCGCTGCGGCAGGATTGGGTGATCGGCGACCGTGCGAACGAAAGCGATATTTTCCCCGAATTTACGCTCCCGAACGATATGCCGACCGCATTCGTGTGCAACTGCGACGAAACCGCATACAAGCTTGTGAACCAGCTTAAAAACGCAGGCTATTCCATTCCTGACGACGTGTCCGTCGTAGGTTACGACAACCATATCTACTCGACCATCTGCAACCCACGGCTCACGACCATCGACGTAAACAGCCGCCTGATGAGCGCAGAAGCAGTAGACATTATTCTGCACAAGATACGTGATATGAACTACCGCAGGGGAAGAACGCTCGTCACCGGAAAGCTTATCCGCCGTGAGAGCGTAAAGAGATTGATTAACTCATAAGCTAAAAAAGATAAAGCCCGCCGATGAGCCAAAACTCACGGCGGGCGTATTTTTGATTTACTTAATTAATCAAGAAATACTTTAAGATTCTTGCTTCTCGACTGCTGTCTAAGCTTCCTGAGCGCCTTTGCTTCAATCTGGCGGATACGCTCACGGGTCACGTTGAACTCCCTGCCGACCTCCTCAAGAGTATGCGAGCGGTCGCTGCCGATACCATAGCGGAATTTGAGCACGTCACGCTCACGTGCGGGCAGCGTGTCAAGAGCCTTGTTCAGTTCGTCCTTGAACACCGACTGCATAGCCGTGTCGATAGGCGCAGGTGCGTCCTCGTCGGGGATAAAGTCGCCGAGGAAGCTGTCCTCCTCCTCGCCGACAGGCGCTTCGAGCGAAACTGGGTCCTGTGCGATTCGGATTATCTCACGAACACGCTCCGGAGTCATGTTGAGTTCCTTGGCTATCTCCTCGATAGTCGGTTCGTGACCGTTGCGGTGAAGAAGCTGATTCTGCGCTTTCTTGACCTTGGTGATGGTTTCCACCATGTGCACGGGTATACGGATAGTTCTTGCCTGATCGGCTATCGCCCTTGATATGGACTGTCTTATCCACCATGTCGCATATGTCGAGAACTTATAGCCCTTGGTGTGGTCGAATTTCTCGACCGCCTTGATAAGCCCGATATAGCCCTCCTGAATGAGGTCAAGGAACGGCATACCTCTGCCTACAAAGTGCTTTGCAATGCTGACCACGAGCCTTAGATTCGCCTCTATGAGCCTGTCGCGTGCGTACTGGTCGCCGGAGTTTATCTTTTCGGCAAGCTGTATCTCCTCCTCGGCGGAGAGAAGCGGTATCCTGCCTATTTCCTTGAGGTGAAGCTTGACCGGATCGTCTACCGCGCCGCCCTCGGAGGAATAGTCGCTGTCGTCCTCGGTGTAGTCAAGGGCATTCTCAAGGTCGCCGGGAACGATATCGTCAACTATTTCAATGTTATTGCTTTCAAGATCGTCATAAAGCTTGTTTATCTGCTCTGCGTCGATGTCCATTTCTTCAATGGCGTCGGTGATTTCCTTGGTCGTGAGTTTTCCGTTATGCTTTCCGTGGTCGAGAAGTTCGTCGATAACTTTTGAGTTGCTCATTATCTATCCTTTCCATTATGGGGTGTAATCTTATTATGTAGAAAATAAATGAGTTATTCGAGAAAGTCCTTTAGTTTTTTGCTTCTTGTCGGGTGGCGGAGCTTTCTTAGTGCCTTTGTTTCGATCTGGCGTATTCTTTCACGGGTCACCTGAAACTCCTGACCGACCTCCTCCAGCGTGCGCTGTCTGCCGTCGATAAGCCCGAATCTCAGGATTATTACCCGCTTTTCACGCTCTGTCAGCGTGTCAAGCACCTCGCCGAGTGTCTGCTTCAGTACGCTGTTGCACGCCTCGTCTGCGGGAGCGGGAGCGTCCTCATCGGGAATGAAGTCGCCGAGGTGGCTGTCCTCCTCCTCGCCTATGGGCGTTTCAAGCGACACGGGGTCCTGTGCGATACGTATTATCTCACGGACCTTGTCCAGCGGCATATTGAGCTTTTCCGCTATTTCGTCCTCTGTCGGCTCATAGCCGTTTTCGTGGAGAAGCTGGCTCTGCATTTTCTTGACCTTTGTTATGGTTTCGACCATATGCACCGGTATACGGATCGTTCGTGCCTGATCGGCTATCGCACGGGTGATAGACTGCCGTATCCACCATGTGGCGTATGTCGAGAACTTGAATCCCTTTGTGTAATCGAACTTATCGACCGCCTTTATCAGACCGAGATTACCCTCCTGTATCAGGTCAAGGAACTGCATTCCACGTCTTACATACTTCTTCGCAATGCTGACCACAAGACGGAGATTTGCTTCGCTAAGACGCTTTTTTGCGGCGGGGTCGCCGTTCGCCATGCGCTCTGCAAGCTTTATTTCCTCCTCGGTGGTGAGCAGGGGAATGCGGCCGATCTCTTTCAGATACAGCTTTACTGAGTCGTCGGCAAGCATTCCGTCTGTGTCATAGCTTTCATCTGAACTTTCCGTTTCGGCAAGATCTATCAGATTTTCAATGTCAAGGTCGGCTGTGTAGTCGTCAACTATCTTGATATTAAGGCTGTCAAGTTCCTCATAAATGCCGTTTATCTGGTCGGCGTCGAAATTCAGTTCCTCAAGGACATCGGTAATTTCCTTGGTGGTAAGGCTGCCTTTCTGCTTGCCCTGCGATAAAAGGTCACGGAGCGTCGTTCCGCTTCCATTGGTCTCTGTCATTTGCTTATCTTCTCCTTTTGCTTTTGTGCCAGTGCCAGCAGCTCGTCCGCAGACAGGCTGCCCGGTGCCTTCTGATTCTGTCTTTCGTGGTACTCGTTAAGCACTGTTATATAGTCTTTCAGCACGTCCTCAGAATGAGCGAACTGCGAAAAATCGTTTAGTATGCCGTATATCCTGCCGACTTCCTCAGTGGAGAACGCTTCGTTGAACATACCGCCCGTGATGAGCATTCCGGAATTGCATTTCTGTTCCATGAACTCGAACACACGGCGGTTGAACTCCGTTGCGAAGCCGCCCGGCAGGCTTTTTCTGATATACGCAAGCTTGTCCGGATTATTGAAAGCGAAGCACAGAATGCCGCGCTCTGCTTTTTCCTCTTTCGGCAGTTTCACCGATTCAGGGTTTATTTTGTCCGTATTTCGCGGAGAAATGATGTTTCTCATCTCGTCGCGCTCAGATTTCTTTCTTTGTCGGGAAATTTCGCTCTGCACGGCGAAGCGCACCGTTTCAGCGGGTATTCTGGCGTTCTCAGCCGCTTTCGAGATATACACGGCACGTTCAAGTGTGTTGCGTATCTGAGCCAGAAAAGCGACTGCCTTTTTCAGGTAAGTCGCCCTGTCCTCCTCTTTGTTGAGGTCAAGACCTGCGCTGAGTTTTCCCATCTCGTAATCTATCGCACCGCCGGAACTTTCGATGAGGTGAGCGAATGCCTCTGCGCCGAATTTCTTGATATATTCGTCGGGGTCTTTTGCGCCGGTCATCTGCAGCACACGTGCCTTTACTCCCGCCTCGCTGAGCAGGTTTATTCCACGTGAAGCGGCTTTCTGACCCGGTCCGTCCGAGTCGTAGGAGAGTATGACCTCCGCCTTGCCCATGCGCCCGATGAGCCGTGCCTGCGTCGCCGTGATGGCAGTACCGAGCGTAGCAACTGCGCTGTCGAAGCCCGCTTGGTGCATGGATATCACGTCCATGTAGCCCTCACAGAGAATGAAGTAGTCCGCCTTGGAGTTCTTGGCGTAGTTCAGGGCGAACAGGTTGTCACGCTTCTGGAAAACGTAAGTTTCAGAGCTGTTGAGGTACTTCGCCGGAGCGTCCGCCGAAAGCGCCCTGCCGCCGAATGCGATGATATTGCCGCGTGTGTCGAATATCGGGAACATCACACGCTCGACAAATTTATCGTATACGCGGTTATTGTTGCGCACCAGAAGCGAGCCGTCGACAAGCTCGTCCTCAGTAAAGCCAAGATTTCGCATATGATAGTGCAGCTTGTGGTAGTCCTTTACTGCATATCCTATCCCGAAATGGCGTATAGTATGCTCGGTAAGCTGACGTCCGGTGATGTATCTCCAGCCGTCTGCTCCCTCAGGAGAGAAAAGCTGCCGGTGGAAGAACTTTCCGGCTTCACGGTTCATTTCGTAAAGCCGCTGGCGTTTCCTTGCGGATTCGTCGTTTCTGTCCTCCGGCATAGGAAGCCCTGCACGCTGCGCCAGAAACCTGACCGCTTCGATGTAGTCGAGATTCTCTATCGAGCGGATAAACGTCACGACGTCGCCGCCTGCGCCGCAGCCGAAGCAGTAATAACTCTGCGTGTTCGGATAGACGTGGAACGACGGCGTGCGCTCGGAATGAAACGGGCATTTGCAGGAATATGTGCTGCCTGACCGCTTCAGGTCGACATAATTTTCAATAACGGACACTATTTCGTTGCTGTCCCGAAGTTCCTGAAGAAAGCCCTCAGGTAACGCCATACACTCACCCCGATCCCGTTCCGGCTATCTATACCAGCTTGCTGCCGCTGCCGTTCCAGCCCTTGGGGATACACATTTCCTTGAACAGGTTGACTGCGTAATCGTCAGTCATTCCGCTGATGAAATCGCCCACGGCGGTCGGCTTGTCGAAGCGTTCAGCAAGTCTGAGGTAAAGCTCCGGCATTTTTTCCGGCTTATCGATAAAGTATTTGTAAAGGAAGTCCACAATATACTGTGCCTTGTCTTTTTCCGCAACGGTAGGTCCCGCGCGGTAGACCCGCTCGAACATGAACGCACGAAGTTCGTCGTGCGCTCTTTGCGTTACCTCGTCCATATGTATCTTTTCTGCGCCGCCGTTCACCAGCGAGCGCACGAGCGAGGTTATGCGCTGGGATTTTGTCGCTCCGAGGATACGCACGGGCTCTGCGGGCAGGTCTTTGTTGGTTATCACGCCGCCCCTTATGGCGTCCTCAATGTCGTGATTGATATACGCTATCTTGTCACAGAAGCGCACGACCATTCCCTCACGGGTGAAAGGCTCTGCTGCGCCGCCCGACGTGGTGTGACCGACTATTCCGTCAATGACCTCGGCGGTCAGATTCAGCCCTGCGCCGTCCTTTTCGATGTATTCCACGACCCTTTTCCCCTGAATATTGTGCGCAAATCCATTTGGCATAAGCGCAGCCAGCACACGCTCGCCGTCATGCCCGAACGGAGTGTGCCCAAGGTCGTGACCCAGAGCGATGGCTTCGGTCAGGTCCTCGTTCAGACCAAGCGCACGTGCGACCGTGCGGGAGATCTGGCTTACCTCAAGCGTGTGGGTCAGCCGTGTGCGGTAGTGATCGGAATGCGGTATCAGGAACACCTGCGTTTTGTGCTTTAGCCTGCGGAATGCGTTGCAGTGGATTATCCTGTCCCTGTCACGCTGAAAGTCGGTGCGGAAATCGTCCGGCTTTTCGGGGCGGTTTCTGCCTTTTGAATCAGCAGCCTTGCAGGCAAACTCGCTGAGTATCAGCGTTTCGTTGTGCATGGTGCGCTCTCTTGGTAACATAGTCCGACCCCTTTCTCCGTATATTGTCTTTTTTGCCCTCTGATTAATATACAGATTTTTTTGGCTGGACACCTTTTAGAAAAATCAATTTTTGTGAATATTACGCAAAATCGTATTCGACAATTTGTGCAACTTCAACAGAAATGTTACCGCTGCACAGGTCGATAAGCTTGTCACGCAGAGTCGGTGCGTCCTCCTCATGAACGTAAAGCGTTATCTTAACGTTGTCCTCGAAGCTTTCGTCGGTGACACGGGCGTCATGGTCTGCAAAAACCTGCGCCAGCCTGCCGTAGTTGCCGTAATCCACCGTCACGACAAGCTTCGCAGCAGAAGCCATGCACTTTATCTGCGCAGCGTCCACGGCGTCCTTCGCGCCCCGTGTATAGGCACGCACAAGCCCGCCTGCGCCAAGCAGGATACCCCCGAAATAGCGGGTGACTACGCAGCATACGTCGGTCAGACCCTCACGGCGCAGCACCTCGTAAATAGGCACGCCGGCAGTCCCTCCCGGCTCTCCGTCGTCGGAGTGGCGGGCTGTGTTGTTTTCCCTGAGGATATAGGCGTAGCAGTTGTGCGTTGCTTTCCGGTGCATCGAGCGTATCTCCTCAATGAACGCAGCCGCCTGTTCCTCGGTCGTGACAGGGCAGAGGTAGCCTATAAATTCAGACCGTTTTTCTATGAATCTTGCTTCACAGCGGCCGGCGATAGTCTTGTAGCCCATAGTACCCTCCGTAAACGCAAAAACACACGCAGGAATATTCGAGCGTGTGTTTTTAAGTGCTTTTTGACATTATGCACAGATGTGCAGTGCTGCCTGATTACTTGCCCATGTTGTAACGCTTCTTGAATCTGTCAACACGTCCGCCGGAGTCAACCAGCTTCTGCTTGCCAGTGAAGAACGGGTGGCACTTTGAACAAATTTCCACTCTGATGTCCTTCTTTGTAGAGCGTGTAGGGATCTCGTTTCCGCAGGCACATCTGATAACAGTAGCCTCGTATGCGGGGTGGATACCTTCCTTCATGAATTTCACCTCAATCCGTATATGTCAAACCCTGATTTGCTTACCGTCAGCGGTTCAGACCTTGACATAGTCATTACAAGTATACAGTATAACACACTTTTTCAGAAATTTCAAGGGGTTTTCAGAAATTTTCTGAAATTTTTTGTATCATATATCAGAAGCCGAGAACCTTTGTGAAGTCAGCGGACATCTTTTCCTGCAGAGCGACTGCGTCAGCCTTTTCTGCGCCCTTTGTGGTGTAGTAAACCTTGATCTTGGGCTCAGTGCCGGAGGGTCTGATAACAACGCTTGCATTATCCTCAAGGAAGAATGTAATAACGTTGGACTTCGGCAGGGTGATCTGCTCGGTCTTGCCGTCGGTGTAGGTCTTTGCGGAAGCCTCATAGTCGGCAACTGCCTCTACCTTAAGACCGCCGATGGACTTCGGACCGTTCTTTCTGAGGTCGGACATGATCTCGCTCATGCGTTCCATGCCGCTTGCGCCCTCGCAGGTGAAGTTCTCCAGCTTGTTGTAGTAAACGCCGTATTCAGCGTACATTCTCTTTCTTGCCTCGATAAGGGAGATACCCTTTGTGCGGTAGAATGCAGCCATCTCGCAGATGAGCATTGAAGCGACAACGGCGTCCTTATCACGAACATAGCCGCCAGCCAGATAGCCGTAGCTTTCCTCAAAGCCGAAGATATAGCGGTTCTCCTCGCCCTTTGCCTCAAGGAAGCCGATCTGCTCGCCGATGAACTTGAAGCCGGTGAGCACTTCACGCAGTTCCACGCCGTACTTTGCGCAGATAGCCTTTGTGATGTCGGTGGTAACGATAGTCTTAACTGCAACAGGGTCCTTGGGCATTGTGCCAAGTGCGATACGCTCCTTGCAGATATATTCAAGCAGAAGTGCGCCGACTTCGTTGCCGGTGAACAGTTCGTAGTGGTCGCCGTCGGGTACTGCGATACCTACACGGTCGCAGTCAGGGTCAGTTGCGAGCAGCAGGTCGGGCTTCTCCTTTTCGCAAAGCTTCAGACCTACGGCGAGCGCTTCCTTTATCTCAGGGTTCGGATAGGGGCAGGTGGGGAAGTTTCCGTCAGGGTTCTCCTGCTCAGGAACTACAACAACGTCCTTTATACCGATCTCCTTAAGGATACGGCGAACGGGCTTGTTTCCGGTACCGTTGAGGGGAGTGTAAACGACCTTAAGACCGCTTGAAGCAACGAGGTCGGTATGCAGACCCTGCTCCTTTACCTTTGCAAGGTATGCGTCGATTACGTCGTCGCCGATGAAGCTTATCATACCGTCTGCAACAGCCTTGTCGAAGTCAACGGACTTGATGCCGCTGAAGATGTCGATGTTGTTTATCTTTGCGAGAACTGCCTCGGCTGCTTCAAGAGTAAGCTGGCAGCCGTCGTTTCCGTAAACCTTATAGCCGTTGTACTTAGCGGGGTTGTGGCTTGCGGTGACCATAATACCTGCGCCGCAGTCAAGCGCACGAACTGCCCATGACAGCATGGGGGTAGGCATTAGTTCCTTGTAGATATGTACCTTTATGCCGTTTGCAGCGAGCACTTCTGCTGCGCTCTTTGAGAAATAGTCAGACTTTATGCGGCTGTCATAGGACACTGCGACAGCCTTTTTCTCACCGCTTGCGAGGATATACTCAGCAAGACCCTGAGTAGCTTTCTTTACGGTGTATACGTTCATTCTGTTGGTGCCTGCGCCGATAACGCCTCTGAGTCCGCCGGTGCCGAACTCAAGGTCACGATAGAAACGGTCGTTCTTGCCGTCCTCGTCGTCCTTAATGCTTTCCAGTTCCTTTTTGAGGTCGGGGTCAGCTGTCGCATTTGCGAGCCACTGCTCATAAAGCTTCTGAATGTCTGCCATAGTTGTGTCCTCCTGATTTAGAAATTATTTATACTCTGGTCTGCATTTACTGCAGGTGCCATAGAAAATTCCATAATCATTATAGCATATCGATTTGAAAAATGCAAGTAGTAAGTAAGAAAAAAATTAGCTAAAATCAGAGTAAATTTGTGATACTTGGTTACTTGCTTTACTTAAAATTGGTTGATATAACTCATGTGTGGCGCAATTCGCGTATCAGCCTGACCGTTGAATTTTTTTGTGATTACCCCCTTGACAAATCGAATGATGTGTGATATTATATACGTGGTTAGCGAAAACTAACCGCATACATAACCGAGTAAACGTACCGTGAACCTATGCCATATGGTTAGAGTACACTAACGGCATGGTATAGTATCACAAATTCTGAACACAATAAGGTGATGAGCAATGTCAAAAGAAGAATGCAGACGATTCGAGCGCAAGCTTGCTTTCCATACTGCGCCATCTCTGCTGGGCGTGAAGTGCGCCAGTCTTGTGTCGCTGTCCAAAAGCGAATTTGACATCAGCGGAAACGCTCGCAGATTCAACCGCCGTGCCGCAGCAAAGGGGCTGAGAATGCGCGTGCTCAGCGACGAGTGCGCCTGCAAGGGACGATCGCTGATACTGGTATATAATGAACGCCTGCTTCGGCGCAGACTTGCTCAGGCTGAAAACCGTGAGCTGCTGAGCGAGTACGGCTATACCGGTGATATGACGCTGGAAGATTGCCTTGAACGGCTGGCTCAGCGCACGCACTGCGGCGATTTCCCGCATGAGATAGGCATATTCCTTGATTATCCCGCAGAGGACGTTCGTGGTTTTGTGGAGAACGGCGGCTGCAACTATAAGCTGTGCGGCTGTTGGAAGGTCTACGGCTCGGTGGAGAAAGCACGCAGGCGGTTTGCGCAGTTCGACAGCTGCAGGGAATACCTCTGCGGCAGACTGGAACAGGGCGAGGACCTTTACAACGCCCTGATGATTTCGTGATCAAGCCACTGATGATTCGCATTTAGAATACATCAGGGCAGCAATATTCTACAGGAGGTTCACTATGAAAACAGCAGTTATTTACTGGAGCGGAACAGGCAATACAGAGGCAATGGCAAAGGCCGTTGCAGAGGGCGCAGAAGCCGAACTTTTCGCCGTGTCCGATTTTTCGGGCAGCGCAGCGGATTATGACGCATTCGCATTCGGCTGCCCCGCAATGGGCGCAGAGAATCTGGAGGAAGGCGAGTTCGAGCCGTTCTTCAGCGGAATAGAGGGCAGTCTGTCCGGAAAGCGTGTGGCTCTGTTCGGCTCATACGGCTGGGGCGACGGCGAATGGATGCGTGAATGGGCTGAGCGAGTAAAGAAAGACGGCGCAGTGCTCGTGAACGACGAGGGTCTTATCGTGAACGAAGCCCCCGACGACGCAGCCCTTGCAGACTGCAAAAAGCTGGGCGAGCAGCTGAAGTCTGGTCAGTGATTTGATAAGTGATATTCAGGGCGCAGTAAGATTTATTGCGCCCTGATTTTTTATCGAAAAAGCACAGCTTGTAACCAAATTGTAAGAATATTGTAACCAAAATCCTCTTGAATTTATATGCGGGATTGTAGTATAATAAAATAGGTAAGTGCATATAGCAGAAAGGCGGTGTACTTTTATTGAAGAACAACATTATACTTATTATAGTGGTGACGCTCATCAGCATCGCCGTTATCATAATCAGCATAGCCGTCAGCACAGGCGGAAAGGGAGAAGAAAGTTCGCAGACGGTCGGTCAGCAGACCTCTGAGACCAGTCAGGATACTGAGCCGTCAGTGCCTGACACCTCGTCTGAGCCGGTCACGCTTCCTGAGCAGACAACGACGCAGGCTCAGTCATCAGAGCCTGAGCCTGACGAAACGGACGAGCAGACCATAGGCGACATAATATCGCTTGCAGGCTCGCTCATCGGCACTGATTTCGCCGACGGCGGGGAATCGCCCTCCACGGGCTTCGACAACAGCGGGTACATTTATTATGTGCTTCGTGAGAACGGCTACATCACCTGTCCGAGAGGAGTTGCGGCACAGTCCCAGATGGGAACATCGCTTGAATACGCCGAGCTTTCACGCGGCGATCTGGTGTTCTTCTCCGAGAGCGGTACTCAGGCGGAGTTCGGGGGAATATACATCGGCGATGGCAAAATGCTTGCCTGCCTTATGCCCGGAACTCAGGTCAAAGAGGTCGACATCACCACGTCGTATTACACGAAAAACTTTTACTGCGGAGTTCGTATAAAATAAGACTGTCAATAAACAAAATAGAGGGGCTTGACCCCTCCATCAGACTGTCGATAAACCCTCATCTTCGTCGTCACCCGCATAACGACAGGCACAAAGCCTAGTCGTTATGCGGGTTCCTAGAATCTGAGGGCTTCTCGCCAGTCTGGTCGTAGACTTTTTCAACACACTGATGGAGGGGCTTGACCCCTCCATTTTGTTTGTCCAAAAGACTTACTGCACCGCATAGGTCGAAAACTTTGACAGAACCTTTGTTCTTGCGATAATGCGAATAATTACGACGCCGCAAACCAGTCCGAATGCGCCCTGAATAAGGTTGCCGGGAACGCTTGCCAATGCGCCTTCAAAACTCTTGCCGAGCAGCAGCGCAGCGTACAGATAATAGCCGCCGACCATTATGACCTCGCCGACCAGTGCACTTACCGAGTAAGCAGCGACCGGTACCTTAGAAAGCTTGCTGAGCAGCGCACGGCACAGAAGCGCAGCGGCTACCGCAATAAGTCCCTTAATGATGAACGTACCGGGGACGTAGTGAACATATCCGGTGAAAAGGTCCGCCAGAGCCGAGCCTATACCTCCTGCCGCAAAGCCATAAACCGGACCGAGCACCCATGCAGCGATAAGTATGAAGCAGTCGCCGAAATTCACATAGCCGTTCAGCGGCGAGGGTATCTGTATCAGCATTGTTGCAACGCATATCAGTGCTGCGAACATTGCCGTTACGCATATTTTCAGTAATCTATCCCTTGTGCTAGTTGTTTTTTTGTTCTCCATAGTTGTGTCTCCTTTTCGGCTGAGCCGTTTTTGTTTATGTATGTATTATACTACAACTCTGGTATTACCGCCAGTGCCAGTCTGATACTTTTTTATAATACCAGAATGCTTGTTTGGGCAGGGAGATTCAGCCAAAACGTGGCACTATCCCATTATGTTACATTAAAAAGACCTGCAGAATTTACGATTAGCATATCTGGCTATATTAAATCAATACAAATTGCATAAGTCAATATAACCAAACAAAAATCAGGCGGAAAAACTCCCGCCTGACTTTATATTAATTTTATGAGATTTAGAATACAATGGCGTTTCAGTCAATAACTGCCGGTGCGTCACCGGGGTCAACTGCAGGCTGGTTCACGATATCAGAGCCGTAAATGGGGTCGCCTAACTCGTCTGTGGGAACTGTTTCCTCATAATCATGCTCAGGCAGTTCCAGCTTGGGAACGGTATCGCCGGGCTTGTAGTCCCTGATTATCTCCTCAATCTGCGAACCTATCTCGTTGCAGATGATATAGTAGAAGCCGTCGTCGGTCACGCCGGTAACAGTGCCTGCTGCGGTGTACTCCTGATCAGGGTAGAACGCTGCGCTCTCCTTGAGGTAGGTGTAGTGAGCGTCAAGCTGCTCCTTGAGCTTTTCTTCGCTGCCCTGCTTCGGCTTTACAACGATCATCTCGTCCATGTGTGCGCTTATCAGCGGGTTATACATACTGTAGTCCTCGCACAGGTCGAGGTCGATGCCGAACATGGTTTCTGCGAGGTCCTTCGTGTTGATCTCCTGCAGCGGTACCCAATCAAGAGCCTCGAATGCTGCAGCGGAGATGTCAGCGGCAGTTCTTTCTGCTGCTGCGGGCTCGGAGGAGTTTGAGGAATTGTCGGAGTTCTCAGAATTAGAGGAGTTTTCAGCGCCGGAGGAATTGCCGGACTCGGCAGCCGAGCTTGATGTGTCGGAGGAGCTGGAATTGTTGTTGCCTGAGCAGCCGGTGAATGCTGCGCTCAGGATAGTCATTGCTGCCACTGCAGCGAGTATTTTTTTCTTCTTCATAATTGCTTTCCTTTCCGTTAAAACATTGTTCCGCAGCTTATTTATGTGCGCTGCTTTTTAGTCTGTGTGCAAGAGCCGCGGGAAGCGGCTTCTTAACCTTGTCATACCATGGAAGATCCTCCAGAGTGACTACTCTTGGGTCGTTAAAGACCTTTTTCAGGAAATTATCGTCCATGTATTTGGGATTCGGGCGGGGCATACCGTTTTCGTCAAGTATTGCGTTCCAGCGCTCGTCTGTTTCGTAGACGAAGCCGCCCCACCACGGCAGCCACCAGAGCCACCATGCGCCGTCGCGCTCCATCTCGTCGGGGTCGGGAATATTACCGCATTCCGAAAGCGTGACCATCTTGCCGTGAGTATAGCTGCTGACCTCGCGATATTTGTCTACCTGCGACGAGTGATTCGGCTTCTCCGGATAAATGTCCTCGCCTGCGATATCATATGTGTTGGGGTCCACCGCCATGAAAGGCGCCTGACCGTTCCATACCCAGATGAGGTTTTTAAGCTTGTGGAGGTTCATCAGCCTGTCGAACATGATATACCACAGCTTTTTGTATGCCTCGATGCTTGGCAAGTCCTGCTTGCCTGCCTCGGCGTGATTTCCCCACCAGAACCAGTTGCCGTTAGCTTCGTGCAAAGGACGCCACAGCACTGGAATATCAGCCTGTTCAAGCATTTTCAGCGCAGAAGCGGCAAGGTCTATCTCATATATCACGAAGTCGTATTCCGGCGTACCCTCCTGCACTGCACGGGTCACGTCGAAGCCGGTTTTCCGGTCGTATTCGGTGGTTTTGTAGTAGAATGCGCTCAGACCGCCGATGTCGTTCATGTCGTCCGGAGCGTTCCAGTGCCAGCACAGCGTAAGAATGCCGCCCGTGCGCCTTGCCCAGTCCACGGCTCTGCCAAGCTGGTCGTATCCGCGTGCAAGCCCGCTTATGCCCATGAAGTCATAGCCCCTTATCGCAGGCAGCTTGCCAGTGGCGTTCCAGTATACGAGGTCCTCTTTTTCGTCCTCCCATAGGTACTGCTGACCGGAGATGAACTTTTTTCCCTTGCAGCATCTGAGAAAATCCCACAGACGCTGAGTGTTGGGCGTAGGCTGGTCTGTGATGAGCCTTTCAGGATCCGGCGTTTTCGCGGACAGGCTCTTTTTCAGTGCGTCGATGTCGGTTCTGTAGTTTGTCATAAGCTCCTCCAGATAAAGCGTTCCTGCAAGACAATCAGAAGTATACCGTATCTATGTGAAAATACCGTGAAAGCTCTGTGGGAACGTTATGCTTTTTTTATATACCCGCTATATTACGCTGATCAACAGACTGGTTGTATATATTCTGTGCATTGTGCAAGAAAAAAAGAAGCGGAAATTACAGTTGTCATTTCAGCCTGATTTCTCCTGCCGTATGGACTGTTTCGTTCCATACATAGTAATGTTTTCCGTGATTTTTTGCCGTGAAAATGGGCTGTATTCAATTACTGATAATGAATACAGCCTTTTCAAAAATCACTTTATAATAGGAGCGTATCTTATACGGATATCAGGCAGCTTGTTCAGCTTTGTGTAATAGTTGAACTGCCAGTCGTCACCCTGCGAGGGGTCGTTTTCACCCGAAGCAGGAGGTGCGAAGATCTTGAGGTCGAGGTCTGCCGCACAATCGAGCGGCTTCTCAAAGAACGCCGGCATAAGGTCGATAGTCTTAGCTTCGGGGCTCTTGTAGAACCACTTTCCGTTGATCTCAAGCATGAGGTTGAGCGGCTCGTCAAAGGTCGCTTCGCAGAACACCGGACTCTTGTCGAAGTGCAGCGGCAGTGAAATACCCGTGCTGTCCTCGCTTCCGCCCCAGCGCAGGGTCACAGGAAGCTGAAGTTCCTCGCACTGCTTTACAGAGGGGTAGAAGTACTCGTCGTGGATTATCTGCTTGTAGGTCTGCAGAGCGGGCTGCTCGATACCTACGTCGGGGTTGTTGGGGTCCTCTATTTCAAGGCCAAGTCTGCCCCTGTCACGGAACTGATAGAATGTGAAGCCGCTGAACCAGCCCTGTTCGGGATCGTTTTTCAGCATATCGCAGAATTCCTGAATCATTGCAGCCTGATCGAACGGACCCGTAACGTCGCCGTCGGCGTTGAACTCGCTCATGACCATCGGCTTATGCTGACCGCCGCAAAGTTCCTGATAGCGCTTCTGAGAAAGCTTCGTCAGATTGTATGTGTCGGACACCTTGCTTCTGCTGAAGCTTGTGCCGCCCTCGTCTGCAACGTCATAGGGCCAGCCCCAGTGCAGGCTCATGTACTTATCAACAGACCAGATGTCAGTCGCACGAACTGCGTCGGCAAATTCCTTTTCCATCTCGATCTCGCCGCCCTTTTCGGGGTGCTCAACGCCGCCTATACACAGAATCGTGGAAACGTTCGGCGCTTCCTTTTTGATGATGTTGTGGAATCTCACGAAGAAGTCGGCTATCTGCTGATAGGAAGCGCGCTTGGTGAAGCTGAACCAGTTGCCGGTGGCCTCGTGGTTGATGCGAAGCTGCATTCTGCCGTAGGTGCGAAGCTCCTGCGCTATCTTTATCAGGTATTCGTCGGTGAGGTTGGGGTCGATGGTGAGCGTCAGAATAACGTCCTGACCGTGGCGGCGTACGTCTTTCATGCAGGTGAAAGGCTCGCCGTCAGTCGTGCCGCCGATACCGCCCTTGTAGGTGAAATAATCGTCGTAGGGATAATCCCACTGGAAGCTGACTTCCTGATCTGCGAATGCGTTCCTTGCACGTACCGGCCATGTCTTGTCGAGCGGGTAGTAGCAGTACATCAGGCTGACTGCGCGGTGCGGTCTGCCCATTTTATGCAGGATATAGTCCTGATTTACGTATTCGCCTCTCTCGCTTCCGTCGCCGAGGTCAACGGCGCATTTTGCAGGTCCCATCTCAATTGAATAGATCTTCTGTTCCATAGGGTGGATATTCCTTTCGATATGTAATTTTGCTGCGTGGTTTCCGCTTTCCGGCAGTAGTTCTGCCGCACTGCAGTAATTATAGCACACTTTGTAAACGTTTTCAAGGGGGAATTCTGTTTTTTCTATGACTATTTTCCCAGAACACAGCAGAATTTTTTCGTCAGCAGGCAACAGGGCAGTCAGGACGTATTACGTCAGTCCTCGAACCGTTCCAGAAAGCTGTGAACGCCACCGCCGTCCTTGTAAGACATTATCTTGTTCAGTTTTATTCCCTGAGTGCTGTTGAAAATATTCATCTCTATCTGCGGGTTCTCCTGAGCGAGTTCTGAAATGAGCTGCTTGATACGCTGCCGTTTTGAGTTGTGCTGGGTTTCGTCTGCGCTGCCGTTCTGCTCGGTGAACCGGCAGGCGCACTGCAGAAAGTTCAGTTCGCACAGCCTGCACCAGCGGATTATGTCCCGCTCACGAATAAGGTACATCGGGCGGATAAGCTGCATTCCGGGGAAGTTCGCGCTTTTGACCCTCGGCAGCATTGTTTCAGTCTGACCGCCATAGATGACGCTCATGAGGTTTGTTTCGATAACGTCGTCGAAATGGTGCCCCAGCGCTATCTTATTGCAGCCAAGCTGCTGCGCAGTGCTGTATAGGCTGCCTCTGCGCATTTTCGAGCATAGGAAGCAGGGGTTGCTTTTCACGTGCTCGACCGAGTATAATATGTCGGTGGTGAATATCTGTATCGGTATCCCAAGCCGCTCGGCGTTATCCACTATCCTCTGGCGATTTTCTGGGCTGTATCCGGGGTCCATCACAAGGAACACAAGGTCGTATTCTAAGCCGCTGTGCCGTCTGTGAAGCTGAAACAGCTTCGCCATCAGCATTGAGTCCTTGCCGCCGGAGATACACACGGCTATCCTGTCGCCGCCGCTTATCAGCCGATACTGCTCTATCGCCCTGCTGAATTTCTTGGTTATCTCACGGGGAAGCGTTTTTGTCAGCGTAAGTTCGTAATCCTGCGTTGTCATGCTTCCTCCTACTTCTTCCATGTAGCCGGCGTGAACAGAAGCAGCACAGGGAACAGTTCCAGTCTGCCCGCAAGCATATCGAATATCAGCACGGACTTTGTGAGCGGCGAGAAGAAGCCGAAATTTGCCGTTGGTCCGACAAGCTCAAGTCCCGGACCGACATTGTTTATCGTGGCAGTGACCGCCGTGAAGCTGGTTATCAGGTCGTGATTGTCGAATGAAACCACTATCAGCGAAAGCGAGAATACCAGAAGATATGCGACCATATAGACATTCACAGAACGCACAGTTTCGTGGTCGATGAGGTGGGAATCCATCTTTATCTTCTTTATTCTGTGCGGCTGGACCATGGTCTGCAGTTCCTTCGCCATACCCTTGAACAGGATAATGATACGGCTGACCTTTATGCCGCCGCAGGTGCTTCCTGCGCACGCACCGATAAACATTACAATGACAAGCAGAGTGCGTGATAGTTCCGGCCATGTATTGAAATCAACTGTCGAAAAGCCAGTCGTTGACATCAGCGACGCCACGGTAAACGCCGAATGCCTGAGTGCCTCGCCCACGCTGTCGAACATATTCATGATGTTTATTGTTATGACGGTAGTGGTCACAGCGGCTATTGCGAGGAACGTCCGCAGTTCAAGGTTGAATGCTTCACGCAGCTTGCCTGTCAGAAGCAGGAAATAGCAGTTGAAATTGATGGAAAACAGCACCATGAACACCGTCACGACTATCTGTATGTACGGCGAAAAGCTTCCCATGCTTGTATTTCTGAATCCGAAGCCGCCAGTGCCCGCAGTCGAAAATGCGGTATTGAGAGCCTCGAACACGCCCATACCACCGAAAAGCAGCATGATAAATTCAATTACAGTCAGCACAAAGTAGATGGAATAAAGCAGCAGCGCAGTCGTCTTGACCCTCGGCACAAGCTTGCTGACAGACGGACCGGGGGATTCCGCACGCATGATGTGCATATTCTGACCGCCTGAAAGCGGAAGAAACGCCATGATGAAAACAAGCACGCCCATACCGCCGACCCAGTGCGTGAAACTCCTCCACATCAGTGAAGCGTGTGAAAGCCGCTCAACATCTGACAGAATGCTTGCACCGGTCGTCGTAAAGCCGGAAACCGACTCGAAAAGAGCGTCCACAAAGGCGGGTATCTCGCCGGACAGCACGAAAGGCACCGACCCGAAAAGACTGAGCACTATCCAGCTTAGAGCAACGATAACGCCGCCCTCACGTGAATAAAGGCGCTTTTTTTCGGGCTTTTTCATGATGAGCGCGCTTCCTGCCAGCAGGCACAGGCTGAGCGAAAGCAGATAGCTCCACAGCGCAGATTCGCCGTAGATCAGCGCAGTAACAGCCGGTACCACAAGAAACAGTCCCTCGAATATCATTATCCAGCCGAGGATATATGCTATCATTCTGTAATTCATTTCGTCACCCCGGTCATTTCAGGATATCTGTTATATCGTGCAGCGCAAGGCGGCTCGATACGATTATCACAGAGTCGTTTATCTGCATACTGTCGTGACCTCTTGGGATTATGACCTTTTTGCCCCGCAGGATAGCCGCAATAAGTATTCCGGGCTTGATATCAAGTTCCATCAGCGACACGTTGACCACGGGCGATTGCTCCTTGATGATGAACTCAGCCGCTTCGACCTTGCCCTTTATCACATTGTAGAGCGTTTCCATGTTGCTTCCCATGGAGCTTTTCATCGCACGGACATAGCGCACGATGTAGTCTGAGGTGAGGTTTTTTGGGTAGATTATCGTGTCAAGGTCGAGGTGATTTATCACGTTACCGAAGTCGATACGGTTTATTTTGGTGACTAGCTTGCAGTCGCAGGCACTTCTTGCAAAAAGCGAGAGCAGTATGTTTTCTTCGTCCAGATTTGTCAGCGCAACGAATGCGCCGGTCTTTTCCAGTCCTGATTCCAGAAGTATATTCTGGTCGCTTGCGTCGCCGTTTATTATCGTCACATCGTCAAGCAGGGCGCAAAGTTCCTCGCAGCGTTCGGGGTCCTTTTCGACAAGCTTCACTGACATTCCGGAGCGCACAAGCTGCTCGCAGAGGTAGTGACCTATCTCGCCGCCGCCGACGATAAGCACGTCCTTTACAGAGTTCATCTTGTACTTTATCTTCTTGAAGAACTCCGCAGCCTTTCTTGTCGCAGCCACGATGGAAATTACGTCCTTTTCCTCAAAAACGAAGTCGCCGTTCGGGATATGTACCTCGTCGCCGCGCTCGACGGTGCAGACGAGCACGTCGCAGTTAAGCTTTGTGACTATCTCTTTCGCAGCGCAGCCCGCAAGAGGGCTGTTTTCCGGCAGGCGGAACTTCATCAGTTCGACTCTGCCGCCGCCGAATGTGTCTATCTTTATCGCAGAGGGGAAGCGCAGAACTCGTGCTATCTCGCTTGCCGCCGCCTGTTCGGGGTTAATGACCATCGCAAGCCCCAGTTCGTCCTTAAGAAACGGCACATCTGTGTAATACTGCGGGCTTCTGACCCTCGCTATCGTCTGGCAGTTGCCGGATTTCTTTGCGATAAGGCAGCACAGTAGATTCAGTTCATCTGAGCCGGTCACTGCGATAAGCAGGTCTGCGTGGTCGATTCCCGCCTGCTGCTGGACGCTGTGGGTCGCTCCATTGCCGATAACGCCCATAACGTCGTATCGGCTGGATACATCATTTGCCTTTTCTGCTATTTTATCTATAACGGTGATATCGTTGCCTTCTTCATTAAGCTGTTCGACCAGTGCCTGCCCGACCTTGCCGCAGCCCACGATGATAATATTCAAAACAAAACCTCCCTCAGAGTGTTCTGCATATATTGTACACCATTCTGTGTGAAAAGTCAACAAAATATGAGAAATGGGCAGAACGATTTCTGCCCATTCATTTTAACCCAGCATATTCCGAAGATACTTTCCCGTATAGCTTTCGGCGCAGTCAGCGACCTGCTCCGGCGTGCCGCAGGCTATCATAGTGCCGCCGCCGTTACCGCCCTCAGGCCCCATATCCACGATATAGTCAGCCGTCTTTATCACGTCAAGATTGTGCTCTATGACAAGCACGGTATTTCCGCCGTCGGTCAGCTTCTGGAGTATCTCGATAAGCTTGCGGACGTCCGCTGTGTGCAGACCGGTGGTCGGCTCGTCAAGAATATATATCGTCTTTCCGGTGGAACGCTTGGACAGCTCTGCCGCAAGCTTTATTCTCTGCGCTTCGCCGCCGGAAAGCGTAGTGCTGCTCTGACCTATCTTGATGTAGCCCAGACCGACTTCCTCAAGCGTTTTCAGCTTGTTGTATATCTTGGGGATATTTGCGAAGAACTCCACGCCCTCGGATACCGTCATTTCGAGCACTTCATAGATGTTCCTGCCCTTGTACCTGACTTCCAGCGTTTCACGGTTGTAGCGATGACCTTTGCAGACCTCGCACGGCACGAATACGTCCGGCAGGAAGTGCATTTCAATCTTGATAATGCCGTCGCCCTCGCACGCTTCACAGCGGCCGCCCTTGATGTTGAACGAGAATCTTCCTGCGTTGTATCCCTTTGTCTTTGCTTCGTTTGTCTGTGCGAAAAGCTCACGGATATCGTTGAATACGCCGGTGTAGGTCGCCGGATTGCTCCTCGGAGTCCTGCCGATGGGCGACTGGTCTATCATTATCACCTTGTCAAGGTATTCGTCGCCGGTCATGCTGATGAATTTTCCGGGGCGTGTCCTTGCACGGTTCAGCTTTCCGACAAGGTGCTTGTAGATTATCTCGTTCACAAGCGAACTTTTGCCGCTTCCCGAAACGCCGGTCACGCAGGTGAATATGCCGAGCGGTATTTCAACGTCGATACCTTTCAGGTTGTTTTCCGCTGCGCCGTACACCCTCAGCCACCTGTCGGAGGGCTGCCTGCGGGTTTCCGGTACGGGTATCTTAAGCTTTCCGCTGAGGTACTGACCCGTGATCGAGTTTTTGCATTTCAGCAGACCCTTGACCTCGCCGCTGTAAATGACCTCGCCGCCGTGTACGCCTGCTCCCGGTCCGATATCGACTATCCAGTCGGCGGCACGCATGGTGTCCTCGTCGTGCTCCACGACTATCAGCGTATTGCCGAGGTCGCGCAGCCGCCGCAGCGTTGCGATAAGCTTGTCGTTGTCACGCTGGTGAAGTCCTATCGACGGCTCGTCGAGTATATACAGCACACCCGTGAGCGAACTTCCTATCTGCGTTGCAAGGCGTATTCTCTGGCTCTCGCCGCCCGAAAGCGTACCCGCCGAGCGTGCCAGCGTGAGATATTCAAGCCCGACGCTCTGCAAAAAGCCCAGCCGTGACTTTATCTCTTTCAGTATTTGCCGTGCAATCATGGCTTCACGCTCGGTGAGGTGCAGCCCGTTGACGAACTCCAGAGCCTCCGTGACCGACATTCGGCAAAAATCCATTATGTTCCTGCCGCCTACAGTAACAGAAAGAGCTGCCTTGTTCAGCCTTTCTCCATGGCATTCGGGACATTCTACCTCGCTCATGAATTCCTCAATGCTGTCACGGGAATACTGGCTGCTTGTTTCGTTGTATCGCCGTTCCAGATTGTTGGCTATGCCCTCGAAATCAACGTAGAACTGACCGCCGCCCTGCTGCTTCGGACGCTTCACCAGAAGCTTTTCGCCCTTTGTGCCGTACATTATCTCGTCGATAGCCGCAGCGGGTATCTCGGAAATGGGCTGATCGACGGTGAATCCGTGCTTTTCAGCCAGTGCGTCGATATACATTGCGGCTATAGTGCCCTCTGCGTAGTTCCAGCCGGAAGCCTTTATCGCGCCGTCACGAATTGAAAGACCGGCGTTCGGCATGATGAGGTCGGGGTCTATCCTGCGGTAGCTGCCAAGACCGGTGCACTTCGGGCAGGCGCCGTAGGGATTGTTGAACGAGAACATTCTCGGCACAAGTTCCTCGACGCTGACGCCGTGTTCGGGGCAGGCGTAACTCTGCGAGAAGTGAAGTTCCTCGCCGTCAATGACGTCGATATATACCAGTCCGCCGGTAAGGCTGCCCGCCGTTTCGATACTCTCGGTAAGTCGGGATTTTATGCCGTCCTTTATCACAAGGCGGTCAACGACTATCTCGATTGAGTGCTTCTTGTTCTTTTCAAGCGATATTTTTTCGGACAGGTCGTATGCGATACCGTCCACCCTGACACGTGAAAAGCCAGAACGTCTTGCCGCTTCAAACTCTTTCTGGTGTTCGCCCTTCCGTCCTCTTACTACCGGTGCAAGGACCTGAAACTTAGTGCGCTCCGGCAGTTCCAGAACCTTGTCCACTATCTCATCGACTGTCTGCTGCTTAATCTCTCTGCCGCAGACGGGGCAGTGGGGGATACCTGTTCGTGCGTACATCAGTCGCAGGTAGTCGTATATTTCGGTCACAGTGCCGACGGTGGAGCGGGGGTTCTTCGATGTCGTTTTCTGGTCGATGGATATAGCGGGGGAAAGCCCCTCGATGCTGTCCACGTCAGGCTTTTCCATCTGTCCGAGGAACATACGTGCATATGAGGAAAGGCTCTCCATATACCGCCGCTGACCGTCCGCAAATATCGTGTCGAAAGCAAGGGAGCTTTTTCCGCTGCCGGAAAGTCCGGTCATAACGACCAGCGAATCCCTCGGTATCGTGAGGTCGATATTTTTCAGATTATGCTCACGTGCGCCTCTGATGATTATTTTATCGTTTGCCACTTTCTTTTGTTCCTTTCTCTGTCGTGTCTGTCGGCTATTGAAGTTCTTTTATCTTATCTCTGAGGAATGCGGCGTGCTCAAAGTCGAGAAGCTTTGCAGCCTTTTTCATCTCTGCGGTATAGCGGGCGATGAGCGCTTCACGCTCCCGCTTGGTCAGCTGCTTCGTCGGCTTTCCGTGCATTGACGAGCCGTCGGACTTCTTGGTTATCTCCAGTACGTCACGGATATCCTTTATTATCGTTTTGGGCGTAATGCCGTGCTCTGCGTTATATTTCTGCTGTATCTCACGGCGGCGCTGCGTTTCGGTTATCGACCGCTCCATTGATTCGGTCACGCTGTCTGCGTACATTATAACGGTACCCTCGGCGTTTCGTGCGGCTCTGCCTATCGTCTGCACAAGCGACGTTTCGCTTCTGAGGAAGCCTTCCTTGTCGGCGTCAAGTATCGCAACCAGCGAAACTTCCGGTATGTCCAGACCCTCACGCAGCAGGTTTATTCCGACCAGTACGTCAAATTCACCTGCACGCAGGTCACGGATAAGCTCCATGCGCTCTATCGTGTCAACGTCGTGGTGCATATAGCGCACCTTTATTTCCATCTTGGTGAGGTAGTCGGTCAGGTCCTCCGCCATCTTCTTTGTCAGCGTTGTGACAAGGACACGCTGCTTCTTGGCGGTGCGTGTGTTTATCTCGGAAATGAGGTCCTCAATCTGACCCTCGGTGGGCTTTACGATTATCTCAGGGTCGAGCAGACCAGTCGGGCGTATTACCTGCTCGACTATCTGCGTGGAATGCTCCTTCTCGAAGTCGCCGGGAGTTGCCGACACGAATACCGCCTGTCCGACCTTTGAATAGAACTCGTCGAAATTCATCGGGCGGTTGTCGTATGCCGAGGGAAGCCTGAACCCGTAATCGACAAGGTTCTTTTTGCGTGCAAAGTCGCCGCCGTACATACCACGTACCTGCGGCAGCGTGACATGACTTTCGTCCACGAACAGCAGGAAATCCTTCGGGAAGTGGTCGATGAGCGTTATCGGCGTAGAACCCGGCTCTCTGCCCGAAAGAATGCGCGAGTAGTTCTCGACGCCCTTGCAGGTGCCTATCTCGCCGAGCATTTCCATGTCGTAGCGTGTGCGCTGCTCGATACGCTGCGCCTCGATAAGCTTGTTGTTTTCGGTGAAATACTGCACCCGCTGCTCCATCTCACGGTTTATCTCCTCAAGAGCGGAATGCAGCCGTGCTTGTCCGACGATGTAGTGCGAAGCAGGGAATATCATCACATGGAGCAGCGTGGAGTGCACCTCGCCGGTCAGTGCGTTGAATTCGCTTATGCGGTCTATCTCGTCGCCGAAGAACTCAACACGTATCGCAGTTTCATTCGTTCCGCCTGCGGGGAATATCTCCAGAGTATCGCCCTTTGCACGGAATTTATTACGTGTGAATGACATCTCGTTGCGCTCGTACTGAATGGAAACAAGCTGCTTTATGACCTCCTCACGGCTTATTTCCTGTCCCTGCCTCAGCGAAAGCGTATTGCTGCGGTAGTCCTCAGGGCTGCCCAGCGAGTAGATACATGACACGGAAGCAACGATAATGACGTCCCGCCGCTCTGCAAGAGCCATTGTCGCCGAGTGGCGCAGGCGGTCTATCTCGTCGTTTATCGCACTGTCCTTTTCGATATAGGCGTCGGTCGAGGGAATATAAGCCTCCGGCTGGTAGTAGTCGTAGTATGACACGAAGTATTCCACGGCGTTATTCGGGAAGAACTCCCGGAACTCCGAGCATAGCTGCGCCGCAAGGGTCTTGTTGTGGGCGAGCACTAGCGTAGGTCGGTTGACGTTTGCGATGATGTTCGCCATAGTGAATGTCTTTCCCGAACCGGTGACGCCGAGAAGCGTCTGCTCCTTATCGCCCCGAAGTATACCCTCGGAAAGCGCCTTTATGGCCTGCGGCTGGTCGCCTGTGGGCGAATACTGAGAATGAAGCTCAAAATGATCCATGTTATTACTCCCATAAATCCGGCAGCATACCAGCGGCACGCATGGAATAGCTGCCCTCGTCGTTTACTATGATATGATCTATCAGATTTATACCTATGCTTTTGAGGGAAGAATGCACGCGCCTTGTTGCGGCGATATCCGCTGAGGACGGCAGCAGCACTCCGCCGGGGTGGCTGTGCGCCAGCACGATATTGCAGCACTGCGTCCTTATCGCACGCGTCACTATCATGCGCAGGTCGAAGTCCACCGCTTTGCGGTCGCCCTGCGATACCGGAGATTCGCCGATAAGGTTGAATGTCTGGTCGAGGAACAGCGCATGAGCCTGCTCGGTGACGCTGTCTTTCAGCAGCTGATAGCAGAAATCACGCACGCTTTCCGAACTGGACAGCTTTATCCCAGACATATCCTGCTTGCCGTACCGCTTGACGAAGTCTTTCATGAAGCTGATTAGGGCGGCTGCGGTGACGCCGACGTCCTTTTCCTGCACAAGTTCTGAGTAGTCGGCGTTCAGCACGCCTTCAAGCGAGCCGAATCGGTCGATAAGGTGGTGGCTTATATCGTTGGTGTTTCTGCGTGAATAGGCAGTGAACAGGAATATTTCAAGTATCTCGTGTTCGGCAAAGCCGTCTATTCCATGCTCCAGATAGCGCTTGAGCATACGCTGACGGTGTCCGGCATGAAGGTTCTTTTCTTCTGACATTTGATATATCCTCTTTCACGTTTTCTGAATCGCATGAACGACTCCGTATCACAATTATATCTCAAATATTTTAATTTGTCAAGCGATTATTAAAATACCGCAGAAAGACCTGCGCTCCTTTTAGAAAGCGGCTTTTGCGGCATGACGCTTATATATTATTTACCCTTGAATTTTTGCACTGTTTGTGATAGAATAATAAATAAATAACGAACTGCGGAGGAACGAACATGGAACCACATGACTACGAGGTCACCCGAATAGACGGCGAATATGCGGTGCTGACTGACATTGATACCGGCGGAGAGCTTTTCATTGCGCTTTTCCTGCTTCCTGACGGGACGGACATAGGGACAAGGCTGCACTATGAAAACCTCTGCTATGAGATAACGGGGGAGTGAGCGACTTGGCTTTAATGCTTATCGTTGTGGCGTGTTATACTGTCTGCTCGCTCAGCGACAAATATTCAGTGGCGAAGCTGAAAATGAACGGCAATACGCTGACATTCCTTATGGCGGCGGCGACCTCGCTGTTCATGCTGGCTTATCTGCCTTTCGACAGCAGGCTTTTTGACGGCGGCCCTGTGGCGTATCTCGCAATATTGATGATGGCTTGCTCGAAAATGCTCGAGTTTCAGCTTGCCGCGATTATACTGCGGGAAATGTCGGCGTTTGAGCTGAAAGCATGGCTGGGGCTCACCGTTTTCCTGTCCTACGGCACAGACCTGCTGCTGAATAAGGCGGAACTGGGTCTGGTGACTGCAGCGAAATTCGGCTTCATTGCCGTCACTGCGGCGGGACTTTTCATGATAGCGAAAGCCGGCGGCAAAAAGATAGACTACAAGAAAATAGTGCTGCCATTGCTGGGCTATCTTCTGTGTAAGTTCGGGTATGGGCTTATCGTGACGTTTACGCAGGGGAGCATATCCCCCACGCTGTCGCTGTTCTTTGCGCTGGTGCTGCTTTCAGTGGTGCTTGCGCCGGTAGTCCACCCGATAAAGCTGTGCAGGGAGCAGCCCAAGGGCGTGCTTTTTGTCGGGCTGACGAAGATACCCAACGTCATCGGGCTTGTGCTCGAAAATATCGTTGCGGTGCAGAGCATGGCGAATTACTCGTTCATACAGCCCATGATACTTGTCGTGCTGTTCTTCATCGGAGTGATACGCCGTGAGGAATGCACACGCCTGAACATTATCGGCGGTATAGTCTGCATAGCGGGAATAATGGGCTTCCAGCTTATAGGATACATATAAAATAGAGCAAAGAGAGAACAAAAGAAATGAAAGAGCTAACTAACGGAAAACCGATGAAGCTTATCATCGGCTTTGCACTGCCTGTGCTTCTGGGACTTGCATTCCAGCAGGCTTATACATTGACGGACACCGTGATAATCGGCAGACAGCTTGGCGAAAACTCGCTTGCGGCTGTCGGCTCGACTTCTGCGGTGGTGTCGCTGATGTTCAACATAATAAACGGACTTGTGACCGGCTTTTCCATACTCGTCGCCAAAAGCTTCGGCGCAGGCGACCACGAGGAAATGCGCCGCACTATCGCACGGACCATCACGTTTTCCGGTGCGGCTGCGGTGCTGATAATCGCCGGAATCGCAATATTCGTTGACCCGCTGCTCCATGCGCTCGATACTCCGGACGGAATAATCGCAGAGGCACGCACCTACCTGCTTATCGTGGATTTCGGGCTTGCCGCAACGCTGTTCTATAACCTTGAATCCTCGATACTGAGGGCGGTCGGCGACAGCGTTATCCCGCTGGTCATACTTGTTATCTCGACCGTGCTGAATATCGGGCTTGACCTGCTGATGGTCTGCGTGATGGATATGGGCGTAGCCGGAGCGGCGCTCGCCACGGTCATTGCGCAGCTGGTTTCCGCTGTGGTCTGCCTTGTTTACCTTATAAAGAAGCGGCCTTTCCTGATGGTGAAGCCGTCTGATTTCAGGTTCACGGCTGCTTCCACAAAGGAACTGCTGAGCGCAGGTCTTGGAATGGCGCTGATGTATTCCATCGTGGACATTGGTTCGATAGTGCTGCAGAACGGTATCAACGGCTTCGGCGAGGATATAATAGCCGCACATACCGCAGCGAGAAAGCTGTTCGGCTTCACGATAATGCCGTTCTCTGCGCTTAGCGCAACTCTTGTGACCTACACGAGCCAGAACCGTGGCGCAGGCAAATATTCACGTATCGGAAAAGGCGTAGGCTGCGCGCTTGCGCTGGGCTTTATCTGCTCTGCGCTGAACGTGCTGCTGATATACACGGCGGGCGGGCTGATGGTCGGCTTTATTCTGCCGGACTGCGAACCCTACGTTGCGGAAACCGCTGTGCTCTATCTAAGGGTGAACGTGCCGTTTTACTTCTTCCTGACCGTGCTTCTGCTGCTGAGAAGCACTCTTCAGGGACTCGGACAAAGCGCAGTTCCTATCGGCGCAAGCTGTATCGAGCTTATCTGGAAGATATGCACGGTAGTATTCATGATACCGTGGCTTGATTATTTCGGTGTAATAATATCAGAACCCATAATCTGGACTGTATGCGCAGTGATAGTCGGGATAATAGCACTCGTCACACTTCGCAGGCTGCCTAAGGAGGATACTGCGGCACAGTCTGCCGGAAATGCTGAAAGGAGCAGTAAATGATTCAGGAACTCTCAGACAGGCTTATCGACAACATTTCTTTGTGCGTAAAGGGAAAACGCCGCGAACTGCGGCTCATCACCGCCGCAATGCTTGCGGGAGGACACGTGCTGCTTGAGGACGTGCCCGGAACGGGAAAGACCCTGCTGGCACGCACGCTTGCAAAGTCGGTAGACGCGGATTTCCGCAGGATACAGTTTACGCCCGACCTGCTGCCGTCGGACATCACGGGCATAAACTTCTTTAATATGAAGCAGCAGGAATTTCAGCTCAGAAAGGGCGCAGTGTTCACGAATATCCTGCTTGCGGACGAGATAAACCGCGCCACTCCCCGAACGCAGTCAGCGCTGCTTGAATGTATGGAGGAGAAGCAGGCGACGATAGACGGCGACACCTACCCGATAGACCAGCCGTTTTTCGTTATCGCAACGCAGAACCCCGTCGAGATACAGGGTACCTACCCGCTGCCCGAAGCCCAGCTTGACAGATTCATGATAAGGCTTGCGCTTGGCTACCCCGACCGCACAGAGGAGATCTCCGTTATCGGCGGCGCAGCGGCGCAGGAGATATCCGCAGTGTGCAGCTCTTCCGAGGTCGTTTCGGCTCAGCGTGAGGTAAGCAATATCAGAGCGGGCGAAGCGGTCTGCGGGTATATTCAGGATATCGCCGCCGCAACACGCCGCCACGGCAGCGTAAAGCTGGGGCTTTCCACAAGAGGGGCGGTCGCCCTGAGGAAGATGGCGTGCGCACTTGCGGCGCTTTCCGGCAGGGACTATGCAATGCCGCAGGACGTTATCGAGGCTGCGCCGTATGTGATAAAGCACAGGCTCATCTGCAGGGGCTATTCAGCGGGCGGCAGCACGGCGGCTGCGGACGAGGTGCTGCGGCAGGTGATGGACAGCGTTCCCGTTCCCACCGAGGGCTGATATGGAGCTTGTAGTAATGGCGCTGATTCTGACCGCAGTCGTGGTTGGTCAGTATCTAATATATGATAAGCTGGGGCTGAAAAAGCTTGGCTATTCGCTGACGATACGCCGAAAGGGCGGGGGAGAGGTGAATGTCGGCTCAGACGCCGCAGACTGCGGGATTATCCTTGAGGTTTTCGAGAACGAAGAGATCGAAATGATCGAGGAGATAGACAATGCGAAGCTGCTCCCGCTGCCGTGGGTCAGGACGGAGATAAGCTGCTCAAGGTGGCTGACCTTTTTCGGCTCAGGAAGCGCACAGTCGAAGGACGCCGAGCAAAAAGGGCTTATATCCGGTATATTCACGCTTGGCGGCAGGCGAAAGTGCCGCCGCACATGGCGAGTGAGGTGCGAAAAGCGTGGAATAGCGGACATCGAGGACGTTTCGCTTACAGTGTGCGACCTGTTCGGACTGGTGAGGTCGGCACGGGTCGTGAAGCTTGGAAAGCGGCTGCGTGTGCTGCCTATTCCCGCTGATATGCAGGCGGGCGAGATGTCCGGCGATGTGTTTATCGGCGAGATACCCGTGCGGAGATTTGTGCTGCCCGACCCGTTCATGATAAGCGGCGCACGTGAATACACCGGACGTGAGCCAATGAACCGCATTCACTGGCAGCAGAGCGCAAGAAACGGCACGCTTATGGTGTACAATAATGAGTTTACGACCGAGCGTCGTGTGCTGATGGTGCTGAACGTCCAGCGCAGCTATCACGGACAGCAGCAGAGGATATCAGTACCCACGCTTGAAGCGCTGATAAAGGGTGCGGCGTTTATGCTCGACCTGTGCTGCAGTACCAACACGGTCTGCGCACTTGCCGCAAATACGCCGGAGCCGCTGCTGACCGAACCCGGAGAGGGATATGCGCACACAATGAACGTTCTGCGCCGTCTTTCCGACATCACGACCGAATGCGGCGTGCATATCGACGACTTTTTCCCTGAGTTAAGGCTCACCGACTGGACGGATATAGTATTTATCAGCAGCTTCCTTGATGAACGCTGCACGGAACTCCTGAGGGCGCTTCGTGACAGCGGCAGAAGCGTGACGATACTGTCCACGGATATAGAAGAAACAGAATTATGCGAGGTGCGCCACATACCCCGCAGATATTACCCTCACGAGAGCGAGGGCTGAAAGGAGGCGGCAGAATGGCTTCAACAGGAGCAGCAAAATGGGTGCTCAGCGCAATGGCGGTATTCTGCCAGCTTCTTTCGCTGTTCCCGTTCGCCGTGCTGACGGAGGGCGTCGGCTTCGGCGAATATATCTGGTGGCACTATGCGGCGATATACGGTGCGATTATTGTGTTCTACCTCTGCGGCAGGCTTCTTGGAAACTGGGCGAGCGGCGGGGGATTCTCAAAAAAGGTCAAGCCAGTGGTGATGTTCCTGTCAAGGATAGGGTTCATCGTACCGGGAGCGGCGTTCTGCGTGGTGTGCGCATTATGCGGCTTACACACAGGGCTGTTTCTGTATCTGCTGCCCGGCTGTATTGCGGCGTATTTCGGCGGCTATCTGTCGGCGGGCAGGGAATACAGTGATATTTTCACACGTGGCTGGTTCGCAGTGTTCTTTGTCGCTGCGGTATTAGCGGTGGTGACGCTGAGTTTCACCCATCAGCCGCAGCTTTATTCAAACGGAATAAGGCAGCTTTGCATAAGCTTCGGTATGCTGATGATACTTGCGGCAGTGCTGACGAATCAGACCAACATCGACACCCAGACCCGCCAGCGTTCGTCGAGTACTGTGCTGCCCAAGGGCGCGAGAAGCTTCAACGCAGGGCTTATCGCTGTCGTTGGTATCGTCACGGTCGGAGCGTGCCTTTTTGCAAAGCCCATCGCAGAGATACTGGCGGCAGGCATAAGGTACATCGTCAGGTGGCTGGTGTCGCTGATACGTGGCAATGATGAGGAAGCGGTCGATGATATGCTGCTTGATGATAACACCTCGGACAGCATAGACTACACCGATAACCAAAACCCGTTCGCAGACCTTGTTCTTATGCTTCTGGCGGTAGGTCTTGCAGTACTTGCGATAAAATACCGGCGGCAGATATGGAACTTTATAAAGGAGATATTCCTGCCGCTGTTCAGGGTGCCTGTCAGCGAGGAAGCCATGCCGTTCGTCGATGAATACAGCGCGAGCACGGACAGGCAGTATCGCTCGTCATCGCAGCGGAGCACGGAAAAAGAACTTCTGCGGCGATACAGAAAAGAAACAGACCCGGTGCTGAAATATCGTCAGGGCTACGAGTTATTTATGCTCAGCCTTGGACAGTCGGCGCTTCCGGTTATTGAAACAGACACCACGACCGTGCATTCCGACAAGGGACGCAGGGCGTTCGGCAGCCGTTCAGAGGAATTACCGCAGGGCATAAGCGACATGGTGAATGTGTATGAACGTGTGAGATACGGCGGGGAAGTACCCGAAAAGGCAGAACTTGAGCGGCTTGACAGCGTGCTCAGGCAGGTCAGGAGGAGATAATAAATGGATTTCAGACAGTTAATAAAAAGCGACAAGCATATACTTCTGGACGGAGCGATGGGCTCGGTGCTGCAAAAGCACGGTCTGAAGCTTGGCGGAATACCGGAGGAACTGAATTTCACTCAGCCGGAACTTATCCGTTCGATACACAAAAGCTACATCGAAGCCGGTGCGCAGTGCGTCTATGCGAATACGTTCGGTGCGAACAGACATAAGCTGCAGGGCAGCAAGTACACTGTTGAGCAGATAGTGAAGCAGGGCATAGCCATCGCAAGGGAAGCCACAACAGGCACGGACGTGCTTGTCGCACTGGATATAGGTTCGCTCGGCAGAATGCTGCGCCCGACAGGCGATATGCCGGCAGACGAAGCATACGATATGTTCCGTGAGATAATGATTGCCGGCAGGGAAGCAGACCTTATCGCCATCGAAACGATGACCGACCTCATGGAGATAAAGACTGCGCTGCTCGCCGCAAAGGAAAACACCGACCTGCCCGTAATGTGCACTATGTCGTTCGAGCAGAATATGCGTACATTCACCGGCTGCAGTGCGGCGGCAATGGCACTCACGCTCAGCAGCCTTGGCGCAGACGCCGTGGGCATGAACTGCTCACTCGGTCCTGCAGACGCACTGCCTATCGTGGACGAGATACTGAAATGGAGCAGCGTTCCTGTCGTGGTACGGCCTAATGCGGGATTGCCCGACCCGGCGACGAATCTGTACAATACCACGCCGGAGGAATATGCACTGGTGATGGAGCAGATAGCCGCAAAGGGCGTAAAGCTGCTCGGCGGCTGCTGCGGAACAGATCCGGACTATATCCGCGAGGTCGGCAGAAGGCTCGCCGGAAAGACCTGCATTATGCCGCAACATGAAATTCCGGCGGCGGTGTGCAGCGGCTCAAAGGTGGTCACGATTGACACTGTCCGAGTGATAGGCGAGAGAATAAACCCGACCGGAAAGAAGCTTTTCAAGGAGGCACTGAGAAAGCACGACCTTGACTATATCATGCGGCAGGCTCTTGAACAGACGAGCGCAGGCGCAGAGATACTTGATGTAAATGTCGGGCTTCCAGATATAGACGAAAAAGAGATGATGCTTTCGGCGGTGGATTCTATTCAGTCGGTGACGGACGCTCCCTTGCAGATAGACACCACCGAACTTCCGGTGCTGGAAGCCGCGCTTCGTATCGTACCGGGCAAGCCGATAGTAAATTCAGTCAACGGCGAGGAGGAGAAGCTGTCCACTGTGCTGCCGCTCGTTAAGAAATACGGCGCAGCAGTCGTGGGACTTACCCTTGACGAGAACGGCATTCCCAAAACCGCTGAGGAACGATTTGCAATCGCCGAAAGAATACTTGACCGTGCGCTGAGCCTTGGCATACCCAAGCGGGATATTTACATTGACTGCCTGACGCTGACAGCCTCAGCCGAGCAGGACGGCGTTATGGAAACTCTGAAAGCAGTGCGAATGGTCACAGAGCGGCTGGGACTGAAAACGGTGCTCGGCGTGTCGAATATCTCGTTCGGTCTGCCGAACCGTGAACTTATCAACTCGACGTTCCTGACTATGGCGATGGAATGCGGTCTGACGCTGCCGATAATGAACCCGAACATAGCTTCGATGATAGGTGCGGTACGTGCGTTCAGGCTTCTTACCGGTCACGACAGGCACGGTGCGGCGTTTATCGAGAACTACGGCGCAGAACAGGCGAAGCCTGCCGCAGCCCCCGCAGCGCAGATGGATATATCCGACGCAGTAGCAGCCGGTCTGAAAGCTGAATGCGCAGCGGCTGCGGAAAGAATGCTGTCCGACGGTATCGACCCGATGGAGATAATCAACGGAAAGCTGATTCCCGCCCTTGATTCAGTCGGAAGTAAGTTCGAGAAAGGCACGATATTCCTGCCGCAGCTTATTCAGTCGGCGGGAGCGGCGCAGTCGGCGTTTGACGTTATCAAGAAAGCAATATCTGAGCGCGGCGGCAGCGGCATTTCTGCGGGCAGGATAGTGCTTTGCACCGTAAAGGGTGACGTCCACGACATCGGAAAGAATATAGTCAAGACGCTGCTCGAAAATTACGGCTTTGAGGTCATCGACCTCGGCAAGGACGTGGACTATCAGACGGTGGTGGACGCAGCGATAAAGTACGACGTTCGTCTGGTGGGACTGTCTGCGCTGATGACCACAACGCTGAAAAGCATGGAAAACACCATCAAGCTTCTGCGTGAGAATAACGTGAACTGCAAGGTAGTAGTCGGCGGCGCAGTTCTTACGCCGGAATATGCCGAGAAGATAGGTGCAGATTTCTACGCCCGTGACGCAAAGGAAACTGTAGATATCGCACGAAAGGTGTACGGCGAACAGTAAATACAAGAAAATCGGGTGGAATTTTTATGTTCCACCCGATTCTATTTGTGCGATTTTACTTCAGTATCTCTTCCGCCTTGGTATTATCTGCAGTGACCGCATAATAAACGGTGTTGCCGTCCTGCTTTACGAAGCAGTCGTCGAATTTGTACATTTCGTCGGGCGTGTAGTCCTTGTAAGTGGCTTTCTGTGTTTCAATACGCTTGTCGAGCGCAGCCTTTATCTCGTCTGCCTTTTCCGTGGTTTCAGCGGTGAACACGCCGAATTCGTCGGGGAATGCGCCTGAGCCGCATACATATGCAGCGAAGTCGGTCAGTCCATCAGAAGTGAATCCGAGCCTGAACTCCATGCTTTCCCCGTCGATGGATACCATCTCGCCTGCGAAAGTCACGTCAGCGAGAAGTGCGTCTGCCTTTTCTGCGGCGGTGGTCAGCGCGGTGCTGCTGTCGGACGAAGTTTCAGAAGCAGTGCTGCTGCCGGAACTTGAATTTCCGTTGCCGCAGCCAGTCAGCATAAGTGCCGCAGCAATAGCGGCGATAGCGATATTCTTTTTCATATTAGTTTCTGTTCCTTTCTGGTCTAAGCGTTCTTTGATTATAAAAGACTCTCAATGTAGCTGAGCATTACCTTGTAGGTCGCACCCTTGAAGTGCAGTCCGTCCTTTTCTGCATAATCATGCAGGAAGTATCCGTTATCATCAGAAAGCAGCGAGTAAAGGTCGATATATGTCAGTCCCTTTTCGTCTGCGAGAGCCTTTAAGAATTTGTTGAAGTCGGTTATCATCGTGTTCGTGATACCCGCAGCTGCGGCAGATGAACTGTCGCTGGTCACCGGAGTGACTGACATCACATATACCGTGCTGTCCGGGCACTTATCGGCAAGCTTTTCAAGCAGCGTGCGGTAGCTGTCCTCCATTGCCGAAGCAGTGGTTATCGCATTTGAGCCGAGCATAATGAATATGCGCTTGGGCTGCATTGATACAGCGTAATCAAACGCCGTGCCCGACGTACCGTCGCCGAGGGGGATATCGGTATTATACGCCTTGTACGGGGTGTAGCCTACAGCGGCGGCAACATTTTTCGGTGAAAGAATGCCGTATGCCGAAAGCCCCGTGGAAATACTGTCGCCGATGAACAGGTCGTTTGCGAATGTGTCGCGGTCATATTCCTCAGAAAGCGAGCCTGCCTGCTCCGCCTGCGATTCGGTCTGGGATTCAGGCACAGAACTTTCCTCAGGCTGTGAGGTCTGCGAACTTGTATCAGCAGCGGAGGTATCCTCCGGCTGAGAAGAAACGTCCGAATTTGTTGTCGGCAGGTGCTTTGAGGACGGCTCAGGCTCAGGGGTTTCCTGAATGAACCGCTGTGTGTAGCTGAGTATCAGGTCATAGGTCGGCGCACTGATGTGCATTCCGTCCGATTCGTTGTAATCCGATTTCAGATAGCCGCTGTCATCGCTCATCTTTGAATTGATGTCGAGATATATGACGCCAAGTTCGTTGGTCAGCCCTCTAAGGTACTCGTTGAACGAATCAACATCCGCATTCGTTATTCCAACGCTTGCCGCAGCCTTGCTGTCAGCGGTGAGCGGGGTTATCGAGTAGCAGTAGATAACGGCGTTGGGGCACGCTTCTTCAAGCTTTTCCATCAGCGCACGGAAGCTGCCCTCCATTGCGTCGGAAGCGTTCAGACCGTTGAAGCCCATCATCAGGAATATGCGCTTTGGCTGCATTTCCTTTGCGTAGACGAGCGGTGCGCCGGTCGTGCCGTCAGGAAGCGAAATGCTGCCCGAATGCGCCTTATATGGAGTAAGGCTGACGCTTGCTGCGACATTCTTTTCGTCAAGCTTGATATAGTCGGTGAAGCCGGTGGCGATACTGTCGCCGATGAACAGGTCGTCTGCGAAAAACTCACGTGTGTAGTCGGACGAACCGAAATCAACATCTGTAATGACCGGTTCCGGCTCAGGCTCCGATTCGACCGGCTCAGGGACAGACGATTCAGCCTGCGAGGAGCTTTCCTGCTGCGACTCCTGATTTTCCGGCTTGCCTTTCCAGACATTCAGCAGGATTATCAGCGCAGTGATGACCAGCACAAGCGCAGCAGACAGCACTATAAGCATTATCCCCTGCTTGTTCAGTCTTGCCTTTTTCTTCATTTTGGGAGGAGTTTTCTTATTCTGGTTCATATATTTTCCCTCTATATGGATTTACTTTTGAAGCCCAGCCAGCAGGAATACTGCCGGAGAGTCCCAGTATATCGCCGTTTCGTTCAGTGAGAAGCATTCCATGTTGTCGGAGTAGCACTTCATGGGAGGCGTACCCTTTGGAATGAGCGCAGCCGCATATTTGTCCTCTAAATGGCTGTTAGGACCGCCGCAGACAAGCCCCGGAATACATTCCTCAATATTGTCCGCATGGGCGGGGCGGTGGTGGGGGTAGTTCGCACAGAACTCGCCGCAGCCTGTGATAAAGCTGTATCCGGTGGCGTTCACGCCCAGAATATAGTCAAGCTGCTTCTTTGCGTACTTCCGGAACATCGCATTTCCGCTGACGGAGTTTTTCTCCAGATAATCGGCGATAAGGAATATCATACCGTTGGTCAGCACCAGCATATTGCTTCCCCAGTAATACTGGTCGGGCTGCAGCGACACTCCCCAGCCGTTATTGTCGCATATCCCCGCTAGTCTGACGGCATGGTCGGTAAATTCACGGTGCAGCCGGTTCAGTACTGCGGCGCTTCCCTTACGATTGAGCAGAAGCGCAAGCGAACCGAATCCGCCCACAGAACCATAGCTGAGGTCAATCAGCGGGAATCGCTCGTCCATCAGTTCGGTCGCTCTGGTGTAATATTTATCGTCGCCCAGCGCTGCGAAAAGCTCAGCAGCCGCCCAGTAACGGTTGTCACGGTCTGACGGCTCTGCGTAAACGCCGGTGTCGCAGCTTTCAGGATTTGCAAAGCCAAGGAAGCCGGGGTTCTTTTCCAGCCAGTCATACGCTGCAAGGGAGCATTTCAGCAGCCAGTCGGCGAATTCCTCGTCATATTCACGATAAACGGTTGAGGCAAGCGCAGTTACCGCTGCAAAATCAGCGGTAGCATTCGAGGACACCGGCATAACGAATACCTGCCCCTTGTCCTGCTCTGGCATAATGAAGCCTGCGTGCTTGGCGGTAGTAGCCTTATGCCATACCGCACCGTCGAAACGCTGCATTTTCAGCAGCCACTGCAGTTCATATTTGCATTCGATAAGCACGTCCGGCATTTCGGACGGTTTGCCCGGAATGCTGATGTCCTGTTCCAGAAAAGCGTCAGGGTACATTTTCCACGCATAAAGCAGGTGAGCAAGCGCAGCGGCGGCGGGGGTCACGTATCTGCCGTAGTCGCCTGCGTCGTGCCAGCCGCCTGACACCTCCAGCGAGATGTTAGGGTTTTCCCACAATACTGCTTTGCCGGTGTGGCATTTGCCGTGATTCCATGCGCCGGCGTATTTTTCCTCCAGTCCGCAGCCGCACCTCTGGTAGTAAAACGACTTCATGCAGCTGTCGAAGCACTGCCTGTACACGTCCTCGCCTACAGAAAATGGCATTGAGGATTCCTTGCCGCAGCAAACACGGTATCTGCCGGGTCTGCAAAGGGCGGTCATGTCACCGCGCCAGAGCGTTTCGCCGGAAGCCTCGTCCCTGCCTGCGGGGGTAGGGACACCGGAAAGGACGGTCGCACCGCTTTCACTCACCACAGTGAAGAAGCCTGCGGGGAATGTGAACACTGCATATTTCTCGTCGTGCGGCGTGTATCCCGCCTGATCAACGAATATCCTGAACGGAGCCTCGACCCGCTCAGGACGGGGGTTCTCTATTTCATCATTATTCATAATGTAATACCTCACAGTAAAATGCTGTCATACACTAAAAATATTCTATCACAATTACCGAAATAAGTCAATACTATAATATCATCTGGCACATAATGTTTTTTCAAAAAAATTGTGACTAACCTATTGCAAAAAAAGGAGAAATGATGTATAATACAGTTGTATGTCCGGGCAAACTTCTCCGGACAAAATGTTGAAAGGAGTTCAAACAACAATGACTTATTCTCATGAAGTTGAAAACATGTGTCCCGTGGCACAGGGCGTTGCTCACGGTGCTGCGCCTATCCCCGAAGAAGCTAAGTGGGTAAAGGCAAAGGAGATCGCTGATATCAACGGTTTCACACACGGTATCGGCTGGTGCGCACCCCAGCAGGGTACCTGCAAGCTGTCCCTTAACGTAAAGGGCGGCGTTATTCAGGAGGCTCTGGTTGAGACCATCGGCTGCTCCGGTATGACTCACTCTGCAGCTATGGCAGCTGAAATACTCCCCGGCAGAACAATTCTTGAGGCACTCAACACTGACCTCGTTTGCGACGCTATCAACACAGCAATGAGAGAGCTGTTCCTCCAGATCGTCTACGGCAGAAGCCAGTCTGCTTTCTCTGAGGACGGTCTTGCTATCGGCGCTGGTCTTGAGGACCTTGGCAAGGGTCTGCGTTCTCAGATCGGTACAATGTACGGTACTCTTGCAAAGGGTCCCCGCTACCTTGAAATGACCGACGGTTATGTTACTGAGCTGGCTCTTAACGAAGATGATGAGATCATTGGCTACAAGTTCGTGAACTTCGGCAAGATGATGGAATTCATCAAGAACGGCGATGACGCTAACACAGCATTTGAGAAGGCTCACGGACAGTACGGCCGTGTTGCTGACGCTGTTAAGTTCATCGACCCGAGAAAGCAGTAATAGGAGGTAAGAAAACAATGGCTTTATTTGAATCCTACGACAGACGCGAACCCCAGATACTCGCTGTTCTGAAAAATTACGGCATCAATTCCATTGAGGAATGTGCTGATATCTGCAAGGCAAAGGGTCTTGATATCTACCACGAGGTCGAGAAGATCCAGCCTATCTGCTTTGAGAATGCTAAGTGGGCTTACACAGTAGGCTGCGCTATCGCCATCAAGAAGAACTGCACCAGAGCCGCTGACGCTGCTGCCGCTATCGGCGAGGGTCTGCAGGCATTCTGCATTCCCGGTTCAGTAGCTGACCAGCGTAAGGTTGGTCTTGGCCACGGCAACCTTGGCAAGATGCTGCTTGAAGAAGAAACCAAGTGCTTCTGCTTCCTCGCAGGTCACGAGTCCTTTGCAGCTGCAGAGGGCGCTATCGGTATCGCTGAGAAGGCAAACAAGGTACGTAAGGAGCCGCTGCGTGTTATCCTTAACGGTCTTGGTAAGGACGCTGCACAGATCATCTCCCGTATCAACGGCTTCACCTATGTTGAAACTGAGATGGATTATTACACAGGCGAGGTAAAGGAAGTATTCCGCAAGGCATACTCCACCGGTCTGCGTGCAAAGGTAAACTGCTACGGCGCAAACGACGTAACAGAGGGCGTTGCTATCATGTGGAAGGAAGGCGTTGACGTTTCCATTACCGGTAACTCCACCAACCCGACCAGATTCCAGCACCCCGTTGCAGGCACATATAAGAAGGAATGCGTTGAGAAGGGCAAGAAGTACTTCTCCGTTGCTTCCGGCGGCGGTACAGGCCGTACCCTGCACCCCGATAACATGGCTGCAGGTCCTGCTTCCTACGGCATGACCGATACCATGGGTCGTATGCACTCCGACGCACAGTTCGCTGGTTCTTCCTCCGTTCCTGCGCACGTTGAGATGATGGGCCTTATCGGTATGGGCAACAATCCCATGGTTGGCGCTACTGTTGCTTGTGCGGTTGCTGTTGAGGAAGCTATGAAGGGCTAATCAAACGGCTTTGTTAAGCCATTGACCATTTTATGGAAAATGCGCTGCCGAAATTAGTTTGATTGCTAAAATAGTTACAACCCCCTGATTTGATTACATTTTGATTACATAGAAGTAATCATGATATCATTTTAGGGGGCTAATTATTACCACTTGCATGATTTCACATAATACCCCACCCGCTTGCACACTCTCTCGGTTTCAAGGCTGAACCTCGGAGCTTTTTATAAAATCCTCAAGCGCTTCCGGTCTGATTTTGATTGTGCCTATCCTTACAGCAGCCAATTTCTTCGCTTTGATGAATTCGTATACCGAGTCGGTATTTACCCTAAGGATAGCTGCAACCTCTTTGACCGTTAGCAACTTTTTTCTTTCTTCTTCAACGCTCATCATTCTCCCCCCCTTTTTTTTCAAGAAATATATAAGCAAACGGCTCATGCTATTTTCGGCGAGAGCCGTTTGCATTATTTTTGGTCGATACTCAGAGCGATTAGCAGGTAGTCCGCACCTGCACATGGGAGTTTCACCCCAGTCCATTCCTATGGAGCAGCCGTTACGCATTTGCGTCTGAACGGAAGTATCATTATCCCATCTTGGCAGCGTTGTTCCTTTCGCGCTCGTACCTTGCCTCTGCGTATGCGTTTACGGTTCGGGTTGATATTGGCAGACTTTTGGAGTTATTGTTATTCTCGCGCAAAATAAAGTGTGTGGTCACGGATAATGAATAACCCCTCGGAATCAATACAGGCACATCTTCGCACAATCAGGCGCTGCGGTTGATGATTTTGTTATCGCTCTGCTATGTAATTGTCAATGAACTGCGGCAAACGTTTTCCTCCCTGTTCTGACCTCGAAATAATCATATCCGAATAATCCCAACCATTTTGGAATCGTGATGTCTTTGCAGATAGTATTCTGTTTGCTGACCCTATTATAGCACAAGATATACCATAAAAAATATTTTTATCTCTATTTGGCATACAGTATCTCTATTTGGAATAATCTGTTTTCTTTTGTCATAATATATGTTATACTTTGACTTGAGGTGATTGTTATGTCCTCGTTAAAATCAAGTCAAGGTTCTAACAGAATTCGCGAGCTGCGTGAGAAAAGAGGACTTACGCAAAAACAGCTCGGCGAGGAAATGAATACCGTGCAATCCAACATTTCACGGTATGAGGAAGGTACAAGGGATATACCCACTAAAACGCTGTTTGACTTATCGTGTTTCTTTGGTGTTAGTGTGTATTATCTGATGATGGAAGAAAAGGCAATAAAAGGGGGTAGATATGAAGTTCTAACAGAAAAAATCCAAAGTATTCCACCGGAAAAACTTGACCTGCTCGAGGAATTTATTGACTTTTTGCTGCATAAGTGATAGCGAAAATATGAGGCTAGGAAATCGTGACCGACTTAGCAAGCAGTTTTATTCGGGTATACATATTATTATAACTTAAACTATTTCACAAAACTTGATTTTTTGAGGACTACAATATTGTTCTATTGACATACAATACAGAGCATGATACAATAGAAACACAAATATCTATATGGAGGAGGTGCTTATATGTTTTCTAACAGGACAGCAGACGGGCGGAACAACATCTGCGGCACAGTAGTTGCAAAGTTGAGAAAAGAATTGCGTATCAGCCAGCGTGAGCTTGCAGACAGACTTAAAAGCGGTGGATTGGACATCGACAAAAACGCTGTTCAGCGCATTGAGTCGGGGCAGCGATTTGTCACCGACATAGAGCTGATATTCATTTCAAAGGTACTCAATGTAACGATTAACGACCTGCTGGGTATCTGATTAGCGTTATGATAGAACAAGCCGCACCCTGTTGAGTGCGGCTTGTTTTTTTCGGAATCCGTTTTCTTTTCAGCAGACTCACAAAATGGGCGCACATTTCTGTACGCCCATTTCGCTATTTAGTAGTGCTTACGCTAAACCAACAATCCTTTTCAGAATTGCCGCAGCGTCCATAGCGTTAATGCGTCCGTCGCCGTTAAAGTCCGCCATAAGCGGGTTCTTGCCCGGTTCAATCTCTACTATGTCCTTAAGGATAGCCGCAGCGTCCTTTGCGTTCATAATGCCGTCGTTATCCATATCGCCGAGTCTGTCGCTGAATTCGCAGAGCATTACTACATACTCGCCCTTATCAACGACATCGGGCAGGATAACCTTGCCGTCCTCGCCGAGCTTTGCACAAGTTACGAATACCAGCTTGCCGTCAACGACTTTGTAGAGGTTTGCAAACTTGCCCTCGTGTTCTTTATTGAACGCAATCATTAAGTCTGTCGGGATATTCGTGCCGTTAATCTTGAACTGCGTTCCCTCAATACCACGCAGAGTATCGGATTTTGTGCTTGCTGTCTTTATGAGCGTGAGGTCAATCGCCACGGGAGTTGTTATCTCTGCGCCGTCAATTACCCAAGAGGACACACTGTTGATTACGAATGTAACCTTGCTGTCCTTATCTGCAATCGCCTTGATTACCTCAATGGGAACTGTGGTATTGCCGTTCAGCTCGATTGTTGCTTCAGAGCCGTTTGTGAGCTTTCCGAGGTCTGCCGCAACGTCGCTCCAGCTCTTTGCAGAGCCGCCGATTGAGGGGTTGGTTGTTGTCGGGGTAGTGGGTCTGTATCCGCCGCCACCTCCACCGCCGCCGGAGGACTTCTTCTTTACGGTGAGAGTGCCGTTCGTTGTGGTGTATGTGTAGCACTCATCTTCGGTTATCTCGATAGTTACGGTAATCGCATAAGTGCCTACCGTGCTTGTAGTGGTTGCTTCACAAGTTAGAACGGGAGTAAACGAAAGTTTATCGCCGTTCGCAAGTCCTGTTACGGAATAAGTAAATGTGGGGAGTGCAGCGTTCTGATATACAGTTTTATCATCTGCCTTGATTGTTACAGCCGCCTTGCTAACGGTAACTGTAACTGTCTTTGTTGCCTTTGCGTAGTCAAAGGTTTCTGCCGCTGTGATTTCAACGGTTGCCGTGCCTGCTTTCAGAGCGGTAATAGTACCGTCTTCGGCTATGGTGATAATATCAGAGCCTGTCTTAACAGAGTAGGTAATCGCTCCGTCACCATTTGTCGTTGCACCTATCTTCTTGCCTGCGTCGCCGTAGGTCAGCGTTACGTCAGCCGCTGTGATTGTCTGAATATCCTTTTCGGTGATTGTCAGAGTGCCGTTCACATAGTTGAAAGTATAGTTCGTGCTATCTGCCGCACCCGAAACCGTAATCGGGTATTCGCCTGCGGTTTTGCTGTCGGTTGTGGAGCAGGAAACAGATACGGTAATCGGGAGCGTTTCGTTGTTCACAAGCCCCGATACCTTGTAGTCAAATGTCGGGAGAGTATTGCCGACCTTGACCGTGTAGCTGTTTGCGGTGATAGTTACAGCCGCCTTTCCGATAGAAGACGAAACAGTTTGTGCCGCACTGTCATTCACATTGGCGTTGCCCTGTACCTTATAATATACGGTGTAACTGTCTGCGTTTGTTGCCGTGGGAATGTCCTCGGAGTAGGTAGTACCGTCAAGGCTGTAAAGCAGCGTACCAAAGTCGGTTGAGCCTGCCGAGATAAGCTCCTGCGTCGTACCCTTGTAAACAAGTCCTGTGTTCGCCGTGGGGGCTGTTACATTGGGAGTTGCCTTGTTTACGGCCACTGCAACTGTGCAGGAGAGTTTGTGATCTGCTTCGTCATAATCAAATCCCGTAAGATTACTGTAATCGTATTTATCATAGTCTGTAACAGTCTTGTATGCCGTAAATCCGCTGTTGTTCACATTGGGCTTGGTCGTACCATCTGCCCAATTCCAATCATCTGTAAGAGTGGATTGAGAAAGTGCTTCACCATAGGTAATTGCCGTTGCTGTGGGAGGTGTTACGGTTGGTTTTGCCTTGTTTACGGTCACTGCTACTGTGTAGGAGAGCTTTTGATTAGTATCATCATAATCAAATCCCGTAAGATTACTGTAATCGTAGTTATCATAGTCTGTCACAGTCTTGTATGCCGTAAATCCGCTGTTGTTCACATTGGGCTTGATTGTATCATCTGCCCAAGTCCAGCCTTCTGTAAGAGTGGATTTGGAAAGTGCTTCACCATAGGTTATTGCTGTTGCTGTGGGAGCAGAAATACTCGGTGTTCCCTTACCGATCGTAAATGTCTTTTCAGTATCGGTAAAACTATAGTTGCCATTTATTACCGACTTAACAGTTATCTTAGCTGTATCTGTTCCTACGTTTATATTGTTGGAAAGCTCATAAGAATAATCTGTATCTTTAACGAGAAGAGTATCTCCGTCCTTTACAGTAAATGTAGGTGTGATCGCTGTTCCTGTGTATGAGTATGTCCCTGTAACCTCAACAGTAGGAGTTATTGGCTTTGCAGTAATTTCTGCATAATGTTCAACGGTTTCGGTAGAAGCTAAAGTGTAATTGCCGTCGGTGATAGCTGTCGGTGTAAATGTCACCTTTGCAGCGTCCTTTACATCTTTGCTGTTATATACGGCTGTACCGCTTATCTCAACAGCATCAATCCCAACAACGTTTGATTTGATCTGCATCTTTGCTGTGCTTGCTGTTGTTCCGTCATAGCTCTTTGAGAAATTTGCACGATAGATTGTCAAGTCAAGTGCAACAAAATCAGTGAAAAAATTTTTTGAGCACCTCAAAGGGAGTAAGGAAATTGAGACGTTTTCTCGGACGATTGTTAATCATATCAACAAAGTGCTGTAGATCTTCATCGGTAACATCAGCAAAGGAAGTACCTTTTGGAAAGAACTGCCGCAGCAGACCGTTGGTGTTTTCATTCGTGCCACGCTGCCAAGGAGAATAAGGGTCACAGAAATACACATTCATACCTGTTGCTTCAGACAGTTCCTTGTGAGCTGCAAATTCCTTGCCGTTATCTACAGTAAAGCTTTTCTTCAACTTATCGGGAATAGCTGAAAAGGCTTTAATAGTTGCTATATTGAACGCCTTGTCCTGCCTGTCATTGATTCTGAAAGCAACAAGATAACCGGACTTGCGTTCAACATGAGTGCCGAAACAGCCTGTTTTACGCATTCCAAGAACAGTATCACTTTCCCAATGACCAAAGCGGGTACGATTTTCTGCACCGGCAGGACGTTTACTGATTGGCGTAGTATCGGGGATTTTGCCACGCTTATCCTCGCCTTTGCACTTCTTGTGTTGCCATTTGAAACGCATAATTTTCTTAAGCTGAGGGGGCAAAACACCGGAATCGATAGCACGATAAATGGTTGGAAATGAAATGCCGAATGGCTCATTGTCAAGCTTGGAACGACCGGCGATCTGCTCGGGAGACCACCTTAATGACATCTTTTCGAGTACATAATCACGTGCCGGTCCTTCTTTGAGTTTGGGCTTTCTGCCACAGTTTTTTCTTCTCTTTCGGTAAAGCTTATCTGCATGATGTGCGGCATATTCGCCATTGGCATAACAATTTCTGCGAAACTCTCGACTCACCGAGGACGGCGACCGATTCAGCATTCGGGCAATTACCCGAATGCTGAATCCCTGGGCTTTCAAAACTCTTGACATTTCTCGCTCTTCTGTGGTAAAATGGGTGTAATGGCACATATTGCTCCTCCTGTTTATGGTTGTGTGGTTACTCCCATTATAACACGAGTTGCTTTATGTGTCATTATTTTTTCCATGTGTTGCACTTATATTGTAAATCTATCTTGTAAAAAAGGTTCAATCTGCCCAGGTCGAATCTCAAACTGTTGAGGTGAAAAGAAGTAAAACAAAGGCTACTGAAAAGCTCTTTGACACTCTTTCAAGTTTTTCAAACCAGGATGACGGCGGCGTGATTATATTTGGCTTGTATGAGAATGAAAATTTTACGGTTACCGGCGTAGACGATGTTCAGGCTCTTCAGAAAAGTGTTATGGAACAGTGTGAACAAATGGAACCAACAGTAAGAGCTGTTTTTACGGTGACAGAAATTTACGGGAAAAATGTTGTTTCAGCCGAAATTCCACCGATAGATATAACGGAACGCCCTTGCTATTATAAAGGAAAAGGCAGATTAAAGGGTTCCTATGTGCGGGTAGGGGATTCTGATCAGCATATGAGCGAATATGAGGTTTACAGTTACGAGGCATATAGGAAAAAGTATCAGGATGATATACGCAAAGTGAATGCTCATGTACGGTAAAGAAGCAAGCAACCGAAAACAAGAGATAGACCGCCAGCACCACACTATTCCGAACCAAAGAAAACAAAGACCAAAAGACAAGCATTGTGGAAATGTGCATAACAGGCTATGGAATCATGGATAACTCTATTCACAGAACATGGAAAAGCTAAAGTGCAGCTTTCCCACATTCTGCAAACAGAGTTACCCACAACTCCATAAGACAGCCAGTTATACACATTCCCACAATGCCGACTACTACGGAATCCCTCTCATACCTATCTACAAAAACACGATAAGGATTCAATACCTTAATTTGGAAATATTTGTTGGCAAAAAAAAAAGCTTGCGCGCGCACGCATATTGTGTTATAATATTGGTGGTTAGGAGGAATATATCTATGAAACTATTAAAATGGCTTTCAGTAACAGACCGATTTTACAAAATCTATTTG
>CAKSEC010000008.1 GCA_934446355.1 uncultured Oscillospiraceae bacterium | reverse complement strand
TTTGCTGCAACCTCGTGAATGAAGTTGTAAGCCTCGTCGAGCTTTCTTACGGTCTTCTGCAGGTCGATGATGTAGATACCGTTTCTTTCGGTGAAGATATAGGGAGCCATTTTTGGGTTCCATCTTCTTGTCTGGTGACCGAAATGTACACCTGCTTCGAGAAGCTGCTTCATTGATACTACTGCCATTTGATTTTCCTCCTGAATTTGGTTAGAATATTTCCTCCACGGCTGACCACGCCCCGAACGCATATTGCTGCGCACCAGCGGAACGCTGAAGCCGTGTGTGTATTTGTGCATAGTTTTCCGCACATTTACCGTAATATTATATCACATACCCGATTATTTTTCAATATTTTCTTGAAAGTCTATTTTAACAAATTTCCAAACAATTTTCCGCGCTTTTTTGTTGAACCTGACGAATCCTCGCAGGAAACAAGTATCGTATCCTCCCCGATGACCTCTATATCGCACCACTTTATGCAGATGTCCTCTTCCCTGCCGAAAAGCCCGAAGCATTTCGCCCTGCCGTAAACTATCAGCCTGCATATCTTGGCTGTGCAGCTTTCAAATTCTATATCGTCAGGAAAGCCTATCCTCCTGCCGCTGCGGATATTGATTATCTCCTTGCATTTTATCTCGTTGAAGCTGTAGACCATACGATTCACCCCGTTGGGAGTATATGCGCCGCACAGCCCGATAATTCACGCCAGAGCGACAAGGCTCTGCAGCGCCAACAGTATGGCAAGCACCGCAAAGTTGTATACAGTAAATTCGGCGAAATAACGCCCCTTGTGCGCCCCCGGCGCACCGGAATACAGCTTGAATGAAATAAGACTCGCAAGCGAAGCTATGAGCGTACCCATTCCGCCGATGTCAACGCCGAGCATAAGCTGTCCCGCATTCTCTGTAAATTCAGACAGCATGACTGCGCAGGGCACGTTGCTTATCACCTGCGAAAGAGCCGCTCCGACGAGCATTTCCCTGCCGCCGACCATACCGCCGATAATTTCACGCACCGCAGGTATCGCCGAGATATTGCCCACGAACACGAAAAAGCATATGAACGTCCCCAGCAGCGCCCAGTCAACACGGGCAAGCAGCCGGAAATCAGCAGCCAGAACGCATATCACTACCGCCGCAAGGCATATCCGCCAGTCGAGCACCCTGACCACGGTGCACAGGCAAAGCGCCGCCATTACGCAGAAGATAAGCGTTTTCAGCTTAGGTACCGCCACAGCGGATCCCGCTTCCTGCTTTGCATCAGACTCACCCACCCGTTCAGACGGGATAAGCAGCACAGACGCAGCCAGTATCGCAAGGCTGAATACTGTCGGCAGCAGCGTGACGCCGAAAAATTCGCCTATCGGCATATTGTAGTGCGAGTAGATATACAGATTCTGCGGGTTCCCGACCGGCGTCGCCATTGAGCCGAGATTCGCCGCAGCGGTTTCAAGTATCACCGTGCGGATAAGCACCCCGTCCCTGCCGGAAAACAGCGATATCGTCACCGGAACGAGCGTCAGCAGTGCGACGTCGTTCGTGACCAGCATTGCAAGAAAGAAGCACATCAGCGACAGCAGCGCACCGAGCGTCCTTGTATTGCCGGCTCTTTTCGTCAGCGCGCCTGAGAGCCTTGCAAAAGCGCCCACGCTCCCGAAGCCCTGAACAGTCGCCATCAGGCAGAAAAGCAACCCCAGCGTTGACCAGTCGATATAGTCAAGATATCCGGCGCACGGCGGCACGAATATCATTGAAATAAGTGCTGCGCATAGTGAAATGCACAGCACCGCTTCCTTTTTGATGAATCTTTTCAGCATACCGGCGCACCTCATGCAGTGACTACGACGTTCTTGCCGCCTGCCTTGCCCTTATACAGCCGTTTGTCCACGATGGAGATGAATGCGTCGATACCCTCGTTTTTCAGCGTGTCGTCCTCTGCGCTTCCCGCAAAGCCGAACGTCATGGACACCTTGACAGCCCTGTTCTCATGGTCGATATGCAGGTCGTTTATGTCAGAGCGTATGCGGCTTACTATGGGGTAGCATTCCTCGGCCGTTCCGCGCATGATAATGAGTATCTCCTCGCCGCCCCAGCGGCAGGCGATGTCGTTTTCGCCTATGCTGCGCATGATTATCTCTGCAACAGATTTCAGAACAACGTCGCCGCATTCGTGACCGTATGTGTCGTTGATCTTCTTGAAGTCGTCGAGGTCGCCCATTGCTATGCAGAAAGGCTCGCTGCTGCTTTCAAGTTCGTCCAGAGTACCTGAAAGGCAGTGACGGTTGTACAGCCCCGTCAGTGCGTCATGGGTCGCAGTGAAGTTCAGCTGTTCGTTGGTCTGGTTAAGCTCCTTTATAAGAGAATGTATTTCGAGTATGAACAGGCAGCTGAATCCGAACAGCAGCATGAGGTTATAGAACACGTTGACCGCCCGCATAAACTCGACCCAATGCGCATCAGTTTCCGTATAGCCGCCCATCTTTACATAGTATATCGGGACGTTGAAATGCACGTATATCAGCGACCCCGCCAGCAGCACCAGCGAGAACGCCGTGAACACCAGCGTGCCGCGCTTGAACGTTGCCCTGCCGCAGGTCAGGAACAGGTAATATATCACGACCGGAATGGTCATCATCGCATACAGGAAGAAGCACGGCTCTGCACCGAGCGACAGAGTACACAGCAGCGAGTGTATATTCACCTCAACGAACATCGCCGTTATCCAGCCGATAGCACGGCTCTCCACGCGCTCTTTTTCGCAGACTGCGCCCATCAGTATATAGAAAGACACGCTGAACACGTTGAATACCGCCATTATGTACAGCCTTATCATTAAGAAAATAATAAGGAATGTCAGGTGCATGAATGCGCCGGAAAAGGCTGCCACATTATACTTAAATGACTGTTTGATATTGATATCAAGGATATCCATTCTCGGTTTTCTTTCTTTAGCCATTGTTTCCGCTCCCCATTATTTTTTAGAGGTGACCTTATATATCATTATATTATTATAAATCTTTTTACAACAAATTTCAAGCTTTTTTAGAAATTAATTTTCTGAAAAAAATCTTAATACCCCCTTGAATTTTTCTTATAAGTATGATAGAATAAGAATATCGGGCGTGTAAACGATTACCAGCCCATTCTGAGAAATCTACAAAATGAAACCAACGGAGGACAACACCAATGAAGTATGCAGACGGATTATGGCTGAACAAGCCCGGCTACGGCGTTAACTACGCCACCCAGATGTACGAGGTGACATCAGACGGAACCTCTATTAATGTGCTCGCCACGAACCAGTGGATAGGCAACAGAGGCATGACCCTCGGCGGTCCCGTGCTTGAAATAACATTCACTTCTACCCTTGAAAATACCATCAAGGTATCCATCGACCATTTCAAGGGCAGAGTACATAAGAACCCTGATTTCCAGCTTAACGAGGACAAGAACTTTAAGCCCGTGATAAAGGAGACCGACAGCGCATTTGAACTTATCTCCGGCAGCACAAGAGTTGTCGTGGGCAAGTCCGGCGCATGGGATATCAAGTACTACTACAACGACAAGCTGCTCACCAAGGAGGGCTGGCGCACCACTTCCTACATCACCGAGGAGCAGTGGAAAACCAACGAGCGCATGGCTGTGGACCAGATGAAGCCGTTCTTCTCACATGACGAAACTGAGGACGGCGGCGTAATGCGTGAAATGCTGAACATCTCTGTCGGCGAGTGCCTTTACGGCTTCGGCGAGAAGTTCTCCACATTCGTAAAGAACGGTCAGACCGTCGAAGTATGGAACAACGACGGCGGCACAAGTTCCGAGCAGAGCTACAAGTCCATTCCGTTCTACGTATCCTCCAGAAACTACGGCGTATTCGTGAACCACCCCGAAAAGGTCACCTTTGAGGTAGCAAGCGAAACCGTATCCAAGGTAGCATTCTCCGTTCAGGGCGAGCATATGGAGTACTTCCTGATAGGCGGCGAGAAGCTGACGGACGTGGTTTCCACCTACACCACGCTGACCGGCAAGCCTGCTCTCACACCTGCATATACTTTCGGTCTGTGGCTGACCACCTCGTTCACCACCGACTATGACGAAAAGACCGTTTCAAGCTTCATCGACGGCATGGCTGAGCGCGATATCCCGCTGGAGGTGTTCCACTTTGACTGCTTCTGGATGAAGGAGTTCAACTGGTGCGACCTCACATGGGACAAGAGAATGTTCCCCGACCCCAAGGCTATGCTCGACAGACTGAAAGCAAAGGGTCTGGAAATATGCGTGTGGATAAACTCCTACATCGCACAGCGTTCCTCTATGTTCGACGAGGGCGTAAAGGGCGGCTACTTCCTCAAGACCAAGGACGGAAGCGTATGGCAGGGCGATATGTGGCAGCCCGGTATGGCTATAGTGGACTTCACTAACCCCGCTGCGTGCGAGTGGTACAAGGGCAAGCTGCGTGCGCTCTGCGAGATGGGCGTCAACGCATTCAAGACCGACTTCGGCGAGCGTATCCCGACAAAGGATATCGTATACTACGACGGCAGCGACCCCTACAAGATGCACAACTATTACACCTACCTCTACAACAAGACTGTATTCGAGGTACTGGAGGAATACTACGGCAAGGACAAGGCGTGCCTGTTCGCACGTTCTGCGACTGTCGGCGGTCAGCAGTTCCCCGTTCACTGGGGCGGCGACTGCTTCTCCAACTACGAGTCCATGTGGGAGACACTCAGGGGCGGTCTGTCGCTGTGCATGAGCGGCTTCGGCTACTTCAGCCACGACATCTCCGGCTTCGAGGCACAGGGTACGCCCGACCTGTACAAGAGATGGTGCGCATTCGGTCTTATGTCCTCTCACTCCAGACTGCACGGCAACAGCAGCTACCGTGTTCCGTGGAACTTTGACGAGGAAAGCTGCGATGTTCTCCGCCACTGGACAAAACTCAAGGGCAAGCTTATGCCATACCTCTTCGCACAGGCAAACAAGACCCATGCGACCGGTATCCCGATGATGAGGGCTATGGTCATGGAATATGCGGACGACCCCGCTACGCTTTCGCTCGACCGTCAGTATATGCTGGGCGACGACCTGCTTGTTGCTCCGGTATTCAACGAGGAGGGCATTGCTGAGTTCTACGTACCCGCAGGCAACTGGACCGATATCCAGAGCGGCAAGGTATACGAGGGCGGCAAGTGGTACTCCACAAAGAACAACTACTTTGAAATGCCTGTTCTTGCTAAGCCGAACAGTATCATAGCATACGGTAACTTCCAGCGTGCATTCACCTATGCTTACGGCGACAAGGCTGACATCGTTATCTACCAGCTTGAGGACGGCAAGACCGCTGAAACCAAGATCTATGACGCTGACAGCAACGTTGTCCTGACCGTAAAGGCAGAACGCACCGGCGACACCATCAAGGTAACCGCAGAAGGCACAGCTAAGGATTACACGATCAGAAGCGCAGAAGGTCTGAATGTAGTAGTAGGCTGACGATATTAGCACTTCTTGACAGTCTGGAAAGCAGGCTGTTATAATCAAAGGGACTGCATTGCCGCAGTCCCTTTAGTTTTGTCAAATAAAGTCCACCTCTCCAGACTGGCGAGAAGCCCTCAGATTATAGGAACAAGCCCTACGGCTAGGCTATGTCATATTGTCCTATAATGCCCGACATCGTGTCGGGCTTTGGGGACAATGGCACAAACGTCGTGTTTGTGCAGGTTGCCCTTAGTTGCCCGACATCGTGTCGGGCTTTTGGGGCAACGGCACAAGCGTCCTGCTTGTGCCTGCCGTTATGCGGGTTGTGGCAGGACGCCACAAGCGAAAACCCAGAGCGCAGCACGACGCTGCGCATTAGAGGTTTTCGCCTTACGACGAAGATAAAGGGTTATCGCCAGTCTATTGTCCGAAAAAAATCTGAAAAAATTTCCGAATACCCCTTGACAAATCGGAATAAATATGCTAAAATCATATCAAGTTGATAGGTGATGTTGGTATTCCTCCGGAGCCTGTCGGGAAAATACACAATTTGTAAAGGAGACTTTATCATGAAAGTTTATCAGACCATCACAGACCTCGTTGGACACACCCCCCTGCTCGAAGTAACAAAGCTTGAAGCCGAGGAGCAGACCGGTGCAAAGATCTTCGCAAAGCTGGAGCTTTTCAATCCTGCTGGAAGCGTAAAGGACAGAGTAGCTGCCGCAATGATAGACGACGCTGAGAAGCGTGGAGTGCTCAAGCCCGACAGCGTTATTATCGAGCCGACCAGCGGCAACACCGGCATCGGACTTTCCGCAGTCGCTGCCGCAAGAAACTACCGCATAATCATCGTAATGCCCGAAACCATGAGCGTTGAGCGCCGCAATCTTATGAAAGCATACGGCGCAGAACTCGTGCTCACCGACGGCGCAAAGGGCATGAAAGGCGCTATCGAAAAGGCTAACGAACTTGCCAAGGAGATCCCCGGCGGCTTCATTCCGTCACAGTTCACTAACCCCGCTAACCCCGCCGCTCACGAGGCTTCCACAGGCGTTGAGATCTGGGACGACACCGACGGCAAGGTTGACATCTTCGTTGCCGGCGTAGGCACTGGCGGCACAATAAGCGGCGTGGGCAAGTACCTCAAATCAAAGAACCCCGACATAAAGGTCGTTGCTGTCGAGCCTAAGACCTCCCCCGTGCTTTCAGAGGGCAAGGCTGGCCCGCACAAGATTCAGGGTATCGGCGCAGGCTTCGTTCCCGAAACTCTCAACACAAAAATCTACGACGAGATAATCACCGTTGAGAACGAGGACGCATTCGAAACTGGCAGACGTATCGCAAGAACTCAGGGCGTACTGGTCGGAATTTCTTCCGGCGCTGCTATGTGGGCTGCTATCCAGCTTGCAAAGCGTCCTGAGAACAAGGGCAAGAATATAGTAGTGCTCCTGCCCGACACCGGCGAAAGATACCTCTCCACCGCAATGTTCGCTGAATAATAACCTACTTCTGCCTTTGATATTCGCCCCCGAAAGCGATCGACTTTCGGGGGCGAATTTTTTATGTGCAAAAAAGAATGAGTTCAGCTTATGCCGAACTCATTCTGATTATTACCTAGCTTCTAGGCTCAGATCATGCTGTCCTCCCAGCAGTCGGGGGCTTCAAGACCGAAGATCTTCACAACTGTCGGAGCGATGTTTGCAAGTCCGTACTTATCGCTGGGCTTGATGGTATACTGGATTTCCTTGTCGTAAATGATGAAAGGAACGGGGTTCAGCGAGTGCGCAGTTCTTACCTGCAGTTCGCCCTTCTTGTTCTTTTCAAGCATTTCGTCGGCATTGCCGTGGTCGGCGGTGATGAGCATTGTAACTCCGCACTCGTCGCATACCTCTTTCAGTCTTGCAAGACCAAGGTCAACGGACTCTACGCCGATTATGGTAGCGTCCATGCTGCCGGTGTGTCCCACCATGTCGCCGTTGGGGTAGTTGCAGCGCAGGAAGTCGTACTTGCCGCTTCTTATTGCCTCAATAAGGCAGTCGGTTATCTCTGCGGACTTCATCCACGGACGCTGGTCGAAGCTTACGTTATCCGACGGGATCTCAACGTAGGTTTCAAGTTCCTCGCTTACCTTGCCGCTGCGGTTGCCGTTCCAGAAATATGTTACATGACCGTACTTCTGGGTCTCTGATATAGCGTACTCGTTGTAGCCAGCCTTAACGAATACCTCGGTCATGGTGTTGGTTATCTCAGGCGGATTTACGAGGAAGCGTGCCGGAAGCTTAAGGTCGCCGTCATACTGCAGCATACCTGCATAGCATACGTCAGGCTTCGGACCTCTGTTGAAGTGGTCGAACTCTACCATATCAAACGCCATAGAAAGTTCGATAGCACGGTCGCCTCTGAAGTTGAACAGGATAACGCTGTCGCCGTCAACTATCTTGCCGACAGGCTCGCCATTCTCTGCGATAACGAATGCGGGAAGATCCTGATCGCTTGCAACGCCGGTCTCAGCACGCAGTGTGTTGAGTGCGTCCATAGCGTTTGCGAACTGTCTGCCCTCGCCTCTTACGTGAGCGTTCCAGCCGCGCTCTACCATCGGCCAGTCAGCCTGATAGCGGTCCATGGTTATCTTCATACGGCCGCCGCCGCTTGCGATTCTGCCCTCGAAGCTGCCGTCGTTCAGTTCTGCAAACAGATTTTCAAGCTGCTCGATATATATCTGAGCGGTCTGCGGGGGAACATCTCTGCCGTCAAGCAGTGCGTGTACCCTTACTCTGGATACACCCTCAGCCTTAGCCTTCTTTATCATGTTGAACAGGTGCTTGATGTTGGAATGTACGTTACCGTCTGACAGCAAACCGATGAAGTGCATTGTGGAGTTCTTGCTCTTGACGTTGTTCACAAGTTCCTTCCATGCGTCGGACTCGTACATCTTGCCGCTTTCGATGCTCTCGTTTACAAGCTTTGCGCCCTGAGAGTATATCTGACCGCAGCCTATAGCGTTGTGACCTACCTCAGAGTTGCCCATGTCGTCGTCAGAGGGCAGACCTACTGCGTCGCCGTGCGCTTTCAGGCGGGTGTTGGGGCAGTTTGCCAGCATCCAGTCGAGCGTGGGAGTGTTTGCCTCGCCAACAGCGTCGCCGAGATGGGTCTTAGAGAAGCCCACACCGTCCATTACTACTAATAATACAGGTTTCTTTGCTTTCATAATTGCTCCTTACTATCAGACGAATCAGCCGTTTACTGCTGCCATGATGATGGTGGTGAAATCAGCAGCCTTGAGTGAAGCGCCGCCGATAAGTCCGCCGTCAACGTTGGTCTTGGAAAGCAGCTCTGCTGCGTTCTTTGCGTTCATTGAACCGCCGTACTGTACAGTGATGGTTTCAGCGACATCAGCGCCGTAAAGCTTTGCGAGAGTTGCACGGATAAATGCGCAAACCTCCTCAGCCTGATCAGCGGTAGCAGTCTTGCCGGTGCCAATAGCCCATACAGGCTCGTAAGCGATAACGCACTTCTTCAGGTCGTCAGCGGAAATGCCTGCGAAATCAAGCTTTATCTGGCGGGAGATAACTTCCTCAGTGATGTCAGCCTCACGCTCTGCGAGAAGCTCGCCAACGCATACGATAGGCTTTAGGCCTGCAGCAAGGGCAGCCTTTGTTCTCTTGTTTACGGTTTCGTCTGTTTCAGCGAAGTACTGACGGCGCTCAGAGTGACCCAGCACTACATACTCAACGCCCATCTCTGCCAGCATATCAGCGGAGATCTCGCCGGTGAATGCGCCGCTCTTCTCAAAGTGGCAGTTCTCTGCGCCTATCTTTATGTTTGTGCCTGCTGTTGCAGCAAGTGCGGTTTCGAGATTCGTGAAAGGAACGCAAGCCACAACCTCAACGTCCTTTACGTCAGCCACCATCGGCTTGAGTTCTTCGAGAAGCGCCTTTGCTTCGGGGCGGGTCTTGTTCATCTTCCAGTTGCCGGCAATTATTGCCTTTCTTACATTCTTCTTCATGTTCGTTTTCTCCTTAGGTTATATTTTTCAGCGTTTGGCTGAGTTTGTCAGAAAATAATGCAGTTGGGGTTAGCTTCGAGCACTGCGCTGAACACATCGCCGGGCAGTCCGTCAGTCCAGAGGTATTCCAGCTTCTTCATGCCGGTGAGCGCAGAATAATCGCTGATGGAATTGCCCTGAATATACAGCGTCCTGATGTTCTTCAGCTTCGCAAGAGCCGATATATCGGTAACCCCGCTGTTGCTGATATTGAGTACTTCCAGCTTTTTCAGCTTCTTGAACGGGCTGATGTCGCTGAGCGACTTGTCCTGCAGCCAGAGGTCCTTCAGGTTTGTGCAGTTCTGAATGCCGTCAATACTCGTGAAGCCCGGATACAGCATGACCAGAGTTTCAAGGTTCTTCAGCTTTTTCAAGAATCCGCAGTCCTTGCCCATATCCACGTCCGTGATATCAAGCGATTTCAGCGTGGTAAGACCGGACACCACCTTGCGTGCGTCAGAGCACTTCACGTACATCAGCGAAAGGCTTTCCAGCTTTTTCAGCTTGCTCAGCACTGCGACAGAATCTACGTCCATCGTGTGCAGCATGAGCGATTTCAGCTTTGTCAGCTTGCCTATCACCGAAATGTCCTTGATGTGGTTGCGCTCAAGTATTTCAAGGGTTGTCAGGTTTTTGAGCTTTGCAAGCGGCGAAATATCCGAGATGCTTGAACTGTTCAGTCTGAGCGTTTTCAGCTTTGTAAGCTTGGAAAGCGGTGCAATGCTGGAAAATTCAAAGTCAAGGTCAAGGTTTTTCAGATTTTTCAGACCTTTGAGGAACGTCAGATCACGCTCAGAATCGCAGCTTATCTGCAGCTTTTTGAGCTTTGTGAGCGAGGAAACAGGTGTAAGGTCCTTTATCTCATAACCATAGTACTGCGTGATTTTGAATGTCGTAAGCTTCGGCAGAGAGGTCAGGAACGAGATATCCTCCGTTCCCTCGTTCAGGTGAAACTCCAGAGTCCTCAGCTTCTTCATGCCGGAGAGAGCCTCGATATTTTTCACATCAGAATTTATTATAGACAGAGCGGTCAGCTTCGGAAGCTTTTCCGCTATCTCTGCGCAGTCTATCTTGCTGTAATCCGAGCAGTAGAAGTAATTCTCGCCGTAGTCCTCGGCGTATTCCTTATAAAACTGAACCATCGAGTCAAATTCATTGCCGGTGATGAAGCACGCCTTCTTGACGTCCGCAGGAACAGCGCAGCCGAAAAGCTGTACGGTGTTCTCCTGCTTAGCGTCGTCAGTGCCAGCGTCGTATACATCGTCCACGATAGTAAGTCTGGGGACCTCGGTCGTCTGTGCAGCAGCCGTCACTCCGGACATGAGCGCAGAAGCCGCCATGACCGCTGCAGTGAATAAAGAGATAAGCCTGTTCTTTCGCATAAAATACCTTCCTTTTTAAGCGTCTGTTGTCTGTTGTCGGTATACTGTGCATGAAAGCCGGAATATAGAAACAGGAGAACAGGAACACCTGCTCTCCTGTGCCAGAAAATTACTTATCCTGAATTGCGTCGATACCGGGCAGACCCTTACCCTCAAGGTATTCAAGGGAAGCGCCGCCGCCGGTGGAGATGTGGCTCATCTTGTCTGCGTAGCCAAGGTTGATGGCTGCAGTAGCGGAATCGCCGCCGCCGATGATGGTGGTAGCGTCAGCAGCTGCGAGAGCCTCGCATACAGCGACAGTACCCTTCTTCAGAACGGGGTTCTCAAATACGCCCATCGGGCCGTTCCATACAACTGTCTTAGCGGACTTTGCAGCCTCTGCGAACAGTTCCATGGTCTTGGGGCCGATATCCAGACCCATCATGTCAGCGGGGATCTTGTCGGAATCAACAACAGATACCTCGATAGGAGCGTCGATGGGGTCGGGGAATGCCTTAGCGATAGTTGTATCAACAGGCAGGAGCAGCTTCTTGCCAAGCTTCTCAGCCTTTTCGATCATTTCCTTGCAGTAGTCGATCTTCTCGTCGTCAACCAGTGATGTGCCTACCTCGAAGCCCTTAGCCTTGAGGAATGTGTAAGCCATACCGCCGCCGATGATGAGCGTGTCGCACTTTTCAAGCAGGTTGGAGATAACGTTCAGCTTGTCTGCAACCTTTGCGCCGCCGAGAATTGCAACGAACGGACGAACGGGGTTCTCAACAGCATTGCCGAGGAACTCGATCTCCTTGTTCATCAGGTAGCCAACAGCGGTCTCCTTAACGAACTTTGTTACGCCGACAGTGGAAGCGTGCGCTCTGTGGGAAGAACCGAATGCGTCCATTACGAAAATGCCGTCGGTCAGGTCAGCCAGTTCCTTGCTGAATTCCTCGCCGTTCTTGGTTTCCTCTGCGCCTCTGAAACGTGTATTTTCGAGAACGACGATCTCGCCGTCCTTCATCTCTGCAACAGCCTTCTTTGCGATATCGCCGGTAACCTTATCGTCCTTAGCGAATACCACCTTGGTGTTGACCAGCTCAGCCAGTCTGTCAGCGGCAGCCTTAAGGGAGAACTTGTCCTCAGGACCGTTCTTCGGCTTGCCGAGGTGAGAGCACAGGATAACCTTTGCGCCGTTCTCTACCAGCTTATTGATGGTGGGGAGCGCAGCGGTGATACGGTTGTCGTTGGTGATCTTTCCGTCCTTCATCGGAACGTTGAAATCAACACGGACAAGTACCTTCTTGCCCTTTACGTTCAGATCCTCTACATTCTTCTTGTTCAGCTTGCTCATTGTAATTATTTCCTTTCATAATGAAATATTGAACACTCTACGGTGAATCAGACCGGCTGACCGGCTGACGCACCTTCCAAATTATATTTTACTATATTTCTAAAAATTTTGCAAGTCCTTTTTGATATATTTGATATATTTTCCGCAGGAAAGCGCACAAACACAACAATTCCCGCCGCCGCATATATTAAAGTGGAACGCTGGCGGGACCGGATCGCCATATATTCACCTGTCCGGCGTATCCGCACCACGGGGGTATGGACTGCAAAATACCTCCGCAGTCAAGGAGATGTGATCATGAAATATTTTATGATAAATGCAAGATCCTATACGCAGGCGGAGAAAGCACGGCTCTTCCTCGCAAGGAACGGGATCAAAAGCACAGTGGAGCGCACGACCGGCCGGGGCGGGTGCGTCTTTTCGCTGAAAATATACGGCGACAGGCAGGAGGTCTGCCCAATGCTTGCCAGAATAGGGCTAAGCTGTGATATACCTCGATAATGCAGCGACGACCTACCCCAAGCCACGGAGCGTCTATCAGGCGTGGACACGTGCACTCTCCGCCTATGGAGCAAACCCCGGCCGCTCCGGTCACGCAATGTCGCTTGCGACCTCGCAGGCAGTCTTTCAGAGCCGCAGCAAATGCGCTGAGTTTTTCGGCGCAGAGCCTGAAAACACAATATTCACGCTGAACTGCACCCATGCGCTGAATATGGCGATAAAGGGGCTCGCCCGAAAGGGCGCGCATTTCGTGCTGAGCGATATCGAGCACAACGCTTCGATACGTCCGGCGCACTCGCTCACGGCATATGGTATGAGTTACACGCTGTTCCGCACCTCTCTCAATGAGGAGGAAACAGTGCTCAACGCAGAACGTGCCATACGTCCGGACACAGTCGCGCTAATCTGCACGGCTGCGGGAAACGTCACAGGTCAGCGGCTTCCGCTGAGCGGACTCGCGGCATTGTGCAGGCGTAAAAATATCTGCTTCATCGTGGACGCAGCACAGGGAGCCGGCCTGCTTCCGCTGAAAGTCGGGGACGGAATAAACATCATCTGCACCGCAGGACACAAGGGACTTTACGGCCCGATGGGCACTGGTCTTATGCTGACCGACGGCAAATACCCCCTGCGCACCATAATTGAGGGCGGCACGGGCAGCATGAGCGAGAGCCTTGAACAGCCCGACTTCCTGCCGGACAGATTCGAGAGCGGGACCATCAACACGCCCGGAGCAATAGTTCTGGGTGCTGGGGTGGATTTCGTAAAGCAAAGGACGGCGGAAAAAATACTGGCGCATGAAACTGCGCTCTGCAGCAGCTTCTGCTCAGCACTCCGCAGAATACCGGAGATCACGGTCTACTCTGACATCGACGAACAGCCTGAAGCGTACGCTCCGGTGGTGTCGTTCAGCATTGACGGCATTCCCTCGGCTGAGGCTGCGTCAAGGCTCAGCAGGCTCGGCTTCTATATGCGGGGCGGTCTGCACTGCGCACCGCTTGCGCATAAGAAGCTCGGCACGCTCGAAAACGGAACTGTCCGCTTCGCTCCGTCTGTGTTCACAACAGCCGATGATGTTTCACGGCTCGTGTGGGCTATCAACAGAAAGAAGTGGCGGGAACAGGTATAGAAAAGACCGCCTGCAATAATCAGGCGGCTGCTTCAAAAAATATCCCCCGCAAAAGCGGGGGATAATCTGTGATCATTAACCCTTTACAGCACCGAGGGCAACGCCCTTAACGATGAACTTGGAAAGTGCAAGATATACAACAACTATAGGCAGGATCGAAAGAATGACTGCCAGATTCTGTACGCCGTAGTCGGTACTTGTGGAAATACCCATTACGCCGCCGACCATCATAGGCATTGTCTTCAGTGACTGCTCACCGTTAACAAGCAGCATGGACGGATTATAGAAGTTGTTCCAGTTAGCAACGAAAGCGAATATCGCCTGAACTGCGAACGCCGGCTTGAATATCGGAAGAGATATCTGCATGAACGTTCTGAACTCGCTGCAGCCGTCGATTCTCGCTGCCTCAACGATGTCGAGCGGGAACGAAGACTTCATGTACTGAAGCATGAAGAATACCGTCGCAGGCGCAGCAATCGCAGGAAGAATCAGCGGGAGGTAGTTGTTCAGAAGGTTGAGGGAAGCCATGAACTCCAAGAAACCTGTGGATACTACCTGAGTGGGCACCATCATTACCAGAAGAACGAAAGTGGTCGCAAACTTCTTGCCCTTGAAGTCATAAACAGTCAGACCATAAGCTGTCATTGCCGAGAAGAATACGGTGAGAATCGTAGTCGAACCGGCGATGAAAAGGCTGTTTCTGTAACCGACCCACAGGTTGAATATACGATAGTATACACCGTTCGCATAGTTCGGGTCGGACATATTCTTGAAGTTCTCAACGAAATTTGTGCCGGGAACAAGGGCGATACCATTTTTGATTATGTCCTCGCTGGCTCTGGTGGAGTTAATAAGTATGATATACAGAGGAAGAATACAGATTATCGTGATGAGTATGCACACGATGAATCTGATGGTGGAATGGATCCTTATCTTTCTTCTGTAAGCTGCAGTCGAAAAATTATATGAATCAGCCATTTTATCCCCTCCCTTACTTAGCCTTGCGCTTCTTGGGCGCCGAATCCGAATTGAATCTGAATACTATCAGACCAAGTACAGCAGTGAGAGCGAACAGTATCATCGAGGCAGCGGCTGAATAACCGTAGTTATAAACCGTCTTGAAGTTCTCGTAGATATAAACTGCAGTAGTCTTGAGTGCCGGTGTGACGGTAGTTCCTTCGTGTAAGAGATACGGGATATCGAACATCTGAAGTCCGCCTATCATTGATGTGATGAACACATAAATGAATATCGGCTTCAGTATGGGCATTGTTATCCTGAAGAAAGTGTTTGCTCCGCTGGAGCCGTCTATCTCGGCAGCCTCGTATATCGACGGGTCGATACCGAAGATACCTGACAGAAGCAGAAGCATTGTATTACCAAACCACATCCATGACTGGATGAACATTACTAGGATACGTGGGGACCAATCGCCCTTAGTGAAAATGATGGGTTTAAGTATCGCCTCCATATTGAGGAGGAGGCTGTTTACCGCACCATACTTCGTATTACCGAACAGCATCATGAACATTCCTGCTACAGAAGCTGCTGTTACTATGTTAGGCAGATACATAACGACCTTGAAGAAGCCTGTACCCTTGATCTTTACTCTGACGTCTGAGAACCAAACAGCCAAGAGGAGCGATAGAATGATCTGAACTACGAAGTTGCCTGCCCAGAGGATGAAAGTATTTCCAATGGACGTCCAAAATGCGCCCTGAGCAGCGTTTGCTGCACGAGTTTCTCCGCCAAATAGCAGCCACTGATAATTCTGTAGACCGACCCAAACCTCCGGATGATCGCTACCGTTTTCCTTAAAGCTCAGGAGAAAGGTATTGATAAGCGGATAAATCATGAAAAACGCATAAACTATGAAGAACGGTGCAATGAATATGTATCCGTACTTAGCATAGCTTATCATTCTTTGCTTTCTTCCGGTTGCTGCCTGCATGATGCACACCCTTTCAATTTTTTTGATAAAAAATCACAATATACGCTTATGGGCTTTCGCCCATAAGCAATATATTGCAACTTAAGTATTTGGATTTTGAAGATAGCTACTGAGATTATTCAATAACTATATCCTCGTAAGCAGAAGCAACATCATCCTTGAATGCGTTGATAGCGTCTTCCTTGGTAGCGTATTTGCCATCGAGGTAGCCATTAACGGAATCGTTGAACTTAGACTTGATTACAGAGTCATACTTGGTGAGCTTGTTGCTCAGGTCGAGGTTGTCAAGTACCTTTACGAGTACCTTATAGTGATCCTGACCGTTGAGGAGCGGGTTGGAGATGGTAGCTTCACTCATAACAGTCTTGTTGTTCATGAAGTCGCCGGTCTGCTCAGCATAAGCCTTCATTGTCTCAGCGTCCTTGCAGAAGAACTCGATGAATTCCTTAGCGAGGGTCTTGTTGTTGCACTTAGGAGTTACGCCGAAGTAGGAACCGCCCCAGAACCAGCCGGAAGGACCTTCGCAGATAGCCATGTTCTTGCCGAGCTCTGTGTCACCATTGTGTGTGAAGTTCTCAAGGATAGATCCGCCGCCGGAAGTGGTCAGACCCCATGTAGGAACGAAGTCACCAAGAGCGGTGCCGTCCATTATAGCTGCATACCAATCTGCCTGCCACTGAGGAACGCCTGCGAGGGAGTTGTTGTCCTTCATTGCCTTAGCGATATCATAGAAGTCAGCAGCGTTGTCCATAACGAGCTTGCCGTCAACTACCCAAGGCTGAGTTCTGTTGGACTGGAATACCTGCCACAGACCGCCTTCAGTTGCCTGCAGAGAGGTCTTGTTGCCAGATGCTTCGTACAGCTGAGCGCCAGTCTCCTGGAACTTATCCCAGTCGCTGATCTTTGCCTGCATCTCGTCAGGTGTGGAAACACCGAGGTACTGCAGTGCGAGGTCAGCTCTGTAAACGAAGCCGCCGGGAGTAGCCTGGAAGGAAGCAGCCTTGAATTCGCCGTTATCGTTGGTGCCGTAATCCAGTGTGTAAGCAAATGCCTCAGTGAAATCGGACTTATCAAGACCGATTGCAGAGTAAGGAACTGTCAGGGTATCGTTGTTGATGTAGTCAGCAACCCAGTCAGCGTCGAAGATCATCAGGTCTGCGTCATCGCTGCCCTTCAGATACTGCTTGTACTGGTCACGAGCATTCTCGCCCTTTTCGCCAACGCCCTTGAATACTACCTTGCTGGAATCGTAGCCCTTGGTCTGGCAGAAGAAGTCAACCATCTTTACGATATCGGAGTTGGTCTCCCAAGCAAGGATGGTCAGAGCGTCGCCGTCATCGGTGAGCTCAGTAGCGGGTGTCTCGTCAGCAACGCTGGAGTCATCAGCTGCGCTGGAGTCAGCTGCGCTGGAGTCAGCTGCGCTGGAATCAGCTGCGCTGGAATCATCAGCAGGCTTGCTGGAGTTGTCAGCAGTGGAGCTGCTGTTGTTGCCGTTACAGCCGGCAAAGGACAGGACTGCAGCAGATGCGAGCAGAGCTGCTAAAAGTCTTTTCTTCATAGATTTTTTCCTCCCAAAATAGGTTTCATTTCGTTCCTTTGGAACAGATTACTCATCAAGGTTTCTCCGGTTGATCTTACTCTGTCTGAGCAGTAGATATTACCGTCCCTTGATTACATTTGTAAGTTTATCATAAAAGCTTTGATTTTTCAAGCCCTTTTTTATAACTTTTTTCAAAGCCTGAACAGGTAAACGTTTTCAGTTTTCACGGATTGTTCATTATCACCATGAGCGCTTTGAATTTATTAAGTAAATGCCGATTTTTTGCCTTACAGTAAATTGTCGCTGTCCAATGCGGTTTTCATGGACATTCTGCCAAGATTATGTACGCCATGTGACAGCGTTGTAACCGTTTTGTAACCGTCTTGTAATATTTCTTTTGTGCAATATGCTGAAAAATCATATTTGTTTTTGTAATCGTTATCAATAAAGCTTATTTAATGTGATCATTTGGTGCGTATTTCCTTATACACTATTTTTATAATATAATACTAATATAATACGAAAACGGAGAGCATTTCTGTTCTCCGTTTTAATTTGTATTAAATGTCAGCTATTATACAGGGTGTACCTTATTAGCCTTATCTGCGTGGTCTGCGTCGATACCAAGCTGTCTGTCACGGCGCTTCTCGAAGAACTTCGGAGCAACCTTCGGGAACATAGCATAGGTGAGTACGTCCTCAACGCTGCTGCCGTCTATCCACTCCTTAGCCTCTGCCTTCATTGCCTCAAATTCAGGCTTGAGCAGGTCTGCAGGACGGCAAGTGATAGGCTCCTCGCTACCGAGGATCTTCTTCTGGAACTCAGGATCTATAGCGACAGGAGTCTTGCCGTATTCGCCCTTAACAAGGCCCTTGAACTCCTTGGTGACAGTCTTGTAGCGCTCGCCCATGATAACGTTGAACACAGCCTGTGTGCCGACGATCTGAGAGGTAGGCGTAACGAGCGGCGGGAATCCGGAATCCTTACGAACTCTCGGAACTTCCTGCAGAACAGCTTCAAGCTGGTCAGCCTTGCCTGCCTGCTTAAGCTGAGAAAGCAGGTTGGAGAGCATTCCGCCCGGAACCTGATAAATAAGCGCATTCGTGTTTGTAGCGAGCATGGACGGGTCGAGCAGACCGCTGTCGATGTACTTCTTGCGTAGCTTCATGAAGTAGTCCCTTACCTCGTTGAGCTTAACGAGATCAAGACCGGTGTCATATTCAGTGCCCTGGAACGTAGCCACGATGGACTCCGTGGGTGCATGAGATGTGCCGAGTGCGAGCGGCGACATAGCGGTATCCACTGCGTCAACGCCTGCCTCAACTGCCTTCAGGATACACATCGAAGCCAGACCAGACGTATAGTGCGTGTGAAGCTGTACAGGTATCTTGACTGCGCTCTTGAGGTCCTTGACGAGCGTTTCAGCCTCGTAAGGAGTCAGCAGGGCTGCCATGTCCTTGATGCAGATAGAGTCTGCGCCTGCGTTCTCGACCTGCTTAGCGTAGTTCATGTAATACTCGTGCGTGAATACCTCGCCCAGAGTATAGGAAATAGCCACCTGAGCGTGACCCTGCTCCTTCTTGGCAGCCTTGATAGCTGTTTCAAGGTTGCGGATATCGTTCAGTGCGTCGAAGATACGGATTATGTCGATACCGTTTGCGATGGACTTCTGTACGAAATACTCAACGAGATCGTCAGCATAGTGACGATAGCCCAGCATATTCTGTCCTCTGAACAGCATCTGCAGCTTGGTGTTGGGCATTTCCTTTCTCAGGATACGCAGTCTTTCCCACGGATCCTCGTCAAGGAAGCGGATACATGAATCGAATGTTGCGCCGCCCCAGCACTCAGCGGAATAGAAGCCTATCTTATCCATTGCGGGCAGGATAGGACGCATTTCATCAATAGACATTCTCGTGGCGAGCAGCGACTGATGCGCGTCACGGAGAACGGTTTCAGTTATCTTTAATTTTGCCATTTCTGTACTCCTTCGGATCAAGCGTTTATCGTTGCGATAACTGCGCCGGTTTCAACGGAATCGCCCTTGTTTACGTTGATGGAAGCGATAACGCCGTCCTTGTCGGAAACGATGTCGTTCTCCATCTTCATTGCCTCAAGAACTGCGATAACAGTACCGTTTGTTACCTTGTCGCCTATCTTAGCCTTTACGTCAACGATAGTGCCGTTCATCGGTGCGTTGATGGTAGCATTGCCCTGTGCGCCTGCGGGAGCAGCAGCCTTCTTTGCAGGAGCGGCAGCCTTCTTGGGAGCGGGAGCAGCGGCTACGGGAGCCTGTGATGCGTCAGCTTCCTCAACGGTCACATCATACTGTGTAGAGTTTACGGTGATGGTGTATCTTTTCATTTTCAAATACCTCTCTTATATTAATCAGAATACGAAATTAACGTGCTTTCTTGCAGGTGCAGCAACTCTCTTGCTGGAGCACAGTTCGATAGCCGAAGCGATAGTCTGCTTTGCGTCCTCGGCTGCGATAACGCCGTCGATCATGCCGAGTGCAGCTGCGCCGAACGGTGAATTATCCACCTCGCCGCCCATGAATGCCTTCTGTGCCTCAGGGTTCATCGGGCTGATAACAGCCTTCTCAAACGCAAATGCGAGGTCTGCGCTGTCGAATACTGCATAAGCCGAACCGAAAGCCTTTCCGGTGATGAGGTTTATCTTTGTGGTGGTAGCCGAAGCGTATACCTGAGCCAGCTTTGCTGCGTCACGTACGCTGCCGGAAAGTTCTGCGGCGCTTGACGGCTCAAAGCCCTCTGTGTCGATGAGCGTGACGACCGGAATAGAGAACACGTCGGCAAGCTGAACGAATCTTGCGATCTTTGCGGTATCTGCGGCGGTAAGCTTTGCAGCCTTGTCAGTAGCAACGAATGCAACAGTACCCCAGTTTACGCTTGCGAATGCGGTATAAGCCGCTGTGCCGAACTCTGCGCCAAGTTCAACGACGGAATCCTTGTCTGCGAGAGCAGCTGCAAGAGCCGCGCCCTTAAGGGAAGCAGTCACAGCAGCGTCGTTCTCTGTGAAATCGTCGTTTCCTGCAACGGAGATGTTGTTTGCGGGAAGGATAGCAGCAAGCTTTCTTGCCTTTGCAACAGCGTCTGCAGCGTCCTTTGCCACGATGTCGGCAACTCCTGACTTAGCCGCATTTGCAGCCTTTCCTGCGCCCTCCAGCTTTCCGTCGGGGGTATTGAACGGAGCGGTGAGGAACAGTTCTGCGTCCTCGGTCATGATGGTGATGTCAGCCATAGAAGCGACAACTGCAGCTGCGCCTGCGCATACGCCGGTAACTACTGCGATCTGAGGAACTACGCCGGAAACGGCTGCAGAAGCCTTGATGATCTCGCCGTAATCAGCCAGCACCTCCATGCCCTCGCTGATATCGCCACCCTTGCTGTCGAAGAACGCAACGACCGGAGCGCCGTTCTTTGCGGCAAGTTCATAGATCTTCTTGATCTTGAGCGCAGCACTCTTGTCAACTGCGCCGCCCTTGACCGACTTATCCTGCGCATATGCGTACATAGAACCGCCGAGCACAGAACCATAGCCAGCCACAACGCTGCTTACCGCACCGTCGGCTGACAGGAATTTGTCAAACTCGGTGAAGCTGTCCTCGTCAAAAAGGGCAGTCAGTCTTTTCCTTGCGTCGCTGTCAGGAACGTTCTGTTCCATTTCAGCCAAAGTCTTTGAAAACGCCATTTTTTCTCCTCCAATATCTGCTATTGAAAGCAGTGCAGAACACTCTGCGCCGCCTCATTGAAAATTTATCCACAATAATTATACTACATTGAAAAAAAAATAACAAGCGAAAATCTGCGATTTCCGAATTTTTTATCTTATGCAACAAAGCCGTCAACTTTTTAGCACATTTTTGTGCATATTCCACAAACTCGTGCTTTACCGCCCGCATTTTTACTGAATGACAACTTACCAGCTTGTTGAAAAAGTACCTTCTTCAGGGTGGCGAGAAAGGTGCAGATGCTAGGAAGCGCCGTTTCGGCTAGGCTTTGTGCAGGCTGCCCTTAGTTGCCCGACATCGTGTCGGGCTTTTGGGGCAGCGGCACAAACATCGTGTTTGTGCAGGCTGCCCTTAGTTGCCCGACATCGTGTCGGGCTTTTGGGGCAGCGGCACAAACATCGTGTTTGTGCCTGCCGAAATGCTTGTTGTGGCAGGACGCCACAAGTGAAAACCCAGAGCGCAGCACGACGCTGCGCATTAGAGGTTTTCACCTCACGACGCAGATGTGCCTTTATCGACAGCATGAACTTACTTTTTGCGGCGGTTCTGTCCTTTTCCCACCGAAGCACGAAGCGACCGCAGTTCCTCCTTGGTGAGGTCACGGTATTCGCCGGGCTTCAGCATTCCAAGCTTCACTCCCCCGACTGCAGTGCGGCGAAGTCTGCCGACTTCAAGACCAACTGCGCTGCACATACGGCGAATCTGACGGTTTCTGCCCTCTTTTATCACGAACCTGAGGACTGTCCTGCCCGGTGCCTCTGTCAGCACCTCGACCGTACACGGAAGCGTCTTTACGCCGTCGTCGAGTTCCACGCCAGACATCAGCCTTGAAAGCTGGTCCTCGCTGACTGCGCCGTCTATTGTCACGCGGTAGGTCTTTGTGACGTGGCGTGACGGGTGCATGATGTCGTTCGCAAATTCGCCGTCGTTGGTGAATATAAGCAGTCCCTCGGAATTTCTGTCCAGTCTGCCGACAGGGTATACCCGCTCCTGAACGTTGGTCAGCAGGTCGGAAGCGACGCGCCTGCCCATCTCGTCCGACATTGAAGTAACATAGCCCCTCGGCTTGTTAAGCATAATGTAACGCTTTTCAGCACGCTCAGCAGCAATTTCCTCGCCCTCGACCCGTATCAGGTCATTTACTGGGTCCGCCTTGTCGCCAAGGGAGCAGGGTCTGCCGTTGACTGTCACCAGTCCTGCCGAAATAAGTTCCTCAGCCTTTCTGCGGGAACATCTTCCGCTGTCTGCGATTATTTTCTGTATCCTGACTTTTTCCATATCTAGCCTTTCCTATGGCGGACTATGGAAACCGAAGCACGAGCAGATTTCGTACTTGAATTGTATCAGCTGCAAGGCGTCAAACCGCAGGAATACTGTATGTATTTCAAGGTTTGACAACGCAGCAGATGGTGCAATTCAAAGAAATCTGCCGTGAAAGAGTTTTCCAGAGGTCGCCCTATGTACGCCCAAGCGGGCGGTCTGAGCATATTATATTATTATCCCTGCCCATTCCAGTATCCTCTGGAGCAGGCTCAGTTCCTCGTCCGGCGGCTGTATCGTGGAATCCGCATAAAGCGGGCAGCTTTTCACGACATTGCCGTCCAGAATGAACTGTATCTCGCCCAACCGGCAGCCCTTTTCGATACCGCCGTAGACGAAGCCGGGCAACAGCACCCTGCGCTGAAGTCTGCCCCGCTGCTGTGCGGTCAGGGCAAGAGTATCTGCGTGGGCGTAAACTCCGACGCTTTCGCCTGTGCCCGCCGCAGCTACCCTTGAATCACACGAAACGTCAAGCGGCACTGCGCTGACCTGCGTGAAGCCGTAGTCCAGCATTTTGGTGTGGTCGTTCCAGTCGTCGCCGGCATTCAGCGTGACTGCAATGAGCATTGCGCCGTCCCTTTCGGCAGCGGACACAAGACACCGCCGCGCGTTATCGGTGAAGCCGGTCTTTACCCCGACTGCGCCGTCGTATCTCGCCAGCATTTTGTTGGAGTTATACAGCGTGCGCATATACGGCGGGTTGCCGAATTCCACCTGAGCCGAGCGGCAGGACACCACCTCACGGAACGTTTCGTCCTGCATGGCATAGGCGGTCAGCTTTGCCAGTTCCCTTGCCGTTGTGTAATGCCCGTCTGCGTCCAGTCCCGACGGAGTGACGAAGTGAGTATCAGTAAGCCCAAGCTGCTGAGCCTTTTCGTTCATCAGCTTCACAAAAGCCGAAATGCTCCCGCTGACGGACACCGCAGCCGCATTCGCTGCGTCGTTTCCTGAGGGAAGCAGTATCCCGTAGAGCAGGTCACGCCGTGACACACGGTCGCCCTCACGCAGCCCCATCGAAGTACCCTCGACCATTATCGCGAGCGGGTCAACGGTGAACTCTCTGTCAAGGTCGCCCGCTTCAATGGTCAGCAGGGCGGTCATTATCTTTGTGGTGCTCGCCATTGCACGGCGTTCGTCTGCGTTCTTTTCATACAGCACCGTGCCGGTCTGCGCCTCAATGACTATCGCACTGACCGCCGAAATATTCTCCGGCACTGCGCCCGCAGCCGTCCTGAGGACGATTCCCGCCGCAAGCGCTGCGGCTGCGCTCCTGAATGATATTCTCATATTCTGCACTCCTTATGATGAAATAATTTCCACACATAGGGTGCGCAGTTTCTGCGCTGATTATTCAGCGTCCTCCGGCTGTTCCTCAGGGGTTTCGTCCTTTTTCTTCTTGTCGGCAACGAAGCCCTTTATCTTCTCGATAACGTTGGGTATTGCGTCAACGATACCCTCCATGGGGCTGGATTTTGCGCCAAGCTCCAGCAGTTCGACATCGCCGTCAGCCTTGACCACGATGAACGCCTGCGGCTTTACTGTGACGCCTGCGCCTGCGCCGCCTGCGAATTTCTCGGCAGTCTGCACGGGCAGGTCGCTGCCGCCGGAAGCGAATCCGAACGACACTTTAGATATCGGGATTATCGTTGTTCCGTTGGGAGCGGTGATGGGGTCGCCGACGATAGTGTTCACGTCCACCATTTCCCTGATCTTTTCCATTGATACGCCAAGTATTCCCTCGATTGCGTTTGACATGATGTTCTTCTCCTCTCAATATTTGTGGTTTCTTAATTTTCCAACAGCCTTAGCTGCGTCCTTGTCTGAAATATAATTCTTCACGAGCCTGCCCAGCACCCAGAACAGGAACGCCAGTGCGGCTATCACGGAAAGCTTTGCGGTAAATTCGCACTCCGTGTATGTTTCCTCGCTCATGAAATCGCATGAAATATCGTATACCGGCTTCCTCAGCGTGAAGCACCCGTCAAGGAACGCCATCGCCGAGCCTGCCGCCGCATTCACTCCGCCAAACTTTATCGCCGTAGCCGCAGCGTCGTCGCCGCCGACTATTACCCTGAGCCGGAAGCCGTTTATTCTGGTCGCTTTGAGCAGCCTGCGCAGAGGTTTGCCAAGGCTTCCCCAGACTAACCGCACAAGTGCGAAGATGTCGTTCAGCGTAAGTTTTGCGCCTTTAGGCTTTGCAGCGGGCTTCTCCTTTTCAGCGGCATTATTCCCGCCGATAGAGCCGTCCTTATCCTCCGGCTTTTCTTCCGCGTTCTCCGAGGGCTCGCCCGTGACGTCCTCCTCGGCGTGTGCGGCTGTTTTGGCGGCGGCTTCTGCGCCCTTTTCCACCTTTTTGTCACGCCGCTTCATTTTCCGCTTTACTGCGGGTATCCTCACAAGCGTTATGAACAGCCACCTTATTCTCAGCCGAAGTTCGTCCGAATATTCAAACCTGACCCTCACCGGTATCATCAGCAGGATAAGCAGGAACGCAACGACCGCTCCGGCTATGATCCAGCCCGTCATTGCACCGCCTCCTCTGTATCAGTCGCCGCCGCTGAAATTCAGCTCGTCGTATTCGTCAAGGTCTATCTGGTCCGTGCTGTCGGGTATTGCAGGAAGTCCCTTTATATCGGTCAGCCCGAAGCACCTCAGGAAGTTGTCCGTGGTCTTGTAGGCTATCGGACGTCCGGGCAGGTCGAGCCTGCCGTATTCCTCCAGCAGGTCGCGCTCAACAAGGCTGTTCACCACGCCTGAGCTGTCAACTCCACGGACCTGCTCCACGAAGCCCTTTGTCACCGGCTGATTATACGCCACCACAGCCAGAACCTCCAGCGCAGCCTGTGACAGCGGAACCTGACGGCGTGTTTCAAGCGCAGTCTTGATATAGGGCGCAAATTCCGGCTGGGTCATCATCTGATAGCTTTCGCCGAGCCGCTGTATCCTGAATGCGCTGCTGTTGTCGATATAGCGGTCGTTGAGCCGGTCTATCATCTTCAGCACTGTTTCCTTTTCTATCTCGCAGGCTTCGGCAAGCTTGTCCGCTTCTATAGGTTCGCCGCAGGCGAAAAGCACCGCCTCCACCGCAGCCATTCCCTCGCTGAATTTCACTGCTCTGCTCCCTCCGCTTCTGTCCTTTTGTCGTCTGCCTTTGTCCTCAGGCGCACGCTTGCTCCGTCCTCGGAGATGAATATGCGCCCCTCCTTGGACAGCTCCAATATCGCAAGAAATGTTGCGACAGTACGGGAGCGGGGCTGGTTTTTGTAAAGTTCGTCCATTCTGACGGTGCCCTGCCGCCGCAGGCTTTTCAGCACCGCAACTATTCCGGTGAACACCGTGACGTAGCTTTTCGCCACGATAGGCTTAATCGACCGCGGGCGATAGCTTGCCTTTCTGCGTGTGCGCTCGTTCAATGCGCTGTAGGCGAGCATGAGTTCCTCCGGCTGGTGCGTTTTGTGGTAGGCACGGTCTATCTCCAACTCCATCGGGCTTCTGACGAACACGACATCGCCGAGGTAACGCTTCTTCAGGCGTTCAGCCATCGTCTTGCATAATGCGTATTCTATCAGCGCGCCCTGAAGTTCCTTTTTCATCTGCTCCGCTTCCTCCTTGGGGAGAAGCGCCGCAGATTTTATCATAATGAGCCTTGCTGCCATTTCAAGGAACTCCGAGGTTATTTCAAGGTCAGCCTCGGACATTCTGTCGAGGTAAAGCATAAACTGGTCGAGCAGTATGCTTATCTCTATATCCTGAATATTCAGCTTGTGCTTCTGTATCAGGGACAGCATAAGGTCGAGCGGCCCCTCGAATATTTCAAGCTTAAAGCTAAGTCCGTCCATCTGCCGCTCCGTCAGAGGTATGTCGGGATAAAGAAGCTTGCCTTATCCAGCAGCCACATTATTCCCGAAGTGGCATAAGAAAGCGGAACGTCAAGCGCACCGAACACCAGCAGTCCGAAGAACACAAGGTATATCACCTGCTGATACCTCTGCATGACCGCAACAGCCTTGTACGGCAGGAAGCTCGACAGGATATTGAAGCCGTCGAACGGCGGGATAGGTATGAGGTTGAATACTGCAAGATAAATGTTCAGCTGCAGCGTAATGCCTATTCCAACAGCCACATAGTATATGGGATTCGGATTCATGATATCCGCCACCGTCATATTGAGCCAGAGTATCTTGTTGATTATCATCAGCACATATCCCAACAGGACATTGGACAGCGGACCTGCAAGCGAGGTGAGCGCAAGCGCAGTGCGGGACTTCACCTTTGTGCAGCGGCGCAGGTCTACCGGCGTAGGCTTTGCCCAGCCTATACGGCAGATGAGCATTGCCAGCGCGCCCATCGGGTCGATATGTGCAAACGGGTTGAGCGTCAGACGTCCCTGCCGTTCCGCCGTATCATCGCCGAGTATCTTAGCCATAACGCCATGGGCGCACTCATGAATCGGGAATACCACGAAGATTATGACAAGCACGGAAAAGAGCGACAGCACGACCTCAAGCACCTGTCCGTCAGTAGTTCCGCCTGAAAAAAGCAGCTCGAAAATTTCTATAAGTGGACCTTTGAACACGTTGTTCTCTCCTTATCGACCATTCTGCGCAGCATTCATGTCAAAGCCGAACGCCCGCACATTTCCCTATGTATGCAAATATACATATTTATTATACCTCAAATTGGCGGTTTTTTCAAGGGGCAGGACAAAAATAATTGCACATTTCCCCGAATACTCAACAAATTCGAGCATAATGTGCAATATAATATGCGTTCTTTGTGCTATGTGCGCAGTTATTCTGCACTTCTGGTGAACGTCAGGGTGTAGTCAGTGCCATCTGCGCTTATGACAGTGTAGGACACCGTTTCGTCCTGCTCGTTGTATATCAGCCTGATGAGCGCCCTGCCGTCGGTATTCTTCACGGTCAGACCGTCCGAATTACGCTCGAATTTCAGCGGCTCGCCCGACTGCCCGCCGGCGCTCTGTATGAAGCGATCGTCGGTTATCTCGATAGTGACTGCCGTGCCGTCCACCTCGCCGACCCAGCTTCCCTTTATCTTATCCATTGAAATAGAACGGCTGCACGCCGTCAGAAGCAATACTGCAGAAAGCGCAAATGCGCCTAATAGTTTTTTCATTCCTGATCTCCTGTTCACAATTCTCTGAATGATATTGTACCACATTCGGGCTGTAATGTCAAGAATGACCCCTCCGGAAAACGGAGGGGTCAGTTCACGAATGTTCAGCTTCGCTTTATTCAGCGTGCATTTATCTTATTCGTTTCTCATGAATGTGTACTGGATCTGTACCTCGTTGCCGTCAGCGTCTGCGCCTGCGATAACGTAAACGATGGAATCAGCTTCCTCAATGTAAAGAACGTTGAGTGTGAACTCGTCGGTCATAGGTACTGCGATACCATTTTCTGTAGCAGTGTAAGCATAAGTTGCTTCGCCTGTGCTGCTCTTGCTGGTGTAGCCGTTCTCATCGATAGTAACAACTACCATGAGATCCTCAGCGGTTAAGCCTACTGTCTCGCCGTATGTATTCAGATCCATACCGTTGATTCCTGCGAGTACCCATGAACCCATCATCTTGGATACGATATCGCTGCCCTCAGCGTTTGCGTCAGCCTCAGCGGAGGGTGCTGCCTGCTCAACTGTGCCTGCTGCCTGTTCCTGAGTTGCTGCTGCCTGCTCATCGTCAGCAACGCTCTCATCTGCTGCGCTGTCGTCTGCAACGCTCTCGTCTGCTGCGCTGCTGTTGTCTGCTGCTTCGCTTACGCTGCTGCTGTCTGCAGTGCTGCTGGACTCGGTCTTGTTACCGCAGGCGGTGCAGGAAATGATAGCTGCTGCTGCTGCGATGGCTGCAAGGATCTTTGTGTACTTCTTCATAACTTGGTTTCTCCTTCAATATCTGTTTGTTTGTAATATTTGCCTTTTGTGATTTGCAACATGGGAGATTATAGCATATTCCGTTAGCGTTGTCAACCACTCTTTAGTCACATTTGGATACTGCAACAAAACTTTGCAACAGTTGTTGAAGAAAAACTGGTCAATTTTACATAGTTATGATAGGGAACAATGTAAACGATAACATCTTACAATTGCTTACAGAAATGTTTGTCACGTTGTGCAACAGATGTTGTGCATTTCTGTATCACTGCGCAACGCAGCATTTATTCCGATTCAGCCTGTGTGTCCTGAATGCCATTTTCACGTTTGAACAGGAAAGTATTTTCGCCCTCAGTTGCTGACAGCGTGTCATTAATATAGTCGTAAACTAGTTCCGTAGTACCGCCGTCCTCGTCGTAGACCACTGCGCCCTCGTCCGTGATGGAATATCTCAGCACCTTTTCCGAGCCTGAAATAATGCAGCCCTGCGGCGTAAATTCCAGCTTGTATTCCTCAGTGACGCCGTTCTGCACAGCCCACTCGCTGAACGGCTGACCCTCGATATCGACCGCCGCCCATGTGCCGTATATCCAATCGGCGATGTAGCCTCCCCCGCTCTGCTGCTCCTGCTGAGGGTTCCCGCCACGCCTGAGTATTGCGATGTAATCGCTGTCGTCCTCGGAAAGGGACAGAATGTCCATCTGCGGGTCATAAACGAGCCTAGCCCACAGCGCGCCGTCCTCTGCGTAAAGCTCTGCGCCCTCGTCCGTTATTACGTAGGTCAGTTCGTCGTCGATACCGCCCATGCCGCTCACACTGCGGCACATCTCGCTGTCGAATATAAGCTGGCGTTCTTCCTCAATGCCGTTTTCGCCCGCCCATTCCCAGTATTCCTGACCGTTGACCGCTGTCACGCTCCATGTGCCGAATATCCACTCAGGGATATACGTTTCATCTGGCACTGGCTCGGTGGTTTCGACAGGCGTTGTGGTCTGCGGCTCTGAAATGACCTCGCTGACGTCCGATTCAACGGGCTGCGATACCTCGGACGGCTCGTCTGCGGTCGTGGAAGCGGCAGTGTCCTCGGCGGTCGATACGCCGTCCGATACCTGCGGCGCTGAACTTTCATTGCCGCCGGAGCAGCCGGTGAGCAATATTCCGGCAAAAATCGCAAGGGCTGTCAGTTTATATCTATTCATGTGTATTCCTCCGTTGATGTAGCATTTGTGACTATTGTATCACATTTGCCGTGATTTTGCAACCACGGCAGGGAATTTTTGCTTTCTGTCCGGTAATACTAAGCAATATTCCGGAAGCATTCCGGTCAAAATCACCGGCGAAAGGACGATAATAATGAAAGATATGTTTTGTTTTCAGTGTCAGCAGACCGCTCACAATACCGGCTGCGAGGGAAAGGCGGGCGTTTGCGGCAAGAAAGCCGATACCGCAAATCTGCAGGACGAGCTGGTCGGCGCACTGGTCGGACTGGCACGTGCAGCCAGAACCGGAAAGCCCACCGAAACCACCGACGCACTTGTTGAAAAGGCGCTGTTCACCACCATCACCAACGTGAATTTCAACGATTCCACCATCAAAACAGTAAAGACCGAAGTCGAAAAGGAAAAAGGCCGCATTTCCGCTGAAAAGCACGACGATATCCGCATGGAGGAAATATGGGACGGCAATGCGGATATCCGCTCGCTGAAATCGCTTATCCTGTTCGGGCTGAAAGGCATGGCAGCGTATGCGTATCATGCGAGGATACTCGGAAAGACCAACGCAGAGGTTTCCGCATTCTTTTATGAGGGACTGTATCACCTCGGCGAAAACGACCCGCAGGACGTACTCCTGCCGCTGGTCATGAAAACAGGCGCAATGAACCTGAAATGTATGGAACTTCTCGACCATGCGAACACCGAAGCCTACGGCGACCCGGTACCAACCGAAGTTCCGCTGACCATCGAAAAGGGACCGTTCATCGTTGTCAGCGGTCACGACCTGCACGACATGAAGCTGCTGCTTGAACAGACAGACGGCAAGGGCGTGAATATCTACACGCACAGCGAAATGCTGCCGGCTCACGGCTACCCGCAGTTAAAAAAGCACCCGCAGCTTAAGGGCAACTTCGGCACGGGCTGGCAGAATCAGCAGTCGGAGTTCCACAATATCCCTGCGCCGATACTGTTCACCACCAACTGCCTTATGCCGCTCAGGGAAAGCTACGCCGACAGAGTGTTCACCACGTCCGTGGTGTCCTACCCAGAAGTAACGCACATCGGTGCGGACAAGGACTTCACGCCGGTGATAAAAAAGGCGCTTGAATGCGGCGGCTACAGCGAGGACAAGGAAATGACCGGCATGAACGGCGGCAGCGTAGTCACCACCGGCTTTGCGCATGAGGCTGTGCTGTCCCATGCGGAGCAAATAATCGGGCTGATAAAAGCGGGAAAGATACGGCATATATTCCTTATCGGCGGCTGCGACGGCGCTTCGCCAAGCCGCAGGTACTATTCCGATTTCGCCCGCCTTACCCCGCCCGACACGCTTATCCTGACGCTTGCGTGCGGCAAATACCGCATCAACGACATGGATCTCGGCGACATCGACGGGATCCCACGCATTCTGGACATGGGTCAGTGCAACGACGCATACAGCGCTATTCGGGTGGCTTCCGCCCTTGCAGAGGCTTTCGGCTGTCAGGTGAACGACCTGCCGCTGACTCTGGTTCTGTCGTGGTACGAGCAGAAAGCGGTCTGCATTCTGCTTTCGCTGCTTTATCTGGGGCTGAAAAACATCATTCTCGGTCCGACTGTGCCGGCGTTCGTTTCGCCTGCAGTGCTTGAAGTACTGCAAAAAGAATTCGGACTGCGTGCCGCCCAGACGCCTGAGGAGGATATCAAAATGATACTCGGCTGATAAAATAAAACTCGGCTAATATATATTATAATAGTATACCCTTGACAGAGAGCATTATTTGTGCTACAATACTATCTGTTAGGGAATGACGTCCTCCCTGCGGGCTTTTCGCCCCGAACCGCAAAGATTATTTGCTGATGGCATCTGCGATACTGTCACGCCGGATAATTCCGGCGCTGGCGCTGTATCCGCAGTGCTGTCAGCTTTTTGCTTTCAGGCGGAATGCGGCGCAGAAATGGAGGTAAATATGTTACTCAGTTTTGCTCTGATACTTCTCTGCGGGCTTATTCTCGGCGAACTTGCGGGACTTCTGCGGCTGCCGAAGCTGACCGGAATGCTCGCCGCCGGAATACTGCTCGGCTCTCTGGGCTGGCTCGACCCGACGACGCTCGGCATATCGTCCGTCCTGCGGAGAATAGCGCTTCTGCTTATCCTGACCCGTGCAGGGCTGAATCTGGAGCTTTCAGACCTCAAAAAATGCGGCAGACCCGCCCTGATGATGAGTTTTGTCCCCGCAAGCTGCGAGATTATCGGAGCGGTGCTTCTCGCCCCGCCGCTGCTTGGGCTGTCCACTATCGAAGCCGCAGTAATGGGCGCAGTGCTCGGCGCAGTTTCTCCGGCGGTGGTCGTGCCGAAAATGCTGAAACTGATGGAGGAAAAATACGGCACCGACAAGCTTATCCCACAGATGATCCTTGCGGGTGCTTCCTCGGACGACGTGTTCGTTATCGTGATGTTTTCGGTATTCTGCGGGCTTTGCACAGGCGGTGAGCTTTCTGCGCTGACGCTCGTCAATATTCCCGTGTCGATAATTCTCGGCGCAGCGGCGGGAGCGTTATGCGGCATTCTGCTTGCAGTGCTTTTCAGCAAGCTTCATATGCGGGACAGCGTAAAGGTCATTATAATGCTGAGCGTTTCGTTCCTGCTGGTGACTCTTGAGGACAGTCTGCCGGAATACATAGGCTTTTCGGGACTGGTCGCAGTCATGGCTGCAGGAATAGCATTGCGGCAAAAAGCGCCTGAACGTGCGGTTCGGCTCTCTGCGAAATACTCGAAGCTATGGGCGGCAGCGGAGATAATGCTGTTCGTGCTTGTCGGCGCAGAGGTAGACGTGTCCTCTGTCGGCGGAATATGGCTGAACGTGCTTCTGCTGATATTCGGCGCACTGATATTCAGGTCTGCTGGAGTGTTCCTCTGCCTTATCGGAACAAAGCTGCGGCTGAAAGAGCGGCTGTTCTGCATGATAGCCTATATGCCGAAGGCTACCGTTCAGGCGGCTATCGGCGGAGTTCCGCTTGCAATGGGAATGGCGTGCGGACAGACGGTGCTTTCGGGTGCGGTCATGGCAATACTTGTCACAGCCACGCTCGGCGCATTCCTGATAGAGCGGACGTATAAGGTGCTTCTGAGCAGGCAGGAGAAGTAGGCAGAAAAGTGGGGCTGTGCGCAATAACACAGCCCCACTTCATTTTTATTGCTGACCCAGCCCATGCTTAACACGGTCGGCTTCCTCGGCTCGCTTTGCATTGTTGAAGCGGTCGAGCGTTCCGACCAGATAGCCGGTGATACGGCGTATACGCTCGAACGGCTTGTCGCAGAAGTGATACGTGCAGTTCACGTACTCACCATCAACGTCGAAGTCGATGGCGGTTATGTTCCTGTTCGGGTACTTCTTCAATGCGGCGTCTGTATATGCGTCTATCTCCTGCTGCGGGAGCGTTCCTCCGGTAACGTTTATCTTCATTGCTTTCACCTCTCTTGTATCGGTGAATACATTATATCACTATATCTTGTATTTGTCAACCAGTTTTTTATCTTTTCAGCCTGAGCGGAGGTCTGCGTTTTCTGTCGAGGGAGCTTTGCAGCCAGTACACCGCAATAAAGCCCACAACAGCGCACACGGCGCCCGTCAGAAGCTGTATTCCCGACGCCTCGAACGGGTACAGCGCCTGCAGTGAAGCCAGCATAAAGCCGAGTATCACCATGAACGTGCCTGCTTGGTGCTTGCTGATGAGCGCTTCAAGTACCTTTGCCGTCAGGAATGCGCCGACAGCCACCCCCGCCGCAAGCGGCAGAAGCGGAAGCAGGTCGAGCGAGCCGAGTCTTTTCATTACCGTGTCGTACATTCCCAGCATATACAGAAAATGAGATGCGCTTATGCCGGGCAGTATCAGCGCAACAGCCACCAGAACCCCGCCGATAAACTGCACCACTGCGCCCCAGAAGCCACCCTGAATAGACACGAACAGCCCCTCAGGCAGCTTCGTCAGCAGAACTGCGCCCGCTGCCCCTGCGATTATCAGCAGCGCAGCTTTTGGCGTCAGGCGGCGCACATTTGCGCTTCGGAACACCACCGGTACTCCGCCCGCGACTGCTCCCAGAAACAGGAATCTCAGCGGAATTTCTGCGGGCGTGGTCAGAAGAAAGCTGACCAGCCTTGCCACAAGCAGCATTCCTATAATGCCGCCCGCCCCGAATTTCAGCAGCACCGGCAGCGATTTTTTCGGTTCTTTGAACAGCCTGCTGAGCGACCTCACCAGTGTGTCGTATATTCCAAGGACCATAGCCGCAGTGCCGCCGCTGACGCCGGGGACAGCCATTGCAGCGCCTACTGCAAGTCCGCTTAGAAGCAATGTGAGCGTTCCTGTCATAAGTATCCTGATGCTCCTTTCAGATGTATACTCTATGTATATTCACGCAGATATTATACATTACAATAAACAGCCAAGCTTTGTATTTGTTACAGGAATATTATAGCATATCCGGTGCAGCTAGTCAATATGCAAATATTACAGCACTATTTCTGCATACCAAACGTATATTATCGTTGTGTTTATACTATTTGTTATTCTATTATAGAAATATTTTTTCAAAAAGCCCTTGCATTTTTTGAGATTATGTGGTATACTTGATTAGTATGATATCAGTTGTACATATAGTACAAATAATATGGAGGACAACACTAAATGGGAATATTTGAAATAATCAGTGCTATCATTCTGATAATCGCCTGTGTATTTATCGTTATCGTCGTGCTTATGCAGGACACCAAGACTCAAATGTCGCAGACGATCTCCGGCAACACCGGCGACAACTACTTCGGAAAGAACTCCGGCAGGACCAAGGAAGCAATGCTGAACAAGGCGACCACGACCGCAGCAGTTATCTTCTTCGTGCTTGCCGTACTCGTAAATGTTATCAACGTATACCTCGGCGGCTCCAACGTTGACGATACCTCGTCCGGAACAACAAGCAGCGTGGCCGAGTCCATTGCGGACGACTCCGCAGCGGATTCAAGCGACGATGTTTCCTCCGACGCTGAAAGCTCCGCAGCAGAATCTGACACAAGCCCGGCAGAAAGCGGCACAGAATCGCAGCCGGAAGCAGACAGTCAGGCTGACAGTTCCAGCGCAGAGTAAAAAAACCGGGACAGGCAATATCGCCTGTCCTTTTTGTTAATACTATATTTAATCGGATCAATTTATGTGAAAGGAATCTTATGAACAGTATCAAGCTTTCAATACTGCTGGCGCTCTATGAAGCCGGCGATAAGGGACTGACCGATAAGCAGCTTTCAGACAGGCTGGGGCTGAAAAAGAAAGAGTTCAAGAAGCTGCAGCATTCGCTTGAGGAAATGAAGCAGCATTCCGATATCTCCTACAAAAAAGGAAAGTGTTGGCTGAAGGACCAGTCCATGTTCTTCAAGGCGGAGGTCAGCCGTGTGTCGCAGCGTTCCGGTTTTGTCAGGACCCTTGGCGACCTGCCCGTGGAATACTTCGTGCGCGGACGTGACCTCATGGGCGCTATACCCGGCGATATCGTGCTTGCCAGAAAGACCGCAGGCGCAGACGATATCCACCGCTGCCCCGAAGCCGCTGTCGCTGCAGTCCTGCAGGAGAACGACTCCCTGCTGACCGGCGTTATCGTCGCAGAGGACGGCAAGCTGATGGTGCTTCCCGACAGGCTGTGCAGCGAGCCGCTGACGATAGCCAAGGTGACCAAGCCTGTCCTGCTTCACGTGGGCGATAAGGTGGTATTCTCGATAAAGAAGCGCGGGGAACGCCACATGGATCACACCGTTTCCATCGTCGAGATATGCGGAAGCTGTGAAAGCGCAAAGGCAGGCGCAGAGGCGTATATGATGTCCAACAACCTGCATACGCAGTTTCCGGATAAGGTACTGCTTGAAGCCGCAAAGCTTGATCTGGACGAGCCGGACGGCGACGAGGTGCTCCGCAGGCTCGACCTCAGGGGCGAACCGATATTCACGATAGACGGCGCAGACACCAAGGACATAGACGACGCAGTCAGCATATCCAAGACCGACCGCTGCTACAGACTGGGCGTGCATATCGCCGACGTGTCGCACTACGTCAGGAAAGGCACTGCGCTCGACGAGGAAGCATATTTCAGGGGTACGTCCATCTACTATGCGGACAGGGTCGTGCCAATGCTGCCCAAGGAACTTTCAAACGGCATATGCTCGCTGAATCCTCAGGTGGACAGGCTGGCTTTCTCCTGCCTGATGGAGGTAGGCTTTGACGGAAAGCTGATGTCCTACCATTTCGAGAAATCCGTTATCCGCAGCCGCGTCAAGGGCGTATATTCCGAGGTCAACCGCATTATTGACGGCACTGCCGACGACGAAATAAAGACCAAATACGCAAGAGTGCTCGACCGCATTCCGATAATGAAAGAACTTGCCGAGATACTGCAGAAAAACCGCATTGCAAGGGGCGCGCCTGAAATAGACACCTCTGAAACGAAGATAATCACAGACGAAAACGGCGTATGCGTTGACGTAAAGCCGCGCACCACTGGCGTCGCAGAGGGCATTATCGAGGAATTCATGCTGATGGCAAACAATTCCGCAGCAAGCCTTGCGATGAAAGAGAAAATACCGTTCGTATACCGTGTGCACGAACCGCCGACATCTGAAAAGCTAACTCAGCTTTCGGAAACGCTCACCGCCCTCGGAATTAACCCTGAGGGTATCACGGAGCATTCCTCAGCCGGCGTACTTGCCAAGATTCTGCGTGACAACAAGGAAAGCGAACGTGCGATGGTGATAAACCGTATCGTGCTGCGCACCATGATGAAAGCACGCTACAGCGAAGAACCTCTTGGACATTACGGGCTTGTAATGCCGGAATATGCGCACTTCACCTCACCGATACGCAGATATGCCGACCTGTCTATCCACCGCATACTGACCGACTATGTTTATGCGCTCGATCACGACAAGCTGTGCAGGAAATACGCAGCGTTTGCGCAGTCAGCGGCTCTGCAGGCAAGCAACACCGAGCTTTCAGCAGTGCGCTGCGAGCGTGAATGCGAGAACTTCTACATGGCTGAATATATGAAGTCGCACATCGGCGAGGAATTTGACGGCATGATATCCGGCGTCAGCGCAGGCGGCGTTTACGTGGTTCTGCCGAATACCGTGGAGGGTATGGTGTCGGTGACTGCGCTTCCGCTCGGCGAATACGAGGTAGAGCACGGCGTTATTCTGACCGGCGCAGCAGACGGCAGTATTTACACCGTCGGCGATAAGGTCAGGGTAAAGTGCGTGAGCGTCAATGTAAATGGCGGCTTTGTTGACTTTGAGTTTATCTGATTAAGAAAAACCACCGGAACTAAAACCGGTGGTTTCTTTCTCTATTCAACCAGAATCTCCGGCTCGCTTTCGTCCCTGCCGCCTGCAATGCTGTCGCTTGAAACAGGCTCTCTGGTCTGGGACTCGTCGTCTACCGGAATACCCTCCCCCGATTCAATGAGGTCTGTGGCTTCCTCTGAGTTAGTCGTCTTGCCTGACTTGGTGGTCTTGTCCGCTTTGGTGGACTTGTCCGTCTTGCTTGTCTTGTCCGTTTTAGAGGTCTTGTCCGTCTTGGACGTCTTGTCTGTTTTGCTGGTCTTTTCAGTCTTTGATGTAGTTTCAGACTTGGTGGTCTTGTCCGGCTCGGAGCTTTCTACAGGCTCGTTTGTGTTGTCAGACTCAGTGGTTTTGTCCGTCCTGACCGAGGTATCTATCACGACATCAGGCTTTTCACTGCCGTCAGTCGGTGCGGTGCCGTCCCACAGGCCGACTTCCATCAGCGCTCTGTGCATTTCCCACAGCGCAATGCGGTAGCAGTACGGACCGAGGTGCACGCCGTCGCCTGAATGCAGGCAGGTGCGCAGCTTGTTCTGGTCGTTTTTGAGGTACTGCCCGAAATCAAAGAAATGCACGCGCTCCGGAAACTCATTCCTGATGAAGTTCCGCATGGTGTCGTTGAAGCTGTCGATAACGCTGTTATCGCAGAAATTACTGCACACCGGAGTTATCGCCGCAACGAACACGTCCGCGCCGCTCGAATCAAGCGTGGTCTGGATTATTTTGCGGTAATTTTCGCAATAGGTGTTCTCATACACCATATTGACGTCGTTCATGCCCATCGACAGAAAAACGTATCTAGGCTTTGCGGCTGCGAGCACCTGCTCATAGGTCCGGTTCTCCTTACCGCGAAAATCAAACTCATAATCAAAGAAGCTTCTTGAACCAAGGCTGCCCCTTGCGGCAACATATTCCGCCGGAACTATGCCGTATTCGCTGAATCCTCTGCAGATACTGTCGCCCACAAGCAGTGAGTATTCCACAAAGCTTAGTTCATCGTCTGTCAGTTCGAACTGGTCGGATACCTCGCTATAGAATATATCAAAGTTATTATCAGCGTCGGGGGTGGTCGTGACCTCTGCCGTCGGGATATTCGTGGTCGTTGATCCCTCAGTCGCCGAGGTCGTACCCTCGACAGGGTGCGAAGTCAGTTCAGGGTCAGAGTTCACCGCCCCCGAAGCGGGAGTTCCCTCCTGCGATGATGACGCCGGGTTTGAGATAAGCTCGGAGATATCCGGCAGGCTGCTGTCGGGCAGTGATTCAGTTGAGGAACAGCCTGTCAGCAGCAGTATTGCCGCCGCAGCTATTGCTAATCTATGTTTCATATATATCAAATCCTTCGGGATAAAAACTATTCAGCGGCTGCCATAATCGCACAATAAGTGCCATCAGGAGATAATATTCGCAGCCAACGGTAAAAATGCACAAAAACGCTGAAAATCAAGCCGAATCATGGAAGTCGGTTCAGCGCATTCCGAAAAAATCAACAGACGCCCGCTGAAAAAACACGGGCGTCTGAAAGCATATTATGTAATATTACTTCTTGCCGTGCTTCTTGGGTGCGGGAGAAGAAGCAGGCTTCTTATCTGCAGCGGGCTTAGCTTCTGCGGGCTTAGCAGCCGGAGCGGGAGCAGCCTTCTTCTCTGCTGCGGGAGCGGCAGGCTTAGCGGGAGCGGCAGGCTTAGCGGGAGCAGCGGACTTTGCAGGCGCTGCAGCCTTGGGAGCGGGAGCGGGCTTCTTTTCTGCCTTCTTTGCGGGAACCAGCGGTTCGAGCGCAAAGAACTTTGCAGCGTCGCCGCCGACCTGTACAAGACCGTCCTCAACAGCCTTTGCGAAAGCTACCTCGCCGGAGAACAGCTTTTCGATGTTCTCAGCAGAGCCGGTAACGTTTGCCTGAAGATCGTCATAGTGATAAGGCGCAACGGTAAGAACGCCGTCCTTGACCTCAACATACATATCGTCGATGTCGTCAATAAAGGTGAAATTTACTACAACAAGGTCCTCGTACTTCTTAGCCTTTGCCTTGCTGCCCTTGAGGTAACCATTGATCTTCTCAGCGAGTTCAATATTTGTCATGATTCAGATCCTCCTGTTGATTTGCACCGGACTATGACGTCCGTTGTAATGAGGCGGGATAGCCCGCATTTATCAGGGGTTTTGTCCCCCAAAACAGCATTTCGCCGTTTTTATCCTATCAATGGTAGTATACCATATCCGGATATTTTATTCAATAGTCATTTTCTATAAATTTACAAGGAAAAGACGTCGTTTTTCATATGAAAAGAATAAAACGACCTGCGTCTATTCTCATATACCCGCTCTCTGAGGTCTGCCCTGAGTATCAAAAGCGGACTTCGGTCTGATGGTGGATATCGGATTTTCCGGTCTGTATGTAAGCATATCCAGACGCACCCTGTCACGATATTCAGGCTTCACCAGATAGTACACATAGCTTTCAACAACGTTCGGCTGAGAAAGCACTCTGCCCTCGATCTTGAAGTTATTGAAGCCCATGTCCATATATCTGCCGTAAATATCCTCACGGGAAATGAACGTGCTGTAGTGCATTACCTGATACAGATTATATCCGGGGTTAGGGCAATTAAATTCCTCGGCAGGCTTCATCGGGTCGATCGGATTAGCCATTCTGCTTCTTGAGAACATCTTTGCCGGGTCGTAGAACTTCACGCACTCGCGCTGGCACTTTCCAAGCACCTCATAGTGCTCTTTCCTGCGCTTACAGTGCGGCGTGCAGTAGGGATTTATCAGTATCTCGCACCTTGAGCGGTACTCCTGCGGGATACTGTCGAGCTTCTCAAAATCATTGTTCCAGTTGTAGTCCAGAACGACCAGCTTGTAGTCCTTTTCAAACTCCCTCATCAGATCGTCGTAGTTCTCTATCTGCTTGACAGTCGAAGATACCAGAGGGTATTTCGGGTACTTTGAACGGATATAGTTCTCAAGACACGGCTGCTTGACGATAACCTCGTTAAAGCCGTTTTCCGCAGCCTTACAGATTTGGTTGCAGAACGGGTCTTTCAGGTCCTTGTCAGTGATCGTGGGGTTCGTGAAAGTGTATCTTATCGGCACTCCCCTGTCGTTGAACGCCTTGATGGTGGCGTCGATCTGCTCACGGTTCGAGTAGCCGCTTATCGCTCTGCCGCCGTTCCACAGCGCGGGCGCAAAGCAGCCGTAGCAGGAGGCTATCTCCACGCCGTCGTAGAAATATTCGGGGTGATTCTTTATCAGGTCTATAAGGTATAGATTCAGGTCAACATGGGTATAAAAATCCGGGATATGAAATCTAGCGTTCATTTAATTTGCTCCTGTTTTTTCCGCTGTGCGGTAGTATGTTTACTAATATATTTATTATATATCAAACAGCCATTATTGTCAAGCCTTGCGCCGTTTCCGCTGAATATTTCCGGAAATATCCCACACCTTTTTACTCAGTGTTCTTCCATATCGTCGGTGAACGGTCTGACTTTTCTCATCAGACCTGACGGAGTGACGATGAACCTGCTTTCAGCCTGTTCGCAGAATTTCTGCGGACTAAAGTCCGGAGAAAGCCAGTCCACGCCCTCAAAGTCCTCCCTGCGGAAGATCGCCGACAATATGCACATAAGAGCCTGCTCGCCGTGCTTATCACAGCATCCCTCGTACATAGACACCTCCACACGTCTCACATTCGGCGAAATGCTGAACATTCTGCCGGCAAGATATACCGCAGTGCTGAACACGTGCTGCACATAGTCAAGCTTGCGTTCCTTTGGAGTCTTGCTTCTGACGCTTCTTCCGCAGGCTGTCACCTGCTCTGACGGTATGACGTCTATGCCCGGCATTTCTGCTTCTATCAGAACGCTTCCGCCGTGTACCTCGGCAGAAGCTGGCAGCGTATACGGCAGCGGTATTTCTTTCACTGCGATATCCGCCTGACGTTCGATGTACTCATGATCTGCGTCCAGACTCTGGCGCAGTTCTTCAAGCTCTGCCGCCCTGCGCTCATCAAGATCGGTTCTGTCCATGCTTTCGGTGCTTTCAAACGATTTTTGCGCCGTTTCCCACTGGCTGTGCTTTGACGAATACTCCCTTTCACAGTATTCATCGGCATAGTCCTGCGCCGTACTGCTGAGCATTATTTCAGGCATATCGCCGCTTTCAGCTTCCCTGCGCAGCGCCTCCTCGACAGCCTCCATCGTAGGCTCAGGCAGGCTGAACCGGTGCTTATGGTATTCCTGCGAGGATAACCTTTCAATGTGGGCAAGAAGCTCGCTTCGGCTTTTTATCAGCGGCAGCCGGCAGTGAAGCCTTGTGAATTGCTCCGTTTTGTTTGATACTTCCTGATATTTCAGCGACCTGTACTTCCTCATGCTGATCCCCCTTGGCTCTCATGCCGGTAATATTGACGCTTGGGCACGGTATTCTCCGCATTACATCTTCGTGTCGAATTATGTCAAATCACGTACCAATTATATTATACAGCCCCTCTTTTCATTTTTCAATACCATTTCAGCAAAATGTCAAAAATATTTCCTACAATTTAATGTGATTTGACAAAGCAAGATAATTGTGGTAAAATGAATGTATCACAGACCTGCAAATCAATACGCCCGCATGGAACCCCCAGAGCAGGAGCCGGACAAGGAGAAACTACCCAACATGAAAAAGATCGCTGTGTGCGATGACGACATTATCACGCTCGAACATCTGTCGGAAAGGATACGGCAGGAAGCGCCGTTTGAATGCGAGGTTTACAGCTTCCAGAGCAGCAGCGGGCTGCTTGAACAATGCCGGAAAACGCTGTTTGACGCACTGTTTCTTGACATAGATATGCCGGAACTCGACGGAATGAAGCTGGCTGAAGCGATAAGGGAAAACGACCAGTATGTCCGCATAATCTTTGTCACGAATAAGGAAGAATGCGTGTTCAGCGCATACAGATACAGCGTGTTCCGATTCCTGCGGAAAAGCCGCCTGAATGCCGAACTTGGCGAAGCCCTTGCCGCGCTCGACAGTGTGTTTTCAGCGGCGGACGATTCCATGGTGTTCAGAAAAAGCATCAAGGAGCAGGACGCAAGTTCTGACAAGGATGTAAATATCCCCATCAGAAGCATAACGTATTTTGAGGCGGCAGGTCACAGCCTGATACTTCACCGTGAAAACAGCGAAATGAAGATAATGGGCACGCTCAACGACATTGAAAAGAAACTGTCCGCGAAAGGCTTTATCCGCATACATAAGGCGTTTCTCGTGAACTACCGGTCCATCTTCTCCATCGGCAAGACCGATATCCGGCTTACTGACGGCAAGGAACTTCCGGTCAGCCGCAATAGGCTGAACGACGTCAAGCTGCAGTTCCAGCTTGCTTCAAGGAGTGACGGGATATGATCTGGAATCTTATTGAATACAGCACGACCATCATTCAGATAGTTCTTATACTCGACTTCATAAGCAGGTTTTTCGGGTTCAGGTCTAATGAGTACAGGTGGGTGAAATTCCTCGGCTGCGCTGTGCTGATGCTGCTGAACGATACATACACCGTGCAGATCACCGGCTCGGATATCGTTCTTACCGTAATTGATCTGGTGATTATCATCGCTTACTGCATAGCGTTCCTGAAAGGCAGGATATTTGAAAAAATATTTGTTTCCTTTTTCATGTTCATTGCTATCCTCGTCATAAACACGGCTGTGCTCACGCTGTTCAGTTCGCTGTTCCATGCGGATTTCGCCGAACTTTCGGTCATGAGGAACTCTGCACGTGCGCTGCTGCTTTTCACGGCGAAGTTCCTGTTCTTCCTTGCAACGCGGCTTATGCTCGGGCTGAAGCGCCGCAGCGCATACCAGCTTTCAATACGGGAATGGACGGCGGTGCTGGGTGTATTCATCATCACGCTGACCGTCGGCGAGATGATGTTTGAGGCTATCCTCGTCAAGGACTACAGCGAAATGACGCTTATAGTATTCATCGCAGGACTGGCACTCATCAACATCATCACTTACATACTTCTGTGCCGTATCAGCGCAGATAACTCCAGAAAAACAGAACTTGCCCTGCTTGAACTCCAGCTGAGCGAGCAGGAGGAGCGTGCTCTGGAAACCAACGAGATGTACCGCGAGATACTCCAGATAAGGCACGACATGAAAAAATGCCTGAACTGCGCAGGCGTGCTGCTCAGTCAGGGAAAGGTGGACGAAGCTGAAAAGTACCTCTCCGAGATATCCGAAGAAAAACTCGGCACGACAAAGGAATTTGTCACGCTGAAAAGCAGTATCGTCAGCGCCGTCATCAACTCGAAGCTGTCGCAGTGCAGGCGCGAGGGCATTACCATCAACATAAGCGTTTCAGACTGCATGGAGGGCATTTCCGAAACGGATATCAGTATTCTTCTCGCTAATCTGTTCGACAATGCTATCGAAGCCTGCCGTAAGGTCGAGGGCGTAAAATACATCACATTCAAGATAGACCAGTATATGGGCTATGTAAGAATACTGATGGTAAATCCTGTGTGCGATGATATTCCCGACGGCTCTGCTGACATTCTCCACACCACAAAGAAGGACAAGAAATACCACGGATTCGGCGTCAAGACTATAAAAGAAATAACCAGCAAAAACAATGGCATTTGCGACATGAAAGTGCAGAACCACGTGTTCAGTGCCGATATTTGGGTTAGTTTGTAAAAGCAACTTACACGTTGCGAAAAAAACTTACCTGTTAGGAAAATCGTCTTGATTTTTCAAATGATTTCGGTTAATATAGACCATAGAGGGTAATTATTAAAGTGACCTCTTCCAAACTGAAGAAAGCGTACAACTGGCGCTTTCGCTCTTGTCCAAAATGTCCATAAATAAATTGCCGGCATTGCTTGTTAGTAAGCAATGCCGGTGATTTATTTGACCCCTGTCACTTTTTCCACTTCATTGAAATATCAAATGCCTTAACGCTGTGGGTCAGCGCACCGAGGGAGATTATATCCACTCCGGTTTCAGCTACCTCACGGATATTCTCCATCGTGACATTTCCGCTTGCTTCAAGCTTTGCCCTGCCGTTTACAAGCTTCACTGCCTGCGCCATCGTGGGGCAGTCCATGTTGTCGAGCATTATCACGTTTACGCCGCAGTCTACTGCTTCCTGTACCTCGTCGAGGTTTCTGGTTTCGACCTCTATCTGCAGCATATGACCCGCTTTCTGCCTGAGCGCATTCACTGCGGCGGTTATGCCGCCGTATGCGTCGATGTGGTTATCCTTGAGCATTGCTGCGTCGGTCAGGTTGTAGCGGTGATTGCGCCCGCCGCCGACCGTCACCGCATATTTCTGCAGGGGTCTGAGCCCCGGCAGGGTCTTTCTGGTGTCGGCAATGCTTGCGTTCGTGCCGCTCACAAGTTCCACGCATTTGTTGGTGTAGGTGGAAATGCCGCTCATGTGCTGCAGCAGATTCAGCGAGGTGCGCTCCGCTTTCAGCATAAGGCGGGTATGTCCGGTGAAATCAGCGATCACGTCGCCGTATTTCACCTTGTCGCCGTCCTTGAAATGGCATTCTATCTTCATGTCCGGATCGAGGATAGTGAACACCCTGAGAGCCACCTCAAGGCCGCACAGAACGCCGTCCGCCTTTGCCATGAAATACGCCGAGGAAACGCTGTCCTCAGGGATAAGCAGGTCAGCCGTGCTGTCTATGTAGTTTATGTCCTCAGTCAGCGCAGTCTTAATTATATCGTCAACATAAAACGGGAGAAGTATCATTCCTTGTCCTTCCTTTCAAGTACCTCAGAGAGGATTATATATGCGACAGTCACCAGAGATTTGGTTTCAACGAGGTCTGCGGTTATCTCATAGCCGCCGTTGTAAACCTGATCTTTAAGTTCCTTTATGCGGGCAAGACCCTTTTCTGCCTCGTCATAATTCGGCGTGATGAAGTAGGCTTTCTGCATGATGTGGCGTATTTCAGTGCGGATACCGTGCGGAAGCGGCTTTCCTGCCGGTTCTGACATCGGGTATTCCACGAAATCACGGCTGTCGTCGGTGCGGTTCTTTGTGATATCCTCGGCTATCAGACGTGAGAACACCAGCGCTTCAAGCAGCGAGTTGCTTGCAAGGCGGTTCTGACCGTGTACGCCGGTGTGCGAGCATTCGCCTGCGGCATACAGTCCGGGGATATTCGTTGCGCCCTTTCCGTCAACGTTTATTCCGCCCATCAGGTAGTGCTGACACGGGTACACCGGAAACGGCTCTTTCGTCATGTCGTAGCCCTTTTCGAGCACCTTTCCGTATATCATCGGGAAATGTCCCTTGATGAACTCAGGATCCTTGTAGGAGATATCCAGCCAGAACTCGTCGCTGCCGGTCAGCTCCTGCTCTTTCATCATGCACTGCGAAACCACGTCACGGGGAGCAAGTTCCTTGCGCTCCGGCTCGTATTTCTGCATGAATCTCTCCTTGTGACAGTTGAGAAGATATGCGCCCTCGCCCCTGACAGCCTCGGAAATGAGGAAGCATTCACGGTTCTTTCTGTCCGCAAATGCGGTCGGGTGGAACTGCACATAGCTGAGGTTCTTTATCTCCGCTCCGAGATTATAGGCAAGCTGAATGCCGTCGCCCGTTGCAATCGCAGAGTTTGTGGTGAAGTCATACACCCTGCCTATGCCGCCGGTCGCAAGCACGACTGCGTCAGCGCAGTAATACTGGTGCTCCTGCCCGCCGGGGACGTCGTTATGCGCCAGCACGTCTGCGAAGAATACGCCGTCCTTCTTTTCCAGCCGGCACAGTACCGACCAGTTGACCACGGTCACGTTTTTCAGTTCCTGAACCTGCTTTATCAGGTTGGTTTCTATCTCGAAGCCCGTGGTGTCCTTGTGGTGGGCGATACGGCGGCGGGAATGCCCGCCCTCACGGGTGAGTTCGATACTGCCGTCCTGCTTCATGTCGAACTCAACGCCGTATTTCTCTTTCAGCCGCATTACGTCTGTGGGACCCTGCTCGACAAGTATCTTCACGTTGTCCAGATTATTCTTGTAGTGACCAGCGATGAGCGTGTCTTTTATATGCAGTTCATAGCTGTCGTTCTCCTTGTCCATAACTGCAGCCACTCCGCCCTGAGCCAGTGCGGAATTGCACAGCGTGAGCTCACGCTTGCTCAGCATGAGTATACGCAGGTCAGGAGCAAGATTCAGCGCAGTGTAGATGCCGGAAATGCCTGTCCCGACGATAATGACGTCAAATCTCTGGAATTTCAAATGGATCAACCTTTCTTTAGCGGTATCCCGCTTTGATTTGCCGCTTTCGCTGCGGCACTTGACATATCGAAAAAATGTTGCTATAATACCAATATGTGTGTAATTACTGGGATTTACTGCACTCACGCAGTAAGTGGCTTATTCATTCCGCCGTTACCGGAGTGACCGGAAAAGGAGTAATTATGGAAGAAAAACAACTCACAAAAGCCATACTCGTCGGTGCGGACACCGGAGAATATGACGCTGAAAGTTCCATGGACGAACTTTCAGAACTTGCGCAGACCGCCGGCGCACAGGAACTTGCACGGGTCATTCAGAAGCGTGAGGCATACGAAGCGGCAACAGTCATCGGCGAGGGAAAGCTTGCCGAGGTAAAGGAACTCTGCGGCTCGCTCGGAGCGGAACTGCTGATATTCGACTGCGAACTTACCGCTTCTCAGATACGCAATGTCGAGGACGAAACAGACGTCCGTGTGATAGACCGCACCATGCTGATCCTCGACATCTTCGCCGCAAGGGCGGTGTCCCGCGAGGGCAAGCTGCAGGTCGAACTTGCACAGCTGAAATACCGCCTGCCAAGGCTCATGGGTATCGGCGCTTCGCTGTCAAGACTGGGCGGCGGTATCGGCACGAGAGGTCCGGGCGAAACACAGCTTGAAACCGACCGCCGCCATATCCGCAGGCGAATCGACAAGCTGTCCGCTGAACTGAAAGAACTTGAGGAACGCCGCGGCTATGCCCGCACACGCCGCCGCAAGGACAGCGTTCAGGTGGGGGCTATCGTTGGCTATACCAACGCCGGAAAGTCCACGCTGCTGAATCTTCTCACCGGTGCGGGAGTGCTGGCAGAGGACAAGCTTTTCGCCACCCTCGACCCAACGTCACGCTCGATCGAACTTCCCGACGGAAGAAGCCTGCTTCTTGTGGACACGGTCGGACTTATCCGCAGGCTGCCGCACCATCTGGTGGAAGCTTTCAAGTCCACCCTCGAAGAAGCCGCCTGCGCAGATATCATAATCCACGTGTGCGACGCCTCAGACCCCGAAGCGGCTGAAAAGGCGGACGTCACGCTGCGCACGCTTGCCGACCTCGGCGCAGCGGAAATACCCGTTGTGACCGTGCTCAACAAATGCGACCTGCTGACCGAGAATATACCGGAGGACAGCACCACCGTCAAGATAAGCGCAAAGCACGCTCAGGGCATTGACAGAATGCTCAGGGTCATCGCCGAAAACCTGCCGGAAACCGCCAAGCGCATGAAGCTTCTCCTGCCGTATGATAAGGCGGGATTCACCGCAAAGCTGCGTGAAAACGGCAAGGTATTCTCCGAGGAATACACCGGCGACGGAGTGCTCGTTGACGCACTGGTCGATCAAATGCTGATAAAGCAGATGTCGGAGTACGAGATCGAACAATAACTTTTATCTGCGCTATTCGGGAGGGGGTGACCCTCCCGAATTTTTTGCTTATTTCTCTATTGAAACCTCAGTTCCACCGATAGGTCTAACGCTCAGCACATGGCACGAGCCATTGCCGAATGTCCGCTCAATGTTCATCTTGAACTGCTGCAGCATATCCAGCGGAACGAACGCCTGTATCGTTCCTGCAAAGCCGCCGCCGTGAACTCGGCACGCTCCCTTGCGGTGAAGCGAATACTCAGCAACATTCAGCGCAATGGAAAGGCACTGGTGCTTTACATCAGAATTTGCGTAGATGTTCTGCAGATACTTGTAGGAACTATCGCCGGATTCCTTTACGCTTGAAAGGAAGTCCTCAAAGCTGCCAGACTTAAGAGCGTGAACGACCTTGTCCACACGCTCGTTCTCGTCAAAGAAGTGAATGGAACGCAGCACTGCACGGTCGCCGAACTGCTCACGCAGAACGTTGATGTTCAGCATGATGTCGTCCTTGGAAAGCTGGCGCAGGTTCTCGCAGGTGAAATAGCCTGCAATGCTCTTCATCTCCTGCGGTATCGACGCATATTCGTCGGTCAGGTCTGCGTGGTCGCCCTTTGCGTCAACTATGCACAGCGCATGGCCGAATTTCTCGAAATCAGCGGGTACGCTCTCGATTATCGGGCTTTCGGTGTCCTTGAAATCTATTGCGATGAAGCCGCCAACGGAGGACGCCATCTGATCCATCAGTCCGGAGGGCTTTCCGAAATATACATTCTCAGCGAACTGTGATATCTGAGCCACCTTTACGGGATTCACCTGACCGCCGTTATAAAGGTGCGACAGAATAGTGCCGACCAGCACCTCGAACGCCGCAGACGAGGAAAGTCCGCTGCCCTTCATTACATCAGACGTGGTATAGGCACGGAAGCCGCCTATAGTCAGACCATGCTTTGCGAAGCCCGCAGCAACGCCCCTGATGAGCGAAGCGGAGGTGTTCTTTTCCTCCGGCACAGGCTCAAGCACGGACAGGTCAATGCTGTCCTCAGGGAATCCCTCGGACTTGATGACGATTCTGTTGTCTGAGGTCGGCTCGACTACTGCGATAACATCGAGATTGACGCTTGCCGCAAACACCTTGCCGTGATTGTGGTCGGTGTGGTTTCCGCATATCTCGGTTCTTCCGGGAGCGGAAAAGAAGCGGTGCTCGCCGATAGAGCCGAAATGCTCGGAAAATGCGTTCACAGCGTTCTTGTAACGCCGATTCTGCGCTTCTGCCTGCGCTGCGGGATAAATATCCCTGATGGTTGAGATAACAGGTTTCATGTGGGTCTTACCTTTCGTTGGTTTTGCGCCGGACTGCAGCGTATAACGGCGGCGGCGCTTTATCTGTCACAGCAAATGCCAGACTCTTAAAGCAGAGTACGGCAGCCGGATCTATTCCTTTTCCTTGTAGAACATATGCTTCTTCTTTTCCCTGTGCGACACCACGGACAGCACCGGACCAAGCGAAGCATAGCAAATTACGAGCGACGTTCCGCCTGCGCTGACGAACGGCAGCGGTATTCCTACCACCGGTCCTACTGAAAGCACCATTGCGATATTTACTATGCAGTGGAACGTGAACATCGCAAATACGCCGACGCATATCAGCTTGCCGAGCGGGTCTATCGCAGCGGAAGCGTCCGACAGCAGTTTCAGGCAAAGTATCGACAGTGCGATAACGACTGCCATGCAGCCTATGAAGCCGAATATCATGCCGAGATATGCGAAGATGAAATCGTTGTAGCCCTCAGGGACATAGGTATATGCGTCTGCGTGCGTGCCTAGTCCCGTGAGCTGCCCCGAACCCATAGCCACCTTTGCGTTGTACTGCTGCAGATACGAGCCGAGCCGCTCTGCCTCCTGCATTTCCTCGTCGAATATCAGGCGCACTCGGTTGCGGTGGTGCTCCTGCATGACGTAGTTCCATGCGACATAGCCCACGGCGGGTATCGCCGCCAGACCTGCAACGATATATTTCCACGACATTCCGCCGGCGAACATCATGCAGATGAAAATGAACAGGAACACAAGCGCAGAACCTGCGTCGCCCTGCAGCATTATCAGCCCGAACGGAACGAGAAAATGCACGCACAGCAGCAGGAAATGCGGCAGTCTGTTCAGCTTGTCCCCAAGCTTTGATATATGCCACGCAAGCGACAGGATAAACGCAAGCTTCAGTATCTCTGACGGCTGTATCGTGAAGAATCCGCAGTTCAGCCATGCAAGGTCGCCTGCACGCTCAATGCCGAGCGGGGTGAACAGCAGAAGCTGCAGGATCAGTGCGACAGGGCAGTAAACGAACCAGTATTTCGCCATGCGCTTGTAGTCTATCATGCCGATTATCAGCGCAGAGCCTAACCCAAGCAGGCAGGCGACTATCTGCGTGTCGATATATTCCTGCCTGACATAGCCTATCTCGTTGAGGGCGGACATAAGATATATCGCAAAGACGGTTATGCAAACGCAGATAAGAAGCAGTATCCAGTCAATATGCCGGAAGTAATTTCCGAGCCATTTCAAAACAGATTTCATATATTACACTCACAATAATGCGGTCAAACTTACTCAATACTATTATATACTTTTTTGCGCCCTTTTGCAAGAAGAATCCGCTGTAAAATAGTCTTAACGTGAAATTTCGCCATTCTTTATAAATTCCCGCAGATATTTGAAAAAACTTCGGCTTTTTTGACAATACCGCATTTAGTGCTATTCATACGAAAACGCCGAGCAAAACAATATTCCTCAGTTGGTAAGCATTTGCTAACGCCGACCTCCATTTTTTTGCAAAAAAGTGCGGTCGGAAGCCATTTTTGTGCAAATTGCCTATTGAAAACGTTTTACTTTTCGTGTATTATATAAATATACTACAATAATACAATACCAGAGGTGAAGGCGGTTGAATATTACCATAAAAGACGTGGCAAAAGCGGCGAATGTATCAGTTGCCACAGTTTCACGTGTGCTGAACAAAAAGACCAACGTTTCTGACGAGGCTGTTCAGGCTGTGAATAAGGCGGTCGACGAACTCGGTTACAGCCCGAATTTTCTGGGACGCGACCTGCGCAAGAGCGAGACCAAGCGTATTCTCGCCATAATCGCTTCCACCGAGCAAAGCTTCTATTCAGAGGTACTGCGGGGTATGCAGGACGCCGCATACACTCAAGGGTACGACGTGCTGATCGCCACCACAAGGGACGACCCTGAGCATGAAATGCACCTGCTGAATATGCTGTTTTCTAAGGCGGTCGACGGCGCAGTATTGCTCGCACCGAAGCTTGACAGCAAGACCATTTCCGATCTTGCGAAAAAATACCAGCTTGCCATGTGCCTTGAACGTCTGGACAACTGCAATATTCTATGCGTCACGATCGACAACGAGCAGGCGGGCTATGACGCAACGAATTTCCTTATCAGAAAGGGACGCCGGCGAATAGGGCTGCTTACCACGAAGGTCAGAAGCCAGTCCTCTGTAGACCGTGAAAACGGCTATAAGCGTGCGCTGCGTGACGCCGGAATACCGCTCGACCCTGAGCTCATCAGGTACGGCGGCTACGACGCAGAAAGCGGCACTCAGGGCTGCGAGGAACTTATGCAGCTAAACCCTCGTCCAGACGCTGTTTTCTCGATATCAGATATTATCTCCATCGGCGCAATGACCTATGCGATACAGCATGATATCTCCGTCGGAAAGGACGTGCTGTTCATCGGTTTTGATAATATTTCCTACTCGCATATGTTCATTCCGCACCTGTCAACAGTCGAGCAGCCTTGCTACCTGCAGGGAAAAACTGTGATAGAGAAGCTTATTGGCAACATTAAATCTGATGTAAAGGATACTTCTACATACAAGCTTCCTCATTCGCTGATACCTAGGGAATCTACGGGCTGAGAGGCTGAGAATATGAAATAATTAGGGGCGGTTCGCAATTAAGCGGACCGCCCGTTTGTTATTTGCTTAAGAATCAATCCATAGCTTTCTTTATCGCTGCCATCAGTTCATCATATGTTTCATATGCGGGCAGGTCGGGATTTGCAGCCTTTATGCTGTCGGGGCTCTTGAACAGGAAGCCTGCCTTGCTTGCCCTTATCATTCCGAGGTCGTTGTGGCTGTCGCCGCTTGCGATGGTTTCAAAGCCTATGCTCTGCAGAGCCTTTACCGTGGTCAGCTTGGACTGCTCGCAGCGCATTTTGAAGCCGGTTATCTCGCCGGACGGGGCAACCTCCAGAGTATTGCAGAAGATAGTCGGCATACCCAGCTTCTTCATGAGCGGGCCTGCAAACTGCGAGAATGTATCGGAAATGATTATTACCTGACAGATGGAGCGCAGTTCGTCAAGGAACTCCTTTGCGCCGGGCATGGGGTCGATCTTTGCTATCGTGTCCTGAATCTCCTTAAGACCCAGACCATGCTCCTTGAGTATTCCCAGACGCCACTTCATCAGCTTGTCGTAATCCGGCTCGTCACGTGTGGTACGCTTCAGCTCCGGGATTCCGCTTGCCTCAGCGAATGCGATCCAGATCTCCGGCACGAGAACTCCCTCAAGATCAAGACAGGTGATATACATAGACATTGATTTTTCCTCCGTATAATGTTTTTGGCTGAGCAATGCTCAGAATGTTCCACATAACAGTATAACATATTCCGGCGGAAATTTCAATCACAATTTGCCGTTCAGCGTATCTTTTTTGCAGAAAGCAGCAATGCTCCCGCAGCCACAGCCGCTACGCCGACAAGCAGCGCTGCGCCCTCGGCGCCGGTATCGGGGCTGCCCTTATGAGCGCCTGCGTCAGCCATTGCGCTTTCGCTCTCGGTCAGCATTTCAGACAGTAACGAATAAATCACCGAATGACCTGCCTTGCTGGGGTGTATATCCATCGACAGGATATTCGTGTATTCGGCGGCGTGACCTGTGAATGCGGAATACACGTCCGCCGTTTCTGCGCCGTATTTCTGCGCTGCAGAGGTTATCGCCGTGTTCAGTTCGGTCAGCTTCACCAGAGCGGCTTCCTCCAGCGGCTTCATCATTGCGTTGTCCTCGAACGGGTCGTATACTGTGAGTACCACCACCCTGCAATCGGGGTTGAGCGCATTCACCTGAGCGAGTATGCCGTCGAGATTCTCGCCCGTGCCTGCGACTTCCACCTGCCCCGCCGCCTGAGCCATTGCTTCTGTCAGCTTCTGCAGCGCTTCAAGGTACTCTGAAATATCGCTCATCGAAGCCGACTGCAGCGAGGACAGCATATCGCCGTTCTGCTCCATGACCTCCTGCGCAGCGGATATCATGGGCTGCAGGAAGTCGTTTCCGCCAATGGATATAACCACCGTGTCCGCTGCAGCCACCGCCGCAGAGGTCTGCTTGTCGGAAAGCGCAGCCAGCAGTTCCCCGCTGGTTCTGCCGTCAACTGCAAGATTCACGTACTGCCCATAATCTGCGCCAAGCTGATTTGCAAAGCTGTCGGCTGCGCTGTACGTGTCGCCCGCCGTGTAGCCCTCCAGTCCGTAGCCCGTGGCTATCGAATCGCCGAGGACTACCAGATTTTCGTCCTGACTTGCTGCGGCAGTCGCACTCAGTGTGAACGCAGCGGCTGCGGCTGTGATTATTGCTGTAAGTTTCTTCATAGTGTTCCTTTCTCATGCCGGTTCTGGCTGTATTTATTTTACCTAAAGCATAGTATATGCAGCAGACTCGCTGCAGACGCATTTTATTATGCTGTGAAATATTGTATTTTATTGTATCATATATTCGTCAGGCTGTCAAGTGTGACTTTAGGTGTGCATGCAAAATAGTTATAGTTGATAATCAAAATACATATTGAGGGAAAGTAATATTTTTTTCAAAAAGGTATTGACATACAATTTTATTTATGTTATGATATAAACAGCACAAGTTGAATGCTTGCAGCTTTTGCAAAATGACAGCATATGAGGTGATATAATTGAGCAAAAAGCACTCGCTTTTCCTCCCCGCCCTGCTGCTCTGTGCGGCTCTTTCCGGCTGCAGCGGCAGCGAAAAGCCCTCGGACATTTCGTCCTCCAACTCATCGGAATACGTGTCCGAAGTCCAGTCGGAAGCGGCTTCGGTCACTGAAAGCAAGACCGAAAGCATTTCTGACGACTCTCTCAGCGAATACAGCAGCAAGCTGTCCGAACTGTGGGTCGAAAAATGGAAGCAGCTCTCCTCCGAAATGGAGATGATAACCCCAAAACTCAGCGTATTCAGCGCAAAGCTGAGCGACAACGTGTTATTCTCTGCGATGGTTTACCCGTCCTACACCACCAACGCAATGGTGCTTTACCGCTCTGACAGCGGCATGATATCCGAAATAGGCTCGGGTAACTGCGGCACATTCTTTGAGATACTGAAAAACGGCACGGAAAATATCCTACATACCACTACGGTATATCCCTCCAGCGGCTGGAAAACCGCCGAGGACGGCACTAACGTGATGGTGGACAATAACGCCATTGTCGATACCTACTACAAAATAGACGAACCGAACGCCGCTATCGCCCTGTCAGTCGAGCGTGACGAATTTGACGGCGAAACGACCGCCTGGAGCGTTTCAGAGGGCGAAGAATACAAAACCCTCACCGCTGACGAATACAACGCACTGCGTGCTGATTACGACAAATGCGAGGTACTGTATTCCGTCAATATGGACGAAAACGGCGACCACATGAATGACGATTTTCTGCGCTTCGAGGACAAACCCGACAAGCTTGCCGACTTTATTCTCGGCTCATTCAAATAAATTCAGGAGGACGCTATGAAACTTTCATCTAAACTCACCGCCGCTGCCGCAGCAGCCATCATCTGCATGAGCGCAGGAACTGCCTGCCTTTCAATGCCTGCAGCCGCAGGCTCGCCGATTCCGGCGGCGACAGTCGAATACGGCACGTCAAACAAAAAAACCACGCTCTCAGACCTGAAGAAATATCTATACGTGCCTGACTGCGGCCTGCAAAACGTCAGCGTACTCAAAAAGAGCAAGACCGTCAAGGACTGCCTGATAATTGACAGTCAGGAGCGTCTTGTTATCCCAAAGGGAAAAACGCTCAAGCTCAGGGGCGGTGCAGATATTGCCGGAACTATCTACATAGAAAAGGGCGGAAAGCTGCTGATAGATAAGTTCTCCGCTTCGCTCAGCGGCAATATAGTGTGCTTCGGCACGATTTCCGTTACGAACGGCACGCTGGCGTGCTCCGACGGCTCAATGATGTTTATTTCAAAGGGCGGTAAATTCAAGGCGTCAGACGGCAGCGCAGCAATCAACGGCGAACTCAACGGCAGGGTCATTGCTGATAGTGCAGCTAATATCGTATGCCTTGGCACCTGCAATATCCCCGACCCGACATTTGCAGGAACGCCTGTTTCCGCCGTATATACCCGCTCAGAATTTGGCGGCAGCACAAAAAAGACTTCCGTCGTAACAGACGGGCTGTCCGACCTGATGAAAGTTAAATTCAACAAAGACGATCCATATTGGGCTGCTGACTTTGCAGATATCTACACGATACTGTTCTCAGGCGGCGGCTGCCTGACGCTCACTGCCGGCGGCAATACCGACAACGGCTGGAGCATGATAAACGAAATCTCACTCGGAGTATTTAACCATGTGCTTGCTGATTACCGCAACCCTGATAACGAACACTACGATGGATAACAATGGGCGGCACCCGAAAGGTGCCGCCCACTTAGTTATTTACTTCTGATTTTCCTCATACCACTTAGCCGCCATCATCGGTGAAAGTACTATGTCAAGCACCTCCGGCGAGCCGTCGTATACTGCGGACGAGGGATTTTCGTCGCTGCCCTCGGAAGCAGCCTCGCATATATCGTATGTCACCTGAGGACGATACTTTATGCGGCAGTACAGGAACTCCGGCGGGATATAGTCGATCTGCGACATCTCCTCCAGCCAGAGGAACGGCGACATTCCGCCGATACTTACATCGTCGATTATCCAGCCGCCTGCAGCGTAGTTGTCATTTGCGCACAGATACAGCGAGAAGCGGAATTTCTGCTCCTTTTCGCCGTTGAGAAGTCCCACGGAAAATTCCTTGAGGATAAAGCTGTTTATCATCTTCGACTCGTAGCCGCAGCAAGGGCAGATACCGCCGTAGCCGTACAGCTTTGCATTGATGTCACGAGCGAAGTAATTCTTGTATACTCTGGGATCCTTTATTGAGGAAATGCGCCTTACCTCGCCGCGCAGGAACTCAAATTCCTTGTGCTGGATAGTCGGCACGGGCTTGTAGTAATAGGGTATCTGGTCCACAAGCACAAGATTCGGCTCTTCACTGCTGGAATAGATCGCAGCAAGCGCAGATCCGGTCTTTCCGGTGAGAATGAACTCGATATACTTTGCGAACTGCGGCTTTGACAGACCGTCCTTGAGCACGACATACTTCTCGGTCTTGTTCCTGTTTTCAGGCGAGATACCGTCAGCAGCGTCGATTATGCTGATTATCTTGTTGCTGCCGTCGAGCAGGGCTATCTTGTTAAGCCCAAGGTCGCAGGTGTATATCTTCGCAAGACGCTCCTTGATATTCTCTGCAGTTCCGGCATTCGGCAGTGCTGAAAGAATATCGTCAGGATCGTATTCATAACGTCCGGGCGAATACGGGAAGTCGAACACACGTCCGTTGAACATTCCGCTTTCGATAAGCAGGTACACATCTCCCACTATCTCCAGCAGGTCCGTGTTGGTGATGTTCGGCGGTATCATGAACTGCTTTCCGTATGCGGAGAAGCGGTAGCGTTTGTTGATGTCCAGCGCAAGCGTTACTTCGCCGCCCTGACTCTTTATCTCACGCAGGAACTCCATCGTGTCCTTGCCGTTGGTGAACGAATTTACCAGCAGCGTTATGACCTGATTGTATATCTGGTGATTCTCGAACCTCATCTCGTGCTTCTGGATAACGTCCATTGCCTTTTTGAGGTTGCCTATCTGTATCTTGGATATCTCGAAGTGTATCTCCGTGCCGCCCGCTGTGATGTGGAACTGGAAATACTTCATGTCAATGCGGTAGCTTTCGCCGAACATTTCGTCGATAATTGCGAATGCTTCTTCAAGCGCATTCTCGTCAGCGACCGCACCATTCACGATACAGCTGTTCAGCTTCAGGCTGATTATGCTCATGAATCCGCTCGACAGGTCGTAGTCACGGATCTTCCTGTTCCTGTCAGACGACATGATGTAATTGTGACCGTCAAGCTGGAACGAATATGCGAACTCTGAACCGCGCTCGTTGGTTTCCTGCTTGTACCAGTTGTACTTCGCAGCGAACACATGGTCGCCGTCCGAGCCGTACCATTCCTTCATCTGACCGAGGTCCTCTATAAGAGCCTCGCAGGCTGCGCCGCTCTCATGGTCCTCAACGCTGACATCGGAGCGTTCGTTGAAGTAGCCCTTTTCACGCAGGTCGGTGAACGTCATGGGCTCGTCGATATCAGGGAACTTCACCGAAATGCTCTCGGCGAATTTCTCGCGCAGACCCTTTACAAGAGTACTTGTGCTGATGTAATTATAGAAGAACTCGAACACATACTGCGCCGGACGCAGCATATATCTCTGCGGGTTATCCGGCCGCTGTGTAAGCTGCAGCACGAACAGTTTGCGGTACTGCTCCACGATGTCGAGGATATCCTCCTCAATCTCGGTGGAGACCTCCTCCACGCAGTCGTGGCGGATACCCGAACGGTTGTTCGTGATATACTGATTAGGTACGCTCACGAAGAACGCCGAAAGCTGCTCTTTCAGGAAGTCCTGACGGCTTGCCTTGACAAGACCGGTCAGCTCAAAGGTCGAGAAGTAATTGTACTTGCTCATCAGCACCTTTGCCGCTTCCCTCTTTGCGCCGGAAATAGCGAACGGGATAAGATAAACGAAGCCGTTCTCCTCCATGTGGATAAAGTCAGCCACCGACTTGCCGTTCTCGCTGAAGCGTATCTTGGGCAGATCGTTCTCGTCCCTGCGGTATTCCTGAATCTTATATACCACCTCAGGCTTGCCGAATGAGATGACAGCTATGTTGAACGTGCGTGATGGGTCCTCGTTCTCATCGGTGGATTTAAGGTGCTTCTTTCTGATGAACGCGAAGCACAGGTCGACCATGTTGATATATTCGCCCTTTCTGGACGTCATGGATACAAGGTCGTCATGAAGCCGCTTCTGCGACTCCTCGTCAAGCGCAAAAACTATCTCGGTGTGCTTGAACTGCGGCGCAGTGAGGTCGAGTTCACGCACCTTCAGCGTACCGCCGTCGTTTACGACACGCAGAGAATAGTTGTTCGACCGCATTTTGAACCAGTCAACATTTGCGAAAACGCTTTTCGCACCAAGACCGAAACGTCCCTCACGCTCTTTATTGCCGTCATTTCTGCCGACTGAGAGATAATAGAACACCTGCTCAAGGCTGAATCCCGTTTCGTTGTAGGTCAGCTTGACCTGCCCCTCGTCCAGAAACTCTATCATCACCTTGATGTCACTGTCGTCGTAGTCGCACCCGAAAACGTTCTGCAGCAGTTCACGGATAATGGATTCTCTGGGATAATCGTTGACCATTCCGGCAACGTTTATCGCACTTCTTCCGGTGTACATACTGTTGAAATAGTCCTTGAACGGCGTGCTGTCGGTCTCCCCGGAGTAGAGCATCATCTGTATCTTCTGCAGAACAGCAGCCATGCCCTCCTTGTCGCCTGCGGTATGACGCTCAAAGAAGTCACCAAGGAGCTTTTCGACCTGCTCGTTGTTTTCGTTCATGTTTACGCCCCGTTTCTCCGCACTTCGAGATTTTTGCGTTCCATGCCCCGTGCGGTGAAGCATAGTTCAATGACGCTTATATACCGTCGTTGTATATCTTGATAAAGTCCTTGAATGAGCGGACGCTGTCCTGCTCGCGGACTCTGTACTTCCATATGCCGTAAAGCACCGGATACTGTATGCAGTCGCCGAGCGACTGGATATCGTTCTTTACCATCAGGTGGTAATTATGACCGCTGTGAAGTTCGTCGATATGCTTATGCGCCTGCTCCACGCCGTCCGTGACCTCTTTGCCGAAAGGCTGGGCGCACGGGTCTGCGCCAAGGCTGTCAGCTATTGCGGACTGCTCGCTGTCGGATATCGACACAAGCACGCCCTCAACGACTGCGCACAAGCCCTTAAGCTTGGATACAGCCGCCGAGATATCCTCGCCCGAAGCGCTGCGCTCTATACCATAGAACCCACATACCCTGTCGATAAGCTTTCCGGAAAACTCGCTGAGCTGTTTTGCGTTTGCGATACGCTCCGCACCGAGCGCCTCATAATCGCCCTTGACCTTCTTTATCAGGTCGTAGCAGCTGTCGACCTCCTTGGAGTAGCTTTCGTTATATTTAAGGTCTGACAGCATATCGGAAATGAACTCGTCCTTGTTGCCTATGTCCAGCAGGATATTTCTTGCCGGAAGTTCGCCGCAGAATGCGTCAGGCAGCTTCGCATAGAGCACCTTTGACAGCACCCTGCTGTCGAAAAGCTTGTTCGTATCACGGAACATGATGAAGCTGCGCGAACTTTCGTTCTTTGCGCCGTGTCTTGTCATTCTGCGCTCTAAAAGCACCGGCGACAGCGGCAGTTCGTAGCTTATAACGTGCGTTATCCTGTCATAGCCATAGCCGACAGCGCCGATATCGTCCGTTGAAAGAACTATTCTGGGATATACCGTGCTGTCGTCCACGCGAAGCTTTCTCAGGATATCTTCGTTGCTGAACAGCTCGCCCCTTGCGGTGCGTACCGCTCCGGAAGCGGGATAAACGGCGGTCAGCGCCTTTCTCAGGTAGTCCACCGTGTTCTTGTCGCAGCAGTATACCATCGCACGGTTCTTGTCGTCTGCCATTATGCCTTCCATCAGCGTGAGGAATGCGTCAAGCTTCTTGTCAACGCTGCGGAGTTCCGACACGTCCGAGGGGGTATACACAGGCTTCTGGTAAACGCCCTTCATGCTGTCCACGTCATATTCCTCGAATATATTGCCGCCGTACTTGTAGTTCGGCAAGCCGCTGCGTATCTCCACCCTGCGCCGCAGTCCTGCGAGGAATGCGTCGTCGAATGTGTAGTCGCAGAAGCTTATGTTGCGCTTTATCTCGCCGTTATATATTTCCTTGTGGCTCACGCACAGCAGCGGCGTGTCGTATTCAAGCGGCATTCCCGTAATGTCCAGCTTCAGGCTGTCGGCTGCGCCGTGCTTCGAGTCGTCCGCAAGCAGGCAGTTCACCAGAGCGGAAAGGTCCTCACGGTCTGCGCCGTTAGCCGCAGGGAACTGCGTGAACATCAGCAGCCTGTCTGTTTTCCACGGGATATTGTCCCGCAGCGCCTTGTAATCGGGCGTTCTGACATTCTGCTCGTCGTCTATCACGATAAGGTCCCACTTGTGGTCTGCGGGCACCTTGGTTTTCAGGGCGTTCTGACCTGAAAGAGCCTCGGACGGCATAAGATAAAGATTCGAGCCGTCCCTCTGGAAAAATACTATCTCGTTCGCTGCGCCCGATACGACCTTGAAATCCGCGCCGATACCCGTCATAAGTATCCTGTACCAGCCGTACAGCACCCTGCGTGACGTTATCAGAAGGATATTCGGGTCATCTTTTTCGGCGAGAACATCATATATACACAGCCCCGCCTTGGTCAGCTTTTCAGAGCCGAACTCACAGCATACCATCGAAAAGCCGAACTTATGCAGCTTTTCAGCCGGTGCAAGATTTGCCGCTGAAAGATCCATTCCGCCGAGTGGGATCCACTTCATACTGTTTCCGCTCACCTAGCGCACCTCCGTTGAATCTGATTATTGACTGCCGCTGTCCCTAGCAAAGAGCCAGCAGTCCATGTAATCATTATACAACAAAATCCCGAATATTACAAGTCACTGGACGGGGAACTCAGTTAAAAATCGCAGCACGATTTTTTGTATATTTTGCACAAATAAAATGCGCACAATAAGCCTTTACTTTTCGCCCGATAAATGATAAAATGAATAGAAAGGGCTGTTCTGAACTGTGCCTTACGCACTGATCACAGCCGAAAATCAACGACCAAGGAAGGACAAACCACTATGACCGAACAGGAAATCAAGGAAGCGATATGCGAGGTGGGTCACAAGCTCTGGCAGCTCGGCTTTGTTGCCGCAAATGACGGAAACATCTCCGCAAGACTGCCCGACGGTAATTTCATCACGACTCCCACCGGCACAAGCAAAGCTATGCTCCGCCCGGAAATGCTGATAAAGATGAATGCGAACAACGAAGTCGTGGAGCCTGCGCAGCTTCCCGGCTACAAGCCCACGAGCGAATTCAAGGTACATCTGCGCTGCTATGCCGCACGTCCCGAAGTGAATGCCGTGGTACACGCTCACCCGCCGACAGCGACCGGATTTGCGATCGCACATATCCCGCTCGACGACTACACCATGCCTGAGGCTATAATATTCCTCGGCAGCGTGCCCATCGCTCCCTATGACACTCCCGGCTCGGTCGGAGTCGCAGACAGCATCGTGCCGTTCCTCGAAAACCACGACACTATCCTGATGGAGAATCACGGCGCACTGACGGTCGGCGTGGACATCATTCAGGCGTATTACCGCATGGAAACGCTCGAGCATTTTGCAAAGGTCAGCCTTGTCGCACGTCAGCTTGGCGGCGCAAAGGACCTCCCCATGGACAAGATACAGGAGTGCTGCGAGATAGGCAAGAGTTTCCCCATCAGACACCCCGGCTACAGAAAGTATCACTGAATATGAACATCAGAAAAGCGCAGGCTCGTGACATCAACGCCGTTGCAGAAATATACGATCATATCCACGACTGCGAGGAAGCCGGAAAAATGACCATCGGCTGGCTGCGTGAGATATATCCCACACGAAAAACCGCCGAGGAAGCGTTGGCGCTCGGCGACCTGTTCGTGCTTGAGGACACAGGCTCGATCCTTGCCGCTGGCAGAATAAACCGGAAGCAGCTTGATGATTACGCGCTTGCGAGATGGTCGGTCAACGCTCCTGCAGACGAGGTGATGGTGCTTCACACGCTTGTGGTAGAGCCCGCCGCCAACGGAAAGGGCTATGCGCGTGCGTTCCTTGATTTTTACGAGAAATATTCTCTGGAACAGGGCTGCCGCTATCTTCGCATAGACACGCAGGCTCAGAACGCCGCAGCACGCAGTATGTACGCAAAGCACGGCTGGCACGAGGCGGATATCGTGTCCTGTCAGGCGTTCAACGGCGTTAAGGACATTCAGCTAGTCTGCCTTGAAAAGACATTATAACGATTAAACAACGATTTGGTTTGGGGGATTTATGGCTAAGACCGTTTTAGTATTTGATTTCGGTGCGTCAAGCGCACGGGCTATGTTCTGCCGATGTGAGGACGGGAAAATCTCTCTTGAGGAGATACACCGCTTCGCCAACGTTCCCATCACCGAGGACGGACATCTGCGCTGGGATATCGATGAGTTGTGGAAGCAAATGCAGATAGCCCTCAGCTTCGGCGTGTTCAACGGCGGCTTCGACGCAGTGAGCATAGACACATGGGGCGTGGATTTCGGACTGCTCGGTCAGGACGGAAAGCTGATGGAAAAGCCAGTGCATTACCGTGATTCCCGCACTGAGGGAATGCTTGAGGAGGTCTGCGCACGCATACCCGCAAAGGATCTGTTCCTGCAGAGCGGCATTCAGCCGATGAGCATAAACACGCTGTTCCAGCTGCATTATCTCGTCAAGCACGAAAGGAACTCTATCTTCCGTGCGGAAAAGCTGCTGATGATGCCCGACCTGTTCGCATATTTCCTGACGGGACAGTGCCGCAACGAATTTACGGAAGCCACCACCACTCAGCTTATCGACCAGAAAGCCAAGGGCTGGAATATCCGCCTTATCGAAGCTCTTGGCATACCAAAGCGCATATTCTCCCCGCTGATTCAGCCCGGCGAAATGTACGGCGAACTCACTCAGGGGCTTGCTGACGAACTTCGTATCGAGCCTGTGCCGGTATATGCCTGCCCGTCGCACGACACTGCTTCCGCCGTGCTCGCAGTACCCACGCAGGACGAGCATTTCGTGTTCATCAGCTGCGGCACATGGACGCTTTTCGGCACTGAACTCCGCCGCCCGATAGTCACCGAAAAGGCGCTGGAAATGGGACTGTCCAACGAGGGCGGCAGCGGCGGCACGACTACCCTGCTGAAAAACATCATGGGGCTGTGGCTGATTCAGGAAACACGCCGCTGGTACAGTTCGGCGCAGTGCACTGAATACACCTTTGCAGAACTGGAGGATATGGCTCGGCAGTCTGCGCCGTTCGTAAGCTTTATCGACCCGAATGCGCCCGATTTCGCCGCACCGGACGATATGCCGCTGAAAATACAGGAATACTGCCGAAAGACCTCTCAGCCCGTGCCCGAAACGCCCGGCGAGATAATGCGCTGCATCTACCAGAGCCTTGCGTGCGAATTTGCACTGACATTCAGCGAGATAGCGTCGCTCACCGGTTTTGACTACCGCCGTATCCACATGATAGGCGGCGGCACAAAGGACAAGCTTCTGTGCCAGCTTACCGCTGACGCTGCGGGAGTGACCACGGTCGCAGGTCCGACGGAAGCGACTGCGCTCGGCAACGGTCTGTCAACGCTCATCGCTCTCGGCGAAATACCCGATATCGCCGCTGCACGCAGCATGATAATCAGTTCCGGACTTACCAAGGAATACGCACCGGCAGGTCACGAGCAGTGGTCAGAGCCGTTAGAGCGGTACAGGAAGCTGACTAGAAGCAAGTAATCTAATAAACAAATAAAGTGTATGATGTGAAAATCCATCATACACTTTTTTATTCCGGCAGAACAACTATCCCGCCTGCCCTTAACTTTTCCTGTCCCTCTGCCGTATCAACGACAAGGCAGCCCGAATCGTCTATGGCGACCGCTTTTCCGGTGCGAAGCCTGCCCCTCTGCTCAAAGGACACTTCCCTGCCCAGCACCATCGACCTGCTGCGGTATTTCTCCATAAGTTCCGGCGAACCGAGTATTTCTGAATAGTCAAGCAGCCTGCAGGCGATATCCGCGCACAGTCTGCTGCGCTGCAGCGGTATTCCGAGCGAGCCTGCGGTATTCTGCAGTTCTGCAGGGAAATCGCCTGTCGTGAGATTCAGCCCTATGCCAACTATGACCGTTTCAGCAGTGCCGCTCTCAAAGTCGCTTATCGCTTCGGTGAGTATCCCGCATATCTTTCTGCCGTGACAGAATATATCGTTCACCCACTTTATCTGCGTTTCCTCGCCGCATAACTGCTGAATGCCGTCCGAAACGGCGCAGGCTGCCGCCGCAGTCAGCAGCGTTGAGTCTGCGAGCGAGATATCCGGCTTCAAAATCACGCTCATGTAAAGTCCGGTATCAGGCGGCGAATAGAAACTCTTGCCGAGCCTGCCCCTGCCTGCGGTCTGCTCCTGCGCTGCGATTATAGTTCCGTGCGGCATTCCACGAAGCGCAGCCGCCTTGGCAGCGCTGTTGGTGGAATCCACGGTGCTAAGCACCTCGACCGGTATTTCACGGTATTTTTCCGAAAGATACAGCCGAATCCCGCCCTCGGACAGCACGTCTGTATCCGGCTGCAGGATATAGCCCTTGTTCCTGCCTGCAGATATTCTGTAGCCCTGCTCCTGAAGCTGCTTCACGGCTTTCCATACTGCCGCACGTGATACTCCCAGACTGTCCGCAAGTTCCTGCCCCGAAACAGCCTGTCCGGCGTTCCTTTCAAGTATCTCAGCGACCTTGCTTTTTACTGACATTATGCACCCCTTTATTCCCGCTCAGACCGAAAATTTAGGTATCTGCTGCGTAATACAGTGTATATTCCCGCCGCCGATAAGTATATCCCTTGCATAAACCGGAATGACCTCCCTGTCGGGGAACAGCCCTGAAAGCGTCTGCCGTGCAGGCTCGTCCGCAGGGTCACCGAAAAACGGCATTACCACTGCGCCGTTTGCAATATAGAAATTCACGTAGGAAGCCGCCAGCCGCTCGCCGGGAGTGCGTGTGGGCTGAAAATCCATCGTGTCAAGCCCCTCGCATTCCTCTGCGGTGATGGTGACGGGCTTCGGCAGATACAGCTTGTGTACTTTCAGACTGCGCCCCTTGGCGTCGGTGCTGTTCTGCAGTATCTCAAGACAGGAGCGTGACAGCTCATACTGCGGGTCTGACTGGTCGTCAGTCCATGCCAGAACCACCTCGGCGGGCTTCACGAATGCGCAGATATTGTCTACGTGCTCGTTCGTTTCGTCGTTGTATATTCCACGCTTCAGCCATATCACCTTCTGTACGCCCAGAGCGCCTTTAAGCCTGTCCTCTATCTCCTGACGGGTCATGTCGGGATTCCTGCCGCTGCTCAGCAGGCACGCTTCCGTAGTGAGCACCGTGCCCTCTCCGTCGCAGTGTATCGAGCCGCCCTCCAGCACGAACCCTGAATAATCGTACATATCCTTTTCGTAGAGGTCGCACAGTTTGCGTGCCATCTTGTCGTCCTTGTCCCACGGGAAATACAGTCCGTCATGCAGACCGCCCCATGCGTTGAACGACCAGTTTATCCCCCGTATCTCGCTGCCGTTGGTGACGAATGTGGGGCAGTAGTCTCTCGCCCAGCTGTCGTTGCTGCTCATCTCAACCACACGGATATGCGGCGGGAGCATTCTGCGTGCGTTCTCATACTGCCTTTCGCTTGCGCAGACGGTCACCCTTTCGCTTTTGGCTATCGCAGTGCAGACCTGAACGAAAGCCTTTCTTGCCGCATATGCGCCGTACTGCCACGAATCCGACCTCTCAGGGAATATCAATATGCAGCCGTAATGCGGGGAAAACTCCGCCGGCATATAGAAGCCGTCCTGCGCAGGAACGCTGTCAAGTACCCTCATATCTGCTCCTTATCTCTCGGTGATTTTGCCGTACATTTCCGGACGTCTGTCACGGAATACGCCCCAGCTGAGCCGCATATCACGCAGTTCGTCAAGGTCGAACGTGTGCTTCAGCACGCAGTCGCTGGTGCGGTCGGCGCATTCAGCCAGCGCACCGGTGTTGTCCGCAATGAACGAACTTCCGTAGAACGTCAGCGACGAACTTTGCTGCTGATTGTCGGCGTCAGGCGTGACGCTCTCCGTGCCGGTGCGGTTCGCAGCTATCACCGGAACGAGGTTCGCAGCGGCGTGGCCCTGCATACACCGCTGCCAGTGCGGCATACTGTCGCATTCAAGCACCGGCTCAGAGCCTATCGCAGTGGGATACAGCAGCATTTCCGCACCCATCAGCGCCATGCAGCGGGCGGCTTCCGGAAACCACTGATCCCAGCATATGCCAACGCCTATTTTGCCGTAGCGGGTATCCCATACCTTGAACCCCGTGCCGCCGGGCGTGAAATAGAATTTCTCCTGATAGAAATGGTCGTCCGGTATGTGCGTTTTGCGGTATACGCCCAGAACCGAGCCGTCTGCGTCTGTCATCGCAATGCTGTTGTAGAGCACGTTGCCGTCCTGCTCATAGAAGCTCACAGGTATCACCACGCCAAGTTCCTTTGCTATAGCGCTGAATCTTCTGACTGCCGGCGAACGCTCTGCAGGAGAAGCAAGCTTGTAGCTGTCGTATCGCCGTTCCTGACAGAAATACCAGTTCTCGAACAGTTCAGGCAGCAGTATCACCTGCGCACCCTCTGCCGCTGCTTTACGCACCAGCATCTCAGCCTTTTCAAGGGACTTTTCCGGACTTTCCGGAACGGAAATCTGTATCGCTGCGACTGTTACATTTCGCATAATTATAACCTCGTTTCGGGGCGATACATTAAAGGACGTACCGCCGATTATTTACAGATCAATTATATCATTTTTGCGGGATCATGTCAAACAAATTATCAAAAAAACTTGAAATATGCCGTATTTTATGCTACAATAGTAGGAGCGAAATAAAATCTGAAAGGAATCAATGCGATATGAATATTCTGGTAGTAGGCGGTGGCGGACGTGAGCACGCAATAATCACCGCTCTTTCAAAGTCACCAAAAGTTGAAAAGCTGTGGGCTGCGCCCGGAAACGGCGGTATTTCCGCCCTTGCGGAGTGCTTCCCAGTAAAGGCGACAGACCTTGACGGAATACTGGAACTTGCCAAAAAGCTTCAGCCCGATTATGTGTTCGTTGCGCCGGACGACCCTCTCGTCATGGGTATGGTGGACAAGCTGAACGAAGCCGGATTCAAGACGTTCGGTCCGCGTGCCAACGCCGCTATCCTTGAGGGCAGCAAGGTGTTCTCAAAGGCGCTGATGAAGAAATACGGCATACCCACCGCCGGCTATGAAACGTTCACCGACGCAGACAAGGCGATAGAGTACATAAAGCAGCAGAACAGCTATCCCGCAGTCATCAAGTGCGACGGTCTGGCTCTCGGAAAGGGCGTTATCATTGCCAAGGACTTCGAGGAAGCCAAGGCAGCCGTGCAGTCCATGCTGCTTGACGGCAAATTCGGCAGCTCCGGCAGCGAAATAGTTATCGAGGAATTTATGACCGGACCGGAGGTCACCGTTCTTGCATTCACAGACGGCAAGACCGTAAAGCCCATGATATCCTCAATGGATCACAAGCGTGCCAACGACAACGACGAAGGACTCAACACCGGCGGAATGGGCACAGTTGCGCCGAATCCCTGCTATACCGAAGCGTTCCAGAAAGAATGCGACGAAAAGATATTCAAGCCCACCATCGCCGCAATGCAGGCAGATGGACGTCCGTTCAAGGGCTGCCTTTATTTCGGGCTTATGCTCACCCCCAACGGCGCAAAGGTGATAGAATACAACTGCCGCTTCGGCGACCCCGAAACGCAGGTAGTGCTCCCGCTTCTCGAAACAGACCTCGTTGACATCATCGAAGCGATCTGGGAAGAAAAGCTGGATACCCTCGACATCAGGTGGAGCGGCAAGTCCTGCGCCTGCGTAGTTATGGCGAGCGGAGGATATCCCGAAAAATACGAAACAGGCAAGGAGATATCCGGTCTGGACGAGCATGGTCAGTCCCCGCTTGCATATATCTATCATGCGGGAACGAAGCTGCAGGACGGTAAATTCTACACCGCAGGCGGCAGAGTGCTCGGCGTCACCGCTGTCGGCGACGACCTCAGAGAGGCTCTGGAGAAGTCCTACAAGGCGGTGGAGGGCATTTCGTTCGACAAGGCTCATTACCGTAAGGATATAGGTCAGCGTGCCCTGAAGGCGCTCTGACGGAGGTGCTGAAATGAAGAAAACCATACAGGTCATATCGCTGCTCAGCGGTATTCTTGCCGTGCTTTCCGTGATACTCAACTTTCAGGTGATATTCGGCGGGAACAGCGGCTTCTTCCGCTATGCGATGTTCTCGATGGTGAAGAACGGCGGCGCAATGGGGTATCTGGGCAATCTGGTCAGTATGCTGATCGTTGCGGCGGGCTTCGGCGCAATGTGTATTTTCGGGCTCCATGCGGCGGGCGGCGGCGGAATGAGATCAGTCCGCACGGCTCTCACAGCAGGCGGCATAATGACCGTGATGTCCGTGATATCGCTGATATGCAGTATTGCAGGAGGTATGTTCAGCTTCGGCGATATCATAATTCTTATACTGCCGGCTTTGTATACATTTCTGGTATTTTCAGCGAGCGACAAGCTTTAATCAGACAGACATAAAACGAGCGGGGCTATAGCGCAGCCCCGCTTAATTTTATGCAATTTCTTTCGCCTGCCGTGACATTATCCTGAACTCCAGCACCAGAAGTATTATCGCTGCTGCTGCGGAAAGCACGTCGGCGATAGGCCCTGACCACAGCATTCCGTCTATTCCCCAGAACATCGGGAGAACTATCATCGGCGGCATAAGGAACAATATCTGACGTGTGAGCGACAGGAACGTACCCTTTACGGACCTGCCTATCGAGGTGAAGAATATCGAAGCGATAGGCTGCAGGCAGTTCAGCCATGTGAAGAACAGGAATATTCTGAAGAACTTCACGCCGAAGTCAAAATATTCGTCTGAGCCCTGTCCGAACATCGCAATTATCTGCGACGGGAAAAGCTGGAACAGTATGAACGCAGTCACCGCAACTGCTGCGCCGACAGTCAGCGCAGAGCGGAACGCCTTTTTCACCCTGTCGTACTGCCGTGCGCCGTAATTATAGCTGATTATCGGCTGTGCGCCCTGTCCAAGACCTATGACTATCGAGAACGTTATCTGGTTCACCTTCATGACTATTCCCGAAACGGCAATGGGTATTGATTCGCCGTATACCGAAAGCGCACCGTAGTGCCGCAGGAGGTTGTTCATGACTATCTGAACCACCATCATCGCAAGCTGGTTGAAGAACGATGCCATGCCGATGGCAATTGTCTTTGACGTATATTCCCACCGTATCAGCAGGTGACGAAGCCCCAGATGTACAGTCTTGTAGCGTGCGAGGTAGCCTATGACCACAGCCGCAGATATAATCTGCCCGATTATCGTCGCATAGGCTGCGCCTGCCATTCCCCAGTCGAAGCCGATGACGAAAAGTGCGTCCAGACCCGTGTTTATGACTGCTCCGAGCAGGTTGCACACCATCGTCATTCTGGGACTGCCGTCTGCACGGATAAGGTGTCCGCCGCCTGTCGTGATTATCATGAACGGGAAGCCCCATGCGGTTATGCCGACATATTCCTCAGCAAGCGGGAGCACGTCTGCAGGCGAGCCGAAAAGCGTCAGCAGCGGCGTAAGAAATAGCTTTGTCACGATCAGCATGACTACGCCGGAAATGCCCATCATTACTGCGGCGTTTCCGATAAAATAAGGGGCTTTTTCGCGCTCTCCCCTGCCCATATCCAGATTGAAGCAGCTTGCGCCGCCTATACCGAATAGCAGCGCCAGCGCAAGGCAGGAGGTGGAAAGCGGGAATGCGATATTCGTTGCCGCATTGCCAAGTTCGCCGACCTTGTGACCTATAAACAGCTGATCGACTATGTTGTAGAGAGCGCCGACGAGCATTGCGATTATCGACGGTACGGCGAATTTTATCATCAGCGCAGTCACGGGAGCGTTTCCGAGAAGTTCCGAGCGTGACATTGCTTCTTCTGTGTCGGTTATTTTTTCTTTGTCTTTCATTTTGTTCACACTTTCTTTTTAGAATCAGCATTTTTAATTGTATCACATATTTGCGATATTGTCAAATCATGCTCAGACATAACAGGCAGGCTCCCCAGACAAGCGAGAAGCCCTCAGATTCTAGGAACAAGTCATACGGCTGGGCTTTGGGGCAGCGGCACAAGTGTCCTGCTTGCGCAGGCTGCCCTTAGTTGCCCGACGTCGTGTCAGGCTTTTGGGGCAGCGGCACAAACATCGTGTTTGTGCCTGCCGAAATGCGCATTGTGGCAGGACGCCACAAGCGAAAACCCCAAGCGCAGCACGACGCTGCGCATTAAAGGTTTTCGCCTTACGACGAAGATGAGGGTTTATCGCTTGTCTGCACAAATTCGCATATTTCCCTTGACAATAGCGCTTAGGTTTGGTATAATAAAAGCGTATCTTAGAAATGCAGAGAAACACGCTGCCCGATGTAAGGGGCAGATGAAAGGCAGGGACTTAGTTGAGTAAGGTTCGTATGACAGTCGCAAAGGCAATGACAGAATGCCTTGCCGCCGAGGGAATATCCACCGTTTTCGGTTATCCCGGCGCAGCGATATGTCCTTTCTACGATGAATTATATAAGACGGATATCCGTCACATTCTGGTGCGGCATGAAGTGAACGGCGGTCATGCGGCAAGCGGCTATGCGAGAATAACCGGAAAGCCTGCTGTTGCGATAGCAACGAGCGGTCCGGGCGCGCTGAACCTCATCACCGCAATAGCCACCGCATATATGGATTCAGTGCCCATGGTCGTGATAACCGGTCAGGTCAATTCCGACCAGATAGGCAGGGACGTTTTTCAGGAAGCCGACATAACCGGCTCTGCAGAGCCGTTCGTGAAGCACAGCTACCTGCTGAAGCGTCCGGAGGACACCGCAGAGGTGTTCAAGCGTGCTTTCTATATCGCAGGCACAGGCAGACGAGGCCCTGTGCTGATAGACGTGCCGTTTGACGTCCAGAACGCCGAGATAGATTTTGAATACCCCGATACCGTGGATATTCGCAGCTATCGCCCCAGCAGCACCGGCAACGGCAACCAGATAAAGCGTGCCGCAGCCGCTCTCGCTTCCGCCAAGAAGCCGCTGATACTTGCGGGCGGCGGTCTTTTCACGGGCGACGCAGTTGAACTGATGAGAGGATTTGCGCAGCACGCCGATATTCCAGTGGTTTCCACCATGATGGGTCTGGGCGCAATGCCGACCGATTCCCCGCTGTATTACGGTATGCTCGGAATGCACGGCTGCAAAGCGGCAAACAACGCCGTGAATACCTGCGATACTCTTGTGATACTGGGTGCCAGAGTCGGCGACCGTGCCATTGCGGCAATGCGGCAGCGCAGCGACCTGAACGTTATCCACGTGGATATCGACCCCGCTGAAATAGGCAAGAATCTCGACGTTGATATACCGATAGTCGGCGACCTTACGCTGGTTCTCGGACAGCTCATGGAAGCGGTCGCAGCGGCTGACCACTCCGGGTGGAAGCAGCAGCTTGACGCCTGCCGCGAGGACAAGCCTATAATAGCCGCTCCCGCTGGCTACGTCAACCCCAAGCAGTTCATCAGGACGCTTGATAAACACCTGCCGAAAAACGCAGTCGTTGTGGCTGACGTCGGGCAGAATCAAATATGGACAGCAGCGAATATCACGCTCAGCGGCGGCAGGTTCCTGACCTCCGGCGGCATGGGTACTATGGGCTATTCGCTCCCCGCTGCGATAGGCGCTAAGCTTGCAGACCCGTCAAGAGAGGTCGTGTCCGTATGCGGCGACGGCTCGTTCCAGATGCAGATGATGGAACTTGCTACCGCAGTACAGCACAACGTGCCCGTTAAGGTGATCGTTATGCGCAACAATTACCTCGGCATGGTGCGTGAACTTCAGGAGCGTGCCTATGACAGCCGCCGCATTGCCGTGGCGCTGGACGGCAGTCCCTGCTTCACAAAGCTTGCGGACGCTTACGGTATCAGCAATGAACTGGTGGACAGCCCCGAAAAGATGGACGCTGCCATACAGCGCATGATAGCCTCCGACCGCCCCTATCTTATCGAAGCGGCTGTCGAGGAATACGAAAAGACTATCCTTTGATGGAGGTGCAGGCATGAAGCATACAGTATCAGTCCTTGTGGAGAACCATGCCGGCGTCCTCGCAAGAGTTGCCGGACTGTTCGCACGAAGGGGCTTCAATATCGACAGCCTTGCAGTCGGCGTGACCGACGACGAAAAGGTGTCCAGAATAACCATTGTCGCTGACGGCAGCGCATATACCCTTGAACAGATAGAAAAGCAGCTGAACAAGCTGATAGACGTCATCAAGGTAAAGACCCTGCACAATGACACCGCAGTGACAAGAGAACTTGTGCTGATAAAGGTAAGCTGCACACCCAAGCAGCGCCCCGAACTCATCAGCATAGCTGAGATAGCCAAGGGAAAGATCTCGGATATCTCGGCAAATTCACTGACGATAGAGCTGTCCGACAGCAAGCAGAACCTCGATAATTACGAGGAACTTTTGCGCCCCTACGGCATAAAGGAAGTCGTGCGCACCGGCACGATAGCCATGCAGAAGGGCGAAGCCACCGTCAGGGTATGACCGTATAACCTCGCTCAAAAGGCGTCGTATATATTATTCTTCAAAAGGAGATAAAAACAATGGCAAAGATTTATTACCAGGAAGACTGCAACCTGTCCATGCTGGACGGCAAGACCGTTGCTATCATCGGCTACGGCAGCCAGGGTCACGCTCACGCTCTGAACCTCAAGGAGAGCGGCGTTAAGGTCATCATCGGTCTGTATGAGGGCTCCAAGAGCTGGCAGAAGGCTGTTGACGCAGGCTTTGAGGTTTTCACAGCCGCTGAAGCAGCTAAGAGAGCCGACCTCATCATGATACTCATCAATGATGAAAGACAGGCTGAGCTTTACAAGGAGAGCATCGCTCCCAACCTCACAGCAGGCAAGACTCTTGCATTTGCTCATGGCTTCAATATCCACTTCGGTCAGATCGTTCCCCCTGCTGACGTTGACGTCATCATGATCGCTCCTAAGGGTCCGGGCCACACTGTTCGTTCTGAGTATCAGATCGGCAGAGGCGTTCCCTGCCTTATCGCTGTACATCAGGACGCAACCGGCAGAGCGCTCGACACCGGTCTTGCTTATGCGGCTGGTATCGGCGGTTCAAGAGCAGGCGTGCTGACCACCACGTTCCAGTGCGAAACTGAGACCGACCTGTTCGGCGAGCAGTGCGTACTGTGCGGCGGTGTAACTGCCCTGATGAAGGCTGGTTTTGAAACTCTGGTAGAGGCCGGCTATGACCCCCAGAATGCTTACTTCGAGTGCATTCACGAGATGAAGCTCATCGTTGACCTTATCTACAAGGGCGGCTTCAAGATGATGAGATATTCTATCTCCGACACCGCTGAATACGGCGACTACGAGGTAGGCAAGCGTCTTATCACCGAAGAGACCAAGAAGGAAATGAAGAAGGTCCTCCACGAGATTCAGGACGGTACTTTCGCACGCAACTGGATCACCGAGAACAAGATGGGCAGAAGTCACTTCAATGCCTGCCGCCGTATCGAGAGCGAACACCAGCTTGAAAAGGTCGGCGCAGAACTGCGTAAGCTGTACAGCTGGAACGACGATATCGACGTTGCTCCCGGCACTGCAGCTCCCGCTAAGAAGGCTGCTCCCGCAAAGAAGCCCGCTGCAGCAAAGAAGGCTCCCGCTAAGAAGCCCGCTGCAAGAAAGACTGCTAAGAAGTAAGAGATATACCTTATATTATGGGCTGCCCGAATTTATGTTCGGGCAGCTTTTTTGCTGTTTTTGACGAAAATGCACTAAATCCTATATATATTGCACATTGACCAAGCCAACCCAATCGTGGTATAATTTAATACGTGAAGCAATTCACAAATCATCGAAAGTGAGGAAAAAGGAAGATGAAGCATTCATCAAGAATCGCCGCAGCATTTGCGGCAGTGGTCATGGCAGCAACTGCAGTTCCTGCAGCGGCGTTTGCACAGGATATGCAGACGACGGCAAGCGTTGAGGTTCCGGGAGAAAAAATAGACATTTCCGATTTCTACGTAAGTGAGCTTGATAATAATTGGATTTACCGTGGAGAGCCTATCAAGCAAAGCGTGTATGTATACACATACGGTGTCTATGACGAAAATGGCGGGCTGCAAGTGGGCGATCAGCTTACGGAAGGCAAGGACTTCACCGTATCCTATGCGAACAACAACGGAATAGGAACGGCAACCGTGACGATAAAGGGCATAGGTAAATATACCGGCACAAAGGTTGTGACCTTTGAAATAAAACCCAATGCGCCGGAAACCACCAAAGCGACCGTGAAAAACGGAAAAGTGACCATTTCATGGAGCAAGGTAGAGTGCGCAACCAAGTATAACGTGTATTACTCAGAAAACAACGGTCCCAAAAAGAAGCTTGTTTCCACCAAAAAGACAAAGTTAAGCACCAAAAAGTTCGACACAGAGCGCAACTCCTATGAGTTCTATATAACCACTGTTCAGAAAGTGGACGGCAAGAATTACGAGAGCGTTTACAGCAACACCGAGAGCAGAACCACACTGATAAAGCATACCGGCAAAACTGATTTCGACAGCATATCAGTGACCGCTAAGGTATACGAGGACAAGGCAAAAATCACAATTAAGGGCTTTGATTTTGCAAAGTACATGAAGAAGGCTTCTGCAAAGGACCCTGTTCGTGTTGAATTTGGTATGAGAGATCTGAATGCACAATGGTTTAACGAAGCTTCTGTGTATGTCGATATGGATAAAAACTCCATCAAGAATTGCTACTACTCATATTCTTCAGACGACCGGAGTGTAGTACCCTGCAAATTCTCATGGAACAAATCCAAGAATACTCTCACCGTTACCGTAAAGTGCACAGAGAACGAGGAAGGTAAACTGACGCCTAATATCAGCGCTATCAAGAACTGCAACGGGCTTTATGTCAGCGCTTACAAGACGAGCAAATGCAAAATGGTGAACAATTATGTCACCCATGTAGACGAGGCATTTTTCGACGTCACCACCGACACCAGCGATTACTATACTTGGGCAACTGCTGATATGAAGCTCAAAGTGAAGTAATTTCGCTTCTGCTTCTATATCGGAAAGACCGCCGCAGTTTCCTGCGGCGGCTCAGTCTGTCGAAAAAGTCAACACACAGTCTGGGCTGCCCGAATTTATGTTCGGGCAGCTTTTTGCTGTTTTTGACGAAAATGCACTAAATCTTATATATATATATATATATATTGCCGATTGTTTTTAACTAATTATTCTGGTAAAATAAATATGTATCACAAATACATAAGCGGCACGCTGAATAAAACAAAATCGTGTCCCAAACCAAAAAGGAAGGTAAAGAAAATGAATCTTAGAAAGATAGTTTCCGGACTTGTGGCAGGCTGTATCATGGCTTCTGCGCTGATGACGCCTGCGGCTTTTGCACAGACACCTGTTCCGGCAAAGACCATGAAGGTCGGTGAACTCTATACATTTGGCGATTTTGAGTGTGATGTGCTCAGCGAATCGACCATCGGAATCAGATACATCGGAAGCGACGAGGTCGTTGATATCCCTGCAAAGATAAACGGACACCGCGTCACTGAAATAATGGATTTCTCCAACAATCCGAACATAAAAGAAGTGAATTTTCCCGTCTGGGTGGAAAAAATATACGACGGCGCATTCAGCGATTGCACCGCACTGGAAAGCATAACTATTCCTGAGGGCGTTACCGAATTAGGCGATTTTGTTTTCGACAGCTGCGAATCGCTGAAAACCGTGGAACTGCCGGACACTCTGACCCGCATCGGCTCAGAAACATTCATACAATGCACATCGCTCGAAAGCATAAATCTTCCGGACTCCCTGACCTCTATCGGCTACTTGGCATTCCAAGGCTGTACATCTCTTAAATCAGCGAAACTTCCCAAGGGTCTGAAAACTATAGAAAACTATGCTTTCGCAGGCTGCAGTTCTCTGGAAAGCATCACAGTACCCAGCAGCGTTACCGAAATACATGGAACGTTCTTAGGCTGCACATCTCTTAAAACAGTGAAACTTTCCAAGGGTCTGAAAACAATAGGCTCAATGGCGTTCAAGGACTGCAGCTCCCTGAAAAGCATTACCATACCCAGCAGCGTAAAGACGATAGAAGAACAGGCATTCTTCAACTGCGGGAAACTCAGCAGTGCGAAGATATCCTGCAAGTCGGTATCTATCGGCGACAATGTTTTTTCTGGTTGTAAGTCGCTGAAAACCGTCAAGATAACCAACCGTGTCAAGTCTATCGGAGCGACCCCGTTTGACAAGGTAAACAAAAAGATAAAGGTCACCTACAAGGGAAAGACTTACTCCTATAAGAAGCTTGATTCGCTTTGCAAGGCTATTAACGGCAAAAAGTGAATAGCTAAACAGCATATAGCAATAGTGCCGCCGCAGGAAACTGCGGCGGCTTTTTGCAGGATTATGTTTTTGCAAAATTCATTTTATACTGCACAGCAAGGAAGTTCGCCGCAAATATGCAAGATTCACGGACTGTGCGTCTGCACTTTGCATATTCCGTACATCGCAGCTTTTCCGACATATCCAACTGATTTTCGGCGAATCGTTGTGCTTTGGCACACGATAAGTTGGCTATGCCAAAGCACAAAGCGGGGCATTCTGCACAAATTCGTCAATAATGCCGACTGCGTGGGAATAATATTAGCTAAAAGAGCCAAAAACGAACAGCCGCATTGACAAAGCCGGCGTTTTGCTGTATACTTGAATCACGGAAAGGAAATCTGAATAATCAGAAACAAAATCCTGCAAAATCTTTAGATCAGGGCAATGACGCCAACGACGGAGTCATTGCCCTGTTTTTTATCCTGTATACTATAAGGAGTGAAAGAATATGGCAAACGTAAACACAGAGATCATGCTTGACAGCATAGGCATGGTGTACAAGGATCAGGGCGGTAATGATGTAACGGCGCTCACCAATGTGACGCTGGACATCAAAAAGGGTGAGTTCATCTCGCTGCTTGGCCCGTCCGGCTGCGGCAAGACCACGCTCCTCAGGATAATCGCAGACCTGCTCCACCCGACCACCGGAAAAATCGAGGTCGGCGGCGTTTCTCCGAAAGAAGCACGGCTCGCACAGCGTTACGGAATAGTGTTCCAGAGCCCCGTGCTTTACGACTGGCGCACAGTCCGCAAGAACGTCATGCTCCCGCTGGAGATAATGCACGTGCCCAAGGACGAGCGTGAGGAGATAGCGGACAGTATGCTGGAGATGGTCGGACTGACAAGCTTCGCAAACCACTATCCGAACCAGCTTTCGGGCGGTATGCAGCAGAGAGTCGGCATTGCAAGGGCTCTGGCGATACGCCCCGAAATACTTCTGATGGACGAGCCTTTCTCGGCTCTGGACGAGTTCACCCGTGAAAAGCTTCACATCGACCTGCTGAAAATATGGCGAAAGACCAACAAGACAGTGGTTTTCGTTACTCACAACATTTCCGAAAGCGTTTTCCTTTCCGACAGAGTATGCGTGCTTTCCCCGCACCCCGGCAGGCTTTCCGCAGTGGTGGATATCACACTGCCAAGGCCGCGCACGCTGGATATGACGGACACGCAGAAATTTACCGAACTTGTCGCAAAGGTAAGAAACAGCTTCGAGGGAGTATGACCGCAGACAGGAGGGATACGGCATGACAAAGACAAATGCGCAGGCGAAACGGGGCTTTGTCCCGACGCTGAAGCGTTTTCTTAAATCAAAGAAAATGGTCACGCTGGTGTGGATACTCGGAATAATCGTTATCTGGGAGATATTCGCATTCATCGTCGCCGCAACCAAGAGAACTCCTGTGAATGTGCTGCCGCACCTCTGGGAGATAATAGGTTCGTTTTTCAGCGACAAGAAAGTCACCGGCAAGATGACCATGATAGAGCTTATCGGCACAAGCTGCGCCGAAACGCTTTCAAGGGCGGGCATAGGCTTCCTTATCGGCACGCTGACCGGCTATATTCTGGCACTGCTGATGAACCTTTCAAGGATAGTCGAGAAGATAGCTTTCCCTTATCTGATGATAATTCAGATGATACCGATACTCGGAATGGCGCCGATAATCCTTTCCATCACAGGCGACATCAACACCGCAAGAATAGTCATCGCAGCAATACTGACGTTCTATCCGGTATCGACGAACGTGCTGGCGGGCTTCAAATCAGTGGAAAAAGAAAAGCACGAGTTGATGTTCAGCTATGCGGCAAACAAGTTCCAGCTTTACACCAAAACGCTTATCCCCGCCTGTATCCCGTATTTCTTCACGGGACTGAAAATATCCGCTCCGATGGCGATAACCGCTTCCATTCTGGTGGATACCCTGCAGGGCGGCAACGGTCTTGGGTGTATGCTTTCGCAGTCGCTCAAAGGCGGCATGACAAGACTGGTGTTCTGGGATATCGTGCTGATAAGCGCAGTTATAGGCATTCTCAGCTTCTGCCTGATGGGGCTTATCGAAAGGCTGCTGTGCCCCTACAAGCGCAAAAAGTCAGACGGCTGACAGGAGGGATATTCATGAAAACAAAAAAGCTGCTGAACATGGCTTCGGGCGTGGGTCTGCCGCTGCTGTTCGGCGTGATACTCTTCGTATTGTGGCAGACGCAGGTGCTGCATTCATGGATAGGCACGGATACGATAACGCTGCCGCTTCCGTCAAGAATAGCCGAGATAATCTCCGAGAACCGTGAATCCATCAGCGGCCACGTGCAGAAAACGCTGATCGTGGCGCTCGGCGGACTAGCCCTCGGAAGCCTTATGGGCTACCTTATCGCAGTAATTGCCACGGTATTCTCTAAATGGGGCGCAGGCGGACTGACGATAGTGTCGGCGTTCAATGCGATACCGATAGTCGCTCTCGCTCCGGTAATAAACAACTGGACGAGAGATGTCAGCGGCGAAGTTTCGGTGCGCAGTACGTTCGCAAAGATAATCGTGGTCACCATATCCTGCACCGCAGCAATGAGCGTGAATGCGTTCAGGGGACTTACCGAGCTGAAGCCGTTCTCAGAGGACCTGATGAGTTCCTATGCGGCAAGCCGGCTTACGGTATTCATGAAGCTAAGGCTTCCGAACTCGCTGCCCTACGTTTTCACCGCATTGAGGGTGAGCGTTCCGGCAAGCGTTATCGGCGCACTGGTAACTGAATATTTCGCAGAGGACACCGTGGGCGTCGGCAGGCAGATACGCGAGAACATCGTCAAGGGGCAATACCCCACAGCGTGGGCGTATATCGCAGTAGCCTGTGCGATAGGCATAGGAATGTACGTTATCCTGATGATACTCGAAAGATTAGTGCTTAAACGCAGGAGAGCCTGATTCTCCCGTTTATGATAGACAAAAGCTAAGGCAAAAAGAAAGGCAGGTAACCTATTATGAAAAAGACAAGAAAGAACCTTCTCGCTGCAGCGTCGCTGCTCCTCGTATGTGCGCAGCTGACCGCCTGCTCCGGCGGCACAAGCAGCACGGCAAGTTCCAGCAGCTCATCGGCGGCTGAAAGCGCTACCGCAGCGGACAGTTCCTCCGCAGCAGAGGAAAGTTCCTCCGCAGCAGAGGAAAGTTCGGCTGCTGAAAGCTCCGGCATGATGAGCCATGAGGAGATAATCAAGGCTGCGGCTGCAGACGGAAAGGTCGGCAACTGGGGTCTGGGCAACGAATATGAGATCCAGGCGCTGCTGACTAAGTACGGGCTTCCCGCAGACTACATCACGCAGGACTTCACAATGGACCAGTTCGATTCCGACGCAGTAACGCTCGCTTCCGCAATGACCTACAACGAACTTGGTCTGGTGGTCAACAGCTATGAGGGCGGCTACGGCTACGGCGATACTGTAAGCACCATCGACATGAACGACGAGGGCGTTGCAATGCTGGAGGACAACCTGTTCACCTCGAAGAAGTTCGCCGAGGAGAATCCGAATACCGTCAAGGCATTTGTTTCCGCTTCAATGAAGGGCTGGGCTTACGCCTGTGAGCACCCTGACGAGGCAGCCGAGATAGTGTTCGAGGCAGGTTCGTCGGTATCCGCCGACCATCAGGCATATATGGCAGGCGAGGTAGCAAAGCTTGTCACTACAGACACAAAGGGCAATGCGGTTTCCGCTTCTGACGTGGGCAATATGGACGAGGAAGCAATGCAGCAGACTCTCGACCTTGCAAAGCAGTACATCATTCTGGAGGACAGCGCTTCAAAGGACAAGCTGGCTTCGCTCACGCTCGACGATATCCGCAGCACCGCATACCTCGCATACGACCCCGCAGCGGACGGTGCACCAGAAAAGACCTCCGTATCCGTTCAGCTGAAGTGGCTGCCGCAGGCTCAGTTCATGGGCTACTACGTGGCTAAGGCAAAGGGCTATTACGACGAGGTAGGTCTGGACGTCGATATCGTATCCGGCGGCGGCGATATCTCAGAAACCACCGCAGTATACAACGGCACTGTTGATTTCGGCGTAACATGGGTATCCAACCTCATCAACGCCAACGCAGGCGGCATGGATCTTCTCGAAGTCGCTCAGGTATATCAGAGATCCGGTCTGGTGCTGGTATACAAGAACGATACGTTCACCAAGTAATGACAACCACTCCCGAATAGGTTTCTTTCATTCCGCAGCAGATCCCCGCAAAAACGGGGGTCTGTCGGAAAGCCCGGTGCAGTTCGCTGCACTTGGTTTTCCGACAGGCAGTGACTGCCGAATAAACAAAGGAGGTTCATCTTATGGATATGATAATCAAAAACGGCACAGTCGTTAATTCCACAGGCTCAGTCAGGGCTGACGTAGCGGTAAGGGACGGAAAGATCGCCGCAGTGGGAACAGACCTCGACTACCCCGGCGCAAAGGTCGTGGACGCAGCCGGAAAGCTGGTGCTGCCCGGTGCAATAGACGCACACACGCACCTCGCAATGCCGTTCGGCGGCACGGTGTCCTCCGACGATTATTTCGCAGGAACAAGGGCTGCTGCCTGCGGCGGTACGACCACGGTGTTCGACTTCGCACTGCAGGATTTCGACGAAACTATGACCCAGACCTTCCAGCGCAGGAACGCTCTTGCCGCACCTGACGCAGCGGTGGACTACTCTTTCCACATCGGCGTAAAGGATATCCACGGCGGGCTTCTGGACAGCATAAAGGACGCCTGCGATATCGGTATCACCTCCTACAAGGTGTTCATGGTATACGACTTCGGCGTAAAGGACGGCGTATTCTACCAGCTTCTTGAAAAGTCCAAGGAGTTCGGCGCGCTCATCGCAGTGCACGCAGAGAACAATGAACTTGTGAACACGCTCACCGAAAAATACATCAGCGAGGGAAAGACCAGCGCATGGTATCACTACATGAGCCGTCCGGAATTTGTCGAGGGCGAAGCGGACGTACGTGCGATAAACCTTGCAAAGGCAGCCAACGCACCGCTTTATATCGTGCATCTTGCCGACAGGCAGGGCGTCGAGGCGGTCACCAGAGCCAAGGACGAGGGCTACGAGATATACGCGGAGACCTGCCCGCAGTATCTTGAATTTACCTGCGACGTTTATAAGCGCGAGGACGGCAGGAACTTCGTATGCTCGCCGCCCATGAAGGACAAGGATTCTCAGGACGCCGTATGGGAAGCGCTCAAGCGGGGCGATATCGACACGGTTGCCACCGACCACTGTCCGTTCCAGCAGAGCGAAAAGGACTGGGGTCTGAACGACTTCCGCAAGATACCGAACGGCTGCGCAGGCGTCGAGAATATGTACCCGTATATGCTGGGAAAGGCGAACGACGGCGTTATCCCGTTCGAGAAAGCCGTGGAGCTTTGCTCGGCTAATCCAGCAAGGATATTCGGCTGCACCGACAAGGGCGAAATTGCCCCCGGAAAGGACGCCGACATAGTTATCTACGACCCGAACAAGAATTTCACCATACATCAGGAAAATATGCACTCCGACTGCGACCACACCATCTGGGAGGGCATAGAGGTGCACGGTTATCCCGTGCAGACCTACTCCAGAGGTCGTCTGGTGTTCGATAACGGCGAATTTGTCGGCGAAAGAGGCTGGGGCAAGTTCGTGAAGTGCGCAAAGCACGTCAGCAAGTGACTTTACGGCGGAGGTGCATGAAATGAAATATGCAGAACTGATACTCAATAACGAAGCGGCACGATGTATGCTGTGCGCCGACGCTCCATGCACCGCCGCCTGCCCCAAGGGCTATGACCCCGCACGGTTCGTCAGGGCTGTGCGGTTCGAGAATGCGGCGGTCGGCGCAGGGTATATCGACAGCAGCGTGTGCGCTGAATGCAGCGGAAACTGCGAAAGCGTCTGCCTGCACTACTCCTCGCCGATAAGCGTTCGGGAGATGGCAAAGGCTGCGCCGCAGCCGATAAAGCCGCAGGGTTCTGACGCAGACCTTTCGATGGAGTTCTGCGGTGTGAAGTGCGAGAACCCGTTCTTCCTGTCCTCGTCAGTGGTGGCGAGCGGCTATGAGATGTGCGCACAGGCTCTCAGAATGGGCTGGGGCGGTATCGTATACAAGACGATAGGCTTCATCAGACCCGACGAGGTATCACCGAGGTTCGACGCCATCGGCAAGGAATCAACGCCGTTCGTGGGCTTCAAGAATCTGGAGCAGATATCCGACCACCCGCTGGAGGAAAATCTCGATATACTGCGCAGACTGAAGCAAGACTTCCCGACAAAGGTGATAGTGTCCTCAATAATGGGCAGCACCGAGCAGGAATGGGCGGAACTTGCAAGGCTCTCTGAGGAAGCGGGCTGCGACATCATCGAATGCAACTTCTCCTGCCCGCAGATGGTCGGCGAGGGACTCGGCAGCGACGTCGGACAAAATCCGGAACTGGTGAAAGCGTACACCGCTGCGGCAAAGCGTGGAACGAAGCTTCCCGTGCTCGCAAAAATGACCCCGAACATCGGCAACATGGAAGTACCCGCTGTCGCAGCAAAACAGGGCGGCGCAGACGGTATCGCTGCGATAAACACGATAAAGAGCCTGACCCGCATAGACCTCGACAGCATGGTTTCCTGCCCGTCAGTGAACGGCAAATGCTCGGTTTCCGGTTATTCAGGAAAGGCGGTAAAGCCCATTGCGCTGCGGTTCATTCACGACATGGCGGTATGTCCGGAACTGAAAGGAATGCCGCTGAGCGGTATCGGCGGTATCGAAAGCTGGCACGACGCTCTCGAATTTATAGCGCTCGGCTGCGAGAATATCCAGATAACCACGGCGGTCATGCAGTATGGCTACCGCATAATCGAGGACCTTATCTCAGGCACGCAGGCTTACCTGAAAGCGCACGGAATGTCCCGCCTGAGCGAACTCACCGGAGCGGCGGAAGCAAACGTCGTTCCCGCTGACGACCTCGACCGCAGCACCGTCGTATACCCGATATTCAGCAAGGATAGCTGCACGGGCTGCGGCAGGTGCATGATATCCTGCAGGGACGGCGGACATCAGGCGATAACGATGGGCGCAGACAGGAAGCCGCACCTGAACGGCGGCTGCGTGGGCTGCCAGCTTTGCAGCCTTGTCTGTCCGACAGGCTCGATAACACAAAGCAGGAGGGTGAAAAAGCCCAACAGATAACAGGCGTGAAAGGAGGGCATTATGGCTATTACTCTCGCAAGACTTTGCGCAAACACCGAAAAGACCTACGCTATGAAGCTTATCGCTGGCAAGGCGGGACTGAACAACTACGTGCGGTGGGTGCATATCGTTGAGGACAGCGAAGTGCCTGACTTCATGCACGGCAACGAACTCGTATTCACCACCGGAATAAGCCACAAAGGCAGCGGCTGGCTTCTGGACTTCGCCCAGCACCTGTTCGACAGAAAGGTCGCTGGCTTCGTCATCAACATCGGTCCGTATATCAACTCCGTGCCGAAGGACGTAATCGAGTTCTGCGAGAAGAACTCGCTGCCGCTGTTCGTTGTTCCGTGGTCGGTAAGGCTCATCGACATAACCTATGACTTCTGCCACCGGATAATCAGCAACGAGGAAAGCGAAACAAGCCTTGCAGGCGCATTCAGGAATCTGTTCTTCACGCCCGCCGACCGTGACGGCTATGTTCCGGTGCTGGAGCGCAGGGGCTTCCACGATGTGAGCGGCTACGTACTTCTGGCGGCGCAGCTTATGCACCCGTCAAAGTCGGGAACGGCTGACGAATGGCGCAGCATGAGGTTCCTTGTCAGGAAGCTTTGCGCAGATACGCAGTACCCCTCCTGCATATTCATTCAGGAAAACTACCTGATGATAGTGCGCCAGCATTTCTCCGCACAGGAAGCGCAGAAACTCGCCGCTCAGCTATGCACGGCGGTTCAGGACGCCAGCGCAGAGCCTGTCAGCGTACACATAGGCATTTCAGACGCAGGTCTTGGCTATGACGGTATCCACACCTGCTATCATCAGGCGGTTTCCGCAATGCGGCTCGCCGTGATGAAGAAAAGTTCCGTCATGCACTATCACGATATCGGCGTCTATAAGCTGCTTTTCGGCGTGGCAAGCTCACGTATCCTTTCGGACTACGTGGAAAGCACGCTCGGCAGGCTGCTCGACTACGACGCCAAGAACAACACCGACTGCGCTCAGCTGCTGCGCTGCTATTTCGAGAACGACTGCAGCGTAAAGGAAGTGGCGGATATCTTCGGCGTTCACCGCAACACGGTGAATTACAAGCTGAAACAGATACGCGAACTTCTGAACAGCAGCTTCAGCGATGAGGATAAAATGAATTTGCTTCTGGCTTTCCGTGCGCAGGAATTACTCAGCACGGACAGCTCGAAGCTGATAATGGAGGACGATTCTTATGAAGGCAACTGAGATCAAAGAAAACCATTCCAAGTACAATCTGCAGTCATGGTCAAAGCAGAAAGGGCTGAACCCTATCGCTGTAGAGCGGGGCGAGGGCATTTATTTCTGGGACTACGACGGCAACCGCTACACTGATATGTCGAGCCAGCTTGTGAACCTGAACGTGGGCTTCGGCTGCCGCCCGATAATCGACGCCATCAAGGAGCAGGCTGAAAAGTTCTGCTTTGTCGGCCCCAGCTACGCCGCTGAGAGCCGCTCGGAACTTGCTCAGATGGTAGTAGAGCTTATGCCGGACAACATAGGCAAGGTGTTCTTCACCAACGGCGGCGCAGACGCCAACGAGAACGCCATCAAGATGGCGAGAATGTACACCGGACGCAAAAAGGTGTTCTCACGCTACAGAAGCTATCACGGCTCTACATTCGGCGCAGGAAACCTCACCGGCGAGCCGAGAAGATTCCCGCTTGAGCCGGGAGTTCCGGGCTTCGTCAAGTTCTTCGACCCGTATATCTACCGCGACGACCTGCCCTTTGCGACAGAGAAGGAATGCAGCGACTACTACGTAAAGAAGCTGCGTGAGCAGGTGATGTACGAGGGTCCCGACAGCGTTGCAGCTATCGTGATGGAAACCGTCACAGGCTCGAACGGCGTAATTATCCCGCCTGAGGGCTACCTTGCAGGCGTAAGGAAGATATGCGACGATTACGGCATAATGATGATCTGCGACGAGGTAATGGCGGGCTTCGGACGTACCGGAAAGATGTTCGCATTCGAGAACTTCGGCGTAAAGCCCGATATCGTAAGCTTCGCAAAGGGCGTTACCTGCGGCTATGTACAGCTTGGCGGCGTTGCAGTCAGCAAGAAGATCGCCGAATATTTCGACGACAACGTGCTGCAGTGCGGTCTTACCTACAGCGGACACCCGCTTGCCTGCGCAGCCGGCGTTGCCTGCCTGAAGTACTACAAGGATACGAATATCCTCGACAACGTGAACAAGAGCGGCAAGGTGCTCGGCGAGATACTTGAGGAACTGAAAGCAAAGCACAAGTGCGTCGGCGATGTGCGCTACATCGGTCTGTTCTCTGCAATAGAGCTTGTAAAGGACAAGGACACAAGAGAGGCGCTGGTGCCCTACGGCGGCGATAAACTCGGCGTTATGAGCGGCATTATCGGCAAGCTGAAAGCCAAGAAGTTCATGACATATTCTCACGAGAACATGATCCTTGTGTGCCCGCCGCTCATCATCACTCCTGAGCAGCTTCGTGAGGAAATGGCAAAGCTTGACGAGGTGCTCACCGAGGTTGACTCGACTTTATAATGAAAGGATCGATACAGCATGGCTAATTCGCAGCACTATGCAAATGCACCGACCGTGAAGCTTGAGGACTATATCCCGGTGAAGAAGTTCCGGACAGTCCACCGCACAGAGGCAGACCTGCCCGGCGGTATCACCGAGATAAAGGTAATAATCGACATAGAAAGGCCGCTCGCAAAGAAGCTGTCTTTCCGTACCAGCAGCAGCGGCAGGATACATGGATTCGTCCGCATGAACGACCTGCTGAGATCGATCAACACCAAAAAGGACAAAAGCACCACCGTCAGACGTATCACGATAAACGACTGGGGCAATAAGGCGCTTCTGGTCATCGAGATGGAAAACGACGAGGAACAGCCGTTCTTCGTGCCGATTTCCGAACTTATATACCTGCTGGAGAACTGCCTGCGTGCACCTCAGCAGGGGAGCAAATAAGGTTGTAGCTGAATACAATTCGGGGGAGAGCGAACGCTTTCCCCCACATTTTATTGCAGGCTGGAGAAGATGAGGGTTTATCGCCAGTCCTGCACTTTGCCTATCTTCTCTGCAAGTTACCCCCTCATTAGTGCAGCTTGCCGGAAACCCTCTTGAACAATGCTTTGGTATGTTGTATAATCAAGTCACAGCAGAGAGAAAGGAAGGAACCTTATGAATAACGAATATCAGTACGCAGTTACAGCCGAAAACCTTACCAAATCATACGGCACGGCAAGGGCTGTCGATGGAATAAGCTTCTCCGTAAAGAAAGGAGAATTTTTCGGATTCCTCGGCGTGAACGGCGCAGGCAAATCCACCACCATAAATATGCTTTCCACGCTGATCGCCCCGACAGGCGGCAGCGCCACAGTATGCGGCGCAGAACTGGGAAAGCATGACAGCGAGATACGCCGCCGCATAGGCATAGTATATCAGGGCAACTGCCTTGACGATATGCTGACAGTACGTGAGAACCTCATGCTCAGAGGTTCAATATACGGCAGCAGCAGAGGCGAATGCGCCGCAGAGTTCGACAGAGTATGCGATATACTTTCCCTCAATGACGTCGCAGATAAGCGATACCGCAAGCTTTCGGGCGGTCAGAAGCGCCGCTGCGAGATAGCCGCCGCACTCATGCACTCCCCCGACCTGCTTTTCCTTGACGAGCCGACCACAGGTCTTGACCCGGCGACCCGCAAAAGCGTATGGGAAACGATAACCGCCATGAGAAAGGCGTGCGGCATGACCGTATTCCTCACCACGCACTACATGGAGGAAGCTGCGGAAGCAGACAAGATAGTCATTCTCGACAAAGGCAGGATATGCGCCGAGGGTACACCGTTCGAGCTGAAAGAAAAATACGCCCGTGACAAGCTGCGGCTTTACACCGAAAAGACGCTTTCGCTTGACGGACTTACAAAGGAAAGCTGGGGCTACAGCACATATCTCGGCTGCACCATGGACGCACTCGACATAGTGAACGGCGTGCGCAGCGAGATAACGGGGTTTGAGGTAATAGGCGGCACGATGGACGATGTATTCCTGAATGCGACCGGAAAAAAGCTTGAAAATACGGAGGTGTGAGAAATGAGAGAAGTAATGGGTCTGGCAGGCAGAAACCTGAAAATATATCTTCGTGACAGAGGTGCGGTGTTCTTTTCGCTGCTGTCTGCAATAATCGTGATAGTGCTCATGCTGGTGTTTCTCGGCGACATGAACGTGCAGTCAATCACCTCGGCACTTGATGAAATGCACCTCGGCACGCCTGAGGATAATCTCGAAAACGCAAAGCAGCTTATTCTGATGTGGGCTATGGGCGGTATTCTCTGCGTGAACGGCGTTACGGTATCCTCGACAGTCCTGTCAACGATGATAAACGACTTCACCAACGGCAGGATCCAAGCGTTCAGGACTGCGCCGATAAGCCGCACGAAGCTTTCGCTCGGCTATATCACAGCGGCTTGGATAGCTTCGTCCTTCATATGCGTGCTGACTCTTGCAGCAGCTGATATCCTCGGCGCTGTGAACGGTTCGCCGCTGCCCTCTTTCAGCGATCATCTGCAGCTTTTAGCCATGATTCTGGTGAACTGCTTCACCTATTCCGGCATAATGTATTTCGCCGGTCTGCTTATAAAGGCTCCGGGCGCGTGGTCGGGCTTTGTGACGCTCGTCAGCACGCTGGTCGGGTTCCTCGGCGGTATTTATATCCCCATGGGAAGCCTGCCTGAGGGAGTTCAGACGGTGCTGAAATGCCTGCCGGTGCTGCACGGCTGCTCGATGTTCAGAAGCGTGCTGACTGCGCCGATAAGCGAGCGCACGTTCGAGGGCGTACCGCAGCAGTTCATCACCGAATGCGACAAGGAAATGGGCACGGCGGTATTTTTCGGCGACACTCAGGTAACGCCTGTAATGCAGCTTGCAATTCTGCTGGTTTGTGGTATAATATTTATAGCCGCTGCAACGCTTATAAGCAGAAGGCGTTTCAAATCCGACAGATAAGCCAATACACAGCAAGGGGGCGTGGTCCAAATCAAGATAACGATGGAGGAACTTCCCGCAGGCGCAGAGGAAGAGATAATCATTCGCTGTTCCTCACCCGACGAGGAAATACTGAAACTCATTTACGCACTGAAATCGCGCCGCGAAAAGCTTGCCTGCACCGAGGACGGAAGTATCGTGATGATAGAGCCTCGCAGCGTGTATTATTTTGAATCGGTGGACGACAAGGTGTTCGCTTACTGCGAAAGCAAGGTATACGAGATACGCAGGAAGCTTTACGAACTGGAACAGCAGTTTGAAAACACAGATTTCCTGCGGGTATCAAAATCGGTCATAGTCGATCTGTCGAAAGTAACCAAGCTTACGCCGGGATTCAACGGCCGTTTTGAGGCAATTCTGGACAACGGCGAAAAGGTCGTTATTTCACGACAGTATGTTCCGGCGCTGAAAAAGAAGCTGGGGTTAGGAGGTCAGGCATGAAGCAGCTGCAGTATTTCATCAGTATGTTCACCAGAGTGACGACGGGTACGACGATAGCCTGCGCAGTCATGCTGGCGCTGAGCGACATTGAGGTCTGGACGGTCAACGTGCTGTGGCATATCCTGATCGTGGGAGCAGTCACCGCCCTGATAACGGTCGTGGTTATCCCATGCCGTGAATATTCACGGCGGGAGGGGCTTATCAGGTTCATCATACACTATATTCTGATATCGGCAACAGTGCTTATATGCGGGTGGCTGTTCGAGTGGTACGTCCCGAATGTGCCCAGCTGTGCCGTCATGATGATATGTATTACCGCCGTTTACGCATTCACCTACTTTTCAAGCCTGCTCAGCAGCAAGCGCACAGCGGACGAGATAAATCGTGCATTGGAAAAGCGGCGCTCAGGAAAAAACAAGTAAAGCAAAAGGGACTGTTTTTCAGCCCCTTTTTTCTATTTAGAGCAGATTCACCGCCGTCTGCCGCCGCCACCGCCGCTCCGGTGACCGCCTCCACGGTGTCCGCCGCCTCCGCCTCCGCGTGAACTTGAAGAACTGCTCACTCTGCGGGTCGTGGTGTATTCACGCACGAACATATCATTGCGCTGCGTGAAATTCGTGGATCTTGAGTCCATGTAGGCACGCGCCGATATCGGCGTGCGCTTCTTGTATTTCGCCGCATGAGCGTTCACAACAACAAGGGATATCAGGAACGCCACGATGATACCCACTATATGTCCAGTATTCAGATGTAACGAAAACGAAGAACCTGTGCCGTGATTCGACAGATATTCGCAGTATTTCGAGATGGCAGCGTAGTAATTATCGCCTGAGCCGCTGTCCAGACCCTCGTAAACTGCGTCGAATATCTTTTCACGCTGACCCTTGAACCTGTCGTAAGCTTCATCGGTGTAGAATATCTGGTCGACCTTGCCGGAACCTGTCGGTACAAGCATGAGCACGATAGAACCCCACTCGTCCCCGAAGCTGTCGTACAGGAACTGCTGCGTATACGCCTGCTCGCCCAGTCCGTCCATTTCCTTATCGGCAAGCACTACGCCGATGTTCAGCTTTATTTCCTGTGCGGTGTCGTCAAGAAGCTGGGAAAGCGAGTTCATTTCATAGTCCGACAGCTCGCCCTGATCGTCCACCAGCCTTGAAGCATACGTGTGATAATCCTGCGCAGACGCCGTGCAGCCGATAAACAGCGCCGCCACAGCCGCCGCAACTAACGCCATAATAGAACGCAAATGCTTATTCAAACAAAAAACCTCCTATCAGCGCACATAATATGCCAAGTCCCACAAACATACCCAGCCACAGCAGGAACTTTTTCAGCCTGCTGACCGGAAGAACGCCGAAGCACAGTCCGGTCTGACCGTTCATCACGAAAGGATAGTCCTTGCCCTTGTATGTATAATTCAGGAACCATACCGGCAGCAGTCCATATACAGTCTGCTGACTGCGGAAGTTCATATTCCTGCTCTTTATCGTGACCGAGGAATAGCCGGTGATATCGTTTTTCAGCACGTCCACCGCAGCGGACAGGATACGTGCGTCTATCGACGGAGAAGCCTCCTCGGCGGTCACGTCGTATTTCTCTGCGCCGCAGCCGGAAAGATAACTCATCGAAAACGGCTTGAGGTCTTTGTAATTGAACGGCTCTATGCTCTCCATCAGGCTGTCGTCGATACGCTTTGAGCCGTCGCACGGCACTCTTGTGAATATCATATCGGCACGGCGGGTAACGTTGAAGATCTTTGTGTTGGTGTGTACCGTGTCGCCTGTTCGCCAAGTGCGGACTTTCCTTCCCTCAGCCTCGATAGAAGCGTCCACCGAGCCGCTTTTCAGCCAATATGGCACGTAAAGCGGCGTGATATTCTGTATCTGCGCCTCAGCCGCAAAGCCGTGCGGAAGAAGTATCTTTCCCCTGCTATAGCTTCTGAATGCTTTCTCGGCACGTTCACGGGTCATCACGAACGGGATTATCACGTCCGGCTTGAATTCGCCCGAAAGCCGTCCCGTGAGTATTACCGGCGTATGGCAGAAATGGCACCTCGTTGACGAGGTAAGGCTGTCGCAGATAACTCCTGCGCCGCAGTTTGGGCAGGTATACAGCGCCGAAGCACCGGCGAACTCCTCCGCCTGAATATTCGCTTCGTCCTGCGCTGCGGCACGCTCCGCTTCAAGATTCTCCTGAGAAAGCGAGAGGTTTTCGTTCTCTGCAAAGTGCTTTTTTATGTCCTGCTCGGTAAATTCGCTGTCACAGAATTTACACTTGAATTTGCCGAGCGCATTGTCATATTCCAGCGCCGCATTGCAGTTCGGGCACTGATAGGTGACTGTCTTTAGTTCCATATAATTACCTCAATACTACCTGACGTCTATGCCGCCAAGCGTTTCACCGATACTGCCGTTTATCACGATATCGGCTTCATCGTCCGCTGATGTCGGCGATTTATTTATCACCGCAAGCCGTCTGCCGTTGAAAAACCTGATAAGCCCCGCCGCCGGCTGTACCGCGAGCGATGTGCCGCCGATTATCAGCACGTCGGCTTCGGTTATCTCGTTTATCGCACGGTTTATGCAGCTTTCGTCAAGCGGCTCTTCGTAGAGCACCACGTCCGGCTTCACAATGCCGCCGCATTCGCACCTCGGTATGCCGTCAGTCTGCATTATGCGGTCTAAACCAAACGCCCTGCCGCATTTCATGCAGCGATTCCTGCGTATCGAGCCGTGCAGCTCTATGACGTTTTTGCTGCCGGCGTCGGTGTGCAGTCCGTCGATATTCTGCGTAATAACTGCGGAAAGCTTGCCCGCACGCTCTAACTTCGCAAGCTTCAGGTGTGCAGCGTTCGGCTTTGCGTCTGGGTATATCATGCGGTCACGGTAGAAGCGGTAAAACTCCTCCGGCTCACGCATGAAAAAGCTGTGACTGATTATCTGCTCCGGCGGGAATTTGTACTGCTGATTATACAGCCCGTCAGTGCTGCGGAAATCAGGTATGCCGCTTTCGGTGGAAACCCCTGCCCCGCCGAAGAATACTATGCGCCTGCCCTCGTCGATTATCGACTGCAGATCCATTGTGATTCCCTCCTGTTTTGTTAAATGCTGCTGTTTGAATGCGCATTCAGTGCCGCATTTATAATATTCGCCGTCTTTTCTGGGTCGTCGATATTGGCTTCATGACCTGCGCCGCCCACCGTAAGGAAGTCGGAATCAGCCAGAAGCCCGCTCAGCTTCCGTGCGGCTTTAATATTAGCCTTGTCGCTTTCCCCGCAGGCTATGACCGTGCGGCACTGTATCTTATCAAGGCTCGGCGTCAGATCGATATGTACCATCGAGCCTGTGAGCGACAGAAACTGCTTTTTCGTGAGCCCCGACCCGCTGAACTGCTTCTCCGGCATGAGCCTGAAAATAAGGCTTTGCACCCTCAGCAGAAACGCCGGCATTTTATACTGCGGAGCAAATAACGTCAGCCCCGCTACCCTTTCCGGATAATGCGCCGCATAGTCCAGACAAAGCACCGCACCGAGCGACAGCCCGCACAGATATACCTGACCGCCTTTTTCGCTCAGCACCCTGTCAATATAGCTGCAGAAGCCCGAAAACATCTCGCCATACGTCCCGCCGCCTATAAATTCGGACAGTTCAGGGGTGTGCACTCTGCCGATATCAGAAAGGTGCGGCAGTACAGCGTTCCATGCAGCGGAAGTCTGACCCAGACCATGGGCAAGAATAAGTTCAAACTCCATACTGCTCCCTCACTTCTTCTGCATATACACGAACAGCACCCACTGCCCCGCTGCAAGCAGCACCAGCAGCAGCGATATTATCACCTGAGCCACGCCCCATTCGTTCATCAGCAGAATGACTGCCAGCGCCGCAAGGCTCATAAGTATCGCATTCCTGAGGAATGACTTTGCGTTGCCGCTTATTCGCCTCATTTGCTCTGGATACGCTTTGCCATGACGGTGTTCTTCATCAGCATTGCGATAGTCATGGGACCTACGCCGCCCGGAACCGGCGTTATCCACGAAGCCTTTTCGGCGCATTCGTCAAATACACAGTCGCCGCACAGCTTTCCGTCTGCATTGCGGTTTATTCCCACATCTATGACCACTGCGCCGGGCTTCACCATGTCGCCGGTGACAAAGCCCGGTCTGCCGACTGCAGCGACCAGAATGTCCGCACGGCGGCACACCTCGGCGAGATCCTTTGTGCGTGAATGGCAGATGGTGACTGTGCCATTCTCATGCAGAAGCAGCATTGCCATCGGCTTTCCCACGATATTCGAGCGTCCTATTACTACGCACTCCTTGCCGGAAACGTCCGTGCCGGTGCTGTGGATAAGTTCCATGCAGCCCGCCGGAGTACACGGCAGGAACGCATAATCGCCTATCATTATCCTGCCGACATTTGAAGCGGAGAATGCGTCAACGTCCTTTAACGGTGATATTCTTGCTATCACCGCTTCCTCGTTGAGGTGCTTCGGCAGCGGAAGCTGCACCAGTATGCCGTTGACCTTTTCATCGGCGTTCAGCGTGTCTATAAGTTCCAGAAGCTGCTCCTCGGAGGTTTCAGCAGGCAGCGCATATTCGTAACTCTTTATCCCGCAAACCTCGCACGCCTTTTTCTTGTTGTTGACATAAACACGGCTTGCCGGGTCGTCGCCGACTATTACCACCGCAAGTCCAACTTCAAGACCCTCACGCTCTATCTCCTGCCTTACTTCTTCCTTTACCCTTGCGGATACTGCCTTGCCGTCAATTATCTGTGCTGCCATTTTCGTCCTCGCTTTCACTGCTGTCCTGAGTTTCCTCTGAATCATCTGCCGTTTCGACGGAAGCTTCCTTCTCGGCTTCCTCAGAGGTGTCGCTTTCCTGTTCCCCGCCGAGCGTTATGTCGTCGGCGTCCTTTGAGAGTATAGACGGAGCCTGCTGCGCCTGCTCACGCTTTGCCTTTTTGTCCGCAGCCTTTTTGCGCTGAGCCGCTGCGGCTGCCTTGTCCGTTTCCTGCTGCTCGCGCCATGCTTCTGTGGTGACGAACAGCGGTATTTTCTTCTTTTCGGTGAGTATCTTGAACACTATCACCATTATGGTAGCCGCCACGAACGACAACGCCGCCAGAAGCTGAGATACCCTGAACTGACCCGCCATAAGGCTGTCGGTGCGAAGTCCCTCTATCCACGCTCTGCCAAGACCGTACCATGCGATGTACAGCAGCATTATCTCGCCGTCAAAGCTGCGCAGCTTCTTTGAATAGAAATGCAGCCCGATGAACCCGATAAGGCACCATACGCTCTCATAGAGGAAGCACGGGTGTACCAGCGCACCGGCTTCCAGTCCGTCACGTGCGATTATATCGACGCTGGTCATGCCGAATATCCAGTCGGGACTGCACTGTGCGCCGAAAGCCTCCTGATTGATGAAGTTGCCCCATCTGCCTATGCACTGCCCGATAAGGAATCCGAACGACGCAATATCCGCCATCGACCTGAAATTCACCTTGCGTACCCTGCAGGCGATCCAGCCGGTCAGGAAGCCGCCGATAATGCCGCCGTATATCGCAAGTCCGCCGTCACGTATCGTTGTGAACACCGTCACGAAGTTGTAGTCCATGCCGTTCGGGTCGAGGGTCTGGAATACGCAGTAGTAAATTCTTGCGCCGAGGAAGCCGCCGATGAGTGCGACGAAAACCACGTCGAACATTCTGTCCCTGCCCACGCCGAAGCTTTCGCAGCGGCGCATTGCGTACAGATACGCAAGTATCACGCCGATGGTGATGAGCACGCCGTACCAGTATATCTTTATCCCGAAAAGCTCAAAGCCCTGAAAATAGCTGATGGTGAACCCTCCGAACAGGTTCGGAAAGGTCAGTTCCACTTCCTGAAAGGCGGAAGCGGCTGAAATAAGTGCCGATGTCATTTGTCAATCCTCCGTTGGTCTTATGATGGAAATGCAGCAGTTGTTCTCGTCAAAGCTGTCCAGCCGCTCCAGCATTCCCTCGTAATCTGCGCTGACGGTGAGGTCCGTGAGGTCGAACGCCGTGCCGCCGTATAAAACAGAGTCCGACAGGCTCTGCGCCACGTTTTCCACATTGTTGAACATACGCACGTTGTCGCCGTAAAGATACTTCTTCGCACGCATGAAAGCTTCCTTTGACGGCGGGTCGCTGCGCAGCCTGCGGAACTCCCTGCAGACCTCCTCCACAACACGCTCCGGCTGGTCTGATTCGCCGAATATGCCCGGAACGAAAAAGCCCCTGCCCATCATAATGCTGCTCTCGAACGTTTCGTTTATCAGCCCGCTGTCACGCAAACGCCTGTAAAACTCAGTGCCTGCGCCGACTGAGGTGTCGTTCAGCAGCGTGCGGTAGATATATTCCTCCGTCATGCGCCTGCCTGAATATGCGGGAGATTTGAAGCCCGCCGCGAACGTAGTCTTTCCAAGCGGCATTCTCATTTCGGTGAGCCGTGACTGCACCTGCGGCGGCTCTTCCTCGGCTATCGACGTAACATTCAGCGGAGTGCGGGGCAGCAGGCAGCGTTCGCAGACCTCCGCTGCGCTCTCCGGGTCGAAGCCTCCTGCAATGCACAGGAACATATTCGACGGGTTATAATAAGCGTCGTATACGTCGTAGAGCAGCTTGTCGGTTATCGCCGCGATACTCTCAGCAGAGCCTGCGATGTCGTTTCTGATGGGATTTACGGCGAACATACCCTTGTAAAGCTCCATGCAGACCCGCCACGCCGGCGTGTCAAGATACATGGTTATCTCCTGAGTTATTATGCCACGCTCTTTCTCCACGTTTTCGGGCGTGAAGTAGGGGTGCTGCACGAAGTCCAGAAGTATCTCCAGATTCTTCTCAAAATTCGCCGAGCAGCTGAAATAATACCTCGTGCTGTCGTAGGAAGTCCCCGCATTGCAGGAAGCGCCCGTTTCAGCGAACCGCTCGAAAGCTTCCTTTTCGGGGGATTCAAACAGCTTGTGTTCAAGGTAATGCGCAGTGCCGTCCGGAATGCGCACCGGCTCGCCGCCGTCAATGCTGCAGCAGTTATCCACCGAACCGAATCTCACGGAAAACTGCGCTGTGACCGTGGAATAGCCTTTCATGGGGTACATCAGCACCGTGACGCCGCTGCTGTGGGTGTATCTGTAGTATTTTTCGCCCAGCCTTTCGCTGACTATTTCCTCCATCATCAGAACTTCACCTCCTCAGGCGACAGTACATACACCGTATCGAGGGAATACAGCCTGCAGGCGTCCTGAATACGCTTTGCGGTGACCTGTCGCACGCCCTCGATAAATTCCTCCGGTGTGAGCATTTTTTCATCGGCTATCTGCGAGGAATACCATGCGGAAAGCCCGCCCGCCGAATCGTACACCGAACGTGCGTTCTCGATAAGGTCGAGCTTTGCGTGCTCCAGCTCCTCGTCGGAAACTCCCCTCATCGCAACGGACATGAATTCTGACATCACTGCACGGCGTGTCTTTAGGATATTCGCCGGATCGACGCCCGAATATACCGTGATGGTCTTTTTGAAGCGGTTGGAATAGCAGCTGCAGTAATAGCACAGCGACTGCTTTTCCCTGATATTCGTGAAGAATCTCGAAGTGGTCATTCCGCCGAGTATCAGCGAAAGCAGCGCACCGGCGTATCTGTCGGTAAGCTGCGGCGCCTTGAAGTACATACGCAGCACCGCCTGCTGCATTTCGTATTTCTCGCACTTTTCGGAAAGTTCCTCTTTAAGCGGGCTGATTTGCGGCGCAGGTTCACAGATATCGCTGCGCTCCAGTCCCGCCAGTCTTTTCGTGAATACTCCCTCAGACACGGAAAAATCGCTGCAGCCGGCGCAGAATATCTCTATCCTTGCGTGGGTCAGCATTGACTTCCATGCGCTATACGCAGACTGCGGCGTAATGCGCTGAGCCTGCTCCACAGTGCCGTTTACGGGCATTCCGCACGCCTCGCCTGCGAAAGCCAGCATTGCGCCCTGCTGCGCCGCATAGCTGCGGGTATCGCCCTTTACGCTCTCTATTGCGTCGATAAGTTCCTGCTTCATGACGTCAACGCAAGCCGGATCAAAGCTGCCGTCCACGGTCACGGGGTCGAGGATACAGTCCAGCAGAAGCTGGCAGCATTCCTCCTCAAGCCTTTCGCCGTCAAGCGTGTAGCGGTCGTCGATGCTGCTTATGGTAAAGGACATGGCTCTTCTGTCGAACGAACAGCCGAGATTATCGGACAGCGACGCTCCGTACAGGTCGGAGTACTTCTCGTTCAGCTTGGTTATGCTTGGGTATTTGCGGCAGCCGTCCGTGAGGATATATGGCACGATGGCATAGTCTGCCCTTTGCGTATCGTTCATTTCGGTGTAAAATGTCACAGAAATGCGGTTGGTCTTGAATCTTCCGTCGGTTATTCTGGAAAAGTATATACCGTCGGAAAGCTTTTTTCGCTCCAGTATTTCAAACATCTCCTTGTTTCGGGGAACGCTGCGAAAAACAGCGCCCCTCTAAAAATGCACTATATATTTAGTATAGCACATATCAGCTTATTTTTCCAGTCCCTTTCTGTGAAAAATATCAGAAAAGTGATTTGAGGGCGTTTTCCGGACTATTACAGCTAAATTTTGGGGCTGACCCATAGGTCAGCCCCAAAGCCGTAAAAAGCCGCTATAGTCAGTAGCTAAGCCCCACCGAATACCGGAGTATCGCCAAAGCGTCAGCTATCGTTACCTGACCGTCGCCGTTAAAGTCGAGCATTTCGGGATTTGCAGCCTGCTCAATATCCACGCAGTGGCAGAGCGCCGCAAGCGCGTCGCTTATAAGCACCTTGCCGTCGTTATTCACATCACCGGGAAGGTCGCTGTAGTCACTCAGCATTACGACATACTCGCCCTTGCTGTCTGCGCCGGAGAGCGTTACAGAGCCGTTCTCGGCTACCTTTGCCGTGCTCACGAACTCAGCCTTGCCGTCCTTGATGAAATACAGGTTAGCGAACTTGCCCGCGTATTCAGGCTTAAACTCGATATTCAGGTCTGCGCCAAGGTCATTGCCGCCGGTCGTGAATCTGTAGCCCGCAGAACCGCGTGCGCCCTTTGCTGTTGACGTACCGGGCAGCAGGCTCAGGTCTGCTGAGGAAGCGCCGTCCTTGATGTCCGAACCGTCGATAGTCCACGACTTGGAAGCGTCGATCTTGACTGTTACTTTCGCACCGCTGTCCTTGATAGCCTTTATTACGTCAGCGGTCAGGTCGGTTTCGCCGTTCGTGTCGATGATCATTGTGTCGTTCTCGCCGCTCTTGGCAATGTCCGAAGCGATATCGCTCCAACTCTTGGATTCGCCGTTGAGCGCGGGCTTGGATTCTGTTGTTCCTGTGCTGCCGGAGCCGCCGGAATAATGTCCGCCGCTGGTGTTCCCGCCGGTCGACTTCTTCTGGAACTCAGCGCTGAATACGCAGTCAGCAGTCAGCGTGAATGTGTACTTGCCATTTGTGAGTTTCACAGCCTTGCCGTCCAGAGTAACCGACTTGACCTCGTAACCGTTGTCCGGCGAAACAGTGAGCGTTACCTCAGTGCCTATCGGATAATCTGCAGTAGACGGAGAAACTGTGCCGTTTTCGCCGCAATTTACGGTAACTGTAGCGCTGCTTGCAGGTATCTTCTCGAACTCAACGCTGAACTCGCAGTCGGCGGTCAGAACGAACGTATACTTGCCGTCTGTGAGCATAACTTCCTTGCCGTCAAGCATTGCGGACTTCACTCTGTAGCCCTCATCCGGCGTAACCGTGAGCGTTACCTCGGTATCTATCGGATATTCTGCGGTAGTGGGAGAAACTGTGCCGTTTTCGCCGCAATTTACGGTGACAGTGGCGTTGCCGGGTGATACCTTGCCATACTCAACAGTGATGAAAGTGCTGTCCTTGGTGATTCTCACATAACCGCTGATATACTTATGCGCTTCGCTGTCGTAGGTAGCAATAAGGTTGTTTATCCTATCCACGACAGTGAGCGGTTCGCCGTTGCTGTCGGTCGGAACGCCTATGCTTATCCTTACGGGATTGTTGTTCAGCGCATTTACGGGGAAATCGTTATTCTTGCTGTCTGCGATCCTTTCAGAACCGTCGGAATAGATTAGCGTTACAGAAAGTATCTTTCCGTCGCTGAGGTCCTGCCTGAGCGATTCTTCTAAATCGACTGTGGAATACTGCTGAACTGTCGTTGTGTTAATATCCATAAACAGCTTATTATCAATGCCGCTGGTCTTGACGGTATATGTACCGCTCTGCGACAAACCATACTGCTCCAGCAGAACGCCGTCGTATTTCCATTCTCCGAGCTTAACTGCGCTGAATCTGTAACCATCGTCAGGCACAAGCGTGACCTCGATTTCCTCGCCGGACGGAACAAGGTAGTACTCGTCGGAGTAAGTGCCCTGCAGTTCCAGAGGACGGCCATTATATGCCGCAGATGTGATATAGCAGCGCTTGCTGATATCATAGCTTCCCTCGCAGTAGAAGCCCAGCCTGTCGCTCTTTACGACACTGCCGACAGTCAGCTGGAAGCTTACGCTTTCCCCTGAACTATAGTCAAACTTACTATCTGTAAAGGTGATGGTGGGCGTTATCGTGGAACTTGTCGCAGTGTTGGGAACATCTGCAACAAGATAAGGAACGCCGTTCACGTCAAGTTTGACAGAGAACTCGATGTTCTGATTATCCACGGCTGTGACATTAAAGTCGTTTATGCCGATATAGCCGGAAATATCAAACTTATATTCCTGACCGCCGAGCAGCTTTTCCGAACCCTCGCCGAATACCGCCGTATCCTCGATAACTAAATCAGAAATATCGTCTGTGAGCCTGAACGCCTTTGTGGCAAGCTTCATTCCCTTTGAGCTGTCCACGGGGTTCAGCGAACCAAACCTTCTGTCGCTTCCGTAAGGAGAACCTGCGGCGTCCAGTATGGTATCGCCTGCCTTGATGTTATCAACGCTGTCAAGATGGGCAATATAAGTGCTGCCTGCGCTTATATTGGAAGCGGGCAGGTCAAGCGTCACGCCTCTTGATATTGTGAACTTGTTTGGTGCGAAGATAACGCACTTGTCCTTCCAGTTGTCGCCTGCGGTTATCTTGGTGTTGTTCAGGAAAATAGTCTTGCTGTCCAGCAGGTTCATGTTTTCGCCGATCGCAGTATCTGCCGCCGCATTAACGTCCACCCCTTTTATGGTGAGCTTGCCGACGCTCCGTATTCCGGCATTCACGTTAAGCGCTGACTGCTTAGTGCTGCATTTGATGGTCAGGGATTCTGTCGAGTTTATCGAAAGTCCGATTCCTGCAGAAGCAGAAGGAGAGCAGGTTATGGAAGCATTGCCCTTGACAATGACTGTGGGGTCGCTTACGTCAAAGTTAATGCCGCAGATGTTCCCCGTTGTGAAACTGAATCCGTCCTCAAGCACAAGCGTATTCGCATTGTATCCGTCGCCCGCCGTGCCGTACCATGTCCACTTATCCCCGTGAACCGTGGCGGTAACGTCGCTGAATGTCTGGATATTTCCCTTATCATCTGTGTAAAGCCAGTTAGCAATGTCGGAAAACTCCATGCTTGTCATCGGGTATTCCGATAAATTTACCCCGATCATATCCGTGCCGCTGCTGCCCTTTATCATCTGTCCGTTCACGCTGAAAGAGAACGTGTAGCTGCCCTCTGTGATGTTCTCGCCTGCGGACAGCTTTAACGTCAGCGTTGTGCCGCTGCCTGTCACCTCAGGGATAATGCCGGCGTCTGCGGGATCGACCGCTGCGCCGTCCTTGAACAGCTTGAACTCGGTGGCTGCTATGTGGTCCTCATAGGGGAGGGCAAGTTCGATATCCATGGAAGCGGGATACTTCTTGCTGACCTGCACGTCGCTGTATGTTACAGTCGGGTCTTTAAGGCTGTTGAGGAACTGCTTGCCGATGTAAAGCGAAGTGCCATTTACGATCTCGTATTCGTCGGGTATGGATAAATACTTCCATGTGCCGCCGCTCTTCTTTTCATAGGCATGAGCGGTATTGTTGACGAACATAGAACCTTTTATCACAGTACCGCCTATGCTGACATCATATTTATCCGAGCCGTCAAATTTCATGTTGTATGTTTCATAAAAGTCAGCACAAACATCACCGCACATAATGGGAGATGGAGTTTTGGTATAGCCGAGTATAATTTCCCGACAAGTGATATTTGTGTATAAGCTGCCGCTGGTATAGCCGTTGTTATTCACCATGACCGTACCATTCGGAGCGTAATAATTGTTGGGCTGAGCCTTATCGTACACCGACTGATTTTTAGAAGTCGTTAATTGGCCGAATGTGTTTGTATAAACATAGCAGTTTTCTACGTTCGACTCACCCAAATTGAGGTTGGCATTTTGTATGACGCCGCCTCTGTTTACTATGGTGCAGGACTTGAAGGTGTCATTATCGTAGTGCGCAGCGAAACCTGCCCTTGTTGCATCATTGGTTTCGCAGGTTGACAAAATAACTATCGTGGCGTCTTCTGCGGTTACATTGTATGTATCAACCCGACCCTTACAGCTTATCAGAACCCCGCCTGACAGGCTGCATCTCTCCAGAGTATATCCTGTATTAATGTAAGGCGCAGAGATAAACGCACCGTTTAAGTTGTCCGTTATACTATTATTTTCTGCATTTATCACCTCATTGCAGAACACAATGCCGCCGATCTCGACTGGTGTCGACCCGTTATGGTCCAGAGCCCGAAGCGCATCGTTTCCGCTTATATTCAGCAGAGTGCCCGTATCAGTCAGTCTGGGGAAGTAAATAACGGAAGCTTCCACCTCGTCGAATATTGCGGCACGGTTTGAAGCGGAAGATACGACCATATCGCTTGTCGCTTCGCTGTAGAGCACGCTCTTGTTCAGCGTGTAGTGCGATTCTACACCGCCTTTATCCGCAATGACCGACTTAAGGCTGAGATAGCTTTTGTCAAGGGCGATGTTAATGGGCTTATCCGGCGTATTGGCATAAATCTTGCCGATAACAACGCTGCTGTCCTTTATCAGGCAGCTGTCCGCCTGAAAGAACGAGTAATCGTTATCGACGTCAATGCTGCCCTTGGTTATGGTGAGGTCTGAACACTCGAATATCTCCAGCATAACATTGGTACCCTCGCAGAATATCGCACCGCCTGCGTAGGTTATAGGTTTAGCGCCGGCGCTGAACAGCTTGCAGGAATATGAACCTGCGAACTCGGCAGCGACCTTGCCTGCGCCCATTATATCAAGCGGGCAGGCTGAGTCGATGAACGTGCTGGAGCTTTTGAAGTTCACGGTCAGCGGGCCTGCAATGTCTATCACCGCAACGCCGCCGTCGTTCGTCGAAGCTATCGAGAAGTACAGCGAATCGACGTCGAACGTGCCTGCGCCGAAGAAATGGAGCGTCTGTCCGTTCCATGTCCAGCCGTCACCGAATTTATGCTCGTTTTTGTTCAGCGTATAGACCGCTTTATCTTCCGCCGAAGCCGTCAGGGATACTGCGGGCATGAGCGCAAGTATCATGGCGAAAGCCAGCAGCAGGCTCAGAAGCTTGCTGCCGAGTTGTTTGGAATGTGTCATTATGTCCTCCTTTTATTGCTCAGGCGAATGGACCTGCCTGAAATTCTTCGGAATATGTTTTTGCATTTTATTATACCATTTTACGGCATGATTGTCAATATATCTTTGCGCCGCTGCGGACGTTTCTGGCTGTATTTCCCACTCTCCGCGGAAGCAATATAAACGAAAAGGGCGCACAAACCTGTGCACCCACAAATATTACTTCCCGCCAAAGAGCAGTCAAGCATAAAAAGCTATCGCTCGACCCTCTTAAAGAAAATAAAGAAAATCAGCAAGCCGTCGATAACAAAATCGTAAATGCGCAGGCGCTCAAACAGAAGAACGCTTGACAGCACCGAAACCAGCACTATTCCTGCGCCGATGATCTTCGGGAATACGCCTTTCTGCTTTGTCTGCCATGCAAAATATGCCATGAGCGGCGAAAACAGTGCAAATACAGTCCACCCCATGATAAACTGCCAGCTGTACACTCCGTCCGTTAATATTGCCGTCGCATAGTAGGTGACCAGCATACCTATGCAAAATGGCAGTATATTCAGCATTGCCGCCTTTTTGGTCGGACTGTATATCGCTATCAGCGTTCCGAGAAGTATCCAGACAGCCATCTGCGAGAAAATCTCGCCGAGATTCTGGAAGTAGATATCAAACAGCCTTGACGCCGTTCCAAGCAGAAGCCCTGCAAGAAGCATTGTCAGGGGATTCAGAAGTATTGCCTTTTTCGTCGGTTTTTGTTTATTCGTTTGCCCGTTGATGTCGATTTTCTTCATTTTTCACTTTCCAAATCACTCCAGGGTCAGCAGCAAAGCCATCTTGAATTTCTTGTCCGCCCTGACGCTGTGAAGTCCGCCCTTTGCGAAGCAGAAATTCTCGCCTGCGGTTATTTTATGCTCTGTGCCCTCGTAGGTTATCACGCCCTCGCCGTCAAGCGCAAAGATGAGCGCTTCTCCCGGTGCGGCGTGCTCGGAAAGACCTGTTCCCTCGTCGAAAGCCATGACGACGAATTTCATCTTGTCGTTGTGCATGATATCCATGTTCACTATCCTGCCCTGCTGATAGGGCACAAGTTCCGCCAGCGAAAAAGCCTTTCCTGCGCTTATAGAATCGTTCATAAAATCAGTTCTCCTTATCTGTATTTCCGTGTAGACAGCGCCGTCGGCTGTCCGCATTCCTGCCGCCGTTCCCGCCGGAGCGATACAGCACTCGCCCTCGCCGAGCCTTGCCGTATTGCCGCCGTATACTTCGAGCGTGCCTGCCGACATTATTATCAGCTTATGATATGGGAATATCTCGGCACTGATGTCCGTGTTCTTTGCGAGCGAGAAATATATCACCGCATTATCGCTGTCAACGGCGGCTCTCGATACGGTACAGCCCGCTATCGGCTGGTTGTCCTGCGATATTCTGAATACCTGACCTGTTTTTTCTTTCATAGCCGCCCTCCTTGTGTGATGTTATTTTTCTCCGCCGGCGGTCTATTATTCTTGGGTATAGCCAACGCCCCGCTGAATTTCAGCGGCTTAAAAGCTTGTTCAGCGGCTTTGCAAGAGGTCTTATGAACAGTCTGACGACAAATCCCGTGCAGAGCGCTGATATTATCGTGCCCTCGCGTGTGCCGACGACCGTGAAATCAAAGAACAGCAGCGACAGAATGACCGCCGTCACTACGCAGCCTACGTCGAAAAAAATCTTTACCACGCTGAAATCATTGTGTATCGTATCGGACAGCGCCTTCACGAACGCTTCACCGGAGTTCATTATAGAAAATCGGCGCAAAATTGTGGGGGAAACCTCAGTTTCCCCCACCAGACTGACGATAAACCCTCATCTTCGTCGTCACTCCGCACTGCGACAGGCACAAAGCCTAGTCGCAGTGCGGGTTCCTAGAATCTGAGGGCATCTCGACAGTCTGGGCGTAGACTTTTTCAACATACTGCGCCGATAAGCGTTCGTCAGGTCTGGGCTGCGCCGTCAACTGAAATGACTGTTCCGGTGACATAGCTTGCAAGGTCGCTTGCAAGGAACAGGAACACGTTTGCGACCTCCTCAGGTTCGCCGATACGTCCCAGAGGGATAGGCGCAGAAATACGCTCGACCATATCAGCGGGCAGGGCGGCGACCATATCCGTCCTTGTCACGCCCGGAGCGACCGCATTCACACGAATACCGCTGCGCCCAAGCTCACGTGCAAGGCTCTTGGTCATGCCGTTTACTGCGAATTTGCTGGTCGGGTAGCCTACGCCGCTCGGCTGACCGTATAAGCTGACCATGGAACTTGTGTTGATTATGCTTCCGCCGGACTCTCTCATATGCTCGGCGGCAGCCTTGCAGCCGTTGAATACTGCGGTCACATTAAGGTCCATTATCTTCTTGAATGCTTCGGGGTCGTACTGCGCCAGCGGCTCACGGGCAGATATTCCGGCGTTGTTGACTAGAATGTCCAGCCTGCCGAATTTCGCAGCTACCTCGTCCACTGCGCTTTTCATTGCGGAATAATCGGTGATGTCGGGCGCCATTCCAATGACCTCCCATGCGGGGTTTTCTGCTTTAAGTTCGGCGAGCGCCTTATCGACTGTTTCCTGACGGCTTCCGAAAAGAGCCACTTTTGCTCCGTTTTTCAGAAATACCTTAACGATCGCGAAACCTATTCCTCGTGTTCCGCCAGTCACAATGGCTGTTTTTCCTTTAAGCATATGGGATCTCCTCCTGTTTTATTATTTTGCGGCGTGATACTGCACGCTGAGGGACTGATGTTATCCCTAATTATATAGTAACACTTCGGGGGTATTTTGTCAATATTATTGCCGGAGGAAACTCAAAAAACAGTTTGTCGAAAAAGTATCTTCAGGGTGGCGAGAATGGCGCTGACGACGCAGATGTGCCTTTATCGACAGCCTGAAAATTATACTTGAAAATCACTCTGATTTATGTTATACTTAATATAGTTTTTTCGACAAAAAGCGGGGGAAGTGATTTGTGTGCCGATTCCGGTGATCATTCTGTTAAGTCTGGCAGGACTTTTGCTGCTGCCGTTTCTGTTCCTGTTTATCTGCGGGCTGTTCGTGGATACTGGCAGGCAATACGAAAGCGACAGCAGGTTCTATCGTGCGCTGCTGGACGGCTCGACCACTGTTATATTGTGGTGTCTGGGCGTAAGGTATAAAATAACCGGCGAGGAGAAATTCCCCACGGACAGCAATTTTCTGTTCATCAGCAATCACCGCTCAAACTACGACCCTATAATTCAGTGGACAGTATTCAAGCGGTTCAGGATATCCTTTATTTCCAAAAAGGAGAATTTCAAGATACCCATGTACGGCAGAATAATACACCGCTGCTGCTTCATGCCGATAGACCGCGAGAATCCCCGCAAGGCGATGGAAACCGTAAACCGTGCCGCAAAGCTGCTCACGCAGACCGGCAATTCAGTCGGCGTATACCCAGAGGGAAAGCGCAGCAAGGACTGCCGTCTGCTGCCGTTCCACAGCGGCGTGCTCAAAACGGCGAAGAAAGCCGGCAAGCCGATAGTCGTATCCACCATCGAGGGCACGGAGAATATATTCCGCAACATAAAGCGGTTCAAAAAGACCGTTGTTACGATAAAAATACTGGAAACCATCGACGCCGAAACCGTCAGAAATACCAAGACTTCACAGCTCAGCGACTACTGCGCCGAGCTCATGAAAAATGAACTGGAGGACCAAAAGACATGATCTATGCACTGTACAACCCGCTTGCAGGAAATAAGACCTGCGAGGAACAATCCCGAAAGCTTTCCGAATTTTATAAGAAAGACGAACTGAGATTTCAGAGTATGGCAGGCATTGACTATGCCGCATTCTTTTCGTCGCTGGACGCTGGTGACAAGGTGGTCATATGCGGCGGCGACGGTACGCTGAACCGCTTCGTGAACGACACGCGGGGTATTGATATCACGAACGAGATACTCTATTATGCGGCGGGCAGCGGAAACGATTTTCTGCACGACCTCGGCAAGGAAAAGGGCGAACCTCCGTTCAGGATAGACCAGTACATAAAGGATCTGCCTGCAGTTACGGTAAACGGCAGAGAATCGCTGTTCATCAATGCGATAGGCTATGGCATAGACGGCTATTGCTGCGAGGTAGGCGACGAAATGCGCAAAAAGCCCGGCGGGAAGCCCGTGAATTACGCTTCGATCGCGATAAAGGGACTTCTGTATGCGTTCAAGCCGTCGAATGCAACGGTAATAATCGACGGGAAAGAGAAGCGCTATAAGAAGGTGTGGATAGCCCCGACGATGAACGGCAGATTCTACGGCGGCGGAATGAACGCCGCTCCCGCACAGCGCAGGGACGACCCTGAGGGTAAGTTTTCGGTGGTCATATGGCATGGCTCAAACAAGCTGAAAACTCTCATGGTGTTCCCGTCGATATTCAAGGGCGAGCACGTCAAGCACAGCGAGTGCATAGATATAGTCAGGGCGGACGAGGTAACGGTGAGGTTCGACAAGCCCTGCGCCCTGCAGATAGACGGCGAAACAGTGCTGAACGTCACTGAATATTCTGCAAAGAGCAGCGCAAAGGTAAGAGCAGAAAAAGCCCAGATGGTATAAAATCAGCCCCACGTCGGAACTTCCGGCGTGGGGTAAGTTTATTTCTCAGGCAGGGCGGCGGGCATAGGATCGGTATTCTGCTGCGCTTCAGTATCCTCTCCGGCGGTCGTGGGGGCAAGCACCTCTGCGATAGCCTCGTATACTCCGTCGGGGATATCTGCGCCGTTCTTCACCGCCTGCGCAGCCATTGCAAGCTGCTCGTCTGTGAATCCTGCGCCCTTTAGCTGCTCGGAATACTGTGTCATTACTTCGTCGATATTTTCAGGTGATATGTCGATACTGCTCTGGACGTCAGGAACCTGCATTCCGTTGGTGTCCACCTTGTACCCGTCCTGATAAATAAGTTCGCTGACCGGTACGAACTCGAATCCCCTCTGCTTCAGCTGTTCGAGTACCTGCGGCAGCGCCTCGGTGGTGTTGGCAAGGTCGTTGTGGAACAGTATTATCGAACCGGACGTGGCATTGCCAAGGACTTTTTTGGTTATATCTTCGGGGGCGGGGTCTTTCCAGTCTAGGCTGTC
>CAKSEC010000007.1 GCA_934446355.1 uncultured Oscillospiraceae bacterium | reverse complement strand
TTGCGGAGTGCCACCATCTCATCTGGCTGGGTATCGTTCAGAAACTGAAACAGCAGCTCCCGGTCCATAGCAAAGAGGCGGTCATAGCTTGTTGCTTTGCGGACAATGTAACCGTTGTCCTGCGAGAGCCTGTCCATAATGAAATGCTGATATTCTTTTTCGGTCAATATGTCATTCATGTGTCATCCACCTCCTTAATCGCTTTTCAGTCGTTTGATTAGCTGCCTTGCAAAAAGCAATGCGATTTGGTCGCAATTATACATTGATGAGTTTATCGCTTGTAGATCCGCCACGAATGGATACTTTTCCTTTAACTGCGAAACCGTAATATTGTGTAAAATCGGCAGGATCAGCTTTTGACCATTTCTGTTCTGACGGCTCAAAAACTCAGAGAGTTCGCGTTCCGTCCATTCTCTGTCGAAGAAGTTTTCCGAAATAACAATGATTGCAAATTCTGCCTTCTTAGTGCCATTGAGAATTCTATCTTTCCAATTGTCACCCCATTCAAGGGATTCCTTGTCATAAAAAATTGCTACACCAAGTTTGCTAAGCGATTGATACAGTTCTTCTACCAAATCAGCCTTATCTTTACTGGCGTGAGAAATGAACACATCATATTCCGGAACATCTTTCGCACGATATTTAGGGATGTTGACCGTAGAAACTCCGTTCTTTTCATTCACAAAAGCCTCATCGCCCCGAATACTTTCTAAACAGGAAACCAATTCCTCGAAAGCACCGGTTGAGCGATGAAACAGTTTTGAATCTATGCGCTGACCTAATGCGTGGTCTTTAAGATAGTCATTATTGAAAATCTGCACATCGTTCATCCACTTATCGGCCGGTTGCTTTTCAGCGGCTGTTTTCAACTTGTTCGGTGGCACGATGCTTTTTGCCCGTTCCAAAAGAGAATCGAGCTGTTCTTCAAAAGTTGCCATCAAATTACCTCCTTCTTGCCGGTTACATACTCAAAAATTAGAGAGCGCTTATAAGCATCGAGAACAGCCATTTGTTCTTTCTTCTGCTCGATAATTGCGTCTACTTCTGTGACCTTGGTTTCTAGATAGTCCGCCATAGCTACCTGTTCCTCATATGGTGGCTCAAAAACGATAAGCCGAGAAAACTCGGAATAGTTCAATCCCTGGCGGACGCCGTTTCCCATGTTGTAGAACACCTTCATAACATCGTATGCGTGAAGAAGGAAGTGGAAGTACCTCGAATCGACCTGTTTGAGCGGACAAAGGTCAATATATGCCGAAGTGATTATGCCGTGTTCCTTCACAAGCCCAGTTCGCAGACTGCGTTTATCGTTCTGCAAATCGGTGGGGCGGATGATAATGTCACCAGCTTCAACAATGTTGTAGGTATTGAAGCTCTCCGGCAATAATCCATCGCTGGTGTTAATGTTTTTGCGGATAACTCTGCCATAGCTCAGCGACAGCAAATTATCCTCATTGCCGAAACTGTTCTTATTCTTGCGTTCACCAAAGTAATTATAAACAGGGTGAATAGACCAATGTGCCGGAATTGCACCGACCCACTCAATCCCGCTGTCCTTCATTTCTGCATTCGGGTTCAGCCCCTTGGTGACGGTTTCGGTGATGACAGATCGCTTGTACTGCTCCAGTGTGTCAATCTGGGTCTGAATATCTGAAATAATTTTATCCACTTCAGCTGTTGCTGTATCAAGATATTGTGTGATTTTATCTTGTATTTCAATCGGCGGCTCGAACACCGTAAGACGAGAAAACTCCGAAAAGTTCAGCCCTTGTCGCACACCATTCCCCATGTTATAAAAGACCTTGGAGATGTCATAGGCGTGTAGTAGATATCTAAAGAATCCACTATTGAGTTTTCTAATCGGGCGCAAAGCAATATATGCAGAAGTAATGATTCCTCTTTCCAGGCACAAGCCAGTACGCAGGCTTTTCTTGTCATTTTGGAGATCTGTAGGACGAATAATTATATCGCCTGCTTCAACAATGTTGTAGGTATTAAAACTTTCCGGAAGCAGCCCACCATTAGTGTTGATATCTTTTCTGATGACGCGACCATAACTTAGCGAAAGCAAGTTGTCCTCTTGTCCGAAGATGTTTTTATTTTTCCTCTCACCAAAGTAGTAGTAAACGGGATGTGCCGCCCAATCTGAGGGAATTTTTCCTACCCAAGATAGACCGCTATCTTTCATCGTTCTCATATCATCACCGCCTTACTCAAACAGTTTTGCGACATAATCGGAAACCGAATGCTCCAAATCCATGAATTTTGCTTTCAGTTCCTCACTGGCTGTCGGTTGCTGATACTTATAGAAATACCGTGTGAACGGGATCTCTGCTCCGGTTTTGATAACAGGCTTCTTTGCACCGAGGTTTTCCTCGAAGAATGCGGCGGCATCCGGAATGTGCGGCAGGACCTCTCTTGCCATATAATCCTCGATGCTTTCTTCCCACTTCACCAGTTCGGTGTCCTTGGTTTCCTTATCATAGATGATGTTGCCCTTACGGTCACGCTGAATCTCGGCGTTCTTGTCCATGGCGGACAGACCGTCTGCAATCTTCTCCAGCAGCTTTTTGTCAGCCGTCACGGAAGCGAGCACCTTGGTCAGCAACGGCATGAAAGCTGCCGGGGAGTTATAGATCTGCTCGGAGACGGCTGCATTCAGCGCAGCGATAATGGCCTCATAGACAGGCTGATTTGCCTGGTAAGCCTCCAGCTTTTTCTGGTCTTTGCCGGTTAGTTCTTCGGCATTTTCCAGTTCGTCCACCTTGGACTGGTCATACAGAGATGAGAGCGACCCTTTGGAGAGCATGGCTTCGATTCGCTCCTCTGTAACGGCATAGCTGCGCTGAAGAGGCTGCATCACCGTGTATTCCCGGTAAATGAATTCCTCGTTCCGATAGATTTTGCAATATTCGTTCTCTGCAAAGTCCGCATACAGCTTGGTAACGGCACTGCGGTCTTCGGGAGAAATCTCGTTTTTCTTATCGCCCAGGGCCTTACGCAGCTTCTTGAAAAAAGTAGAGGCGTCAATCAGCTGAATTTTGCCCTTGCGCTCCGGACGCTTATTCTTGGAGAGAACCCAAATGTATGTAGCGATGCCGGTGTTATAAAACAGGTCTGTAGGCAGCGCAATGATGGCTTCGATCAAATCGCTTTCCAACATCCAGCGGCGAATCTGACTCTCGCCGGAAGCCGTTCCACCGGAAAAGAGCGGGCTGCCGTTTTCAATGATCGCAGCACGACCGAAGTTATCGTCCATCTTGTCAATGGCAGACTGCAAAAACAGCATTTGCATATCACCGGAACCGGGCAGGCCTGCGCCCCAGCGACCGTCAAAGCCTTTCTGATACTCTGCGTTGACGGCATCCTCGACACCTTCGGCAGCATCCTTGCCGCCCCAGGCAGTGCCGAACGGCGGATTTTCCAGCACAAAGCGCATCTTCGTGCCCTTAAATCGGTCGGCTTTCATGGTGTCCTGATAGCAGATGTTTTCGGCGTTCTGTCCTTTGATGAGCATCTCGGCAAGGCACATGGCATAAGACTCTGGGTTGATCTCCTGTCCGAACAGGCGCACATCGGCAGAGGGGTTATAACGCTTGATGAAATTGTAGCCGGTAGAAAGCATACCGCCCGTGCCGCAGGCCTGATCCAATATGGTGATGACCTTGCCGTCATCGAAGATATCGTCGCAACCCTCGGCAAGCAGGATATTGACCATCAGCTTAATGATGTCGCGACCGGTGTAGTGGTCGCCGGCTTCTGCATTTTCAGAGAACTTACGGATCAGTTCTTCGAAAATATATCCCATCTTCACATTGTCGATAGTTCGAGGGTCAAGATCAAGCTCGGAGAACGCCTTGATGACGGAGAGCAGACGGTTGTTCTTATCCATCTTGTCGATTTCTTCACCGAAATTCAGGCCGCGCTCCTTGGACATCAGAATTTCCAGCACATTTGCAGAGAATCCCTGCAGGTAACTCTTGAAATTGGCGGCAATATGGTCTGCGTCATTTACAAGCTCTGCAAGGTCAAATTCGCTGGTGTTATAAAACTGAAAGCCGGAAATGCGATACATTGCCTTTGCCGGAAAATTGGGGTTTGCTTTAAACTGGTCTACGACCTTTTGCTTGGTTGGCGCAAGTGCGCACTCAAAGCGGCGGATGATCGTCATCGGAATGATGACATCCTTGTATTTGTCACTGCGGTAAGGTCCGCGCAGTTTGTTTGCGATGGACCAGATAAAATTCACTTCGGTGGAAACATCGACAGGTGAATCGTCCCACATTGCATCTATAATCTGCTTATCAGCCATTTGTCGTTTACCTCACTTTTCTTTAAGTAGCCCAAGACTACCTCTATTTTACAACTATAGGTGTCCCACAATCAGGACTTTGCCCGCTGCCCGGTCATCATTTTATAATGCTGACTCTAAAAATCTGTGCTGTTTAATGCTATAAATAAACTAGATTTTAGCGTTATCGTCCCTAAGGAATTCCATTATATCGCCAACATCACAATTTAATGCATCACAGATTTTAAGCAACACTTCTGTGTTAACGTTTTTTCCGTGTCCAAGCTTTGCTACTGATGTAGCACTTATTTCAGCCATCTCGCAGAGTTCCTTTTTCTTTATTCCTCTATCGATTAGCAACTTAAAAAGCTTGTTGTAACTAAAACGCAAACTTTCTTCTTTCGTAGTACACATCAGTTGTTCTCAACCTCCACATCGTTCCAAGTGCGTCCAAATAACGCCCCTTCATCAGCATTAAGCTGTAACACCTTGTTATCTTCCATAATTTTTTGCGCTTTTGGAGTATAGGAGCCTTCCTTATCCATAGCTATAAATACTTGCTTTGGCGTACTTGCATACAGTTCCATGATTTTTTCTATTGCATCATCCTCAATATTTTTTAGCATCAAAGAATCGTGGGCAATCACTGGCAATCTGGTCAGTTTTAACATTGCTAAATCAAAAACTACTAACCCCTTATATTGAGCTCCTGTGCCACCGTCTCTCGGCGTGAAGAACGTGTATTTAGATGCGTCTATTATGTTGAGAGTTGGAGCGGTCTTTCGCCCATCGTATATTACATCGTTTATTTCTGTCATTTCTTTATTGATTTTTTGCTGCATTATTGCCATCTGCTCAACTACAAGGCGGTTTAATTCTGCTTCGTAGTCATTTGCTATTACAGACAGTTCTTTCTTTTTCGTGTAATTTTCGTTTGCAGCTTGAAGTTCCTTTAGCTCATTATCGACAGTTGCATACTGGTCTAGTACAGCTTTAGACAAATCGGTTGTTTTGGCTATTTGTGTGATAGAGATTTCTATTTGTGAAATTTCATTCTCAACTAATGAAAGAGTAGCTTGTATATTTTCTTCAGCCTCAGAAAACTCGTTTTTCAAAATATTAGTCAATTGCTTATGAAATCCCTCAATTGCCTCGATTTTTTTCAAATCTACTTCAGGGAAAAAGTGAAGCAAATCATCGTAGTTTTTCTTAAGCCCCTTCTTTCCAAGGCCCTGATCGACGTGAAGTGCTCTAAGCTGTGAAAGTAATTGCGAACGTTGCCTTTTAAATTTTGATAGATTTCCTTTCAAAATAGAAAGTTGTTCTGCTTGCATTGAGTCCAAATCTAGCAAGCCACCTGAACTTTTTCGAGCGAGTTCCTCAATCTGATTAGCTAATTCATTGATGCGATTTTGGTTTTTGTTAAATTCAGACTGCTTTGTGACAAATGGAATATACCGATATTTCTGAGCCTTTTTAAAGGTTGAATATCTATCTTTAGCATCCGCAGTGATTTTTGATTGAGCCTCTATCCCAGAATACAAATCTGTCAGTTTCAGCAATCCTTCAATTGCCACTTTTGCCGTCTCTTGTTTTGATTGGTGTAGTGGGCGTTCTTCGTCAAGCGATTCTCTTTTGTAAATGCGCATAAAACGTCCTATAGCATTCCTAAAAGTTAGCCCAATCAAATCCATATTATAATTTACTTGCAAAAAGGACAGATATTGCGTTAATGAAATCAATCCATCATTAAGTGGATGGTAATTATTGTCACATTTTTGGATGTTTTTATAATCTACATTAGAGCGCGAGAAAAAATGCATTCCATCTTTAAAATGAAAAGCAAAACAAATTCTATGCTCACCAACCTCTGTTTGCACATCGGTCAATTTTTCAACATAATCATCGCCGCCAAAAGCAAAGTCGATGATCATAAGGAATGTGGATTTACCTATTGAATTTGAGCCATTCGAACTTCCCATAACTGTATTTAATCCAGCGTGGAGCGAAATACGACCACGAGGAATGCCATGATTTATGAACTTGTCACACATAATTTCAACCAACATAATGGAGTACCAGCCCTTCTTCATATAATTCAATCTTACCCAGAGCATATAAGCAGTCTAATATTTCTAAAAATTCCCCAACATCTGAAACTTTGGATTTAACATTTTTATATAAGGCACTTGGAGTTAAATCCTCATTTTCCAAATATGACAAGATTATTGGAAACTTAGCCAAAATACTAACTTGATAAGGAGTTACTTTACTTGGAAATTTCACGGAACACCTCGCAGTTCTGTATAAAAAACGCAACCACAATATGACAGGCACGCATATTTTTACTTCCAACACCTGATTTATTTTTTATCCATTCAGCCAACCCGTTTACGATTTCATCTTGTGAAAGAAGTCCGTTGTCCAATTTTTGGTATGCCAGCTTAACCTCAGATGCAATCAAATTAAAATCACCGGTACCATCTCTATCCATTGTTGAAAAAATATTGTTTATGTAATTGTAGTATCGTAAGACTCGTGTTATCTCATCATTCTTTAAAAGATGATTTTCTGGAAGAATCTTCTGATCGAGATATAGCGCTTCGAGTGGAAGTTCAATTAGTTTTGCATCGTCTGTTATTCCTGCAAGTCCATATAGAACATCCTGTATTTCATCTTCAAGTGCAATGTCATTTATATCTAGAAGTAAATGATGTGTCGAGGCTAGTTGGTCTTTAAGGGTTTTTAATTTTGTATAATCTTCAACAGTTGGTTCAGTAGCGTACTCTTCAGCGTGATCGCAGCATAAAGCAATTTTATTACTGGGAGCATCGACTTTTTGGGGCTTTTTTATCAAAGAAAATTCTGAATTACTTTCAGAAAAATTGTCTGGGTAAATGTTTACGACTTTATATTTCTTTACTGGTGTATTCTTTACATATTTTATAAGCGGTTGATGACAAATAGGACATTCATAATTTGATTCAGCTAATAACGGAATATCCTCACTGACGAGCGGCATATCAGACAAACGGTTTTCGCGATTTATTACATACAAAAGTAAATTACCAAGGAACTCGGACTCTTTGCCTGAGTCGAGAAGAGCTAATAGTTCCTTTTTCTTTTTTGCAGCAATCACGTCATCTGAGTCAATCGCTCTTCGCATTGCTTCAAACATATCATCGCTGGTGATTGCATTCATATAAGGGATTATCTTTGTTTCACAGTGTTTCTGAGCATCAGCGATGATTTGCTTTGTGGTGCAGGCATTCTTTATTGCCTTAGGAACATCTACTTTTCGCTTAAGAAGGTCACTGATTAGTGATGGCGCAATATTTATAGAATTGCCTTTTCTGTCAACAACACTTGCCTTTTCAGTGATCCAACCTAATAAAAGTTCAACAATGTCTTTGTCATCATTTGGGGGTTGCATAGCACTTTGAAGGCATCTAACAAATTCAGCAAAACAAAGTTCAGTCATTGTAACTTTCCTTTCTATCTTGAATTTTACTCTAATTTCACTCGAAATTCTCACTAAATACTTTTGGGCTGAATTCTTCTATAATAGAAGAGTAAGAAAGCTTCGCACAGTTAGAACTGAAGCTCAAGACTTTTTTACATATATTATACCACAAATCTTCGCAAAAGTCCATATTATTTTGCAAACACAAAAGAAAAGTTTGATATTGCTGAAAATCTTGTAAATGCAAAGTGGTGGAACCTAAAAATGTCAGACCGATGAATACAAGTTTTAAAAATGTGAAAAAAGACGTTTATAGAACAAAGCGGATTACACTATGGATTTTTGTAAACTATAAATTTCTTATCTTTACAATAAAAATCTGCAGTTTTTTGCAGTCAGCCTTGACTTACTATATTTTTGCAGTAAATTGCAGTCCGCTGCGATTTATAATATATCTTTTATCTGATGTAAAAATCAGATAAACGGCTCAATCGGAAAGTTCCGTAGAGCCTACAAATATCAAATCATGCCAGAGTGCGCAATCTTGGCAGGATATCTCATAGGTCAGTTCGCTGTGATAAAGACGGCCGAACGCCCTGCGACGAGATACCCTTACCTTGCTGCGCTCTTTTTGGCTTTGCGGGTCTGCGTGTATCTTAAACGCAGACCTATTTTTATATTCTGCCATGATTGTCCTCCGGCGCAGGAGGTAAATCATGAAAATCAAAATGCGTTATGACAACACTTATCAGACTCTTGAAGTCGATGCCGAGAAAATGTGGGTCAGCCTGTCACTTGAGGCTGGGGCGAACATTACGCAGGAGGAAAAGGAACAGCTTATTCAGGATAAGGTTGAGGAGATATACAACAAACCGGAATACAATAGCTGGCATAAGTTGGACAGGCATCGAGGTGAACCTAAAAGAACATTTAGAAAAGACGATGAAGATGCAGATAACAGCGATGGGCTCGACCTCATTCCCGATTATTCCGACGAGGAGCGGCGTGAACGAAAGGAAAATTACGAAGAGGTGTGTCAGAAATTGCGTTCTCTGTTGAAACCCGAATACGCAGATGTCATTATTTCAGTCGTTCTCGATGGCAACACTCCCGAAGAATACGCTGCTGAAATAGGGGTACATAGGGACACAGTCTACAAGCGCCTTCAGCGTGCAAAAAAGAAATGCGCAAAAGTCTGGTGAACTGTCCAATTCGGCAGTTTGCCGTGGCTATTAGGCAGAGGGCAACCTCAAGATTTTTTATTAGGAGGTCATTTTTATGTATGACATGAAGATTTATGAGAATCCGGAATTCGGGGTCGTTCGTACTTTTGAAATAAAGGGCACTCCGTATTTTTCTGGTAAGGACGTCGCTGATGCGCTTGGATATGCCAATCCACAGAAAGCGCTTAGGGATCATGTCGATGAGGATGATAAGACGGTGAACGAATCGTTCACCGTTAATGGAACAATGGGAATTCTTATCAACGAAAGCGGTATGTACAGCTTAGTTCTTTCCAGCAAGCTCCCGAATGCGAGAAAGTATAAGCGCTGGATAACAAATGAGGTACTCCCGGCAATCCGTAAGCACGGTGTATATGCTGTGGACGAGCTTCTTGAAAACCCGGATATGCTGATAGCCGCCCTTACCGAACTGAAAGCGGAGCGTGAACATAGGAAACTGCTCGAGCATACGGTAGCTGTGCAGAATCAGCAGATTTCCGAGATGAAGCCCAAGGCGTCGTACTACGATGTCGTACTTAACTGCAAGGATCTTGTCGCAATTTCAACTATCGCAAAGGACTACGGCTGGAGCGCAAATCGAATGAACCGTTATCTTTACGAAAAAGGTGTTCAGTTTAAGCAGGGTAATAAAATCTGGCTGCTTTATCAGAAGTACGCCGAAAAAGGGTACACCAGCACAAAGACTCATAGTTATCCTGGTAATGATGGAACTGTTCATACCAGGGTACACACCTATTGGACACAGCAGGGCCGACTGTTTATTTATGGACTTCTCAAAGAGAATGACATACTGCCAATTATGGAACGGGAGGTCAGCGTTGAAGATTGACATTTACAATTCCGAACGCTATTATGATCCGACGCCGTATGCAGCACTAACCAGCATTCTGAACCAGGAGGAGGCTGTTCTCAGGACAGCCGCTCCGGGCGGCGATGGGTTTAGACCTGTTATTTATGTATGCAGCCCTTATTCTGGGAATATTGAAGAGAATGTATGTAACGCAAGACGGTATTGCCGTTTTGCGTTGGAAAGCCGGACTATTCCGATTGCGCCGCATTTGCTATATCCGCGGTTCATGAATGATAGCGACCCTGCGGAGCGGTATCTCGCAACACATACAATAAATTATGTTTTGCTCGGAAAATGCCGTGAGCTGTGGGTGTTCGGCGATGTTATCACAGAGGGAATGGAGTCCGAAATAAGGCTTGCAAAGCGCTGGGATAAGACTATTCGCTATTTCACAAGTGAATTAAAGGAGGTTAAAAGATGAATTTCACACTCTATACAGCAAATTGCGCTGGGAATCCGCAGAACAATTTGTATCCAAACAGACTTGTAATAAGCAATGCAGATGATATGAGAGCGGCTGTTGTTTACGATCATGTGTGCGCAGAATTCAGAAATTCCCATCGTAATAATTCTGACTTTATTTCTTCCGACAATATCCCAATGGACTGCGACAATGATCACTCCGATGATTCAAGCGACTGGGTAACTCCGCTTGAGGTAGCTATGGCTTTTCCGGGTGTAGGGTTTGTAGTAGTTTACAGCCGCAATAATATGCTTTCGAAGAGCGGCAAATCGCCCCGCCCGAGGTTTCATGTGTACTTTCCTACACAGCCGATTACGGACAGTGCAGAATACACAGCCTTAAAAAAGCGCATTGCGGCAGAGTTCCCGTATTTCGACAAGAACGCACTCGACAGCGCAAGACTGCTTTTCGGAGTTCAGAATCCGCAGGTTGAAATATACAACGGCGATATGTCCATCGTGGATTTCCTCGATAATGCGGATTTTGAACAGTGGGACAATGACAGTGCGAGTGTACCCGAGGGCAGCCGCAACAGCACTATGTCACATTACGCAGGGCGCATTATAAAGCGGCTCGGTAACACTGACGAAGCATACAAACAATATCTGAAACAGGCTGAAAAGTGCGACCCTCCTCTTGACGATTCTGAGCTTCAGACCATTTGGAACAGCGCCGTCAAATTCGGCAAAAAGATAGCAAAACAGGACGGATATATCCCGCCCGAGCAGTATGATTCCGGTTTTGATCTCAAGCCCGAAGATTATTCAGATATAGGACAGGCTAAGGTTCTCGCTCGTGAGTACGGCGGCGAACTTGTATTCACGGACGCAACGGATTATATGCGTTATGACGGGATACGCTGGGAAGAATCGAAGCAGCTTGCTGTCGGAGCCTGCGAGGATTTCCTCGATAAACAGCTTGATGAAGCCAAAACCGCTCTGGAAAAGGCGCAGCAGGCTCTTATGAAATCCGGTATAGACAAGGAAACTGTCATGTCCGGCGGCAAGGCTATCGAAAAGGCAATAGACGAGAAAAGCGAGAAAGCCTTTTCTGAATACATGACGGCACTTGTGTATAAATCGTTTGTAATGAAACGCAGGGATATGAAGTATATCACTTCCGCACTGCAGGCGGCAAAGCCCATGCTGTTGCGGGATATTAAGGATTTCGATTCGCAGGAATTTCTGCTGAATACTCCGGCGGCTACATACGATTTGCAAACCGGGACAAGCTCGGAGCACTCCGCAGATGACCTCATAACCAAAGTAACCGCTGTATCTCCCAATAATGAGAATATGGATATCTGGCTTGAAGCAGTGAACAGCTTTTTCTGCGGCGATGACGAGCTTATCGGGTATGTTCAGCAGATAGTTGGGCTTGCGACAATAGGCAAGGTCTATATGGAAGCGTTGATTATTTCCTACGGTGAGGGTCGCAACGGTAAGAGTACGTTTTGGAACACGATAGCGAGGGTTCTTGGTTCGTACAGCGGCAGTATATCCGCCGACGCCCTCACGGTTGGCTGTAAGCGAAATGTCAAGCCCGAGATGGCTGAACTTAAGGGAAAAAGACTTGTTATCGCGGCAGAACTCGAGGAGGGAATGCGGCTGAATACCTCGGTGGTAAAGCAGCTGTGTTCGACCGATGAAGTTTCCGCAGAAAAGAAGTATCGCGACCCGTTCAGATACACACCTACGCATACGCTTGTACTGTACACGAACCATCTTCCGAGAGTCGGCGCAAATGACGAGGGCACATGGCGCAGGCTTATCGTCATACCCTTTAACGCAAAAATCGAGGGCAAGGCTGACATCAAAAATTACGCGGACTACCTTGCTGAAAAAGCAGGCGGTGCGGCGCTGACGTGGATAATCGAGGGAGCGAAAAAGGTTATTGAATGCAATTTCAAGCTGACTGTTCCGCAATGCGTTCGTGACGCTATTGAGCATTACCGTGAAAATAACGACTGGCTCTCAATGTTCATTGAGGACTGCTGTGAGATTGATACATCATATACGCAGAAGTCGGGCGAGCTTTACCGGGAGTACCGTGCATACTGTGCAAGGACAGGAGAATACACAAGAAGCACCACGGATTTTTATACCGGGCTTGATACCGCAGGATTTGAAAAACGAAAATCCAAAACGGGCATTATGGTCTACGGAATCCGCTTGAAATCTGACTTTATGGCAGATTGATAACCTTAAAGGTGCAGGTCGGTGAAGGTCTTAGTATAAAATCCCCTTTAGGGCAGTCTTAATGACAAAAAACACCATATAGAGAGTTTTATGAAATGAGGTTCACCGACCTGCACCATTGAAGAAAAAGGAGCAAAAATGCGTGAGAAACAGATAGAACAGAAGCTGGTGCAGGCAGTCAGAAAAAGCGGTGGTATGTGTCTGAAATTCGTTTCACCAAATTTTGATGGAATGCCGGACAGATTGATACTTCTTCCACACGGTAAAATCGCCTTTGCAGAACTGAAAGCCCCCAGCAAGAAACCTCGACCGTTACAAATCGCAAGGCACAACGCATTGATGAAACTCGGTTTCCGCGTATTCGTCATTGACAGCGCGGAACAGATAGGAGAAATTCTTGATGAAATACAGTCCACATGATTATCAGCGGTATGCCGCCGAGTTCATAATCGCTCACCCCATTTCAGCGCTTCTGCTGGATATGGGACTTGGCAAGACGAGCATTACACTGACGGCGATAAACGACCTGCTTTTTGACAGCTTTGAGATACATAAAGTTCTGGTAGTAGCGCCGCTGCGTGTAGCGCGAGATACTTGGAGCGCCGAAATCGAAAAGTGGGAGCATTTGAAAAATCTGCGTTACAGCGTGGTTATCGGAACGGCTCAAGAGAGGATTTCAGCGCTTTGCATTCCCGCAGATATCTACATTATCAACCGTGAAAATATACAGTGGCTTGTGGAGGAAAGCGGACTGCCGTTCGACTTCGATATGGCGGTAATTGACGAACTTTCCTCGTTCAAGAACCATCAGTCGAAGCGGTTCAGAGCTTTCATGAAATCCCGCCCAAAACTGAAACGGATAGTCGGTCTTACCGGCACTCCCGCCGGCAACGGTCTGATGGATTTATTTGCAGAGTTCAAACTGCTGGATATGGGAGAGCGGCTCGGCAGGCTTATCGGGCAGTACCGAAACGCATACTTTCAGCCGGACAAGCGCAACGGAATGGTGATTTACAGCTACAAACCGCTTCCAAACGCCGAGCAGCAGATATACGACAAAATTTCGGATATCACCATTTCCATGAAAGCCGCCGACCACCTCAAAATGCCCGAACTCATAAGTGCGGAATACACGGTTCAGCTTTCCGAAAAGGAGCGTGAGAAATACGACCGTTTGAAGAAAGACCTCATTCTCTCCACCGAAGATAATGAGGTTACTGCGGCTAATGCTGCGTCCCTATCAAATAAGCTGTCGCAGATGGCGAACGGAGCGGTGTACTCCGATGATGAGTCGGTAATACAAATACACGACCGCAAGCTAGACGCATTGGAGGATATAATCGAAAGCATGAACGGCAAACCACTGCTTGTTGCTTACTGGTTCAAACACGATTTGGAGCGAATTCGAAAGCGGTTTGAAATCCGAGAGATTAAGTCAAGCGAGGATATCTCCGACTGGAACAGCGGCAAAATTCCGGTTGCGCTTATCCACCCTGCGTCAGCCGGACACGGATTGAACCTGCAAAGCGGCGGTTCGACCCTGGTGTGGTTTGGGCTTACATGGAGCCTTGAACTGTACCAGCAGACAAACGCAAGACTATGGCGGCAGGGTCAGACCGCAGACACGGTAGTCATTCAGCACATAATCGCAAAAGGCACTATTGACGAGCAGATAATGAAAGTTCTGAAAACAAAGGACACAACACAGGCGGCGCTTATTACCGCAGTGAAGGCAGAGGTACATAAATGAATCCATATAAAGCACTGGCAAATGCCATAATCGTACAGGCAGTCAAGGATTACCGCACCGCATTGAACCAACTTTCTCTGAACCCTATTGACAAAGCGGCTCAGAGTGAGAAAAAGAGTATTGAACGCTTTTTTCATTCAGATTTTTTCTCCATTCTTACAGATCTCAACGGTGAGGTTCTTCTTGCAAAGCTGAAGGAGGTGTCGGTATGATAGCAAAAGAATTTTTGACAAGCGCATCTGAAATGAACCGGCAGATACACTACAAGGAAATCGAACTGAAAAGCCTGCGTGATTTGGCAAGCGGTATATCCGGCTGCGGTTTCGGAGAGCGGCTTTCGGGAACAAGAAATACCGACCCGCCTTTCGTAAGGTACACTGACAAGGCACTTGAACTTGAAAAAGAAATCCAGAACGACAAATGCAGATTGTCTGAACTTAAATACTCCATCGGCAAAGCAATTGATGATTTGGAGAACACAAACGAGCGTACTGTTCTTCGGTACAAGTATCTGATGTTCCTTTCGTGGAAAGAGATTAGTACAAAAATGGGGTATTCAAAAAGATGGGTAATTAAACTGCACGAAAAAGCCATTCAGAATTTTACTGAAAATTGGACACCCTAGTGCACAGCAGTTCACCCCTGTTCACCGTTGACGCAGTCAACCTGTTGTGGTATGATATACTTAGAAAAATATACAGAGAGCCTTGTGGGTTTTATAACTCGCAGGGCTTTTCTTATACCCAAGGAGATGAACCCCATGCCCAGACGACCACAGCGCCCCTGTTCCTACCCCGGCTGTCCCAACAGATGTGACGGACAGTACTGCGAGGGACACGCAAAGCTAATGAACCGCCGCTACAATAAACTCGTCCGCCCTGCCGACAGCAACAAAAAGTACGGCAGAGCGTGGCGGGAGATACGAAAGCAGTATGTTTCGGCTCACCCGCTGTGCGAGATGTGTCTGAAAGAGGGTCGGCTCACTCCTGTTGAGGAGGTACACCACATAGTTCCCGTGTCGCGCGGCGGCAGTAATGATTTTAGCAACCTGATGTCGCTGTGTCAGTCGTGCCATACGAAGATACACCACGATATAGGAGATAGATGATTAAAACAAATCAGAGTGTGAACCCGTTTGGAAAAGGAAGAGTTCAAGTTCATCTTCATTGACACGATACACTAGTAGCCAGTCGGGTTCAATATGGCATTCTCTGAAATCCCGATAATTTCTGGTCAAGCTGTGATCTCTGTATAAGTCTTTCTAAAATTGTATTTATAAAATATCATCGGGAAATCTTGTCCACATCATCGGGAAATCTTGTCCACACGCCGTTTTCGCGCTCTTTTGCTGCCAGCAGCAAAAAAGCATTATATTGTGTGACTGATCCGAATAGATATCGATGCTGTTCAGGGCAGCTTGATTGAGGATATATCAAGCTTACTGCCGTTTTCCTTTGCATATTTATCAAAGGCTGCCATTATCACAGGAGAATATGTTTTTGACATTCCTATATCTTTCAGCAGTTTTTTTCGGATTATCAGTTTTTCAGAAATTCCGTCAGCAGACGGATATATTTATCAGGCTGTTCATTGAGAAACTGGACGTGACCGCAGTTTGGTATAATCTTTTCACGGATATGGGGGATATGTTCTTTCAGCAGCTTGTATGATGCTGTGGGTATAGGCTCATATTCTCCTCTCAGGCTGATGATATCTATACCGTCGGCGGAGATATTGCCAAGCTTATACTCATAGACCTGCCTGAACACGTTCTTTACCGTTATTTTTGATGTGCCGCTGTACATCATATCCACAACGCTTCTGTTGCCCTTGCCAAAAACCGTTTCTATCAGCTTGTCGGGGACTTTTCCGCCCTTTCGCATATAGCCGATGCCGATATTGCACATCAGCGCACACATATTGGCATACAGAGCGCCCTTGTTCTGCACATACACGCCGTCAAGGAACACCTTGCTGACGGAAATTTTCTTTCTTGTGAGCAGATGAACGCATATGGTGGAGCCGAGGGACAGCCCGATAAGGGCATATATGCTTCCGTTTAGGCTTTGCTGTACATACTCTTCTATCTGCTCTGCTTCCTTATCGAGGGAAACAAAGTCGGGTGAGCTGTCATAGTGACCGTCAAGCCTGCAAAGGACGCAGTGATAATTATCTTTCAGTGCCTCGGCTACCTTTGAATAGCAGGTCTCGGCTGTGGTGCATGAGCCGTGAATAAATATAAGAGTGGAGGCGTTTTTGCTGCCGTATTCTACAAATTCCATATTGATCTCCTTTCAATTCTTATGGCTCAATTATATTATAATCAATTTTGAAAACATTGTCAACGCAATATAGCAATTTGTTTTACAGTGTGCAGCATAGGGGCGGTCAGAATCTCTGCGACCGTTACTGCGGACAGCGGCCCGGGGCTTCGTGCGCAAAAATCGGGGTTCAAACGGGGTATTAAACCTTGAAATATTTTCGGACGGTGTGAACCGTCCTTTTTTCTTGTCCTGCGGAGGTGAAAATCATGGCTAAGGACGGCACAAACAGAGGCGGCAGACGGGTACGTGCCGGAGATAAACCCACTCCTGCCGCAGAGAAAAAGCAGAAAGGACTTCCGGTGAAAATTATAAGCAACGATATTCCTGCGCTCGATACAGCCGAACTTGAAGCGGTCGACCTGCCGGAGGGCGCTGTGCTGAACGGCGCAGATATGCCGAAGCCCAGTGATTATCTGTCGGCTCGGCAGAAGAACGGAGTTCCACTAGGCGCTGACAATATTTACAGAGAAACCTGGCTGTGGCTTAAACAGCGTAATTGCGAGAACCTCGTAAACAAGCGGCTCATTGAAGCCTATGCGCAGGCATACGCAAGATACATTCAGTGCGAGGAAGCAATCAGCACCTACGGCTTGCTCGGCAAGCACCCGACCACGGGCGGCGTTATTGCTTCGCCGTTCGTGCAGATGTCGCAGCAGTTTCAGAAGAACGCAAATCTCATCTGGTATGAGATTTACGGAATAGTCAAGGAGAACTGCACCGAGCCAGTCGGTGATGATCTGAACGATGCTATGGAACGTCTGCTTCGTTCAAGGAAAGGATAACGCTATGTCAAAGGAGACCATCGAATTTTTCAAGGAACTGAAAAGCAACCGACCTAACCTCACGGTACAGCAATACCGAACGATTAAAGGTCAGGCAATTAAGGGCAATGTCATGGACGCCCGAAAGGGTCTGCACAAGGTTCTGAAAAGGAGGAACGTCAGATGAACACGACCAGTGAAATGCAGCTTGTTCCGATAAACAAGCTGATACCGTACGTCAACAATGCCCGGACGCATTCGCCGGAACAGCTGAACAAGCTGCGTTCCTCGCTGCGCGAATTTGGCTTCATCAATCCCGTTATCATCGACAGGGACTTCAATGTCATTGCAGGTCACGGAAGAATTCTTGCCGCAAAGGCCGAGAACATCTCCGAAGTGCCTTGTGTGTTTGTAGATTATCTTACTCCTGCGCAGAAGAAAGCGTACATAATCGCAGACAACCGAATGGCTCTCGATGCAGGCTGGGACGAGGAAATGCTGAAAGTTGAAATTGAAGCTTTGCAGGCTGACGATTTCGACCTCGGTCTGACAGGTTTTGATGAAAAGGAACTCGCTGCGTTCTTTGATGATGATTCCGACACAAAGGAAGATGATTTCGATGTGGACGCAGAAATGGAAAAGCCTTGCATAACAAAGCCCGGCGACCTCTGGCTGCTCGGAAGTCACAGACTTGTCTGCGGCGACAGTACAAAACCCGAAACTTACGAATTCCTCATGAACGGAAAGCTGGCAAATCTTGTGGTTACCGACCCGCCGTACAATGTCAACTACGAGGGTTCGGCGGGAAAAATCAAGAACGACAATCTTGAAAACGAAAAGTTCTATCATTTCCTGTTTGACGCTTTCACCTGCATGGAGAAAGCCATGGCGAACGACGCAAGCATCTATGTTTTCCACGCAGATACAGAGGGTTTGAACTTCCGTAAGGCGTTTGCTGACGCAGGATTTTACCTTTCCGGAACGTGTATCTGGAAGAAACAGTCGCTTGTTCTCGGTCGCTCGCCGTATCAGTGGCAGCATGAGCCGTGCCTGTTCGGTTGGAAGAAAAACGGCAAGCACCAGTGGTACTCCGACCGCAAGCAGACGACAATATGGGAGTTCGACAAGCCGAAAAAGAACGGCGATCACCCGACTATGAAGCCGATTCCGCTTATTGCCTATCCGATAAAGAATTCAAGCATGAGCAACTGTATCGTGCTCGACCCGTTCGGCGGCTCGGGCAGTACGCTCATTGCCTGTGAGCAGACGAACCGAATTTGCCACACAATCGAACTTGACGAGAAGTTCTGCGATGTTATCGTGAAGAGGTATATCGAGCAGGTCGGCTCTGCGGAGAATGTGTCTGTGGTTCGTGACGGAAAGACGATAGCTTATTCCGAACTTGACATTCCGGCAGAATAATTCCACTGATTGTGTACTGTACACAGCCAACCCCTGAAAACATTGTGTAGTAATACGGCTTGATATATGTGCCTTTCAGAGTTAATATGTACGCAAAGGAGGGCAAATGCCATGACAATTTACTACAACGCGCAGGACAGAAAACCGCTTGTGAAAGCCATCAGCGAGTTCACGGGAGCGGACGCAGTTTACATGAGAACCCCGACCTACGCATACCGAATCGACTATTTCACGGTGACCCGTGAGGGAAACCTTGAATTTGACGACAGAGCCGACAGTGAGGAAATCGAAGGTCTGCTTGAATTTCTTGCGGAGCGTGGATTCATCGCCGATGTTGCCGATACAAGCGTCACAGAGAAGCCGGAAACGGCAAGCGATGAAGTACCCGCAACAGCCGACAGCGCCGAACACAGCGAACCTGTGGGGCTTACGGTGGAGATTCCGCTTGAAAGCACAGCGGTCGGAAACCTCAACAAGCTGCTTGACGCAAAAGGCAGTCTTATTCGTAAGGCACTGGCGGTTGAAAATCTTCAAATCGAGGTTACCGACAGCGTGGTGAAATTCCCATGGTTCGCAGAGTGCGGCGCTGATGAATGCAAGGCATACACGCATTTCATTTCTGCGCTCTGCGAACTTGCCGCCAATGCAAAGCGGGTAACAGCCAAGGAAAAGGAAACCGACAACGACAAGTACGCATTCCGCTGCTTTCTCCTGCGGCTGGGGTTCATCGGTTCGGAGTACAAAGCCGAGCGGAAGATTCTTTTGAGAAATCTCACAGGCTCATCGGCTTTCAGAAATGGAGGTGCTCCAAATGAAGTTTCCGAGTAAGGGGCAGATCGAGAAGTATCGCAGAGAATACCCTGTCGGCTGCCGAGTAGAGCTTGTTTCAATGGACGACCCGCAAGCTCCTCCGAAAGGCACAAGAGGTACTGTACGAGGGGTCGATGACGCAGGTAATCTGCTCGTACGCTGGGATAACGGCAGCAGCTTGAATGCTGTTCTCGGTGTTGATGTAGTTCGCAAAATCCGTGGCTGATATACACAATTTCTGCGTGTGTATTTTGTTCAATATATTGTGGTAAAACCGCTTGATATATACTCGATTTAGAGTTAATATGTACACACCGAAAGGGAAATACACAAACGGAGGACACCACAATGAACGCAAAAACCACAAAGCAGATCAAGGAAATGATGAACCAGACCATAGGGGTCGAGGTTGAAATGAATAATATTACAAGAACGAAAGCCGCGCAGATTGCCGCCGAGTTTTTCGGCACTGGCAGACACGAACACACCGCAGGTCGCAACGGTTACGATACCTACTCCGCATGGGACAACGAGGGCCGCGAGTGGAAATTCCAGAAGGACGTCAGCATTGCGGGGCCCGACAGCGAGAAATGCGAAATGGTTACCCCGATTCTCACCTACAAAGATATTGAAACCTTGCAGGAGCTTATCCGCAGACTGAGGAGAGCAGGCGCAAAGAGCGATGCCACAAGGGGCTGCGGAGTTCACATTCACATCGGAGCCAAGGGTCACACGCCACAGAGCCTGCGAAACCTCGCAAACATAATGGCAAGCCACGAAAGCCTGCTCGCAAGCGCACTGAACCTCGACAGAAGCCGCATGAATCGCTACTGCCGCACGGTCAGCAAGGATTTCCTGGTGGAACTCAACCGCAAAAAGCCGAAAACAATGGCGGCGCTTGCGGACACATGGTACGGCAGTCAGAATGCGGATTACGGCAGGTCGGCACACTACAACGAGAGCCGCTACCATATGCTGAATCTCCACGCAACCTTTACAAAAGGCACAATCGAGTTTCGACTTTTCCAGTTTGACGCGCCCTCGGGCGGCAAGCAGAACGGACTTCACGCAGGTCAGCTGAAAAGCTACATTCAGCTTTGCTTAGCGCTCAGCCAGCTTGCCAAGCAGGTCAAGACCGCAAGCGCAAATCCTCAGCAGACTGAAAATCCCAAGTACGCAATGAGAACATGGCTTTTACGGCTCGGGTTCATCGGCGATGAATTCAAGACCGCAAGGGAGCTTTACACCAAGCGGCTCGAGGGTGACACGGCTTTCCGCAACGGCAGGCCGCAGTAAGCAGGAGTTAGCTTCCTGCCCCCAACTCCCCACGCTGTGGGGCTTTTGGTGGTAGAAAGGTGATTTCTGATACTGAACCTTTCGGAAAGGACGAATTTCAAATGAAAAAATACTACCTCGCCTACGGCAGTAATCTGAACCTACAGCAAATGGCACTTCGGTGTCCTACGTCAAAACCCGTGGGGACTGCGGTAATCAAGGACTACGAACTGCTTTTCAAGGGCAGTAAAACGGGCGCTTACCTCACGATTGAGCCGAAATCGGGAGCGGAAGTTCCGGTGGCAGTCTGGTCGGTCGAGCCTGCCGATGAGAAACGTCTTGATGTGTATGAGGGCTTCCCGACCTTCTACTACAAGACCGAACTTGAACTGCCCGTGAGATACTTCTCGGGCAAAAAGGTGATCAGAAAGGCGTTTGTGTATATTATGCACGAGGAGCGACCGCTGGGATTGCCAAGCGGCTCTTATGTACGAACCTGTCTTGACGGGTATAGGGATTTCGGATTTGATGAGAGTATTCTTCTCGCCGCATTGGAGAACAGCAGAAAGGGGCAAATATGAAAGCAAACAACAATTCAAATCTTCGCACCTGTCCGCTCTGTGGAGCGCAGTACGGCGGGTATCCTGCCCTTTCGAGAAAGTACCCCAACACGCAGATTTGCCCCGACTGTGGCACACGGGAGGCTTTGGAGAGCATTGGAGTTTCCGCTAATGAGCAGGAAAAGATTATCAGTATCATTCACAATAGAACTCACAGTTCTGACCGCTGATATTTGTGTACATTATTATCCGAAAACCGCTTGATATAATGCGGCTTTAGAGTTAATATACAGTCACCGAAAGGAAAATACACAAATACGGAGGACTAGAATATGTGGACACAGGGCACGATTGGAGTTAAGGACGAGAACGGCAGAATGGTTTCGGTAAGCTACTGGATAAAGAATTACGAAGAGCCAAGCGAGGAATATGGAATCAGCGGCGGCAGGATTTCCAAGCTGATGTTTAAGCAGGACGGCAGGGTCGTTTACAACTACGACCGGGGTGAGGATATCAAACCTCAGACCCCCGAAGCCGAAAAGGCGCTTGCGATACTGATACACGAATACAACTAAACACTTGCGAAAGCCACCTGCGGGCGGTTTTCCTCGTTATGGGGGGTGATGATATAAGAAAGCTGAAAAAATATAAGCCGACAAAATTCAAGCTGAAATCTTCAGTCTACGATAAATCCGCAGCGGATTATGCTGTAATGTTCATCGAAAATCTGTGCCACACCAAAGGCACATGGGCGGGAAAGCCATTCGAACTAATCGACTGGCAGGAGCAGATAATTCGCGACCTGTTCGGAACGCTGAAACCGAACGGTTACCGACAGTTCAATACGGCATACATTGAGATACCGAAGAAGCAAGGTAAATCCGAACTTGCGGCTGCCGTTGCGCTGCTCCTCACCTGCGGCGATGGAGAGGAACGCGCGGAGGTTTACGGCTGCGCCGCCGACCGTCAGCAGGCTTCAATCGTGTTTGAGGTAGCCGCCGATATGGTGCGAATGTGCCTTGCGCTGAACAAGCGAGTGAAGATTTTAGCATCGCAAAAGCGGCTGATATACACGCCGACCAACTCGTTCTACCAGGTGTTGAGCGCCGAGGCTTATTCAAAGCACGGTTTCAATATTCACGGTGTCGTGTTCGATGAGCTGCACACTCAGCCAAACCGAAAGCTGTTTGATGTAATGACCAAAGGCTCCGGTGACGCCCGAATGCAGCCATTGTATTTTCTAATCACTACCGCAGGAACTGACACCCACAGCATTTGCTACGAAACTCACCAGAAAGCCAAGGATATAATCGAGGGTCGGAAACTCGACCCTACTTTTTATCCCGTGATTTACGGCGCTGATGAATCTGACGATTGGACTGACCCGAAAGTGTGGAAAAAGGCAAGTCCGAGCCTTGATATTACAGTCGGTATCGACAAGGTCAAAGCCGCCTGCGAATCGGCAAAGCAGAATCCGGGCGAGGAGAACGCTTTTCGGCAACTCCGCCTGAACCAATGGGTAAAGCAGGCTGTCCGTTGGATGCCGATGGAGAAATGGGACAAGTGTGCATTTGCCGTTGACGAGGACGAACTGGAAGGTCGTGTCTGCTACGGCGGGCTTGACCTTTCGTCAACCACGGATATTACTGCGTTCGTGCTTGTTTTTCCTCCGCTTGATGAGCAGGACAAATACATCATTCTGCCGTACTTCTGGATTCCCGAGGATAATCTGACCCTGCGTGTTAACCGTGACCATGTCCCCTATGATATGTGGGAACGCCAAGGTTACTTGCAGACCACCGAGGGCAATGTGGTTCACTACGGCTTCATCGAACAGTTCATTGAAAAGCTCGGAGAACGATTCAATATCCGAGAGATAGCTTTCGACCGCTGGGGTGCAGTGCAGATGGTTCAGAATCTTGAGGGCATGGGATTTACTGTCGTGCCTTTCGGACAAGGTTTCAAGGATATGTCCCCGCCGACCAAGGAACTGATGAAACTGGTGCTTGAACAGAAGATAGCGCACGGAGGTCACCCTGTTCTGCGGTGGAATATGGACAATATCTACATTCGCACCGACCCTGCCGGAAACATCAAGGCTGATAAGGAAAAATCCACTGAAAAGATTGACGGAGCGGTAGCTACTATCATGGCGCTTGATCGTGCTATCCGCTGCGGGAATGACCACGGAGCGAGTGTTTATGATGAAAGAGGAATACTTTTTATCTGATGCGTATAATCTTATTGACAAAGTAGCATAATTGTGATATAATATGACTACCAACATAGGAGGTGTTTTTTATGACAAACTCTATTTCAATAAGACCGTCAAAGGACATTCGCACTAATTACGCTCAGATTTCCGCACTTACAAGGGATAATCCGGTAGCGATCACGGTTAACGGCAAGGAGGATACTGTTCTTCTTAGCCATGAGGATTATCAGCAGACAATGCACTATATTTCCGAGCTTGAAGAAAAACTTGCTCTGTATGCTCACCTTGCGCAAAGTATGGATGATATAAGGCTTGGAAGAGTCCACAGCGCTGATGATGTATTCAACGATTTATTAAACGACCTGGAGAACCTTGATGTATGAATTGCAGAGTAATATTCACTGATACGGCAGAAGCTGATCTTCGTGATATAGCCTTTTATATTGCTAAGCAGTCAAAGGATAAGAACATTGCGATCCGTTTTGTAAACAAGCTAAGAGAAAAATGCAAAAATCTCGAAATACTGCCGGAAAGCGGCTCGCTCCCCAAGGAAAGGGTTCTTGTGAGTAACGGATATCGTTTTCTTATTCATGATAATTACCTTATGTTTTATTATTATGTCAAGGAAGAAAACACGGTATACGTTAATGCGGTTTTCAACGCGAAGCGAGATTATACTCGCGTGATGAAAAAGTTTATATAACACAACAGAATAATTGTTAAGCATCTGTCAGCAATGGCAGGTGCTTTTCTTATGCCAATTTTACGAAAGGACTGACTACAATGAAGATTTTCAGCAGCTTGTTCCATTCAAGGGACAAGCCTAAAAACAGCACAGCCGGCAGTGCCTACCGCTTTTACATGGGCAGTTCTACCGCAGGAAAGAACGTCACCGAGCGTTCCGCAATGCAGATGACCGCCGTGTATTCCTGCGTTCGTGTGCTGTCGGAAGCTGTGGCGGGACTACCGCTGCACGTCTACAAATACCGTTCGGACGGCGGCAACATGGACGTTGCTGCCGTTTGCCCCAAGCGCGGCACGGACGCCGCGCAACAAAGGCAAACAGGCGGCAAGGAAAAAGCGGTCACGCATTCACTTTACCGTCTGCTCCACGATGAACCGAACCCCGAAATGACCTCGTTTGTTTTCCGTGAAACGCTTATGACGCACCTGCTCCTCTGGGGCAACGCATACGCGCAGATTATCCGCAACGGAAAGGGCGAGGTCATTGCTTTGTACCCGCTTATGCCGAACCGAATGTCGGTTGATCGGGATTCTAATGGAAATCTGTACTACAAATACTACCGTGGTTCAGACGAGGCAATCCGCAGTAAGGAATACGAAGTCATTCTCTCACCAGGCGATGTCCTGCATATTCCCGGGCTTGGGTTTGACGGGCTTGTTGGCTACTCGCCGATTGCAATGGCGAAGAACGCTATCGGGCTTGCAATTGCGACCGAGGAGTTCGGCGCAAAGTTCTTTGCGAACGGCGCAGCGCCTAGCGGCGTCCTTGAACACCCGGGAACGATTAAGGACCCGTCAAAGGTTCGTGAAGCGTGGCAGTCGCAGTTCGGCGGGAGTTCCAACAGTGGAAAGGTCGCTGTGCTTGAAGAGGGCATGAAATACACTCCCATAAGTATTTCGCCCGAGCAGGCGCAGTTCCTTGAAACAAGAAAATTTCAGATAAACGAAATTGCTCGAATTTTTGGTTTTGCACAAATACTATACGGGTCATGATACTCAAGATACTTGTTGTGCAAAACCCGAGTGCCGCCACACATGGTCGGCGACCTTGAAAAATCGAGCTTTTCTAATATCGAGCAGCAGTCGCTTGAATTCGTGAAATACACTCTTGAGCCATGGCTTGTGCGGTGGGAACAGAGTATGATTCGTTCATTACTCACCCCAAGCGAGAAACAGGAATATTTCATCAAGTTCAATGTTGACGGACTGCTGCGCGGCGATTACGCAAGCCGCATGAGCGGGTACGCCACCGCAAGGCAGAACGGCTGGATGTCCGCAAACGACATTCGGGAGTTTGAAAACCTCGACCGCATTCCTGCCGAGGACGGCGGCGATCTTTATCTCATAAACGGCAATATGACTAAACTTGCCGATGCGGGTATTTTCGCATCGACAAATGGAAAGGAGGATTCCGATGAAGAAGTTCTGGAAGTGGACGAACAAGATGATACAGAACGAGGAAACGAAGGAGCAAACCCCAGAGAGAACGCTGTTTCTCAACGGCACTATCGCAGATGAAAGTTGGTTTGACGATGACGTCACACCGCAGCTTTTCAAGGAGGAACTGCTGTCCGGCAGCGGAGATATAACCGTCTGGATTAACTCGCCCGGCGGGGACTGCGTTGCTGCGGCGCAGATCTACAATATGCTGATGGACTACAATGGTAATGTCACGGTGAAAATCGACGGCATAGCGGCGAGCGCAGCAAGTGTTATCGCAATGGCGGGAAACAAGGTGCTTATGTCCCCGGTTTCCATGCTGATGATACACAACCCTATGACGGTAGCTATGGGCGATTCAGCAGAAATGCACAAGGCGATAGATATGCTTGCCGAGGTAAAGGAAAGCATTATGAACGCTTACGAAATCAAGACCGGCATGAGCCGCGCGAAAATCTCGCACCTCATGGACGCAGAAACATGGATGAACGCAAACAAAGCGGTGGAACTCGGCTTTGCGGACGGTATTCTTGCCCGTGAAGAGCCTATGGAGGAACAACCCGCTAACGCTCTGATGTATTCCGAAGCGCAGGTGGTAAATTCCCTTATGGGCAGGATTGCTGAAAAATGCAGGATTGCACCGAAAACAGAACACAAGACAAAAGCTAAGGATTTATTTTCTCGGCTTGATTTAATCAGAAATTGGAGGTAACTCAACATGACAATTCTTGAACTGCGCGAAAAGCGCAACAAGGCGTGGGAAGCAGCAAAGGCATTCGTTGAAACCAAGCGCGACAAGGACGGACTTCTGTCCGCAGAGGACGCCGCTTCCTACGCTGAAATGGAACAGAAGATAAAGGACTACGGCGCTGAAATCGAGCGCATGGAGCAGATGGCGGCTATGGACGCGCAGCTTTCCAAGCCTACTTCAACACCTCTCACCGGCAAGCCTATGAACGGCAGTCAGCCCAAAGTCGGCAGAGCGAGTGATGAATACAAGGCGGCAATGCTGAATGCGCTCCGCACGAATTTTAGACAGGTGTCAGATGTGCTTTCCGAGGGCGTTGACGCTAACGGCGGCTACCTTGTTCCCGAGGAGTATGACAGCCGTCTTATCGACGCGCTGACCGAGGAAAATATCATGCGAAAGCTCGGTCACACCATCACCACCAGCGGTGAACACAAGATAAACATTGCCGCCACCAAGCCCGCCGCAGCGTGGATTGACGAGGGCGGCGCACTGTCTTTCGGGGACGCAACTTTTGCGCAGATTAACCTTGACGCGCACAAGCTGCACGTTGCGGTTAAGGTGACCGAGGAACTGCTCTACGACAACGCTTTCGGGCTTGAAAGCTACATAATCGAGCAGTTCGGCAAGGCGCTGTCCAATGCAGAGGAGGACGCTTTCCTCAACGGCGATGGAGTTGGCAAGCCCCTCGGACTTTTCTCCGATAAGGGCGGCGGCGAGGTTGCTGTAACTGCGGCGAGCGCTACTGCGATAACTTCCGATGAGATAATCAATCTCGTGTACTCCCTCAAACGCCCCTACCGCAAGAATGCGAAGTTCATCATGAACGACCAGACTATTGCGGCGCTCCGCAAGCTGAAGGACGGCAACGGCGCATATCTGTGGCAGCCCTCGCTTCAGGCGGGCGAACCCGACAGGCTGTTCGGCTACGAGGTTTACACCTCGCCCTATGTTCCTGCTATCGCCGCAGGAAAGCCCGTGATTGCTTTCGGAGATTTCAGCTACTACAACATCGGCGACCGCGGCACTCGCTCCTTTGCGGAACTCAAGGAGCTGTACGCAGGAAACGGCATGGTAGGATTTGTGGCAAAGGAGCGCGTTGACGGCAAGCTGATTCTTCCCGAATCAGTACAGATTCTGAAGATGAAAGCCGGCTCCGGTTCTTCCGGCGGCTAATAGGCGGTGACTATGGACGAGCTTCTGACAAAAGTCAAGCAGAACCTCATACTTGAACACTCGGCGGACGATGAACTCATAAAAGGGTTCATCACCGCCGCTGTTTCCTATGCCGAAAGCTATCAGCATTTACCCGAGAATTACTATTCAGAAAACGCAATGCCGCTTACCACGGAACAGGCAGTAATAATGCTGTCCTCGCATTTCTATGAAAGTCGTGACGGTTCAACTGGCGGCTTTTTCGGAGATAATGTACAGGCGGGAAAGCAAGTGTGGGATACCGTGAATATGCTCCTGCGACTGGACAGGCGGTGGAAAGTATGAGTTTCGGAAAGATGAACACGCAAATACAGATAACGCAGAAGCGTGTCACGCTCGATGACGAGGGATTTCAGACGGAATCCAATGTCGTTGTAGCAACAGTCAGAGCCTATCGCGAGGGTCGGCATGGCAGCGAGAAATGGGCTAACCGAGCCGCCTTTTTCGAAGCTACCGACCTGTTCCGTTTCAGAACAATCCCAGGTCTGACGGTTACAACAGATATGCGGCTTATCTGTGGAGGTACTGTATTTGAAATAACCTCTGTCGAAGATGTGAAAGGCAGAGGAATGTATATTGAAGTGCTTGCAAAGGAGGTGCAGCCGAGTGGCTAAAGCTGATGTTAAAATGCCCGATGAGTTCCTTTCGAGAATTTCCCGGCTTGGAGCACAGACCGACAGCATTGCCGAAAAGGTATTGCAGGCAGGCGGCGAGGTCGCTCTCGCAAAGGTCAAAAGCAATTTGAAATCCGTTGTAGGTTCGGGAACGAAAAGCAAATCCCGTTCCACAGGCGAACTCGAACGGTCGCTCGGTTTATCTCCCGTTATGGTCGATAAAAACGGAAATCATGACATCAAGGTTGGATTTTCCGAACCACGTTCCGATGGTTCAAGCAATGCGAAAATTGCTAATGTCCTCGAGTACGGCACAAGCAGTCAGTCGGCAAAACCGTTTCTGAAACCTGCAAAATCCGCTGTGAAAAAGCAGTGCGTGGAGGTCATGAAATCCGCATTTGAAAAGGAGGTCGAGGGGCTATGAGTCTGCTTTCGGAACTCTCTGCGATAGCTAAAAAGCTGAAAATCCCGGCGCAGACTGCGATGTATTCGGGAAAGGCTCCGGACGAATATCTGGTGTTCACTCCGCTATATGACAGCTTTGAACTTCACGCAGACAATGCGCCAACTGCCGACGTGCAGGAAGTGCGGATTTCACTTTTCAGCAAAGAAAACTACACTTGCACCGCAAGCAAACTTGTTAAAGCGCTGCTTAATGCGGATATTACCATAACCGCCCGCAAGTATGTCGGTCACGAGGACGATACGGGCTATCATCATTATGCCGTTGACACGGCGAAAAACTATGAAATGGAGGAGATATAAATGGCAACAATAGGTCTTGACAAGCTGTTCTACGCAGAAATAACCGAGGACAGTGACGGCAACGAAACCTACGGAGTTCCCGCTTCGCTTGCAAAGGCAATTTCGGCTGACCTCTCCGTGGAGCTTGCGGAAGCAACGTTATATGCCGATGACGGCGCTTCTGAAATCGTCAAGGAGTTCAAAAGCGGTACGCTTTCACTTGGCGTTGACGATATCGGCAACGATGCGGCTTCGGTTCTGACGGGAGCGACTATTGACAGCAACAACGTGGTCATTTCCACCAGCGAGGACGGCGGCAAGCCCGTGGCTATTGGGTTTCGGGCGAAGAAATCCAACGGCAAGTACCGATACTTCTGGCTGTACAGGGTCAAGTTCGGAATTCCGTCAACCTCGCTTGCCACAAAGGGCGACAGTATAACGTTTTCCACGCCTACAATCGAGGGAACGGTTCTTCGCAGAAACAAGCCGGACGGCAGCGGAAAGCACCCGTGGAAAGCGGAAGCCACCGAGGGCGAGAAGAACGTTCCTGACAGCGTAATTACGGGTTGGTACAAGTCTGTGTATGAACCCACATTCACGGCAAAGCCTGCTGAAACAGGCAAGTAACGGAGGTATAAGCAATGACGAATGAACGCAGTTCTTTAATAACGATCGGCGGCGAACAGTACGAGATGATTCTCACCACAAGAGCGACAAAGGCTATTTCTAACCGCTATGGCGGGCTTGACAGCCTCGGCGATAAGCTGATGAGGTCCGAAAATATGGAGATGGCTCTGGACGAAATAATCTGGCTGATAACGCTGCTTTGCAATCAGAGCATAGAGATATATAATCTCAGAAACAGCGAGAAAAAGCCGCTTCTCACCGAGGAAACCGTGGAGCTTCTGACCTCTCCCGGCGAGCTTGCAGAGTACAAGGACGCTATCACCGAAGCTATGCTGAAAGGCACGAAGCGCAACATTGAGAGTGAGGATACCTCAAAAAACGCGGTAACAGCTGGGTGAACGACGCAGAACTGTTCACCCGGCTGTTCTATTACGGAACGGCGCAGCTGCACCTCGCTTCGGAAGAGGTGTGGCTTATGCCGTTCGGCTTTCTGATGGATCTGTGGGAGTGCCATAGGCAGTTTATGGGGATTGCAAAGCCTAAGCGTGAATCGGATATTGATGAGGTTGTGCCGATGGGGATATAAAGTCCAATCCCACTATGTATTATATAACAACAAAGAGACGCTACTTTTTAACAGCGTCTCTTTGTTTGTGAAACATAAGTTATATTACTAATGGGGTAGATGGGCGCACATTTGAGCCTGAATCATTATATCGATCTCGTTTAAGAAATGTAATAGAATTATAGTAATTCTCTAGAGGAACAAAAAGTCCATTCTGTTCAGCGTATTCTTTCAAATATCTGTTACAGGAAATTTCCCAGGCATACACTTCAATATTCCAACCAAGTTTTTTTATACGTTTTAAGTCAGATAAAAAACCTTCTCCTAACTGTTTTCCAGCTCCATCGCCAGTTAAAACAGCAATAGTTGATGGGTTAGCGGCATTATCTATAGCCGTTCTAAGCATCATGGTTTGAAGCGACATATCAACGCTTTCTTGTTCTACACCATCTGCGGTTTTATCAAGTAATTGAACAGAAATGCCCATGTTTTTTAGATAATCCCAAACAGAATTACTTGGAGGAGGTACACTACCTGATAAATAGATTTTCTCAATATTTCTGTCCTTCTTCACCAATTGCAAGAGATTATTGAAATTTGTTCTAAAAAGTTCCCGCGGTTTATCTGGTTCAACTTGTTCCATTACTCGAAGACCAGAAATATGAATATTAGAGTTATCCCAAAAAATAAACATAATAATCCTCCTTTTGCTACATATTGGATTATATTTATTATACATCATTATTTCCATTTTGTCAATATGAATGTGAGGTGACGCAGAATGTCCGAGAATTTCGGCTTGAAAATAGGTCTTGAGGGCGAGCGTGAATTCAAGAAATCCCTCGCCGAAATCAATAATTCGTTCAAGGTTCTCGGCTCCGAAATGAAGCTTGTAGATTCCCAGTTCGACAAGAACGACAAATCCACAGAAGCACTAACTGCCCGCAGCGAGGTGCTGAACAAGGAAATCGACCAACAGAAGCAGAAAATCGAAACGCTTCGTTCTGCTCTCGCCAATGCGGCCGAGTCATTCGGTGAGAACGACCGCCGCACACAAAGCTGGCAGATACAGCTGAACAATGCGCAGGCGGCTCTGAACGGCATGGAGCGTGAACTGAACTCCAACAACACCGCCCTTGAAAAGGCTGACAGGGGCTTTGACGATGCCGGAGATGAAGCAAAGGATTTCTCCAATTCCGTCAAGAAAGCCGCTGATACCAGTGAGAACGCTGACGGGAAGCTGAGCCGCCTCGGGGATACCGCAAAGAAAATCGGCGCGGCTCTCGGGGCTGCTGCTGCGGCGGTCGGGACTGCCTGCGTTGCCGCAGGAAAAAAGCTGTGGGACATGGCAAACGATGTCGGCTCGGCAGGCGACCAGATCGACAAGACCTCGCAGAAAATCGGCATAAGCGCCGAAAGCTACCAAAAGTGGGGCTATGTATTTGAGCGCTGCGGCGCTGACGTGAACAACCTACAGACGGGAATGAAAAAGCTGTCCACCGTCATTACGGACGCGGCGGGCGGCTCGGATTCTGCCGCAGAAAAGCTGTCCGCTGTAGGACTTTCCATCGAGGAACTGAACGGCAAATCACAGGACGAACAGCTGAGCATGGTGATTACGGCTCTGCAAGGCATGGAAGCAGGCGCAGAGCGTACCGCCGCCGCAAACGACCTCCTCGGAAAATCCGCTGTGGATATGGCGGCTGTCCTGAACACAAGCGTAGAGGAAACCGAACGTCTGAAGCAGGAAGCCGAGGATTACGGCATGGTTATGAGCAACGAAGCCGTAGCTGCGTCCGCTGCTTTTGAGGACAGCCTTACCAGGCTGTCGCACACGGCAGGCGGTCTGAAAAATCGCATGGTGGGAGAACTCCTGCCGGGAATTACGCAAATCACTGACGGACTTGCCGACCTCCTCGCAGGCAACGAGCAAGCGGCGGACGAACTGAAAAACGGCGTTACATCTGTTATCGACACTATCCGAACGCTGATTCCTCAGTTTGCGGAACTTATCACCTCCATCGCAGGAGCAGTCCTCGAAAGCGCTCCGGGTATCATCAAAGCTCTTGCGGACGGACTGCTGTCGGCTATTTCGGAACTCACTCCGACCATTGCCAGAATCGTGACCGAGATTATCTCGGCTCTGGTGGGACTTCTGCCGCAAATCGTGTCAGCCGGAGCGGATATTCTGCTGTCGCTCATAAAGGGCATTGCGGACACGATTTCGCAGCTTGTTCCGCAGATAGTCGCTGTTGTCGTAGAGATAGTGAAAACGCTTATCGACAATCTTCCGCTCATTTTGGACGCAGCTTTGCAGCTTGTGACCGGACTTGCGCAGGGCATTTTAGATTCACTTCCGGTCCTTATTGAAGCCTTGCCGCAGATAATAACGGGAATTGTGGATTTTCTCATCGGAGCGATACCGCAGATAATCGAAGCGGGAATACAGCTTCTAACCTCGCTCGTGACGGCTCTGCCGGATATCATTGCGGCAATCGTGGAGGTAATTCCGCAGATAATTGACGGCATAATCAAGGCGGTGATTTCCGCAATTCCGCTTATCATCGAAGCAGGAATCAAGCTGCTCATTGCGCTTGTGCAGAACCTGCCGACAATTATCACGACCATTGTCGCGGCTATTCCGCAGATTATTTCAAGCGTTATAGATGCCGTTATCGGAGCGATTCCGCAGCTTGTTGCGGCAGGTGTACAGCTGTTTATTGCGCTGATTGAAAACCTCCCGACCATAATCGTGGAGATAGTCAAGGCGATTCCGCAAATCATAACCGGAATAGTTGACGCATTCGGCGGCTACTTCGGCAAGATGGCGGAGGTCGGCGGCAACCTGCTGAAAGGTCTGTGGCAGGGCATTTCTGACGCGGGCGCATGGCTCTGGAATCAGATAAGCGGATTTTTCGGCGGCATCGTGGACGGAATCAAGGACTTCTTCGGAATACACTCGCCGTCAAAGCTGTTCGCCAATCTCGGCGGCTTTATGGCTGAGGGACTTGGCGAGGGCTTCGGCGATGAAATGAAGGACGTTTCAAAAAGTATGCAGAACGCTATCCCATCAGATTTTGACCTTGACATGAACGGCACGGTTTCCGGCTTCAACGAAGTACAGACGCAGGCGTTTGATATTACAATTCCGCTAAGCATTGACGGCGTACCTCTCACAAAGGTAATTTCGAGGATACAGTGGAATCAGAACAAGGTAACGGTAAGGAATGCGGGGGCGGTATAATGGTACAGATAATTGTAACCGAAAACGGCAATGTTCGAGGTGTGTTTACGCGGGTGATTTCCACTTCGCTTACCGACAGTCTTAACGGTGAATGTACATTTCAGTTTTCAGTGATTTCCTCAATGGCTTCGGAGATATTCACAGGTCTTGAGGTACAGCTGAAAAGCGACACGCTGAATTACCTTTTCAACGTTGTGAAAGTGTCGAAATCGCTGTCCAGCGGCATTGCAATTTGCACCGTTGAGTGCGAACACAAGTCCTACGAACTGAACAACGATGAATACAAGCTGAATGAATTTGACTTTGAGGGCGCTCCAAGCGAGTGCCTTATTTCTTTATTGCAGGGCACATCTATGACCGCAGGAATCTGCGACCCGACCGTCCCGATAAAGCTGAAAATCAATCGCGAATGCACACGCAGAGCCGCCTTAATGCAGCTTATCGCTTTATGCGGAGGAGAAATTGAGTACAACGGAGCGGAAATAAATATCCGTTCTCACAGAGGTTTGCAGGATTACATCGGCATTATGGACGGTCGTAATGTGTCAGATTTGACGATGGAAACCGACAGCCGTTCGGGAACGACAAACTACGGTCTGACGCTGTACAAAAACATCAATTTCTCGGTCGGCGATAACGTGCAGATAGTGTTCCACCCATTCAATCTCAATGTGAACACCCGCATAATCGCCATGAGTTTCAATCCGTACAACCGCCGTGAAATTTCAATCGAGGTCGGGGATTACAGACCGAGCATTTCGGACAATCTCTACCAGATGGAGCAGAAAACGAACGAGATACGCAAGGACGTGGGTGAATCCACAGCTGAACTGAAAACCGCGACAAACAGCGCGGATATTTCGGTTACGGAGAAATCACAGCGGCTGTTCCGAATTACTTACAATGCGATTCAAGCAACATACGCGGCATTCTGCTCGACCGTGAAGTTTGTTATTTCAACCGCAGGTACTCTTGCGTTCATTCTGAAAAAGAACGAAAATGAGGTCATGCGGTATGAGGAGTATTTCAGCGAGGGTCCGCACACAAAGACTTATACATACCCGTTCACATCGGAAGTAGGTCAAAACACAATGTCGCTCAGCGTGGTTTCGGTTGATGGCGCAGAGGGTAAATTCCCGAAAATGCAGACCTGGGGCTATGTAATGGGCGCTTACCTTGCAGGCGATACTCCTTGGGATGGCTATATTGAAGCCCGAGAGGACGAGGTTCGTTTTACTATGCGCCGAACCGTCAGAAAGTCGCTTGTTCGCACTTCGGATACTCTCTTATTTGAGATACTTAAATCGCACAAGTTCAAGTTCAGCGAACCTATGACAGCTTTCGTTAAGCGCGAAAGAAACAGAAAAACGCTTGAACCCACGGTCAGAGCGGTATTCCCTGACGCATGGAGTCCGAAGATAATCACTCCGCCGCCCATTACCGTAGTGAACGTATCGAACAGAAAGCTGTATCTTGAACTGCGAAATCCCGTCAAGGCGGAGCGCATTAAAACCACGGCATTCACGATGATAGTCACCACCGAAAAGGAAACTGTGCGCTCGCAGCCGATTTCCGCTGACTTCGGCGTGGGCGATTTCGGCAGTACGATTTGGCTTGCGTTCGGCAGTTCCGTGATGAAAGACAGCGTTCAGAGCATTACTCTGCTGTATGACGGAGATGTCGGAAATCTGACTGATGTGCTGAACAATGTTCCGTGCGGCAGCTTCCAGACATCGTTTATTTACACACCGTATGAGGAGGAAGAAACATGATAAAAGGACGTGCGACCATTCAGATTTTTGATGAAAATACGGGCGAGGTAGTCCGTGAACTGCATGAGGAAAACATGATAACCAACGCAGTGGACACGATTCTCAATCCGCCCGATTACATCGAAATCGGCATGGATTCCGACAACGACCGCAGCTTCAATATGCTGCGTGATTTTGCGGGAAACATTGCCGATACTGCGTTCCGTGGGGTTATAGTCTGCCGTGATAAAATCCCCGAGGACGGCAACAATATGATGCTTCCATGGACGAACGAGGAGATAGGTCACGCAGGAATCGCCAACACGAACACGGACACAAGTATCGGCACTTACAATGCCAACGAAAGCGGCCGCATTGAGAACGGCAAGGGCTACCGCCATGTGTGGGACTTTGCTTCTGACAAGGCGAACGGCGAAATCAGTTGTATCTGCCTTACCACCAAGGACGGCGGCACAAACGGAATGCGCCATTCCTACTGGAATTTGTCCTGCGGAGGAACTGACCTTAATAGCAGTTCCCTGGACTCGTTCAAGCAGGCGTATCACACTATTGTCGGGCGGTATATTCCGGATTCGCAGTTCAACTGCGGGGTTTTCAAGTGGTTTTACATGGGCAGGCTGTCCAACGGAAATGTGCGGATTCTCGGAAAGCATATCCATGACGGGTGCGTTTACGAGATCGTTATGTTCGACCCCATGTCCATAAGCGTAAGCACGGAAAAGCCGTTCTGCGGCATTATAAGCGTGAAGAAAGTCATAGAACTGTTCCCGGCTGCGGAGCGTATTCCGGATTCCATGTACGACAACAGCTATCATCACGGAAGTTATTTTTATGACTGTAACACTACAAATGCGGACTATGTACCGCAGGAAGAAAAGGAGAAGCTGCGGCAGGACTGGGAGGACGACCCACAGTGGCTTGCGTATTTCCCGTATGTTATCGGCGATAAGATACATATCGTTGCGACCTCACGCTGTCATATCCATCACTATATTTACAGGCTGTCCGACTACTCGCAGGTTTCGAAGAAAACCATCGAAACTGACACTCTGCTCCAGATGTATGGCGTGGGCTTTAAGTATGAGAGAATCAGCAATTCTTCATCGCAGTACAGATGGTTTTACGGCGCGGGTGTGAACGGCGATTACTGCAATGCACTCAGCGCATTTGAGTGGGACGATAAGTACTTCGTTATTACTAAATATCCGCTGATAGACGGGAAAGAAGCGACAGGAACAAACAACTTCGGGCAGCTGCGCATATTCACAAAGGACGGTAAATCCACGGGCAAAACATGGCAGTATGTCGCTGACGGAACGCTCTCTAATATGACGGCGGCGAGCTTCTGGGGATTTTATGTTGACGAAAAGACGAACACGCCTCTTGTGATTTGCGATAGCTGCAACATTTCCTATTCGCTGCTCGCCCTTGAGATAATCAAAAGCGGCGAGGATTACGGCAGATATAGAATGCGTTTCTCCGCTCCGACTTACGGAAACAGCTACCTGTATTCGTATGCAAACCTCATCAAGACGGACGGGCTGAATCTACCGCTGTATATTCTGCCGTACTATCCGTATTCAAGCGGCAGTCAGCATTTTTTTGGCTTTGCGCTTGGAATCTGCAAGCTGTGCCTTACCACAATAAACAACCTGTCCGAACCGGTGCGAAAACTGGACGGGCAGGTCATGAAAATTACTTACGATATCGTTGACGAATGATTGGAGGGTTTATTATGAGAGAATTCTGGAACACAATTCAGCTTATTTTTACGGCGGTCGGCGGATGGCTCGGCTGGTTCCTCGGAGGGAGCGACGGTTTACTTTTTGCGCTTATTGCCTTTGTGGTGATCGACTACATAACGGGCATTATGTGTGCTGTTGCTGACAAGAAGTTATCGAGTGCAGTTGGGTTCAAGGGTATCTGCAAGAAAGTGCTCATTTTCGCTCTGGTGGGCTTGGGGCATATTCTTGATACTCGGGTTATTGGCGCAGGTTCTGTTCTGCGCACTGCGGTGATATTCTTCTATCTGTCGAACGAGGGTATTTCGCTGCTTGAGAACGCTGCGCACCTGGGTTTGCCTGTTCCTAAGAAACTGAAAGATGTACTGGAGCAGCTGCATAAGCGCTCGGAAAAGGAGGACGATGATGAAAATTAAAGGTGTTGATTTGAGTTACTGCCAGGAGGGTATCAGCTTTCCTGCGCTGAAACAGGCGGGCGTGAAGTTCGCAATTATCCGTGCGGGTTTTTCCACGAAGAAAGATGTTACTATGGATAAGTTCGTGGCGGACTGCAAGAAATACGGCATAGACTACGGATTTTACTGGTACAGCTATGCAATGAGCGTTGAACAGGCAGAAACTGAAGCCGATAAATGTATTTCTGTGATCAAAGGACTGTCCCCGACATATCCCGTATTCTTCGACATGGAGGAGGAAAAGCAAATCAGCGGTCTGAATACGGACACACGCACAAAGATGGCAATTGCTTTCTGTGAAAAGATAAGGCAGGCGGGATTCAAGCCCGGAGTTTATGCAAATCCGTCTTTTTTGGAGAACTATTACGACAAGAGCAGAATTGTCGGCAAGTACGACATCTGGCTTGCCCACTGGACTAACAGCCCCGACTGCCCGTCAAGTTTCAGCTACGGTCAGACTATGTGGCAGTGGGGGCTTGACAGAATAGGCGGATACGACATTGACGGCGATATCTGCTTTACAGATTACAGTAAGAAAAAAACTGTCGAGAAAACCATAGCTCAGCTTGCTGACGAGGTGCTTGCCGGCAAGTGGGATAATGGCGCAGAGCGTGAAAGGCTGCTCACCGCCGCCGGATACGATTATAACGCTGTTCAGAAAAGAGTCAATGAAACGCTATACAGGAAAACTACCGACGAGATTGTTGTTGAGGTTATTGCGGGGCTGTGGGGGAACGGAGCCGAACGCAAGGAAAAGTTGATCGAAGCTGGGTATGATTACTTGGAGGTGCAGAGAAAAGTTAACCAAATGATAAAATGATAATATTAAGCCGTGGGTGTTTGGGTTTTCCAAAAGCTCACGGCTTTTTTGTTTTTTTCAGTTTTTTATCTGAAATTTATAAAGACTGTCCAATCTCTATCTTTCCCAAGGCTATAAGGCAGAGGGAAACAAAATCCCTCGGAAAGAGGTGAAATGAATGGAACACAATCTGAGAATAAGTGTTTCAAGAAAGCCGATGAGAAACGATATCGCAGCTCTGCACACCATATCGTTAAGAGAACGCGTACTTAGTTTCCTGTTCGGCAGAAAGCAGCAGATTGCCATCATCGTACCGGGTGATTCGGTGAAAGAGCTGGCAATCTGCAACATTAAGGAAGGAGGAACAGCATTATGGGAAAAATGAGCGAACTTGCATCAGATTTATCCGAACTCAAGCATTGCGGCGAGGTGCTTATCAGCTTATCTGAGTCAATAATGGCTCTGATTTCAGGCGAAGATACACAGCAGCCGGTTGATAAGCCGTCAGCAAAAAAGAAATCCGATAGCGCTACAGTATCTGTCACTCTCGAAAACGTCAGAGCCGTCTGCGCTGAAAAATCCCGTGCCGGCTTCACAGCAGAGGTAAAGTCAATCATCACAAAGCACGGTGCGGACAAGCTTTCCGCAATCAAGCCGGAGGAATATGCAGCAGTCCTCGCAGAGGTGGAGGTGCTTGGCAATGCCGACTAACCACGCAATTCTCTCGGCGTCATCAAGCCACCGCTGGCTCGAATGTCCGCCGTCTGCTAAACTCTGTGCCGAACTGCCGGATACATCAAGCGAGTATGCGCAGGAGGGCACGGACGCTCACACTCTCTGCGAACACAGGCTGAAAGCCTTGCTCGGCAGAGAAACCACCGACCCAACAGAAAACCTCACCTACTACAACGAGGAGATGGAGCGCTGTGCTGTTGAGTATGCTACATTCGCTTATGAGCATGTTGAGAAAGCAAAAGTTGCCTGCAATTACCCAATCGTCCTTATCGAACAGAAACTGGATTTCTCCAGGTGGGTTCCTGAGGGCTTCGGCACAGGTGACTGCGTTATCGTAGCCGATGGAACACTGTCCATAATCGATTTCAAGTATGGTAAAGGCGTGGAAGTCCTCGCAGAGAATAATCCGCAGATGATGTTGTACGCCCTCGGTGCTCTTGAATTATTTGACGGAATATACGACATATCCTCAGTGAGCATGACTATCTTTCAGCCAAGGCGGGATAACATCAGCGAACACACTATCTCAAAAGCAGACTTGCTCCGATGGGCGAATGAGGTTCTCGCCCCGACAGCGCAGCTTGCTATCAAGGGCGAGGGAGATTTCAAAGCGGGCGATCATTGTCGCTTTTGCAAAGTCAGGACAACCTGTCGCAAACGCGCCGAATACAATCTTGAACTCGCCCGATACGACTTTGAACCGCCCGGTACACTTGATAACATCGAAATTTCCGATATTCTCGCAAAAGCAGACGAACTTGTTTCTTGGGTGACGGACGTCAAAGAGTACGCTTTGCGTCAGGCACTCAGCGGCGTTTCATACGATGGTTTCAAGGTAGTCGAGGGACGGTCAAACCGCAAATACACAGATGAAAATGCAGTTGTTGAAGCCGTCAAATACGCAGGATATGACCCATATGAACACAGCGTTCTCGGCATCACCGCAATGAGCGCACTTCTCGGGAAGAAGAAATTCACCGAACTGCTCGGCGGGCTTATTGAAAAGCCGCAGGGCAAGCCAACCTTAGTACCAATGTCGGACAAGCGTCCGGCAATCCATACAGCAAACGAAGATTTCAAGGAGGAAAAATAATATGCCAAAGTTTATCAATCCCACAAAGGTAATCACAGGACCCAACACAAGATTCAGCTACGCAAACGTCTGGGAAGCCAAATCCATCAACGGCGGCGCTCCGAAGTTCAGTGTATCACTTATCATTCCGAAGTCGGATACCAAGACGGTCGAGAAGATCAAGGTGGCTATCGAAGCGGCTTACAAAGAGGGTGAGTCCAAGCTCAAGGGCAACGGTCGCTCCGTTCCTGCGCTTTCCGCAATCAAGAATCCGCTGCGTGACGGCGACATTGAGCGTCCCGATGATGAAGCCTACGCTAACAGCTACTTCATCAACGCTAATTCTGCGACCGCTCCCGGTATTGTGGACGCTAATTGCAGTCCCATTCTGGAACGCAGCGAGGTTTACAGCGGCGTGTACGGCAGAGCGTCCATCTCATTCTACGCATTCAACTCCAATGGCAACAAAGGTATAGCCTGCGGTCTGAATAACCTACAAAAGCTACGCGATGGCGAGCCGCTCGGCGGCAGAACCCGCGCCGAGGATGATTTTGCAACCGAGGCAGAAGCTGCCCCCAGTTCCGATGATGATTTTCTGTCTTGAGGAGATATACAATGCTGACAACTGAAAGCGTTTTGCTTGCTATCTGCTTTGGATATGTGCTTGGAGATACACTTTCTAAGCTGGTCGTAGTTGTTTCTGATGTTGTCAGGAGCATTAAGCGCCGCAAGCAAACTAAAACTGACAAGTAATACAAACAGGGCGGCAGGAACTATCTTGCCGCCTATTTTGAGGTGAACTATGGAAAAAATCAAAACACTGTCAATCGACCTTGAAACATTCAGTGATGTTGACCTCGCAAAATGTGGTGTGTACAGATATGTTGAATCACCCGCATTTGAGATACTGCTGTTCGGAGTTTCGGTAAACGGCGGTGATGTTGTCGTGTACGACCTTGCGCAGGGCGAGAAAATACCCGAAGAAATCCTTTCTGCTCTGACTGACAACAGCGTTATCAAATGGGCTTTTAATGCCGCTTTCGAACGTGTGTGCCTGTCAAAATATTTCGGGTTGTCCATTGGCGAATATCTTGACTCGCAATCGTGGAGGTGTTCGATGGTGTGGTCTGCATATATGGGTTTACCGCTTTCTCTTGCGGGAGCAGGAGCCGTTCTAGGCTTACCGGAACAGAAACTGAAAGAAGGCAAGGAACTCATCAAGTATTTCTGCGTACCGTGTACTCCTACAAAAGCGAACGGCGGCAGAACAAGAAATCTCCCGATACACGCTCCGGAGAAATGGGCGCAGTTCAAGGCGTACAACAAGCGTGATGTAGAGGTCGAAATGTCTATTCAGGACAAATTGCGGAAGTTCCCCGTGCTGGACTTCGTGTGGGAGGAATACTGCCTTGACCAGCAAATAAATGACCGTGGGATCGCCCTCGACATGGCTGTTGTGGATAATGCAATACAGTTTGACGAGCGGTCAAAAGCGCTGCTTTCCGAGAAAATGCAGGAACTCACTTCGCTCGACAATCCGAACTCGGTTCAGCAGATGAAGCAGTGGCTTTCGGAGAACGGTTTGGAGGTTGACAGCCTTGGCAAAAAGGAAATTGCGGCGATGCTGAAAAATGCCCCTCCGCAGCTTGCAGAGGTACTGGAACTCCGTCAGCAGCTTGCGAAATCCTCGGTGAAGAAATATCAGGCTATGAAAAATGCTGTCTGCTCCGATGGACGGGCGCACGGAATGTTTCAGTTCTACGGCGCAAATCGCAGTGGGCGCTGGGCAGGTAGGCTCATACAGTTACAGAACCTCCCGCAGAACCATATCTCCGACCTTGAACAGGCTCGGGAACTCGTGAAAAGCGGAAATTACGAAGCTGTGGAAATGTTGTACGATGATATTCCCGATACGCTTTCCCAACTTATCCGCACCGCATTTATCCCGAAATCCGGAATGAAATTCGTGGTATCCGACTTTTCGGCAATTGAAGCCAGAGTGCTGTCCTGGTTTGCCTGTGAGCAGTGGCGGCTTGATGTTTTCAAGAACGGCGGCGATATTTATTGCGCGTCAGCAAGCCAGATGTTCCGTGTCCCAGTCGAGAAACACGGTGTCAACGGGCATCTTCGTCAGAAAGGTAAAATTGCAGAGTTGGCGCTCGGCTACGGCGGCTCTGTCGGCGCGCTGAAAGCTATGGGAGCATTGGAGATGGGATTGTCGGAGGACGAACTTCAGCCGCTTGTGGATATGTGGCGCAGTTCCAACCCGAATATTGTTAGGTTATGGTGGGAAGTCGACCGCTGCGTGAAGGATACAATACGACAAAGACTCCGCACAGACACACATGGCATTCAGTTTGAATATCAGAGCGGAATGCTGTTCATCACGCTGCCGAGCGGCAGGCGGCTGTCATACGTCAAACCTCGTATCGGTGAGAATAAGTTCGGCGGCGAATCCGTCACTTACGAGGGCGTTGGCGCAACGAAGAAGTGGGAGCGCATTGAAAGCTACGGCCCTAAGTTCGTGGAAAACATTGTTCAGGCGGTCAGCCGTGACATTCTCTGCTATGCTATGCGGACGCTGCGGAATTATCGTATCTGCGGCCACGTTCACGATGAACTTATTATCGAGCGCCCGATAGATACGAATGTATCTGAAATCTGCGAGATTATGGGTAGAACTCCGCCTTGGGCAGAGGGGCTTCCGCTCCGTGCCGATGGGTACGAATGCAGCTTTTACAAAAAAGATTGAGGTAATATGTCCAAGAACACCTTCTGCCAAGGCTATAAGGCAGGAGGTGTTTTTGTGTATAACATTTTTACGACCCGCATGAATGAGATAGAGAAAAACGCTGAAAATCTGCCTGCCAGAACCGAACCCGATATACAAGCGGTTTCAAAACAGATTACGCAGGAAGAAATCCAGCGTGATTTCGATTATTATATGGCACAGCGCATAGCAGAAAAGCTGAAATCCGAGGGACTTATCACAGTTGACGAATTCAACAAACTGACCGCTCTTAACCGCAGTACTTTTTTACCTATGAATGTCGAGATATTACCGAAAATACGTTGATTATATCTCGGTTTAGAGTTAATATGTCAACACCGAAGAGAGGTGAAAAAAGTGAAAACTGTAACAAAAATTGAAGCCAACCAACGTACTACGGGTTCTGAGAAAAAGCTCCGTGTTGCGGCATACTGCCGTGTGTCGACAGGTTCTGATGATCAGCTTGAAAGCCTTGCTGAACAGAAGAAGCATTATGAAACCTACATTCAAGCACATGAAAACTGGGAATTCGTGGGACTATACTATGATGAGGGAATAAGCGGTACTAAAAAGGAAAAGCGCTCCGAACTTATGCGATTGCTTTCTGATTGTGAAGCAGGCCAAATCGACTTCATCATCACAAAGTCCATAAGCCGATTTGCAAGGAATACCACTGACTGCCTTGAAATGGTGCGAAAGCTACTCACAATAAATGTAGCAATATATTTTGAAAAGGAGAATATCAACACCACTTCAATGGAAAGCGAGCTGGTGCTTGCGGTTCTCAGCAGCCTTGCAGAGAGCGAATCCGTGTCAATATCCTGCAATGAAAAGTGGTCTATAAAACAGCGATTTCAGAGCGGTACATACAAAATGAACCCACCGCCGTATGGTTACAGGTGGAATGGCGAACAGCTTGAAGTAAATAATGACCAAGCGGAAATTGTTAAGCGTATTTTTGCTGAATTTCTCTCGGGAAAAGGTGTGATGAACATTGCAAGAGCGCTGGATTCGGATAATATTGCCCCTGCCCGTGGAAAGCGCTGGTGTCAGTCGAGTATTCTTAGAATTTTGAAAAATGAGAATTACACAGGAAACGCAGTTTTTCAGAAAACCTTTACCGATGAGTCTTTTCGCCGCTGTGTGAATTACGGACAGTTGGACAAGTATCTTGTTGCTGATCATCATGAGGGGATAATCAGCAAGGCTGATTTTGACGCAGCCGCTGCCTTGATAGACAGACACTCCGTTGAAAAGAACGTTACTAAGGGCAGCCACAAGTATCAGCTGCGGTATTGCTTTTCGGGAAAGATAGTCTGCGGTGAGTGCGGCGCTACGCTAAAGCACAGAACTCACAGGCTTGGCGGTGAAACGTATGAAGCGTGGTGCTGCAGCACTCACATATATAATAAGGAAAGCTGTACAATGAAGTTCATCAGGGACGATGACATCAAGCTCGCTTTTGTTACAATGATGAACAAACTGGTTTTCGGTCACAAGCTGATTTTGAAGCCGTATTTGCTGACATTACGCAGTTCGTCAACGGACAGCAGCATTCAGCGAATACAGCAGCTTCGGCTGTTGATTGAACAGAATACGGGTCAGCAGGAAACTCTTACACGGCTTATGGCGAACGGTTTCATTGACAGGGCGCTTTTCGGTCGGGAGTTGAACGCAATAATGGCTCAGACCGATGAATACCGTGCTGAAATTGATACGCTCAGCAGTTCGGTCACAGGCGATGGAGCAAAGCTGAAAGAAACCGAGTGGCTGATAAAGCTGGTCGAGCGTGGGAGAATGTTCACGGAATTTGACGCAGACTTGTTTTCAAAGCTAGTCGACCGCATTTGTGTATTTTCTCGAAATGAAATCGGTTTTGCACTGAAATGCGGGCTGACGCTCAGAGAAAGGATTGATGAGTAGAGTGGAGCATATTCCGTACGGCTATCGTATTGAGAACGGAAAAGCGGTGATTGATGAAACTGCGGCAGGGCAGGTTCGGAGATTATTTGAAAACTACCTCAGCGGTGATTCGCTGAACAAATCGGCCGAAAACGCAGGTATCACAGGAAATCATGGTACTATCAAACTGATGCTGCAGAACCGCCGCTACACGGGAGATGATTTTTATCCTCCGATAATCAGCGAGGAGATGTTCAATGCCGCAGCGGAGGAATTTCAAAGCCGTGCCGAGCGGCTCGGCAGAAACGGTCATGTAAGAAAAGAACGGTCGGTGAATGTCCCTGTGCGGTTCACATTTATAAGCGCAGCGGATTATTTCGATGATCCTGTTCAGCAGGCAGAATATATGTATGAATTGATAAAGACAGAGGTGACGAACATTGAGTAACATAACGATAATCCCGGCAAGGCCCCAGCGGGCTAACTCACAGCAGAATGAAATGGAAAAACCAAAGCTGAGAGTGGCTGCGTACTGCCGCGTCAGCACAGACAGTGATGAGCAGGCAACTAGCTACGAAGCCCAGGTGTCGCATTATACAGAGCAGATCACCCGAAATCCCGAGTGGGCATTTGCGGGTATCTACGCCGATGACGGTATCTCCGGCACAAATACCAAAAAGCGTGATGAATTCAACCGTATGATAGCAGACTGTATGGACGGCAAAATCGATATGATTATTACAAAGTCCATCAGCCGATTTGCACGAAATACGCTTGACTGTCTTAAATACATACGTCAGCTTAAGGAGCGTAATATTCCCGTATTCTTCGAGAAGGAGAACATCAACACCCTGGACGCAAAGGGCGAGGTTCTGCTTACGATAATGGCTTCGCTAGCACAGCAGGAATCACAGTCGCTGTCGCAGAATGTGAAGCTAGGATTGCAATTCCGCTATCAGCGTGGTGAAGTGCAGGTCAACCACAGCCGCTTCCTCGGCTATACCAAGGACGAGAACGGCAGACTTGTGATTGACCCGGATCAGGCAGAGGTAGTGCGTAGAATTTACCGTGAATACCTTGACGGTTACAGCACCGACAAAATCGCCGCCGGTCTGGAGCGTGACGGAATACTCACCGGCGCAGGAAATCCACGCTGGCATACAAGCACGGTTGCAAAGATACTGCGCAACGAAAAGTACATGGGCGATGCGCTTCTGCAAAAGACATACACGGTGGATTATCTTTCCAAAAAGCGCATAAAGAACAACGGAATAATGCCGCAGTACTATGTTGAGAACGATCACGAAGCAATTATTCCAAAAGATATTTTCATGCGTGTGCAGGACGAACTTGTTCGCCGCAGGCTTGTAAAAGTCAGCCCTAACGGGAGAAAACATGGTTTCAGCAGTAATCATGTGTTTTCTCAGATGATAGTCTGCGGGGAGTGCGGCGAACTGTTTCGCCGTGTTCACTGGAATAATCATGGCTGTCGTTCAATCGTTTGGCGTTGCCTTAGCCGTTTGCAGCCGACAGGCGTAATTTGTCACGCCCGGACTGTAAACGAAGAAGTGCTGAAAAATGTGGTCGTGCAGGCATTCAACGAAATGCTCGGCAGCAGAAGCACCTATCAGAAGCGGCTTCGGGATAACCTTGCAAGGGTACTTTGTGGGTATGAAGATGAGCAGGCTCTGGAGATAGACAAGCGGCTTGCCGAACTTCAGCAGGAGCTTATCAACCACGCTTCCCGCAAGGAGGACTACAACGACATCGCCGATGAGATATTCCGACTTCGTGAGATGAAACAGAAGAACTTCACCGACACCGCCGTCCGTGATGAACAGGTCAAGCGTATCAATGAACTGAACGAGTTCATTGAGCAGCAGGATTCCGAGCTTACTGAATTTGACGAGAGCCTTGCTCGGCGGTGGCTTAAGGAGATTGTCGTGTGGGATGATAGGTTTTCTGTGGAGTTGAAGTCGGGGGTTAATATTGAGATTGAAATTTGATTTGAATATGCTAAAGACCTCTCGGCCTTGATGGTCGGGAGGAAATTTTATATTCGTTCACTAATTCTTGCTTTCATATCGTGTTCATATTGAGCGTATAAAGGAATTAGACCATTTGACGTTGTAGCATTTGAATATGTATAATCAAACCACCGTTCAGGTTTATCAATCTGCGACACCAATTCAGGCAATAAACTAGTATTCTGTAAAATCATGCATTCAATAGCTCTAAGTGGCAACACTTTAATGTGGCTACAAATATAGTTCTTCTCTTCTTCAGATAAAGTGACTGTCTCTTGAAGTATATTGAACACTTTTTTATAGACTTTTTTTCTAGAAACAACAGCATCCTCTAACACAACCACAATACCATATATGTTTTCTTTAGAATACGCCTTATCCAACTTGAATAAACCTTGCAGATAATTGTTAATCTGGTTATAAATCTGTATTACATCTTCAGCATAAATCTTTATATCATTTTCTATTTCGGCAGTATCAAATTTTCTTAGTTTTAAGCTGGGTGTAAAGGCTTTCGTATCATAAAAAACAACCGCATCACCCTCCGCCGCAATAACGTCAGATGTCAATGAATTGGATTTTCCGTTTTTATATGCTATTTCTGGAGAAATCCATGAAATGGTATCAAGTTGTCTAACAATATCATACAAATAGGTTTCAATTACTTCTTTGCCTATTACCCTGCGAAGTTTATTATCTTTTAAAGTTATGCGATTTAACATCGACTCTGTTACTGCATTTATTACGAGATAAGGTGATGGTACATAAGTAAAATCTTGTCCCGATATAAACGGATAAAGATATTGAGTTTTCAAGCCATAATACTGGTCAATTATGTTATCAGCATACAGAGAGAATAATTGTTCCCTGTATTCTTCTTTTTCAATGGATAATAGACGCAAAACATCTTTATCTGCAAAAACTCTCGTTAAAAAACTTTGCCATTCAGTCGGTGTAATAACGTCTTGAGTTTCTTTACTAAAACCGAGAAATACTAAAAAAGCAAATTCTTCTAGTTGTTCGTAATTGACTCCCATCTTATCAAAGAACACTTTTCTCATATCTAATTTGTCATTTTGAAAAGTAAAAAAGTAATGATATCTATATAGCTTCTGAAGAAATACCCCTTGCACAGGTAACTGCTGTAATGCAGATATCATCATAAATGCTTCTGGATACTCACCGCTCTCTTCTGCTGCGGTTAAGCCACTGTGCCAATAATTTCTAATAAGAGTGATGGTGTCAGCGAATGTTTTACCATCAAGTTCCTCCAAGGCATCATCTCTATCATAAACAATAGAATATGCTGCGAAAGCTTCAATTTCCCAAGGCATAATATTTTCATTGTAAGCCTTGACCATATCCACTTGTGAGGGGGTCATTATTCTACTGGAATACTTTTGACAAGTTAAGAGCTTACTTTCGAGCGTAAACCTTTCGAGTATTTTTAGGAAGTCCAGACTACTATGCACTAAGTTTTCTTCCATATCAAATACAGCCTTCTTTCATAACATCTAATCCAATGCCAGCCATACAGCCATCAGTCGAGCCCCCCAGTTAAACAATAACCATGTCGCTCACACAAACTGAATTCGCACCACAGAAAACATCTTTTTTGACTACCATCACATCACTTCCGCATACCCGACCCACGCCTCGTGTATCGCTGCGAAACTGCTGTCACCGCAGACATATTACCCTATACACCAAATCACTATATTCTACCAAAACAGCGCAGTCTGCCCAATGCCCACAAACCGCACCGTTAAGCCACATATCCTGATTTACTCCGTTTTTCTTGACATCGCAACCATGCACTCCACATGCCGAGTAAACGGAAACATATCAAACGGCTGAACTGAATCCACAGCAAAGTCCTTTGACAGCACCTTGATATCCCTCGCAAGAGTAGCCGGAGAGCAGGAGATGTAGACCAGCCTGCGCGGCTTGATCACGGTCAGCGCACGCAGGAAGTTCCTGTCTGCGCCAGAACGTGCGGGGTCCATGAATACTGCGTCGAAGTGAGTTCCAAGCTTCGCACGCTCACGCAGGTATTCACCAGCATCGCCGCAGTTGAATGCGACATTGCGTGTGATACCGTTAAGCTTACAGTTCTGAACTGCGTCACGCACCGCCGAAGGATTGCATTCTATCCCCTGCACGCTTTTCACGTGATCGGAAGCTATTATGCCTATCGTTCCCGTACCGCTGTAGGCGTCAAGTATCGTGTCCTGCTTCGTCAGTCCCGCCGCTTCTATAGCGTAGCTGTACAAACGCTCTGCCTGCTCAGGATTCACCTGATAGAACGACCTCGGCGAAATTCGGAACTTCTTGCCGCATATCTCGTCGATAATATATCCGTTTCCGTATAATATCTCCTGATGTTCTCCCAGCGTGAGGAAATCAGGGCTTTTGTTCACGGTGAATATCACCGTGGTTATTGCCGGAAACCGCTTTACAAGTTCCCTGACAAAATCACGCTTTTTCGGGAACATGGATACTGCGCCGACCAGTGCGACCAGGATCTCGCCCGTGCGCTTGCCTATCCTGATAAGCACGTGTTTAAGGAATCCCCTGTCCGTGCCGACATTCCACGGCTGAATGCGGAAAGAACGCAGAAGCTCCCTTATGCCTATAATTATTTCATCTGCACGCGGGTCGTTCACCATGCAGCGGTCGATACCCACTATTCCGTTTCGCGAGGACTGATACACCCCTGAAATTATCTTACCGCTGCGGTCGCTGCGGAAAACCGCCTGAACCTTGCAGCGATATCCGGTCGGGTCCTCCATGGGTACTATCGGCAGGACTTCGCAGTATTTTCCCAGCAGTCCCTGCACGTCTTTCTGCTTCCATTCAAGCTGCTGCTCATATGTGAGATTCGACAGCTGGCACCCGCTGCACTTTTTCGCAGCAGGACAGGTTTTTTCAGTCATGTTAATATCCTTTCAGCTTAACTGCTTATGTTCTGAATTATATTATACTGCATTCTCGGCAGTAAGTCAAGGCGAAGAAAGGTACAAAAAAATTACCCCGAATAAACGGGGTAATCAAAAAAATCTCAATTCGTAATATCATAAGTGACCTTGAGCGTATGCGCATTAGTCTTTTCGATCGGCTCGCTCAGGTTATTGATCGTCGCAAAGTAGTTCGCTGTTATCCCAAGGAACGGGTCGATGCTCGCCCCATTTGAAGCATTGTAGTTCATATAGTAGCTGCTTAGCGGGCAGTAAGGCAGGCTGATGTCCGCCGAGTATGTCGGCAGAACTCCCTGTGAGTTATAGCTGGGGTAGAATTTGCTGTTGTACAGCGTATAAACAAGATTCAAGCCATTACCAAGCATCAGAACGCCGTTCACCGTGCAGAACCACGCCAGAATAGACATCGTAGGCAGCGTATAGCTTTTCAGCACCTCTCCCGACGGACTGTAAACATCAACGCCCGTGTCTGTCGCTAAGTAAAAGCTGCCCTCGTATAGCGCAGCCGCAATGTTTCTTGTATAGTCGTGAGCCAGCTTCTGTGTTCCCTGACTCACAACAGTGAAGCTGTCCAGATCAACGCCGAAATAGTCTATGCTGTATTCCCCGTTCGCACGGTTGATGCCCGAAAAGAAATACACCGTGCGTGTGGCGATATCAACGAAGCACTTAGCTTCATACTGATATATTATCGGGCAAGTGACTACCACCGAATAATACGGCTCTGATTCCAGACCGTACATATGCTGGTCGTTCAGACCTATCGCAGAAGGGTCTGCGCTTTTCACCCGCAGGAATGTAATGCTGTTGTCGATATTCCTGCGGATATAAGTATGCGTCTGCTTCTGAAAGGTTCCGAGATACTGCCCCTTGGAACTGATCATCTGCGTTGTTGCAGCGCCGATATCGTTCGGTTTCTGTGCGTCCATCAGCGCCGTGGAATATCTGTCCTCAGCCGCAAAGCCCGAATCTCCGAAAACTCTGCTCGTCAGCGCTGCGCATTTTATCGTACCGTTCGCCTTGTCCGTTCCAAAATCCCACGTGAAATGGTAGCCCTTCTCCGTGGCGTAGCATTCGTTCTCGTTAAGCGTTCCCCTCATGATATTCGAGCCGGAATATGCGCCGCCCGCCGTAGCTACCGGTATCATGTCCTTTCCCGGCACAACGTTTGAAGCGTTCTCATCTAAGTTATTGCCCAGCAGCATTATCCCGCCGAACAGCTTCGTGCTCATCGGCATAACGCTTTTGAGAAAATCAGATATGCTGTATTTCTGCATTATCGCATACAGCGGCGGCGCAAATATCCTTTTCACTGCGTCCGTGACCATGTTATGCTCGCACAGGCGCTTTACCTTTTTTCCCGTTGCGGCGTCCGCAAGCGTGAATGTAGCCTTTCCCTCCATCATGTGACCTCCTCGCTCATTTCCTCGGAAATATCCAGAAGCCCAAAGCCCGACAGCTTCAGTTCAATTTTCATCGGCGTGTCGATAAGTGCGACCTTGTCCCTCTGACTTCCCGCATTTCCGTATATTCCATGACCCACCAGCGTAGCCAGCAGGTCGCCTCTTGATATATATGCACTGCCCGAATTGGTCTGCAGCGTGACATAAACTCTGTTCTTCCCCGCAGGAAGCTTTTCCACCAGATGATAGATATGCACCAGCTGATACCCCTTGCCCGTGATACTGTTGCGTATTCGCCGTGAGATATCCTCGCCGTTCACGTTTATACCGGCGATAAGCATATCCCCATCGTCCTGCGTCAGGGTAAGATTCACGTCAAGCTGTGCAAAGCACTCCTCCTCCGTGTTGAACTCGAAATCCGCCACTATCTGCTGCCCTTCGTCAAGCGTAATGCGCCTGCCGGTATTCACCTGCCGATAGTACACCGCATTTTTCGTATGCTGCAGCTTCTGCAGAAGCTCTTCAAGGTCGCCGCTCTCCTCCTCATACAGTTTGTTCTTGGAATATGCCACGGCGGAAAGCCCGCCGTTGTAGGTGTATTCTATCTCGCTGAGCACGATAAACGTGAGATTGCTGCCATCAACGAAATACACGCTGTCCCCTGCTTCAAGGAACGGCATTCCCTGCATATGCAGTTCCGCTCCGTAGAACGAAAACGGCTTGAACAGTATCAGCATTTCGTCTGCGATACCCTGCGTCATAAGCGGGTTGTACATCTCCACCGTCGATATCTGCGCACCGCCGCCCGCCTGAATAACTCCGTCCCCTGTGTCAGCCTTTATGCAGGTCACCACCGACCTTCCCATATTGCGCTGCACCTGCCAGCAGTTAGAATCAGACAGGAAGAACTCGCAGTTCCTGTGATTTTTCAGCGTCAGCCTGCCCTTTTTGTCAAGCTTTGCGCACGCCTTGTTTATGCCTGCGATGTAGCCTATCATATCACGTGCGGTGCAGTTGTCCGGAAGTTCCTCCAGCGTGAACGAACGCCCTGCTTCAACGCATTCAATGCCGTATTCCGAGCATATCTCACGCAGCAGGTCGTCCGATTTGACCGGCAGCGCTCCCGAATAACTCCAGCCGACGTCAAGCGTGTACATTCTGTCATATGCGGTGATGCTGACGTAGTTCCCTCTGAGGTACCTCCGTGAAATATAGAACACTCCAAGCGGACACCATTCCTCGCCGTCAAAACTGACCTCTGCCCTGACCTCAGCGCCGGAAGAAAGTTCCCCCGTATATCTCGCAGTGAAATGCAGGCGATTTGCGCAGGTCGTTCCCACTGTGAACCAGTCCGGGTGAACTACGTCGTCAAACGTAAGTTCCGTCAGCGTATCGTCCAGAAATTCCACGCCGTCAGCGATGACCCTGCAGCTGACCCTGCGCCCGTTTTCCTGCGCCAGACGCTTGAATTTATCCGAAACCTCAACCATATACCATCACCTCATTTCTGCTTCATGATAAGCTCTACGCCGCCGTACATCGTCACTCCGTTCACCTGTGTGACCACCGGCGCAGGTTCGTCCGAAATATGGAAATCCGACGTAACATACCCGCCGTCAGCCTCTGTGCCCTCAGGCGCTGGGAATTTCACCTGCACGAATATCTCCTGCGTGAGCGACCTCAGCTTTGCAAGTTCCGCAGAGGTCAGCAGCCCGAAGCGCACCGTCAGGCAGTATTTTCTGCCCACAAGGTCTATCAGCATATCGCCCCGTGTATTATAGCGTATATCCGTGCGGCGTGTTTCCCTCTCTGCGGCAAATTCTGTGATACGGCTGAATTCCGTGCCGTTTATCCAGATAGTCATGTTGCACCTCCCTGCATTTTAACGCTGCCTGCGCGCCTTTTTTATGTTGTACTGCCTGTCAAGTTCCCGCTTCCCCGCTCTGATAAGCTTCGCAAGGCGGTAGCTTTCCTCAGGCGTGAGTGCAGTCTGCTTTGCCGATGTCGTCTTGTTCTGTGTTTTCATGTCGCTCCTCCTTTCAGTTCGGACTGAATGCGCCGCCGGTCTTTCTCGCTGTAATGCGGTAGTGGTGCGGCTCTTCTCCCGCAAAAAGTTCCGACTTTACCAGTTCGTATTCCTCGCCGCAGTACTCCAGAAGCTGCCCCGCCGAGAACACGATGTCCTCCGGGTAGGAGTTCACGCAGTCGTAATACATGACTATCTCCGTGCAGTCCCTGACCCTGCCCGCCGTATAGTCGGTCACCTCGCTCGTCCTGATTATACGGACATATTCAAGGTTCGTGGTCTTATATCCCGCTCCTGACGGCGTTTTAAGCACTGCGCTGTCCGTCAGAAGTTCCGAGGGTATCGGAAGTATCCCGCTCATTCCAGCACCTCCACTCCCGCATAAAGGCAGCCCGCCGAGCGCAGCAGCCTTATTACATTTATCCCCGTTTCCTCGCAGTCAGACGTCTGTGTTTCAGTCTTAGAGCTGCTCTGGCTGCTGTAGGAGTAATCCCCCAGCGACACCTTTTCGCTGCCCGAATGTTCTGTGTTGGTGTTTTCCTCTGCCTCTTTCAGCAGCATATACGTCTGAAATCCGGCTGCCTGCTTTACTAGTTCCGCAGGCTTTCCACCCGCGGATACTGCCTTTTCTGCCCTGCCGTCAGTCAGCGCAGAAATAATATAACCGCTTCTTAAAATGCAGCTTTCCACATCTCCGCCCTTGACGGTCGGGAAGCCCATGCTGCTGTATTCATTTACCGTGATAAGCATAGTTCCTCCTAATTAACCTGAAAGTAATTTCCATTAACTTGTTTAATTGTTCTGTTTACAGACTGGCGAGAAGCCCTCAGATTCTAGGAACCAACCTAACGACTAGGCTTAGTGCCTGTCGTTGGGTTGGTGACGACGAAGGTGAGGGTTTATCGACAATCTTTGGGGAGGAGTTTCCCCCTCCCCTGAACCTGATAACGATTTACTTTCCTACAGAAACAGCGATAACCGCTTTCTTGTTGTCCGGAATGAACAGGTCGTGATACTTGCGGTAGTCGATGTCCCATGCGTCGGCAAACTGATTTGCCTCAGGCGTGATTATCTTCACATTATCGGTCTTAGACACCGCAATAGGTGCGGACTTGGGGCAGATGATCCAGTTAATATCCTTAGCCGTATCCTTAGCCGCAAAGCCGCCTTCGTCGCCGGTCTTAAAGGTGTATTCAGTCTTCATTCTCGCCGAAGGAACAGGAATGACCGGAACGCCGTTTATTGTCTTAACGCCGAACTCCAGTTCGCCCTGTCTGAACTGCGCATTGTCCACTGCGTAGGATATCTCGCCGGAAAGCATGAGCTTGTCGTATACCGGACGGCTCATGACGATGACCACATCGCCCTCGTCGCCAGTGATGTCCCTCACCTTGCTCAGCTGAGCCAGAAGCGTTGACATGACCGTAGACTTGTCCGGTGTGTATGTCTCAGAAATACCCGCTGCGTCCGCAAGCTTTGAATAGCGATATGCGTCTATCTCAGGGATCACCTGAGTGCGCTGGAACTCAGACGCAACGTTTGCCGCAGCCAGTCCGAAGCCGGTTTCGTCAACGTCAAGCGCGTCTATACGGAAGCGTCTGCCTCTGTCCTGAGTCAGGGTGAACGTTTCGTAGGAATATGTAACTGCGCCGCTCACATAGCCGCTGTTTCTGCTGTAGCTGCCAAGCCCCTGCAGGCTCATCTTGGGCATTTTTATCTCGCTGCCGCCGTTGTAAATGACCTGAGAAGCATTTTCCTCCATCCAGCCGGAAGTCGAACCCTCCAGCACCTGCTTGTCAAGTTCCTTCTGAAATACCTGTGCGTAATTGATAGTATCTGCCATTTTGATTTCCTCCTGTGTAATTAAATATAGTACCTGTGTAAAAGCCCTGCAAAAGACCTGCGCAGCTGCCGCACCTCTTATTACGTCCTGCACACTGCAGCTTGTGCCGCTGCGCCGTCTTAGCAGTAAGCTTTATCTATATGAACCCGCCGTCCCGCCCGATCAATGCCGTATATCAGTGAATGCCGCCGATCAACTCAGCATTCACCCGCCGTTACCTCTTGGCGAATATACTGCGTATTGCCGCAAAGCCGTCTGCGCTGCCCCTGCTCTCCGCAGAAAACTGTGGTATGCTGCGCTTGGTAAGCTTCAGGTGCGGATATTCGTTCAACACCTCGTTCGCCGCATTTTCGGGGCAGCCGCTTTCCGCTCCCATAATGCCTCCCGCAAGCTTTACCGCCTCGTCAAGCTTCTCTGGAGCAGCCCCGCCCGTCATCAGCGCAAGCCTTAATCTCAGCTCCGCTACCTCCTGACGAAGCGCAGCTATCTCCGCACCGCCCGACTGCTCAGCTACCGCCGATTCCTCTGCAGGCTGCTCAATTACCTGCTCTGCCTGCTCAATGATCTCATTGTCCATCGTTATCCGTCCTTTCCATTGCCCTCGCTTCATCAAGCGATATTCCGTAGATCTGCGACAGTGCCCTCGACCGTGAAATAAGCCCCGCAGAATAAAGCTTTATCGCCCTGTCGGTCCTTGTTCCGTCGTCCTCCGCCGCTCCGTCCGCAAATACTGCAGAAGCGCTTTCGTCCGCATTGTCGGGAAGTTCTCCCGCCATCTTGCCAAGACAGCATATGTTAGCCGCCATTCTCTCCAGAGCCTCGGCTATCTTCCTGCGGCAGAACGCCTGCGTGCGATAGGTGCGGCTGTTCCTGCTGACTACCTCTGCCGCCGTGCGTATCGTGCCGTCCTTGAACGTCAGTGCGCCCTCTGAAAGACCCGCCTGCATACACAGCAGTTCCAGCAGTTCGCCAAGAGCCTTTACGTGCTCGTCCACACGAAGCACTCCGGTGTTGTCGGTTATTTTAAGTTCCTCTGCGTCAGATGTGGACATTGCCTGAAATACCTCGTCGTTCACGTCGAAGTAATGCTTCTTGTTCCCGTCGCTGTCCCATTCGCCACGCACCGCATACGCAGGAACGATTATACGTTTCCTGCCAAGCACGAACTCTCTCGAAAGGCTGTCGAACACCGTGTCGATACCTTTGAGCGTATCCTCGCTTCCCGCAAAAACCGACCTGCCGAGCAGCGGACAATCTCCCGGCAGTTCCGCCCGACGTGCGCCGCCCGTCCTGAGATACACGAACATCGGCGAGGTGATACCCTCAATCCTGCTCTTAGCGGAAAGTCCCGGCAGTACTGCCGAAAGGTCAGCCGCCGCTCCGTCCTCACGGTAGAGCCTGTTCTCGATAACCAGCGAATCCCCGTCAAGCTGCTGAGTTTCCGCCAGCAGGTAGCTTTTCCCGCCCGAGGTTATCCTCGAAGCGAACGCCCCTCCGGTTATCTCACGTGTCGTCCATGCGGTCGGGATAAAGCTGTCTGCAGCAATGAGATCCACCTTGACGCCGTTTTCGTAATACACTTTGATGACCCCGCCGCCCAGTGCGAACACCTTTTCAAGGAACTCCGGAAATCTCTCCGCAAACCTGCTTTTCCTGAGCACTCCGTTCACGAAGTTCTCAGTGTCGCCGTCTGAAAAGCACATTGCAGTGCCCTCCGTGAAGCACAGCCGTGTAAGTTCCCCGCACAGCGCTCTCGCAGCCCCAAGTGAAGCCAGCCGCCTTGTGCCGCCCTGAATGCCGCCCTTTCTGGTGTACCGCCAGTCGCCGCCGCCATTGTAGATATCGTCCCACCGCTGAATGTCGGTAAAATACCCAGACAGCGCCACAGCCGGACTTCTGCCGCTTCTGAACAGCAATTCCTTTAAGCCCAATACTGTTTCCTCCTTTTCCTGTTATTAGCCGGAGGTTCTTGGAACATCTTCCTTTCCTCCCGCAATCATATATTAATCCCGCCGATACTGCAATTTACTGCAAACCTGCCGCCCGCCGTATTTTCTGACCAAACGCAGCCCCAGCGCATATAATAAAGGGAGATACGCTGCCCTGCGGCATACCGCTCTGACTGCGCTGCAACTATAGTTCCGTTTTTTTGACGAAAACAGGCATATATTGTTCAAAGTTTTTGTACAGCAAATTACAGTAAACCTATTGACTAAATATGTTTTGTGTGATATAATACGAACTATCAGGAAAACAGTTCAGACAGCGTACCAACAAAAAGAAATATGGAGTGATTTTTGTGGACTGGTCTTTCATCGAAAAATTCACACCAATGTATGCACAGGCTGCGCTGCTGACGGTCACCATCGGTGCTGCCGGAATAGCACTTGCGATAGTCACAGGTCTTGTCTGTGCACTGGTGAAATACTACCGCATACCCGTGGCACGCCAGATCGTGTCAGTTTATATAGAGCTGTCCAGAAATACCCCGCTGATAGTTCAGCTTTTCTTCCTGTATTTCGGACTTCCCAAGGCAGGCGTGCTTCTGTCAAGCGAGGTCTGCGGAATAGTCGGGCTGGCGTTTCTTGGCGGCAGCTACATGGCTGAAAGCTTTCTGAGCGGGTTGAAATCAGTAAGCACCGTGCAGCTTGAAAGCGCAGAAAGTCTGGGGCTCAGCCGCTTTCAGATAATGAGATATATCGTGATTCCTCAGGCTGCGGCAATATCCGTGCCGGCTTTCTCGGCAAACGTGATATTCCTGCTGAAAGAAACCAGCGTATTCAGCGCAGTTTCGCTCGCAGACCTGATGTACGTTGCAAAAGACCTTATCGGAATGTATTACAACACCAACGAAGCCCTGACGATGCTTGTCGCAGCTTACCTTGTCGTGATACTTCCGATATCCATTCTGTTCAGCATTCTGGAGAGGAGGCTTCGCCGTGCAGGGAATTGAGGTTCTGTTCATGGGCAACAATATGCTGCGTCTTTGGGGCGGACTGTGGGTAACTCTCCGGCTTTCACTGATGTCAATTGCATTGTCGCTCGTTATCGGCGCATTTGTCGGCGCATTCATGCTGGTCAAGAATCCCGCCGTAAAGATAATCTGCCGTGTTTATATCGAGATAGTCAGGATAATGCCCCAACTTGTGTGGCTGTTCATTATATTCTTCGGCGTCACAAAGCTCACCGGCGCAGACCTCGACGGCGAGACCTCGGCAGTGATAATGCTGACGATATGGGGAGCGTCCGAGGTCGGCGACCTTGTTCGTGCGGCATTCTCAGCAGTGCCCGTTCATCAGTTTGAATCAGGCGAATCACTGGGACTGAACCGTTTGCAGCTTTACGTTTACGTGATATTCCCACAGGCTGTGCGTGGGCTTATTCCCGATATAATCAATCTGTCCACCCGAATGATAAAGACCACCGCACTCGTTTCGCTTATCGGCGTCACCGAAGTACTCAAGGTCGGCAAGCAGATAATCGACGCAAACCGCTTTGAGTATCCAAACGCAGCATTGTGGGTGTACGCCGCAATATTCCTTATGTATTTCATCATCTGCTTTCCGCTGTCGCTTCTGTCACGAAAGCTTACCAGAAAAGGGGTGAAAGACCATGGCTGAGCATATCATCGAAATAAATGACCTCACAAAACGCTTCGGCGATAAAACGGTCATAGACGGCATATCCCTGAACGTATCCAAAGGCGAGGTCGTCGTGCTCATCGGACCGTCAGGCTGCGGAAAAAGCACCCTGCTGCGATGTATCAACGGTCTTGAACCGATACAGGGCGGTTCAGTCACCCTGAACGGCGAACCGGTGGAGCACGGAAAGCCGAGCCTGAGCAAGGTACGCCAGAAAATAGGCATGGTCTTTCAGAGTTACGACCTGTTCCCGCATATGACGGTCATGAAGAATATTCTGCTCGCCCCGCTGAAAGTGCAGAAGCGTTCCCGTGAGGAAGCAGAAAAGCAGGCAATGTCCCTGCTTGAACGAGTAGGTCTTGCCGACAAGGCGGACGCCTACCCTGCCGAACTTTCCGGCGGTCAGAAGCAGCGAGCCGCAATAGTACGAAGCCTTATCATGAACCCCGATATTATGCTCCTTGACGAGATAACCGCAGCCCTCGACCCTGAAATGGTGCACGAGGTGCTGAACGTGGTCCTCGACCTCGCCAAGGCAGGCGGCACCATGATAATAGTGACCCATGAAATGACATTTGCACGTGCCGTTGCAGACCGGATAGTATTCCTTGACGGCGGAAATATCGTTGAGGAGAACACGCCGGACGAGTTCTTCGATAACCCCCGCACCGACCGTGCAAAGCGTTTCCTAAAGACGTTCACCTACTCCGCAAAGACGGAGCAGGCTGACGATATAAATAACTAAAAGAACAATTTGGAGGAACTGACTATGAACGCATTAAAAAGGATAGCAAAACTTACCGCACTGTTTACTGCAGCGGCTATGTCGCTGTCACTGGCAGCCTGCAGCGGAAATACCTCTCAGGCAGACGCAAGCAGCTCGGACAGCTCAAATAACGCATCTGCGGCTTCCTACCGCACCGTTGACCAGATAAAGGAAAGCGGAAGCATCACCATCGGCGTTTTCTCTGATAAGAACCCCTTTGGCTATGTTGACAACGACGGCAAATATCAGGGCTACGACGTATATTTCGCCGAAAGGATAGCCAAGGACCTCGGCGTAACTCTCGACCTTGTGCCTGTTGAAGCAGCCAGCCGTGTTGAGTTCCTTGAAACCGCCAAGGTGGACATCATTCTTGCAAACTTCACAGTGACCGACGAGCGCAAGGAAAAGGTAGATTTCGCACTGCCCTACATGAAAGTGGCACTGGGCGTGGTATCTCCCGACAGCGCAGTTATCACCGAGCCTGAGCAGCTTAACGGAAAGACGCTCATCGTCGTAAAGGGCACGACCGCTGAATCATTCTTCACCGAGAATTACCCCGATGTAAAGCTTCAGAAGTATGACGAATACAACGAAGCATATTCCGCACTGCAGGACGGCAGAGGCGACGCATTCTCGACCGATAACACCGAGGTACTCGCGTGGGCTATGAGCAACCCCGGCTTCACCGTCGGCGTTGAATCGCTCGGAAGCCTTGACGCTATCGCTCCCGCAGTCACCAAGGGTAACGAAAGCCTGCTGAACTGGCTCAACGACGAGATAACCTCTCTCGCTGACGAGCAGTTCTTCCACGCAGACTACGACGCAACTCTTGCCGCAGTATACGGCGACAATGTCGACAAGGACAGCCTTGTTGTCGAGGGCGGCGTAATGTAATAAGTACGCTGAAATAAAGCAAACCCACCCGCATTCCATATCGGTCTGCGGGTGGGATTTTATATATTATCCGTTAGCGTATCTCAACATCATATTCCCTGAGCCAGCATTCTATCTGCAGCATATATGCGTATATCTGCGGCACAGTCATAAGCTGCCCGAACCAGTTTTTCGAGAAGCTTGCGCCGTTGGTGTCAAGCATTTCCCTCAGCTTGTCGGCATTGACTATCTCTGTAAGGCGGCAGTCGCCTGAATCAAGCAGTCTGCGCAGCCTGCCGCTCAGGAGTTCCAGATAATTCGGGTTATGCGTCTTGGGATAGGGGCTCTTTTTCCTCCAGAGTACGTCCTCAGGCAGTATTCCGGTCATGGCGTGGCGCACAAGCCCCTTTTCCCTGCCGGTGTAGGACTTCATCTCCCACGGGATATTATACGCATATTCCACGATACGGTAATCGCAGAAAGGCACACGCACTTCAAGCCCGTTAGCCATCGACATACGATCTTTGCGGTCAAGCAGCGTGGCCATAAAATAATCCATATTCAGCATGAACATCTCCCGCATTCTGCGTGCGGTATCGTTTTCACCGTCAAGATAGTCGGTCTTTGCAATGCACCTGTCATAGCTTCTGCGGACGTATTCCTCAGCCTCGCAGGCGGATATCTGCCGCTTCATCAGCGCAGCACGCTCCGGCACCGCCGTTGACCACGGGAATCCGTCGTAGAACAGCACCTCCTTGCGGTGATACCACGGGTAGCCGCCGAATATTTCGTCCGCACACTCCCCCGATAAAGCAACCGGAAACCGCTTACGAATCTCCCTGCAGAACAGATAAAGCGAACTGTCCACGTCAGCCATGCCCGGCAGATCTCTCGCACGTGTGGAATCGTCGAGGGCGTCGGCGAGGGCAGGTGTGTCAAGTTCAACGTTTGTGTGCTCTGAGTCGATGAATTCCGCCATGCGAACTATCCACGGAGCGTCCTCGTCTGGCTGGAAGCTGCTCGCCTTGAAATTCTGGTGATTGTATTTGTAGTCTATCGACCATGTGGAAAGCTTCTTACCCTGCTTCGCAAATTCCTTAGCAGCAATTGCAGAAATAACGCTGCTGTCCAGCCCGCCAGACAGGAAGCAGCACAGCGGGACGTCGCTCACAAGCTGCCGCTTCACTGCGTCCACGATAAGTTCACGCACATGGGCTGACGTTTCCGAGAAATTCTCGGTATGCTGCTGAGCCTTTAGCCGCCAGTACTGCTCCAGCCGGAAGTCCGTTTCAGTCAGCATTGCGCAGTGCGCCGCCGGTATCTCGCTGATATCCCGGAATACTCCGCTGCCGGTACGCTTTGCAGGGCCTATCAGCATTATCTCAGAAACGCCGTCCTGCGTTATGATAGGCTTTACGGACGGGTGCTTCAGCAGCGCCTTAATCTCGCTCGCAAATATTATGCCGTCCCTTGTAAGACTGTAGAACAGCGGCTTTACGCCTATTCTGTCCCTTGCGAGGAATAACCTGCGCTCACGGCTGTCCCATACGGCGAATGCGAATATCCCGTTGAACCGCTTGACGCACTCCCCGCCATATTCGATATACGATTTAAGTACTACCTCGGTGTCCGAATGCCCTATGAACTCCACGCCTCGGCTTTCAAGTTCCCGCCGAAGTTCCGCAGTATTGTACAGTTCGCCGTTGTACACCAGCGTATATCCCCCGCTGCTCATCGGCTGAGCCCCGTTATCCGGATCGATGACCGTCAGCCTGCGGTGCACAAGATATGCGTGGTCGTCAACGTACAGCCCCGAAGCGTCCGGTCCTCTCGGCGCAAGCACTGCGCTCATCTGAGCCATTACGCCGCTCATGCTGCGCATATTCTGCTCATATCCTATCTGTCCAGCTATTCCGCACATGATATTATCTCCTTTCGCCGCTTAACTGCGATATTATATGCCGCTGACCTGCTTATTGTTACGCTGCCGTCCCTGTTCCTATAATACTCTGTGCCGCTGTTCAAAAAAAATTCAGCAATTATTCAAAAAGCTATTGACAAAAGTGTATTCATGTGTTATATTGTATATATCAGATATACACAATATACTCATAAGAAAAGAGGATATATGAATATAATCATCACAAACTCTGCCGGAATGCCTATCTACGACCAGATAGCCTCGCAGATAAAGGCAAAGATACTCTCCGGCGAATTGAAAGAAGGCGACCCGCTGCCCTCAATGCGTGCGCTGGCACAGGACCTGAGGGTGAGCGTTATCACCACCAAGCGAGCCTATGAGATCTTGGAGCAGGAAAAGCTGATAGAAAGCTTCACCGGCAGAGGCAGCTTTGTCGCTGCGCAGGACGCTGAAATGCTGCGTGAACAAAACCTGCGCGAAATAGAATCCCACCTGCAGAAAGCCGCAGATATCGCACAGCGCAGCGGTATCGACTTCAACGAGCTGACCGAAATATTGAAGCTATTTATGGAATGACCCCGCATAACACTCACACTGATCATTGCCCTCAAGTGGCAGTTAGCGAACATATTTTCTTATATTGTATGGAGGAAACACTATGGACAACAGCATTGAGATCAAGGGACTTACCTGCAGATTCCCCAAATTCACGCTCGACAACATCAACCTTGCCGTCCCCGCCGGCACGGTTATGGGACTTATCGGAGAAAACGGAGCGGGCAAATCCACCACCATCAAGGCGATACTAGGATTGCTGAAACCGCAGAGCGGCTCTGTCACAGTGCTCGGCGAGGATTCCATGAAGCTTTCCAACAGCACTAAGGAGAAAATAGGCGTTGTTTTCGATGAAATGCCGTTCCCGAAAAACCTCACCGCAAAGCAGCTGAACAAGGTATTCAGCGGTATATTCAAGTCGTGGGACTCCTCTGTATATTACGGCTATCTCGAAAAATTCGGGCTTCCCTCAGACAAAAAGCTGAAAAGCTTCTCCAGAGGTATGCAGATGAGGATATCAATTGCAGCCGCACTCTCCCACCACCCGCAGCTTCTCGTACTGGACGAGCCGACAGGCGGACTTGACCCCATCATGCGCAGCGAAATTCTCGATATGCTGCTTGAATTTATGCAGGACGAAACCCACTCTATCCTCATCTCCACTCACATAACAAGCGACCTTGAGCACATTGCCGACTACATAGGCTTTATCCACAGCGGAAAGCTGATATTTTGCAAGGAGCGCAACGAACTGAAAGAACAGCACCGTATCCTGAAATGCACCGAAGAACAGCTTTCACAGATAGACCCGGCGGATATTATCGGAAAGCGCAGCGGCCGCTTCTCTCATGAGGTGCTGACTACTGCGTTCGAGAAATACCCCGACATCGCACAGGACATACCGGATATCGACCAGCTTATGGTGTATTACGTCAAGGAGGGTGAGCAGGCATGAAAGGGCTTCTGTACAATTCCCTGATAATGAACCGCACATATCTTATCGCCGAGGCGATATTCAGCCTGTGCAGCGCAGTGCTGGGCGTGGTGACAATATTGTGCTTCGGGCAGAGTTCGTTTCTGTTCGTGGTGCTGCCCATGCTGCTGCCCACATTCCCCTTAGTAGCCGTTGTCATACCGCTTGAGGGTATCTCGCGCGAGGTAGAAAAGCATATCCAGTCACGCTATCTGGATTACGCCCTGACCGCCGTCACTCGCACCTGCTTTGCATTAGCCGAGCTTATCAAGAACATAACGTTGATGCTTATAGCTTACGTAGCTTCAATGCTTCTTATAGTCATCTTCAACACAGTAAAGCCCGCCGTCATATCTGACGATATCGCATTCAAGCTTATCCCCTGCGCTGTCGTAATCACAGGACTGATACAATGGTTAGTCATTCCCCTGACGCTGAAGCTGAAAAGCTGCGAAAAAGCCGGAATGGTGGTAGGTCTTGGGCTTGGCGGTATCATAGGGGCGTTCGTTGCCGTCGTAACTATCAGCGGAAATACGTCAGCCATACAAAAAATGCTTGATTCGCCGTGGCTGATGCCGATATACTTTTGCTCTGTGATCGTGCTGTATGCAGTATTCTGGTTCATTCTCCTCAAAACGCTTGAAAGGGGGAATATATGTTGAAAGGGCTTATCATAAAAGACCTGTACTCGGTCAGATTCCAGATCATTGCAGGCTTTTTTATCATGCTTCTCCCGAATATCGAATTAATGCTGGCTTCATTCAACGGGTTAGAAGATGGGATAATTAACACCACGGTCGAAAGCCTGACACTAAGGCTCGGATTATGTGCGGCAGTCAGCTTCGTGAATATCGTCCTGTTCTCGTCGTTTGTGCTGAACGCCATCAGCGACGATATTTCAAGCGGCTGGAACAAGATACAGCGAACATTCCCGCTTTCCGGCAGCAATATTGTCGGCGCAAAGCTTATCGCAACATATATTATAATCGGCATACTTACGCTCACCTCAGTGTGCTTCAATATCGGCACAGGGCTTATTCACGGGTATGATATGGAGTTCTTTATCGCCTGCCCCGTATGTATCGGTCTGATGCAGATAACGCTCGTGAGTCCGCTGTTCCCGCTCTCGCTGAAGTTTGGCGCAAAGGGCACGAATGTGCTGTATTTAGCCGCCGAGATATTGTCGATAATCGGCGTTGTCATTCTTGTAATGGCAGACTTTGACCTCAGCGACCCGCCGACGGCGTTCCGCCTTGAATTTTATCTGGGACTTCCGGCGCTGGCGGCTTTATCTGCGGTGATATCCTATTTTTCGGGAAATGCTGCAGTGAGAAAGATTACAGAATAAACGATATGGGGAGAACAACGGTTCTCCCCATTACACAATGTTGAAAAAACTATGTTCAGACTGGCGAGAAGCCCTCAGATTCTAGGAAGTGGCGTTTCGGCTAGGCTTTGTGCCTGCCGAAATGCCACTGACGACGAAGATGAGGGTTTATCGACAGTCTAATTATGCTCTTACGACTTTGTGATAAACCTTCTTACCCTTGCGAATAATTACTTCCTTCTCGATAGCTATTTCAGCGTTCACGTCCTCGATTATCACATCATCAACTGCAACGCCCTTGCCTGCAATAAGGGTCCTTGCCTCACGCTTGGAGCTTACCAGCTTGGTCGCTACCATCAGGTCGAGTATGCCTATCTTGCCGTCGGGCAGTTCAAGTTCAGTCGTGGGCATATTGTCGGTATTACCCTTGCCGCCGAACAGAACCTTTGCGGCGTCAAGAGCCTTGTTCGCTTCCTCCTCGCCATGGACAAGCTTAGTCAGTTCATATGCGAGTATCTCCTTAGCCTTGTTAAGCTGGCTTCCCTCCCAGCCCGACATAGCCTCTATCTCCTCGATAGGCAGGAATGTGAGCATTCTTATGCACTTCATGACGTCGGCGTCGGCAACGTTTCTCCAATACTGGAAGAACTCGAACGGCGAGGTCTTTTCCGGGTCGAGCCATACTGCGCCCTTTTCCGTCTTGCCCATCTTCTTGCCCTCAGAGTTGAGCAGAAGCGTTATCGTCATTGCGTGAGCGTCCTTGCCAAGCTTCTTGCGGATAAGTTCTGTGCCGCCGAGCATATTCGCCCACTGGTCGTCGCCGCCGAACTGCATATTGCAGCCGTATTTCTGGAACAGCATATAGAAGTCATAACTCTGCATGATCATGTAGTTGAACTCAAGGAACGTAAGACCTCTCTCCATGCGCTGCTTGTAGCATTCAAAGGTCAGCATTTTGTTTACGCTGAAGCACGCTCCGACCTCTCTGAGCACGTCAATGTAATTCAGGTTCAGCAGCCAGTCCGCATTGTTCACCATGATAGCCTTGCCCTCTGAGAAGTCGATGAAGCGGCTCATCTGCTTCTTGAAGCACTCGATGTTGTGCTGGATAGTTTCAGGGGTCAGCATTTTTCTCATATCAGATTTGCCGGACGGGTCGCCTATCATTCCAGTACCGCCGCCAAGCAGTGCGATAGGACGGTTTCCTGCCATCTGCAGACGTTTCATCAGGCACAGTGCCATGAAGTGTCCCACATGAAGCGAATCCGCCGTGGGGTCGAAACCGATGTAAAACGTAGCCTTGCCCTCGTTTATCATCTTCTTGATCTCTTCCTCGTCGGTAACCTGAGCGATAAGCCCTCTTGCAACTAATTCGTCATAAAGCGTCATTTTTCTGTTCTCCTTGAATTAAAAAATATTGTTTATTTAATGTACGTTATTATCGGGATATTCTCCCATAAGCGATGGAATTGTATTCCACTGATACCACGTCCTTTCGCTGAAAAGCATATATTGCACGGCAAAAGCCGTTTCTGTCACTTATTGCTCAGCCAGTCCCGCAGAAGTTCCTTGCCGACTGTGCCATGGCTGAGAAGCTCACGTGCCTGTTCCTCGCCGAACCAGCCGCCGTCCCTCACCTCGCCTGAGGTAATGCGGATATCCTCGTGCTTCACACGGCAGGCGAAGCCAAGCATCAGGTTGTCGTGCTTGGGGTAGTAATAACTCCGGACATAGCGCAGTTCGACGGTTTCCAGCCCCGTTTCCTCGCGTATCTCACGGACTGCGGTCTGCTCCGCCGTTTCTCCCTCGTGGATAAAGCCTGCGACGCACACGTGATTATCTGTCGCATATGTCTGCCTGATAAGTGCGTAATTTCCCTCTCCGTCATGCAGCAGGCATATTATGCAGGGGTAAGAAAACCCGAACCACGGACGGCAGCACTCCCCGCAGAAAGGCACCGCTCCCTCGTCGCCTATCTCACGCCCTATAAGCTTTGCGCCGCACTGCGGACAGAAAGAGAATCTCATCGCATTTACCTCCACTTCACGCTTGTCAAAGACTGCAGCGCACGCTTCTCAAAGCGCTCCGCATTCCTATAGCGGTAGATATACTGCAGTTCTAAGTAAGTATCGTCGGACAGCTTCACCCATGCGGTCGTGCCGCCCGTGCCATACGCCACGTCGTCGTCCGGTATGAGATATGTGAACAGGTGCATGGTCACTCCGTCAATATCACTGTTGCGGTAAACGTACTCGCTGTAGCCGTCCGCAGGCTGAGTGTATTGCTTCACCGCCCTGTCAAGCTTCTCGTCAAAGCTTTCTGAATAGTCACGGACATGACGTGCGGTGAAAGAAAGATCACAGCCGTTCTTTCCCAGATCAAGAATGCCCGGCCCTGTGATAAGCAGCATTTCCTCCATGTTGTCATCGCACTGCGTAAAGTACCCGCCCGGAGAGCACTCACGATATTTCACCTCGCCGAGGATATCCATTTCAAACTCAGGCGAAACATCGTCAAAGACATAGTGTATGTCCTCCGGTATTTCGTCGTCAGCGGCGGGCGCTTCGGTCATTTCGTGCTCCTGCCAGCTTATCGAGCGCATGAAATCAACTGCGTCCTGCTCAGACACTCCCTCAAGGTTGACATTTGCGTATATCATACATTTGTCGTTCACGATATATAACGCCGCATAAGCAATCTCGCCGCTGAAAAATGTCCTCTTGTACAAGAACATATTCTGCCCCGCATTGTTGCTCTCATACGGCAGCACCTCAATGACTTCGTCATAATCGCTGCCGTTTTCCGCCAGCCCTCTGAAATACTCGATATCCGACGGATCGCCATAAGCGTACTGCACGATGACCTCATTGTACATAGTATCGCTTGTTATGCAGATGTAGGGCGAATCGTCCTCACGTATCTCGTTTACCATTCCATCGCTGACCACAAGCCCCAGACCGAACGGCTCGTCGTTCATCTCAATGTCGATGGTCCTGCCGCGGAAAATGAACCTGCCGTCCGCCGTATGCTCTGACCCGTCATTTTCCTCCGTGCTCTCCTGATTCAACTCAGGGATATCCGGTTCGCCCAGAAGCTCTATCGTGCAGTGCTGCGACATCTCCCGAATCGCATTTCTGTATTTCTCGAACTGCCTGCTGTCGTTTATTGCGTACACCAGCGATAACGCGCCCTCGCCGCAGGGATACATTGCGACAACGCTTTCGCCCTCATACTCGAAAAGCTGATATTCCGCCCCGTCCGCCGTCTGCATATGGACAGCCTCGCTGTAGTCCCTGTAGGACGTGGAATACACGACCCACAGCCCGATCTCCGTCTGCGTGCTGTAGCTTTCCTGAGCAAGGATCGCCTGCATTCCGTCCTGCACCGACTGCCAGTCCGCTTTCTGAGGTACTGGGTCTGCCTGCTCCGGAATATAGCCGGAAAACCTCAGCCAGTCGTACTCGAAATAAAACTGCCTTGCAGGAACGCCAAACTCCGGCACGGCGCTGTCCTCTGCTGTACTGACGTCACCCTCTGCAGTACCTGAGTTCTCTGAGGTGGCAGTATCAGCCGTTTCAGCCAGCACCTCCGAAGCGTTCTCAGAAGCCGCCGAGAATCCCCCGACCTGATTTGAACGGCAGCCCGAAAGCAGCAATATAAATGCGATAGCGGCAGCATTAAGCCTGAAAAACATTCTCATTCGTATCCTCCCGTCAGTGCCAAACCTTAGATATTAGATATTTCCGTGGGAATATAAAAAAGCCCTCTCTGAGCAATGCTCAAAGAGGGCGAACTATCGCTGTACCACCTCAGTTTACGGGAATGCTCCCGCCTTGTGACAGCTATAACGGGCTTACCCGTGCCGCACTACTCGCAAACGCTTTCGCACCGCCGCTCAGGGAGGTAATTCATCACGGAAGCCCTGCCGCCTCGCACCACACGGCGGCTCTCTGAAAGGGTATTTCCGAAACTACTGCTTTCCCGTCAACGCTTTTGTATATTGTGACCGACTGTCCGTCAGAGCTGGTCTGCTATTTCAAGCACCAGCTTTTCGCTCTTTTCCCAGCCAAGGCAGGGGTCGGTGATGGACTTACCGTAGCAGCCGTCGCCGACTTTCTGCGCACCGTTCTCGATGTAGCTTTCTATCATCAGACCCTTTACCATGCTGTGTATTTCAGCCGAATGGCGCATGGAATGAAGTATCTCATTCGCAATGCGTATCTGCTCCATGTATTTCTTGCCGCTGTTGGAGTGGTTCGTGTCCACGATACACGCCATGTTCTGCAGACCCTTTTCCTGATACATATCATACAGAAGCTTCAGATCCTCGTAATGATAATTCGGGATAGTCTGATCGTGCTTGTTCTGCGCTCCCCTGAGGATAGCATGGGCAAGCGGGTTGCCGTCAGTGGTGACTTCCCAGCCCCTGTAGATGAATGTGTGGCTGCTCTGCGCCGCACGAATAGAGTTCAGCATGATGGAAATAGTGCCGCTGGTGGGGTTCTTCATTCCGCATGGGCATTCCATACCGCTGGCGGTAAGGCGGTGCTCCTGATCCTCGACCGAGCGTGCGCCGACTGCGACATAGCTGAGTATATCCGACAGGTAGCGGTAATTCTCAGGATAAAGCATTTCATCAGCGCAAACAAGACCTGTTTCCTCTATTGCACGGGTGTGCAGCTTTCTTACCTGCACAAGACCCTCCAGCATATCCTCGCCCTTTGTGGGGTCAGGCTGGTGTATCATACCCTTATAGCCCTCGCCTGTGGTTCTGGGCTTGTTGGTGTATATTCTCGGAATAATGATTATCTTATCCTTGACCTGCTCCTGCAGTCTTGCGAGGCGGCAGGTGTAATCCATCACGGAATCCTCATTATCAGCGGAGCAAGGCCCGATTATCAGCAGGAACTTGTCTGACTTCCCTGTAAAAACGTCGGCGATCATTGCGTCACGCTGTGTCTTTATCTCCCTTATCTTGTTGCTGAGCGGATAAAGATTCTTTATCTCCTGCGGGATAGGGAGCTTTCTGCGAAAGTGCATGGACATTTCAGTATATCTCCTTGATTTTTTCTGTCTGAAATTGATTATAACATCAATCGTCCGAATTGTCAAGTGGTATCTTGCGGTACTTATAAAAAAGTGTACTTCAAAATAGTTCGAGGTCGGCATAAGCACCCACCGACCCCGTACAACCCAAACCAATAAAGGAACTTATTCGGAATCTCTCTTTCTTGAAAGCACCATCAGACCGCCTGCCGCAAAAGCTATTGCAGCAAACGCCGCTGCTCCCTCGACGCCAGTGTCGGGGTTCTTTGATTCAGAGCCCTTGTCTGCGCCGCTCACGTCAGCCGTGCGCTTAACATAGCTTATCACGCCATCGTCTGCGTAAAGCGTAAGCACCATCTTTCCGCTGTCGTCGGTCTTGAGGGTGTAGTCTGCCGCCTCAGGCTCGTTAGCCTCGTTGTCATATGCGACATAGACGCCCTCGCCGTCGCCCTTTTCTCCGCAGTCATACATATACGCCTTGAAATCACGTGTCTTTTCGCCGTTCATGTAGGTCACGCCATGACCTGTTTCGTCGATGTCCAGATAAAGTTCAACATCTGCATATACTTCTCCGAAAGCGCTGAGGTCTGCGTCCCATACGCCCACAAGGTCGGATATCTGCGCAAGCGAGCTTTCCGAGCGCTCAGAGTAATCAAGATTCTCAAGGCAGAACAGCGCAATGCACTTGTCGATGGTTTCTTCATCGGCGTCAGAGGATATACCTGCGCTCAGCCAGTAAGCGTATTTACCCTTGAAATAGCCCTGAAGTTCCTCCAAGTCGCTTCCATAGCGGAACTCGATGTGATAAGTTGCGTCCATTGTGTCGTCACGGAAGAAGAAATAGTTGAACTCGCCGGCTTCGTCAGTACTTTTGTATACGTCGCACGGGAACGACACGTCAATAAAGCTGTCGCCATACTGCATTCCCTCGCCCTCGCCTACGGTGTACTGCCCGATATACTCATAGGTATGAGTGCTCTGCGTGTCGTCCGTGAGCGTTATCACCGCAGTATCGCCGCTGAACGTGAACTGAGCGGCGTCGTTGATGTACCAGCAGTCGAATGCTGCAACACCTGTCTGCTCGACATTGTCAATAGCTTCCTGCCCGTAATACTGCGAGCTTATCAAGCCTTTCAGACCGGCAACCATATCGTCTGCATTGTCCTCGCCGACCACTGCCGCGCAGTACTTTTCCCAGAGCGGCGAGTATTTCTCGTCCAGCAGAACGGTGAACAGGTTATTATAGGTCGTCCCGTTCTCCCCTGCTATCTCATTCCAGATGCCGTTATCCGCAGCTTCCGAAGCGTTTTCTGCTCCTGCGCTGACTGCAAATGCGGAAAGCACAGCGCCCGCTGCTATTACCGAAGTCATTCTCTTAAACAGTTTCATTTCTTATTACCCTTTCTTATGTTCTGTTAGTTGTAGCTAACCATTATCGATATAATTGGTTAGTCTCGGCTACCTCGCTATTATATCACTCTGGTAATCTTTTGTCAAGCGGGGCAAAAGAATTACAGTATCTTTCACAAAGGCTATTGCATTTTCTGAAAAAATGTTGTATAATACATACTGTGTAAACCATTACACAAAAGCAGTACATAAACATAGTTAAGGAGAATCCAGATGAAGTTAAAAAGATTGATGAGCGCACTGCTTGCCGCTGCGGCTGCAGTCAGCCTGTCAGGCTGCGGGGGTAATAACTCCAGCATAGCCGACTCCGACAGCAGTTCACAGCCCACGGTGTCCAGCACCGAAAACGCACCTGCTGGCGAAGCAGTATCCGCAAAGGTCACAGATACCGGCTGGACATTCAGTCAGGTGGCTATGGGCGGCGGCGGATTCGTGTCAGGCGTATTCACCACAAGTCAGGAGGGGCTGTACTACGCCCGCACAGACGTCGGCGGCGCATACCGCTATGATAAGGATACGCAGCTGTGGGAATCCATATCCTACGGTATCAGCGAGGAAGATCAGGGATATCTTGGCGTAGCAGGTCTTGCATTCGGCGAAAGCGACCCCAACAGACTGTATCTGCTTTCCGGCACAAGCTACCTCAGCGGCGGAAAGACTGCGCTGCTGATATCCAACGATTACGGCACGACCTACACCCGCACTGACCTGTCGGGACTTATCGCAGTTGACGGCAACGGCATGGGCAGAGGCAACGGCGAACGTATCGCAGTAGACCCCAAGAACAGCGATATCGTCTACGCAGGCGGTATGTCTAGCGGAAACCTTATCAAATCCACTGACGGCGGTGTGAATTTCTCGCTGCTCGATATGGGTACTCAGACAAACACCACCAATATAAACGGTATCTGCAGCATTGTCATCGACCCCAGATCCGGCGATGATTCAAGCTGCACGACGCTGTATGCGGCAATATCCCGCAAGGGCGAGCCGAATCTGTACAAGTCCGTTGACGCCGGCGCAACATGGTCCGCAGTGGCAAGCGCTCCGCAGGATATGATGGTTCAGCGCATGAAGTATAACGGCGCTGGCGGTATCGTCATAACCTACGCCAGCGATGAGGGACCGTGGAACAACGACAAGAGCACCGGCGGCATTTTCCTGCTGAATATCGACGACGATTCGCTGACTGACATCACCCCCAAGAAGCAGGCATACGGCGATGTAGTCATCGACCCGACAGACCCCAACAAAATGGCTGCCTGCACCGAGAACATCTATTCTATCCAGCCCACCGGCGCATACGGCGATGAGTTCTTCACCACCACTGACGGTGGTAAGACATGGACTCTTCTCAACGGCTCCATGACAATGACCGACGGCGGCGTAGCATGGCATTCCGGCTCAGCAATGCACTGGTGCAGTTCTATGGCGATAGACCCATACAACACCAACAGAGTTATGGTCGTATCTGGTAACGGTATTTTCGCCTGCGACAATATCTGGGACGAAAAGCCTGAATTCAGGTTCTTTGCAAAGGGCATTGAAGAAACCGTGCCCTATGAACTGGTAAGCATTCCCGGTGGCGAGCTTGTGACAGTCTGCGCAGACTATAACGGCTTCGTTCAGGATAAAGCGGAGGATTTCGGCAGCAACCTCAGCAGCGGCGGCAGCACGCTGTCCTCTAAGTGCTCTCTTGCAGTTGCTTTGAAGAACCCTGACGTCTGGGTAAAGTGCGGCGGAAACGAGTTCTGGTATACCGAGGATCACGGTGCTACATGGCAGAAAGCCAAGAAGTCCCCGCTCAGCGGCAAGAAAGCAGAAAACGGCGCAGTATCCGTATCCGCAGACGGACAGACCTTCTACTGGTCGCCCGAAAACAGCCCGTTCGTATTCTGGTCTGACGACAGAGGCGCAAGCTGGACGCAGAGCGAGGGCGGTCTGAGCATATCAAGACTGGTAGCCGACGGCGTTGACCCCGAATATGTATACGCCACCAGCGGAAGCGGATTCTATTACAGCAGCGACAGAGGCAAGACCTTTACGTCAGCGAACGATCTCTCGGTATTCTCAGTAACAAGACCCGCAGTTGACCCGTTCAACGCCGGCAAGATATACTATCCGGCAATGGGTCTGCAGGTATCCACCGACTACGGCAAGACCTTCACACGTATCGACACAGTTGCAAACTGCCAGATGGTCGGTCTTGGCAAGGGCAAGAACGACGGCGACCCCTGCACTTTATTCATCTGGGGACAGCCCACGACAGCCGACCCGCTCGGTCTTTACTGGTCAGTTGACGAGGGTAAGACCTGGAGCAGGATAACCGATTCCAACCACCTTTTCGGCGGCACAGGAAACGGCAAGTTCGTTTACGGCGACTTCAACGTATACGGCAGAGTATACATGAGTACGCTCGGTCTGGGCGTTGTATACGGCGACGCTCCCGCTGAGTAAGCTTCAGCGAATAACTGCCGAGCTTTCCGCAGAGTGAATAAATGCAAAATTGCCCCGGCTTGGCTGGGGCAATTCGTTTTTGCTGAGCAGATGAATACTGGGGAAAATCGGGTTTATGGCAGAATAGTCGGCGACGTACTGTCAAGCAGCTGCAGAATCAAACATCACACACCAAAACGCTCACAACAACTTCGTGATTTTACACTGTTCTATTCCATTGCTCCATAACTGAGCAATAGGAAGCCCCTTTATCTGAGCGACAATGCTTGCGTTCATAACGCCATGTCCGACAATAAGTATGTCTTTTCCCTGCTGAAGCTGAGGATATATCACATTATCAAGAAATTCGCCTGTTCGTGCAAACAATTCCTCGAACGATTCCGCACCGCCCACAGAAGCCGTATATTTTTCAGGCTGCTGAAATACAGCGTTTATAGGACAGTCGGGAATGCTGAAACTGTTTTCTAGTCCCTCGTACTCACCGAATCCCATTTCTATCAGCCGCTCGTCAATAATTATGGGAATATTTCTGTTTCTAAGCATTATTTCCGCTGTTTCTTTTGCACGCACAAGCGGCGAACAATAGCATATATCAAGGTGAAGCTCCTTGTATTCCTCGTATGCCTGTTCAGCCATCTCCCTGCCCCTATTATTCAGCGGAATATCTGTCTGCCCCTGCATTTTGTGTTTGCAGTTCCAATCAGTCTGTCCGTGGCGTGTTATGTATAGCATATCTTTCCTCCATCTACATTTGATCATTCTTGTATGTGTAGGCTATAGCCTTTTAAGACTTCTAGGGCTACACCGCATAATTATTGTCGTGCGATTGCGCAGTCAGATTTTTCGTCAGATTGTACAATGAGGACGACGCAAGGCTGGCGCCTTGCTAGGACGAATTGTGCAATATGGCGGAAAAGATGCAAGCAAGACACGTGCAAAATCCAATAAATGGTCTTTGTGCGGTGTTGCCCTATAAAAAATTATATCATCATTTCACGATAAAGTCAACAAAAGCGTAATAAAGCCTGTTTCTCCCTTTGCTGATCTTGATCATTGGGATAGTTTATGATATAGTAAAAGCAAAGCTGCACTTTGCGCAGGCTCATGCAGCGAAGTTCTATGCTCAGCTTGCTCCTGCTCAGATCAGCTGAAGCTAGAACCGGAGGCAATTCTGAAAGTGGAATTCCTGCTAGTTATAAAAAAATAAAAAAATTTCAAAAAAGCTATTGACAAATCTATTTCGCCGTGGTATAATTATTAAGTGCTCAGGTGATACTACTAAAGCACAGGATATCGCGGGATGGAGCAGCTCGGTAGCTCGTCGGGCTCATAACCCGAAGGTCGTCAGTTCGAATCTGGCTCCCGCAACCAACATAGAAGAAGCACCGTATATACTGCGGTGTTTTCTTTATATTACACTGAAAACCACTCAGCAAAATCAGCAGACAGAATAACAAAAGACGCACCGACGTGATGCGTCTTTTTTGGTTATGCGATGTATTACGGTGAATAGCGAAAAGCACGGTCACACCATGTTTCAGTAGTTCAGATTCATGCCGTATGCTTTTCAGCAAGTTCCTTTACCTCGTCGAGGGTAAGCCCTGTCGCTTCGGCAATCTCCTCAAATGACATCTTGCCGCTTGATATAAGCCTTAATGCAATATCTCTGTTACGCTCAAGAGCAACCTTGTCCTTTAATTCCTCCATAATCTGACACATATCAGTTAATCCCTCCTTATCCTCCTTGAAAAACTTCGTTCGCTCCGCCAGAACATCATAGTTCATTCTTGCGGGGTCAGTGCAGAAAAAGTCCTGCATAAGCCTGCCGATGGAACTAGAATCTCTGCATTCGCCATTGACATATATTATATGAGAATGATCCTCGAAAGATACATGATTTTTCTGCCTTACAGTACGCTCTATCGTGTAAAGCGGTGCGTCGCCGCCAAGAACGTCGTTCTGCGTAATAAAAATCACGTAATTATCGGGAAGCTTGTCCCAGTCGTCGCCCGGCAGGATAGAATTTGCGTCCATCAGTGAGCTGTTGTACCTCGCACGCTTCGGAGCAGCCCCGCCGTTGTCACGCTGCACCTCTATATTATAACGCCTGTTGCTGCTGTCGACTGCGTAAATATCCAGCCTTATCGACCGTCCCTGAAGATTCTTTACACTGTACTGCGAAACGACCTTTTCCACCGTCAGATCCTTATCAAGGATTATTTTCAGCAAAAGCTCCACGCACTTCTTGTCCTCAAATACCTTAGCCATAAAGGTGTCGTCCATAAGCACGAACCGGCGTATTCTGTCAGTGTAATCGGCAAGAACATCGGGCGGTAGCTTGTCCAGTAAATTTTCGTCGTGCATTGGGATCCCTCCTCTATCTCTCTTTAGCTTCATTATAGCATAATGCTTTAAAAAAATCAAGAGTTTAGTACGCCGCTTCGCTTTCCATACATGAAAATCGGGACTGCCAACCGCAGCCCCGATCACACTATACCCCGATATTCCCTACTGAGTAGACAACACCTTCACCGACAGCGTATCCAGTTCCTCGCAGACCTCTGCCCTGCTGCCGCTTTTCAGGCTGCCCGATATCATCATTGCAGAAAGCATATCCTCTATTTCTGCGGTGATAGTGCGGCGCAGCGGCCTTGCGCCCATACTCCTTTCGCAGCTGTCACGGCACAGATGTCTTACTGCGCCGTCAGTAAAGGAAAGGTCTATGCCGCAGTGCTGAGCACGGTTTGCCAGCTTTCTCAGCAGTATCCTGCAAATATCCTCAAGCTGTTCCTCGCCGAGCCTGCGGAACACTATAACATTGTCGATACGATTGATAAGTTCCGGCCGGAACTGCTTTTTCAGCGACTTCATAACGTCCGATTCACCGCTGTCCGCCTGCAGACCGCCGCCAAAACCGAGAGCATTCTTGGAAAGCTGCTCTGCGCCGATATTGCCAGTCATTATCACGATAGTGCTGCGGAAATCCGCCTTTCTTCCGTCGGAAGCCGTCAGCGTGCCCTCCTCAAGTATCTGCAGCAGCAGATTCAGCACGTCAGGGTGAGCCTTTTCCACCTCGTCAAAAAGAACCACGGAATACGGTGCGCTTCTTACCCGCCTGATAAGCTGCCCTTCTTCCTCATATCCCACATATCCGGGAGGCGATCCAATAAGCTTTGACACCGAGTGCTTCTCCATGAACTCCGACATATCGAACCTTATCATGCGCTTTTCGCTGCCGAATACTGCTTCCGCAAGAGCCTTGGCAAGCTCCGTCTTTCCAACGCCCGTTTGTCCAAGAAACAGGAACGAGCAGGTCGGTCGGTCAGGCTCTTTCAGCCCAGTCCTGCCGCGGCGTACTGCGTTTGCGACCAGTTCCACTGCCCTGTCCTGCCCGACGACCCGTTTTTTCAGTTCGCATTCAAGACCTGCGAGCCGTGCAGCTTCGTCCTCCGTCAGCTTCTGCGCAGGAATGCCTGTTATCGCCGACACCGCCTGCGCTATGTCCGGCTTATCGACTGTATTTCCGCTTCCAAAGCTATTCAGCGTCCTGACGATAGAGTATTCCTCGGCACGCAGACGCTCGGCTTCCGAAGCGCTCTTGGCTGAGGTAATGCCCCTCCTCACCTCGCACAGCCGCTGCAGATACGGCGTACTCTGTGAAGCAGACCGCACCCTAGCCGCCGCTTCGTCAACAAGATCAAGCGCCTTATCGGGAAGCCGTCTGTCCGGAATATACCTGACGGAAAGCCGCACGGCTTCTTCCAGCGCACTGTCCGTGATAGTCACACAGTGGTGCTTTTCATAGCTGCGGCGCATTCCTTTCAGTATCTCGATAGTCTGCGATTCAGTAGGCTGCTCTACGTTTATCGGCTGAAAACGCCGCTCAAGTGCGCTGTCCTTTTCGATGGTGCGGCGGTATTCCTCAGTCGTGGTCGCTCCGATAAGGCAAATCTCACCTCTTGCAAGCTGCGGCTTCAGAATATTCGCAGCGTCTATTGCGCCCTCTGCTGCGCCCGTCCCGACAATGCTGTGAAGTTCATCTATAAAAAGAATCACATTTTTGCAGCCTGCCGCTTCCTCGATAACGCTTTTCAGCCGGTCCTCAAAATCTCCCCTGTACTTTGCTCCGGCAAGCATCGAGGTAAGATCAAGTGAATATATCCGCCTGCCGAGAAGTCCGGGCGGAACCTCGCCGGCGGCTATTCTCTGCGCGAAGCCCTCCACCACCGCGGTTTTGCCTACTCCGGCGTCGCCGATCAGACAGGGGTTATTCTTGCAGCGTCGCAGCAGGACACGAATGAGCCGCTCTGTTTCCTGCTCCCTGCCTATCACCGGATCAAGCTTTCCCGTCAGGGCAAGTTCCGTCAGATCTCTGCCGTATTTTGAAAGTGCGGGCAGCTTTGCACGTCGTTCTTTTTCATTCTGCTGAAATTCCGGCTCAATATACCGCTGTGCGCACAATTCTCCGGCAAGCTTCGTGGGATTCGCCCCAAGTTCCACAAGCATTGTCCACCCGCAGCATTCCCTGTCGAGCACTATCGCACGCAACAGGTGTTCAGTACCCGCCTTGCGCTGATTCTCGCCCGACGCAAAGGAAAGCGCATTCTCCATCAGCTTCTTGCTGCGTGGAGTAAGGTCGTTCATTGTCAGGCGTGTAGGCCTGCCTTTCCCCACAAGAGTTTCCAGCCGGCGAAGCACCTCGTTCCTGCCGACCCCATATTTTCTGAGCAATACCGCAGACTGAAACCCCTCGTCAGAGGTCAGCCCATAGAGTATATGCTCGCTGCCGATATAGGTGTGTCCGTATGCCATCGCCGCTCCAAGAGCCGCATTGAGAGCCTTTATCGCTCCATCGGAAAATCCGCTTATTGTATTCATGCTCATGACCTCCTCGTTGATATTGATAGTATGCGCAGATAAATGGGATTTATTTCACTCACAGGCAAAATATTCTGTAACCAATATTCCTCTGCTGCATAATATGTACTATGAAACGGAAGCTTCAAAGGGAAGCGGAAAGTTTCTGTAATGATTTTATAGGAGGACACGATTATGTCATGCTTCAACTTTGGCGGAGGTAACTGCTGCTGGATCATCATCCTTATCCTTATTCTGTTCTGTGGCTGTGGCAATGGCTGCGGTAACGGCTGCGACAATGGCTGCGGCGGTGGCTGTGGCTGCGGCAACAACAACGGCTGCGGCTGCTGATAAGCTTCTGTGCATAAGCTTGGTCCCTCCCCGTCTGGGGAGGGATCAGACTGTCGATAAACCCTCATCTTCGTCGTCACCCGCCCTACGGCAGGCACAAACACGATGTTTGTGCCGCTGCCCCCAAAGCCCGACACGATGTCGGGCAACTAAGGGCAGCCTGCACAAAGCCTAGCCGTAGGGCGGGTTCCTAGAATCTGAGGGCTTCTCGACAGTCTGGTAGTAGATTTTTATGTTTTTTCTGCTAATAACAAACCAGCACCGCACTGACCCAACTAAGGTCAAATGCGGTGCTGTTCTGTTAAATGTGAGCCCCTGTTATTCCCGTTCCTCTTTCAGGCATTCCACCATATCCACCTTTTTCAGCTTCCGTGAAGAAAGCTCAAGCGACACCACATACGATACCGCAATAAACAGCGCACTTGTGAGCAGCGTATGTCTGGTCAGCGCCGTGCTCATAAGTATACCGCCATTAGCTGCGTTTGCATTCGCTATCATTTCCGCCAGTGCAAGCCCCAGAGGTATTCCCGCCGCAAAGCCGACAGGCACAAGCAGATGATTTGCGGACAGGACAAGCCTGCGTATCTCCTGCCTGCGATAGCCGAGAACCTCCAGCGTTGAAATGCTGCGGCGGTTTTCCTCGATTATCATTCCGGAAAGCATGATAACGACCAGCACGCATATCAGCGCACCTATCACCTTCACGATAGCAAGTACTACACGTGCGGTGCGAAGCGCACTTTCCGTATTCCTGCGGTAGTCGTCAAGCGAGGCGCTTTTCTTCAGCAGTTCCGCCGGAATATCGAGCGGCTGTTCGCTGATGATAACGTTATACTCGTTTTCGCTCCTGCCCGCTATTCGTGCGGCGTTAGCCTTGCTTGTGACTATAAGCGAAAGCACGTCGTTTTCCACAATGTCCCGAATGGTCACAGTCGTGTGCTCAATAGATATCAGATTATAAAACGTGAACGTGTCCCCCGCTTCCACGCCGAAAACTCTTGCGGCGGAAGAAGTCATATAGAAATCGCCGTAGCTGAGCGGCTCGCCTGAGCGTGTGTCCATCTCAAGCAGGGTGCAGCCCTCGTCATAGCCCACCAGATTGAACAGACTGTCCGTACCGTCCACTCCGTAGCTTACGTCCACGATACCATGGTCGCCATAGGGATTCTCAGACTGAAAGTCCGTGAAGCCGTATTCATACTGACCGCCCATCATGGCTTTCGGGACCTTATTGTCAAGCATATCGTCGTAAGCGTCCTGATATACGCCGCCCAGAATTATTGCCATTGAAGCCACGGCAACGCCCACGATCAGGGTAAGACTGCGTGACAAGTTGCCGAATAGGCTGCGAATACTATACAGCAGCGGGAACGGCAGCCTGCTGTTCTTCAGCAGACGCGCTACCCGGCTTCTCTGTGTGCCCCTCAGCAGCGGGACGATATCCTTGCTAAGCGCCCTTTGAAGCACACCCACTGCACTCAGCCCATACGCCGCAGGAGGAATGATAAGCGATATTATAACTATCATGACCGGAACCTGCACCTGATACTCAATATGCTCGGCAAAATTGAACAGATACAGATTGAACAGCCCTGCAAACGGATAGCACAGCGCAAGTCCCAGAATATCGCCCACGACTGCCGGAATAAGCGCATACCACATATAATGTCCCATCAGCTCCCGCTTTCTGTAGCCAAGCGACATAAGCGTGCCGATGGTCTTGCTCTCCCTTTTTACAGTACGGCCGAGCACCATTGCAATAACAACTACGACCACTATCATAATGATAGGGCTGTAAACGGAAAACTCCGATTCAATATCATTTGCCTGAGTGAACAGCCCGCCTGTTCTGGGATTCGCAGCCTTGGTTATATATTCGAGGGTATGATATCTGTCGTAAACAGCAGCACGAAAGTCGCTCTCACGTTCTGCGTCAAGGTACTTCACAGAATAGAAGCTGGAATATGAACCGACCGACCTCATGGCGTTTTCAGTGATAAGCGCTATTCCGAAATCAGTGCTGTTGGGGAAGCTGTCCTCCATGTTGGCATACATTGCGGCATAGTCCGGCCGTATACACAGTCCTCTTATAGTATAGCTGCTGCCGGCAAGCGTGATACTGTCCCCGATGCCAAGCCCCTGCGCCTGCGCATAATTGTATGTAATAAGCACATCGCTGTCGCTCTGCAGCGGAGAGCCTTCCAGAACGACCGCCTTATCCACCTTCTGAGTATCAGCAAACAGCCTGATGGTGGTACCCTGATAAGAGATATTGCAGAACGCTTGCCGCTCCAGAAGCACGTCAAATTCACTTTCAAGCGAAGCGATATCCTCGTCCGTAAGCGGCGTGGATACGGTGAACTGCCCGTCCTCTAAAGCCGTTTCGTCAAACAGTTCGGTATAAGTCGAGGTAATGGTACGGCTTACCGAAAAAGCGCCGACCCACAGCATAATGCAAAGCGCAGTCAGTATAGAACCGGTGATATAGAACGACAGATTCTTTTTCAGACTTCTTTTTATCTTCTTTTGTAAAGTCATCAGATATCCAGCTCCTTTACCGGTTTCCTTACATTCACTCTGTTTTCAACTATCACTCCATCGTGTATACGGATAATTCGGTCAGCCATTTTTGCTATGCTTTCGTTGTGGGTTATCAGCAGGATCGTCGTCTGATACTTTTCGTTGATTTTCTGCAGAAGTTCCAGAACATCCCGTGAGGACTTGGAATCCAGTGCGCCCGTAGGCTCATCGCACAGCAGTATCGACGGATTCTTTATCAGCGCACGGGCTATCGCACACCGCTGCTGCTGACCTCCGGAAAGCTGCGCCGGAAAATGCGCCGCATATCTTTCAAGCCCCAGATCGTTCAGAAGTTCCTCAATGGAAAGCGGCTGGGGCGCAATATCACGGACGACCTTTATATTCTCCCGCACCGTCAGTTCCCCGATAAGGTTATACGTCTGAAATACTATCCCGACCTTGTCACGGCGATATTCCAGAAGTTCTTTCCTGAAAAGGCTGGTCAGCGGGCAGCCGTCCACGACCATCATGCCCTCGTCAGCGCAGTCAAGACCGCCCAGCATATTGAGCAAAGTACTTTTACCGAACCCGACGGACCCAGCACAACGCATATCTCGCCCTGTTCCAGTTCAAGGTCGGCGTGGTTCAGCGCGAAAATGGTGTTCTCTCCCTCGCCGTATTTTTTCACAACTTTCTGCATTTGAATATACATGATTCAGCCTGTTCCTTTCTTTATTTCGCACAGCCGCCCATTTCCGTATTACCGCACAGGTAGCTCAGCATGAGTTCAAATATAGCCTTCAGGTTCATATCAAAGGCTTCCTGACAGAACGATTTCCGGTTTTCGATCGCGGTGTTGACTAGCTTTGCGAAATTAGCAAGGTAGCCGTAATCCACATCTTCACGAATGCCGTCCAGATAGCCCACCACAAGCTTTGTGCTTTCTATCGCCTGTTCTGCGGAGAAGTATTTTGCAGTTTCCTCGGTTTCCTTCATCCACGCTATATCGTCCGCCTGAAAATGGAATGAAAATGCGGTGTTCGGTCGGAACAGCTCTGTGTAATACCTGAAAAACTCTGCCGCAGGTATTTTCGGACGGTTTTCCAGCTTCTCCCGCAGTTCGTTCTGAGCGGCGGTGTTGAAATCGTCGATTATCTCCGCCACAAGCTGTCCCTTTGTTGCGTAAAAATTGTAGAATGTGCCCTTGGCTATCCCAACGCTCTGGGCAAGTTCTGCAACGGTGGTCTTTCGTATGCCCTTTTCCTCAAATAGCTGCAGGGCGGTGCTCTTTATTTTGCGGCTTATCTCCTGACGTTTTTTCTCGCTGAAAATAACAGGCATGGCTGTCACCTCGTTTCTTTAAGTGACCGTTTTCATTTTTGGTCATTTGTATTATAGTACACTAACTCACACTTGTCAAGTAGGCAGGCAAAAAAATCAGACTGGCGATAAACCCTCATCTTCGTCGTCAGTGGCATTTCGGCAGGAACAAAGCCTAGCCGAATCGCCACTTCCTAGAATCTGAGGGCTTCTCGCCAGTCTGAAAGTGGACTTTTTCGACAAGCTGATTACGGATATCTTGAAGTAAAATAAAGAGGCACAAATGCGGTTCACTTCTCTTTTACAAGGTCGTACAGATACGCACCCTCGCCTATCTGCCTTGTCTGGATATTCGTCATTCCAAGGTGAACATACTTGTCACGCTTAAGCACTGCGTCCGTTTCAAGCAGCACCGGACAGCCCCTTTTCCTGCCTTCCTCGAACGGTATTTCGAGCACGCTGCGCATAAAGCCCTGTCCCTGATACTGCTTGCGTACCACGACCATTCCAACGAAAATATACGGCTTTTTGGTTTTCTTGAACTTGTCCTCGTATGATACGCCGCCGCTTTTTATGGCTTTCAGCATTCTTATTCCGCCGCCTAAGCCTATGGTTTTGAGTATCGCTTTCATTAATATCATTCCCGAAGAAGCAGGCATTTTGTCCTTTGAATATTTGTACGCAACGAAAGCCTCGTGCTTGTCGCTGGTGCTGTACATAAATCCGCCCTTTAGCATGGCACGTGCGTAACCGCAGATATACTCCTTAACGTTGTCCCTGCTGCCAAAAAGGAATCCCATGCCCTTTTCGCCCTCAGGATAAACGTGGTCCGCAAACGCTTCGCCTATTTCCTCTATCTCTTTTTCGCTCAATTCGGTGACCTTTACCATATAAACCTCCATTATTGCAGAATTAGCCACGGCTAACTCTTGCGTATAATTAAACATTACTTATTCATTCTACCATATCAGAAAGAAAAAATCAATACCACAACTGAAAAAATTGGCTGAGCCGCTGCAGAATAATAACGGCTGGCAGGCAGAAAATAAACATCAGTAACAAACAAGGAGCCTAAACCATGGAAAAAATAGCATTCTTCGATACAAAGCCGTACGACCGTATCTGGTTCGACCGGCTCAACCGTGAATTTGAAATAGTATACTTTGAAAGCCGCCTGCGCCCCGAATCCGTAAAGCTTGCGGAGGGCTGCAAAGCGGTCTGCGCATTCGTAAACGACGACCTCGGCGCCAAGACTGTCCGTGCGCTCGCCGAGAACGGAACGGAACTCATCGCAATGCGCTGCGCCGGCTATAATAACGTTGCACTCAGCGAAGCTGCGGGCAAGCTGAGAGTAGTCAGAGTGCCTGCATATTCGCCGTATGCGGTCGCTGAACACGCAATGGGAATGATACTCATGCTTGACCGAAAGCTGCACAAGGCATATATCCGCACAAGGGACTTCAATTTCAGCCTGAACGGGCTTATCGGCTTCGACCTGCACGGAAAGACCGCCGGCGTCATAGGCACCGGAAAGATAGGCAGGACGTTCATAGACATCTGTCGGGGATTTGGCATGAATGTCATTGCGAACGACCCATTCCCCGCAGAGGGAAGCGGTATAGAATACGTCAGCCGTGAAGAATTATTCAGGCAGTCCGACATAATCTCGCTTCATTGCCCGCTGACCGAGGATACTCGCTATATAATCAACGAGCAGTCGCTTTCGCTGATGAAGCCGGATACGCTTATCGTCAACACCTCAAGAGGAAAGCTGATAGACAGCGAAGCGCTCCTTGCCGCACTCAACGAAAAGCGGATAGGCGGCGCTGCGCTGGACGTCTACGAGGAGGAAACAGACCTCTTCTTCGAGGACAATTCCGACAGGCTCGTGACTGACGAGATACTTTCTCTGCTAGTTTCACGCCCGAACGTGCTAATCACCTCGCATCAGGCGTTCCTGACCAAGGAAGCGCTGCAGAGCATTGCAGAAACCACGCTCCAGAGCCTGAGCGACTATTTCGCAGGCAGAGAACTTAAATATGAGATAAAAAGGAGCTGACCACATGAACAGAATATTGCCTATAGTACTGGCGGCGTCAGTCGCCGCCGCACCGTCTGCGTCTGAATATTCAAGATTCGAGCAGCTTGACAACACCAAGGTCGCATATGGAATGGGCGTAGACACCGACAGTATGAACCGCCCGCTTGGTGCGATTCAGGCGCAGCAGCAGTACGGTGATATGGGCGGGCTGTTTATCGGCGAAAGCGACAAGCAGCGGCTGTGGCTCACGTTTGACGAGGGCTATGAAAACGGCTGCACCGCCGATATTCTCGACACCCTGAAAGAGAAAAACGTGCGTGCGGTGTTCTTCGTTACCTATGACTACTGCAGCCGCAATCCCGACCTTGTGAAGCGAATGATAGCCGAGGGGCACACAGTCGGCAACCACACGTGGAGTCACCCGTCGCTGCCCGAATGCTCCCCCGACGAACTGTATTCTGAACTTTCGTTGCTGCACGACTACGTGAAAAAGGAATTCGGCTATGATATGTACGTCATGCGGCCGCCAAAGGGCGAGTTCTCGCAGCGTGTGCTCGCCTGCGCAAAGGAGTTAGGCTACACCACAGTGCTGTGGAGTTTCGCATATCCCGACTGGGACGTCAACAGCCAGCCCGACCCCGAACAGGCATACGCCAAAATAACCGGAAAGACCCACAACGGAGCGGTCTACCTGCTTCACGCAGTGTCGCAGACCAACTCCTCGATACTCGGCAGGGTCATAGATTTCTGGCAGGACAGCGGCTATATCATCACTCCGATGTAACGGCGCTTTTTATTGCGCTGAAAATATCCGCTATCCTCGCAGAGGGTCTTTCAAACCTCTCAGCCGGCACGAACACTAGCTTTGCGCCGGCTGAAAGCATTTCGGAAAACAGCGTGTTCCCCGAAATATCGCTCTCAGAAAGGCTGTCGGCTGCTATTATGTAATCCGGCGTGCCGTCCAGCATTTCAGCGTCAGAGATATAGCCCTGACCCTTGCAGATGTTCTTTCCGCATAGCGACAGAACTGCGTTCTCAAAAGTGCCGCCTGCAGCCGCAGTCAGCTTCGGCGTAACATACACAAAGCTGCCAAGCTTTATTCCCTCGGCGGCACTTGCCAGCGCAGCAGCCGCCTTTTCTCCTGCGGCAGCGCCCTCGGCTTCGCCGCCGAACGCCGTGCCAATATTCTTGTAAAGCTGTACATAATCAAGCACGTTCTCCGGCGCAGAAAGTTCCACGACAGCTATTCCTGCGGCATTGAGCGTATAACGCTCCCTCTCCGCAATGCCGGACATCGTAAACACCACGTCCGGCGCGAGTTCCAGCAGCTTGTCCATATCGGGATTTTCGCTGCTGCCGACCGTTACGCCGACAAGTCCCTGCGGGTAATCGCAGTAGCGGCTCACAGCGCATAGCTTGTCTGAATAGCCAAGTTCAGCGACTATCTCAGTTGCCGCAGGAGAAAGGCTCGCAGCGCTTTGCGGCTCATTTTCTATCACCGTGCCGTCTGAAAGCGTCACTGGGAACTTCTGCTTTTCGGTATCCTCGCCGCCGCCCTGTATTATCAGTTCCGACGGCGCAGACGATTCGCTTTCTCCCCCGCAGCCCGAAAGCATTGCAGCCGCTAATATCGTACATATTATTGCAGTGATCTTTTTCATCAGTAATCAAGCCCCAGTTCTATTCTAGAGCACAGCCAGTCCGTGAACTGCCTTGCTATTCTCGGCGAGCGGCCGCCGCGCTTCAGTGCGAAACGCTCGGCAGCCTGTGTAAGTTCTGCGTCATCAAGTTCTATTCCCCTGTCCTCCGCAAGCTTTCTCACGATATCGAAGAATACCTCGCGGTTCGGCTGAGTGAACGTGATGAAAAGCCCGAATCGGTCAGCAAGCGACATACTTTCGTCTACTGCGTCGCTCCTGCCTATGCTGTCAACGGAGCGGTCGCCGTTGGTTTCCTTGATAAGCTTGCGGCGGTTGGTCGTTGAATATATCAGGATATTGTCCGGACGTGCGGCAAGACTGCCGTCAAGCGTCGCTTTAAGTATGCCGAACCGCTCGTCGTCCTCAGTGAACGCCAGATCGTCTATGGTGACGATAAAATGCAGCGGGATATACTTCAGTATGTCGAAAAGTTCCGGCAGACCTGCAATCTCTGTTTTGGGAAGTTCCACCATGCGCAGCCCGTCATATTCATTGAGTATCGCCTTGATGGTAGAGGACTTACCGCAGCCCCTGTCGCCGTAGAGCAGCACATTCTGTGCAGGAAGCCCATGCAGGAACGCCTCGGTGTTTTCCACCACCTGATTGCGCTGAAACTCGTAATTCTTGAGGTCGGTCAGGCGGATAGGGTCGATGGTGAGCACCGGCACAAGCCGTCCGCCCTTGAATGTGAACGCCTTATATCTCGCATAATCGCCCGTGCCGTATTTCTTGACACGGCGCAGCAGCTTGTCTGCGGTCAGCGTGAACGTGCCGCTCTCGAAGTCGGGCAGCGCTGCGTAGTCGGCGCACGCTCCCGGCATTCCGGCGAGCGCTTTCTTCACCTCGGCTGCGGTGTACTGCTCCACCACCCTTTTCAGCAGTGAGATATCGTATGCAAGAGCCCTTTTCCTCGGTGCGGTGGGCTCCTTTGCGGTCTTTGCGAGCAGCGGAGCGGCTGAATAGGTCACGGCGTCAGTCAGGTATTCGCCGAGCGTCTGACCGGTCATGAGCAGTTCATGGCATATATTCGCATAGCCCATCAGCCTGACCGTTTCCGGCTGATGTACGTTCAGCCAGTTCAGTCCCCTTGCGAATACCGGGTCCTCCTCGTATATCTCCTGAAAAACCTGCAGCGGCGGCAGTAATTCTTCACAAACTTTCATAGTTATTCTTCTCCTTGTTTCTGATGTTCTTTGATGTCGTTTATCAGGCTGTCCAGTTCGTCAAGAGTTGACAGCCCGCTGCACAGGTCACGGAATCTCGCCGCACCCTGCATTCCTTTCAGATACCACGAGGCGGGACGGCGTGCCTCTTTCATACCCACACGCTCGCCTTTGTCGGCGACTATCAGCCGGATATGCCTGCGCATTATCTCCAGCTTTTCGTCCGCAGTCGGGTCGGGCGAATAGCTGCCGCAGCCGAGATACTCACGTATCTGCCTGAAAAGCCACGGCCTGCCATAGCTTCCCCTGCCGACCATCACAAGGTCGCAGCCCGTATATTCGTACATCTCCCGACACTGCTCAGGCGTGAACACATCGCCATTGCCTATGACCGGAATGCTCACCGCCTGCTTCACGGCACGTATTATGTCCCAGTCAGCCTTACCTGAATAAAGCTGCGCCCGTGTCCTGCCGTGCACCGTAACTGCGGCTGCGCCGCTTTTCTCGGCAAGCTGCGCCAGTTCCACTGCGTTAATGCTGTTTTCGTCCCAACCGCTGCGTATCTTCACCGTGACCGGGACCGAAGCCGCCTGAACTGCGCTGCGCACCACCTCTGCGAAAAGGTCGGGGGTTTTCATCAGTGCGCTTCCTGCGCCGCCCGACACTATTTTCGGCATAGGGCAGCCGGAATTGATGTCGATTATGTCCGGCTCGTATTGCTCCGCTATCTTCACCGCAGCGGCGACAAAATCAGGCTCAGAGCCGAATAGCTGTATCGCCATCGGTCTTTCGGTGGGAGTCACCGAAAGAAGTTCGGCGGTCTTTCTGTCGTTATAGCAAAGCCCCTTGCAGCTTGCCATTTCCCCAACGACATATGCTGCGCCGTATTCCTTTGCCATCATTCTGTAAGCACGGTCGGCGACGCTCGCCATCGGTGCTAGTGCGGCGGATTTTTCGATTTTAACTCCGCCGATCTCTGTATAATTCATCATTTTTCCTTTCGATTCGAGCATATCTACTGTATATTCTACCACAAAATCAAAAAGTGTTCAAGTTCTTACTTGAAATTTTTCTTAGAATATGTTAAAATCATATAGTACGTCAGAAACAAAAAACGGAGATACTCAACAACATGGACAATACACAGAAAAAATGTTCCCGTGTCGGCATTCTCGACGAGGTAAGGGGATTCGCTATCCTGTGCATGGTGGTATACCATGCGATGTACGACCTGAAATACATATTCGGCATTGATGTGCCGGTGTTCTTTGAGGGCTGGTTCGGACTGATCCGTGATATCTTTGCGGGTACGTTCATTTTCATATCCGGAACGGTCTGCAGATATTCCTCAAACAACATCAAGCGTGGCGCACAGTGCTTCTTCATCGGAATGATAATGACCTTCGTCATGCCGTTCTTCACTTCCGGTACGATAATGTTCGGCATTCTTCACTTCCTCGGAATAAGCATGATGCTGTTCGGGCTTGGTCAGAAGCTGTTCGACCTGCTTCCCTCATGGGTAGGCATTGCGATCAGCGTGCTGCTTTTCGTGCTTACGATGAACGTAAGGCTCACATACGCCGCAGGTCAGATACAGCCGGGCTATATCGGCATTCCGCACCTGTTCCAGCTTAGTCTGCCAATGGAAGCGTACAATGTCGGCGTGCTGTTCCCGCTGGGACTTCACAATGCGTCATTTGCTTCGTCCGACTACTTCCCGATGATGCCGTGGTTTTTCCTGTTCATCGCAGGAAGCTACTTCGGGATAATCGCAAAGGACGGCAGGCTGCCGAAATTCTGCTACCCGACCCACGTCAAATGGCTTGCAACGGTCGGCAGATATACCATCTGGATTTATGTGCTGCACCAGCCGATACTTTACTTTATATTCTCGCTGATATTCCAGTAATACGCCAGCAGCCATATTTTTTCCCACAAATATGGACTTGCTTTTTTTGAATATATGATATATAATATACACTATACCTTTAAGCCAACCCACCTCGGAGAAAGGGGATAAATATATGAACAAGAAAACAAAGACAACTAACGAAGTAATGCCCGCCATTTCCCTCAGGGGACTTGTCGTGTTCCCGTCAATGGTGCTGCATTTCGACGTAGGAAGAGAGCGCTCCGTCAATGCGCTCAAAGCGGCGGCAGACGGCAGCGGACACATATTTCTCGTAGCGCAGAAGGACGCTTCGCTCACCGAGCCTGAACTTTCGGATATGTACGAAGTAGGCGTTATCGCCGAGATACGCCAGCTTCTCACCACTCCCGACGGCTCCACCCGTGTGCTTGTCGAGGGACTCACACGTGCGAAAAGAGTAAGGTCGGCAGGCGGCTCGGATTACCTGCAGTTTGAGGTAAAGGAACTTCCCTCACGTGGTGCGCCGCTTTCCGACAGCACCGCCGAAGCGGCTGTCAGGGCGCTGAAGAACGTATTCGCCGAATACGCCCAGATTTCGCCGAAAATGCCCAGAGAGCTTTTCGAGGGCATAATGAGCGAGAACAACTGCTCTGAGCTGTTCGACAAAGTGGTATTCAACGTTGTGCTGCGTGTCGAGGACAAGCAGGCGCTTCTTGAAGCGAACGGACTTCTGACCCGCGTCAAAATGCTCATCACAATGCTCGAAAGCGAAATCGAGATAATCGAAACCGAAATAGACATTCAGGAGCAGGTAAAGGAGCAGGTGGACAAGAACCAGCGTGATTATTACCTGCGCGAGCAGCTTCGTGCTATCTATAAGCAGCTTGGCGAGGGCGAGAATCCTCAGGAGGAAGCCGACAGCTACATAGAGAAGATAAACGCACTCGGCCTTTCCGACGAGATAACCGAAAAGCTTATCGGCGAAGCGCAGAAGCTGGTCAAGATGTCCTATTCCTCGCAGGAAGCGGGGGTTATCCGCAATTACCTCGACACAGTGCTTGAACTGCCGTGGAATATCCGCACCAAGGATAAGCTGGATATCGACAAGGTACAAAAGCAGCTTGACAAGGATCACTACGGCCTGAAAAAGGTCAAGGAACGTATCACGGAGATAATCTCAGTACGTGCGCTCGCACCCGACGTCAAGGGTCAGATAATCTGCCTTTACGGCCCTCCCGGAGTTGGTAAGACCTCTATCGGCAAGTCTATCGCAGCGGCACTCGGCAGAAACTATGCAAGAATATCGCTCGGCGGCGTACATGACGAAGCCGAGATAAGAGGTCACCGCAAGACTTACATCGGCGCAATGCCCGGCAGAATAGCCGCTGCGCTGAAGCAGGCGAAAAGCATGAACCCCGTGCTTCTGCTCGACGAGATAGACAAGATGGGCAGCGACTATAAGGGCGACCCTGCGTCTGCAATGCTTGAAGTACTCGACAGCGAGCAGAACACCTCGTTCACCGACCACTACCTTGAAATACCGCTCGACCTCAGCGACGTGCTGTTCATCACCACCGCAAACACGCTCGACACCATTCCCGCTCCCCTGCTGGACAGAATGGAGGTCATCGAGCTTTCAAGCTACACCCGTGAGGAGAAGTTCAATATCGCCAAAAAGCACCTGCTTCCAAAGCAGCTAAAAAAGCACGGCGAGAAGCCCTCTACGGTGAAGATAGCCGACAAGGCTCTTTATTCCATCATCGACTTCTACACAAGAGAAGCCGGCGTGAGAAAGCTTGAACGCAGCATTGCGGACATCTGCCGCAAATCTGCAAAGAAGATAGTATCCGGCGAGAAAAAGGTGACCGTCACTGACGAGAACATCAAAGACTTCCTCGGCGTGAAGAAGTACCTGCCTGAACACCTCGCAGCCCACGATGAGATAGGACTGGTAAACGGTCTTGCATGGACGTCTGTCGGCGGCGTAATGATGCCGCTTGAAGTACTTGTGCTTGAGGGCACGGGAAAAACAGAATTTACCGGCAGCCTCGGCGACGTGATGAAGGAATCTGCAAAGATAGCCGTGAGCCTTACCCGCTCGCTTGCGAAGAAATACAATATCGACCCTGAGTTCTATAAGAACCGTGATATCCACGTGCACGCACCTGAGGGCGCAGTCCCCAAGGACGGACCGTCCGCCGGCGTAACGCTGACCACAGCGCTTGTGTCCGCACTGTCCGGCACGCCCGTGCGCAGGGACGTTGCAATGACTGGAGAAATTACCCTTCGTGGAAAAGTGCTTGCTATCGGCGGACTTAAAGAAAAGACGATGGCGGCATATCGTGCGGGCGTAAAGACCGTGTGCATTCCCAAAGAAAACGAACCTGATATAGACGAACTGGACGAGGTAGTAAAGAACAGCCTGAAATTCGTTGTCGCAGAGGATATCTCCACTGTGCTTGAAACTGCGCTTGTACTCCCCAACTGCTCGCCAAAGCAGAAAGCGCCGCTCAGACGCCGCAGTGCGCCAAAGACAAAGCAGGAGGAAAAGCTTCCGGTACTTACCGCTAACTGAAATAGACATTAAAACAGGGCAGGCGTTGACAGCCTGCCCTAATAGGTGACATATGAACTACAACAATGCCCAGTTTTACACTTCTTACGGCAGCTTCAGCCAGATACCGCCATCAGAGCGCACTGAAATAGCGTTTTCCGGCAGATCTAATGTAGGCAAATCCTCGCTTATCAACAAGATATTCAACCGCAAGTCGCTCGCAAGGGTCAGCGCAGTACCCGGCAAGACTGCCACGATCAATTTCTACACCCTTGACGAACTGTTCTTTGTGGACCTGCCCGGCTATGGCTACGCAAAGGTGTCCAAATCTGAAAAGGAACGCTGGGCGGGGCTTATCGAAGGCTACCTGCACGACGACAGACAGCTTGCGCTGATATTCCAGCTTATCGACTTCCGACACCCGCCGACCGCCGACGACCTCATGATGGTGAACTTCCTTATCGATAGCGAAATACCTTTCGTGATAGTGCTCACCAAAGCGGACAAGCTTTCAAAGCGGCAGCGTGAGGAACGTCGTTCAGCACTGCAGACCGAACTTCCCTGCGCCGATGATATCACAATGATAGAGTTTTCAGCGCAGACTGGCGAGGGCAGGGACGAAATACGCAGCATTATTGAGGAAATAGCGGAGAGCGAATAATATAAACTCCGGCAGGATCATTTACCTGCCGGAACTTGTTTTCAGAGCACTTCAAGCAGAAGCTTTACCAGCATTCCAACGAACACCAGCCCGCCTACACCCGAAATTATCCCGTATATTTTCTGAGATTCTTTGTCGCCCTTTGCTTTTCCGAGATACACCAGACCCGTTATTGCCACAACAAGTCCTATCACCATTCCGATAATGCTTACCGCCATTATTTTTTCCTCCATTTCAAAAGTAATGCAGAGTTTACTATTACAAGCACCGAGCCTGCATTATGCACCAGTGCGCCGATCACCGGGTCGAGTATTCCGGTGATCGCAAGGGCTATCGCCGCAAAATTCAGCGTCATTGAGAATGTGAGATTCAGCTTTATCGTCGTCATCATTCTCCGTGACAGGCTGAGCAGGTGCGGGAGTTCCTTTACGTCATCATTTGCTAGGGGAAACGCTGAATAAAACAAAATCGTCACGTTCAAGCGAGCATACTCACGTGACTGATTTTGTTACGCTACGCTTTATTCAGCGTATCCCAGTGCGATATCCGCCGCTTCCACTGCGATATCGCTGCCGACTCCTCCCATTGCGATTCCGACGAACGCCTTTTTGAGCGCAGGTGCGTCGTTTACGCCATCGCCTATCATGCACACCTGACTGCCGGACTTCTGCGTGCGGTCTATGTATGATAGCTTGTCCTCAGGCAGGCACTCAGACTGAACCTCTGAAATATGCACTCTATCCGCTATACTGCGGGCTGCGCTCTTGTTATCGCCGGTCAGCAGCACGGGCGTTATTCCAAGAGCCGCCAGCCTGTCCACCATCACCGAACTTTCCTCACGCAGCGTGTCTGACAGTGCGATAGAGCCGATATATTCGCCGTCTGCCGCAATATAAGTCAGCGTACAGCCCCTGCTCAGGCATTCGGCGGCGGCTTTGTCCGGCTCAAAAGCCACGCCGTTTTCAGTCAGAAGCTCACGGCTGCCCGCAAGAACTCTGACCTTTCCGACCGCCGCAGCCACTCCCCGCCCCGGAATCATCGTGAACTCCTGAGCCGCAGCCGACGTATTTCCGGTGCGCCTGAACGAAGCCGTGACAGCCTTTCCGAGCGGGTGCTCAGAATATTGCTCCACCGCAGCCGCAAGCGCATATACGTCAGCCTCGCCGTACCGCTCGGAAACGCTGTATACCGCCGACACCTCCGGTGTGCCGTAAGTCAGCGTTCCGGTCTTGTCAAAGGCGATAACGCTGACCTTTGAGAGCCGTTCCAGTGCGTCGCCCTCTTTCACAAGAAAGCCGTGCTTCGTTGCGTTGCCGGTAGCTGCCATTACCGCAGTCGGCGTAGCAAGCACCAGTGCGCAGGGACAGAATACGACAAGAATCGTCACCGCACGTATTATCTCGCCGGTGAATATCCACGTCAGCGCAGCGGCGGTAAGCGCCGTTACGACTATCCATGTCGCCCACCTGTCAGCCAGCCCGACTATCTTTGCTTTACCTGCGTCAGCAGACTGCACGAGCCTTATCATGCGCTGAATAGAACTGTCCGAGCCGACCTTTTCCGCACGCATTTCAAATGTACCGAAGCGGTTCACTGTGCCGCTTGACACCTCGTCGCCGACTGTCTTGTCCACGGGCATTGATTCTCCGGTCATGACCGCCTGATCTACCGAGGTCTGTCCGGACACTATCACGCCGTCTGCGGGAATGCTTTCGCCGGGCAGCACACGCAGGATATCTCCCGCATTGACCTGCTCCGCCGGAACGACCCTTTCCTGACCGCATGATACTATCCGTGCAGTCTGCGGAGTAAGCTTCACAAGCTTCTCTATTCCCGCCCTCGCACGTGCGACGGTCAGGTCCTCAAGAAGTGCACCAAGCTGCATGATGAACGCCACCTCGCCCGCTGCGAAGTCCTCCCGAATGCACACAGAAGCTATCAGCGCCATTGACACCAAAACGTCCGCCTTGATGTCGAACCTCGTCACAAGCCCGATCACTGCTTCAAGAATTATCGGAACGCCGCACAGGATAATTGCGACCCACGCAATGTCGAACGGCAGCGGCACAACGTTCGTCAGGCTGAGAATCAGCGAAACGCCCGATATCGCCAACAGAACGATATCCTTTTTGGTTCCGCCAAGTTCCAGAAATTCTTCTAGCTTTTCCATAACCTTTTTCATGTTATCCTCCTTGCCGACCCGCGGGTATACCCCCATGGGTATATTTGTATTATACCCATGGGGGTATGGTTTGTCAAGGGGGTAACATAAAAAATGGAATGCGTATTTTTACGCATTCCGCTGTTGAAAAAGTCTACACCCAGACTGGCGAGAATCCATCAGATTCTAGGAACCCGCCCTACGGCTAGGCTTTGTGCCTGCCGTAGGGCGGGTGACGACGAAGATGAGGGGTTATCGCCAGTCTGCGGAATGCGCACTCCTACGCATTCCGGTAAATGTATTACGTCATTCGTCAATAAGCCCGACTTCCTCTGTATAGGGCGTGACCTCGCTGAAAAATGCCGCAAGCTTGCTGTCGGGCGATTTGAACGAGATTATGTCGCCGGTCGCTTTATCAGCCGTGACGATACAGGTCGCTCCGTCGATGGTCAAGCGTGCGGTAAGCACCCCGTTTTCGTCTGTCAGAGTGCCGCTCTCAGCGTTAGAAATACCGTCGATACCATCGGCTATCATCACGGGCAGCATTGTGTAATCACCCTCGCCCGCCGTGACCGAAAGTTCGCCCAAGCTTGCGGTGAGTTTCCCGTTTTCAAGCTGCATGGTCACCCCGCAAAGTTCCTGAGGCTTTGTGAATGCGAACTGCCAGCAGCCCGGCTCGCTGCGTGTGACCTCCGCCTGCGCTGTGTTATCTCCGTAGGAAAGTTCCGCCTGCGCCGTCCAGCCCGCCGTCATATCCGGCAGCTTTGACGACCCGAACGGCATTCCGCCGTCACAGCCGCACAGCATGAGTATTCCCGCCGAAGCCCAAACTGCAGCAGATATTCTTGTATGCTTCAAAATATCTCCTCCTTATTGATGTCGTGCATGATAAGGAGCAGATAAAGACGCGTTACTTTGCGGAATATACCTCCGGCAGCGCAGAAATGACGTCGGTCGGCAGAATGCTCTCACCCGGCATTCTCTGCGACAGGATAGCCGCCGCTTTCCAGTGGCAGTAAGCACCGGCGCACGCCGCTGTGAAGCAGTCTATCCCCTGCGCAGAAAATGCGCCGATGATACCGGTCAGCACGTCGCCGCTGCCGCCCTTTGAAAGCCCCCTGCACGCCCCTGATTTCACGCAGATCCTGCCGTCAGGCGCAGCTATCACCGTGTCTGCGCCCTTTAGCAGCACGACCGCTCCCAGACGCTGCGCCGCTTCTCTTGCCGTACCCAGCCTGTCATACTGTATCTCGCTAAGCTTAATTCCGGTCATGCGGCTGAATTCCAGAGGGTGAGGTGTGAGTATCGTATCGCCTGTCCGCTCCTTTAGTACATCTATATTCTCGGAAATCGAATTTATTCCGTCAGCGTCTATCACGACCGGACACGCAGCGTTTTTTATGACGAATTTTGTCAAAAGACGTGTGCTTTCCGTGTTCCCAAGTCCGCAGCCTATTATTACTGCAGAAGCCTTTTTCAGCACCGGAATGACGGCTGCCGAAAGCTGTGCTTCGTCCACAAAGTACATAAATCCGCTGCCGTCCTCCGGCATAGGCGAATATACCGCTTCGTGAAGCGTTGAAGCCAGTATCTTCACAGTACTTTCGGGCGCTGCGGCAAAATACAGCCCGACCCCGCTCCTCAGTGCCGCAGAAGCGCACATAAAGGCTGCTCCGCTGAAATGAAGACTTCCTGCAAAGCTTATAAGTCTGCCGAACGTGCCCTTGTGAGTGTCCCTGCCATGCGGTGGGAACGGTCTGCGCAGGCTCTCGTCCGCAAGGAAAGCAACGTTGTTTCCCTCAAAGAACCGCTCGCCTATGCCTATATCAAGCAGACTGACCTCGCCCAGAATATCCGAGCAGCCGGTATTGCCGATAAGCCCCTGCTTCATTGCCGCAAGCACAAGAGTATGGGTCGGCATAAAGCAGCGTTCGTCACGCTCGCCAGTATCTGAATCCACCCCGCTCGGCACGTCAACTGCGACCCTGACGGCGCATTTATTCGCAACACTAATGATATCCGCCGCCGTATCGGAAAGCCGCCCGTGGAATCCGGTGCCGAATATGCAGTCAACCACGCAGTCGGCGTCCGAAAGTACCTGCGCAGCCTGTTCCATCGGGAATATGCTCACGCCCTGAAGCCGCTCCTGATTTTTCTGTGCGCACTCTGTCCGGAATGCGCCGCACACTGCCGCCACAGAAACGCTCAGTCCCTTTTCGTGAAGTAGCCGAGCTATCACAAGCCCGTCGCCGCCGTTATTGCCTGCGCCGCACAGAATGACCGTCCTGCCGCCGGTAATAAGCCCGCTGATATACTCAGCGCAGGCAGTACCCGCATTCTCCATCATCTGAAAATAGCTAGTCCCTGCCCTGTCGCATTCCCGCTCGGCATTCTTCATCTGCGCATTTGTCACCACATACTGCATTCGCATATCCTCCTGTCCGACTGATTTCAGAATTTGCCCTGATTGAATCTCAGCCAATCTTCTGTTGATATACCGCCGATATTCTCAAAAACAACATTTTCCCATCTGTCTTTTATTGAACGACCATTATAAATCAGCGCATTTAGCAGTTCATATGCAGTGCTGAACTCGCAGCCGTCCGGAATATCGCAGTATCCCGCCCAATAAGGCTTTTCAAACTGCCTTAAACAGCCAAGATAATGTTCTTCCTTATTCATATCATCGTCAAAATAGAACAGAGTTTCATCGATCAAAAACATATCGTCATGCTCAAATATCCACAGAAAAACCTCGTAAGTAAAGGGATTATTCATTGATAAGCCGCCTCCCTAAATTTCATCGTGATAATACCTGACGATAAGTTCCTCGATATTTGAAGCGGCCTTTTTCAGGCAAGATTCCTCATGCTCCCAGATATAAATCACGCCGTCGTCTATTGCCCCGTCAACGTCTGCATAGTAGCAGTAGTAATCCCCGCAGCCGTTTCCCGCAAAAAAGATGAGCCTGTCTAGTTCTTTCGCAAAATCTTCATCGCTGTGTTCTTTCTTGACCGCTCTGTTTAGCCTAGCCTGTTCCGCGATCTCCTCTGCTGACAGCAAAAGAAAGTTATCGCCGTTCATTTCCTGCAGAAGTACCCTGAGTTCCCTCGGAAAGGAATAACCAACGGCTTTTTCGGCGGTATTTATGGCGCTTTCAGAGCACGGCGGCTGAATTTTGACCCACTGATTATCCTTTGTCAATTCTGAAACCAATTCTCTGTACAAGCTTTTTCCTCCAAATATCAGATTCGCCATACGGAACAATGACTCAGCCGCTCCCGACTGATAATATCAGAAAAATGGCTCACCATTTATTCCAGTGTATGCGTTCCCGGACATCAATTTCTTTCTGCTTGATAGGCGCTGCGTCCTGCTTAGGTCTGCCTATGCCAATAAAGCAAGGCATAAAATAATCGTCAGGAAATCCAAGAACATCTCTTGCATATTCCGCTTCATTTCCCAACGGTATGCGAAGATTGCAGCCATATCCCTCCGCAGTCGAAGCCAGAAACATATTTTCAATGCTGCACCATATTGAAGCAAAGCCGTTCAGGTGAGATATATTATCCGGGTGTAGGATATCGGTTTTCTGCTTTAACAGAGGGATCACAACAACTGAAGCGTCCAGCAGCATTCTGTGCTGCTTGGGAACGGCATTCCTGTATAACGCCTGCTGGTCGCCGTCGTTCAGGTTCCAGTCTTTCAGGAGTTGTTCCATATCTTGCTCAGAAATACCCTTAGGAATTATTTCAAGCAGCTTAACCACGGTATTCCTGTCCCGAATCACTATGTAGTGCCAATCCCTCATGTGATCGTTTGTCGGCGCTTTAAGAGCCGCTGAGATGATCCTTTCTATGGCTTCCTCAGGAATAACTTCGTTCTCAAAATCACGAACCGTTCTTCTTTTTTCTATCGCATTGTAGAGTTCCATTTTAATCCCTTTCCTTATCTGTCTTATTGACCGCAGTAATTAAAACAGAAGGATCCTGCGCTGTATCCATCAGAGCATACGCTCACCGTATCTCAAACCCATAACCGCCCTCGACCGGAATATTCTCTGAGTCAATGCGCTCAATATTCCCCCAAGAATGTTCGTCCAGTTCTCGAATAACGCCTGCGATATCTGCGGGATAGCCTTCGGCTTCCATCTCGACCGTGCCGTCGCTGCAGTTTCTCACCCAGCCGGTTACTCCACGGTTCTTCGCACTATAGCACGCCTTGTACCGAAAGCCAACGCCCTGCACAGTCCCGTGAAAAATATAGTGAATGCGTACTTTCTCCATACCCATTGCGATCTCTCCTGTTGTTTCAGTATTTATGTATTATTATAGCAGAAAATCATGGGAGAATCAAGTGCTTCTGCCGTGGTCGGAATCGGTTCGGTCAATGATATAAAAATACACCCCGGAGAAATTCCGGGGGCTGTAAAATATCAGTCATTATAATGACGTTTGCATTGTATGATCTCGATCCTATCGTCACTGACCTTATAAACGATTCGGTTCGTATCGTCTATTCTCCTACTACAATAACCGGACTTGTCGCCTCTGAGAGGTTCGGGCTTGCCGATTCCGTCATAACCGTTTCGATTTATGTCCTGCAGTAGCATATTGATTCGCTTCAACGTTTTTTTATCTTGGGTCTGCCAGTAAAGATAATCTTCCCATGCCAGTTCGGTAAATACTATCTTACTCATTTGCCATTCTCTCTAATTCTTCAAAAGTCTTGGTTACGGTTTTGCCAGACTTTAGCTGATCTATGCTCTGGGATATAGCTTTCTGGTTGCTCTCGCTGTAGAACGGGTCAACGGATACCTCGAACGGAATACGATGCTCGCGGCTCATTTTTTTTGCAAATATCGTGATAGCTGTCGTCATGCTCATGCCTAATTCGTCACATACGCTCTCGAAATTCTTCTTTAGATCTTCGTCCATTCTGATATTCACTAATGTCTGTGGCATATTATCACCCCTTTTCTTATCTCATTATATCATGTTATAAAGACGTTGTCAATACATTGTATAATAAGTGCCAAAAAACATTTTTTTGGAGACACCTTGATTTTTTTCCCGCCCGATTTCGCCGCAAAACAAAAGCGCACCGCCTGCGGAAAACCGCATAACAGTGCGCTTTTATGGTGACTCATCCGGGAATCGAACCCGGGACACCCTGATTAAAAGTCACTACATCAAAAAGGAGATGATCTTATGCCCGATAATTACGACTGGATCGACGAAGAGATCCTCGACACTGACGCCGGAGGTGATCTCAATGTCTAAGTCTATCTTGATCGACGAGGATCTGTTCCTCGATCTGCTCGCATACTTCGGCGAGGACGAGCCCGACGAATGTCTTGCCTGCAGCATTAAAGACGCGCTGGACAGTAAACTCGATAAGCTCATAGCACGTAAGCTGTTCACCGATTATAAATCCGCTCCTACTCCTGCAGAGCGGGAAGCAGCACGGCAGCAGTACCTCGATCACGCCATGATCAGCAAGTTTTTCCGCTCAGCAAAAGAGTTTTCACGTTAATCAGCAAGCACAACGCCGTGTCACGGCGTTGTCAATCTCCGAATAAATCAGATCACGCTGCCGCCAATCAGCGTACTGCATAAAAAAAGCCCGACAAATCGCCGGGCTATTCGTGTTTATCCTCAGATCCCCCGCCCCCGCTGCGCTTCGGCGCAGGGGGCGGGGGATACCGGCTTTCTGGCGGTTCTCCGAAACCCCGTCTGGTAATACGGGGTTTCCATTACAACCTTAGATTCTGTGTCAAAAACCCTTGAAAAATCGATTTAATTAATAATATAAAATATACCCCGGAAGTTCTCCGGGGCGGTAAGACATCAGTTTTTATCCTGCCTTATTTTCTCTCAAAAACTACATTGACTTCTCTGTTCTGCTTCGCACAGTCAGTCAAATACAGGTTTATTAGGGTTTGATAAGGTATACCCGTATCTGCAGCACGTCTCTTGAAATAGTCAATAGTTGTTTTTTCGATGTTAATGGTTATCTGGCTTTTTAGCTTCTTTGCATAAGGATTCTTCTTTGCTTTGCTGAAGTCGTATTCCTGCAACATAGTTACACCTCCTATAAATACTCAAAATATTGTTTGGTCTCGGTCTTGGTTGCTTTTCTGGCTGAGATAATACGAATCACAGTTTCGGATTCACGGTAACAGTGACAAACAACAAGCAAATTAGCTTTTTCGCTTAATCCCAGCAATATAAATCTTTCCTCCTGTTCCGAGTGCTCTGGATCGTCGATCATCAATGCGCATTCATCATAAAAGCTTGTTTGGGCTTCTTCAAATGATATACCGTGTTTCACCTTGTTTATGTCGTTCTTGTTCTCGTCCCATTCAAAATTTATCGTTTCCATAATTATATTATAATTATTTTATATTGATTTGTCAAGGGGGTAAATAAAAAAACCCGGAGAACTTCCGGGGCTTGTGGCATAATCATTATGTATATTTATTGATCTTATACAGCAGCTTCTTCTTAGCTTTTACGTCAACAGGATCGTGGCGGTTCGTCATGATCTTGATTTCTATCGTTTTCTGATCCCCCTGCTCGCTTTCCGCATAGACGTAATTTGAATTGGTGATGTACTTCTTGTCCAGAGCCTCCGGCGTGAACTTGTTCTCTATCTCCTTATAGAATTGATGACCGGTTTCACTGGCGAGATTGATTTCTATGTTTATCTTGTTGACGATAAGGTCAGGCGTTTCTGTGGTCTCGTTCGTGAGCTTGTAGCCTTTTATCATGCTTATTTCCTGCAGCACAAAATGCTTGGTATAGTCTGCGGTGAAGTGTTCTTTAAGCTTCATTCTTTATTCTCCTCTAAAATTCTTTTAGCCAACATCCGCTTTTTCTTTGGAAACATTGCTTTTAATTATTGTTTTATCTTCTAGCCCTGCTAAGTAATCTATCGAAACTCCATAAAATTTTGCTAAAATTATGTATACTCTTATCGGAATATCCCTTTTACCATTTTCGTAATCAGAATAATATTGCTGCGTTGTTTCGAGAACCTCTGCAATCTGCTTTTGCGTATATCCTCTATCTTCACGAATATTTCTTAGGTTTTCATAATAAGTCATTTTCATCACCCAGTTTGATTATAACATGATAATTGTTGTAATTCGCCAAATACACTATACTTCATTTAGATAAATTGACGATTTTTCTTTTTCTTTGTTGACTTTACATGAATAATCATGTATAATCTTTTTGAACATGATTATTCATGTAAGAAAAGTGTCCTTTAGTGGTCGGGACAAAAAACAGACCACCGCCAACGGCAATTACGCCGTAAATCGCCCGGAACGGGGTAATAAGAAAGGAAAATTGAATATGAACACCATTAATCTGACCGACGAGGAAGTTGTAACTTTAGCTGGCTGTATAGTTAGCACCATTGAGCAGAATAAAGAATTAATCGAAAAATTCACATCTTACGGTCTTGATGATGAGAGTAACAGAGCCGCAATTTCTGATCTTGAATCCGAAATTGCTAAGCTTAAGGCACTTCTTAATAAGGCACTTCTTAAGAAGTTCTGAGGAGGTGCATTTATGATATTCGATTTAGATCTCTGCAATGGAACGATGTCTGACATTGACGATTGGCGTGATTGTATAAAATGTACAGGTATTGATATTAGCGTAGAAGATTTTATTACTCACGCTGTTTTTCATTATCTGTATGAGCTCAGTTCTGGCAAACTCTCAATTGCAGATGTCCGAGCTTTAATTCGTAAATGTAATGATCTATGAGCCTGCGTGGCTGCTCGTTTAGTGGTTGCGAGCATAAACAAAACCACTTCCAACGGCAATATCGCCGAAGATCGCCCCGAACAGTGAGAAAGAAGGTAACAAAATGAAAGTAAAACTTGTAGGGCTTATGCCACTTGATTTCCCATCGAAAGACGGCTCTCAAATAAAGGGTATCAATCTTTATTGTAATTTTGCTGATGATCGTGTTATTGGTGAAAAGTCTGATTCTAAGTTTATATCGCAGTCACTTTGCGATCAGCTTGGTGTATCGGTAAAATCACTTGAATCATTGATCGGTCACGAATTACAGCTTGACGTCAATTTCAAGGGCAAAGTAACTGATATTTTTGAGGTGTCATGATGTTAGTAATGCAGATTATTGTCGGCGTTCTGCTTGGCTTGTGTGTTGCGTCAATCGTGATTTGTAAGATTATCGAGCGGAAAAAAAGGTGATGTCGTATGGATGAGCCTGAATTTAGCTCTCCGGAAGAAATGCAGCAGGCTTATGATCAGATGTGGGAGGATATAGCCGATTCTGTCGGTTACGTTCCCTATTATTTTGAGAGTGCAGTTTCTTATGCTTGCACTAATCCTGTTGGTATTCTGGTAACGAGCTTTTTCTTAGTACTTATAGCGTTTACTTTTATTCGCTGGGCTTGTGGTTTTGGGAGGAGGTGACAACATGGGTAATGCGATAAATCTGGTTTCCGAAGCTGGCGCTTCGACCGCTCCGTCAATGGATTCTATTTGGACCGGTATTACTGGTGCAAGTTCAAAGTTTCTGGAGCTGTTTACAACGGTATGCAACTTCTGCATAGGAAATCCGTTGTGCCTGATTTTCCTTGGCGTAACCTTTACTGGTATTGCGATAAGGTACGTACGCAGGATTACTCATGCGTTCGGGCGGTGTCGTTGATTTCGCCGGATCACGTCGGGAGACGTTGTTTATAGGCGGTGGCATTATCTCCTTTTTGCTGCCGCCTGAATTTTTAGGAGGTTGTTTTATGCTTAAAAGGATCGTTGCTCTTATAGCCGCCCTAATCTGCGGCTTTGTCCTTTCCGTTGCTGCTTTTGCGGCTCTGCCTGCTCCAAGTTATGATACTACAATTGTTGGTTCTAAGGCGATAACGACTGATACGCTTATAAGTGTAATATATCAGGTCGAACACCAGTTTATGATCGATAACGATTACGACGCCGATCAGATCGCAGCTCATACGCCGGAATCTGTTGCTGCACTGTATACTTGCACTTCACTCATAGAACAGTATGCAGTTGTTGCTACAGAGAACAAAGAGTATGATAATGCTGTGTGTCGAGCCGGCTTTATGGCATGGTACGACGCTGACGGCAATCTGTGCGTTGACTCCTATTCACGTAAAGGATCAGCTGCAAAATCTTATTATCGATCTGGTTCCAGCGAAGGTTCCGGAGGCGGTTCGACTGTTGTTCCCTCTGGCAATACATCAGTAGATTCGCTCTTCACTTCGATCATTGCCGCAGGTACAAGTTTTCTTTCACTTTTAGGGACTTTGTTTTCTTTTCTCGTAACTAATCCCCTATCGCTTATTTTCCTCGGTGTATCTTTTGTAGGTATCGGGATTTATTATGTAAGGCGTATTGTCGGTGCGTTCGGGCGAGGACGTTGACGTTCCGGCTGCTCGTCTAAGCGGTGCGAGTTAAAATAAAATCGTTTGCCACATATTTATTTTGGTTATTGGAGGTGATTTCGTTGGATTCTCAAATGGTTGACGCTTTATTATTTTTGATTCCTGCGGTTATTACTGCATTGTTTGCGATTATAATAATTTTGCTCTTTGCTGGCTTTGTGGTTTTGCTTTACGATTTTGCATTTGGGAGGAAGAAAAATGTATCGAATAAAGAAGATAACGCAGAAGTTCCTGCGGCTCGTGTGTCGTTACATAAGTCTAAGAAGCATTAAGTCGATTTGTAAGAAGCACTGGAACAAGGCATTATCTGTGATCTGTGCTACCGTGATGGTCGCTATGTCGGTTGTTGTCGCTTACGCCGAGAGTAGCGTGTCTGGTGGCGGCAGCGGTTTAATACGAGGAACGCAGCCAATTACTATTTGGGAAGCTACTAACTATATGTGTCTTGTGCTTAATACAGATATTTTTGTAGTTTGGGGTTCTTACAACATCGAGAATTACGGTTCTGATTACGGTGTAAAGTTTAGCAGTAAAGGCACTCATGCTGAATGGGGTAAGCATATCTGGTATGTTTATAAAGATGATGATGGTAATATACAGTCTGAGTTAGAAGTAAATGTTATCGATATTACCGGATCTGGAAATAATCGATTTGCCGGTGAATCTTCGCCGGCTACTATTTCAGCCGCTGATCTGAAGAAAGCAGCTGCTGACTACAATAGCCGCTATATGCCCATAACAGCTCCAGATCAAATAATATGGAGTTACCAACGCTCTTACGATGATTACGGATTAAAGGACGCTAAATCAGCCAATCCAGTAATACCTATCTACTGGAACAAATACGACTGGGGCGGTCGAACTGGCTGGACAAAGGGAATATATGTGCTGCCGTTCGTCACCGATGACGATGTATCATCTCCGTATTATTGTAAGTACTATTATCATTTCTATAAGACGGCGGACGAAGAGCACAATATAACGTTGCATTGCGACGCTTACAATTTGCTTAATAATCAGATTGTTGAATCAGAATGCAGAGCATGGGCATGGAAGAATATTAATTCTGCTGAATTAAGTCCTGCGGTTATTGCTCTGAATTTGCAGGCTAATTCAGGCTGGCGTATTCAGGCTTTTGATTCCGACGCCAACTATTTTGTGGGTAATTTTTATGTTGGCAATCTGATACATCGTAATACTGGCGGTGATCCTCTTTTTAATGGTGATATATCTTCTCTATCCGTCGGAACGACCATGAGCACGCTTAAATCTGCAGCAACCTTTACGCCTGATTCCTCGGTCGGCGACGATTGGGGTGCATATCTTTCATCTTCGCCGTTCGAGCTTTGGGCAAATCAGACTGCAGTTGATTGGTCCAGAGTGCCGGACAACTACTATATTACCATCGAGGGCGATAACTTTTACGACTATACAATAACCGATCCTGACAACGGCAAAAACTCCTCATTCGGCGACTTTATTATAGACTACGATCTGCCGGATCTTGAAGATCCTGATGATGGTGATGATAACGGTGGTGGTTCTGGTGGATCTGGCGGCTCAGTGTCTGGCGAAATTAAGGTCGGCGGTAAGGTTGACGTGTCCGGTGATATTGTGATCAAGGCTGATCCAATAGACATTAACGTAAATGTAAATACTTCTGGTGGTTCTTCTGGGGCAGGAACGTCAGAGGGTGTTATATTCGATGAGGATATTTCGCTTAATAATTACTATGGCTGGATGCAAGAGCAAACAACGGGCTTCGGAGCTTTTATGCAGGCGTTTTTTGGGTGGTTGCCTGAGCCTATTGTAATTATGTTGTGCGCCGGCTTTGCACTTGTTATTCTCGCTCGGTTTTTAGGTAGGTGACTTTATGGACTTTGGGACGATCGCTAAGGCTTTGTTTTCCTTTGGTTATCAGGTGTTCCACGATTTTAATGTAACCTTTGGAGATGTGACTATAAATGGGTGGTTGCTGCTTATCGGCGGCGCAGTCGTGATGATGGTGGTCGAGTTCCTCGGTAGGATTTTTCAGTGAGGTCGATTTATGGGTAGTATACTTTTTTCGTTTTTTTCTGAAATGCTTGAAAAAGCGTGTGTTGATTATGCGGTCTGGTTTGTTCGGTCTAAAGTTGATGATGTTGGGCGTGGTATATCTGAGTTTATTGCTGCGTTTGATGATGATGGCGATGGCGTCTATGAGCGTGAGGAGTCTATATTTACTTTTGATGTGTCCATTCCGACTTTTACCAACGACGGCTATTGCTTTTGCAGTTTAGACGATAAGATTGGGATGGGTATGCCTAAGCTCGATCTTGTAGACGCCGTGACAATGGTTGATCGGTTCGCTGATGAGATTACCGGTAACGGCTCTAGCTACCTTATTGACGGTGATGTATACATACCGCTGCCGTTTGATTTTTCGGGCGATGGCGTTAATGATTGGGGTCGCATTATTGATGATAATGATGATGGTATACCCGACGCCTCGCCAGAGGCTTCCTTTTATCCGATCGGGTCGGACGAGTACAAGCAAATCGTATCTCAATCGTCTGGTGAAATGTCAGCTGTTATCATATCTCCTGATGGTACAATAAGCGTTTACGATCAGGACTGCGAGCTGACCGAACAATATATTGATGAGGCTTATTCTCTCTGGCTAAAGGATAATTCGGCTTTGGACAAGCCTTTCAAGTACTATACAGTAACCGAGGCATTATTATTGATCGTGGCTGCGTTCGCCGGCGTCTCCTTAGTCGGCAAGTTGTTCAAACGGAGGCGTTATTAATGGATTTTCTATTCTTTTTTCGCAACTGGTATTTTGAATCTTATGATCAAGTTGTTTCGTGGATCTTGACCGGCGGCGCATTCTGGACAATCACCATTTTTGTTTTTAATCTGATTTTCTCCATTATCAGCGATTTTATAAAAAGGGGGCGTCATTGATGGACTTTCTTGTGCCTTTGGTCAACTTACGTTCCGGATTCTATTTTACAAGTGGTTTCATGGAGCTTGTTTTCCTTTTCTATTTATTTAACTGGATTATTAGGCTTATTAAACATGATGATAAATAGGAGGTCTTATGCTTAGAGTAATCATGGCAGCGTTAAGGGCTGCTCCAAAATTCTGGTATTACATATTCAAGGATATGCGTATATACCTTAAGGAGCATGGTTGGACAAGGTTCAATTACTGGGGGCTTCACTTGTTCCTTGGTAAGTTCGGCGGCGGAAAGACGATTTCTGCAGTTCGGCGTGCTTACAACATCTGTCGATCGCACAAGGGTGTTACCGTCCTTACTAATCTCAGCTTATATAATTTTCCCGCTGATACCACGATAATCAAGTTGGTAAACTCTCAGCAGATACTTGATCTACCTGATAAATCGATCGTCCTGATTGACGAGATCGGCAGCATATTTAATAGCCGTGATTTTGCCTCGTCTAAAAAATCTGTACCTAAGCCGGTGTATCAGTTGATACTGCAGTGCCGGCACAGACGTATCATGCTGTTAGGTACCGTCCAGCGTTGGAACCTGCTTGATAAGCAGCTGCGTGATATTGCCGATACGGTGACAGTATGTCACAGTTACTTTGCTGACCCGTTTGCTCGTTATACGACCTGTGCAGAGTATGACGCTCAGGAGTATGACAAATGGTTTAATAATCCCCTGTTGCCATTACGTCAGCTCGCATATTACTCATACGTGCAATCGGATGAACTTAGAGCTAACTATGATACTATAGAGATGGTTGATAGCATGCTTGACAAAGAGTACATAGCAGACGAGCAGATATTAGCTAATCGAGCCGGAACCGGTTTTGCTCCGGATTTGGTCGGCGATAAGAAAACCTTAAAGCGTGTCGGAAAGGAGATGAAGATGTGACAATATCGCATAAGATGGACTATCTCACTTTGACGCTGCTGCCGGCTAAAACCAACTGGACAATAAACGAGGCTCTTGAAAAGCTGCTTAAGGCGCTCTTTATTGATGATTGGCTGCCGTATTTTAAGTATGTCGGATCTGGTCAAGGATACACGGAGATCTTGCGCTACAATGACGTATCGCTTAAAATACCTAATCAACACCTTTGGGAAAAGCAAGGTCTTTGCGTTGAGTTTACCGGCAACGGGCTTGATTATTACGTTGAGTATCTTAGGTATAATCGAGGGCTTAGGCTGCGCACTGTTCTTAATCGTTTCCGCTGCTTGTGTCAGTTCGGCTGCAAGACTAAATGTTCCCGCCTCGACTGGGCGGTTGATCAGCAGTGTTTCGGCGACGAAAAGCCTTTACTGTGCCTGCAGCGTATATATGATACACTGCTTGTAGGTAATTTTGTATCTAAATTTCGCAAAACTGATCCGTCCTGTGAGTCCGGTGAGCTGCAGAGTTGTTATAAAGTCGATACCGGCCTGATTGATGATAAGCTGCCTTATAGGTGTGTACAATCTCAAGATGTGAGCACTGGAAACATCGGCATGACTATTTATCTTGGCAAGCGTCGGTCTGGAACTTACATCAGATTTTACGACAAGCTTGCCGAGCAGCTTGCTAAAAAAGGTTCTGTTCCGGACGGCTGCACATCATGGGTTCGATACGAGATGGAGTTTCACCGGGATAACGCTGCGGCTGTACTGACAAAATATCTTGATTTGCCTGAGGACGAGTTTCAAGCGTATATCTGCGGTTTATCTTTATCATACATACGGTTTGTTGATCGTACTCGATCCCGTAAATATAACTGCGTTACTACAAAATGGTGGCTTGATTTTTTGGGCAACGCAAAAAAAGCGTCTTTAATCCATCATAAAGTTAAGCGTAATAAGTTCCTTAATTTTATGTTGGCTTTTAAGAAGCAGTATGGTGCGACGTTCTCGCGAGCCGTGCAGCATTGTCCCGGCTTTTTGATGTCTGTGATCGAGGGCGGTGCGCATATGACGTCTAAGACTGCAGATCAGATTACGGCTGACTATAATGCAATTAAGGGGCTGCCGCCAAATTATTATGATTATGTCTGGAAACAGGTGCTGAAGCCTGAGTCCGGCGAGGATTATTGGCGATCCTTTACCGATCTCGACGAGGTGACCTTTTCCAGACGGCTTAGCGCTTTATATCGTGATGTTTTTAATCGGGAGGTCGGCGCAAGTGACTTTGCAGGAGGCATTTGACCTTTTTATGTACGAGCAGCGTTTCCGCAATAACGCTGACGCTACAATTGAGTATTATCAACTTAGCCTTGGTCTATTTTTGGATTTTGTCGGCGCTGATCAGAGTGTTGACGTGCTCGATATTTCCGTGTACAAGGATTATGTGATATCGCTGCAGACAGGCGGACACCTTAAATCGACATCAATCAATACATATGTACGTGCCGTTAAGGCATTTTACAACTGGCTTATTGATGACGATCGGATCGGAGATTGCTCCCGTAAGCTTAAGCTTATCAAGCAAAAACGAGAAAAGATCATACCTCTGAGTGATGATGAGCTGCAGCGGCTGCTTAATTGCTTTGACTGCTCTGACCTGCTGCAGCTACGCAATAAGTGCTTAACGCTGCTGATGGTCGATTGCGGTTTAAGGCGAGCTGAGACAACACGTCTCCGCTGCAGCGATGTTGATTTTGCCCGAAACTGCGTGCTTGTGTCAGGAAAAGGAGATAAAGAGAGGCTCGTCCCTCTTGGTGATAATGCAGCAGCTTTGCTTAAAGTATATGATGAGCGCATAGCTTTTCGCCGGCAGAAAAAGGTTGACGCCTTTTTCCTCGATCGGTTCGGGCAGCCGCTTGACGTAAATGCGGTCGATCTCATTTTTAGCAAGCTTAAGGATACTACCGGTATCCAGCGTTTGCGGTGTCACCTGCTCCGCCACACGTTTGCGACTAACTACCTGCTTGACGGCGGCGATATAGAGACGCTGCGTCTTATACTCGGACATAGCAGCATTGTGATCACGCAGCTCTACTTACATCTTGCAGCAGATCAGCGGCTGCTTAGCGATCGCCGCAGCTCACATCTCGATAATTTGAGGCTGGAGCAACCCTGATTCTTACCCGTAATACGTGGCTGGAGACACCTTGATTTTTTTGCCCGCCCGATTTCGCCGCAAAACAAAAGCGCACCGCCTGCGAAAAACCGCATAACAGTGCGCTTTAATGGTGACTCATCCGGGAATCGAACCCGGGACACCCTGATTAAAAGTCAGGTGCTCTACCGCCTGAGCTAATGGGTCGCATTGCCGATTTGAATTGACAACAATAGTATTATATCAGAAAGAGCGTGATTTGTCAAGGGCTTTCTGAGATTTTCTTAATAAAGCAGGCAAAATTTGTGGACAATCCGCAAAAAGGCGGTGCGAAATATGTGCATTTGGCGAAAATCACAAAAAATCAAAGAAAAAAGCAAAAAAACTATTGACTTTTTATAAATCCTGTGGTAATATATAGTCAGGGAAAGGAAATAAGTACAACATCTCAGAACAACATCTCACCTGACGTCCAAGCAAGATCCTAGACCTAATACATGAAAGAGGTAGACTCCGATGAATTATGTTGACAGCTGATTCAACAAGTATTGCGAAAGGAACACGATCCGATGCACCTCTGATGTCTTATCTCGACCATACTAGCTTAAAGCAGAAAGGAAGCGAGTCCAGTGGAAATTACCGATTCACAGTGTTCGTCATCTGCGGCTCGTGAAATGAGCTGAATCACGAATCTTTGGTTCACAGCTTCACAGGGCACTGTCTGGCTCGGTTTGTGAATGCCTGACCTGACACGGCGTCTAGCCAATAAATCAATTCAGTGAATGACCACCGCAGATGATTTCTTACCGCTATATGCGTTTACATAGATCACCCCCTTCAATCAGTACGACCGAGAAAAAGCAGGTGATTCCAGTGAAACACAAAGTTATAGCCGGAAAATCATTGAAAGGATAGAGTCCCATGGAAACCTGATACTATTTGTTCTCAACAAATTCTAAAAGGCGGTACAGTCCAATGAACTGAACTAACACAATTAAATAACCACACCCCCGCAGACATGCGGGGGTGTTTATTGTATATTTGGCACATAATATGTATGCCCCAGAACGACTGGGGCATTTCGTTATTCAAATCTGCTGCGCTTCTACCTCTTCATCTCCGGGAATCGCTTATAGAACTGCTGCTTATCGGCGTACATCAGCTCCTCGGCGTGCCTTATGAGATCGTCCACCGAGGTCACAGAGCCGCTCCACGCAGTTCCGACAGAGGCGGAAGGCACTTCCATAAGCTGCAGCCTGTGATGAAACTCTTCTGCCTTGCTGCGGAATGCGCTTTCGTCCATATCCTCGCTCAGCACCACGAACTCATCGCCGCTTATCCTATAGCAGCACTCAACCCCAAAGTGAGAGCCGAGCATTTCTGCAAAGCCGGTGATAAGCCGGTCGCCATACTCATGCCCCTTGGTGTCGTTAGTGTACTTCAGCCCGTTGACATCTGCAAACAGCACCGCCAGACTGCCGCCGTGCTCCTCAAAGCTGCGGCAGAAATTATTGTAGCAGAATCGGCTGTGAAGTCCGGTCAGGGTATCGAAATTGCAGAAATACTCCAGTGCCTTCTGATGGTAAAGTTCTGCGATATATTCGTCATGAATATCCCTGACATAAAGCATTACCGCCTGATTATCGTCGGAGTACTCAACACTCGGCAGGATTTCAAGCGTGACCCACCTGTATTCGCCATCGTATAGCCGCCTGTACCTGAACCGCTGGCATTCCCTGCTCTCCGTGAACCGCTTTCTGAGCCGCTCCGGGTTGATGAACACGCTGAACCCATGCTTATCCTCCGGGTTGATATTATCGAGGATATGCGGGCTGACAGCCCATTCAGAGAAATTCGCCGAATACCCCGCCTGAGCTATTTCGTTAGGGTACGCCTTGACTATCTCGCACATATCTGCGGTGAGGTTCGCTTTAAGTATCTTGTGGAAGCATTTCGAGATCATTCTCATTGCGTCCTCGACATTGCAGGTATCTGTGTCTGATTCTTTCCACGTATAAACTACCCACGGCGAGTCCTCTGAGAAGCCCTCCGGCAGGACTATTTCAAGACGCACCCATTTCTGATCTGCCCCGATGATACGCCTGAAATTCACGGTCACACGCCTGCGCTTTTCCATGACCTCGCGCAGCACATACCGTTTGTCTGTGCACCGCTCATACTGCGGGATATCCTCAGCGGGAACAAGCCCCGTGGATACGACCAGCTTTGAATAATCAAAGATAGTTTTCCCCTCAAGGCACGGCTTTTCCTCCTCTGTTTCGAGTATCTTCACGAATTGATATTCGCCTGTCAGAATATTGACCCATGCTATTTTATAGTAATCCTCCCAGAGGACATTGCTAACCATGTTAATATCAGCCATAGAAGCACCTCAATTCTGCGCAAAAGCGTCGGCAGTTCCGGCAGCCAAGGCATTGATCATTAGTATATTTTATAATATATCGGCAGCACTGCCTTTGAAATTTAGCAAATGGCATTATATCCCACCCATTTTGTAGGAATACACAAATCGACCCGATTTTACTGTGCACTTTACTAAGTCTGAGCAATAAATGCAGATTTTTTCTAAAAAGCCCTTGACAAATCTTCCTCTCTGTGATATAATTATTACACGATGTGCTCAAGGGTGTTTGGTGGTCGTTCAGATTCGCACTGTTCATTCTATGCCGGTCGTAATAATTGTGTTTCAGCATTTTGGAGAAATACCCAAGTGGTGAAGGGGCTCCCCTGCTAAGGGAGTAGGTCGGGAAACCGGCGCGAG